>NZ_LFYT02000025.1 GCF_001270065.2 Limnohabitans planktonicus II-D5
CCCTATCTTCCGTGGGCGCTGCAGATTTGAGGAAGCCTGCTCCTAGTACGAGAGGACCGGAGTGGACACACCTCTGGTGTATCGGTTGTCACGCCAGTGGCATTGCCGAGTAGCTAAGTGTGGAAGAGATAACCGCTGAAAGCATCTAAGCGGGAAACTCGTTTCAAGATGAGATCTGCCGGGGCCTTGAGCCCCCTGAAGAGTCGTTCAAGACCAGGACGTTGATAGGTCGGGTGTGGAAGCGCAGTAATGCGTTAAGCTAACCGATACTAATTGCTCGTGCGGCTTGACCCTATAACTTTGATCACACATTGAAAGATGTGCATTGGTCAAGGAAGTTATGCCAAGTTGACGCATTCAAAAAAGGTTGAAAGTCCGGGTTAATAGCCTGGTTTAAAAGCCAAAATCTGATTCGAAACTCTATGAATTCGTTGTCTTGACGCAAGTCAAGATGACACCAAGTTATGCCTGATGACCATAGCAAGTTGGTCCCACTCCTTCCCATCTCGAACAGGACAGTGAAACGACTTAGCGCCGATGATAGTGCGGATTCCCGTGTGAAAGTAGGACATCGTCAGGCTTCTAACAGCCCAAAACGCCTCACCGTTCGGTGGGGCGTTTTCTTTTATGTGTTGTGCAGAAAACCCTCTTCAACACTCACAGCACCACTGCGCTGTAACTCTGCCAGCATCATGTCGATCCAAGTACTGAGCGTATAACCATGGCCAAAGCGATCATGCAAGTCGTTTAAATATGGCACATCCTTGGACCACTGATCAAAATCAAGGCGGTTGATGCTACCCCATTCGAGCAGTTTGAATTTCAGCAGAACTTTGACTCCATAACTGGCGTGTCTATCTGGATTTTTGACAAAGACATCAAGCTTTTTGCGAGCCAATGACAAGGCTGAGGCCACGTCCATAAAAACTGAACCGTGGCCAGGAATGATGATGGCGGGATTCAGTTTCTCAATCAGATCAAGCGTGGCACTGACTTCATCAAACGCATCTATTCCTTGTAGTTCAGGAAACACAACCCCAAAGCCGTTTTGCCACAAGGCATCAGCAGACACAAGCAGGCTTTGCTCTGGGGCAAATAGAATGACTGAATGCGGGTCGTGTCCGGGTGCGGCATGGACTTCCCAGTCCATGCGAGCCCAATGGTGAACCGCGCCGGGTTGCAGGATTGCGTTGAACTTGAAGGGGGGCAGTTTTGACCTGTGGGTTTGTAGCTCAGCGCATCTTCTTCCCAGCAAGCTACGGCTAAGGACTGACCCGGCGGTATCCAGGTTTGCATGTCCGGATAATGTGCTTGCAAGGCTTGGTTGCCACCGCAGTGGTCACTGTGCAAATGGGTGTTGACCAGCAAGTCCAGTGAGCGAGTTCCCAAGCTTCGCTCAAGCAACGACAAGGTTTGCGATTGGTGTGTGACGTATCCACTGTCAATCAGGGTGGCCTGATCATGGTCGCACAGCAAGATATTGTTGGCAGATAACCAGCCACGTTCGAATACAGACACACCATCTGGCAACTCAATATTTTTTGACATAGCTTTTAATAAGCTTCAAGTATGGTTGCGAAGTTCTCGACGCAAAATTTTGCCCACATTGGTTTTTGGTAATTCTTCGCGGAATTCAATGTATTTGGGACGTTTATAAGAGGACCGGAGTGGACACACCTCTGGTGTATCGGTTGTCACGCCAGTGGCATTGCCGAGTAGCTAAGTGTGGAAGAGATAACCGCTGAAAGCATCTAAGCGGGAAACTCGTTTCAAGATGAGATCTGCCGGGGCCTTGAGCCCCCTGAAGAGTCGTTCAAGACCAGGACGTTGATAGGTCGGGTGTGGAAGCGCAGTAATGCGTTAAGCTAACCGATACTAATTGCTCGTGCGGCTTGACCCTATAACTTTGATCACACATTGAAAGATGTGCATTGGTCAAGGAAGTTATGCCAAGTTGACGCATTCAAAAAAGGTTGAAAGTCCGGGTTAATAGCCTGGTTTAAAAGCCAAAATCTGATTCGAAACTCTATGAATTCGTTGTCTTGACGCAAGTCAAGATGACACCAAGTTATGCCTGATGACCATAGCAAGTTGGTCCCACTCCTTCCCATCTCGAACAGGACAGTGAAACGACTTAGCGCCGATGATAGTGCGGATTCCCGTGTGAAAGTAGGACATCGTCAGGCTTCTAACAGCCCAAAACGCCTCACCGTTCGGTGGGGCGTTTTCTTTTATGTGTTGTGCAGAAAACCCTCTTCAACACTCACAGCACCACTGCGCTGTAACTCTGCCAGCATCATGTCGATCCAAGTACTGAGCGTATAACCATGGCCAAAGCGATCATGCAAGTCGTTTAAATATGGCACATCCTTAGACCACTGATCAAAATCAAGGCGGTTGATGCTACCCCATTCGAGCAGTTTGAATTTCAGCAGAACTTTGACTCCATAACTGGCGTGTCTATCTGGATTTTTGACAAAGACATCAAGCTTTTTGCGAGCCAATGACAAGGCTGAGGCCACGTCCATAAAAACTGAACCGTGGCCAGGAATGATGATGGCGGGATTCAGTTTCTCAATCAGATCAAGCGTGGCACTGACTTCATCAAACGCATCTATTCCTTGTAGTTCAGGAAACACAACCCCAAAGCCGTTTTGCCACAAGGCATCAGCAGACACAAGCAGGCTTTGCTCTGGGGCAAATAGAATGACTGAATGCGGGTCGTGTCCGGGTGCGGCATGGACTTCCCAGTCCATGCGAGCCCAATGGTGAACCGCGCCGGGTTGCAGGATTGCGTTGAACTTGAAGGGGGGGCAGTTTTGACCTGTGGGTTTGTAGCTCAGAGCATCTTCTTCCCAGCAAGCTACGGCTAAGGACTGACCCGGCGGTATCCAGGTTTGCATGTCCGGATAATGTGCTTGCAAGGCTTGGTTGCCACCGCAGTGGTCACTGTGCAAATGGGTGTTGACCAGCAAGTCCAGTGAGCGAGTTCCCAAGCTTCGCTCAAGCAACGACAAGGTTTGCGATTGGTGTGTGACGTATCCACTGTCAATCAGGGTGGCCTGATCATGGTCGCACAGCAAGATATTGTTGGCAGATAACCAGCCGCGTTCGAATACAGACACACCATCTGGCAACTCAATATTTTTTGACATAGCTTTTAATAAGCTTCAAGTATGGTTGCGAAGTTCTCGACGCAAAATTTTGCCCACATTGGTTTTTGGTAATTCTTCGCGGAATTCAATGTATTTGGGACGTTTATATCCAGTCAGTGTTTCGTGACAAAACCGTGCTATGGCCTCTTCAGTCAACAGAGGATCATTGCGGACCACGAATACCTTGATGGCCTCGCCTTGCATGGTGTCTGGAATACCCACTGCAGCACATTCCACGACGCCGGGGCAGGTGGAGATGACATTTTCCAATTCGTTGGGAAAAACATTGAAGCCGCTGACGATGATCATGTCTTTTTTGCGATCCACGATACGTGTAAAACCTTGATCATCCATGAAGCCGACATCACCCGTGCGCATGAACCCGTCAGAAGTAAAAGTTTTGTCGGTTTCATCGGCTTGTTGGAAATAACCGGTCATCACATTGGGACCACGAATGCAAATTTCACCAGAACTGTTTAAGGGTAAATTGTTGCCTGCATCATCCTTGATGGCTATGTCGATGCTTGGTAAGGGCAGGCCTATGTTCCCGCTGAAATGGGTATGCGTGACCGGATTGTTGGTGCCAATGGCGCAGGTCTCGCTCATGCCCCATCCTTCGATCATGGTGGAGCCGGTGGCAGCATGCCAATGGCGTGCTGTGCCTTCCGATGCGGCCATTCCTCCCGCCTGTGTAAGTTTGAGGGTCGAAAAATCAATGGTTTTGAACATCGGATGCTGCATGAGCGCATTGAACAAGGTGTTCACGCCAGGCAGCATGTGAAACGGCCGCTGTTTGAGCACTTCAATGAATTTGTCAAAATCCCGAGGGTTGGGCACCAGAGTCATGTGCGACCCTTGGCGGATGGCCAGAAGGCACAAGGTCAAGGCAAAGATGTGATAGAGAGGCAAAGCCGCAATGCTGTTGACATTTCGGAGATCACCGATGTCTTTCAGAGCAGGAGAAAACCAAGCTTCGGCTTGCAAAATCGAAGCTACAACATTCCTGTGGGTAAGGATGGCTCCCTTGGACAGCCCAGTCGTACCCCCTGTGTATTGAAGAAATGCGATGTCATCAAGGGTTTGAGTGCATGGCTTGAGCGACATACGGCTTCCCACGGATATGGCCTTCTTGAACGAAGTCACAGTGCGACCGTTTGATAAGGGCAGCTCGAATTCGGGGACCATTTTGGCCAGATGGCGGACGGCAAATGTCATCCATCGACCATAAATGGGGCCTAGTAAATCACCGATGGATGCCAGCACCACATGTTCAATATCCGTTTGATCAATGACCTCTTGCAATGTAGATGCGAAATTTTCCAGGATGACGATCGCTGAGGCACCGGAATCCTTGAGCTGGTGGGACAGTTCACGAGCGGTGTACAAAGGGTTGACGTTCACACAGGTGTACCCGGCACGCAAAATCGCAGCCATGCTCACGGCGAACTGCGGAACATTGGGCAGCATGATGGCAACGCGGCTGCCTGGTTGCAGGCCCTGACTCTGCAACCACGCACCTAAAGCGGTCGAGAGCTGATCCAGCTCACGGTAAGACATCCAGCGGTTCATGCAGACCGAAAAAGGACTCTCGCCATGTTGCTCAAAAGCGGTTTTCAACAAATCCGTCAGGCTGCTGTATTGGTCAGCATCAATGTCGTGTGGTACGCCTGCGGGGTAATTCTTCAACCAAATGCGATCCATGCTCGTCTCCGTGAATAAAAACATTGTCATCATGTCTGCGTCCAAGTGTCAGAGGGCTATCCCCCAGAAAGTCAAGGAGAAGGTCTCAAAGGCGACAAAACAGCATCAAGGCTGGGAGGACTTGCGCACAAACACAATTCGTAAATGCGTGCAAAATGAGAGAAACCTCCCCGCACATGACTGAAACCCACACAAAGAGCATCGGATTCTGGCGTCGCTTTTGGATGCGATGGATTGGTGCATTGGATGCTGGTCAAACAGATCGAAAACAAACCGCCTCTCATGGACTGCGTTGGCTGCCGATCCGGTCCTTGTCACCCAGGCACAAACCACGCATCCAAAAACATTTGCTGTCATTGCAGCCTCAAGATCGCTACTTGCGTTTTGGATATCCGGCGACTGACGAGCAAATTGGGCGCTATGTGACGGGCCTGAATTTTGAACGAGATGAAATCTTCGGCGTCTTCAATCGCCGCCTGGAATTGGTGGCCATGGCGCATCTGGCTTATTCAGTGGATCCACAATGGGCCACCTGCGCCGAGTTTGGAGTTTCCGTGGCTTCTCATCAGCGTGGAAGGGGGATTGGTGCCAAGCTGTTCAACCATGCCACCACACACGCCCGCAATCAGGGGGTGAGCATGTTATTTATCCATGCCTTGAGCGAAAACGTCGCCATGCTCAAGATCGCACGCCATGCGGGGGCCAAGGTGGAGCGCGATGGCAGCGAAACCGAGGCCTATCTGAGCTTGCCCACCGCCAACCTGGACAGCCAAATCAGCGGCATGCTTCAAGAGCAAATGGCTGAAATTGACTATCAACTGAAAAACCAGGCACACCAATTTCGACAATGGTTGTCAACCCTGCAAGAGGTTCGGCAAGGTGTGCGTGATGCAAGACATGTCAGCGACAAGGGCTGACAAACCAAGTCCATAACGCACTGTCATCTGAATCCGCTATCCTAGAGCCCCGCCACAACAGCATGTCCTGCCTTTCTTGACTGTGTCAGACCCTCACCCTGCGCGCACTACCGAGCGCGAAGACAAACGCAGTTTTTTGCAAAAACTGGCTGAATTCATCCATCCTGGCCCCGACTCTGCAGACGAGTTGATCGAGACTTTGGCCGAGGCTGAAGGCAACCACATCATCAATGCCGAAAGTCGTTTGATGCTCGAAGGTGTGATCCGCATGGCCGAAATGACGGCCGGGGATGTCATGGTGGCTGCACCGCGCATGGACCTGCTGTCCATTGATGATCCGTTTGACGAACTGCTGCACCAGGTCATTGAGACCGCACATTCGCGATTTCCGGTCTATGAAGGCGAGAAAGAAAACGTCATCGGCATCCTGTTGGCCAAGGACCTGCTCAAGCTTCAGCGTGCTCCGCAATTGAACATCCGCACCCTGTTACGCCCCGCCGTGTTTGTGCCCGAAAGCAAGGGTCTGAACGACCTGCTGCGCCAGTTTCGTGACAACCGAAACCACTTGGCCATCGTCATCGACGAATTCGGTCGCACAGCGGGTTTGATCACGATTGAAGACGTGCTGGAGCAAATCGTGGGCGAAATCGAAGACGAATTCGACATCGCCGACGATGAAGGGGATATTTTTGGTCTACCAGATCGGAGCTTTCGCGTCAGCGGTGACACCTCGCTGGAGCGCGTGAGTGAAGCCTTTGGCGTTAACCTACAGGAAGCCCGTGAAGAAACCGATGGTCCTGATTTCGACACCATCGGTGGCTTGATTGCCCATGAAATGGGGCATGTACCCCGCCGGGGTGAAAAGCACCTGCTGGCCGGACTGCAGTTTGTGGTCTTGCACACCCGTGCAGGTGCTGTGCGCTGGTTCAAGGTGTCGCAAGCCTCACCACCCGTGTCTCCCCATCAATCGGCTGCATGAGCGGGCGACAGGCATTGACACGGCGAACAGTTTGGCCCGCTTTGGCGGGTGTCGCGCAGGCTGCATCCATGGCCATGCCCGGCAGCGGTCATGCGCAGGGCTGGTTGCAAATCCTGAGCCTGTTGTGGCTTGCCCGAGGGCTGGTGCAAATCACACAGACGCAAGGGCTTCGTCTCAAGCCAATCATGCGGCTGGCCGCCTGGCAAGGCGGTGTGTTCGCGACAGCCTGGCTGGCGGGCTCGTTTTGGTGGCTCTATGTGTCGATGCACGATGTGGGGGGGCTGCCCAGCGTGCTGGCCGTGCTCGCCGTGCTGGCCCTGGCCGCTGCGCTGGCCTTGTATTACGCTTTGGCAGCGGCGGCATGGGTGGGTCTATCGAGCGGGCTGGGCCGTCAAGTCCTTTCGCCATGGCAGCGAAGTGCGCTGTTTGCTGCGCTTTGGACACTGGCCGAATTGATGCGTGGCCAGTGGCTGACGGGTTTTCCGTGGGGCGCAGGCGGTTATGCACATGTGGACGGCATGTTGTCGGTGTGGGCACCCTGGGTGGGCGTGTATGGCATCGGCGCACTCGCTGCGGGCCTGGCCATGAGGCTGGCCTTGGCGGGGTGGGGTTGGCGTGCAGTCCCGCCATTAGCGTTGGTGTGGGGGCTCTGCTGGGGGATGAAAGCCTGGTCCCCCGCATTCACGGCCTCGACGGGCACCGCGCAGGTCGAGTTGTTGCAAGCGAATATCTCGCAAAACGCCAAGTTTGATGTGAACAGCGGCATCCGGGATGCCCTGCAGTGGTACGACGCACGGCTGCGCAGCAGCAGCCAGGCGTTGGTGGTGGCACCCGAAACGGCTATTCCGTTGCTGCCGCGCCATTTGCCGCCCACGTATTGGCCCGATTTGGAAAAGCACTTTGCCGAACCGGGACGACCTTTGGCACTGGTGGGTGTGCCCTTGGGCTCATCCAGTGCGGGCTACACCAACTCCCTGGTGGCCTTGGGGTCGCAGGGCCTAGCCGCTTACCAATACGACAAACACCACTTGGTGCCGTTTGGCGAGTTCATACCGCCCGGCTTTGTCTGGTTTGTGCGCCAGATGCAGATTCCCTTGGGCGATTTCCGCTCGGGCGGGCTGCATCAGGCCCCCATTCACTGGCAAGGCCAGCGCCTGGCACCAAATATTTGCTATGAGGACTTGTTTGGCGAAGAACTCGCCGCCCGGTTCAAAGACCCCCTGCAAGCGCCTACGGCCTTTGTGAATGTCAGCAACATCGCCTGGTTTGGCGACACCCTGGCGGTGGACCAGCACCTGAACATCTCGCGCATGCGCGCCATGGAATTGAGTCGACCCATGCTGCGCGCCACCAACACCGGCGCCACCGCCATCATTGACCACCAAGGCCGTGTGACGCAACAACTGCCGCGATTCACGCGTGGCACCTTGATCGGCAGCTACGAAGGCCGAACCGGCTTGACGCCCTATGCGCGTTGGGCCACCGCCTGGGGTCTGAAGCCCTTGTGGGCGATCTGTGCCGTGGTCTTGCTGCTGGCCGCCTGGCGACGCAGGACGGCACCTTGAAGGCTTAAGGGCCGAAGACGATCGTTCCAGTGGCAGAGAACTGAGGGTGCTTGACCCCAGCAAAGGCCGTAAAATCAAGGGTTTGCGCAAAGCCTGCGCCCATCCACCCTCGCCAGCTCGCTGCTGGCAACGCTTCGGCCATGTTGACCTTCCAACAAATCATCCTCAAATTGCAGCAGTACTGGGACGCCCAGGGCTGCGCACTGCTCCAGCCCTACGACATGGAAGTCGGCGCGGGCACCAGCCACACCGCCACGTTTTTGCGCGCCATTGGCCCAGAGCCGTGGAAAGCCGCCTACGTGCAACCGAGCCGCCGCCCCAAGGATGGCCGCTACGGCGAAAACCCCAACCGCCTGCAGCACTACTACCAGTTTCAGGTCGTCTTGAAGCCCGCACCCAGCAACATCCTCGAGCTGTACCTGGGCAGTCTTGAGGCGCTGGGTTTTGACCTGAAGAAAAACGACATCCGCTTCGTTGAAGACGATTGGGAAAACCCAACCTTGGGTGCCTGGGGTCTGGGCTGGGAAGTCTGGCTCAACGGCATGGAAGTCACGCAGTTCACTTATTTCCAGCAAGTGGGCGGTATCGACTGCAAGCCGATCACGGGCGAGATCACCTACGGCCTGGAGCGCCTGGCCATGTATTTGCAGGGCGTCGACAACGTCTACAACCTGAAGTGGACCGATGGCTTGACCTACGGCGATGTGTACAAACAAAACGAGGTCGAACAATCGACCTACAACTTTGAGCACAGCGACGCCGAGTTTTTGTTCACCGCCTTTGGTGCGCACGAAAAGCAGGCCCAGCACCTCATGGGCGCACAGCTGGCACTGCCTGCTTACGAGCAAGTGCTCAAGGCCGCGCACACTTTCAACTTGCTGGACGCGCGCGGCGCGATCAGCGTGACCGAGCGGGCCGCCTACATCGGCCGCATCCGCAACCTGGCCCGCAGCGTGGCCCAGAGTTATTACGAGAGCCGCGAACGTCTGGACTTCCCGATGGCCCCGCGTGAATGGGTTGCCCAAATGCCCAAGAAAGCCGCGTGAGGGAGAACAACATGACGACACAAAATCTGCTGGTAGAACTGTTTGTGGAAGAGCTGCCGCCCAAGGCGCTCAACAAGTTGGGTGCTGCTTTTTCTGGCGTGCTGGCCGAACAACTCAAGGCCCAAGGGTTGGCTGCGGCCGACGCGGTGGTGACCGCGTTTGCATCGCCCCGCCGCCTGGCCGCGCATGTGACAGGCGTGTCCGCACAAGCGGCCGACAAGGCCGTGCAACAAAAGCTGATGCCTGTGGCCGTGGGCCTGGACGCGGCGGGCAACGCCTCGCCCGCTTTGCTGAAAAAACTGCAAGCGCTGGGTGCTGACGTGAGCGATCCGGCCACCGCTGTGGCCGCGCTCAAGCGCGCGCCAGACGGCAAAGCAGAAGCCCTGTTTTACGACAGCATCGTCAAAGGCGCATCGCTGCATGCGGGCCTGCAAAAAGCGCTGGAAGAAGCGCTGGCCAAGCTGCCGATTCCCAAAGTCATGCAATACCAGCTGGAGACCGATTGTGAGTTGCCAGGCTGGAGCAGCGTCAACTTTGTGCGCCCCGCTCACAGCCTGATCGCGCTGCATGGCAGCGCCGTGGTGCCGGTCAAGGCGTTGGGCCTGACGGCAGGCAACAGCACACAAGGTCACCGCTTTGAGGCCAAGGTCTCGCCTGTGGTGTTGCCGCACGCTGACCAATACGACGAAGTGCTCAAGCGCGACGGCGCGGTCATTGCCAGCTTTGCCGAGCGCCGCTCTGAGATCGTGCGCCAGCTCCAAGCGGCGGCTGCCAAGGTGGGCAACGGTGCCCGCCCCATCGAAGACGAGGCCCTGCTCGACGAAGTGACCGCCTTGGTCGAGCGCCCCAATGTGCTGACCTGCCAGTTCGAGACCGAGTTCTTGGGTGTGCCGCAAGAATGCCTGATTCTGACGATGAAGGCCAATCAGAAATACTTCCCTCTGATCGATGCGTCGGGCAAGCTAACGAACCGCTTCTTGGTGGTGAGCAACATCAGCCCCGACGACGCTTCGTTGGTGATCGGCGGTAACGAGCGCGTGGTGCGCCCGCGCCTGGCCGATGCCAAATTCTTCTTCGACCAGGACCGCAAGAAGACGCTCGAATCGCGCGTCGAAGGCCTGTCGAAAGTGGTTTACCACAACAAACTGGGCACCCAAGGCGAGCGCATGGCGCGGGTTTGCGCCATCGCCCAAGCCATCGGCCAGCAAGTGGGGGGCGATGCGCTGGCGCAGCAAGCTGAGCAGGCCGCCCGCCTGGCCAAGACCGATTTGCTGACCGACATGGTGGGCGAATTCCCCGAGCTGCAAGGCATCATGGGCGGCTACTATGCCCGCCACGACGGCCTGTCCACCGAAGTGGCCGAGGCCATCGAAGACCACTACAAGCCCCGCTTTGCGGGCGACGACTTGCCGCGCAACCACGTCGGCCTGGTGGTGGCTTTGGCCGACAAGCTCGAAACCCTGGTGGGCATGTTCGGCATCGGCAACGTGCCCACGGGCGACAAAGACCCGTTTGCGCTGCGCCGCCACGCTTTGGGCGTGATCCGCATGCTGATTGAAAAAGACTTGGCGCTGGGCTTGCCCGAATTGTTGGCCCTCTCTATACCTGTGTTCGGCGACAAGATTTCGGGCAACGCAGAGGTGCTGATCGATTTCATCTACGACCGCCTGTCTGGCAACCTGCGTGAGCAAGGCTTCAGCGCGCAAGAGGTGGATGCCGTCATGGCCCTGCGCCCGGCCCGTTTGGGTCAGGTCAGCCAATTCCTGTCGGCCGTGCGCGCCTTTGCTGCGTTGCCTGAGAGCCCGGCGCTGGCTGCCGCCAACAAGCGCATCGGCAACATCCTGAAAAAAGCCGGTGAGGTGGACGCCCACGTCAACCCCGCCTTGCTGCAGGAAGAGGCCGAGAAAAACCTCTACGCCGTGATGCAAAAGTTTGTCCCAGAGTCCGAGGCGCAGTTCAAGGCGGGCGACTACACCGCCAGCCTGCAAACCCTGGCCGCGTTGCGCGCCCCGGTGGACGCTTTCTTTGACGACGTGATGGTCAACGCCGAAGAGATGGACCTGCGCTTGAACCGCCAGGGCCTGCTCAAGTCGCTGCATGTGGCCATGAACCGCGTGGCCGACTTGTCGCGTCTGGCGGCTTGATCGGCCGACCCGAGTCTGGCACCCCCACCAAGCGCGCATGAACACCCATATGAAACTCGTCATCCTGGACCGCGACGGCACCATCAACCGCACGGGTGACGAGTTCGTCAAATCGCCGGACGAGTGGCAGCCTTTACCCGGGGCGCTGGAGGCGATCAGCCGCTTGAACCACGCGGGTTTTCATGTGGTGTTGCTGACCAACGAGTCGGGTCTGGGGCGGGGCCTGTTTGACATGGCCGCCTTCAATGCCGTGCACAGCCACCTGATCAAGAAACTGGCGGCCGTGGGCGGGCGCATCGATGCTTTCTTCTATTGCCCGCATGCAGCCGATGAAGGCTGCGGTTGCCGCAAACCCTGGCCGGGTCTTTTCTCGCAAATTGCCGAGCGCTATGGCGTGGACCTGACCGGTGTGCCCTGCATTGGCAACAGCCTGAGCGACATGCAGGTGGCCGAAGTGGTGGGCTGCGTGCCGCACATGGTGCTGAGCGGTCGCCATCCTGAATGGCTGGGGCAAGCTTTGCCGCCGGGTTTCCCGGCAGGTACACAGGTGCATGCCGATCTGGCCGCCTGTGTCGATCATTTACTGGGCTCTGAAAAGGGTTCGCGCCTCACTTTGACAACGACACCAACATGAACTTCATCCGATCTCTGATCCATGTGTTGTGGATGACCATCACCGTGGTGCCTTGGGCGCTGTTTGTCGTGCTGATTTCTTACTTCATCAGCAGCACACGCCTGTACTGGATTTGCGCCGCCTGGTTGCGCTTGGCGGTGAACAGTGGCACCTGGATTCTGGGCATCGAAAACCGCATTCAGGGCATGGAAAACTTGCCCCAGGGCACGAAGGACCCAGCCGTCTTGCTGGTCAAACACCAGTCCACCTGGGAGACCTTTGTGATGCCCGCGATCATGCCGCACCCCCTGGCCTATGTGTTCAAAAAAGAGCTGCTGCATGTCCCCTTCTTTGGCTGGGCCATGGCGCGCATGGACATGATCCACATCGACCGCAAGCAGCGTTCGCGCGCCTTTGCCAAAGTGGTGCAGCAAGGCCGCCGCCTCATGCAAGAGGGCGTCTGGGTCATCATGTTTCCCGAGGGCACACGCATTCCGCGTGGCCAAAAAGGCGAGTACAAAACCGGAGGTGCACGTTTGGCCATTGCGGCCGGGGTGCCTGTGATTCCGATTGCCGTGACGTCGGCGCGTTGCTGGCCCACCAAGGCCTTCATCAAAACCCCCGGCGTGGTGGACATCTCGATTGGCAAGGCCATTCCCAGCGAAGGGCGCCAAGCTGAAGAGCTGATGCTGGAAGTGGAAAACTGGATCGAAGCCGAAATGCACCGCCTCGACCCTGAGGCCTACCCCCCGGCCAGCGCAGCAAGCCCCGCGCACTGAACACAAGTCGGCCCTTCGCATGCGCACGCCCATGCAATTTGTGTTTGACTTCTTCACCGGAGGTGACCCGGTGCCGTCTCTGGCACCCAAGGCCAAGAAGCGCAAGTTGCCCGCACCGTCACAAAAGCAGCAGCCCAAGCCGCAGCCCCTTGCGTTGATCCCCCTTGTTCCAGTGACGGCCGGGCAGACCCCAGCCCCCACTGATCTGGGGCCCACAGAACCCGTGCTCAAGGCCTTGCCTGAACCCGCCATAGCACCGCAGGGGTTTACCCATCCAACGTCTACGCGCCACGCCGTTTTGCAAGGCGTGCCGGTGAGTTATCGCTTTGAGCGTTCACGGCGGCGCAGCATTGGCTTTTTGGTAGGGCCCGATGGCCTGGTGGTGCGCGCCCCGTCTTGGGTGCCCATGCGCGAGGTGGATGCCGCAGTTCAGGAAAAAAGCGTCTGGATCGTGGCCAAATTGCAGCAGGCCAGGCAGCGGCAAACAGAGCAATTTCAAGCGGCCATTGAATGGACGCATGGCGCAGCGGTGCCCTATTTGGGGCGCACCGTGCAATTGTGCGTGCTGCGCCGGGGAGAGTTGCCCAGCCATGTGCAGTCGCCAGACGACACCTTGCCCGTGAGTCTGCCGCCCAATGCCAGCGCCACGCAGGTGCGCGAAGCCGCTCAAGCCTGGCTCAAGAAAAAAGCCGTGACCCTGTTTGAGCAGCGTTTGCATCACTTTGCGCCCCAGTTGGGGGTGCAGTGGAAAAAGCTCAGCCTGTCTAGCGCCAGCACCCGTTGGGGCAGCGCCCGCAGCGACGGGCACATTCGGCTGAACTGGCGCCTCATTCACCTGCCCATCAGCCAGATCGACTATGTGGTGGTGCACGAGCTGGCCCATTTGCGTGAGATGAACCACAGCCCCCGCTTTTGGGACACCGTGGGTGAAGTCATGCCCGATTACGCCGAACGTCGCCAGGCCCTGAAGCAGTCACCCATGGGCCTTCATCAGGACTGAGACACGCGAAAACGGTAGATGCCATCGTCATCGCGGTGGCGCACCAGCTGCCCGTCCAGCCAGAGCATGTTCAGGTGGGCCACCGATTCGCCCATGGCAAAGGTGGTCTGGTGCACATCCAGTGGGCGTCTGAACAAGACCGGCAGCGCATCGTGCGCGCTGTGTGGCCGCTCGATGCAGGCGGCCAGCAACTCGTCCAGGCGGTCCTGATGGTGCTGGCGCAGCTGGGCCAGGCGCGTGGCCACGCCTTTGAATGGGCGTCCGTGCGAGGGCAGCACCAGCGTTTCAGGCGCCAAGTCCTCGAACCGGCCGATCGAATCCAGAAACAGCTGCAAGGGGTTGCTGTCCGGCTCCATGGCGTACACGCTGACATTGGTGGAAATCGAGGGCAGCAGCATGTCCCCGCTGATGAGTATCTGCCCCTGGTCCGTGTACAGCGCCATGTGTTCGGGGGAATGGCCATAGCCGCTGATGCAGCGCCAATCCCGCTCCCCGATCCTGACGGTGTCGCCCGCCATCAGGCGCACAAAAGCGCCGGGAATCTTGGGCACCATGCCGGGGTAATAAGTCACACGCGAGCGCACCTGAGCCATGTCTTCAGGGCGGGTCCAGCCGTGGGCCGCGAAAAACTGCACCGTAGGGTCACCGCCAAAGTTGGACAGGCCGGAGCAGGCCAGCATGGCCGATTGAAATTCGCCCGTGCTGATCCACAAAGGAGCGTTCCAGCGTTCGCACAGCCAGTGGGCCAGGCCCATGTGGTCGGGGTGCATGTGCGTCACCAGCACGCGCAAGACAGGCAGGTTTTGCAAAACCTGGCTTTCCACCTTCAGCCAGGCCTCGCGTGTGGCCGGGTTGTCAATGCCGCAGTCCACGATGGTCCAGCCTTCGCGCAGCACGCCCGCTTGCTCGGGGTGGGGCATGCGGTCGCGCAGCAGCCACAGGTTGATGTGG
Organism: Limnohabitans planktonicus II-D5; assembly: GCF_001270065.2. GTDB lineage: Bacteria > Pseudomonadota > Gammaproteobacteria > Burkholderiales > Burkholderiaceae_C > Limnohabitans_A > Limnohabitans_A planktonicus. Next base: position 14,851 of record NZ_LFYT02000025.1, read on the forward strand.
TCCAGCGAAAAAGGCAGGGCCATGCGCAACCACATCACGCCGGGCGCCACTTCGATGGCGCTGCCCAGTTCAGGCAATTGTTTGTCCAGGGGGTAGTGCAAGGGCGGGGCTGACAAAGAAGCGGCGGGCAAAGGGGGCATGGGTCAGCTCGTATGGGTTAGCATTCGCACCATTGACGTTAACGTTAACGTCAAACATGAAAAGCATTCTAGGCGGCTCACCTTGACGGGGGCTGTCCCCGGTGTGCAAGGACGGTGAGGACCCCGCCATGGCAAGCACGTACACGATCAGCGATCTGGCCCAGGAATTTGACCTGACCACCCGGGCCATCCGTTTTTACGAAGACATGGGCCTGCTCGAACCCGAGCGCTCTGGCCCGGGAGGGCGCAACCGGGTGTATACAGCGCGCGACCGCACCCGTCTCAAACTCACCTTGCGTGCCAAACGCCTGGGCTTGTCGCTGACCGAGGCCAAAGACCTGATCGACATGTATGACAGCCCGCGCGACACGGTGCCCCAGCTCAAGAGGTTCCTGGTCGTGCTGGCCGAACACCGCCAGCAGCTGGAGTCGCAGCTGGCCGACCTGGAGGCCACGCTGGACGAGGTCAAGGCGCACGAAAAGGACACCCGCAGCTTGCTGAACAAGGCCTCTCAGCAAGCGAGCGTCGAGTGAAGTTTAAAATTGACGTTTACGTAAACGTCAATTAAAGTCCCATTTTTTTCATGTCCAGCGTGATGCCCGTGACCACAGTCTCTACACCCCCCACACCCCATGAACGCATTGCTCAAAGTCTGGCCCGTCAGGGCATGATGAACCATTTGGGTGTGCGCCTGCTGTCGGCCACCGTCGGGCAAGTCGAGCTGGCGGTACCCTACAGTGACAAAGTGACGCAGCAACAAGGCGGTTTTCATGGTGGAGCCATTGGCGCGCTGGCGGACATTGCGGGTGGTTATGCCGCGTTGACCGTGGCACCTGAAGGCATGGAAGTCACCACCGTGGAATACAAGATCAACTTCCTCTCCAACTTCCAAGGCGGCGAGATTCGCGCCACCGGTCGCGTCACCAAAGCCGGCAAACGCATCATCGTGACCACCGCCGAAGTGGTGCACATCGACGACAGCGGCAAACGCTCGGACTGTGCTGTGATGCAGTCGACGCTGGTGCCTGTGCCTAAAACTTACTGATGCGTTCAGCGTTGGGCGTTCAGCGTTCAGCGTGAAAACCCAACGCCCAACGCCCAACGCCCAACGCTCAACGCTCAACGCTCAACGCTCAACGCTCAACGCTCAACGCTCAACGCTCAACGGAGAAACCATGAACAACCTGCCCGGCCTGAACTTCCAACTCGGTGAAGACATCGACGCCCTGCGCGACGCCGTACGCGACTTTGCCCAAGCCGAAATCGCCCCCCGTGCCGCCGAAATCGACCGCAATGACCAGTTTCCGATGGACCTGTGGCGCAAGATGGGCGACCTGGGCGTGCTGGGCATCACCGTGGGTGAGGAATACGGCGGCGCGAACATGGGGTATCTCGCCCACATGATCGCGATGGAAGAAATCTCCCGTGCCAGCGCCTCTGTGGGCCTGAGCTACGGCGCGCACTCCAACCTGTGTGTCAACCAGATCAAGCGCAACGGCACGCCCGAGCAGCGCGCCAAATACCTGCCCAAGCTCATCAGTGGGGAGCACGTCGGTGCCTTGGCCATGAGCGAACCCGGTGCGGGCTCCGACGTGCTGAGCATGAAGCTCAAGGCAGAGGACAAAGGCGGCTACTACCTGCTCAACGGCTCCAAGATGTGGATCACCAACGGCCCCGACGCCGATACCCTGGTGGTCTATGCCAAAAGCGAGCCCGAGCTGGGCGCGCGCGGCGTGACGGCCTTTTTGATCGAGAAGGGCATGAAGGGTTTTTCGATTGCGCAAAAGCTCGACAAGCTGGGCATGCGCGGCAGCCACACGGGCGAGCTGGTGTTCAACAATGTCGAAGTGCCCGCCGAGAACATCTTGGGTGGCCTGAACAACGGGGCCAAAGTGCTGATGAGTGGCCTGGACTACGAACGCGCTGTGCTCACCGGCGGGCCGCTGGGCATCATGCAGGCCGTCATGGACAACGTGATCCCCTATATCCACGACCGCAAGCAGTTTGGCCAAAGCATTGGCGAGTTCCAGCTTATCCAAGGCAAAGTGGCCGACATGTACACCGTGCTGCAAGCCGGACGCTCGTTTGCCTACACCGTGGCCAAAAACCTCGACCTGCTGGGCACAGAGCATGTACGCCAGGTGCGCAAGGACTGCGCCTCGGTCATCTTGTGGACCGCCGAAAAAGCCACCTGGATGGCGGGCGAGGGGGTGCAGATTTTTGGTGGCAACGGCTACATCAATGAATACCCACTGGGCCGCTTGTGGCGCGACGCCAAGCTGTACGAGATCGGAGCGGGCACGTCCGAGATCCGCCGCATGCTGATCGGACGCGAATTGTTTTCTGAAACCTGCTGAGACCCGCACCAATGCAAACATTGCTTGCCAATAACCGCGAATGGGCAGCGCGCATGAAGCGCGAAGACCCCGAATTTTTTACACGATTGGCCAACCAGCAAAATCCAAAATTCTTGTGGATTGGCTGTTCCGACAGCCGAGTCCCCGCCAACCAAATCACCGGGCTGGACCCGGGTGAGGTGTTTGTGCACCGCAATGTGGCCAATCTGGTGGTGCACTCCGACCTCAATGCCTTGTCCGTCATTCAGTATGCGGTGGATGTCCTGAAGGTCGAGCAGATCATGGTGGTCGGCCATTACGGCTGTGGCGGTGTGCTGGCCACTTTGCGTGGTTTGCGTGTGGGCCTGGTCGACAACTGGTTGCGGCATGTGCACGACGTGAAAGTGCGCCACCGTCGCCGCCTCGATCACCTGAGCATTCCCGAGCAGGAAGACACCTTGTGCGAAATGAATGTGATCGAACAGGTGGGCAACGTGGCATTGACCAACGTGGTGCAGGACGCCTGGGCACGCGGTCAGAAACTCAGCGTGCACGGTTGGTGTTACGGCATCAAGGACGGCCTGGCCAAAGACCTGGGGGTGAGCATGAGCCATCCGGGTGAGGTGCTGGGTGTGTTTCGCCATGCGCTCAAGCGCTATCCAAGAGGCGGCTGAGCGCCGTGTACCCATGAGCTTGGCTGAACTTCTCGAGATGGGCAGTTATGCCGTGACCGTGTTCGGTCTGCCTTATGCCGCTTGGGTGTTCTGGCTGGAGCAGCGCAAGGAGCGCGAAAACGAAGAAGAAGAGGCCTACCAGCACCTCTCAGACGCTTACAACGATTTCCTGAAAGTGGTGCTGGACCACGCCGATCTGCAGCTGCGCACCAACCAGGGCCTGCCCGATCCCACGCCAGAGCAAAGCGAACGCATGATGACCATCTTCGACATGCTGATCGCCTTGTTCGAGCGGGCTTACCTGATCGCCTTTCGCGACGACATGGGTGCCACCGAACAGCGGCGCTGGAACTCCTGGGACGATTACATGCGCGAGTGGTGCAGGCGCGACGACTTCCGTTTGTCCTTGCCGCTCTTGCTGCGCGGCGAAGACCCCGACTTCGTGGCCTATATCCGCCGCATCGCCCAAGAAGAAACCGGCGAACACCTCATCATTGCCGACATCCACAAAGACCCACACACTTGAAAGGCTTCACCATGTCACACGACCCCATCGTCATCGTCAGCGCTGCCCGCACCCCCATGGGCAGCTTCCAGGGCGACTTTTCTGCGCTGGCCGCACACGACCTGGGCGGTGCTGCCATCAAAGCCGCCGTCGAGCGCGCAGGCATCAGCCCCGAGCTCGTCACCGAAGTGTTGTTTGGCAACTGCCTGATGGCCGGTCAGGGCCAGGCGCCAGCGCGTCAGGCGAGTTTCAAGGGCGGTTTGCCCAAGAGCGCGGGCGCGGTTACTTTGTCCAAGATGTGCGGCTCGGGCATGCGCGCGGCCATGTTCGCGCACGACATGCTGGTGGCCGGCACACACGACGTGCTAGTGGCTGGCGGCATGGAAAGCATGACCAACGCGCCCTACCTCATGCTCAAAGGTCGCAGCGGCTACCGCATGGGCCACGACCGCATCTTTGACCACATGATGCTCGACGGCTTGGAAGACGCTTACGAGCCCGGCCGCAGCATGGGCACCTTTGGCGAAGACTGCGCCGCCAAGTACAGCTTCACCCGCGCCGAGCAAGACCACTTTGCCACCACCAGCGTGCAGCGCGCCAAGGCCGCCACCGAGTCGGGTGCCTTTGCAGCCGAGATCACGCCCGTGACGGTGAAAGACCGCAGCGGCGAACGTGTGGTGTCCATCGACGAAGGCCCGGGCAAAGTCAAGCTCGACAAAATCACCAGCCTCAAGCCCGCCTTCAAGAAAGACGGCACCATCACAGCTGCCAGCAGCTCGTCCATCAACGATGGCGCGGCTGCCATGGTGCTCATGCGCGAGAGCACTGCGGCCAAGCTCGGCTGCAAACCGCTGGCCCGCATCGTCAGCCACGCCACCCACGCCCAAGAGCCCGAGTGGTTTGCCACTGCACCCGTGGGCGCTACTCAAAAGGCGCTGGCCAAAGCGGGCTGGAAGGTCGAAGACGTGGATCTGTGGGAAGTCAACGAAGCCTTTGCCGTGGTGCCTATGGCGCTCATGAAAGAGCTGAACGTGTCGCACGACAAGGTCAATGTGAATGGCGGCGCTTGCGCCCTCGGTCACCCGATTGGCGCATCCGGCGCGCGCATCATGGTCACGCTCATCCACGCGCTCAAGGCCCGTGGCCTCAAGAAGGGCTTGGCCACGTTGTGCATTGGCGGCGGCGAAGGCACGGCCGTGGCGCTGGAATTGGTGTGAATTTGGTTTTCGTAGGTCGGTGGCTTTAGCCCCGACATCTGCCTGCAAAGGTTTCATGTCGGGGCTAAAGCCACCGACCTACAGCTCAGACATTGATCGCTATAAGTTGCAGCTCTTACGGAGAATGAAATGGCAACAGTCTTGTTGATTGGCGCGTCCCGGGGAATTGGCCTGGAACTGGCTCGACAGTACCGAGAGGATGGCTGGCGTGTCATTGCCACTGCACGCAATTCGGATGGATTGGAGCGCTTGAAAGGGCTTGGCTGCGAAACTTTGCGTGTGGATGTGACCGACCCGGCGAGCAACAGCGGCCTGTCATGGCAACTTGATGGTGAAAAACTGGACTTGGCCGTGTATGTTGCCGGGGTCGGCGATCGGGACACAGCAGTCTCGCCGCCCACCCGAGAGAAATTCGATCTGTTGATGCAGACCAACGCCATGGGTCCCATGATGGTGTTGCCACAAGTGGCGCCCATGCTGGCCCAGTCCGCAGGTACTTTTGCGGTCATCAGCAGCCACTTCGGCAGTTTGACGTTGACCGAAACCAGCTTGGCAGTGCTTTACCGGATGAGCAAGGTGGCACTGAACATGTACATCCGATGCGCACAGCATGACTTTCCCGAAATTGGCTGCGTGGCCTTGCATCCGGGCTGGGTGCAGACCGATATGGGCGGTCCGCAAGCGCCGGTCAAAGTACAAGACAGCGCAGCCAGCCTGCGCCAGACGCTGGAGACCGTACGTACCCAACGCGACCCCAAACACCGTGGCGCATTTTTGAACCATGATGGGCAACCGCTGCCTTGGTGAACCGACAAAGAAAGACCGACATGCTGCTGACCCCCGACCAAGAGATGATCCGTGACGCCGTGCGCGACTTTGCCCAGCGCGAGCTGTGGCCCCACGCCGCCGAGTGGGACAAGAAACACCACTTTCCCAAAGAAGCGCACAAGGGCCTGGCCGAGCTGGGGGCGTATGGCATTTGTGTGCCCGAAGATTTGGGCGGCGCGGGGCTGGACTATGTGACGCTGGCGCTGGTGCTCGAAGAAATCGCAGCCGGTGACGGTGGCGTCAGCACCACCATCAGCGTGACCAACTGCCCCGTGAATGCCATCTTGATGATGTATGGCAACGCCGCGCAAAAAGCGCAGTGGCTCACGCCGCTGGCCCAAGGTCAGATGCTGGGTGCGTTTTGCCTGACCGAGCCGCAGGTGGGCTCGGACGCCTCGGCCCTGCGCACCACGGCCGTCAAAGACGGCGACGAGTACGTGATCAACGGCGTCAAGCAGTTCATCACCAGCGGCCAACACGGCGATGTGGCGGTGGTGATTGCCGTGACCGACAAGGGCGCGGGCAAGAAAGGCATGAGCGCTTTCCTCGTGCCCACCAGCGCCCCGGGTTATGTAGTGGCGCGCCTCGAAGACAAGCTGGGCCAACACAGCAGCGACACCGCGCAGATCAACTTCGACAACTGCCGCATCCCCGCCGAAAACCTGATCGGCCAAGAGGGCGAGGGCTACAAGATCGCCCTGTCGTCTTTGGAAGGCGGGCGCATCGGCATTGCTGCGCAAAGCCTGGGCATGGCCCGCAGCGCGCTCGATGTGGCGATTGACTACGCCAAGCAGCGTGAGAGCTTTGGCACGGCCATCTTCAACCACCAGGCCGTGGGTTTCCGTTTGGCCGACTGCGCCACACAACTCGAAGCAGCGCGCCAGCTGATTTGGCACGCGGCCAGCTTGCGAGACGCAGGAAGGCCTTGCCTGAAAGAAGCGGCCATGGCCAAGCTGTTCGCCAGCGAAGCGGCCGAAAAAGTTTGCTCCGCCGCCATACAGACGCTGGGCGGTTACGGCTATGTGAGCGACTTTCCGGTCGAGCGCATTTACCGCGATGTGCGCGTGTGCCAGATTTACGAAGGCACCAGCGACGTGCAAAAAATCATCATCCAGAGGGCGCTTTGAGGACCTGAATGGCCAGTTGGCGCTGGCCCTTCACGTATCATCGCGGCCCATGAACATCATCATCCTGGGTGCGGGCCGTGTAGGCGAAAGCGTCGCTGAAAGCCTGGTTTCCGAGCAAAACGACATCACCGTCATCGACCAGGACCCGGCACGCCTGCGGCTGCTCGAAGAACGCCTGGACCTGCGCGGCGTGGTGGGCAACGGCATCCAGCCTTCGGTGTTGCGCGAGGCCGGGGCCAAAGACGCCGACATGATCATCGCTTGTGCGGCGGCGGACGAGTCGAACCTGGTGGTTTGCAAGATCGCCCACGATGTGTTCAACGTGCCCACCACCATCGCGCGTTTGCGCTCGCCCGAGTTCAACGAAGGCGATGAGTTGTTGGGCAAATCCGGTTTCGCGGTCGACCATGTGATCTGCCCTGAAGAGTCGGTCACGCGCTACATCGAGCAGCTCATCGAGTACCCCGAGGCCTTGCAGGTGCTTGAATTTGCCGAGGGCCGCGTCAGCCTGATCGCGGTGCGTGCGGCGGCCGACAGCCTGCTGGTGAACCACACCATTGCCGAGTTTCGCGACCGCTTGCCGCATGCCGAGATGCGCGTGGTGGCCCTGTACCGGCAAGACGCGCTGGTGGACGCCTTGCCCGAGACCCGCATCTTGCCCGGCGATGAGGTTTTTGTGCTGGCCGACACCCAGACGATACCGATCGTGCTGGCGGCCATGCACAAGACCGATCAACCCGTGCGGCGACTGATGGTGGCTGGGGGCGGCAAAGTGGGCCTGCGCTTGGCGCGCAATGTGGCAGACCGCTACGAGGTCAAACTGATCGAGCGCGACAAAAAGCGCTGCGAATACCTGGCCAGCCAGTTGCCATCCAGCACCTTGATCTTGAACGGCGACGGTGCAGACGAAGACCTGCTGCACGAAGAAAACGTGGGCGAGATGGACCTGTTTCTGGCCCTGACCAGCGACGACGAGGACAACATCATGTCCGCCATGCTGGCCAAGCGCATGGGCGCGCGGCGCGTCATGGCCCTGATCAACCGCCGCGCTTATGCCGACATGATGCAAGGCAGCACCATCGACATCGCGATCTCGCCCTCACAAACCGTGATCGGCGAGTTGCTGGCGCACCTGCGCCGGGGCGATGTGGCGGCTGTGCACAGTCTGCGCCGGGGCGCGGCAGAAGCCCTGGAGGGCATTGCGCGCGGCGACATCAAGACCTCCAAGCTGGTGGGCCGGCGTGTCGAGGAAATCAAGCTCCCCAAAGGCGTGAGCATGGGGGCCATTGTGCGCGGCGAGGGCAAAAATTCAGAAGTGCTCATGCCGCACCACGACACCCTGATCGAAGCCGACGACCACATCATCTTGTTCATTCCCAACAAGCGCGATGTGCGTGCGGTGGAAAAACTCTTTCAGGTCAGTGCGACCTTCTTTGGTTGATGTTCACCTTCTTCGCTCCCGTGTTGTCCTTGATGGCGCGCATCCTGATCGCGTTTTCGGTCACGTTTTTGGTGCCCGGCATTTGGGCTTGGTTTGAAGACCACCACGACCTGCAGTGGATTTGGCTGGCGGGCTTTGGTTTGACGGCAGTCAGTGGCTTGGTGCTGGCGGTGATCACCCAGCAGCATCGGCGGGAATTGAAGACCAAAGATGGTTTCTTGCTGGTCAACATGGTGTGGCTGGTGCTGCCCGCTTACTCGGCTTTGCCGCTGATGTTTTTGGTGCCCGAGATCACCTGGTTCAAGGCCTACTTTGAAGCCATGAGCGCGCTCACGGCCACCGGGGCCACGGCCTTGTCGGGGCTGGAGCACTTGCCTGTGTCGGTCAACATCTGGCGTTGCTTTTTGCAGCTGATCGGTGGCCTGGGCATTATGCTGTTGGTAGTGGCGGTGTTGCCCATGCTGGGTCTGGGCGGTGTGCAGCTGTACAAAGCCGAAACCCCTGGCCCCATGAAAGACACCAAATTCACGCCGCGCATTTCCGAGACGGCGCGCGGCCTGTGGGGCGTGTACTTTGTGTTTTCGGGCGCTTGCTTGCTGGCCTATCGCTGGGCGGGCATGAGCTGGGCCGATGCTTTCATGCACATGTGCACCACCATGGGCTTGGGCGGATTTTCTTCATACGATGCCAGCTTTGCGCATTTCAACTCACCCTTGATTGAAGGCGTGGCCATCGTGTTCATGACGCTGGCCGGCATCAGCTTTGTGCGCTACTTTGTGGTGCTGCGCACCCTGTCACTCAAGCCCGTCATCAACGACCATGAAATTCGCACCTACTTTGCTGTGCTGGTCTTGGCCACTGCGCTCCTGACGGGTTTGTTGATGGCCCATGGCGTGTACAGCGATTGGCTGCAGGCCTTGCGTGCCAGTGCATTTCATGTCGTTTCACTGGCCACCACCACCGGCTATGCGGCGACTGACTATGCGCTGTGGCCCGTGTTTGCACCCGTCATGCTGATGTTCTTGGGCTGCTTTGTCTCGTGTGCAGGCTCCACCGGTGGCGGCATCAAGATGGTGCGCATGATCTTGCTGGTCAAGCAGGCGCGCCGCGAGCTGGTGCGCATCATCCACCCCCGCGTCATCAATCCGGTCACGCTGGGCGGTGGGATCATGCCCATGTCGGTCATGACGGCGGTGTTGGGCTTCATGCTCATTTATGGCGGTGCCACCATGGGCCTGAGCATGTTGCTCTTGCTCAGTGGCATGGACATCGTCACCGCGTTTTCGGCCGTGATCGCCACCGTCAACAACATCGGCCCGGGGCTGGGCGAAGTGGGGCCGTCGGGCAACTTTGGCGGTCTGAGTCATTTTCAGTTGAGCGTGCTGACCTTTGCCATGCTGCTGGGTCGCCTGGAGCTGCTGTCGGTGTTGGTCTTGTTCAGCGCGCACTTCTGGCGAAAATAAACGCGCCTCACCCAGGTACGGCACCCAAATCACACAAGGAGACCCGCATGCCCATCACCAAAGGATTCCAGGCGCTCGTTGACGAAGCCATGGCCCAGGTCACGACGCACAGCGTGGAAGCCGTTTGCACCCGCTTGAATGACCCGAATGTGCAAATCGTCGATATCCGTGATGTGCGTGAACTCGAGCGCGAAGGCACCGTGCCCGGCGCGCTGTTGGCCCCACGCGGCATGCTGGAGTTTTGGGTGGACCCAGCTTCGCCCTACTTCAAGCCCGTGTTCGCCGACGAAAGCAAGCAGTTCATCCTGTTTTGCGGCGCAGGCTGGCGCAGCGCCCTGGCCACCAAAACCCTGCAAGACATGGGCATGACCAACGTGGCCCACATCGACGGCGGATTCACCGCCTGGAAAAAAGCCCACGCGCCCATCGTCTCGCTGGAGCAACACAAGGCCGAAAGCGCAGCCCGCAAAGGCGCGTGATGCGTGATGCGTGATGCGTGATGCGTGATGCGTGATTTTCGTAGGTCGGCGGCTTCAGCCCCGACATGGTGGACCACTCAGGTTTGTCGGGGCTAACGCCACCGACCTACAAAAAAGCCCATGAAATTGACACCCTGCCCCTGCGGGCGCACCAACCCCAAAGGCCAGGCGCTGAGCTTGGACACTTGCTGCGGCCCCTACCACACCAACCAAAACGCCCCCGATGCCGAAAGCTTGATGCGCTCGCGTTACAGCGCCTTTGTGCTGGGCGACGTGCCCTATCTGCTGGCCACTTGGCACAGCAGCCAGCGGCCAGCCGAGCTGACACTTGAAACAGAAGGCAGGTGGTTGGGTTTGGAGATCAAGCAGCACCGGGTGACAGGCGCTGACACCGCCGAGGTCGAATTTGTGGCGCGTTTTCGGGTGGGGGGCAAGGCGGTGCGTCAGCACGAACGCAGCCGCTTTGTGCGCGAAGACGGTCGCTGGTTTTATGTGGACGGCGATGAGCTTTGATGGTGGTTTTGATCCAAGCTATAGGATCGCGCCCAAGACCACCCCGTATGATCGATCCCATGAACTTTGAAGCCATCTTGTTTGACTGCGACGGCGTGCTGGTGGACAGCGAAGCCATCACCAATGGCGTGCTGCGCGACATGTTTGAAGAGCAAGGCTGGCGCATGACGCTGGCCGAGTGCATGCAGCGCTTTGTGGGCCATACCGTCAAAAGCCAACGCACCACCATCGAGGCCCACACCGGCCAACCGTTGACCGATGAATGGCTGGCGCAATTTTTCGCCCGGCGCAACGAGCGCTTGATACAAAGCATCACCGCCATCGACGGCGTGCACGAAGCGGTGGCACACCTGCATGACCATTGCCAAGGCCGCATCGCGGTGGCCTCGGGCGCGGATCGTTTCAAGGTTGAAATGATGCTCAAGCAAGTGGGCTTGATGGACTTTTTTGAAGGCCGCATTTTCAGCGGCCACGAGATGCCCCGCAGCAAGCCGCACCCCGACGTGTACCTGGCCGCTGCCGCGCATTTGCAAGTGGACCCGACCCGCTGTCTGGTGGTGGAAGACACCACCGTGGGCATCACTGCGGGCGTGGCTGCGGGGGCCACGGTGTGGGCCTATGCCGCGCCGCCTGCTGAGCATGCGCCACTGTTGCAGGCCGGGGCGGCCCGGGTGTTCACCGGCATGCACGAATTGAGATGGGGCACCTGATGCGCAGGCAGACCGACTGAAGGGGCTTTCAACTCTTGGCCCAAAGCTTGGCCTGTTGCACCAAATGTGTCTGGAAGATTTGCGCAATGGGAGAAATCTGTTTGGCTTTGGGATAGACCAGGTGCCATTGCGACGGGATAGGCGAGCCGCTGACCGGCAACACACAAAGCTCTTGTGCCAGTTCGACCGCCTTGAGCGCGTGCTTTGAAATCACTGCCACGCCCAAGTGGCCTGCAACGGCCTCTTTGATGGCTTCATTGCTGCCCAGTTCCAGACGTGAGCTGGGTTCAAATTGTTCAGACGCGAAGAAGCGATCGGTCGCCAGACGTGTGCCTGATCCGGTCTCGCGCAGCAAAAAGCGTTCGCCCTGCAGCGCTGACAGCGGCAGGCGTTTGCGCCCAGACAGCGGGTGGTTTTTGGCGGCAATGACTAACAAGGGGTTGGCCAAAAAAACCTGATCTTCCAGGTCCATATCCCCCGGTGGTGTGGTCATCACATACAGGTCGTCCCGGTTGTCGCGCAGGCGCTGCACGACCCCATCGCGGTTGAGCACTTCCAGTGAAATGTCGATGTCCGGGTGCAGTTCACAAAAACTGCCCAGCAAGCGCGGGACGAAGTATTTGGCCGTGCTCACCACGGCCACGCGCAAGCGGCCCTGGGTCAGGCCTTGCATGGCGTGGATGCCTTGTTCAAAACTTTCCCATTCACCCACAATGGCGCGCGCCGTGCGTGCCAGCTGTTGTCCTGCATCGGTCAGGTACAGCTTGCGGCCGATGATGTCGTACAGGGGCATGCCCACCGATTCGGTGATCTCGCGCAGCTGCATGGATGCGGTGGGTTGCGTCACATGCATGGCCCTTGCGGCGGCGCTCACGCTGCCCGTCTCAGCCGTGGCCAGAAAAAGACGCAGCTGCCGGAATGTGACATTCATAGATTTTGACTGATGAAAATGTGATGGAGAATCAATTTTATCGAATGATCATGCGCAGACACCATCAATCTCCATCGCCTCCAATTCAACGCAGGGGCTGCTGTGGCCACCAGTTTGGTGCTTGATTGATCCGGCGCGCTGAAGTTGGCACTCAATGGTGTTGCAGGTCGGCGGTCGAAGACACCGACATGGGCCATTGCTGAAACCCATCATGTCGGACTCTGCGAGTACCGACCAGCGAGAAGACATGTCTCAGACATTTCAAACTTCAGCGTGCCGGATCAAGAATGTGCAAAAAATCTTCGCAAGAAAATTCAGCAGGCCCATGCCCATGCCGATTTTCTGGGGAGTGTTTATGGCGTGGGGCATTGGTTTGATTCGCCAGGGTAAAGCAGCAATACCGCTTTGTGTGGGGATGGCAGCTGAGGCCTACGCAAGAAGTCCCACATGGCATGGCCGAGAAAGCCTGTTCACACGTCAATGCCCGGATCTGAACTCATCTGGCGTCTGCCCCGTCCAGCCTTTGAAGGCCCGCATGAAACTCTTCTCGTTCAGAAAGCCCACTTCGGCGGCGATCTGTTTGATGGGGCGTTGCGAGCGCAGCAGCAAGTCGGTGGCCATGTCGCGGCGCACGGCGTCTTTGAGCTGCTGCAAGCTCGCGCCTTCATCCTTGAGTTGCCGGTGCAGGGTGCGGGCCGACAGGTTGAGCCAAGCCGCCAGGTCGTCGGCGTTGCGGCTGTGCTCGGGGTGTTCGGCCAGGGTCTGTCGGACTTTTTCCACCAGCAAGCGGTCGCGCCGATAAGGCCGCACCGTGAGCAGCAGGGCGCGTTGCAGCATGCGTTGCAAAGCCGCTTCGTCGCGGCGCACCGGCAGGCTCAGGTAACCCGCGTCAAACTGCAGGCTGTGCACAGGGGCCATGAATTGCGTGGGGCCGTCAAACAGCACGCGGTAACTATCTGCATGCGGTGGCGGGGCAAAGCGCAAGGTGGTTTGCACAAGTGGAATGCGCGAGTCGGTCAGCCAGCAGGCCACGCCTAAAGCATTGCGCAGCACCGACACCACAGCAAATTCCTGCAGGGTACCCAGCGGGCGGTTTTCATGCAATTGCAGGTGCGCTGCGCCTGCCTCGGTGCTGACTTGCAGGTGGATGTCGTCGGTCAGCAGGCCGTGGTGGCGGCACCAGCGCTGCAGCGCCACGCCCAAGGTGGGGGCCGTCAACGAGGCGCGCACCAGCATGCCGTAGCTGCCCCAGGGCAGGCGGCGGCTGAACCAGCCCAAGGCCTCGTCGTCCAGCGCCCGCATGGCGGTGGCCGACAGCCATTCCATTTGCAGGGCGGTGATGCGGGCGTCATGGTGGTTCAGTAAGTTTGGCGCAATTTGTGCCGCGTTCAGTGCGGGCATCGGGTCCATGCCGCGTTGTGTGTAGGCCTGTGCGATGGCTTTGACAAAAAATATGGGCGTTTCGGCTCGGCCGGTGATGGTCGTGCGAAGGGGGGCTGATGGGTGCTGGTTCATGGGGCTTGAAATTGTGGCACGATTTGCAACCCATTTGACGCCCCAAAACCGGGCAACAGGCCTTAAGCTGGCGGGCATTGCCCCGCAGGTGCGGTGATTGCCGTGCGCCCGTGCCACTGCCAAGGAAGACACATGACTGTTTTGCACTCTCAACTGAACCCAAGATCGGCCGACTTTCAAGCCAATGCCGCCGCCATGCGCGGCCTGGTGGATGATCTGCGCGCCCATTTGGAGCGCGTGGCTTTGGGTGGCGGTGACGCACCCCGCGCCAAACACACAGCCCGGGGCAAGCTGCTGCCGCGTGACCGCGTGCAGATGCTGCTCGACCCCGGCACACCCTTTCTGGAAGTTGCGCCTTTGGCTGCCCTCAACATGTACAACAATGACGCGCCCAGCTCGGGTGTGATCGTGGGCATTGGCCGTGTGAGCGGGGTGGACTGCATGATCGTGTGCAACGACGCCACGGTGAAGGGCGGCACTTATTACCCGATGACGGTGAAAAAGCATTTGCGGGCGCAAGAGATCGCGCAGCAAAACCACCTGCCTTGCATCTATCTGGTGGACTCGGGCGGTGCCAACCTGCCCAACCAGGACGAGGTCTTTCCGGATCGCGACCACTTCGGCCGCATCTTTTTTAACCAGGCCAACATGAGCGCGCAGGGCATTGCGCAGATCGCGGTGGTCATGGGCTCTTGCACAGCGGGTGGCGCGTATGTGCCCGCCATGAGCGACGAGACCATCATCGTCAAAAACCAAGGCACCATCTTTTTGGGCGGCCCGCCCTTGGTCAAAGCGGCCACTGGCGAAGTGGTGAGCGCCGAAGATTTGGGCGGTGGTGATGTGCACACGCGCCTGTCCGGCGTGGCCGACCACCTGGCGCAAAACGATGTGCATGCGCTGGCGCTGGCGCGTCAGGCCGTGAAAAACCTGAACGCGCAAAAGGCCCCCAACATCGCCACACACGCGCCCGTGCCCCCCAAGTTTGACGCGCAAGAGCTGTATGGCGTGATCCCCACCGACACGCGCAAACCCTTTGACGTGCGCGAAATCATCGCCCGCATCGTCGATGGCTCGGAGTTCGATGAATTCAAATCGCGCTTTGGCACCACCTTGATCTGCGGCTTCGCCCGCATCGAAGGCATGCCCGTGGGCATCATCGCCAACAACGGCATTTTGTTCAGCGAGTCGGCCTTGAAGGGCGCGCACTTCATCGAACTGTGCTGCCAGCGCAAGATCCCGCTGGTCTTTTTGCAAAACATCACCGGCTTCATGGTGGGCCGTAAATACGAAAACGAAGGCATCGCCCGCAACGGCGCGAAGATGGTCACGGCCGTGGCCACCGCTGCAGTGCCCAAATTCACCATCATCATTGGCGGCAGCTTTGGCGCGGGCAACTACGGCATGTGCGGCCGCGCTTACTCGCCCCGCTTCTTGTGGATGTGGCCCAACGCCCGCATCAGTGTCATGGGCGGTGAGCAGGCGGCGAGCGTGCTGGCCACCGTCAAGCGTGACGGCATCGAGGGCAAGGGCGGCCAGTGGAGCATGGAAGAAGAAGAAGCCTTCAAGGCCCCGATCAAGCAGCAATACGAAGACCAGGGGCACCCCTACTACGCCACTGCCCGCATCTGGGACGACGGCATCATCGACCCGGCCGACACGCGCCGCGTGCTGGCGCTGGGCCTGAGTGCATCGCTCAATGCGCCGATTCCCGAGACGAAATTTGGACTTTTCCGCATGTGATGTGTATGATTTTGTAAAATCATACACATTCAGGAGGTTTCCAAATGCGCACCAACATCGTGATCGACGACAAGCTCATGGCCGACGTTATGGCTTATGGCGATTTCAAGACCAAGCGAGAGGCTGTGGAAGAGGGCTTGCGCATGCTCAAGCGGCGCAAAGTCTACGACGGCTTGCTGGCCTTGCAAGGACAGCTTCAGTGGGACGACTCGGACGAAGGATGGGCCCGTTGGCGGGCGCAGCAGCAGGCTTTGAAGGTCGCAGGCGAACCATACGACCGCGCCATAGACGTGGCAGAGAAGGTCTACACAGGCGTTCAGTCTTTGGTGCTTCAAGAGCCCGAGCCGCCCGCACTGATCGTAAAAACCCGGAAGAAGCCATGATTTTGGTGGACTCCAGCGTCTGGATTGACTTCTTCAATCAAGCGCCGACACCGCAACGCCTGCAACTGGTGCGCTGGCTGGAAGGTGGAGACGTGTCGATTGGCACAGCCGATCTGGTGGTGTTCGAAGTGCTGCGTGGATTTCGCAACGACACAGCCCGTCGTGCGGCAGAAAGCCTGCTGTTGGATTTACCCGTGATGGACATTGGCGGGGCGGCCAATGCGCTCAGCGCGGCAGCGCTGTACCGCCGCCTGCGGGCACAGGGCCGCACGGTGCGCAGCCCCATCGACGTGCTGCTGGCCAGCTACTGCATGACCCATGGCCACGCGCTGCTGCACCGCGACGCGGATTTTGAATCACTCAAAACTTTAGGAGGGCTGGAGACATGGCCACAGTGAACAACTCATCGACTTGGCACACCCACTTTAGCCGCCTGGCCCGCTACCACGTTTGGGCCACGCATCGACTGCTCGAAGCGGTATCGCCTGTGCCCGACCAAGACTACCGGCGCGATGTGGGCCTGTTCTTCAAAAGCATCCATGGCACGCTGAACCACATGCTGGTGGCCGAGCACCTGCTTTGGTACGCGCGTTTTGCCAAAGGCGCATCGCCAGTGCTGGCACTGGATGCCGAAATCGAGCCCGAGCGTGAACGCCTGGCGCAGGCGCTCAAGGGCGGATCGGCCAACTGGACGTCACTGATCGCCAGCTGGAGCGCCGAGCGTTTTGACAGTCTCTTGGACTACCAAACCAGCAAAGGCGTTCCCCAGTCCTTGCCGTTTGCGGCCACCTTGGCGCATGTGTTCAACCACGCTACCCACCACCGCGGTCAGATCACGGCGGCACTGACCGCCATGGGCCAGCCTTGCCCGGAGTTGGACATGGTGTATTGCTTGCAAGAGGAGTCGAGGAAATGAGAGAGACCTCGATTGGGTTGGAGTGGGGCGTTCCCTTGGGGGGGGTGGTTTTTTGTAGCCTTTTGTTTGTCATACTTTCCGTCTGAAAAATGGAGAGTTCATGAAAAAAACACTGATTGGCATTTTGCTTGTGGGGACCGCCTGGACGCATGCTCAAACCAGCGATACGCGGCTGGAGGATGAAAAGCGACTTCAAGGTCAGTTGGTCGCGCAAACGTACCTCAAGAATCTTGAGCGCCTGGACCGCATTGGTTATGCCTTGCTGCGTGTGGGTGCGCCTTATTGCTCAGACAAAAGGCGACTTGGCTTGGGCATGGCACCCATCAGTCTGAGGCAATTCAAGGATGCTTACATAGAGATGATGAAGCGTGCGGGCTTGACGGATGAGTTGATGTTCCCCCATGTTGTTAAAGGGTCGCCGCTGGAGAAAGCGGGATTGCAGGCGGGCGACAAGGTCCTGAAGGTCAATGATGAGCCCCTGCCTGTGGATGGCAAAAGCAGCCCGGTACTTTGGATGAACACAAAAGTGCATGAGCTTGCAAGCCGCCGACAAGAAATTCAGGTCACGGTGTTGAGAGGTCAGCAGGAAGTTGTTTTGAGCCCCAAGCCAGTTTGGCAATGTGACATCAACATCCATGTGATGTACAAGGACGAACCCAATGCGATGACCCTGGTCAAGGACATTTCGGTGACGACAGGGCTCATGCGTATGCTGGACAGCGATGATGATTTGGCCTTGATCATGGGGCATGAATTGGGTCACGCCATCCTGCGACATACGGAGGAAAAGATTAACCGTAACAAGCTCAATGCCATGCTCGGTTTGTTGGGGGTGTTGTCTGGCCGCTCTGTCCCCATGCCAGTGGTTGACCCTTATCCCAAGGACAAGGAAAAGGATGCGGATTATCTGGGGCTGTATCTGTCTGCCGCTGCAGGTTTTGATGTGTCACACGCTGCAAACGTCCATCGCAATTGGGCTGCGCAAAACCCATCCGGAATTGAGTCCAGCATGTGGAGCACGCACCCGAGCTTTCCAGAAAGGGCCGTCTTGCTCGACGCTGAGAGTAAAAGCTTGGTCGAAAAGCAGCGCAAAGGTGAGAGGCTGTTGCCTGATGTGAGTCGATTGAAAACGGTCTATGAAGGCGATTATGTGACCTTTGAAGGCCAGAAAAAAATTGTTCAAAGACCCATGCAAGCTTCTAACAAGGACCTGCCAGCTCACACGGATGTACCATTTTTGAGCGAAGATGGCCGCATTGGTTATCAACGGTTTTCTGCCGTCAAAACCAGACCCCGTGCCTTTGCGATGAACACCAAGGGGTCGTGGGTGTATCGATTGGGTGCCAATGCTGCTGCGGATGCTGTGCAAGCCTGCAGTGCGCTGACGTCTGTGCCTTGCAAGTTGTATGTGGTCAATGATGACGTGGTGTGGGATGGGCCCGGCCCAGCGACAGCTGTTCGAGGCAAAGCTTTAGCGGACGACCTGGACAACCATTCCTTGGAGAAATACCCGGCAAGCAGCTGGGCAGGGGTAGATGACTTTTCTAAAGTGCCATTCATCACCGAGGCATGCAAGCTCAAATATTCTGAATGGCTGGAACAAAAACCGCCGCGTGCTTATGCCATTGCACCCTCCGGCCAATGTTTTTACTCATGGGGATTGAAAGCCCCAACACCGGGCGATCCTGCCGTTCCTGCAGAGCGGGTCTTGGCCGTTTGTTCGAGAAAGTCCACCCAGTGCTATTTGTATGCGGTTGACAGCCGAGTGGTCTACAAGGAGCCTGGCCTGGCCAAAAATCCATAAACAGGAAATAACTTCAGAAATAAATGACTCCACCAAAACAAGGTCGGATGAAGCGGAAAAAACATGTACCAAACCCTAGAAATCGAACACCACAACCGCGTGGCCACCGTGTGGATGAACCGCCCCGATGTGCACAACGCCTTTGACGAAACCCTGATCGCCGAGCTGACCGCAGCGTGCGAAGCGCTCGATGTTGACGACAACGTGCGCGTGGTCGTGCTGGCCGGGCGCGGCAAGAGCTTCTCAGCAGGAGCAGATCTCAACTGGATGAAGCGCGCTGCACAAAACGGCGTGGAAGACAACCTGCGTGATGCGCGCGCTCTGGCCCGCATGCTGCGTGTGCTGGCCGAAATGAAAAAACCCACCATTGCCCGCGTGCAGGGCGCGGCGCTGGGCGGTGGCACCGGCCTCACGGCCGCGTGTGACATCGCAGTCGCTTCCACCAAAGCGGTGTTCGCCACGTCCGAAGTCAAGTTCGGCATCATCCCGGCCGCCATCAGTCCCTATGTGGTGCGGGCCATCGGTGCGCGACAGAGCTACCGCTATTTCCAGTCGGCCGAGCGCATCGATGCGCTGCGTGCGCGTGAGCTGGGCCTGGTGCATGAAGCGGTCGAGCCCGAGCAACTGGACGCCAAGGTGCAGGAGATCGTCGATGCGCTGATCCAGGGCGGCCCGCTCTCGCAAGCCGCTGCCAAGGACCTGATTCGCGCCGTGGACAACAAACCGATCAACGATGCCGTGGTGGAAGACACCGCGCAACGCATTGCAGGGTTGCGTGCCACGCCCGAGGCGCAGGATGGTTTGTCGGCCTTCCTCGATAAGCGTCAGCCAGGTTGGCTGGCTTGACCCTGTTTCTCTATGTGGGAGCTTGCCTTGCAAGCGATCTGCATCTGGCGCCAATCGCGAGCAGGGCTCGCTCCTACAGAACACTGAATGAGGTTTTCGATGTTTAAAAAAATCCTGATCGCCAACCGTGGCGAAATCGCATGTCGTGTGGCAGCCACCGCCCGCCGGATGGGCATCCAGACCGTAGCGGTGTATTCAGACGCCGACGCCAGCGCCAAGCATGTACAAGCCTGCGACGAAGCTGTGCATGTGGGCGGCAGTGCGCCCAAGGACAGCTACCTGCGCTGGGAGCGCATTTTGCAAGCGGCCAAAGACACAGGCGCTGAGGCAGTGCACCCCGGCTATGGCTTTTTGAGCGAGAACGAAGACTTTGCCAAGGCTTGCGCTGCCGCAGGTTTGGTGTTCATAGGCCCGCCCGCATCGGCCATTCTGGCGATGGGCCTCAAGGCCGAGTCCAAGCGCTTGATGGAATCGGCCGGTGTGCCGCTGGTGCCCGGCTACCACGGCGCGGACCAGGACCCGGCGCTGCTGCAGCGCGAGGCCGACCGCATCGGTTACCCCGCGCTCATCAAGGCCAGCGCAGGCGGTGGTGGCAAGGGCATGCGCGTGGTCGAAAAGTCCGAAGACTTTGCGGCAGCGCTGGCCTCCTGCAAGCGTGAAGCGACCAACAGCTTTGGCAGCGATGCTGTGCTGATCGAAAAGTACGTGCAGCGCCCGCGCCACATCGAGATTCAGGTGTTTGGCGACACGCAAGGCAACTGTGTGTACCTGTTTGAGCGCGACTGCTCGGTGCAGCGCCGCCACCAAAAAGTGCTCGAAGAAGCCCCTGCCCCCGGCATGACCGAGGCCTTGCGTGCACAAATGGGCGCGGCCGCAGTGGCGGCAGCCAAAGCGGTGAACTATGTGGGCGCGGGCACGGTGGAGTTCATCGTCGAACAAACCGCCTACGACCAGCCTGAGTCGATGCGCTTTTTCTTCATGGAAATGAACACCCGCTTGCAGGTCGAGCACCCGGTGACCGAGGCCATCACGGGTCTGGACCTGGTCGAGTGGCAATTGCGTGTGGCCAGTGGCGAATCGCTGCCTTTGCGCCAGGACCAGCTGCGCATTCAGGGCCACGCCATCGAGGCCCGCATCTGCGCCGAGAACCCCGACAACAACTTTTTGCCCGCCACTGGCACCTTGCAGGTTTATCGCAAGCCACAAGCGACCAGCTTTGAGCGTGGCACTGTGCGTGTGGACGACGGCGTGCGCGAAGGCGACACCATCAGCCCGTTTTACGACTCGATGGTGGCCAAGCTCATCGTGCACGGTGACACCCGCGAGCAAGCGCTGGCGCGTTTGGACACCGCCTTGGCGCAAACCCACATCGTGGGTCTGAACACCAACGTGCAGTTCTTGCGCCATGTGGTGCGCAGCAACGCGTTTGCCACCGCCCAACTCGACACCGCGCTGATCCAACGCGAAGCCGTCGTACTCTTCAAACAAGAAACCCTGGGCTTGCCTGCCGCTGTGGCTGCCGTGGTGGCGCACACCTTGCACGCCGAAAAAGCACTCCAGGGTATAGACCCCTTCAGCCGCCGCGATGGCTGGCAGTCGCACGGATTGGCGCAGCGCCGCTTTGAGTTTGTCTGGCAAGACCAACCGCGCTCGGCCCGTCTGAACTACCTGCACGACGGCGCTGTGAGCCTGTCGCTGGAAGGTGATGACGCTGCCTCTGGCGTGCTGAGCTTTGCCGCCCATGGCGAAGGCCTGTGGGTGCAGTGGGGCAGCACTCCCCGCTGCTTCAGCCAGATCGACTGGCAAGGAGAAACCGCGCACATCTTCACGCCGCAAGGCGCAACCCGCATCACCGTGCTCGACCCGCTGGCCCACGCTGGCGAAGCCGCGCAAGAAGGCGGGCGTCTGACGGCTCCCATGCCGGGCAAGGTGGTGTCGTTTGCCGTCAAGGCCGGGGACAAGGTCAAAGCGGGGCAGCCGCTGGCCGTGATGGAAGCCATGAAGATGGAGCACACCATCAGTGCGCCCCAAGACGGCACGGTGGCTGAGTTGCTGTACGCGCCCGGCGACCAGGTGGCCGATGGGGCAGAGTTGCTCAAGCTGGCGGCGTGAGTTTTGTAGGTCGGAGCTTCAGCTCCGACATGACCGGTTTGGCGCAGGTCTCACGTCGGGGCTAAAGCCACCGACCTACAAGACGACAACCCGCGCGACAGTCCGGATATCTCTCCGCTGACACAATTCCAGACATGAACATCACCATTTGTTTTGACAAGCTCGATCCTGCGCCCTGGGTGCAGGGCCTGCAACAAGCTTTCCCGCAAACCACGGTGTCTGCCTGGTCCCCTGGTGCCCCGCAGGCCGATCACGCCATCGTCTGGGCACCGCCCCAGCAGTTCATCGACGAGCAGCCCGGCCTGCAAACCCTGTTCAACATCGGCGCGGGTGTGGATGCTTTGCTCCAGCTGAAATTGCCACCGACGCTGAAGGTGGTGCGTCTGGATGACGCGGGCATGTCGGTGCAAATGGCCGAATACGTGTGCCACGCGGTCATCCGACATTTTCGTGAGTTCGACGGCTACGACGCCGACACCCGGGCAGGTAAATGGTCGTACCGAAAGCCACGCAGCCGCGCCGACTTTGCGGTGGGCGTGATGGGTCTGGGTGTGCTGGGTGAACGCGTGGCCAAAGCGCTGCAGGTGTTTGACTTCCCGGTCAACGGCTACAGCCGCAGCCCCAAAGACCTGCCCGGTGTCCGCTGCTTCAGCGGGGCGCAGAGCCTGCCCGAATTCATGCAGGCCACGCGTGTACTGGTCAACCTGATGCCGCTCACGCCAGAGACCGAAAACATCCTGAACAAAGACACACTTTCGCAACTGCAAAAAGGCGGTTATGTGATCAACGTGGCGCGTGGCAAACACCTGGTGGACGAAGACCTCTTGGCCCTCATCGACAGTGGTCACCTGGCCGGGGCTATGCTGGATGTGTTTCGCACCGAGCCTTTGCCAGCCGCGCACCCATTTTGGCAACACCCCCAAATCACCGTCACGCCGCACACCTCGGCCCGCACCCTGCGCGAAGAAAGCATTGCGCAAATCGTGGGCAAAATGCAAGCGCTGCAGCGCGGTGAGCCCATCCATGGCGTGGTGGACCACCAGCGCGGTTATTGAACATTCAGAGAACCCCATGACCCTACCTTCCCGCGTTCAACTCATCGACGTCGGCCCCCGCGACGGCCTGCAAAACGAAAAGCCACCGGTCCCGGCCGAAATCAAAATCGGTTTGGTGCACCGCCTGCAGGCCGCGGGCCTCACCGAGATCGAGGTCACCAGTTTTGTGTCCCCGAAGTGGGTGCCGCAGATGGCCGACAACGCGGTCGTGATGGCGGGCATTGAGCGCCAAGTGGGCGTGCGCTATTCGGTGCTCACGCCCAACATGGTGGGCTTTCAGGCGGCGGTGGCTTCTCGCCCTCATGAAATCGTGGTCTTTGGTGCCGCCAGCCAAGCCTTCAGCCAAAAGAACATCAACTGCTCCATCGAAGAAAGCATGGAACGCTTTGCACCCGTGGTGCAAGCGGCGCTGGCGGCGGGCATCGCAGTGCGCGGGGCCATGAGCTGCACCGTGGGCTGCCCTTACGAAGGCGAAGTCTCAGCGGCCAGCGTGGCCCACCTGGCGGGTTTGATGAAACAGATTGGCGTGCAGCGCGTGGACGTGGCCGACACCATCGGCACCGGCACGCCGCTCAAGGTGCAAAAAGCCATTGAAGCCACGCTGCAGCACTTCGACATCGACCACATCTGCGGTCATTTTCACGACACCTATGGCCAGGCGCTGGCCAACACGCTGGCCGCGTTGCAGTTGGGCGTGTGGAACTTCCAGTCTTCGGTGGCGGGTCTGGGCGGCTGCCCTTATGCCAAGGGTGCCACGGGCAATGTGGCCACCGAAGACCTGGTGTACATGCTGCACGGCATGGGCATCACGACCGGCATTGACCTGGACAAGTTGGTGGATGCAGGCGCCTTCATCAGCGACTTTTTGGGCCGAAAACCCAACTCGAATGTGGCCCAGGCCATCCTCAACAAGCGGGCGGGCTGAACCATGTGCGGGTCTGAACTTCATGCTTTGCCCGAAGGGGTGCAACGCGTCGCCAGGGCTTTACAAGACGCCCATCACCCCCATGCCCCGGTCATGCTCGATGGGGCGGCCCGAACTGCGCAAGAGGCCGCCGATGGCCTGGGTGTGCAGTTGGGCCAGATCGCCAAGAGCGTGATCTTCAAGCGCAAGGAAGACGGCGTGGCTGTGCTGGTGGTCACCTCGGGCGACCGGCGCGTGGACGAGAAAAAAGTCGCCGCCCTGGTCGGCAAGATCGGTCGTGCCGATGCCGATTTCGTCAAGGCCCATACGGGCTTCACGATTGGCGGCGTGTCACCCGTGGCGCACCTGAGCCCACCTGTGACCTTGCTCGACCAGGACCTGTGGCGTTTCGAAGAAGTCTGGGCCGCTGCCGGACATCCCCACGGCGTGTTTCGCTTGCGGCCACAGGACTTGCCCAATTTGACCCAGGCCAGTCCTGTCGATGTGGTCCAGGGCAGCAGCCAGGACAGCCAGCAGGCGAGCCTTGAACACCCGCGCGTGGCGAAGGAGGCCCCATGAATGCGCGCATCAAGCTGTTGGTGCAGCGCGCTGAACAGGTGTTGACCCAGCCCCGGCCAAATGTGCCTTCGCCTTGTTTGTCTGTTTGCGTCATGGACCCACAGACTGATGTGTGCGCAGGGTGTTGGCGCAGCCTGGAAGAAATCGGCGTTTGGAGCCGCATGACAGATGAGGCCAAGCGCCAGGTCTGGCAGCGCATACAGCAGCGCCTGAAGGGCTTGAGCGGGGCGACCTGAACGGGTGCCACCTGAAAGAGCGTTCATTCGCCAAGAGAATGGGCGCTTGGACAGCCCTCAGTGGGCATCTGCCTGGCTTCGGTCCACCACAATCAAGACATTGCAGGGTGATTCTTCCACCAGCGATTTGGCGGTCGAGCCGCTCCACCAGCGGCGCAGCAGGTTGGGTTCATGCTTGTGACCGACCACGATCAGGTCAGCCTCCAAATGTTCGGCAAACCGCGACAACTCGCGGATCACCTCACCCTTGAGGACCTCGCCCTGAACCGTATAACCCATGTCTTGCAGGGCTTGCACGCCCTGGGCCAGTTGCTCTTTCAGGGTTTCTTCCAGCGGGCCGTTGTCGCTTGATGTGTAGTAACCCATCTCCATCGAGCCCACATCCAGCGGATTGGGGGCCACCGCCACCAGTGTCAGGCGGGGCTGGCCCCAGTGCGCCAGCTCCTTGAGTTCGAGCAAGGCTTTTTGCCCGGTGATGGAGCCGTCATAAGCCAGGATGATGTGTTTGTACATGCTTGCCTCCTTTGAGTGATGGGATGGTGGGACGCCACAACCGACAAGGTTTGGAATGCCAAAATCATGTGCCTCAGAGGTCCAAAAGCGCAAGCGGGTGTTGACCCTATAGACTTTCCCGTGTGCAGTCCCCAGATCCGCAGATAAGCCATGAAAACCATCCACTTCTACCTTGACTTCATTTCTCCTTATGCCTGGCTGGCCTTCGACGCTTTGCCCCGAGCCTTGGAGGGCATCAGCCACAGGGTGGTGCACAAGCCGGTGCTGTTTGCCGCCATGCTCAAGCACCACGGGCAGCTCGGACCGGCAGAAATCCCGGCCAAGCGCGACTGGACGTATCGACAAGTGCTGTGGCAGGCAAGGCAGCAGGGCACGCCTATGCAGTTGCCGACCCTGCACCCTTTCAACCCGCTGGGTTTGTTGCGACTGGCCACCGCGTGCGATGCCGATGGTCAGCCCAACCGCTATGTGTGCGAGCAGGTGTTTCGCCATGTCTGGTGTGCGGCAGAGGACGCTGCCGACCCGCAGCGCCTGGCGCAGTTGGCGGCCCACCTCGGGCCCGCCAGGGACGCAGCCAGCACCGAGGTCAAGCAGGCCTTGCAGGCACACACCGACGAAGCGCTGGCGCTGGGCGTGTTTGGCGTGCCCAGCTTCCGGGTCGATGACAAATTGTTTTGGGGGCAAGACGCCTTGCCCATGCTGCGCGCTTACTTGCAGGGTGATGCCTGGTTTGATGGCCCCGACTGGCAGGCTCCTTCTCAGTGCGGGGTAGGTGTCAGGCGCTCATGACCTGACGCCCCGCCAATGCAAAAAAAACCCGATCGCATGACGCGATCGGGTTTTTTTGTTGAAAGGGATCAAGTTGGCAAGACAGGGCTTGCCAACATGGACCTTTTAGTGAGCAGCAGAGCCTTGTGAGGTGGTGCCGTCAAAGCTTGGGAAGCGGACGTTCTCGACCATGTCCTGAACTTCCTGGTCGGGTGCCTTGGTCAGCAGCGACACGATGATGATCACCGCGAAGCCCACAGGCACACCGAAGATACCGGCCGAGATGGGGGCAATGTCCCACCAGGTGTTGGCCTTCAGGATTTCTGGGGTCAGCGAACCCTCATGGAACAAGCCGTACATCCAGGGATGTGTCTTGACCATGTAGTAGAACGAGATGCCCAAACCAGCCACCATGCCCAGCGATGCGCCCCATTTGTTGGCACGCTTCCAGAAGATGCCCAGGGTCAACGCAGGGAAGAAGGCCGCTGCTGCAAACGAGAAGGCCGCAGACACCAGGAACAAAATGTCCGCCATGCGCAGCGATGCCACATAAGCAGCCGCCAAGGCCACGAACACCAAAATGACTTTGGAGATCGCCACGCGACGGTTGGCCGAAGCATTGGGGTCAATCACTTTGTAGTACAAATCGTGCGACAAGGCGTTGGCAATGGTGAGCAGCAAGCCATCGGCCGTGGACAAGGCCGCGGCCAAACCACCGGCTGCCACCAAACCGGAAATCACGAAGGGCAAGCCGCCGATTTCGGGTGTGGCCAAGACCACAATGTCACCGCCCAAGCGGATTTCTGCCAACTGCAAGATGCCATCTTTGTTGATGTCAGCCACCGCCATCAGCGTGGGGTCCACCACGTTCCAGCGTGCAATCCATCCCGGCAATTGGTCCATCGGCGTGCCGACCAAGAGCGTGTAGATGTCAAACTTGACCAACACCGCCAAAGCAGGCGCCGTGAAGTACAGCAAAGAAATGAAGAACAGCGACCAAGCCACCGACTCACGCGCTTCACGCACCGAGGGGACGGTGTAAAAGCGCATCAGGATGTGCGGCAAAGCAGCCGTACCAATCATCAAACAGAACACCAAGGCCAGGAAGTTCTTGCGTGCCACATCCCGGGCTGCGTCATCTTTGCCAGGGAAGGGCTCAGCATGACGCAGTGGAGGGGCTGCACGGGCCGTGTTGGTGGTGCGGGCCGCGGTGTAAGCCGCTTTGGCAGCCGCTTCATCCTTGGGCAAAGCGGCAACAGCAGCAGTCGCGGCTTTGATGTCAGCTTCTGGGGCGTTGGCGGCCTTCAGCTCTTCCAGCTTTTTGGTGGCAGCTTCTTTGTCAGCGGCCATGGCTGCTGGCACATCTTTCAGCTTTTCAGCGGCTGCATCAGCGCGTGCTTTAAAGATGCCGCGAACTTCGAGTTCTTTGGGGTCTTTCAGCAACTGCTCTTCTTTCGCCGTGACTTTTTCCAGCAAGTAGCCATAAGCAACCTGAGGCACTGGATTGCTGGTGTGTTTCACCGACAACCAAACCACGGGGATCATGTAAGCCACGATCAAGATCAGGTATTGGGCCACCTGAGTCCAGGTCACAGCGCGCATACCGCCCAAGAACGAGCACACCAAGATACCGGCCAAGCCGACATACACGCCCACATCGAAGGACAGACCTGTCAGGCGGGCAGTGATCAAGCCCACGCCAAAGATCTGTGCCACGACGTACACGAAGGACACCAAGATGGCCGCAAACACGCCGATCAGACGAGCCATGTTGCCGCCGTAGCGTGCACCCAAGAAGTCAGGGATGGTGAACTGGCCGAACTTGCGCAGGTAAGGTGCCAGGAACAGCGCCACCAAACAGTAACCGCCTGTCCAGCCCAAGATAAAGGCCAAACCGCCGTAACCGGTCAGGTAGAGCGTGCCGGCCATACCAATGAACGAAGCGGCCGACATCCAGTCAGAGCCTGTGGCCATGCCGTTGTACATGGCAGGCACACGGCGACCGGCCACATAGTATTCAGCGGCATCGTTGGTGCGACTCATCACACCAATGCCGCCGTACAAGAGCACTGTGGCCGCCAGGAAGGCGTAGCCAATGTACTCTTTGGGCATCCCCATCTGTTCAAGGATGGCGAGCACGATGACGAAGGCCGCAAAGCCCACGCCGTAGAAGATAAATACTTTGTTCAGAGATTTCTGAAACTGGCCTTGGGATTGGCCTTCTCCGCCAAAAACGCTCATGCTTCTTCTCCTTCTGAAACGCCATATTCCTTGTCAAGGTTGTTCATATAGCGGGCGTAGTACCAAATGATCAGGCAATACACGATCAGTGCGCCTTGGGCTGCGACCCAAAACGAGAACGGCCAGCCAAAAAAGCTGAACGTCAAATCACGTGAAAAGAACAAAAGCACGAACGTCACAAAGAACCACAAGGCCAGCAACAGCCCCGTGATTCTTAGATTTTTGCCCCAGTATTCCTGGTGCCTAGCAGTGAGCTGCATCGTCATCTCCTTCTTGTTGAAAAATAAACTACCGACTGTCACACTTCAATGTCTCAGCCCAAAGTTCTGGGCTTTGTATTCACGCAGGCCTGTCTAATTTGAGACCTGTTTCTCGTTCCAATTGGGCGGCCACCTTGGGCTCAAAGCCATTCAAATGGCGCATGACCTCCAGCGCTTTTTCGGGCTCACGCATCTCCATGTGAACCCGGGCCATTTGGTACCAGGCGTAAGGACTCATGGATTGCAATTCGGTGTTGCGCTTGAAGGCGACCAAAGACTCTTCAAACCGTTGTTGGCGCACCAGCACCAAACCCAGGCCATACCAGGCACGGTCCAGTTTTTCGTCGATCTGAATGGCAGATCTGAAGGCGTGTTCGGCTTCTTGGCTTCGCCCCAACTCTTCGCAGACAAAGCCCACATTGAAGTGGGCATTGGCGTTGTTGGGTGTGAGCACCAAAGCCCGTTCAAAAAATCCCAAAGCCTGAATCAAACGCTTGTCGTTCAGTTCCTTGAAACCCACGCTGTTCAAGGCCAGGACATCATCCGGGTTGATCTGCAGGATTTCTTGAAACACCGCATGGGCTTTGTTGCGAAAGCCCAAAACCAAAAGAGCCTTGGCTTGGAGACGCAGCCAAAAACACCGGCCTCGGCTGGAGGTGTTAGCGTGGGCGGGATGGGTATGGGTTTTCACTGACATGCTGCGATGCCCATTTCGAGACAAAGTTCAATTTTCAATTGCACCACCACGACCCAGGCGATCAAAAGCCAGCTGCTGGTGGCCAGCGGGATGTGTTGGTCCAGAATCAGTTTGGGGCTGATTTTGCGAGTGAACCAAAGTGCAGGCTTGGAGGCCACATCCAGCAATTGCCAAAAAACATTGCTGTCTCGCTTGGACCCCACCATCAATCCCAGCAAGAAACGCCCGATGATGAACATGAGGGAAAGTTCAATCAGACTCTTGGCGATGACAACGGCTAGCAGCATAGTGCTCCATATTGAAAGGAGGGTAAAAATTTTTCGGATTCTATGAAAAAGTTGAAAATCTTCAAATCAATCCGAAAGACCTTTTAATCTGTGGAATACACCTGTTTTTTTGCCATTGAATAAAGGGCGGTCACTCGAGAAAATCAACTTCCTGACATTGACCTGACAATGTTTGGGGGTGTATTTCGTTCCGTTTGGTGGCGATTGCGAGGGAAAACACTTAGCAAATGACCTCGTCAACAGATGAATTCATTAGCGTTTACCGCATGTTGAACACGGTGTAAAAGTTATGTAGGCACAGCGGATACCGACTTCTGTTGAGGACAGAACGCTTCGGTCTCGTCGCTTATTGATACAGCAAGCAGAAGTTTGAAATGTGTGAGACATCTCATCTCGCAGGTCGGTATTCGAATAGTTCGACGTGATGGGTTTGGGCACAGACCCCTGTCGGGGTCTTCGACCGCCGACCTACAAGTTCTTTGAGCATTGATCTCGTAGGTCGGCACTCGAAGAGTCCGACGTTGTTGGTTCGGCACAGGCCCACGTCGGGGTCTTCGACCGCCGACCTACAAGTTCTTTGAGCACGGACCTCGTAGGTCGGCACTCGAAGAGTCCGACGTTGTTGGTTCGGCACAGGCCTACGTCGGCGTCTTCGACCGCCGATCAGCAACATCTTTGAGCATTGATCTCGTAGGTCGGCACTCGAAGAGTCCGACGCTTGGCCGCTTCGGCACAGGCCCACGTCGGGGTCTTCGACCGCCGACCTACAAGATCTTTGAGCCTTGATCTCGTAGGTCGGCACTCGCAGAGTCCGACGTTTGGCCGTTTCGGCACAGGCCCACGTCGGGGTCTTCGACCGCCGACCTACAACATCTTTGAGCCTTGATCTCGTAGGTCGGTACTCGAAGAGTCCGACGCTTGGTCGTTTCGGCACAGGCCCACGTCGGGGTCTTCGACCGCCGACCTACAAGTTCTTTGAGCATTGATCTCGTAGGTCGGCACTCGCAGAGTCCGACGCTTGGCCGCTTCGGCACAGGCCCACGTCGGGGTCTTCGACCGCCGACCTACAAGTTCTTTGAACATTGATCTCGTAGGTCGGCACTCAAAGAGTCCGACGCTGTTGGTTCGGCACAGGCCTACGTCGGCGTCTTCGACCGCCGATCAGCAACATCTTTGAGCATTGATCTCGTAGGTCGGCACTCGAAGAGTCCGACGCTTGGCCGCTTCGGCACAGGCCCACGTCGGGGTCTTCGACCGCCGACCTACAAGATCTTTGAGCCTTGATCTCGTAGGTCGGTACTCGAAGAGTCCGACGCTGTTGGTTCGGCACAGGCCCACGTCGGGGTCTTCGACCGCCGACCTACAAGTTCTTTGAGCATTGATCTGGTAGGTCGGCACTCGAAGAGTCCGACGTTGTTGGTTCGGCACAGGCCCCTGTCGGGGTCTTCGACCGCCGACCTACAAAATATTTGAGCATTGATCTCGTAGGTCGGCACTCGCAGAGTCCGACGTTGTTGGTTCGGCACAGGCCCCTGTCGGGGCCTTCGACCGCCGACCTACAAGTTCTTTGAGCATTGATCTCGTAGGTCGGCACTCAAAGAGTCCGACGTTGTTGGTTCGGCACAGGCCCACGTCGGGGTCTTCGACCGCCGACCTACAAGTTCTTTGAGCTTTGATCTGGTAGGTCGGCACTCGCAGAGTCCGACGTTGTTGGTTCGGCACAGGCCTACGTCGGGGTCTTCGACCGCCGACCTACAAGTTCTTTGAGCATTGATCTCGTAGGTCGGCACTCGAAGAGTCCGACGCTTGGCCGCTTCGGCACAGGCCCACGTCGGGGTCTTCGACCGCCGACCTACAAGATCTTTGAGCCTTGATCTCGTAGGTCGGCACTCGCAGAGTCCGACGTTTGGCCGTTTCGGCACAGGCCCACGTCGGGGTCTTCGATCGCCGACCTGCAACATCTTTGAGCTTTGAAAACTTCACAGGGCCAAATCAATAGTTCTCACCGGCCATTCAAAGACGTATCCGCGTGCTGCATGCGGAAAAATAAAAATCAGATGCCACATCAAAGCAAGCAATGGCTGGTTGCTGAGCGTCGTGGACAGCTTGCGTTCAAAAGAATCCAATTTGTCCAACCAAGAAAGCGATGGATGCAGCGAGTCAACATTCGTCGCATGTAAGTTCGCGACAAGTTTGGCGTCAGCCGTGGGTCAGAGCAGCGGTGCACAGTGAATGCACTGACGTTTTTTGACGCAGCAATCTGATGGAGACTATTCATGGCAACAACTGAAACCCGACCCATGTCGGCAGAAGAGAAGAAGGTGATTTTCGCCTCTTCATTGGGTACCGTTTTCGAATGGTATGACTTTTACCTTTACGGTTCATTGGCAGCAATCATTGCCAAGCAATTCTTCAGCGGCTTGGACGAAGGCTCTGCTTTCATCTTTGCGCTGTTGGCGTTTGCTGCCGGGTTCATCGTGCGTCCTTTTGGCGCGATCTTCTTTGGCCGCTTGGGCGACATGATCGGTCGCAAATACACCTTCTTGGTCACCATCCTGATCATGGGTGTTTCGACCTTCATCGTGGGCATCTTGCCCAACTACGCCAGCATTGGCGTGGCCGCTCCCGTCATCCTGATCTGCCTGCGCTTGCTGCAAGGTTTGGCTTTGGGTGGTGAGTACGGTGGTGCTGCCACTTATGTGGCTGAGCACGCCCCAGCGGGCCAGCGCGGTGCCTACACCGCCTGGATCCAGACCACAGCGACTTTGGGCTTGTTCCTGTCACTGATGGTGATCTTGGGCACACGAACCATCATCGGTGAAGAGGCTTTTGCTGATTGGGGCTGGCGCGTTCCCTTCCTGGTCTCGGTGATCATGCTGATCATCTCGGTGTACATCCGTTTGAGCATGAACGAATCGCCTGCTTTCGTGAAAATGAAAGCCGAAGGCAAGACTTCCAAAGCGCCTCTGTCCGAATCTTTCGGCCAGTGGAAAAACCTGAAGATCGTGCTCCTGGCCTTGTTTGGCTTGGTCATGGGTCAGGCCGTGGTTTGGTACTCCGGTCAGTTCTACGCTTTGTTCTTCTTGACGCAAGCCTTGAAAGTTGACGGTGCCACCGCCAACATCATGGTCGCGATCTCTTTGATCATCGGCACACCATTCTTCGTGATCTTCGGCACACTGTCGGACAAAATCGGTCGTAAACCGCTGATCTTGTTGGGCTGCTTGTTGGCTGTCGTCACTTACTTCCCTGTGTTCAAGGCCTTGACCAAAGCGGCCAACCCAGACCTGTACGCTGCTCAGCAGTCGGCTCAGGTGACGGTGACTGCCGACCCAGCCGAGTGCTCGTTCCAGTTCAACCCCACAGGCACCAAGAAGTTCACTTCTTCTTGCGACATCGCTAAACAGCGTTTGGCTGGCGCTTCGGTTTCCTACGAAAACATTGCAGCGCCTGCGGGCACACCTGCTGTGATCAAAGTGGGCGAGACTGTGGTGAACGTCAAGTACTCCGCTGAAGACATCGCTGCTGCCAAGGCCAAGGCCGAGGAAAAGCTGGCCGCTCTGAACGCTGCTGAACCCAAAGACGCCAAGGCCATCGAAGCTGCCACCAAGTCTGTCAAAGACCTGAGCAACGAGAAGACCGCCGGTGCCACTTTGTTGGGCACCAACTTGAGCGCTGCCTTGAAGGCCGCTGGTTACCCCGCCAAAGCCGACATGGCCAAGTTCGACAAAGTCACCGTCATCATCATCCTCACTTACTTGGTGTTGTTGGTGACCATGGTGTACGGCCCGATCGCCGCCATGCTGGTCGAGATGTTCCCCACCCGCATCCGTTACACATCCATGTCCTTGCCTTACCACATTGGTAACGGCTGGTTCGGTGGCCTGATGCCCACAACTGCTTTTGCGATCGTGGCCCAGACCGGAAACATGTACAACGGCTTGTGGTACCCGATCATCATCGCGGGTGCAACCGTGGTCATTGGTGGCTTGTTCGTCAAGGAAACCAAAGACAACGACATCTACGCAGACGACTGATCTGTTTTGTAAGCAACCCGGGGTGACTCGGGTGCTAAATTCCGGGCCTTCCCTCTGTGGAGGGCCTTCTTTATTTTGGAGATGAATGATGTGGAAACTTGTTGTTGGATTCGTGATCTTTGCTGCCTTGGCTTTGTATGTGATCAGCAAAGGCGGTGACAGCCTGGACATGAGCGGTGAAAAGCATGGTGCTGATGCTGTGCATGTGGAACCCGCCAAAACAGATGCCTCCGCACCTGCTCCGGCTTCAGACGCCAGCGCTGCCAAGTAAGCAAGGTCTGTGCACCTGACCACCGTCAGATGCCAACCCATGAAAGCCACGCCATCGCGTGGCTTTCTTTTTTGCAAGAGCCAGCCCTGCTGGCGATGGCGAGGTTGGTCGTCCTACGAAGATTCATCGCTTGCAGGGCAAGCTCCTACAGGGGAATGGATCTGCTGCGGCTGTTGAATTTGTAGGAGCCAGCCTGCTGGCGATGGGGCGAAGGCTTATCGCTTGCAGGGTAAGCTCCTACGAGGGGACATGGGTTTGTAGGAGCCAGCCTGCTGGCGATGGGGCGAAGGCTTATCGCTTGCAGGGCAAGCTCCTACAGGGGACATGTGTGTAGGAGCCAGCCTGCTGGCGATAAGGTCGGCGAGGCACCGCTTGATCGCCTCGGGACCTTGTCCTACGATCTGCGCAGGGAGGGCAAAGAGATGGTGCACAGACCCCACTCCAGCCATTTGCGAACGGGACGGCATTCGCAAGCTGGCGGCATTTATTTGGTCACGGCCGTCACGGCTGATCGAAGACCGGTGTTTGACGACTTCCATGCAGCCAGGCAATTGATCCAGATCCTGCATCACCACGAATTTGCCAGCCGAGCCAACACATTGGCTTATGTGGTGATGCCGGACCATTTGCACTGGTTGTTTCAGCTTGGCGAGGTGGAATCTTTGTCTGCGTGCGTTCAACGCATCAAGTCCATGGCCACCAAAGCCATCGGCCCGGACCTCTGGCAAAAAGGATTTCACGACCACGCCATTCGATGCGAAGAAGACCTTCCCGCCATTGCGCGCTACATCGTGGCCAACCCCGTTCGGGCCGGATTGGTCTCACGGGTTGGCGTTTATCCCCATTGGGACGCCATTTGGGTTTGAGGGGCAGAATTTGTAGGAGCCAGCCCTGCTGGCGATAAGGGTTGGCGAAGGCTTATCGCTTGCAGGGCAAGCTCCTACAGGGAGAACAAATCTGCTGAGGCTATTGAGTTTGTGGGAGCCAGCCCTGCTGGCGAAAAGGGCGGTGGCGAAGGCTCATCGCTTGCAGGGCAAGCACCTACAGGAGAACAGAGTTGCTGTTGCTATTGGGTTTGTAGGAGCCAGCCCTGCTGGCGATGGATGCAGGTGCAGGGTCGGTAAAATCCCCCCATCGCGGCCACCCCTCGGCTGCCCCGCTCAGCACCCCTGTGGTGCCCCCCCGATCAGGACCCCTTGTGACTTACGCCCACGAAACCCGGCGCCGCCGGACTTTTGCCATCATTTCCCACCCCGACGCGGGTAAAACCACGCTGACTGAAAAGCTCTTGCTGTTTTCAGGCGCGATCCAGATCGCCGGTTCGGTCAAGGCGCGCAAAGCTTCGCGCCACGCTACTTCAGACTGGATGGAAATCGAAAAGCAGCGCGGCATTTCGGTGGCTTCGTCGGTGATGCAGATGCTCTACCGCGAGCACGTCATCAATCTGCTCGACACCCCCGGCCACAAAGACTTCTCGGAAGACACCTACCGCGTGCTCACCGCCGTGGACTCGGCCCTGATGGTGATCGACGCGGCCAACGGTGTGGAAGCGCAGACCCGCCGCCTGATCGAGGTGTGCCGACAGCGCGACACGCCCATCATCACCTTCGTCAACAAGATGGACCGCGAAGTGCGCGACCCACTCGATATTCTTGATGAGGTTGAGCGCGAGCTGGGCATGCCCTGCGTGCCCATGACCTGGCCCGTGGGCCAGGGCAAGAGCTTCGGCGGCATCATCAACCTGCGCACGCAGGCCATGACCGTGTTCGACTCCGGCAGCGAACGCCTGCCGCAAGACTTCGAAACCATCCCGCTCACCGAGCAAGCCCAACTGGCCGAGCGCTTTGGCCTGGAATGGCAAACCGCCATGGACAGCATGGAGCTGGCCACCGGCGCATCGCCCGCCTTTGACGAAGCGGCGTTCTTGGCGGGCAAGCAAACCCCCGTGTTCTTTGGCTCCGGCGTGAACAACTTTGGTGTGATGGAAGTGCTCGACGCCTTGGTGGACCTGGCTCCCGCGCCCAAGCCCCGCACCAGCAACCTGCTCGTCAACAAGCAGCCCGTGGTCAAGGAAATCCAGCCCGAAGACAGCGCGTTCTCGGGCGTGGTGTTCAAGGTGCAGGCCAACATGGACGCCAACCACCGCGACCGCATCGCCTTTGTGCGCATGGCGTCCGGCAAATACACCCCCGGCATGAAGCTCAAAGTGCAGCGCACCGCCAAAGAGCTGCGCCCCACCAGCGTGGTCACTTTCCTCTCTCAACGGCGCGAAGCCGTAGACGAAGCCTACGCGGGCGACATCATTGGCTTTACCACCCACGGCGGCGTGCAACTGGGCGACACCATCACCGATGGCGCGAATCTGCAGTTCACCGGCTTGCCGTTTTTTGCGCCCGAACTCTTCATGACCGTGATCCTGAAGAACCCGCTGCGCACCAAGCAATTGCAAACCGGCCTGGACCAACTCGGCGAAGAAGGCGCGATCC
Source organism: Limnohabitans planktonicus II-D5 (assembly GCF_001270065.2). Taxonomy (GTDB): domain Bacteria; phylum Pseudomonadota; class Gammaproteobacteria; order Burkholderiales; family Burkholderiaceae_C; genus Limnohabitans_A; species Limnohabitans_A planktonicus. Next base: position 50,865 of record NZ_LFYT02000025.1, read on the forward strand.
AGGTCTTCAAACCCGAAATCGGCGGCCCCATGCTGCTGGGCGCGGTGGGTCAGCTGCAGTTTGAAGTGGTGCAACACCGCCTCAAAGCCGAATACGACTGCGACGTGCGCCTGGAAGGCTGCCAGTACACCGGTGCCCGCTGGATCACCGCAGACACCCCTGCCGAGCTGCGCGAATTCACCAACGCCTACCCGCAGCGCATGTCGCTCGACGCGGCAGGCACGCTGGCCTATTTGTGCACCAGCCCCTACGATGTGCGTCTGGCGCAAGAGCGCTTTCCCAAAATCCACTTCCACCCGCTGCGCGAGCACGCGGGCTTGGCGCTGGGCAGCGCGGGGTAATTGCGTTGAGCGTTGAGCGTTGAGCGTTGAGCGTATTCAGGCCAACACGACTGACTGATCAGGCTGCATGTCGGGGCGATAGTTTCTGCCCGGTGAAGTCTGAACCGTGTGTTGCCCGTTGGGAGGATTTTGTGGGGGCTTCCAGCCAAGCGATAAGCCTGTGGTCCACAATCGTCTGATCGCCAGCAGGGCTAGCTCCCACAAGGTGCAAGATTGAAGTCTCACTGCAAACTTCACAGGGCCGGATCAATAAAGCCACCGACCTGCAGAATTCCTAACTTCTCAGGTCGACAAATTCAAATCCGACGTAGTGGGTACCCGGCTCATGTGGGGCTCAATTCACCGTCACTTCGGAGTACCGTCTCACAAGCATTTCAGACTTCAGATGACTTGCCCACCAAACAATACCAAAGTTCTCATTAATTCAGTTACGCTCAACGGTTCTTTGAGGAGTGGATGTGAGTTGGAATCAATCATGGTTGGCCTTGTGCCTGGGCACTGCAACATGGGCTGCGCACGCACTTGAAATCGTCGCCCTCTCGCCCCAAGGCGAAATTTCTCAGGTTCAGCAGGTTCAAATCAAGTTTGACAAAAGCGCTGTCCAATTTGGCGACCCCAAAGCCCCGGCCCCGGTCACATTCCAATGTTCAGACGCCCAAGTGAGCCAAGGCACTGGCCGGTGGCTGAGTGACCGCTCATGGGTCTATGACTTCAACAAGGCACTGCCCCCCGGTGTGCGTTGCCAGATTCAAACCAAAGCCGGATTCAAATCCCCCCAAGGCGAAACCCTGGCGGGCACAACCCGCTTCGCCTTCAACACAGGGGGGCCTTATGTGAAAAGCATTCAACCTCAGCCTCAAGGTTGGGTCAAGATCGATGAAGACCAGTTTTTCACCTTGCAACTCAATGGTCCTGCCAGTTTGCAAAGCGTTCAAAAGAACGTCTGGTGCCAAGTCTCTGATCTGGGTGAAAAAGTTCCGATCCGATTGGTGAGCGACAAAGAGCGACAAGCCTTGTTGCAAGCGCAAGGCTTGAGCAAACAAGCCCAAGCCTCACCCTTGAGCATCGTGACACTGGCTTGCAACCGCCGACTGTCGCCGTCTGCCAAAGTGCAACTGGTGTTCGGCAAAGGGGTTTCCACGCCTGGCACCGAACAAAGTCCAGGCGTTGCCAACTCGGTCGAAAAGCGTTTTGACTTTCAGGTGCGCGAACCCTTCGAAGCGAGCTTCAACTGCGAGCGGGAAAACGCCAACGCCGCCTGCTTGCCCATTCGGCCCATGACGCTCAACTTCAACGCGCCGGTGCCGGTCAAACTGTTGCAAGGCATTCGCCTGGTTAACGGCAAAGACAGCATCAAGCCCATCGTCGATGCATCGGGTGGCGACGATGCGGTGGCCGAAAGCGTGAGTTTTGGCAGCCCCTTGCCCGAGAAAACTGCCCTCAACATCACTTTGCCCAAAGGCTTTCAAGATGCGTCCGGTCGCAGCCTTCGCAATGCAGACAGCTTTCCCTTGCAAACAGCCACAGCCAGCATGCCCCCTCTGGCCAAATTTGCGGCCTCGCCCTTTGGCATTGTGGAGCGTCTGGCCGAACCCGATGGCACAGCCATGCTGCCGGTCACCCTGCGCAATGTGGAGGCGCAACTCAAGCTCAAAAGCTTGAGCACCGCCACGGGCAAAGTCAGCACACTCAAGGCGGACACCGATGCGGACATCATGGCCTGGTTTCGCAAAGTTCAACACTACGACAACTATTGGATTTCTCGCCCCCAAGCCCTCAAGGACACGGGGGGCAAAGTGCCCCCACCACTGGACAGCAACGAAAACAGCATGGTCCAGTCGCGCATGGTGTCTTTGCTGCAAAGCCAGGCACAATCCAAAACCTTGAACTTGCCGCAGCCTGCGGCCCAAGACCCGCGCCCCTTTGAAGTCGTGGGCATTCCGCTGGCACCGGGCTTTCATGTGGTTGAAATCGCTTCGCAAAAACTGGGCAACAGTTTGCTCGACGAGCGCCATGGCGCGCAGCGCACCATGTATGTGCGCACCTCCGCACTGGTCACCAACTTGGGGGTTCACTTCAAGCTGGGCCGTGAAAACGCATTGGCCTGGGTGACCACGCTGGACAAAGGTCAACCCGTGGCAGGCGCCAAAGTGGCTGTCTCCGACTGCTCGGGCAAGACGGTGGCCAAAGGCATCACCAACGCCCAGGGCATGGCCACGCTCAAAGGCATTTCACCCGAAGCGCCCAAATGCGGCGCAGGCTATGGCGAGGACTCTTACAGACAAGCCTATTTCGTGAGCGCACGCGCCGCGCAACCCCAATCAGGCGGCAAAGGGACCGTAGAAGACCTGGCCTTCACCTGGAGCGACTGGAACCGGGGCATCGAATCCTGGCGCTTTGGCTTGAACACAGACTTCTCACCACAACCGGATCAAGTCGCCCACACGGTGTTTGACCGCATGCTGCTGCGCGCGGGCGAAACCGTGTCCATGAAACATGTCTTGCGCGAACAAAACAGCAAAGGCTTCGGGCTGCCCACATCGCGGCCCCAGACACTGCGCATCACCCATATGGGCAGTGGCCAAAGCTACACACAGCCCCTGACGTGGCGAAAAACGGCCACTGGCGGCCTGAGCGCCGAAAACAGCTTTGCCATTCCTGCAGCTGCCAAACTGGGCGCCTATGACGTGGAGTTGTTCAACAGCTCAGACCGCTCTTTTTCGACCGGCCAATTCCGCGTGGAAGAGTTCCGCCTGCCCGTGCTCGAAGGTCGGATTGCACCGCAAGAGAAAAAGTCGCTGGTCAACGTGAAAAACGTCCCCATCGATGTGCAGATCAACTACCTCTCAGGCGGTCCGGCCGTGAACCTGCCAGTGCGGGTGTCGGCACTGGTGCGACCCAAAAGCCTCTCCTTCAACGACTTCAGCGAATTCAGCTTCAACCCGCCACGCGGCACACAAAACAAAACGGCCAATGAAGGCGACGAAGAAAACGGCCCCAGCACCGATGCGCTTGTGGTCGCAGACAAACTGCCCCTGACGCTGGGCAAAACAGGCGGCGGCAAGCTCACGGTCCAGCCCATCCCGGCCAGCCAAAAACCCCAAGACTTGGTGCTCGAAGCCACTTACTCCGACCCCAATGGCGAAATCCAGACCCTGCGCAGCACACAAACCCTGTGGCCTGCAGCGGTGGTGGTCGGCATCAAGACCGAAGGCTGGGTGTCCTCGCGCCAGAAGATGAAGTTCCAGGCCCTGGCCTTGAATCTGGCGGGTAAACCGCAAGAAGGCGTGTCCCTCGACGTCAAAGCCACCGCACGCATCACCACCACATCGCGCAAACGCATGATTGGTGGCTTCTACACCTACGACAACCAGACCACCCTCAAAGAGCTGGGCAGCGTCTGCAGCGGCAAAAGCGACGCGCGCGGCCTGCTGCTGTGCGACACCTCCATCGATGAGGCTGGCGAGATCGAGCTGGTGGTGACCGCCAAAGACAGCAGCGGCAACAGCATCCAGGCCGCATCCAGTGTTTACGTCACACGCCAAGGCGAACTCTGGTTCGGTGGCGAAGACCATGACCGCATGGACTTGCTGCCTGAGAAAAAGAGTTACCAGCCTGGCGACATCGCCAAGTTCCAAGTACGCATGCCGTTCCGCTTTGCCACTGCCTTGGTATCGGTCGAGCGCGAAGGCGTGATGCACTCCGAAGTGGTGCAACTCAACGGCCAGGACCCCACGATTCAGCTCAAAATCCAAGAAGGCTGGGGACCCAATGTTTTCGTCAGCGTCTTGGCTCTGCGCGGGCGCTTGCGTGAAGTGCCCTGGTACTCCTTCTTCACCTGGGGCTTCAAGGCGCCCAGTGAATGGTGGACCTCTTTTTGGTACGAAGGGCGCGAATATGTTGCCCCCACCGCCTTGGTGGACTTGAGCAAACCGGCCTACAGACTGGGCGTGGCCGAAATCCAGATCGGCACACAGGCCCATCAACTGCAGGTCAGCGTCAAGACCGACAAAGAGAGCTACCCCGTGCGCGGCAAAGCGCAAGTCACCGTGCAAGTCAAACTGCCCAACGGACAACCGGCCGCCAACGCAGAAATCGCCTTGGCTGCAGTCGACCAAGCCTTGCTTGAACTCATGCCCAACCGCAGCTGGAACCTGCTCGAAGCCATGATGCAGCGCCGAGCCTGGGGCGTGGACACCTCCACCGCACAAATGGAGATCATTGGCCGCAGACACTACGGTCGCAAGGCGGTGGCGCCCGGCGGCGGTGGCGGGCACAGCGGCACCCGGGAGCTGCTGGACACCTTGCTGCTGTGGGAGCCTGCCGTCAAGCTCGATGCCAACGGCCAGGCCCGCATCACGGTGCCCCTCAATGATGCGCTCACCACCTTCAAGATCGTGGCCGTAGCCGATGCTTCGACAGGCCTGTTTGGCACGGGCAGTGCCAGCATCCGTGCCACACAAGACCTGCAGATCATCAGCGGCTTGCCGCCCTTGGTGCGCGAAGACGACCAATACCGCGCCCAGCTGACCCTGCGCAACACCACCCAGCAAGCCATGAAAGTGGTGGTCACGCCCCGCGCCACCTTGCTCGATTTGCCCGCTCAAACCGTGGACATTCCGGCAGGCGATGCACGCGAAGTGTCTTGGCGGGTCACCGCGCCCGCACAACTGGCCAGCACGCGCAACGAAGCTATTCTGTGGGAAATTGAAGCCAAGGACACGATCAACGGGGCACGCGATGCGCTCAAAGCCAGCCAGCGCATCATCCCTGCCGTCCCCTTGACCGTGCAGCAAGCGACCTTGATGCAACTGGACGGCCCGCTCACGCTGTCCGTGGCCCCCCCTGCTGACGCCTTGCCCGGACGGGGCGGCTTGCGCATGGCTTTGCAGCCGCAACTGGCCGAAGGCCTGCCCGGCGTGAAAAACTGGTTTGCCAATTACCCGTTTGCCTGCCTGGAACAAAAAACCAGCAAATCGGTGGGCCTGCGTGACGGCAAACTCTGGCAAACCGTGGCTGCGCAAATTCCGAGCTACCTGGACAGCGACGGCCTGGCCCACTACTTTCCGCCACAAGGCGGCAACGCCAACACAGGCAGCGACACGTTAACGGCCTACTTGCTGGCAGCCACACACGAAGCGGCCAGCCTCAACCCTGCCTTTGCACTCAGTGATGAGGTGCGCGCCCCCATGGAACGCGGCCTGATCGCCTTCGTCGAAGGCAAGCTCAAACGCGATGTGTGGAGCCCCAGGGGCACGGGCAAAGACCTCGATGTGCGCAAACTCGCCGCCATCGAAGCCCTGTCACGTTACGGCAAAGCACAAGCGCGCATGCTCCAAAGCATCACCATCGCGCCCAACCAATGGCCCACCCATGCCGTCATTGACTGGATGAACATCCTCAAACGCATGCAGGACGTGCCCGATCGCAACAAACGTTTGAACGAAGCCACCTCGGTGCTGCGTGCGCGCATCAGCTACCAGGGCACCAAAATGATTTTCAGCACCGAAAAAGACGACTACTGGTGGTGGCTCATGCAAAACGGTGACGCGAACACCGCCAAACTGATCTTGGCCGTGATCGACGATCCAACTTGGAAAGACGACATGGGTCGACTGGCCAACGGTTTCATCGGACGCCAGAAAAACGGTGCCTGGCACACGACCACCGCCAACTTGTGGGGCGGTCTGGCACTGGAAAAATTCTCGGCCAAATTTGAAGCCGTCACCGTATCGGGCACCACCCAGGCCAAACTGGGCCCCAACACGGCAGCCGTCGACTGGAGCAAAGTCGAACGCGTCAAACCCAATGACTTCTCAGGAGCTTCGCAGTTCAACCTATTCGGTGCGCCCATGGTGCCCGGACAACTGCGCAACAACACCGCCTTCCTGCCCTGGCCAAAAGGGGCCAGCAAAGACAGCGGTGCAGACAGCCTGAACGTGACCCACCAAGGCCCGGGCAAACCCTGGCTGACCTTGCAATCGGTGGCGGCCATCCCGCTCAAAGCGCCGTTTTTTGCGGGCTATCAAATCAAGAAAACCATCACCCCGGTTGAGCAAGCCAACAAGAGTCTGCCTGCCAACACCTACACCCGAGGCGATGTGCTGCGCGTGACCCTTGAAATCAATGCCAGCACCGACATGAGCTGGGCCGTGGTCACCGACCCGGTCCCCGGTGGCGGCACGATTTTGGGCAGCGGCCTGGGCCGTGACAGTGAAATTGCCATCCAGGGCGAAAAACGTGAAGGCGACGCCTGGTTGGCCTTTGAAGAGCGCAGCTTTGAAGCCTTCCGCAGTTATTACCACTTCCTGCCCAAGGGCAACGTCAAGCTCAGCTACACCTTCCGCCTGAACAATGTGGGTGCATTCCTCATGCCCCCCAGCCGGATTGAAGCCATGTACGCCCCGGAAATTTTTGGCGAAACGCCCAACGCCAAAATCACGGTGGAGGCCCCTCGTTGAACTGGCGCCAGCGCTTGGGGCTGGCGTGCTGGATCTTGTTTCTACAGACCAGCGCCATGGCCACCACCTTTGAGGAAGTCAAAACAGCACACCGCCCTTCTGACACCTTGATCCTGGACCGGCAAGGCGAGGTCTTGCATCGCCTGCGCACCGACAAACAAATCAGGCGCGGCCCCTGGGTCGAATTGAGCCAGATTTCACCCGCCTTGCGTACCGCGCTGGTCCTGTCAGAAGACAAGCGTTTTTACGAGCACAGCGGCGTCGATTGGCAAGCGGTCACAGCTGCCGCCTGGGCCAATCTGTGGAACACCCGCACACGGGGCGCCTCCACGCTGACCATGCAATTGGCAGGTCTGCTGGACGAAGATTTGCGCCGTGGCAGCGACGGGCGAAGTGTGGTGCAAAAGCTGGGGCAAACCTTATCGGCCCAAAGCCTGGAACGCCAATGGCGCAAAGACCAGATCCTGGAAGCCTACCTCAACCTCGTGCCCTTTCGCGGCGAACTGGTCGGCATCGAAGCCCTGAGCCAGACCCTGTTTGGCAAAGCCGCACATGGCTTGAACCACCTTGAAGCCGCCATGGCCGTGGCCCTGGTGCGCGCACCCAACGCCAAAGAACGCCAAGTCGCGCAGCGCAGCTGCCAAGTCCTCAAAAGCCTGGCGTCCCAGCCCGACTGCGAAGCCGTCAGCCTGTTTGTCAGCGCCACACTGGCCAGGCGTGACTATGCCGCCGATGAAGGCATCGCCCCTCATGTGGCACGTCAAGTGGCCAAACAACGGGCTCAAAGCCGCACCATCATCACCACCTTGAGTGCCCCGCTGCAACGCTTTGCCGTGCAAACCCTGCAGACCCATCTGCGCGAGCTGTCCGGGCGAAATGTGCAAGACGGCGCTCTGGTCGTGCTCGACAACGCCAGCGGCGAAGTACGTGCCTGGGTCGGCTCATCCGGCCCCATGAGCCAGGCCGAGCAAGTCGATGCCGTGACCACGCGGCGCCAGCCCGGCTCCACACTCAAACCCTTTTTGTATGCGCAAGCCCTGGCCGAAAAGCGCATCACCGCCGCATCGCTGCTGGAAGATTCGTCTGCACAAATCCAGACCTCGGGCGGCCTGTACATCCCCCAAAACTACGACCACCACTTCAAAGGCTGGGTTAGCACCCGCACATCATTGGGTGCATCGCTCAACGTGCCCGCCGTGCGCACCCTCATCATGGTCGGCCCCGATGCCTTTCAAAAACAACTGCGCCGACTGGGCTTGCCACTCCAACAAAGCGGCGACCACTACGGTTTCAGCCTTGCCTTGGGCAGCGCCGAGGTGAGCCTGCTCGACTTGAGCAACGCTTACCGCACCCTGGCCAACGGCGGACGCAGCGGCCCCACCACACTGCTGCGGGCCGCCAAAGCCAGTCCGCACACTGCACCAGCGCTTGCCGCCGTGCCCGCCCTCGATGCGCGAGCGGCCTTCATCGTCAGCGACATCATGAGCGACCCTGTGGCTCGCGCACGCACCTTTGGCACCGACAGCGTGCTGACCACACGGTACTGGACGGCCGTTAAAACCGGCACCAGCAAAGACATGCGCGACAACTGGGCCGTGGGATATTCACAGCACTACACCGTGGGCGTGTGGGTGGGCAATGCCAGCGGCGCCCCCATGTGGGACGTGAGCGGCACCACAGGCGCGGCCCCCATCTGGGCGGCTGTGATGAACTTTTTGCACGCCCAACAAAGCAGCCAGCCCCCCAAGCCCCCCACCGGATTGGTGCATCAACGGGTCACGTTTGAAGGAAACCAATCCGAGGCTGCCCGTGAAGAGTGGTTCATTGCAGGCACAGAACAGGCGACTTTTGCCACGGCCAGCCAAGACAAAAGCGCCCTCGCCAACGTCGCACGCATCACCTCGCCCACCAACGGCAGCATCATCGCCCTGGACCCCGACATCCCACCCCAAAGCCAGCGCCTGACACTTCAAGCCCAAGGCCACAAACTGCGCTGGCTGCTCAATGGCCAACCCCTGGCCCAAGGCAACCAAGCCCTGTGGCTGCCCTGGCCTGGACGTCACACCCTGCAAATCACCGATGCAAAAGGCAAGGTGCTGGACGAAGTCAAACTCGAAGTGCGCGGGGCGGGGGTCAAGAAAGCTGCGTCTTCGTCTGCTCGTTAAGGCGTACATTCAAAGGCAGAGTTTTCATGCGCTCAGATGCAGCATCTCGCCCCTTTATTGATCCGGCCCTTTGAAGTATTCAATGGTCAAAGAGCTTGTAGGTCGGTGGCAACAAAGCCGACATGGCGGGCTTCGGTGCAGGCTGCATGTCGGGGCTAAAGCCACCGACCTACGGGGTGATGGTGCAAAAATTTCAAACTTCAGCGTGCCGGATCAATGTGTGGGGAATGTCATCTCCCAGAGTACGACATGATGGGTTTGGGCATAGGCACATGTCGGGGTCTTCGACCGCCGACCTACAACATCGTTGGGCGTTGAAATTTCTCAGGGCCGAATCAACAGATCGGAAATTCAAGCACACAGCGTCAACTGTGTCGGTGCTTGAGGGCCATTAGGGGCTTGTAGCGGCGCGGTTCAATGGTCAAGTTCTGACCCTTCCTGCACCCACGAAGCCGATGCCTCATGAAGAGATAATCACCCATCCGAACGCTCTACTGCACCGTGGTAGGTCCATTCCTCTTCATTTGAAAAATCTGCCATGGAAATCAAAGTCAACTTTCTTGACAAGTTTCGTCTTGAAGCCAAATTCGATGACTTCACCGTCGTCGCTGATCAGCCTGTCCGTTACAAGGGCGATGGCTCGGCCCCGGGGCCGTTCGATTATTTTTTGGCCTCATCGGCTTTGTGTGCGGCGTACTTTGTCAAGTTGTACTGCGTGACGCGCAATATTCCGACCGACAACATCCGTCTTTCGCAAAACAACATCGTCGATCCTGAGGACCGCCACCAGCAGATTTTCAAGATCCAGGTGGAGTTGCCGTCCGATATCGCAGAAGTAGACCGTCGGGGGATTCTGAAATCGATTGAGCGTTGCACGGTCAAAAAAGTCGTGCAAGCGGGGCCCACGTTTGTCATCGAGGAAGTCGACAACCTGGATGCCGATGCGCAGTCTTTGCTGACGCTCAAACCCAGCGCTGACACCCACACGTTTATTGCAGGCAAGGATTTGCCGCTCGAGCAGACCATTGCCAACATGTCAGGCATTTTGGCCAGCTTGGGCATCAAGATTGAAATTGCTTCGTGGCGCAACATCATTCCCAATGTGTGGTCCTTGCACATCCGCGACGCGCATTCGCCCATGTGCTTTACCAATGGCAAGGGCGCGACCAAGGAAAGCGCTTTGGCCTCGGCCTTGGGCGAATACATTGAGCGGCTCAACAACAACCATTTCTACGCCGGTGCCTTTTGGGGAGAAGACATCGCCAACGCGGCGTTTGTCCATTACCCGAATGAGCGCTGGTTCAAGCCGGGCAAAAAAGATGCGCTGCCCGCTGAAATACTGGATGCGTACTGCCGCAACATTTACAACACCGATGGCGAGTTGCGTGGCTCGCATCTGGTGGACACCAACTCCGGCAACAACGCGCGCGGCATCTGTTGCCTGCCGTATCTGCGGCAATCGGACGGCGAGGTGGTGTACTTCCCTTCCAACCTGATTGAAAACCTGTTTGTCAGCAATGGCATGAGTGCGGGCAACACGCTGGCCGAAGCGCAGGTGCAGTGCCTGTCCGAAATTTTTGAACGGGCAGTCAAACGCCAAATCATCGAAGGTGAAATCTGTTTGCCGGATGTGCCGCAAGAGGTGCTGGCCCAATACCCCGGCATCCTGGCCGGCATTCAAGGCCTCGAAGAGCAAGGCTTTCCCGTGCTGGTGAAAGACGCGTCGCTGGGCGGGGCCTACCCGGTCATGTGCGTGACCTTGATGAACCCACGCACGGGCGGTGTCTTTGCATCGTTTGGTGCGCACCCCAGCCTGGAAGTGGCGCTTGAACGCAGCCTGACCGAGCTGCTGCAAGGCCGCAGTTTTGAAGGCCTGAATGATTTGCCCCCGCCCACGTTTGAGAGCAACGCGGTCACTGAGCCCAATAACTTTGTGGAGCACTTCATCGATTCCAGCGGCATCGTGTCGTGGCGCTTTTTCAGCGCCAAAGCAGATTTTGAATTTGTGGAATGGGATTTTTCTGGTCAAGGTGAAAACCGCAATGCCGAGGAAGCGGCCACCTTGTTGGGCATTCTCAAAGACATGGGCAAAGAGGTTTACACCGCAGTCTATGACCAGTTGGGTGCCATCGCCTGCCGGATTTTGGTGCCTGGGTATTCCGAGGTTTACCCCATCGAAGATTTGATCTGGGACAACACCAACAAGGCCTTGCTGTTTCGCGCCGACATTTTGAATTTGCACCGCCTGGACGATGCCAGCTTGTCAGCCCTGCTGGAACGCCTGGAAAACAATGAGCTCGATGAGTACTCTGACATTGCCACCTTGATCGGCATCGAGTTCGATGAAAACACAGAGTGGGGTCAGCTGACGGTGCTCGAGTTGAAGTTGTTGATTCATCTGGCTTTGAAACAGTTTGACGAAGCGCATGAACTGGTGGGCGCCTTCCTTCAGTACAACGACAACACCGTAGAGCGCGGTTTGTTTTACAAAGCCTTGAACGTGGTGCTGGAAGTGCTGCTCGATGATGAGCTGGAACTGGACGACTACGCGGTCAACTTCCGCCGGATGTTTGGCAACGACCGGATGGACGCCGTCATGGGCTCGGTGGAGGGCAGCGTGCGCTTTTTTGGCTTAACGCCCACGAGCATGCAACTGGAAGGGCTGGACAGGCACCACCGCCTGCTCGACAGCTACAGGAAGCTGCATCAGGCAAGGGCGAAAGTCACGTCGAGCAAAAACTGATTGATCCGGCACGCTGAAGTTTGAAATTTTTGCACCATCACCCCGTAGGTCGGTGGTCGAAGACGCCCACACAGAGCTTTCGCTACACCCCAAACGTCGGACTCTGCGAGTGCCGACCTACAAGACCACAGCCCCGTAGGTCGGCGGTCGAAGACTCCGACATAGAGCCTTCGCCACACCCCAAACGTCGGACACTCCGAGTACCGACCTACAAAACCACAGCCCCGTAGGTCGGCGGTCGAAGACCCCTACACAAAGCCTTCGCCACACCCCAAACGTCGGACTCTCCGAGTGCCGACCTACAAAACCACAGCCCCGTAGGTCGGCGGTCGAAGACCCCTACACAAAGCCTTCGCCACACCCCAAACGTCGGACTCTCCGAGTGCCGACCTACAAGACCACCGACCCGTAGGTCGGCGGTCGAAGACCCCGACACAAAGCCTTCGCTACACCCCCAAACGTCGGACTCTCCGAGTACCGACCTACAAAACCACAGCCCCGTAGGTCGGCGGTCGAAGACCCCGACATAGAGCCTTCGCCACACCCCAAACGTCGGACTCTGCGAGTACCGACCTACAAAACCACAGCCCCGTAGGTCGGCGGTCGAAGACCCCGACATGGAGCCTTCGCTACACCTAAAACGTCGGACTCTCCGAGTACCGACCTACAAAACCACCGCCCCGTAGGTCGGCGGTCGAAGACCCCGACAAATGCCAGTCACCCCTCAGGCGGTCGAGGCCGAAGACCCCGACGTTCACCGGCTAAACCGGCCCTGCATGCTCAAAGCTTGGCGCTGGGTGCCAGGCACAGCTCAATGCCATCGCCAGCGCTCTCCTCGCATTCGCACTGCTGCAAGTTCTCGGGTGAGCAAGCTTGTGGCGGCGAGGCTGCTGCGCCCGATGGCTCTCTGCTGTCAGCACCCGAATCCACAGCCCCCGCCACAGCGGCACCCACGCCCCCTGCGTTAGAGAAGCCCGACAAGTTCAAACGGCTGGTCGGCGTTGTGGTGCGGGCCAGGGCCACTGCCACGGTGCTGTTGGTCACCACGGCCGGGGTGATCCGCAGCGCCGCATTGGTGTAAGCAATTTTGTAGTTGCTCAACACCGTGGCCGCATTGGCCGGTGCAGCGCTCAGGTTCGAGTTGTACGTGCCCGCAATCAAGCCAGTGGCCAAGCCAGACACCGTCACATCCTCACCCGCCACAAAGCCCGACTTGGTCGCTGGCGATTGCGTTTGCTGCGTGCCATTGGCCTGCACCGTGGTGGCGTTGCCCGTCACGGCCGCGTCCTTGGGCGTGATCGTGCCCTTGCCAGTCAACGAAGTCGGCAAGTTGTAGTTGTTCAGATCAGTACCCGATGCTGCCGCAAAGTTGCCCGCCCCCAGATTGGCCGTGACGCTGCTCGCACCCAGTACATTCTTGTCGTTGTACAAAGCGACTGTTTGGTTCACGCTGGCGGTTTCCGTCTGGCCTGCAACGGTCACACCTTTGACGGTGAAGGCGGTGGGGACCAGGGTGGCGGCTGTGCTGCCGTCGTAGGTTTTGGTTTGGTCGGATAGGGTGACTGTGAGGTTGGCTTTGGCGATGTTCAACGTACCGTTGGTCTTGGTGATGTTGGCGTAGTTATTTGCCAAATCAGCATTGCTGCCCGTGAAGGTGCTGGTGTAGCTGCCTGCGTTCTTGCCGCTGGCGCCTGCGGTGATGCCTGCAACAGCGGCCGCACTGTTGATGGCGTCATCACCCAGCAGACCTGTCACACCAAAGCCAGAAACGCTTTGTGTCGTGCCGTTGTACACCTTGCTGTTATCGCTGTTGGCGGTCAGAGTTACGGTGTTGGAACTCTTGCTGATCGCGCCATTGCCTGCCACTGTAGTGGGCAAGTTGTAGTTGCTCAAATCTGCTGTGCCAGCCGCAAAGTCAGTTGCCACCAAGGTCGCGGTGACCGTTGTTGCAGCGTTCACGTTCTTGCTGTTGTAGGTGCCGCTGGCTTTGTTCACCGTTGCAGTTTCTGCCACGCCGCCCACTGTCACGCCCGTGGCTGTGATCGCACCCGTTGCCAATGCAGCTGCTGTCGTGCCGTCATAGGTCTTGTTCTGGTTGCTCATGGCCACAGCCAAGTTGGCTTTGCTGATCGTGCCACCACCGACTACTGTTGAAACTGTAGTGGGCAAGTTGTAGTTGCTCAAATCTGCTGTGCCAGCCGCAAAGTCAGTTGCCACCAAGGTCGCGGTGACTGTTGTTGCAGCGTTCACGTTCTTGCTGTTGTAGGTGCCGCTGGCTTTGTTCACCGTTGCAGTTTCTGCCACGCCGCCCACTGTCACGCCCGTGGCTGTGATCGCACCCGTTGCCAATGCAGCTGCTGTCGTGCCGTCATAGGTTTTGTTCTGGTTGCTCATGGCCACAGCCAAGTTGGCTTTGCTGATCGTGCCACCACCGACTACTGTTGAAACTGTAGTGGGCAAGTTGTAGTTGCTCAAATCTGCTGTGCCAGCCGCAAAGTCAGTTGCCACCAAGGTCGCGGTGACCGTTGTTGCAGCGTTCACGTTCTTGCTGTTGTAGGTGCCGCTGGCTTTGTTCACCGTTGCAGTTTCTGCCACGCCGCCCACTGTCACGCCCGTGGCTGTGATCGCACCCGTTGCCAATGCAGCCGCTGTCGTGCCGTCATAGG
>NZ_LFYT02000026.1 GCF_001270065.2 Limnohabitans planktonicus II-D5
AAGACGATCTGGGCCGCGCCAACGCGCTCCAGGCTTTAGGCGATCTGGACCGCCGCCTAGGCCAAATCGCTTCGGCGCGGGGCCTTTACACCCAAGCCATCGCCTTGTACGAAAAGAACAAGACGATCTGGGCCGCGCCAACGCGCTCAGGGCTTTGGGCGATCTGGACAGCCGCTTGGGCCAAGTCGATTCGGCGCGGGGCCTTTACACCCAAGCCATCGCCCTGTACGAAAAAGAACAAAACGATCTGGGCCGCGCCAACGCGCTCCAGGCTTTAGGCGATCTGGACAGCCGCTTGGGCCAAGTCGATTCGGCGCGGGCCCTTTACACCCAAGCTATCGCCCTGTACGAAAAAGAACAAAACGATCTGGGCCGCGCCAACGCGCTCAGGGCTTTGGGCGATCTGGACCGCCGCCTGGGCCAAATCGCTTCGGCGCGGGCCATTTACACCCAAGCCATCGCCTTGTACGAAAAAGAACAAGACGATCTGGGCCGCGCCAACGCGCTCCAGGCTTTAGGCGATCTGGACCGCCGCCTAGGCCAAATCGCTTCGGCGCGGGCCCTTTACACCCAAGCCATCGCCCTGTACGAAAAAGAACAAGACGATCTGGGCCGCGCCAACGCGCTCAGGGCTTTGGGCGATCTGGACAGCCGCTTGGGCCAAGTCGATTCGGCGCGGGGCCTTTACACCCAAGCCATCGCCTTGTACGAAAAAGAACAAAACGATCTGGGCCGCGCCAACGCGCTCAGGGCTTTGGGCGATCTGGACAGCCGCTTGGGCCAAGTCGATTCGGCGCGGGGCCTTTACACCCAAGCCATCGCCCTGTACGAAAAAGAACAAAACGATCTGGGCCGCGCCAACGCGCTCCAGGCTTTAGGCGATCTGGACAGCCGCTTGGGCCAAGTCGATTCGGCGCGAACCCGCTACACCCAAGCCATCGCCCTTTACGAAAAAGAACAACACAATCTGGGCCGCGCCAACGCGCTCCAGGCTTTAGGCGATCTGGACCACCGCTTGGGTCAAGTCGATTCGGCGCAAACCCGCTACACCCAAGCCATTGCACTGTACGAAACAGAACAAGATCACATGGGTTTGGCCTACACCTGGGCCAAACTTGCTCGGCTGAGTACGCCATGGGATACGCTCATGGCCCACAAAGCCAAGAAACACGCCCAACAAAGTGCGTCACCCCAAGTCATCAACGACGTCGAAACCCTTTTACAAACCCCTGCCACTTCCATTTAGCTATGCAAAAATTCACCCTTCTCAAAGGCTTGGTGGCCCCAATGGATCGCGCCAACGTGGACACCGACGCCATCATCCCCAAGCAGTTCCTCAAGTCGATCCGCAAGACCGGCTTTGGCCCCAACCTGTTTGACGAATGGCGCTACCTCGACGTCGGCTACCCCGGCCAGGACCCGGCCAGCCGCAAGCCCAACCCGGACTTCGTGCTGAACCAGCCGCGCTACCAAGGTGCCAGCGTTTTGCTGGCGCGCAAGAACTTTGGCTGCGGTTCTTCGCGTGAGCACGCGCCCTGGGCCATTGACCAATACGGCTTTCGCTGCGTGATCGCACCCAGCTTTGCCGACATCTTTTTCAACAACTGCTTCAAAAACGGCCTGCTGCCCATCGTGCTGCCCGAAGCCGTGGTGGCCCAGTTGTTCGACGAAGTCGCGGCCTTCCCCGGCTACGAGCTCACCGTGGATCTGGAGCGCCAGGTCGTGGTTCGCCCACAAGGCCAGGAAATCCCGTTTGAGGTGCAAGCCTTCCGCAAATACTGCTTGCTCAACGGCTTGGACGACATTGGCCTGACCTTGCGCCACGCTGACAAGATCAAGTCCTATGAAGCCGAGCGTCTGGCCACCAAGCCTTGGCTGGCGCACACCGCCGTCAACGCATAAAAGAACACGAGAACCCCTATGAAAATCGCAGTCCTCCCCGGTGATGGCATCGGCACCGAAATCGTCTCTGAAGCCG
Organism: Limnohabitans planktonicus II-D5; assembly: GCF_001270065.2. Classification (GTDB taxonomy): domain Bacteria; phylum Pseudomonadota; class Gammaproteobacteria; order Burkholderiales; family Burkholderiaceae_C; genus Limnohabitans_A; species Limnohabitans_A planktonicus. The sequence continues at coordinate 1,979 of NZ_LFYT02000026.1, forward strand.
TCAAAGTTCTTAACACGCTCGACCTGAAGTTCGAGATGGAAACCGCCTTGGTCGGCGGCGCGGCTTACGACGCCTATGGCCATCCTCTGCCCGAAGCCACACTCAAGCTGGCCATGGACAGTGATGCCGTGCTGTTTGGCGCGGTCGGCGACTGGAAATACGACACGCTCGACCGCCCTCTGCGCCCCGAGCAAGCGATTTTGGGCTTGCGCAAAAACATGGGCCTGTTCGCCAATTTCCGCCCTGCCATTTGCTACGAACAGCTGGTCGGTGCATCGAGCCTCAAGCCAGAGCTGATCTCAGGTCTGGACATCCTGATCATCCGCGAGCTGACGGGCGACATTTACTTTGGCCAGCCACGCGGCCGCCGCATCGCGACCGATGGCCACTTCCCCGGAGCGGAAGAGGCGTTTGACACCATGCGCTACTCCAAGCCCGAGATCGAGCGCATCGCGCATGTGGCCTTCCAGGCCGCCCGCAAGCGCAAAGCCGCAGGCACCGAAGGCCGCGTGACCAGCGTGGACAAAGCCAACGTGCTCGAAACTTTCCAGTTCTGGAAAGACGTGGTCACCGAAGTGGGCAAAGAGTACCCCGACATCGCTCTGGACCACATGTATGTGGACAACGCCGCCATGCAGCTGGTCAAGGAGCCAAAGCGTTTTGACGTGGTGGTCACGGGTAATATGTTTGGCGACATCCTGAGCGACGAAGCCTCCATGCTCACAGGCTCCATCGGTATGCTGCCCTCGGCCAGCCTGAACACGAAAAATCAAGGCCTGTACGAGCCCAGCCATGGCAGCGCCCCCGACATCGCAGGCAAAGGCATCGCAAACCCACTGGCGACCATCTTGTCAGCCGCCATGATGCTGCGCTTTAGCCTGAACCAGCCCGAAGCTGCCCAGCGCATCGAAGCGGCTGTGCAAAAAGTGTTGGCCCTGGGCCTGCGCACGGGTGACATCTGGAGTGAAGGCACGACCAAAGTGGGCACCCGCGAAATGGGTGATGCGGTGGTCAAGGCGCTGGGCTGATCAAACTCGGCTGATCAACCTCCGCTAACAACAAAGCCCGGCACCTGTGAAGGTGGCCGGGCTTTTTATTTCGGACGTTTCAAAAATGAAGCGCGTCAGTTTTGGCCCATGCGCACCAAACGCCCCGGGCGGGCCTCGGTGATCTCGCCATCGCGCTGCACCTGCTCACCCGCCACCCAGGTGGCCACATAGCCTTCAGCCTTTTGCACAAAGCGCTTGCCGCCCGCAGGCAAGTCGCGCACCAACCGGGGCAGGCCCACGCTCAGGCGTTTGGGGTCGATGGCGTTCAGGTCGGCACGCATGCCGAGAGCGATCACGCCCCGGTCTGTCAAACCCAGGTACCGGGCATTGCGGCTCGTGAGCATCTCCACCGCGGTTTCAAGCGGGATACTGTCACGTCCTCGGTCGCGCACCCAGTGCGTGAGCATGAAGGTCGGGAAGCTGGCATCGCACACCGTGCCGACGTGGGCCCCCGCATCGCTCAAGCTGCTGAGCGCTCTGGGATGGGCCAGCATGCGGCGCACCGCGTCGAGCGAGCCCTCGTTGTAATTGAAGATCGGGAAGTAAATCAGGCCCTCGCCACTGCCCGCACTCAGGTGGTCGTAAATCGCCTCCAACGGCGTGATGCCCGCCTGCTTGGCCCGCACCAAAAAGCTCTGCATGACCGAAGGCTCGTAGTTGAGCGTGTCTTCGAGCGCAAACATGCGCCCGCTGATCAGGTCGATCTTGGCCAGCAAGATGTCCACCAGCGGCGGGATGGCGCTTCCGTCTCCAGCCAGACGTTCGGACTTTTCCGACAAGATGCGGGCCTTGCACGCCGGATCGCGCAGCGCCTGTGCGCGCTCTGCCAAAGGCAAATGTGCCACCTCTTTGTAAGACGGGAAACCCATGAAGGGGTGAAAACTCGCGTCCAGCCCGTTGAGCACGCCAATGCCCCGAACCGCCGTCTGCATGTACAGCGGCAGGCCTGCCTGCACCGCCGCTTCGACCCGCTGCTGAATCTTCAGGTATTGCTCGCCGCCCGGGTCGCGTTGCAGCCAGGTCATGGACACCGGCTTGCCGCTGGCCCGCGCCAGCGCTTCCACGCTGTCAAACTCGGCGTCAAACTGATCGGGGCCGTTCAGCAAGTTGAAGTCGCTCACGATCTGCACCACGCCGTGGCCCAAGCCCTCAAAGGCCTGGGCCAGGCCCGTCAATTCGTCGTTGCCCGCATTCGCGGCAGGTGTGTCCTTGCCCTCGGAGGTGCGGTGGTTGTCGCTGCGCCCGGTGCTGAACCCGGCGGCACCCGCCTGCAGGGCTTCGCGCAACAGCGAACGCATGGCGTCGATGTCTTGCGCCGTGGCCTTCTCGTGGGCCAGGGCGCGTTCCTCCATCACATACATGCGCAAGGGGTCGTGCGGCACCTGCACCAAATAGTCCAGGCTGCGCGGCGTGGCGGCCAGCGCGTCCATGTATTGCGGAAAGCTCTCCCAATTCCAGCGGATGCCTTCGTGCAGCGCCGCACCCGGAATGTCTTCCACGCCCTCCATGAGCTTGATCAGGTCGTCCTCGTGACCCGGTCGCTTGGGGGCAAAACCCACCCCGCAGTTGCCCATGAGCAGCGTGGTCACGCCGTGGTAGATGCTGGGGGTGAAGCACTCGTCCCAAGTCACTTGCCCGTCGTAATGGGTGTGGATGTCCACAAAACCGGGGGTGATCCACAGGCCTGTGGCATCCACGGTTTGGTGGGCGGGTTCGTCCACCTGGCCCACCGCCACAATGCGGCCCCCGCGCACCCCCACATCGGCCACACGGGAGGGCGCACCCGTGCCGTCCACCACGGTGCCGTTCTTAATCAAGCAATCGAGCATCTTTTCTCTTCCAATAAAAGGCCAAACCCATGCCGCTCACAATGTGCCAAATGCCCCACAGGCTGGCCAGGGTGACCATGCCCAGATCGCTGCCAAACTGCACCGCGATGATGCCCAACGCCAGCCCCGAGTTCTGCATGCCGCCTTCGATCATGATCGCCCGGCGGTCACGCTCGCTCACGCGCATGGCCTTGGCTGTAGTCCAACCCAGAAACAGGCCGCTGGCGTTGTGCAACACCACGATCAGCAAGGTGGGCAAAAGACCCAGTGTCAGCAACTGCCGCTCCTTGATGAGACCTGCCACGATGAACAAGATCAAAGCGCCCACGGCAAAGTTGCCCAGCGGCTTGCGGATGCGCTGGGTAAGAGCAGGCAACTGGTGTGAAAAAAGCAAACCCAAGGCCAGCGGAATGCCCAAAAGCGCCACCAGGCTCAGCCAAATGCCGGACGGGTCGATCGACAACTCGCGCAGCCAAGAGGCGGTTTCGGGGTTGGCAGCGATCATCCAGCTGAAGTTGAAGGGCGTGGCAAAGAGGGCAATCACACTGGCCACGGCCGATATGCTCACCGACAAGGCCGTGTTGCCACCCCCCATGTGGGTGACCACATTGCTCAGGCTCCCGCCCGGACAGGCCGCCACCAAAATCATGGCCGCCTCGACGTTGGCGGGCAAATCCAGCGCCAGCGTGGCCAGCCAAGTGCACACAGGCAGCAAGATGAACTGGGGAATCAGGCCGCAAACCACGGCACGCGGGGTTTGGGCCACCCGCCGGAAGTCCTCAATCCGCAATTCCAGCGACACCGAAAACACCATGGTGGCCAACACCAGGCTCAAAATCAATTGTTGTGCACTCATTCGTTTTTCCTTTCGAAAAGTATAGAGAACTCAGACATGCCAAAGACAAAGGGTTTACGCGCAAACTGCGTCTGACCGCTGTCAGGCCCACGCCAGCCAATCCGCTACAATCGGGCCCCATGTTTCACGCCCGCCTGTTCACCCTGAACCTGATCACTGCCGCTGCAGTGGCTGCCGGTGCGCGTGTTATCACCACAAAAACCACGACCATTAAGGGCTGATCCGGCCTGGTTCGTCGTGCGCCCCTACCGGCCAGACGAGCCGGGCAAACAGTCAGGTCAAACACTGTTTTAAAAACTGAAAGGGCGTTGAAATGAGCAAGTTAGTAGGTTTGGTCGGCTGGCGCGGCATGGTCGGCTCGGTGTTGATGGACCGCATGGTTCAGGAAAAAGACTTTGACCTGATCGAGCCGGTCTTCTTTTCCACATCGAATGCAGGCGGCAAAGCCCCCTCGATGGCCAAGAACGAAACCACACTCCAAGACGCTTTCAATATCGAGCAACTCAAGCGTTGCGAGATCATCATCACCGCACAGGGCGGCGATTACACCTCTGAAGTCTTCCCCAAGCTGCGCGCTGCAGGCTGGAACGGCCACTGGATCGACGCGGCCTCGACCCTGCGCATGGAAAAAGACGCGGTCATCATTCTGGACCCAGTCAACATGCCCGTCATCAAAAACGCGCTGGCGCACGGTGGCAACAATTGGGTGGGCGGCAACTGCACCGTGTCCTGCATGTTGATGGGCGTGGGCGCTTTGTACAAAGCCGGTCTGGTCGAGTGGATGAGCACCCAGACTTACCAAGCGGCTTCAGGCGGCGGCGCACAGCACATGCGCGAACTGCTGACCCAATACGGCACCTTGAACGCCGAGGTCAAGGCCCTGCTGGACGACCCCAAGAGCGCCATCCTCGAAATCGACCGCATGGTGGTGGCCAAACAACGTGCCCTCACGGCGTCTGAGACCGCCAACTTTGGCGTGCCGCTGGGTGGCTCGTTGATCCCCTGGATCGACAAAGATCTCGGTAACGGCATGTCCAAGGAAGAGTGGAAAGGCATGGCCGAAACCAACAAGATTTTGGGCATGGGAGAGGGTTTCAACTCTGCAGCGATTCCAGTGGACGGTTTCTGCGTGCGCGTGGGTGCCATGCGCTGCCACAGCCAGGCCCTGACTTTCAAGCTGAAAAAAGACGTCCCCGTGGCCGATCTGGAAGCCATGATCGCCGCCGATAACCAATGGGTTAAAGTGGTGCCTAATACGCGGGAGGCGACCATCAAGGATTTGACGCCTGTGGCAGTGACCGGCACGATGACCATTCCAGTGGGACGCGTCCGCAAACTGGCCATGGGCCCGGAGTATGTGGGTGCATTCACCATTGGTGATCAGTTGCTGTGGGGGGCTGCAGAGCCACTGCGGCGCATGCTCCGGATCTTGTTGGACGCCTGACCACTGCTGCTTTCGATACAAGGATTCGGGGAAAACATGGGTAAAACGCAAAGCTTGACAGCAAAAGACTGGAAGTTAAAAGCCATCAGTGGTTTGGTCATCTGTTCTTGGTGTTTCTCTGCCCATGCCCTCGATTTGGGTCGATTTCAAGTTTTATCAGCCATCGGCGAGCCTTTGCACGCCGAGGTCGACATTGCCCAATACACCCCGGAAGAGTTACGCGGCCTACGCGCTCAGCTCGCTTCTCCTGCCAGCTTTCAGCAAGCGGGCATGGAGTTCAACAGTGCGCTGTACAGCGTGGCCACTACGATAGAAACTCGCAGCAATGGCAGGCCTTATATTGCCTTGAAGGGGAGTGTGCCCTTACAAGACACTTTTGTTGACTTGATCCTGGAAACACAATGGGCCACTGGTCGATTGGTCAAAAACTATGCGGTCTTGTTGACGGCAAGCAGTGGCGACAGAAAAGCGCCTCGCAGCACATCGGAACAGACAGCTTCCACAAATTACCTGGCAGTAACACCTGCCACACCAATCGCTCAAGCTGTGCCAGCGCCTGTGCCTGTGGCCCCTCCAGCAGCCCCAGCAGAAGCCTCAGCTGCGCCACCGACGAGCGTTGAACTCAACGCACAGAACATCCCGGTCTACCGTTTTGCACCTGTCGACAACCGAACACCTGCAAATGCCACGGGCAATGTGCCGGCAGCACCTGCCGTATTGGGGGCCAAACCATCTATTGCCAGTCAAAGCGACAGCGCGTCTGAAACCTTGACGGTTCGCCCAGGTGACACGGCCTCCAAGCTGGCCTTGAGGAATCTGCCCTCGCATGTGTCGCTGGATCAGATGCTTCTGGCCATGGTCAAGGCCAACCCGGACGCCTTCATTGAGGGCAACGTCAACCTGGTCCGTGCAGGCGCAGTATTGCGCATGCCCGCGCCCGAAGAAGCGGCGCAAATCCCACAAGCCGAAGCCCGACAAACCGTCATTGCCCAGACACGCGACTTTGCCGCCTACGCCCGGCGCTTGGCACAGTCGCCATTGCTTGTGGGCAGTGCTCAAGGGCGTGAAATGTCCGGCAAGGTGAGCACCGACCTCAAAAACAAAGAGGACAGTACACCTCAGCAAGACAGGCTGACACTGTCCAAGTCGCAAATCAGTACCACCAGCCCTGAAGCCACATTGGCGGCTGAACGCGAAAGCAAAGATGCGGCTGACCAATTGGCTGCGCTCAACAAAAACGTGCAGGAGCTCGATGCCTTGTCTAAAGGCAACGGCTCCAGCCTGCCTGGCACACCACCGGCAGCCGACAGCGAATCAAGCTTGACCAAACTGGGCGCATCGGTGCTCGATGAGTTTGCTCAAAACAAGACCATGTGGGCATGGACTACTGGGCTGATATTTGTGCTGTTGGTCTTCATTTTCTGGATCCGCCGCAAATCGTCGGCCAACGAAGAAGTGTTTGCACCCTCGTATGACGATGTGCCTCCTCACGCCTTCCAGACTTCCAGCAACTCCACCATGCGCCATCAGGACATTCCACCGCAAATGTCTTCGCTGGACCTGAACCTGGGGCCCACAGCCCCGATGGGCCCGGCCCATGCTGCAGCACCCCAGTATGGTGCGGTCAACATCATGCCCATGTCATCAGCTCCAGCGATGACAACGCACACCCAGCCGATGCAGCCCCCCATCCAGGCCATGCCACAAGCCATGATGACACCACAGCATCAACCGGCACCAACGGTTCAAGTGCAAGTGGCCGCACCAGCGCCAGCTCCACGTGCAGCACCATCGGCTGAAGACACTGAAATGTCCAAGCTGAACCTGGCCAGCCAGTTGCTGGCCAAGGGCGACCAAGACCTGGCCCGGGCCTTGATCCTGTCGGTGGCGTCTTCTGCCACGGGTGATCTCAAGGCACGCGCCTTGCAATTGCTCGGTCAAATCCGGTGAGACTGGCGCTGGGCGTCTGCTACTCGGGTACGGCTTACCAAGGGTGGCAAAGCCAGTCCTCTGGCCAAACCATTCAGGACAAACTCGAAAAAGCCCTCGCCCAGTTTTGCGATGTACCCCGGGTCAGCACCCTGTGTGCAGGACGCACCGATGCCGGGGTGCACGGTCTCATGCAAGTGGTGCACTTTGACACCGAACTGGAGCGCGATCCCTACTCCTGGGTGCGCGGCACCAACCGGTATTTGCCCACTGACATTGCGGTGCAGTGGGCGCAATATGTGCCTGACAGCTTCCATTGCCGCGCCAGCGCCACCGGCAGACGCTACATCTATGTGGTGCTCGACTCGATCGTGCGCCCCAGCCTGGAGGCGGGCCGCGTGGGCTGGGTGTACCGCCCTCTGGCCGAAGCAAGCATGCGCCAAGCCAGCGAGCATCTGCTGGGTGAGCACGACTTTTCGTCGTTTAGGGCCAGCAGTTGCCAGGCGCTGTCGCCTGTCAAAACGCTGCGGCACATCCGCATCACCCGGCACGGCGCGTATTGGCGCTTTGAGTTCGAAGGCAACGCCTTTTTGCACCACATGATCCGAAACATCATGGGATGCCTGGTCACAATTGGCCAAGGCCACCAGTCACCCGACTGGATGCGGGAGGTACTTTTGGCCCAAAGCCGCGATGCCGCAGCACCCACCTTTTCGCCCGATGGCCTGTACTTTGCCGGGCCCATCTACAGCCCCGAATGGGGCCTGCCCGACACCACCCCTGCTTTTGATTGGTTGCCATGACGCTGATCAGCCCCGCCACACAGCACCGCACCCGCATCAAGATGTGCGGTTTCACCCGCGAAGCGGATGTGTTGGCCGCCTGCGCCGCGGGTGCAGACGCCATTGGTTTCGTGCTTTACCCGCCCAGCCCACGCAGTGTGAGCGTCGAGCGCGCAGCCGATCTGGCCCGCCTGCTGCCCGCTTTTGTGACACCCGTGCTGCTCTTCGTCAACGAGACACCTGCGCGGATCGAAGCGGCTTGCACAGCCGTGCCGGGCGCTTTGCTGCAGTTTCATGGCGACGAATCGGCCGACTTCTGCCAAGACATGTCGCAGCGCACAGGTCGCCCCCACCTCAAAGCCGCCCGAATTCCCCTGTCCAAGGTCCATGACTTCGACTTGCTAGAATTTGCCCACATTCATCAAGCAGCCCAAGCCCTCTTGCTCGACGCGCATGTCGACGGATACGGCGGCGGCGGAAAAACATTCCATTGGTCACTCCTGCCACCAAACGTCAATGCTCACCTCGTTTTGTCTGGTGGACTCACACCTGCAAACGTGGGCGATGGCATTCGTGCACTGCGCACGCACGGCCTGTCTCTGGCCGTTGACGTGAGCTCCGGCATCGAAGCAGGCAAGGGCCTCAAAGATGCCGACAAAATGCGGCAGTTTGTCCAGGCGGTGCGCACCGCAGACAACGCACTCTCCCTTTAAATCAGTCCACGGGCACGCCTCGGCTTACTTTGCAGCACTCAGCCCTGCAAGCACCGAGCGGCCCCGCCCTAACGAAGGCCATCACCATGTTCGATTACCAACAACCCGACCTCAAAGGCCATTTCGGCATCTATGGCGGCAGTTTCGTCAGTGAAACACTGACGCACGCCATCAACGAGCTCAAAGCCGCCTACGCCCAGTACCAGCACGACCCGGCCTTCATCGCCGAATTCAAGTCGGAGCTGGCGCACTTTGTGGGCCGCCCCTCACCCGTTTACCACGCGGCCCGCATGAGCCGTGAAATGGGCGGCGCGCAAATTTTCTTGAAGCGTGAAGACCTGAACCACACCGGTGCCCACAAGATCAACAACACCATCGGCCAGGCCATGCTGGCCAAGCGCATGGGCAAGCCGCGCATCATTGCTGAGACGGGCGCAGGCCAGCACGGCGTGGCCACGGCCACCATCTGCGCCCGCTACGGCCTGGAATGCGTGGTCTACATGGGCGCCGAAGACGTCAAACGCCAAAGCCCCAACGTCTACCGCATGAAGCTCTTGGGTGCCACGGTCGTTCCCGTGGAGTCCGGCAGCAAAACCCTCAAAGACGCCCTGAACGAAGCCATGCGCGACTGGGTGGCCAATGTGGATAACACCTTCTACATCATCGGCACTGTGGCCGGGCCGCACCCCTACCCCATGATGGTGCGAGACTTCCAAAGCGTGATCGGTGAGGAATGCCTCACGCAAATGCCCGAGATGTTCAAAACGCTCCAAATGGCAGAGCAGCAGCCCGACGCCGTGATCGCCTGCGTAGGCGGTGGCAGCAACGCCATGGGCATCTTCTACCCCTACATCCCGCACGATAAAACCCGCCTGATCGGCGTGGAAGCTGCAGGCGAAGGTCTGGACACGGGCAAGCACTCCGCCTCGCTGCAACTGGGCACACCCGGCGTGCTGCACGGCAACCGCACTTACATCTTGCAAGACGAAAACGGCCAGATCACCGAAACGCACAGTGTGAGCGCGGGTTTGGACTACCCCGGCGTCGGCCCCGAGCATGCCTTCTTGAAGGACATTGGCCGCGCCGAGTACGTGGGCATCACCGACAAGGAAGCGCTGGAAGCCTTCCACTACCTGTGCCGCACCGAGGGCATCATCCCCGCCCTCGAATCGAGCCACGCCGTGGCTTATGCCATGAAGTTGGCGAAGACCATGCGTTCTGATCAAAGCATTCTGGTCAACCTGTCGGGTCGTGGCGACAAGGACATCGGCACCGTGGCCGATTTGTCGAACGCCGATTTTTATTGCCGCCCCAGCTGCCAAGGCCAGTCGGTCAAAGGCATCTTCGTTCAGCGTTCGGCGTGAAGCGTTTTGCGCCTTGCCAAGCCCCCCCCACATCAACGCCCAACGCCCAACACTTAACGCCTAACCGATCATGAGCCGCATCGACGCCACCCTCTCCGCCCTGAAGTCTCAGGGCCGCAAAGCCCTGATCCCGTATGTCACGGCAGGCTTCCCCCAAAAAACCACCACCGTGCCCCTGATGCATGCCATGGCCGAAGCCGGGGCCGACATCATCGAGCTGGGGGTGCCGTTTTCAGACCCCTCGGCCGACGGCCCGGTGATCCAAAAAGCGGGCGACAAAGCCCTGGCTCTGGGCATTGGCACCGTGCAAGTGCTGGCCATGGTGCGCGAATTCCGCCAAACCAACACCACCACCCCGGTGGTGCTGATGGGTTACGCCAACCCAGTGGAGCGCTACGACCAGAAACACGGCGCTGACAGCTTCATCCGAGACGCCTCGGCAGCGGGTGTGGACGGCGTGCTGATCGTCGACTACCCGCCCGAAGAGTGCGTCGAATTTGCCGCCAAGCTGCGCGCCCACAGCATGGACCTGATCTTCTTGCTGGCCCCCACCAGCACCGACGAGCGCATGCAGCAGGTGGCCCAAGTGGCCAGCGGCTATGTGTATTACGTGTCGCTCAAGGGCGTGACCGGCTCGGGCACGCTCGACACCGACGCGGTCGAGGCCATGCTGCCGCGCATTCGCCAGCACGTCAGCGTGCCCGTCGGCGTAGGTTTTGGCATCCGCGACGCTCAGACCGCCAAGGCCATCAGCCGCGTGGCCGACGCGGTGGTGATCGGCAGCCGATTGATCCAGTTGATCGATGCGGCCCCAACTGAGCAGATCAACAGCGTGGCCGCAGAGTTCCTGAGCGGTATCCGCCAGGCGCTTGACGCCTGAACTGTCCCGTCACCGAAAGCCGACAAAAGCACCGAAAGCGTTTCAACGATAATCCGCCCCTGAAGGAGAATCCTCATGAGTTGGCTAGAAAAACTGCTCCCCCCAAAAATCCAGCACACCGACCCGGCCGACCGCCGCTCGGTGCCTGAAGGCTTGTGGGTCAAATGCCCCAGCTGCGAGACCGTGCTTTACAAGACCGACCTCGAAGAAAACCAGAACGTCTGCCCCAGCTGCTCGCACCACCTGCGCATTGGCGCTCGTGCCCGCCTGAACAGCTTCCTGGACGGCGAAGGCCGCTACGAAATCGGCCAGGAAGTGGTGCCGGTTGACCCGATCAAGTTCAAAGACAGCCGCAAATACCCTGAGCGCCTGAAAGAAGCCATGGACAACACCGGTGAAACCGATGCCCTGGTGGTCATGGGTGGTGCCGTGCACAGCATTGAGTTGGTGGTGGCTTGTTTCGAGTTCGACTTCATGGGCGGCTCCATGGGCTCGGTGGTGGGCGAGCGCTTTGTGCGCGGCGTGGAAACCGCCATCGCGCAAAAAGTGCCTTTCGTGTGCTTCACCGCCACGGGTGGCGCCCGCATGCAAGAAGGCCTGCTGTCACTCATGCAAATGGCCAAAACCAACGCCGCACTGACCCGCCTGGCCAAAAAAGGCCTGCCCTACATCAGCGTGCTGACCGATCCCACCATGGGCGGTGTGTCGGCCGGTTTTGCCTTCTTGGGTGATGTGGTCATTGCCGAACCCAAAGCCCTGATCGGATTTGCCGGTCCCCGCGTGATCGAAAGCACCGTGCGCGTGACCTTGCCCGAGGGCTTCCAGCGTGCGGAGTTCCTGCAAACCAAAGGCGCGGTGGACTTCATCTGCGATCGCCGTGAACTGCGCAAAACCATCGCCAGCACCCTGGCCATGCTGCAACGCCAACCGGCCGATGCCGTGAGTTGAACGTTTGCCCACACATGACAAAGGCCCTCAAATGAGGGCCTTTGTCATTGCAGGATGGGTCACCGAATCGCAACAACCAAGCTGGCCGTAGCGGCGCACCACCCAAGTCGGACTCTTCGAGTGCCGACCTACAACACAGCGCCCCGCAGGTAGGTGGTCGAAGCCCCCGACGTTTGCTTGAACCACCATAACGCCGCAGTCACCCGCTCCTGCTCACCACCCTCGTCGGACTCTTCGAGTGCCGACCTACAAGACAGCACCCGTAGGTCGGTGGTCGAAGACCCCGACGTTTGCTTGAACCACCATAAAGCCGCAGTCACCCGCTCCTGCGCACCACCCACGTCGGACTCTTCGAGTGCCGACCTGCGAGAGAAGTCGCGACCGTGCATCAGCACATCAGCGCATCAGGCTCATCTGCAGGCCTGAAAGCAGCATCCCCAGCAACTGCAACACCAGCAACAGTGCTATGGGCGACAAATCGATGCCCCCCAACAGGGGCACGACACGCTGAAAAGGACGCAAAAAAGGCTCACACAAACGCATGGCCATCACATGTATAGGCGCACCCGGGTTGACCCAGGACGTGATGGCCAGCACCAGGACCAGCGCACTCAAGGCCGAGACCAGCAACTGCACCAGCCCGATCAGGCTGACCAAGGGCAGCAGGGCCAAAGCGCCGTGTCCACCCGCCACCAGCCAAAGCAGCAAAAACTGCACCAACTTGATCAACCAAGCGGCCACCAGACTCGACAAGTCCCAAGCCGACACGGAAGGAATGACTTTGCGCAACGGCAAAATCAGCCAATCCGTCATCGCAAACACAAAACGCCCCAAGGGTTGATTGAAAGAAACGCGCTGCCACTGCATCAGAAAACGCAGCAAACAGGTGCCCGCCACCAAGCCCGCGACCACTTCCAACACCATACTGACCATCTGAAACCACATTGCTTTTCTCCTGCTCGTGCGATGATACCCAGATGAATTCCGCGCCCACCCCATCCCCCGCTTCATGGACGGAATTGCCCCTGTTCCCCCTGGGCACCGTGCTTTTTCCCGGCGCTTTGTTGCCCCTGCAACTCTTTGAGCTGCGATATCTGCACATGATTGGCGAATGCGAACGCCAAGGCTCCGGCTTTGGCGTGGTGACGCTCACCCAAGGGCGCGAAGTGCACCGGCCTGGCGAAGCGGCCGAACAGTTTGAAGCCATGGGCACGCGAGTGCAGATCGAGCGCATCGAGCGGCCTCAGCCCGGATTGGTCATGGTCTGGTGTCGGGGTGTGGAGAAATTCAGCATCCAGGCCACGCAGCAGCGCAGCAATGGCATGTGGACGGGCCAAGTGCAAGCCCTGCCCCCTGAGCCGGCCGTGCAAGTGCCAGAAGACCTGCAACACCTGTCGGCGCACATGCACGACATCCTGACCCAAGTGAGCGAACAAGCCAGCGTGGTGCCCCACTGGGCCGAAGCCTGGCGGCTGCAGGACTGCAGCTGGCTGTCCCACCGCTGGGGCGAATTGCTGCCCTTGCCCCTGCAGATGAAATACCGACTTTTTGCCCTGCAAGAGCCCCTGATGCGGCTGGAGTTGATCGGCGACATGGTGGCGCCCTCTGAGCGCGCTCCTCAGCCTTCGGCCACGCCGCCAGGCAGCCCCGGCCAAAAGCCCCCCGCGAACTCTTAAAATAGCGGGTTTTGCGCCTTGGCGCAGCCTTGCCCTCCTTTCATTGACGTCATCCAGGTTCAGGCACGCATTGCGCCCCGACCCCAACCACCAGCCACACATGTCCGACACCCAAGCCTCAGCAGCAGCACCCACGCCAGCCCCACAAGATGAAAACCAGCTGATCGCCGAGCGCCGTGAAAAGCTCAAGGCCATGCGGCAGGCGCAAGCCGATGGCAAAGGCGTGGCCTTCCCCAACGACTTCAAGCCCGAGCACCACGCGGCCAACCTGCACCAAGCCCATGGCGACAAAGACGCCGAAGCCCTGAACGGCGAAGGCGTGGCCAAAACCATGGCCAAAGTCGCGGGCCGCATGATGCTCAAGCGCGTGATGGGCAAGGCCAGTTTTGCCACGCTGCAAGACGCCACGGGCCGCATCCAGGTCTATGTGACCCGCGACGATGTGGGCGAAGAGCTGTACGCCCTGTTCAAACACTGGGACCTGGGCGACATCGTGGGCGTGGAAGGCCATTTGTTCAAAACCCGCACGGGCGAATTGTCGATCCACGCGACCAGCATCCGCATGCTCACCAAGAGCCTGCGCCCCATGCCCGACAAGTTCCACGGTGTCGCCGACCAGGAAGTCAAGTACCGCCAGCGCTATGTGGACCTGATGACCGACGAAACCGCCCGCAAGCGCTTTGCGGTCCGCAGCAAGGCCGTGAGCGGCATTCGCGAGTTCATGGTTCAACACGGCTTTTTGGAAGTCGAAACGCCCATGCTGCACCCCATTCCCGGTGGTGCCAACGCCAAACCCTTTGTGACGCACCACAACGCGCTGGACCAAGAGATGTTTTTGCGCATCGCGCCCGAGTTGTACCTCAAGCGTTTGCTGGTGGGGGGCTTTGAGCGTGTGTTTGAGATCAACCGCAACTTCCGCAACGAAGGCATCTCGGTGCGACACAACCCCGAGTTCACCATGATGGAGTTCTACGCAGCCTACTGGAACTACCAGGACCTGATGGGATTTACCGAAAGCCTGATCCGCGACGCAGCCATGACCGCTGCGGGCACTCTCGACCTGACCTACAACGGCAAGCCCGTGGACCTGAACAAGCCTTTCGCCCGCATGACCATCCGCGAAGCCATCGTCAAGCACACCGAAGCCGGTGAAAACGTGGACAACGCCGAGTGGCTGATCAATGCCCTGAAAAAGCTGGGCATGAGCGAAGCCAAGGACAAGCTGTCCACCCGCAGCCTGGCCAGCTTGCAGGTGTTTTACTTTGAGGAAACCGTGGAAGACAAGCTCTGGGAGCCGACCTTCATCATGGAGCACCCCACCGAGATCAGCCCGCTGGCCCGCGCCAACGACAACCGCCCCGAAGTGACCGAGCGCTTTGAGCTCTACATCACTGGCCGCGAGTTCGGCAATGGCTTCAGTGAGTTGAACGACGCCGAAGACCAAGCCGCACGCTTCCAAGCCCAAGTCGCCGCCAAAGACGACGGCGACGACGAAGCCATGTACTACGACCACGACTTTGTGCGCGCCCTCGAATACGGCATGCCGCCTGCGGGCGGCTGCGGCATCGGCATTGACCGCCTGATGATGCTGCTGACCGACAGCGCCAGCATCCGCGATGTGATCCTGTTCCCGGCCCTGCGTCACGTGCAAGAATAAGCGCTCAAAGCCTCACAAACAACCCGGCCATGGCCGGGTTGCTTCATGGATCCATCACGGCTCAGCCCCGCCGCTCAGGGGGCAAACGAGGCGCGTCTTCGACCACCTCGCGCACTTCGACATCGACCACCTGATCGCCGAAAGAGCGAGTCTGCGCACGGCCCCAAGCCTCTTCAGAACCGGGGGCGGTTTGCCCACGGAAACCGCCTTGGCCAAAGTTCTTGCGCATGGCGCTGAACTGTTGCCAGACCATCACCACCTGCGGCTTGCGCCCGGTCAGCAGCCAGCGCAGCGTGGCCCAGACAATGTAGAGCCCTAAGGCCACCACCAGGCCCAGCAAAAAAGCCAGTCCCATGAAGGTCATGAACAGTCGAAACACCCAAGTCAGCAAAGTGGCCACAACTTTTTCTTTCTCAAAACAACATCAAGGCAGGTGATCGAGCGCCTGCATGTAATCAGCCGAGCGCACCAGTTCGTCCCAGGGGCGGGCGGGCGAGCGCGGCAAGAGGTTCAGGCGACGCTCTTCACTGACCTCGTTGGGCTGCCATTGGCCTTTCAGCTGGGCTTCGGCCAACTGGTCAAGCACTTCGTCCAGTTCAGCACCACCATGGACGGCCGAGCGGTTGCACAACAAGGCCAAGTCGCACCCTGCCTGCAATGCGGTCACCACGGCTTCGGTGTAGCTGAGCGTGCGCCCGTCCAGTTGGCGTGCGGCGGCCATCGACAAGTCGTCCGTGCAAACCACCCCCTGAAAGCCCAACTGTCCTCGAAAGATGTCCTGCAGCCAGCGCGGAGAAAAGCCTGCAGGGCGGCTGTCGACCTTGCTGTAGATCACATGGGCGGGCATGACGGCAGTCAGCACGCTGGTGAGCCAGCGGTAGGGCTGGGCGTCGTCGGCCAGGATGGCTTTGAGGCTGCGCTTGTCCACCGGCAAGGCCACATGCGAGTCGGCTTTGACGGCGCCATGCCCGGGGAAATGCTTGCCACAGTTGCCCATGCCTGCCTGCAGCAGGCCCTGCATCAGGCTGCGGGCCAGCAGACTCACCACACGCGGGTCGCGGGCAAAAGCGCGGTCACCGATGACACCGCTCTCGCCATGGTCCAGATCGAGCACGGGCGTGAAGCTGTAGTCCACGCCGCAAGCACGCAACTCGCTGGCCAGCACAAAGCCTGCCGAGGTGGCCGCTTCACAGGCCTTGAGCACGCCCGAGCCGGGTTGGCCCTTCTCGTCCTGACCCCAAAGCTCGCCTATGGCCCGCATGCTGGGCAAATGGGTAAAGCCGTCGGTGCGAAAGCGCTGCACGCGCCCGCCTTCGTGGTCGACAGCGATCAGCAGGTCCGCACTGATGCCTTTGACGGCGGCGCACAACTCGGTCAGCTGCGCACGGCTTTGCCAGTTACGACCAAAGAGAATCATCCCGCCGGTCAGCGGATGTGCCAGGCGGCGGCGGTCCACCTCGGTCAGCGTGGTGCCAGCAATGTCGATGATCAGGGGGGCGTGGATGCTCATGCGTGACTCAATAGTTCAGGGTGAACAAGGGGAATTCAAGGGGGTGCTTTGACTGGTGCCAGCACCACCGGGGCAAGTGTCTCGACCACGCAAAAACTGGCCGCGTATTCGGACTCGTCGGTCACGGTGATGTGGGCGCTGAGATTTTTGGCTTCAAACCAGTCTTTCAAGCCCCCATGCAGCACGATCACAGGCTGGCCGCTGGGCAGTTTGCCGATCTCGCACAGCCGCCAGGTCATGGGCATGCGCATGCCCAAGCCAATGGCTTTGCTGAACGCCTCTTTGGCCGAAAAGCGCGTGGCCAGGTAGCGCACACCCCGCTCAGGCCAGCGGGCGCTACGGGCTTTCCAGGTGGCCAACTCGGCGTCGCTCAAGACCTTGGCTGCAAAGCGCTCACCGTGACGCTCCAAACTGGCTTTGATACGACGGATGTCGCAGATGTCGGTGCCGATGCCGTAAATCATTTTTTTTGGGGGTTGAGTGTTGAGCCTTGTGCGTTGGGCGTTGAGCGTTGAGCGTTGAGCGTTGGGCGTTGGGCGTTGGGCGTTGGGCGTTGGGCGGGGTTTTGATGTCTTCACGCTGAACGCTGAACTCTATACGCTCAACCCAATCGCGTCATATACGCTTGCACAGTAGCCGCATAGCCCATCTCCAGCGCATCGGCCATGAAGGCGTGGCCGATCGAGACTTCTTGCAGGCCCTTCACCGCCGCCACAAAGGCTGGCAGGTTGTCACGGTTCAGGTCGTGCCCAGCATTGAGGCCCAGGCCCGCTTGCGTGGCGGCCACGGCGGCATCGGCGTAGCGCTGCAGCTGAATGGCTTGCGCTGGCGTGCCAAAGGCGGCGGCATAGGGCTCGGTGTAGAGCTCCACCCGGTCGGCTCCCACGGCGCGGGCGGCGGCCATTTGCTCCGGAATCGGGTCCATGAACAGGCTGACGCGCACGCCCAGCGCCTTGCATTCGTCGATCAAAGGTTTCAGGCGCTCGGCGTCTTGCGGAAAGGTCCAGCCGTGGTCGCTGGTGAACTGGCCTTCGCTGTCGGGCACGAAGGTCACCTGGTGCGGGCGCACGGCGCGCACATGGTCCATCAGGTTGTGAAAGGGGTTGCCTTCGATGTTGAACTCGCGCTCGGGCCAAGCCTGCATCAGGGCGTGCAGCTCCGGCACATCGCTCGCGCGGATGTGGCGCTCATCGGGCCGGGGGTGGATGGTGATGCCGTTCGCGCCCGCTTGCAGGCACAACTCAGCGGCACGGACCACGCTGGGAATGCCCAAGTGGCGTGAGTTGCGCAGCAGCGCAACTTTGTTGACGTTGACCGACAGGGCCACGCCTTGGTAAGAAGGGGTCGCGGAGGTGTTCATAAAGTTTGCAAATCCAGCATCATTTGGCGGGTGCGCAAAGCGCCCACACCGCAATGGTAGTTGAGCAAGAGGCGCAAGGGGCGCTGCAGTTGCACCAGCAGGTCGGCGCACTCGCGCAACAAAGCCGCCAAGGGGCTGGGTGATGCAAGAGCCGCGTGCAGCGCCAGCCAATGTTCACCGCGCAAGGCGTGGCGCGGGTCATCGCTGACCCACTGCAATCCCGCCTCGGGCACGAGCGCATAACTGTCCGTGGGCGACAAAGGCTTGAGGGTCAGGGTCTGCAGGTTCAGAGCGGGCAACAGGCCCATTTCGCGCAGCAGCAGCAGCTCAAAGCCACGCAAGGCCCATTGCAGGGCATTGGGATCGCCACTGGCCAGCAGGCGCACAGCGGCAGCATAGATCTCGAACAAAGCGGGGTGGGGGTCGTCGCGTGCGGTCAGGCGCATCAGCAACTCATTCAGGTAGTAGCCCGACAACAGCGCCTCGCCCGTGGGCATGACATGCCCGCCCACCCATTCGGCCGATTTGAGGGTGCGAATATCGCCGTCGCCCCCAAAGGCCAGCGACAAAGGCTGCAGCGGCAGTAGCACCGGCCGAAAACTCGATGTCGGGCGCTTGGCTCCCTTGGCCACCAAGGCCACACGGCCGTGGTGGCGGGTGAAGACTTCCAGAATCAGACTGGTTTCACTCCAGTCGTAGCGGTGCAGCACATAGGCTGGCTCGTCTGCAATCCGCTTGGAGGCCATTGGCAGTGGAATTACTCGTAGCCGAAGCTGCGCACGCGGGCTTCGTCGTCGGCCCAGCCCGAACGCACCTTCACCCACAGCTCAATGAACACCTTGGCGTCCAGCAGCTTTTCCAGCTCGACGCGGGTTTCGGTGCCGATGCGCTTGAGCTTTTCGCCCTTGTCGCCGATCACCATGGCCTTGTGCCCTTCGCGCTCGACCACGATGGTGGCGGCAATGCGCAGCATGCGCTTGGCAGTGCGACCAGCTTCTTCTTCGAACTTGTCGATCACCACGGTGGAGGTGTAGGGCAGCTCGTCACCCGTCAGGCGGAAGAGTTTTTCGCGCACCATTTCGCTGGCCAGGAACTTCTCGCTGCGGTCGGTGAGTTCGTCTTCGGCATGCCACCAGGGCTGCTCGGGCAGGTATTTTTCGCAAATGCCCAGCAGGCGCTCGATGTCCTTGGGCTGTTTGGCCGACATGGGCACGAACTCGGTGAAAGCGTGGCGCTCTTGCATGCTTTGCAGCCAGGGCGCGATGTCGCCACGGCGGTGCACGTTGTCCAGTTTGTTGGCCACCAGCAAAACAGGAATGCCGGGCTTGAGCAGCGCCAGCACTTTGGCGTCGGCCGTGGTGAAGCTGCCCGCCTCGACCACAAACAGCACCAAGTCCACATCGCTCACAGCGCCGACCACGGTTTTGTTCAGCGACTTGTTGAGCGCGGTGCCGTGGATGGTCTGGAAACCCGGCGTGTCGACAAACACATACTGCGCCGCACCCTGGGTGCGGATGCCGGTGATGCGGTGGCGTGTGGTTTGGGCTTTGCGCGAGGTGATGCTGATTTTTTGGCCCACCAAGGCGTTGAGCAAGGTGGACTTGCCCACGTTGGGTTTGCCCACAATGGCCACCAGGCCGCAGCGCTGCCCCTCCACCGGCACAGGCGCGTGGGCAGCAGCAACCGGAGCCAAAGAAGCGTCCTCAGAGGAGGATCGTGGCTGAATGGTCACGCCCGCGATTTGCACGGGGCGGCGCATGGTTTGCTCTTGAGGTGTGCGTTCAGTTTCAGGCGTTTTTTTGTCGGTGCTCATGCGGCGCTTTCGGATTTCAAGGTGAGCAGCATGGCGGCGGCCGCTGCTTGTTCGGCGGCGCGACGCGATGCGCCCGAGCCTTGTTGGGTTTGGCGCAATTCGGTCACCTCGCAAGAGACCTCGAACTGCTGGCGGTGCGCCGCGCCGGAGGTGCCGACCACGGTGTATTTGGGCAAGGCCAACTTGCGCCCTTGCAGCCACTCCTGCAATTCGGTCTTGGGGTCTTTGCCAACGGCTTGCATGTCGGGTTTGATGTCCACCTTGGCGAACAGGCGTTCGACCAGCGCTTGGGCAGCTGGGTAGCCGCCATCCAGGTAAACCGCGCCAATGATGGCTTCGACCATGTCAGCCAAGATGGAAGGTCTGCCCTGCCCGCCGGAACGCATCTCGCCTTCACCCAGACGCATGACCTCAGAAACGTCCAGCGTCTTGGCCAATTGGTGCAGCGTGTCTTGCTTGACCAGGTTGGCCCGTACGCGTGACAAGTCACCTTCAGGCATGTCGGCCAGTTGGACATACAACATGTGCGAGACCGCCAAATTGAGCACCGAGTCGCCCAAAAACTCCAAGCGTTCGTAATGGTCGGCGCTGAAGCTGCGGTGCGTCAGCGCCTGCTGCAGCAAACCCACTTGGCGAAATGCATAGCCCAGGCGGATTTGCAGTTCAGACAAGGCGGGAGATGTGGCCACGCTCACCTCAGTCAAAAGCGCCAATGCGCTTGAGGTTGCCAAAGTTCATCCACACGAAAAAGGCTTTGCCCACGATGTTGGCATCGGGCACGAAGCCCCAATAGCGCGAATCCAGCGAGTTGTCACGGTTGTCACCCATCATGAAATAGTGACCTGCAGGCACTTTGCAGGTCACGCCCTCCACCGTGTAGTTGCAGTTTTCACGGCCGACGAATTGGTCTGCGCCGGGCACGAAAGCAGGACGGTCATCGTCCTGAATGGTCTGATGCGGCTTGGCACCCAAAGTCTCGCTCCGGTGTTTGAAGTAACGCATGGTCGACTCGTCAAAAAAGTCGGGCAAGTCCTGGCTGGGCACCTCTTTGCCATTGATGCTGAGCTTCTTGTTGAGGTAGGCCACCTCATCCCCCGGCACCCCCACCACGCGCTTGATGTAATCCACGCTGGGTTTGGGCGGGTAACGGAACACCATCACGTCGCCGCGTTGCACTGGCGTGCCCTCGGTCAGCTTGGTATTGGCGACGGGCAGGCGAATGCCATAGTGAAACTTGTTGACCAGAATCAAATCTCCAATGTGCAGGGTCGGGATCATCGAGCCGGATGGAATCTTGAAGGGTTCGAACAGGAACGAGCGCAAGATGAACACCACGATGATGACCGGGAACAAGCCAGCGGTCCAATCCAGCCACCAAGGTTGCATCAGCAATTTTTCTTGCGCTTCCTTGATGTTCGTATCCACCTTGTCGATGCCCATCTTGGCCAGTTCTGCACGGCGCTGCGCGGTTTCTGCCGCCAGTTGAGCGGCCGCCCTTTGGCGCTGCGGCAAGAACACAAAGCGCTCGGCCAGCCAATAAATGCCTGTGACCACGGTGGCCACCAGCAAGAGCAGCGCAAAGTTGCCGTCAATGAAGCCCGTATACCAGGCACCTGCATAGCCCACAAAAGCGGACAACACCAAAGAAGTCAAGAACTGCATCAATCTTCCACCTGCAAAATGGCCAAGAACGCCTCTTGAGGCACCTCGACCGAACCAATCTGTTTCATGCGCTTTTTACCGGCTTTTTGCTTTTCAAGCAGTTTGCGCTTGCGCGAAATGTCGCCGCCGTAGCACTTGGCCAGCACGTTTTTGCGCAAGGCCTTGATGCTCTCACGGGCAATGATGTTGGCACCAATGGCCGCCTGAATCGCCACATCGAACATCTGGCGGCTGATGATCTCGCGCATCTTGGCCACCACCGCACGTCCCCGGTACTGGGACTGTGAACGGTGAACGATGATGGACAGGGCATCGACCTTTTCGCCGTTGAGCAAAATGTCCACTTTCACCACGTCGGATGCCCGGAACTCCTTGAACTCGTAATCCATCGAGGCATAGCCTCGGCTGACCGATTTGAGCTTATCGAAGAAGTCGAGCACGATCTCGCCGAGCGGCATTTCATAGGTCAGCATGACCTGGCGACCGTGATAGGCCATGTTCATCTGGACGCCGCGCTTTTGGTTGGCCAGTGTCATCACGGGGCCGACATAGTCTTGCGGCATGTACAGGTGCACCGTGACGATGGGTTCGCGGATTTCCTGCAATTTGCCTTGGTCAGGCATCTTGGAGGGGTTTTCCACCATGACAACCTCTCCACCGGGCTGGACCACTTGGTACACCACGCTGGGCGCGGTGGTGATCAGGTCCTGGTCAAATTCGCGCTCCAGACGCTCTTGCACAATTTCCATGTGCAGCAAGCCCAAAAAGCCGCAGCGAAAACCAAAGCCCAGTGCTTGAGAGACTTCGGGTTCGTAATGCAAAGACGCATCGTTGAGCTTGAGTTTTTCGAGCGCGTCACGCAGACCGTCGTATTGGTTGGCTTCCGTCGGGTACAGACCGGCAAACACTTGAGGCTGAATTTCTTTGAAACCCGGAAGGGCCTCGGCGGCAGGGCCCAAATTGTTGGGCAGTTTCTTTTCCAAAGTGACGGTGTCACCCACCTTGGCGGCTTGCAACTCCTTGATGCCCGCAATGATGTAGCCCACCTCGCCCGCCTTGAGCGATTCGCGCGGTTGGTTGGCGGGGGTGAACACACCCAGGCTGCCCGCTTCGTACACCGCGTTACTGGCCATCATGCGGATGCGCTCACCTTTGAGCAACTGGCCATCGACCACACGCACCAGCATGACCACACCGACATAGCTGTCAAACCAGCTGTCGATGATCATGGCGCGCAGCGGCGCATCGGGATTGCCCTTGGGCGGAGGAATGCGGGCGACCACGGCTTCGAGGATTTCTTCAATGCCCATGCCGGTTTTGGCCGAGCATGGAATTGCATCGGTTGCGTCAATGCCGATCACGTCTTCCACTTCGCTGCGGGCATTGTCGGGATCGGCGTTGGGCAAATCCATTTTGTTGAGCACCGGCACCACTTCCACGCCCAAGTCAAGGGCGGTGTAACAGTTGGCCACTGTTTGGGCTTCCACGCCTTGACTGGCATCCACCACCAGCAAAGCGCCTTCACAGGCCGACAGCGAGCGCGAGACTTCATAGGAGAAGTCCACATGGCCAGGCGTGTCGATCAGATTCAGGTTGTAGACCTGCCCGTCTTTGGCTTTGTAGTGGAGCGCAGCGGTCTGCGCTTTGATGGTGATGCCGCGCTCTTTCTCGATGTCCATCGAGTCCAGCACCTGGGCTTCCATTTCACGAGCCTCCAGACCTCCGCAACGCTGAATCAAGCGATCGGCCAGCGTGGATTTGCCGTGGTCAATGTGCGCAATGATCGAAAAATTTCTGATGTGATTCATCAAACAAGGTCTGCAAGTATTTGTGGATCAAGGATCCGTAAAAAGAAAAAAGGGCGCGTCTGGTGGTGACGCGCCCTGAACCAACAATCTATGGCAACTGCGATAGTTGGGGTTTCATTGTAGGCAAATTACCCCATTCGCACAGCCCCAAAATCACGTTTCACAGGTCGTTGCTGCTTTGCAACATGAACTTTATCCACAACTTATTCACAACCCTTGAGGTCTTTACCTGAATAACTTGTGTGTCATCTGTGGACACCTGTGAGGAATCCCACATGGTGAATCCAGCCCTGCGATTTATGCCATCAATCCTTGGTCAAGACACATGATTTTATCCAGATTAGTCATGAGCGATGCAAAAAGTCAGCAAACACACACTTTTAAAATTATTTTCATGACCTGATTTTTTTGCATCAGAATATTCTGAATGCATGCCAAATCGTACACATGCCCTGAAAAGAACCAAGGGCATTTGACAAGCAGGCCTGCTCACTTTCCAGGACGAATCAATACGTACTGCGCACCATCGCCGCGGCGAATCAACACACTCACGGGTCGATTCTTGTCAATTCGGGACATGAGGGCATCAAACTCCTTCACAGATGTGACCTCCGTGTTGGCAATGGCCAACACCAAATCACCCTCACGGATACCCGCGCGCGCGGCTGCGTCTACCGCAGCATCCACGCGCACACCGCCACGCACACGAAACTCCTTTTTCACAGCCTCAGTCAAGTCGCTCACACTCAAACCCAAGTGCTGAACCGCAGCAGTTTGAGCTTTTTTATCGGGCGCTGCGGCGATCGGCTTGTCAGCTTCAATTTCGGCAACCATCACATTCAGTTCCTGTGATTTTCCACGCCGAAAAATCGTGATGGCCGCCCGGCTTCCCGGTTTGGTGTTGCCCACAGCGCGCGGCAAATCGGCTGGTTTATCAATCACTTTGCCTTCAAAACGGGTGATGATGTCGCCCGCTTCTATACCGGCCTTTTCAGCGGGTGAACCCTCCTCAACGCCACGCACCAGCACCCCTTGCGCTTTTTCGAGACCGATGGATTCGGCCACTTCTTTGGTCACAGGCGCAATTTGCACGCCAATGCGTCCACGACTGACACGGCCATTGCTGCGCAATTGCTCGCTCACCCGCATGGCCTCATCCATGGGAATCGCAAAGGAAATGCCCATGAAGCCGCCCGAGCGTGAATAAATCTGACTGTTGATCCCAACCACTTCACCCCGCATATTGATCAGCGGCCCACCGGAATTGCCTGGGTTGATGGCGACATCGGTCTGGATAAAGGGCAAATACTCACCTGTGTCGCGTTGCTTGGCGCTCACAATGCCCGCTGTCACGCTGTTTTCCAGTCCAAACGGAGAGCCAATCGCCATGACCCATTCACCCACTTTGAGACGGCCCACATCACCCACCCGCACGGCAGGCAAACCTGTAGCCTGAATTTTCACAACGGCCACATCGGTGCGCTTGTCAGCCCCGACGATGCGCGCCTTGAATTCGCGTTTATCCGTCAGTGTGACCAGCACCTCGTCTGCGCCGTCCACCACATGGGCATTGGTCATGATGAAACCGTCTGCACTCAAAATGAAACCAGACCCCACGCCACGCGGTTGAGCCTCTTCCTGAGGCCGATTTTGACGGGGTGCCTGTCTCGGCGCATTGGGAACACTGGGCATGGGCACACCGAAAAAGCGGCGAAACAACTCCTGCATTTCCTCGTCCTGAGATCCCGGCGCGGGGTTGCCAACACGCACTTTTTCAAGTGTGCGTATATTGACAACGGATGGACCGACTTGTTCAACCAACTCCGTGAAGTCAGGCAATCCGCGAAGCGCAACAGACGAACTTTGTGCCGCAGCAGTCATTGGCGAGAACATCCACGCACTGCTGAACATGCTGATGAACAACACACTGGCCAATCTGGCTTTGAACCCATATTTTTTGATCACACATCTCTCCTTGTGTATGTCATTGCGAGAAAACATTCTGTAGTTTGTGGCTTGCCCCACAAGTTCAAGATGACTTTACAAACCTTGAACAAATTGGGCGGGCGGATGCGGCAATGGTGGGCGCGAATATACAGCGCATCGAAAGCCATGCCAGTCGTGGGGCATCGATTGACGGTGCAGCCATACCATGTGAGAAGCTTGCCCAAAAGTGGCACCAGATGGACGGATGCATACAACCATGGCGTCTCCGACATCCAGCAAAGGCTTCAAAGCTTGCGCTGTCTCCACACCCTTCACATCCCGCCACAGCCACTGCTCTCCACTCCAGACCAACTGACCGGAGTTCAGGCGTTCACGTCTCCAGCACAACGCAGCCAGCATCAGACAAAGACTCCAAACCAGCCATGCAGAAATGACCGTTATCAGGGTGACTGAACTTGCCAATTGCCATTGACTCAGTCCCAGCGCCCCCCCAAAAGCCCACAGCAGGCCCAAGCCCCAACTCCAAACAAAACGCCCCACCGGGTAAACCACAGGTGGGGCGTTGTGCATCAGGGCGTCTCGCGTCAGATGCGCTTGAAAACCAGCGAACCGTTGGTACCGCCAAAACCGAAGTTGTTTTTCAGGGCCACATCGATTTTCAAATCGCGTGCCGTGTTGGCACAGTAGTCCAGATCACATTCGGGGTCGGGGTTGACCAGGTTGATGGTCGGCGGCACTTTTTGGTGATGCAACGCCAGCACAGTGAACACACTCTCAATGCCGCCCGCGCCACCCAACAGGTGACCGGTCATGGACTTGGTGGAGCTGACCACGGTTTTGTACGCGTGGTCGCCCAAAGCCGCCTTGATGGCATTGGTTTCGTTGATGTCACCCAGCGGCGTGGACGTGCCATGGGCATTGAGGTAGTCGATTTGGTCGGCATTGACGCCTGCATTGCGCAGTGCGTTGAGCATGGCGCGGCGCGGGCCGTCCATGCTGGGAGCAGTCATGTGACCCGCGTCAGCACTCATGCCATAGCCAGACAGCTCGGCATAGATCTTGGCACCACGGGCCTTGGCGTGTTCGTACTCTTCGAGCACCATCACGCCAGCGCCTTCGCCCAGCACAAAACCGTCGCGGTCTTTGTCCCAGGGACGCGATGCCGCTGTGGGGTCTTCATTGCGGGTCGACAAGGCGCGCATGGCAGCAAAGCCACCCACGCCCAGCGGCGATACAGTGCCTTCAGAGCCACCTGCAATCATCACGTCAGCGTCGCCGTATTCGATCAAACGACCGGCTTCGCCAATGCTGTGTAAACCTGTGGTGCAAGCGGTCACAACGGCCAGGTTGGGGCCTTTGAAACCACTGCGCATCGACACATGGCCTGAGATCATGTTGATGATCGAGGCCGGGACGAAAAATGGGGAAATGCGACGCGCGCCGCGCGCCGTGTACTCAATGTGGGTTTCTTCGATCAGCGGCAAGCCGCCAATGCCCGAACCAATGACCACACCAATGCGACAAGCCTCTTCTTCATCCAGTGCATCGCCAGTGGCCAGCCCAGAATCCTGAATGGCCTGGGCGGCAGCAGCAATGCCGTAATGGATGAAGCGGTCCATCGTTCGCGCCTCTTTGGCGCTGATGTAAGACTCGAGATCAAAGTTTTTGACTTCACCCACGATCCGGCAGGACATGGCTGAGGCATCAAAACGGGTGATGGGACCAATGCCGGACTGACCGGCAAGCAGGTTGGACCATGCATCGGCGACCGTGTTGCCCACGGGGCTGATGCATCCCAAACCCGTGACAACAACGCGGCGCCGGGTCATCGTCGATCAGGCCTTCTTGCTTTGGGCGTAGTCGATCGCAGCTTGCACCGTGGTGATTTTTTCTGCGTCTTCGTCAGGAATTTCGATGCCGAACTCGTCTTCGAGTGCCATCACCAGTTCCACCGTGTCCAGGGAGTCGGCACCCAGATCAGCCACAAAGGCTTTTTCGTTGGTGACTTGTGACTCTTCAACGCCGAGTTGTTCAGCAATGATTTTTTTGACACGTGCTTCGATATCGCTCATGGGGTCCCTCTGAGGGTTGTGAAAAATGAAGATTTTACCTGTCCGGAAAGGCTTTCCGAAAATCAGGCCATGAACATGCCACCATTGACATGCAATTCTTGTCCCGTGACATAGCCCGCCTGCGTTCCGGCCAGGTAGGCCACGGCATGCGCGATGTCTTCGGGTTTGCCCAGATGGCCCAGAGGAATCTGGCCCAGCAAGGCTTTTTGTTGCTCTTCGGGCAAGCTGGCGGTCATATCGGTCTCGATGAAACCGGGGGCCACGCAGTTGACGGTGATGCCCCGACTGCCCAACTCACGGGCCAGTGCTCGGGTCATGCCCGCGACACCCGCCTTGGCAGCGGCGTAATTGGCTTGACCCGGGTTACCAGAGGCACCCACCACGCTGGTGATGCTGATGATCCGGCCATAGCGCTGCTTCATCATGGGGCGCATCACGGCGCGGCTCATGCGAAACACCGCCTTGAGGTTGGTGTCGAGCACCGCGTCCCAATCGTCGTCCTTCATGCGCATGGCCAAGGTGTCGCGGGTGATGCCCGCGTTGTTGACCAGCACCTGCAGACCACCGTGCTCTTTGACGATGGCGTCGATCAGCGCAGCGCCAGCGTCGGCATCATTGACGTTCAGATTGGCACCCCGGCTGCCGGGGAAAGCCGAAAGGGCGTGGCTGATCTTGGCGGCACCCTCATCACTGGTGGCGGTGCCAATGACCACGAAACCTTGTTGGGCCAAATGCAGGGCAATCGATGCACCGATGCCGCGAGATGCGCCGGTAACGAGTGCAATTTGTTGTTGTGCTTCGCTCATGCCAGAATTCCTTTCACTTCAGCCAGAGTGGCGGGGTCGTACACCGCCACGCCGTTCAATTCGGCGTCAATGCGCTTGGTCATGCCTGCCAGCACCTTGCCGGGGCCGCATTCGACAAGCGTGCTCACGCCACGGGCCTTGATGGCCTGCACGCACTCGACCCAGCGCACCGGGCCAAAAGCCTGACGGTAGAGCGCATCGCGGATGCGGTCGGCATCGGTTTCGATGGCCACATCGATGTTGTTGAGCACCGGAATCTGCGGCACACCCAAGGACAAGGTGGCCAGTTTCTCGCGCAGCTTTTCAGCAGCGGGCTTCATCAAGCTCGAGTGGAATGGGGCCGACACGGGCAAGATCAGTGCGCGCTTGGCACCCATGGCCTTGAGCACTTCGCAAGCTTTGTCCACGGCTGCTTTGCTGCCGGCGATCACGGTCTGGGCCGCATCGTTGAAGTTCGCAGCTTCCACCACTTCGGCGCTGCCTGCCGGAAAAGTGGCTTGTGCTTCTTGGCAACCGGCTATGACTTTGTCCGAGGCCAAACCCAAAATGGCGGCCATGGCACCCACGCCCACGGGCACGGCTTCTTGCATGGCGGCGGCCCGCAGGCGTACCAGAGGCGCGGCCTGCTGCAGTGTCAGTACACCCGAAGCCACCAAGGCGCTGTATTCGCCCAGCGAGTGCCCCGCCACCACGGACGGCTTGGCTCCACCCTCGGCCAACCAAGCGCGGTAGGCGGCGACGGCCGACACCAGCATCACGGGCTGGGTGTTGGTGGTCAGGGCCAGCGCTTCCTTGGGGCCTTCGTGGATCAGTTGGGCCACGTCTTCGCCCAGAGCGTCAGAGGCTTCTTTCAGGGTTTCGAGCACCACGGGGTGGTCGCCCCAGGCGTCCAGCATGCCCACCGATTGGGAGCCTTGGCCGGGAAAAACAAAAGCAAATGTGGTCATGTGCAAATTTTGTGTGTCTGGAAAGAATCCGGGAAATTGAGATGGGGCATGCCGCGCATCACTGTCCAGGGCCTGTCAAATACTTAGCGAGTCAATAACACAGCAGCACCGAGCCCCAGGTGAAGCCGCCGCCCACGCCTTCGAGCATGAGGGTCTGGCCGCGCTGGATGCGCCCGTCGCGCACGGCGGTGTCCAGCGCCAGCGGGATCGAAGCGGCCGATGTGTTGCCGTGCTGATCCACCGTGACCACCACCTTGTCGGCACCCAGCTTGAGCTTGCGCGCAGTGCTTTGCATGATGCGAATATTGGCCTGATGCGGAATGAGCCAGTCGATGTCGGCATCGGTCATGTGGGCCTTGGCCAAGCTGGCGCGGGCGGTCTCTTCGAGCACACCCACGGCCAGTTTGAAAACAGCCTGACCATCCATCTTGAGCACCGGGTCACCCAAAATCGCGCCTCGGTTGACGTGACCGGGCACGCACAAAATGTCTTTGTATTTGCCATCGGCATGCAAGTCGGTGGCCAAAATGCCGGGCCGCTCAGAGGCTTCGAGGATGACCGCGCCAGCACCGTCGCCAAACAACACACAGGTGGTTCGGTCCTTGAAGTCCAGGATACGGCTGAACACTTCCGAGCCGATCACCAGCGCACGCTTGGCCGAACCGGACTGGATCATCGAATCGGCGATTGTCAGCGCATAAATGAAGCCACTGCACACGGCCTGCACGTCAAACGCCGGGCAACCTGCGGTGCCCAGCTTGTGCTGCACCATGGTCGCCACCGAGGGAAACACCATATCGGGAGTCGATGTGGCGACGATGATCAGGTCTAGGTCGTCGGCCGAAATGCCTGCAGCAGCCAGCGCCTGGCGTGCAGCTTCGGTCGCCAGATCGCTGCTGCCCTGATGGTCGGCCGCAAAGTGACGGGCACGGATACCGGTGCGATCAACGATCCAGTCGTCCGAAGTTTCGACGCCTTGTTGCGCCAATTCAGCCGCCAAATCGGCATTGGTCAGGCGTTTTTCCGGCAGGTAGCTGCCGGTGCCCAGTATGCGGGAATAAATTCTCATGGTGTGGTGACCGCTTCTGAGCGCTCGGCTTGCGCCCCCATCAACAAGGGAGCCGCATGCGCGATGCGTTCACGAACGCGATCCAGCAATTGGTTTCGGGCTGCATCATAAGCCCGGTTGAGCGCCGTCTCGAAAGCCACCTCATCGGCCGAGCCATGGCTCTTGAACACCAGACCGCGCAGCCCCAACAAGGCCGCACCGTTGTAGCGGCGGTGGTCTACACGATTTTTAAATGCAGATAGAACCGGATAAGCTAAAAGTGCTGCAATTTTCGTGAAGATGTTGCGTGAAAACTCAGTTTTCAAGAAGCCGCCAATCATGGTTGCCAGACCTTCGCTGGCCTTCAAAGCCACGTTCCCGACAAAACCATCGCACACCACAATGTCCACGGTGCCCTTGAAAATGTCATTGCCTTCGACGTTGCCGTGGAAATTCAAATCACCCGAACTGCCCGCTGAGCGCAGCAATTCACCGGTTTTTTTGATGATTTCATTGCCCTTGATGGCCTCTTCGCCAATATTGAGCAAGCCCACCGTGGGGTTTTGCTTGTTTTGCAAGACGGAGACCAGGGCCGATCCCATGACCGCAAACTGCAGCAAATGTTCGGGCGTGCAGTCCACATTGGCCCCCAGGTCGAGCATGGTGGTGCCGCCTCCCTTGAAGTTGGGCATCTGCCCTGCAATGGCCGGGCGGTCAATGCCGTCCATGGTTTTGAGCACATAACGGGCAATCGCCATGAGTGCCCCCGTGTTGCCTGCGGACACCGCAGCACCGGCTTTACCGTCACGCACCTGCTCGATGGCCACGCGCATGGACGAGTCTTTTTTCTTGCGCAGCGCCAACTCGAGCGGATCATCCATTTCGACCACTTCGGAGGCAGCCACCACCTCAGCACGAGGATCGGCAAAACCAACCAAGGCCTCAGAACGGCCCACCAGCAATAGGCGTGCATCGGGGTGGGTCAACAAAAAGCGGCGGCAGGCCGCCAGCGTGACGCGGGGACCGTGGTCACCGCCCATGCAATCGACAGCCACGGTGATTGGATTGGGCGAGGTCATGGAATCCTTGGGCTCAAAACCGGAAAGTACAAAACAAAATCCACAAAAACAAAAGCCCGATGCTACTTAAAAAGTAGCGCCGGGCCTCTGGCGGCTTGAGGGCTGACGCCGATCAGGCTTCAGATTTGTTTTTCAACACCTGACGACCACGGTAGAAACCGTTGGGGCTGATGTGGTGACGCAGGTGTGTTTCACCGGTGGTGGGTTCCACAGCGATACCAGGCACATTCAGTGCATTGTGTGAACGGTGCATGCCGCGCTTGGAAGGCGATTTTTTGTTTTGCTGAACAGCCATGATGGCTCCTTGGAAGCTTGTGGAGGCCGCGCAAATACAACGCAGCTTCTGGTTGATGACAGTGTCTCCCAGTCAGACTGGGCGAAGCCATTGATTATAGCCCAAGCCGGAACACTTTCCCAATTGCTCAGTCCAAGAGATCAAGATGACGACTTTTTCAACCCTGCAAGCACACCGAAGGGATTGGGGCGCTCGGCGGCCTGCTCAAACTCCGGGTCTACGGCAGACATGGGCAAGGCCTCGGGGCAAACCTCATGCAAAGGGACAAGGGGCAAGGACAAAATCAGCTCATCTTCGACCAGCGCCAAGGCGTCGAAGTCGCGGCTGACCACCAAAATATCTTCTTCAGCCTCGTCATCCAGCGCAGCAGCCGTGGCCTCGTCGGCCACAAAACGAAAGGACCGCTGGGCCTGAACTGTCTCCAAAACAGGCGTCAAGCAACGTTGGCACTGCATAGGCAAAGCCACTGAAGCTTCCAAATCGAGCCAGACATGATCAGCCCCACCCGATTGGGGCTCCAGCCGCCCCTCCAGGCACCAGACCACGGGCCCGGCCAGCACATCCCCATCGACCTGCTCTTGACACAAACGGGACATGGCCTGCAAAGCACCTTGCCCTTCCAAAACGGCCTCATCGCGGGCAAACGCCACAACATCCAAGTGTTGGGGATCAAACTTTTTTTCCATGTGCGCAGTGTAAGAGAATCACCCCCATGAGCATTTCTTCCATGCCCCCCCATTCCCCCATTCCCACCAGCCAGATCAGCCGCGCACTGGTACTGGGTTCGACCTCGCGCTACCGCCGCGAACTCCTGGAACGCCTGCGCATTCCGTTCACCGTCGCGGCACCCGACGTGGATGAAACACCCGATTTAGGCGAATCCCCCCGCGACCTGGCCCTGCGCCTGGCTCTGGCCAAAGCCAAAGCGGTGGCCGCCAAACACCCCGAATCGGTGGTGATTGGCTCCGATCAAGTCGCCGATCTGGCTGGCCAGCCGCTGGGCAAGCCTGGAGAACATGCCCGCGCCGTGCAACAACTGCGGCAAATGCGCGGCCAGACCGTGATTTTTCAGACCGCGCTCGCCGTGGTGTGTCTGGCCACCGGCTTTGAAGCAGTCGATCTGGCGGCTGTGCGGGTGGTGTTTCGCGACCTGAGCGACGCAGAGATCGAAGCTTATTTGCAGGCTGAAAAACCCTATGACTGCGCGGGCAGCGCCAAAAGCGAAGGCCTGGGCATCGCCTTGCTGGAGTCGATTGACAACGACGACCCGACCGCGCTGGTCGGCCTGCCGCTGATCCGCACCGCACGCATGCTGCGCCAAGCTGGAATCCAACTGCTGCGAGCCACGCCATGACCCCGGGCCGACTTTTTCTGGTCCCGACGCCGCTGGACTTTGGCTGCGCAGAGCAAGCCCCCATCACCGACGTTTTGCCCAGCACCACCCTGGCCGCCGCCGCGGGCCTGCAACATTGGGTCTGCGAAAACGCCAAGACGACTCGAGCTTTCCTCAAACGCGTGAGCGCTACCCACCCGCTGTGTGCGCCACTGGTCGAACAACAGATCACCGAATTGCCGCGTCATGTGCACAAAAAAGGGGATCACCAATCGGGTTTTGACGCCAAGCCCCTGTTGGCAGCCGCCTTGCAGGGCCAAGACATGGGCCTGATCAGCGAAGCGGGCATGCCAGCGGTGGCCGACCCCGGCAGCTCGGTGGTGCGCGCAGCGCATGACCTGGGCCTGAGCGTGGTGCCCCTGGTGGGCCCCGTGTCCTTGCTGCTGGCCTTGGCGGCCAGTGGCCTCAACGGTCAAAACTTCGCCTTTGTCGGCTACCTGCCACAAGACGCCAACGAACGGGGTGCGCGGCTCAAACAACTGGAATCACTGGCCCACAAAACAGGTCAGACCCAGCTGTGGATTGAAACGCCCTACCGCAACGCCGCCATGCTGAGCGCTTTGCTGCAAAGCCTTCAGGGCGTCACACGCCTGGCCATAGCCAGCGGCCTCACGCTGCCCTCGGCAAACATCCAGAGTCACAGCGTGGCCCAATGGAAAAAGGGCCTCAAAGGCCCCGATTCGCACACCCCTGCGGTGTATGCGATTGGGCCTTGAGACGCCCCTTGCATGGGATGTTGACGCTGATAATGTCGGACACTGCGGGTGCCGACCTGCAAGAACAGATCTGTGGGTCGGCCGTCGAAATCGCGACGTTGAACCGCTCAGCGCAAAAGATCAACGAACAGTGGCACCCAGGCGCAAGGCGTGGACAGCGCCTTCACCCATGGCAGCGCCAAAGCGTTTGGCCAAACGCTCAGCCACATTTTCGCGGCGGGAATAGTCCACCACCTCAGGAGCTTTGACCACATCGCGGGCCACGCCGTCCAGGCTGCCCAAGGCATCGGCCAACCCCATGTCCACGGCTTGCTGGCCGCTCCAGAACAGGCCGCTGAACATCTCCGGCGTTTCCTTCAGGCGCTCGCCGCGTCCTTTGCGGACCACGTCGATGAACTGGGCATGGATTTGGTCCAACATGGCCTGTGCATGCTTGCGCTGCGCTTCGGTTTGGGGGCTGAAGGGATCAAGAAATCCCTTGTTGGCACCTGCCGTCATCAAGCGCCGCTCGATGCCCAGTTTGTCCATGAGTCCGGTAAATCCAAAACCATCCATCAGCACACCAATGCTGCCCACGATGCTGGCCTTGTCCACATAAATCTTGTCAGTCGCCGCCGCAATGTAATACGCAGCCGATGCACAAGACTCTTCCACCACCGCATAGATCGGCTTTTTGTGCAGCACCTTGAGGCGGTGAATTTCATCGTTGATCAAGCCCGCCTGCACAGGGCTGCCACCGGGCGAATTGATCAAGATCACCAAGGCCTGCGAGCCGGAGTCATCCAACGCATTGCGCATGGACGCCATGATGTTTTCAGCGCTGCCTTCGCCTTCAGAGCCAATTTCGCCGCGAATGGACACCATCGCGGTATGCGGCAAGCTGGGATTGCTGATGGGCGTGGTGTAGCTGAAGATCTGCCAAAAGACCACCGCCAGCAAGGCCAACCAGGCCAGACGCAAACCGACCTTCCAACGCCGGGCTGTTTGCTGTTCACGCAGCGTGGCAAAGGCCAATTGCTCCAGCACCTTGCGCTCCCAGCCAGGGGCCGATGCGTTCTGCGCAGCTGAAATAGAAGAAGAAACAGGGTCAGCCGGGGGGACTGCGGACACATTGTCCAAAGGGTCTTGCATGGTCAAAATTCAAGGGGTTTCAAGTTGTAGGCAGTATGCCAGTGAACCACACCATCCCGTTCTGAAAGGTCTATTTTGACCAACCCGCCACGGCACGGACCGCCCGAGCAAGCGCCGGTTTCCGGCTGGTAGGTGGCACCATGCGTGGCGCAGATCAACCAACGCCCGGTGTCGTCAAAAAAACGGTCTGGCTGGTAGTCCATCTCCATGGCCACATGGGTACAGCGGTTCAAGTAGGCATGCACCTGTCCCTGATAACGGATGGCAAATGCACGGCAGGTCTGACCGGCATACACAATGTCAAAGGGAACCGCCCGCCCACCATTGACCAAATCGGAACTGTTGCACAAAGGGATCACCGGTTCCATGGACATCTCCGCACTCAAGCGTGTTGCAACAGCCAATCGTGCAAATCACGCACACTGTGCGCCACATGACGCGGCTTCAGGGCATGAAAGGCCTCGGGCTCATGCGCCCCATAACTCACACCCACACTGGCGCAACCCGCGTTCAGGGCCATTTGCAAATCGTGCGTGGTGTCCCCAATCATCAAGGTGCGCTCAGGCTCCACGCCAAACTCGCGCATCAACTCATGCAGCATCAAGGGGCTGGGCTTGCCCGCCGTCTCGTCGGCCGTGCGTGAGCCATCGAACACATGGCGCAACTCCACCGCCTGCAAGGCTTCATTGAGGCCATGACGGCTTTTGCCTGTGGCAACCGTGAGCCAGTGGTGACGGGATTTCAGATCGGCCAACAAGGGCAGCACCCCTTCAAACAGGCTGATGTCGTTTTGAAGCGCCAGGTAATGGTGACGGTAGCGCTCTCCCAGGGCCGGGTATTTGTCTTGGGGCACATCGGGCGCAGCATGGGCCAGCGCGGGCAACAGAGACATGCCGATCACATACGAAGCGGCTTCCCGGCTGGGCTCGGCCCCACCCACATCCACCACTGCCCGCTGAATGCAGCGGGTGATGATGGCCGTGGAATCAAACAAAGTGCCATCCCAATCGAAAGCGATCAGGTCAAACTGGCGAGGACGTTGGGCGGGCATGTGAAATGTAGTCTTTCAAATCAGGCGGTAAATCGGCTTGGAGGGCCACACGCTCGGCACTCACCGGGTGGTTGAACTGCAAGCGCCAAGCATGCAAAAACATGCGCTTGAGTGCGGGGCGACTGCCCTGCTTTTGAATCTGGCGATTCCACTCAAAATCACCGTATTTATCGTCTCCGGCAATTGGATGCCCCTGCGAGGCCAGGTGCACCCTAATCTGGTGGGTGCGCCCGGTCTTGATCGTCACTTCCAAAAGCGTGGCACCAGGAAGGCGCTCGGCCACCTTGACCAGCGTGATCGAACGCATGCCATCCGGGTCTTCGGGCGTGGTCACTTTCACACGGCGCTCTCCATCGGGCAGCAAAAATTTGTGCAGCGGCTGATCAATGACCTTGAGCTTGGCGGGCCAATCACCCTTGACCAAGGCCAGATAGGTCTTACCGGTTTCGCGTTCACGGAACTGGTCTTGCAGGTGTTTCAAGGCGCTGCGCTTTTTGGCCACCAGCAAAATACCGCTGGTTTCCCGGTCCAGCCGGTGCACCAACTCCAGCAACTTGGCCTGTGGCCGGGCCTGACGCAGTTGCTCGATCACGCCAAAGCTCACACCCGAGCCGCCATGCACCGCCACCCCGGCCGGTTTGTCGATGGCCATCAGGCTGTCGTCTTCAAAAAGCGTCGGAAATTCCCGTCCTGGTGCCGGATGCGCAGCCTTTTCAGCGACTTTATCGGAGATCCGCACCGGCGGCAGACGCACTTCATCGCCAGTTTCGACCCGGGTCTCAGCACTGGCACGACCCTTGTTGATGCGCACCTCGCCGCTGCGGATGATGCGGTAAACATGGGTTTTGGGCACCCCTTTGAGGTGGCGCATCAGAAAATTGTCCAGTCGCTGACCGGCAGATTCTTCGTCCACCAACAACCATTTCACGGCAGGTGCCGTGGCCACGGTTTGGCCCCCTATAATGTGATTCACTGGCTATTGGCTGTAAGTGGTTGATTCAAATGGAAATGAATTCCTGAGGACAGGAGTTTAGTCCACCACCACCGCGCCAAACCAGATGGTCGATGCCACCCCCGGCTCGATTTGCAGACTGAAGGCCAACGCCAACAGTGGCAAAACGCCCCGGAGGTCAGGTCGACGCCCAGAAACCCAGATACGGAATTCCCCAAGTCCAGCAACTTTGAAGAGTTGCTGGACGGATCAAAGCGAGATGGTTGTGTTGTTCGGAACGATGCTGATGTGGATGGAGTGGCTCGCGAAGCCCGGCTCTGTCGTCACGCCTTGTGCCCGGCCGTTTGTCTTGGACACCGGGGGAAGCCCCCGGAAGTGGACGAATCTCTGCACATCTTTGCCCTCGCCCCATCCACGCGCCACGATCCCCATTCCTGTGCTCACGCGCAGCTGAGTGGTCGATCATCTCCGGCAATTCCCTTCGTTTCAGGCGTCAACTGCGGCAACGTGGACCCCTAAAGGGTCAGGACGGAAACCGGTCGTGCGCGTGCAATCCAAAACAGCACCGCCCGGCCGACACTGATTAAAGAAGGAACGCATCATGAAACGGATGCTGATCAACGCCACGCAAGCTGAAGAGCGCCGCCTGGCCATCGTCGACGGACAAAAACTCCTCGACTACGAAATCGAAATCGAAGGGCGCGAGCAGCGCAAGGGCAACATCTACAAAGCCATCGTGACCCGCGTCGAGCCTTCGCTCGAAGCCTGCTTTGTGGACTACGGCGAAGACCGCCATGGCTTTTTGCCCTTCAAGGAAATCTCGCGTCAATACTTTGCTGAAGGCGTGTCCGTCAGCCAGGCGCGCATCCAGGATGTCATCAAGGAAGGCCAGTCCCTTTTGGTGCAGGTCGAAAAAGAAGAGCGCGGCAACAAAGGTGCGGCTCTGACCACCTTCGTCAGTCTGGCAGGCCGCTACGTGGTGCTCATGCCCAATAACCCCCGTGGTGGTGGCGTCAGCCGCCGCATCGAGGGCGACGACCGGGCCGAGCTCAAAGAGGCCATGGACCAGCTGGAATACCCCAAGGGCATGTCCATCATCGCCCGTACCGCTGGCATCGGCCGCTCTGCGCCCGAGTTGCAGTGGGACCTGAACTATTTGCTCAAGCTGTGGACCGCGATTGACGGTGCCACTCAGGGCAAAGGGGCTTTCCTGATCTATCAAGAATCCTCGCTGGTCATCCGCGCGATTCGTGACTATTTCAACAACGACATCGGCGACATCCTGATCGACACCGACGACATTTACGACCAAGCTCAGCAGTTCATGAGCCACGTGATGCCCGAGTTCGCCCCGCGTGTGAAGCGCTACCGCGACGACGCGCCTTTGTTCAGCCGTTTCCAGATTGAGCACCAGATCGAATCGGCCTATGCCCGCACGGTGCAACTGCCATCGGGCGGTGCCATCGTGATCGACCACACCGAAGCTCTGGTGTCAGTGGACGTGAACTCGGCCCGGGCCATCAAGGGCGGTGATATCGAAGAAACCGCCACCCGCACCAACCTGGAAGCCGCCGACGAAGTGGCCCGCCAGATGCGCCTGCGCGATCTGGGCGGCCTGATCGTCATCGACTTCATCGACATGGACGAGTCGAAAAACCGCCGCGATGTGGAAAACCGCCTGCGCGACGCGCTGCGCCAGGACCGCGCCCGGGTGCAGTTCGGCACCATCAGCAAGTTCGGCCTCATGGAAATGAGTCGTCAGCGCCTGAAGCCCGCCCTGTCCGAAGGTGCGTCCATCCCCTGCCCACGTTGCGGCGGCGCTGGCCATATTCGTGACACCGAAAGCTCGGCGCTGCAAATTTTGCGCATCATCCAGGAAGAGTCCATGAAGGACAACAGCGCCGCCGTGCACGCCCAAGTGCCCGTCGAAGTCGCGTCTTTCCTGCTCAATGAAAAGCGCTCCGAAATCGCCAAGATCGAACTGCAGCAACGCATCAACGTGCTGCTGGTGCCCAACAAGTCGCTGGAAACGCCGCATTACAAGCTCGAGCGCTTGAAGCACGACGATCCACGCCTGGACCGCATCGAAGCCAGCTACAAAATGGCCGAAGAGATCGAAGACGCCACCACCGTGACGCGCCGTTCGCAAGAGCCCACCAACAAGCAAACCCCGGTCATCAAGGGCGTGCTGCCCGATGCCCCAGCGCCTGTGGCCCCGGTCAAAGCCGAAGCCCCGGCCCCCGTGGCTGCCAAGCCTGTAGCCGCCAAAGCAAAGCCTGCGGCGGCAGTTGCCCCGCAATCTGCTGGTGGCTTCTTTGGCTGGATCAAGAGCCTGTTCGGCGGTGCTCCCGCGGCAACGCCTGCAGTCGCAGACAAGAAAGAAGAAAAATCCCGCGAAAGCCGCCGTGATGGCGAGCGCCGCGAAGGTGGCCGCGAAGGCGGCCGTGACGGTCGCCGTGGTGGCCGCCGCAACGAAGGCCGCGGTGATGGTGCCCCCACGGAAGTGCGCGCACCCCGCGAAGGCGGACGCAGAGGCGAAGGCCGCGAAGGCCGCAACGAACTGCGCGAAGGCGAAGCCCGCCCCCCTC
The DNA here is from genome assembly GCF_001270065.2 of Limnohabitans planktonicus II-D5. Taxonomy (GTDB): domain Bacteria; phylum Pseudomonadota; class Gammaproteobacteria; order Burkholderiales; family Burkholderiaceae_C; genus Limnohabitans_A; species Limnohabitans_A planktonicus. The sequence continues at coordinate 41,284 of NZ_LFYT02000026.1, forward strand.
GCGGCGAACGCGCCGAGCGTGGCGATCGGGCCGAGCGCCCAGCAGTTGAACGCCCCCCTCGCGAAGGCCGTCGCAACGAGCGCGGGGAAAACCGCCAAGAGCTGCGCAACGAGGCCCCGGCTGAGTTGAACGGCGAAGGCAGCGAAGCCCGTACCGAACGCGCCCCTCGCGCTGAACGTGGTGAAGGTCAAGGCCGCCGTGAACGCGGTGAACGTGCTGATCGTGGCGAAGGTCGCCGCGAACGTGGCGAGCGTGGTGAGCGTCGCAACGAAGAACGCGCCCCGAGCGAGTTCAACCAGACAGATGCCGCCCCGATGGCTGAAGGTCAAGACGCGCAGACTTTGCCTGAAGCAGGCACTGGGTTTGAAAACAATGGTGAACGCCGCGAACGCCGCTCACGCGACCGCTACGGCCGCGACCGTCGCGAACGCGCTGGTGAGCCTCGCCAAGATCGTCAAGACAACGCTGCCGACGCCGATACCCAGGCTGAGTCCATCGCAGCGCCCGCAGCCCAAACCACGACGGGTGAAGACCGGCCGGCCGCACGCTCTTACTTTGAGCAACGCGCACAACAAGCGTCTGCCGCTGTGACGCCTGCCCCATTGGCCGCTGAAAACCGGGCGCCAAGCGTGCCCGAGTCTGCACAAACTTCAGCACCTGCCGGGGCTCCAGCGCCTGAGAGCACGCTGGCCAGCGCACCGCTTGCGCCAGCGCCCAGTCCAGAGGCTGCGCCTGTTGCGATGGCTGTGGCTGCGCCCTCGGCTGCCCCTACAGCCGCCCCCACCCCAGAGCCTACGGCAGCACCTGTCGCCGCTGCCTCGGTGTCCCAGCCAGCGCCAGCACAAGCTGGGCTGCCTGCAGTCACCGCGTACAAGCTGCCCATTGAAAGCCTGCAGCAAGTGGCTCAGGACTCCGGTCTGGTTTGGGTGAACTCGGATGCAGACAAAATCGCCAGCGTGCAAGCCGCCATTGCCGCCGAACCCCAGCCCGTGCGCGTGCCGCGTGAGCGTCCGCCCGCAGTGGTGCTCAACGAAGGTCCCTTGGTTCTGGTGGAAACACGCAAAGACCTGAAAGATCTGAACGTGCCGTTCTGAAGCCTGTGCTGACCTCGCGTCAGCCCGGATCGGACAAACCGGACCTGAGGGTCCGGTTTTTTTTGTCTCTTCAACCTATGGGTTCGGCCCTGTGAAGTTTTCAAAGCTCAATGATGCAGGTCGGCGGCTTCAGCCCCGACATGCGGCCTGCGCCGAAGCGGGTAAACGTCGGACTCAGTCGAACTCTTCGAGTACCGACCTACGAGATGACATGTCTCACACTTTTCAAACTTCAGCGTGCCGGATCAATAGGTTCAGACTTGCGCGGCTTGTTTCCAGGCTTGGGTGGCCGCGACAGAGTCCTGGCGTTGTTCGGCCAGCTCAGCCAAGGCGCACCAGGCACGGCGGCGCAGTTCGGCATCTTGCAATCCCTTGACGGCCTGCGCCAGCAGGTTGTGTGATTTGCCCCACAGTTGGTGTCGCAGACAGGCCATGCCCGACAGATACTGCAAAAGAGCGTCTCGCGGTTGGGCCTGCTGGGCCGTCTCCACGCGCGCCAGCCATTGACGGGCATCTGCCGCCTCCGCATCGGCAAGGCTGACTTCCAGGGCGCGCACAAAGCGAACGCGCTGATCGGCTGTCCATTCGACAGGAAGGGCAAGCAACTGAGGCCACAAAGGCAGCAACCACTGCCGCGCCACAGAGGCCGCACCGCCTTGCGCCATGAAGCGCAAAACCACTTCGGCCACCACATCTGGCATGTTGCGCTGCGCCGGGCTCAAGGCATTCCAAACACCTTGGGTCGCCTCGGCATCGTGCACATGCGTCAACCATTGCATGATCAAACTCCGCACCAGGCTGTCAGCCGCCTCCGGGGTGAAGGCTCGGTGCTTGGCCAGCAGTGCAGCGGTATCCAGCGCCTGGGCGGGTTGACCGGCCAGACGTGCGGCCTTGAGCTGCAATCGCATGGCCACCATGCGCCGCCCGACAGCCGGCGACAACGCTTTCAATTGCGCCAAGCTGGCTTGCGCATCCCGATCATCGAGCAGCCAGCGCGCTGCTCGCAATTGCGCGCCTTCCGTCAGGGTCTGCCGGTCAGCAGCATCTGCCTGATTGGCTTGCAACAAGGCCTGGTCCAGATGCTGTTGACGCAGCCCTTTGTCTTGCAAGGCATGGGCCGATTCAGCGACCATGATGTGGGCCACCGTGCGCAAAGAAACGGCATGATCGAGGTTCATGCCCGCTTCACTCAGCAGCGCTTCTTTGTCCAGCACGGTTTGCGCAGCCTTGCGGGCACGCAAAAAACGCCCGGCCATGAAATGGCTGATCGCATCCAACAAGGCTGCATGGGCTGCACGTTCCTTTTGCTGGACACGCCAGCGCTGGGCCTGCTTGGGCAAAGACAACAGGGCCGACAAGGCCTGCTGAGCCAGCACCACCACCAACACCACGCCGCCCAGCACCAGCAGCACCAGGTTGAGCGACACATCCACCCGATAAGGCGACAGGAAAAATGCAACCGTTCCATTGTTATGACCGGCCAACCAAGCCCCCGCCACGGCCAGGGCAAACAAACTCAAAAGCCAAAGTGCTGCGCGCATGCGGCCTCCTCAGCGGCCAGCGGCGGCGGTGGCCAGCGCGGTCAAAGACGCCTCGAGGCGGGGCATGTCACCGGCCTTCATCTGCTGGCCGGATTGCTCCAGCATCTGCAACAACTGTGTGGTCTTACGGGAACTGACGTCGGCATAGCGGCGCACCATGACAGCGGCAGAAGCCAAGTCGGCACGGGCTGCATCTTTTTGGCGAGCCAGCAGACCCAAGCGCGCATTGAGCAGTTTGAGCTTGAGGTTTTCGCGCAAGAAAAACGCTTGTTCGGGCGAGAGCAACGCCGCCTCTGGCGAATCAATGCGGCTCACGCGCACCAAGCCCTTGAGTTGCTCGCCCCACTGCGCCAATCCGGTCATCCACCAAGGGGATGGTGAGGGGTTCTGTCCCTGTTCGGTGGAATTGCGTGGCGCGCCAATTGCAGCCAGTTGCTGGTTCGCCAGGGGCAGCCCATCGACCAGGGCCACGCCTTCATCGAGCTTGATCAGCAAGCCGGGCAAATCAAACACCTGCGCTGCGCTCATGCGTTCCAGGTCTTTTTCGAGGGCGCGCTGCAAGGGCGCCAAACGGGGTTGCGCCGCACGCTGCACCCGCAGCTGGGCCGATTTGAGTGCGGCCAGCAAAGGCTCGATGCTGCCCGTCAATTGCGCCTGCTGCTGCGCCATGCGCAAAGCCGCTTCAATGTCCACCACCAAATTTTCATCGCGTGAGCGTGACAGGCTCTGCATCAGCTCCTCAAGCTGGCTGCGTTGCAGCGCCACCTCGCCCAGCCGGGCCTCTACCAAGGCCAGCCGGGCGGCGCTGTCCTGCACGGTTTCCTGTGCCTGCTTGGCCCAGGCTTTGGCTTCGAGCGACTGCTGCCCGGCGTCGGCACTTTGGCGGGCCAGTTGCTCCTGAATGCGCGAGAGTTTTTGCCAAAGCAACACAGACACCAGCAAAGCCAAGGCCCCCAGCACCCCGGCCAACCACAAGCCCCACGGACGCGACGGGGGTGACGCCACGGGCAAAGGCGCTGCATGGGATTGAACAGATTCAGGCGAAGAAGTCATGCCAGCGATTTTATAGACACCGCCTGTGCGCCAAGGCCCGCTGGCACCAGATCGACACGGCCCCAGCCCGCTTGCAACAAACGCTGTGCAATGCGCGGGTGCGTGGCCAGGGCGCGGGCACGCCCCACATCCAGACCGGGGCAAGCGGCCAGCAGGTGCTGCGCCGCCTCAGAGCTGCTGAACAGCCAACAGCTGCCATCGGTCATGGCCTGACGGGCACGCTGCTGCATGGCCGGGTTGAGTTCGGGGGCCTGGCGCACATAGGCCACGGCTTGCAAGACCTGCGCCCCCGCCGCCTCCAATTGCAGCGCCAGCCAGTCACGCCCAGCCAATTGACCCTGCGCATCGGCGCCGCGCACGATCAAGACCTTGGGCGTCGTGCTGGGTCCGTGTTCTTGGTGTGGCCTCGACACGGCGACCCGCACCTGGTCAGCCACCACGGCCCACAGGGCTTCCGAGTCGAATTGCTCAGACAGCGCGTGGGGCGAATCCACTTGTTGCGGCGGCCAGCCTGCCTCCAACAAGGCAGCCTGTGTGCCCGGCCCGGTGGACCAAGCCCGGCACAGCTTGCCCATCAGCGGGGGCCGCGCCGCCATGAAAAACCGCACCGCATTGGCGCTGACAAACATCAGCGCCAGGCACTCGGGCACTTGCGCCCAAGCCGCTTGCACGAGCGAAGCGTCGGGCAAAGGGGCGATCTCGATGAGGGGAAAAATTTCGGCCTTCAGGCCTTCGGCTTGCAAAGCCTTGGCCCAGGGCAGTGCTTCGCGCTCTGGCCGAGTGACGATGACCGCAGGGCCTGGGTCTGACATGGCCATGTCAAGCCACGCTGTCAATGCGCCCCGTCGCGTTGCAGGGCGTGCGCGACACGCAGACCCAAAGCCTCGGCCACGGCCAGGTCTTGGGCGGGCACATCCTCGGCGGCGGTCACCAGCGTGGCCGCCCCATCCGGATCACCCCAGGCCGCTTGCAGCTTGAGCACACCCCCCTCGATCGTGGCGTGCGCGGCCAAAGGCATGGAGCAGCTGCCGCCCATGGCGCGGCTGACGGCACGCTCGGCGGCTACACGCTGCCAGCTCACGCTGTCGGCCAGCGGTGCCAGCAAGGCGCGCAAATCGGGCCGGTTGCTGCAAATTTCAATGCCCAGTGCGCCCTGCCCTGCAGCAGGCAGCATCTCGTTGGTTTCAAAAATATGGCGAATGCGATCCGTCATGCCCAGGCGCTTGAGACCTGCAGCCGCCAGCACGATGCCCGCATACTGGCCTTCGTCCAATTTGCGCAAACGGGTGTCCAGGTTGCCCCGCAGAGGCTCGATCTTCAAATCAGGCCGCAGTGCCCGCAGCAGCACCGTGCGGCGCAGGCTCGATGTGCCCACCACCGCGCCGTGGGGCAAGTCTTCCAGACGGGCGTATTGCGGCGAGACCCAAGCGTCGCGCGGGTCTTCGCGCTCCATCACGCAGGCCAGCTCAAAGCCCTCGGGCATGTCCATGGGCACATCTTTGAGCGAATGCACGGCGATGTCGGCGTGGCCCTCTTGCAGCGCCACTTCAAGTTCCTTGACGAACAAGCCCTTGCCACCCACCTTGGACAAACTGCGGTCCAGAATTTGGTCGCCCTGTGTGGTCATGCCCAGCAACTTGACTGTGCAGCCAAGCCCCTCCAGCAAAGACTTGACATGCTCGGCTTGCCACAAAGCCAAACGGCTCTCACGGGTGGCGATGACGATGGAGGGTTGGGTGGTCTCGGTCACGGTGGGGTTCCTGAAAATAATTGTGATCCCATCAAAATGAAATCAATTGGTAATTTTGTCTCTCTTGGCGATGCTAGCATGACGTCAAGGCCGATTGACACTTGATGGAGACTTCTTGCCCACGCAGGCTCCAAGCTTTTGCGCCCCCCCGATCCACAGCCCCCCCTTTCGCTCAGCACACCATGAAACAGGCCCCCGCCAAAACCACCTTGCCCGCCAAATCGGGCACCAGTGCCCCCAACAAAAGCGAAAAACGCGACAGCGAGAGGCCCCTGGTTGAAGACATCCGCTTGCTGGGCCGCATTTTGGGCGATGTGATCCGAGTGCAAGAAGGCCCCGAGGCTTATGAGTTGGTCGAACAAATCCGCAAGCTCTCGGTGGCCTTCAGACGTGACGCCGATCACGAGGCCGACAAGGCCCTGAAAAAACTGCTCAAAAGCCTGCCGGGCGACCGCGCCGTGAGTGTGATCCGCGCCTTCACCTATTTCAGCCACTTAGCCAACCTGGCCGAAGACCGGCACCACATCCGCCGCCGCGCCATCCACGAGCGGGCGGGCCACACCCAAGAAGGCAGCATCGACGTGGCGCTGCAGCGCCTGCGTTGGGCGGGCATCACGCCCAAAAGCATCTCGGACATGCTGGCCACCAGCTATGTCTCGCCCGTGCTCACGGCCCACCCGACAGAAGTGCAGCGCCAAAGCATTCTGGATGCCGAGCGCGACATCGCCCACCTGCTGACCGAACGCGACGCCATCAAGGCCCGCGCCGCCGTAGTCAATGCCGCCAAGGACGCCTTGACGCCCAAAGAGCTGGCCGCCAACGAGCTGCAAATGCGCGCCCGCGTCATGCAGCTGTGGCAGACGCGACTGCTGCGCTTTACCAAACTCACCGTGGCCGACGAGATTGAAAACGCGCTGAGTTATTACGAAGCCACTTTCTTGCGCGAGATCCCCAAGCTCTATGCCGAACTGGAACAAGCCCTGCCTGGCCAGCCGATTGCCAGCTTTTTGCGCATGGGCCAGTGGATCGGCGGCGACCGCGACGGCAACCCCAACGTGACCGCGCAAACGCTCGAACACGCACTGACGCGCCAAAGCGATGTGGCCCTGCGCCACTACCTGACCGAAGTGCATTTTTTGGGCAGCGAACTGTCGCTGTCGGCCATGCTGGTGCCCTTTGGCCCCGAAATGCAGGCCCTGGCCGCGAAGTCCCCCGACACCAACGAACACCGCCAGGACGAGCCCTACCGCCGGGCGCTCACGGGCATGTATGCCCGTCTGGCCGCCACCCTGAAAAAACTGACCGGTGGCGACGCCGCCCGCCACGCCGTGGCCCCGCAAAACCCCTATGCCAGCGCCGAAGCCTTTTTGGCGGACCTGCGCGTGATTGAGGCTTCGCTGTGCAGCCACCATGCCCAAGCGCTGGCCGCCCAGCGCCTGCACCCGCTGATCCGCGCAGTCGAGGTGTTTGGCTTCCATCTGGCCACGGTGGACCTGCGCCAAAGCTCGGACAAACACGAAGACGTGGTGGCCGAACTGCTGACCGCAGCTCGCGTGGAAAAGAACTACAGCCAGCTCGACGAACACGCCAAGCAAGCGCTGCTGCTGGGCCTGCTCAACGACGCCCGCCCACTGCGCGTGCCCGGCGCCGACTACAGCGCACAGGCTGTGTCGGAGCTGGCCATTTTCGAGATGGCCCGCCGCATGTTGGCCAGTTTTGGCCCACAAGCCATCCGCCACTACATCATCAGCCACACCGAAACCGTGAGCGACTTGCTCGAAGTCCTGCTGCTGCAAAAAGAAACTGGCCTGATGCACGGCACGCTGGACGGCCAAGCGCTCAACGACCTGATCGTGGTGCCCCTGTTCGAGACCATCGAAGACCTGCGCAACGCCGCGCCCATCATGCGCGACTTCTATGCCCTACCCGGGGTGGCTGCGCTGATCGCACGTTCGGGTGGCGAGCAAGACATCATGCTGGGCTATTCAGACAGCAACAAGGACGGTGGCATCTTCACCAGCAACTGGGAGCTGTACCGCGCCGAAATCGCGCTGGTCGAGCTGTTTGACAAACTCGAACGCAGCCACGGCATCACCTTGCGCATGTTCCACGGCCGGGGCGGCACCGTGGGCCGGGGCGGCGGCCCCAGCTACCAGGCCATCCTGGCTCAGCCGCCGGGCACCGTGCGTGGCCAGATCCGCCTGACCGAGCAAGGCGAAGTCATTGGTGCCAAATTCGCCAACCCCGAAATCGGCCGCCGCAACCTGGAAACCCTGGTCGCCGCCACACTCGAAGCCACGCTGCTGCAACCCACCAAGCCCGCGACAAGGGCATTTCTGGACGCGGCCGCAGAGCTGTCAGAAGCCAGCATGGACGCCTACCGCGCCTTGGTTTACGAGACTCCCGGTTTTTCCGACTACTTTTTTGGTGCCACGCCGCTCAAAGAGCTGGCCCAGCTGAACATCGGATCACGTCCCGCTTCGCGCAAAGCACTTGAAAAAATCGAAGACCTGCGCGCCATCCCCTGGGGCTTCAGCTGGGGCCAATGCCGCCTGACCCTGCCCGGCTGGCTGGGCTTTGGCTCGGCGGTGCAAACCTTCCTGGACAAGCCCGACCCGGCCGAGCGCAAAGCCGCGCTGGCCTTGCTGCAAAAGATGTACCGCCAATGGCCGTTTTTCCGCACCCTGCTGTCCAACATGGACATGGTGCTGGCCAAAAGCGACCTGGCCCTGGCCTCAAGGTATGCCGAACTGGTGGGCGACGCCCGACTGCGCAAAAAGATTTTTACCGCCATTGAGGCGGAATGGCACCGCACCGCCGATGCGCTGACCCAGATCACCGGTGAAAAAAACCGACTGGAAAGCAACCCCGCTCTGGCCCGCTCGATCCGCCACCGTTTCCCCTACATCGACCCGCTGCACCACCTGCAAGTCGAGCTGATCCGCCGCTACCGGGCAGGCTTGGCCGACGAACGCGTGCAGCGCGGGATTCACATCAGCATCAACGGCATTGCGGCGGGGCTGCGCAACACGGGTTGAACAGCACCGCCCCACAAACGCCTACTCATCTCTAGATTCGACCCCATGAAGTCTGGGTGGTGTACTGCACGTTGAGTGGGTTTTGTGGGCGCTTACCAGCCCAGCGAAAAGCCTGTGGTCCACAAGCGTCTTATCGCCAGCAGGGCTGGCTCCCACGAGGTGCTGGTTTGAAGTCACCGCTGGAGACTTCAGCGGGCCGGATCAATCAGATGGGGGATGCACACCATTTTGGTGAGTGGTGCGTCAGTTCGCTTGCGAACTGAATAAACAACGTCTCTGTTGCACAGTCAGATTTTGTCAATCACATGAAATGAACATGTCTAAGCCATGGAACCCTGACAAGAGGGTGATCTTGTGCTGCAGTGCACACAGTTTTCTTGTCGCGCAACATGGGGTTTTGGCTTGATCAAGCCTTGGCATTGGGTTCCTGCGGGTTTGGTGCTGATCCTGGGCGTGGGCTTGGCCGTGGGTGAGTCGATGGGCTGGCCTTTTCTGGCAGGGCCATTGCAAAGTCAGTTGCAACAAAAGCTCGGGCGCGATGTGCGCCTGAGTGCGGCCAATGACAAAGGCCAGGCAACGGCTTCACTGCACTTTTGGGGCGGCATCCGCTTGCAAAGTCGTTTCCTGGAAATAGGCGCACCGGCCTGGAGTCGTGCGCCGTATTTTCTGTCGGCACAAGACCTTGATTTGCACCTGCGCTACAGCGATGTGTGGCGTGCATGGCAGGGTCATCAACTGCTTGTGCAGAGCTTGGCTGCCCGGCAGCTCACGGTTTATCTGGAGCGTACTGCCGATGGTCAAGCCAGCTGGCAAATGGCCAAGAGTGGCGCGGCCCCCAAGCCGCCACGCATTCAAAACATCGATCTGCCCGCTGGCACAGTGCATTTCAGCGATGCGCCCTTGGCCTTGAACTTTGAAGCCCAACTGAACCTGAGCAGCCCTGCAGGCTCGTCATCCGCCCCTCTGGTCTCACAAAACCGCGTTTTACGCAGTACCGCCCGTGGTCACTACCGGCAAAACGCATTCCAAATCACCTTGCAATCCACCGGCGCACTGCCTTGGGAGGTGGACGCGGCTCAGGGAACGCCGGTGGCTGTCAAGCTGGCGGCCAGTTTGGGCCAAGCCAGCCTGAATTTTGAAGGCGCCGCTCGCGACTTTCTCCATCTCAATGGCCTGGACGGCACTTTCCAAGTGAAAGGTCCGTCGCTGGCAGTCATCGGTGAGCCCTTGGGCGTGACGCTGCCCACCACGCCGGCTTTCAACGCCAGTGGTCAGGTGCAGCGCAGCAGTGATCGCTGGGCCGTGGCTTTGCACAAAGCCCGCGTGGGCAGCAGCCAATTCAGCGGTGACTTTGTGTTCGATAAAGCGACCACACCGCCTCGGCTGCGCGGACAGCTGAACGGCACACGCTTGAAACTGGAGGATCTGGCACCGGCCGTAGGCGCGCCCCAGGCATCCAACACCAGCGCATCTCGAGCCAAGGTCCTGCCTTCCCGGCCCTTTGATCTGGCCTCTTTACGCGCCATGGATGCCGATCTGCACATCGCCTTTCAGCAAGTCGATCCCCCCACCCAGTGGCTCGAACCCCTGCGTCCTTTCAAGACGCATTTGACGCTGTTCAACGGCGTGCTCACGCTGTCCAGCATTGAGGCCCGAACGGCCCAGGGCCATCTGGCTGGCACTCTGTCGCTCAACGGCCAGCGAAACACTGCGAACTGGGTGGCTGCCCTGAATTGGGACGGCGTGCAACTGCAGCGCTGGATTCACCAAAAGCGCCCCGCAGGTCGGCCACCTTATGTGTCTGGTCTGCTCAAGGGTCACGCCAAGGTGCAAGGCCAAGGCCGTTCCACCGCTGAAATCCTGGCCACTTTGGAGGGCGATATCCATGCCAATGTGGTGGGTGGCACGGTGTCGCATCTGCTGGTGGAGATGGCGGGACTGGATGTGGCCGAATCTCTGGGCGTGTATCTCCAAGGCGATGACTCCTTGAAACTGGACTGCGCTCTGGCAGACCTGCGTGTGTCGGCTGGCACTCTGCGCCTGCGTTTGTGGGTGCTTGACACCTCTGACTCGACACTCTGGGCAGAAGGCAGCCTATCCCTTGCCACAGAAAAGCTGGACTTGCGTGCCATGGTGGCGCCCAAGGATTTCAGTGTGTTGACGCTGCGCGCGCCTGTGCTCATCCAGGGCAGTTTTTCCCATCCTTTGGTGACGGTGGAAAATGGCCCCTTGGGCATGAAGCTGGGTTTAGCGCTGCTGCTGGGACTGGTGAACCCGCTGACATCTGTGCTGCCCTTGGTGGATGCGGGTAACGCACAAGAGGCCGAAGCCAAAGCCGCCGCATGCAAAGCGCGCATGCACAAAAAACCGCAAGCTGCCCAGCCAACTGGAACACGCAAACCTTAAGGTTTTGGTGCGCCGAAAAGTGCCTCAAACTGCCGACCCGACGCCTGCAAACCTTCTTCTGTGCAGACCACCGATTTTTGCTTACCCTCAGGGTTGCTGATGCAGCCCTTGGCGTGCACGCGTTCCATCACGTCCCAGTCAAAACTTTTTCAGGCACGGTTGCCCTCGTGCAGGCCCCGCTGCAACAGCTGCTGATCCGGCACGCTGAAGTTTGAAATGGGTGAGACATGTCATCTCGCAGGTCGCCACTCGAAGAGTCCGCCATGATGGGTTTGGGCATAAGCCATGTCGGGGTCTTCGACCGCCGACCCACAACATCTTTGAGCATTGAAGACTTCACAGGCTGGATCAATCAAAGCAGCGACTGTTTTTATAGGGGTTTGCCCTGTCAGCGGTCTCTCGCACACCACCACCTCAGCCATCGCCAGCAGGGCTGTCTACCGGAAAACAGGTGGCTCACGGTCTTCCAGAGCGGGTTGAGCTTCTTGCATCTGCTGGGCCACAAATCGTCGAAACACAGCCATCATGGGTGCCTCGGTGCGACCGGCCAGGGTCACCAGAGCCAGTCGAGCTGCGCCGACAAAGGCCGGGCTCAGTGGCATTTCGACCAGTTCGCCACTTTTCAAGCCGTGTTGCGCCGCCGCGATGATGCCCAGGTAAACGGCATCGGTGTGGCGCACGGTGTCCATCAGGCTGGCAATTTCCTCGCAGCGCAGCGTGGTCATGTGCTGCGGGTCGGCGGCCGCCCCGTAATGGGCCACAAGAATCCGCGCCACTTCGTCCGACAAGGGGGTGGAGGCAATGGGGTAAGCCAGCAGGGCTTCGAAAGGCATGGCCTGGCTCATGGCCCCCGTATCGCCGTGCTGCTCGGCTTCGCTCAAAGCACGCAGCAGCGGATGGCCCTTGCGACAGACAAATCCCGCGCGCAAATCGGCCATGACTTCGATCTGCAAATCGGCGGCAGGTGCCACACGGCGCACATCCACCACCAGGGCATCGAGTTCACGCTCTCGCAGTTGCTGCAACTGCAATTCGGTCGCGCCGCGCCCAATGGACACCTGCACGCCGGGGTGGTGCAGAGCCACATGGCGCAGCCAAGGGGTCATGAGCAAAGCGCCCGGCCCTGAGCCCAGACCCACCCTGAGGTTGCCCAGCCCCCCTTGTTGCAGCAAGGCAGCCCCCTGCTTGAGTTCGGCCGCTTCGTGCACGATGCGCCGCGCCCGCTCCAGCACCGTGAGGCCCAGGGGCGTGAGCTCGTTTTTCTTGCCAATGCGGTCCACCAAAGGTCCGCCCAGCTCGTCTTCAAGCACCTGGATGCTGCGGCTCAGGGCCGACTGCGTGATGTGCAGCTTTTCAGCGGCACGGCTGAAGGACCCGGTTTCGGCCAAGGCCAGCCAGTGGGACAGGTGCTTGAGGTTCATATATTCATTTTAAGAATGAAAATTAGAAAAATAAGTCATTGGACACATGAATTTGAGCTTCCTACGATCCGCTTGTGGCTTTTGAACCACCCACCCATTCAAACATTCAATCGGAGACACCATGAACCTCAAAACCCTCTTGTGCAGCCTGGTTGTAGCCTCCAGCGCTTGTGGCGCTGCCTGGGCGCAAACCTACCCGGCCAAACCCGTCAGCCTGATCGTGCCCTACCCCGCTGGTGGGCCCTCGGACTTTTTTGCCCGCAAGGTGCAGCCCGACGCAGCGGCCAAACTCGGCCAGCCCATGATCATCGAGAACATTGGCGGTGCCGGTGGTGCGATCGGCATGAGCAAACTGGTCAACGCACCCGCCGACGGCTACACCCTGAGCTTGGGCAGCCCGATGGAACTGGTGCTGACCCCCATGGCCATTCAGGGCGTGAAGTACAAACCCGAAGACTTCAAACTGGTGGCCCAATTTGCGACCACCACGACCATCTTGGCCGTGCGCAACTCACTCAACGTCAAAACCGTGGATGAACTGCTGGCTCTGGCCCGCAAAAATTCGGACAAGCCGCTGAGTTACGGCAGCGTGGGCCCCGGCTCGCTGTACCACCTGGTGGGCGAAAAATTCTCCCAACTGACCCAGGTGAAGATGCTGCATGTGCCCTACAAAGGCATTGCGCCCCTGCTCACCGATTTGATGGGCGGGCAAATCGACATGGCTTTCTTGCCCATGGCAGGCTCGATTCCCCAAACCCTCATCGACGGAAAAATCCAGGGACTGGCTGTCACGGCCAAAACGCCACACGCGCTGTTCAAGCAATTTCCCGCCATGGCCACCATGAAGGGACTGGAAGGCATGGACTTTGACCTCTGGGCCGGTGTGCAAGTGCACAAAAACACCCCGGACGCTGTGGTCAACACCCTGAACAAGGCCTTTTATGCGGCCGCTGAAGTGCCCGAAACCCGCAAGGCCCTGGAAGGCAGCGGGAACGTGGTGTTGCCTTCGCGCACGCCCGCCGAGCTGGCCCGCATTTACCTTGGGGACATCGAGCGCTACCGCGCCATTGCCAAATCGATTAATCTGCAAGCCCAGTAATCCACCCCCAAAGAGGCCCTTCATGAACGCACCCAGTGAAGCTTTTCTGCACGACAAACTGCACGCCCTGCATGCCCAGGCGGATGAATTCATCGCGGTGCGCCGCGACATCCACAAGCACCCGGAGATGGGCTACAAGGAATACCGCACCAGCGATCTGGTAGCCGAGCAACTGAGCGCCTGGGGCTACCAGGTCACGCGCGGACTGGGCGGCACGGGCCTGGTGGGCCAGATCAAAAAGGGCACGGGCAGCAAAAGCATCGGTATCCGTGCCGACATGGACGCCCTGCCGATTGACGAAGCCACCGGCCTGCCTTACGCCAGTTGCAACGTGGGCATCATGCACGCCTGCGGCCACGACGGGCACACCGCCATGCTGCTGGCAGCGGCCAAGCACATCGCGCAAAAAGGCGCGTTCTCGGGCACCGTCAACCTGATTTTCCAGCCCGCCGAAGAAGGCCTGGGTGGTGCCAAGAAGATGATGGAAGACGGCCTGTTCAAGCAGTTCCCCTGTGACGCCATCTTTGCCATGCACAACATGCCCAGCCACCCGCAAGGCCACCTGGTCTTGCGTGACGGCTCGGCCATGGCGTCCTCTGACAACGTCACCATCACCTTGCATGGCAAGGGCGGGCACGGTGCCATGCCGCATGTGGCCGCCGACCCGGTGGTGGCCGGATCGGCCATCGTCATGGGGCTGCAAAGCATCGTGGCCCGCAATGTCGACCCGCAGCAGATGGCGATCATCACGGTGGGCGCGTTCAACGCCGGGGTGGCCAACAACGTGATTCCGCAAACCGCCACGCTCAAACTGAGCGTGCGCTCGCTGGACCGCGATGTGCGCATCCTGCTCGAAAAGCGCATCACCGAACTGGTCCATGCCCAAGCCCAAAGCTATGGTGTCACGGCAGACATCGACTACCAACGCGGCTACCCGGTCTTGGTCAATCACCTGGCTGAAACCGATTTTGCCCGCGATGTGGCCGAAGAGCTGGTGGGGGCTGACAAAGTGGTGCGCCAGGGCCGCGCCCTGAATGGCAGCGAAGACTTCGCTTTCATGCTCGAAGAAGTGCCTGGCAGCTACCTGCTGATTGGCAATGGCGATGGCTCAGGGGACGGCCACGGGGCTTGCATGGTGCACAACCCGGGCTACGACTTCAACGACAAGAACGTGGCTGTGGGCTCGGCCTACTGGTCATTGCTGGTCGAACGCTTCTTGCCAGTGGCAGCGTGAAGGGCAGGTCTGGCCCCTGTGGCGGCCAAACCTGCGGGACTGGATCAGGCAAGTTCCCTCCGAGGTCTGAGACAATCGGGGGGTGAATATCTCTGAACTCATTCAAACCGTCCTGATCTACGCCCTGCCGGTGATCTTTGCGATCACCTTGCACGAGGCGGCGCATGGCTTTGTGGCGCAGCGCCTGGGCGACTCGACCGCCGCCATGCTGGGGCGCGTCACCCTCAATCCCCTGCCCCACATTGACCCTGTTGGCACCATCTTGATGCCACTGTTGCTGTACTTCAGCACTGGCGGCGCTTTCCTGTTTGGTTATGCCAAACCCGTGCCGGTGCGCTTTGACCGCCTGCGTCACCCCAAACGCGACATGGTGTGGGTGGCACTGGCCGGGCCTGCGTCCAATTTGCTGCAAGCCCTGTTGTGGGGTGTGCTGCTCTATGTGCTGGTGGGCAGCGGCGTCACCGAGCGCTTTTTTCTGGAGATGTGCAAGGCCGGCATGCTCACCAATGTGGTCATGTTCGCTTTCAACCTGTTTCCACTGCCTCCGCTGGATGGGGGCCGCATTGTGGTCGGCCTGCTGCCGATGCGCCAGGCGCTGATGTTTTCCCGCATGGAGCCCTGGGGGTTTTTCATCGTGATGGCCCTGGTCATCACCGGCGTGGTCAGCAGTTTGTGGATGCAGCCTCTGATGGGTGTGACCTTTGATCTGATCAAGATGGTCCTCAGCCCCTTGTCATTCCTGGTCCCTTGAACCAGTGCTTTTTTGATTTATCTTTCGCCCACTCGATTCACATGACTTCCCAGCCTCGCACACGCGTTCTCACCGGCATCACCACAACCGGCACCCCGCACCTGGGCAACTACGTGGGCGCCATCCGACCCACCGTGCAAGCCAGCCGCAACGCCCACAACGACGGTTTTTATTTTCTGGCCGACTACCACGCGCTCATCAAATGCGACGAGCCCGCACGCATCCAGCGCTCCACGCTGGAGATCGCCGCCAGCTGGATTGCCTCGGGTCTGGACACCGAGAAAGTCACCTTCTACCGCCAGTCCGACATCCCCGAAATTCCCGAACTCACCTGGTTGCTGACCTGTGTCACGGGCAAAGGCCTGCTCAACCGCGCTCACGCCTACAAAGCGTCCGTGGACAAGAACCACGAAGCAGGCAAGGACACCGATGCCGATGTGACCGCAGGCCTGTTCATGTACCCGGTGCTGATGGGCGCTGACATTCTGATGTTCAAGGCGCACAAGGTGCCGGTGGGCCGCGACCAGATCCAGCACATCGAGATGGCGCGCGACATGGCGTCCAGCTTCAACCACCTGTATGGGGAACATTTCGTACTGCCCGAAGCGGTGATCGAAGAATCCGTGGCCCTGCTGCCCGGCCTGGACGGCCGCAAGATGAGCAAGAGCTACGACAACACCATCGCGCTGTTTGCCCCGGCTGCAACGATGCGCAAGCAGATCGCGGCCATCGTGACCGACTCCAAGGCACCGGGCGAGCCCAAGGCCACTGAAGGCTCGGCCCTCTTCCAGATCTACCAGGCCTTTGCCAGCGCCGAAGAAACCGCTACGCTGGCCCAAGCCTATGCAGACGGCATCGGCTGGGGTGACGCCAAGCAAGTGCTGTTTGAACGCATCGACCGTGAAGTGGCCCCCATGCGCGAGCAGTACCAAAGCCTGATCAACAACCCCGCCCAGCTGGACAAGATTTTGCTGGCTGGTGCCGAAAAAGCTCGCCAATTGGCCACGCCATTCATGCGCGAATTGCGCCATGCGGTGGGCCTGCGTGCCCTGGCCTCGGATGCCACGGCCAGCGAACACAAAGACAGCAAAGTGGCCCTGCCCAGCTTCAAGCAATACCGTGAAAAAGATGGCCAGTTCTATTTCAAATTCGTCGATGCACAAGCGCAAGTGCTCTTGCAAAGCTTGGCCTTTTCATCTCCAAATGAAGCCGGTCAAACCATTGCCCGCCTGCAAAACGAAAAAGGTGCGGCCTTGACTGAACTGGCCACCGTGTTCGAGCCAATGACCCCCGAGAAACACCGCCTCGTCTGCGAAAATCTCGACCTTCTTTGACTTTTTAGCCACAATGATTTTGTTGTTTTAAACAAAAAACTTGCGAACAGCAACAAAAGTCTGATATCCTTATACTTTCAGATTAACGCAGAGATTCAAATCATGACTGTTTACGTCATCGACGACCACCCCCTGATGCGCGACGCGCTGACCATGCTGGTTCACAGAGTCAAGCCTGGTCTCAAAATCATTCCCGTCCATAAATTGAACGTGGTTGAATCCACGGTCGAGAAAAACGGGCCGGCAGAGCTTTTTTGCCTGGATTTGCAACTACCCGACACCTTGGGCATGTCGGGGGTGCAAGTGCTCAAAGCCAAATTCCCGGATGTGCCCTTGGCCGTGGTCACCAGCTCCAGTGCCAGCGAATACGAAGACCGATGTCTGGAAGCCGGTGCGGATGCCTTCATTGAAAAATCCAGCAGCCCCAACCAGATCATTGCGGCCTTGCGTACCTTGCTGGTCACAGAGGACCAACCCTCTGATGAAGAAGCCCCCTCAGCAGGTCCGACCAAACTCTCCAAGCGCCAGAAACAGCTGATTCTGATGCTTGATCAAGGCCTGTCCAACCGCGACATCGCTGAAAAACTCGACATCAGCGAACACACGGTCAAGGTCCACTTTTGGCGCCTGTTCCGCCGATTGGGCGTCAACAGCCGCACCCAGGCGCTGCACTTTGCACGCACCAACGGTTGGTTGGGCATCTGATCACGCGCATGAGCACACAAAAAAAGGGCCTTCACTGAAGGCCCTTTTTGTTGGGATTATTTTTTCTTGTTGACGATGTCGGGCGTCACAGCATCCAGCACGTTCACCGTGGTCTTGACACCGTACACCACCGCAGACCCTGCCGCATCGGCAATGGCCAAGACCGTGCAAGCTTGCAGCAAAACACACATGGCCAAGACAGAAAACACACAGCGCGAAATTTTGATCATGAACAGTCACCTTTGAAAGCCCCAAAAGGCATGCATGTGCGCATTGGGGTCAGAAAAAAACCCCGACACAGCGGGGTTTGATTCATTGGCGGAGCAAGAGGGATTCGAACCCTCGATACGGTATAACCGTATACCGGATTTCGAGTCCGGCGCATTCGACCACTCTGCCATCGCTCCTGAGTTTCTTGTCGAAGCCGTGATTCTAACAGAGCCGTCAGGGCTTCTTCGGCACCATAACAGCGGCGTTGCGAGGTGCCATGGTCAAACTCACCGAGCTGCTGCTCATCACACCGCCGTCCACCATTTCAAAGGTGGCTGTGCGCTCTTGACGGGTCATGACCATGAAGCTGGTTTTACCCCGAATCACCGACACCACGGTCCAGCCCTGGGCGGGATAGGTGTCCAAAAAGAAGCGGAAAGCGGCGTCAAAGTCGCGCCCCACATCCAAGACCACACGGCCCACCCAGTTGTCGCCTGCGCCAATGATCAATGACTGGTCGGCACGAATCAGGCTGCCCGCGGGCAAAGGCAATTGACCCAAAAGCTGGGTCGGGTTTTGCACCTGACCGTTGGGATCGCCAGCGACCAGGGTTGTCGATCCCTGGCTGGCACAACCGAGCAAGCCGCTGCTCAACAAAGCGGCCAGCCATACCGACCGCAATGACTTGGGCAGTGATGAAGCCAGGGGGGCCATCATGCGCTCAGCAGCGCCAGGCCGCCCATATAAGGTCGCAACACGTCGGGCACCGTGACCGAGCCGTCGGCGTTCTGGTAATTCTCCAGCACAGCCACCAGCGCACGGCCCACGGCCAAGCCCGAGCCGTTCAGGGTATGCACCAACTCGTTCTTGCCTTGCGCGTTCTTGAAGCGCGCCTGCAAGCGACGCGCCTGGAAGGCCTCACAGTTGGACACCGAGCTGATCTCGCGGTAGGTGTTTTGCGCAGGCACCCAGACTTCCAGGTCATAGGTCTTGCTGGCACCAAAGCCCATGTCGCCGGTGCACAGGCTCATCACCCGGTAGGGCAAACCCAGTTTTTGCAAAATGGCTTCGGCGTGGCCGGTCATGTCCTCCAGCGCTTCATAGCTTTTGTCGGGGTGCACGATCTGCACCATCTCGACTTTGTCGAATTGGTGCTGGCGAATCAAACCGCGCACATCGCGCCCGCCACTGCCCGCTTCGGACCGGAAACACGGGGTGTGCGCCGTGAGCTTGATCGGCAAATCGGCCTCGGCCAACACCTCGTCGCGCACGACGTTGGTGAGTGTGACTTCGGAGGTGGGGATCAGGTACAGCGCTTGGCTTTCCTCGCCTTCTTGGCCGCCCTTGTTGGCGGCAAACAAATCGGCCTCAAACTTGGGCAACTGGCCCGTGCCGCGCAGCGTGTCGGCGTTCACGATGTAAGGCGTGTAGCACTCGGTGTAGCCGTGCTCTACGGTCTGCACATCCAGCATGAACTGCCCCAGCGCCCGGTGCAAACGCGCCACCGGGCCGCGCATGAAGGTGAAACGCGAGCCGGTCAGCTTGGTGCCGGTCTCAAAGTCCAGGCCCAGCTTTTCGCCAATGTCCACATGGTCCTTGACCTCGAAGTCAAAGGCGCGCACCGTGCCCCAACGGCGCACCTCGACGTTGCCTTCTTCGCCCGCGCCCACCGGCACACTCTCGTGCGGCAAATTGGGCACAGCCAGCAGCAAGTCTTGCAGCTCGGCCTGGAGCACCTCCAGGCGCTGAGCCGAAGCATCCAGATCGTCCTTGATCGCGCCCACTTGGGCCATGACCGCATCGGCCTCGGCGTGCTGGCCTTTGCCTTTGAGCATGCCAATTTGCTTGGACAAGCTGTTGCGCTGGCTTTGCAGCTCTTCGGTGCGGGTTTGCAGCGTTTTACGCTCGCCCTCCAAAGCGCGGAAGGCCTCGACGTTCAGAAAAGGCTGGGGGTTTTTACGGGTCTGCAAACGCGCCACAGCGGCGTCCAGATCTTTGCGGAGTAGAACAATATCAAGCATGCCCTCATTGTAGTGACCCGCTGCTGGATCACACTTTCCCCCGCCATGGCAATCTCTTGCTTAAGGATGCGTTCTCTTACCCATCATGGCGAGCCAAGCGTGGCAATCGATGGCGTCAATCCAACTTGAGGCCTTTGGGAAGAGGGAACTTGATGTGTTCCTGTATGCCATCCAGTGTGCGCACCGACACCATGCCCAACTCGCGCAGCCGCGCAATCACTTCTTGCACCAGCACATCTGGCGCTGAGGCACCGGCCGTGAGCCCCACTTTTTGGGCCTTGTCCAGCCAATGGGGCTGCAGTTCTGCTGCACTGTCCACCATGTAAGCGGGTGTGCCCAGTCGGTTGGCCAGCTCGCTCAGGCGGTTGCTGTTGGAGCTGGTGGGACTGCCCACGACGATGACCACATCCACCTGGGGGCTGAGCAACTTGACCGCGTCCTGCCGGTTTTGGGTGGCATAGCAAATGTCTTGCTGCTTGGGCCTGCGCACCTGCGGAAAACGCGCAATGACAGCCGCCACAATCTCGGCGGCATCGTCCACACTCAGCGTGGTCTGGGTGACGACCGCCAATTTCTCGGTTTGAGAGGGTTGCACTTTGGCCACATCGGCCACGTCTTCCACCAGATGAATGCCGCTGTCGAGCTGGCCCATGGTGCCTTCCACTTCGGGGTGCCCCTTGTGGCCGATCATGAGGAATTCGTAGCCCTCTTTGTGCAACTTGGCCAGCTCCACATGCACCTTGGAGACCAAGGGGCAAGTGGCATCAAAGATGCGAAAACCGCGCCGTTCAGCCTCTTGCTGAACCGCCAGGCTCACGCCATGGGCACTGAAAATCAAGGTCGCACCGGGTGGGACTTCGGACAATTCCTCAATGAAAATCGCCCCCTTGGCCTTGAGGTCGTTGACCACATAGGTGTTGTGCACAATCTCATGACGCACATAAATCGGGCGACCAAACTTGGCCAGTGCGTGCTCAACAATGTCAATGGCACGGTCCACACCCGCACAAAAGCCACGGGGTTCGGCCAACAAAACTTCAGTGGTCATCACAAGACTCCTATCAATTGCACTTCAAAGGTGACCGGCTGCCCGGCCAAAGGGTGGTTGAAGTCAAACAACACCGCGCCCTCGTCGCCCACTTGCAAGACGGTGCCTGCATAGGCGCCCAGGCCGTCGGGGGTGGGAAACTGCACCACATCGCCAGCGGCGTACTTCTCCATCGGGTCGCCCAGCTCATTGAGCAGCTTGCGCGCCACCCACTGCTGCATGTCGGGGTTGTGGTCACCAAATGCCTCGCCAGCGGGCAGTTCCATGACGGTGCGGGTGCCTTCTTGCAGGCCCAGCAGGCGCTGCTCCATGGCTGGCGTCAACTCACCCGAACCCAGCGACAAGGTCGCCGGTTTCTCGAGAAAGGTGTTGATGATGTCCCCCTGCGGACCCGCCAGGCGGTAATGAAGTGTCAAAAAGGAACCGGGTTGAACAGTGGCCATAAGGGTTTTCTGGAATGCCGCAATCGCGGCGAAACAGGCATAAAGAAGCCACTATTGTAAAAAGCCGGGCCGACCCGCTCCAGGACAGGGGCAAGTCAGGCACCAGGCGGCTCCAGGGAGGGGCATTCTCATGAGCATCAAGGACTTGCCGGCCGATGCAAGGCCTCGCGAAAAACTGCTGACCCGAGGCCCGCAGGCCCTGAGCGATGTCGAACTGCTGGCCATTTTGCTGCGCACCGGCATGGCGGGCAAAAACGTCTTCCAGCTGGCCCAGGAGCTGCTGGACATGGGCGGCATTGCCGGTTTGCTGCAAGCCAGCCCCGCATCACTCAAAACCGTCAAGGGCCTGGGCCCAGCCAAAAAAGCCGAATTGCTGGCCGTGTTTGAAATCGCCCGCAGGGCGCTGAGCCAGCGTCTGCAAGAGCGCCAGGCCTTTCACACGCCCGATGCCGTCAAGCAATACCTGCAGTTGCAGCTGGCCCATAAAAACCACGAAGTGTTCGCCGTGCTGTTCATGGACAGCCAAAACCGGCTGCTGGCCTGGGAGGAGCTGTTTCGGGGCACGCTCAGCCAGACCAGTGTCTACCCCCGTGAAGTCGTCATGCGCGCCCTGCACCACCAGGCCGCCGCCGTAGTCCTCTCACACAACCACCCCAGCGGCTCGGTGCAGCCCAGCCGCGCCGATGAAGCACTGACCCAATCGCTCAAAGCCTCGTTGGCCTTGGTCGATGTGCGGGTGCTCGACCACATCATCGTGGGCCAGGGACAAGCCCTGTCCATGGCCGAGCAGGGTTTGATGTGAACCGAAGCGCACCCATGTCGGAATTTGCCGACATGGGGTGTCATTTGTAGGTCGGCGGCTTCAGCCCCGACATGGGGCCTGCGCCGACGCGGCAAACGTCGGACTCTTCGAGTACCGACCTACGGGGACCTTGTATGGCGTAGGTCGGCGGCTTCAGCCCCGACACATGCGGGATTCACCCCAGCGCTTGCAAACCCCATGCATTCAGGGCACACCGGTAAACTCGCTGCTTTTCATTGCCCTGCTGACCATGTCCCACTACCACCTCTACGCCATCGGCAATGCCCTGGTCGATACCGAATACGAAGTCTCTGACGCACTCTTGCAGACCATGGGCGTGAGCAAGCGCCACATGACCCTGATCGACACCCCGCAGCGCGCCGAACTGCTGCACCATGTGCAGGGCTTGCACGCCCGCCGCACCGGCGGCGGATCGGCGGGCAACACCGTGGTGGCTTTGGCCCAACTGGGGGGCAAGGCGTTTTACTCTTGTCGCGTGGCCGATGACGAACTCGGGGCTTATTACAGCCAGGATCTGCAAGCCAACGGCGTGGCCACCAACCTGAACCACACCCGGCCCCAGCCCGGACAAACCGGCAGCTGCATGGTGCTGGTCACGCCCGACGCAGAGCGCAGCATGTGCACCTTTTTGGGCGCCACCTCGCAGCTGGACGCCAGCGCCTTGCACCCGCACGACATTGCCAAATCACGCATTTACTACATGGAAGGCTACCTAGCCGCCTCGCCCACCGGGCTGCAAGCGGCTGTGCAAGGTCGCCAGATCGCGATGACACACCAAGTGCAAACCGCGCTCACGCTCAGCGATGTGAGCATGATCAATTTCTGCCGCGCCGGGCTGGAAGCCATGATCGGAGAGGGCCTGGACTATCTGTTTGCCAACGAAGAAGAAGCGCAAACCTGGTGCGGCACCACCGACCTGGAGGCCATCATCGGCCAGTTGTCGCAGCTGGCCCGCACGCTGTGCCTGACGCGTGGCCCCAAGGGCAGCATCGTTGTGCAAGGTGCGCAGCGCAGCGACATCCCGGCCGTGCCCACCCAAGCGGTAGACACCAATGGTGCAGGCGACATGTTTGCCGGGGCCTTCTTGTTTGGCATCACCCACGGCCACAGCCCCGAGGCATCAGCGGCGCTGGCCAACCGTGCGGCTGCAGCCGTGGTCGGTCAGCACGGCAACCGCCTGAGCACTGCGCAGGCACAGGCCATTTACGCCGACTTCCAGAGACTCTGAAGCCCAGAACCAAGGCTGAATCAGGTCCCACCCGAAGCGGCCAGAGGTATGTGCGAACCCAGGGCAAAGCCAACACCCATTCCCCAATGCATCACGTCTGGCAAGCCAAGCCAACGCGCAAAACAGACGCATTGTGTTCAAGGCCTGAACATGCTCACCTGATGCAGATCAATAAATCGCCTGTCACAGGTGCCAAGCATCGTCGGACTCTGCGCGTGCCGACCTACAGGGATGCATGGGTAGGTCGGCGGTCGAAGACCCCGACATGAGCCTGTACCGAAGCGGACAAACGTCGGAGCTGAAGCTGCCGACCTACGGGGACCGCGCTGCCGTAGGTCGGTGGTCGAAGACCCCGACAGACACCTGCGAACCCGCACTGCATGAGTCACAGTTACACCCCCACAAAGCCAAAGGGCCGGTGAACCGGCCCTTTGGCATCTCAGCGCTTGAAGCGATCACTCGCCCAGGTAGGCTGCCCTGACTTTGGGGTCTTCGAGCATGTCTTTGCCCACACCGGTCATGGTGATGAGACCGGAGTCCATCACATAACCACGGTCGGCAATGGCCAGTGCACGG
>NZ_LFYT02000027.1 GCF_001270065.2 Limnohabitans planktonicus II-D5
GGTCACGCCGGTGATGCCAGCTGCTGCGTAGTCTTCCACGTTCAGGGCTGTGGTGCCGTTGTAGTTCTCGATCTTTGCCAGAGCAGTGTTGCCTGCGGTCACCAAGTCTTGCACTTCCACCACGCTGTTGGCCTCGCCTGCTTTTGCGGCCAGTACTTGGGCGTTGACGGCTGCCAGGTTGTTGGTGGTCACGCCGGTGATGCCAGCTGCTGCGTAGTCGTCCATGCTCAGGGCTGTGGTGCCGTCGTAGTTCTCGATCTTTGCCAATGCATTGTTGCCAGCGGTCACCAAGTCTTGCACTTCCACCACGCTGTCGGCCTCGCCTGCTTTTGCGGCCAGTACTTGGGCGTTGACGGCGGCCAGGTTTTCTGCGGTCACGCCGGTGATGCCAGCTGCTGCGTAGTCTTCCAAGCCCAAGGCGGTGGTGCCGTTGTAGTTCTCGATCTTTGCCAGAGCAGTGTTGCCTGCGGTCACCAAGCCTTGCACTTCAGCCACGCTGTTGGCCTCGCCTGTTTTTGCGGCCAGCACTTGGGCGTTGACGGCGGCCAAGTTGTCGGTGGTCACGCCGGTGATGCCTGCGGCGGCGTAGTCGTTCACGCTCAGGGCGTTGGTGCCGTCGTAGTTCTCGATCTTTGCCAGCGCGTTATTTCCATCAGTCACCAAGCCTTGCACTTCCGCCACGCTGTTGGCCTCGCCTGCTTTTGCGGCCAGCACTTGGGCGTTGACGGCGGCCAGGTTGTTGGTGGTCACGCCGGTGATGCCAGCTTCTGCGTAGTCTTCCAAGCCCAAGGCGGTGGTGCCGTCGTAGTTCTCGATCTTTGCCAGCGCGTTATTTCCATCAGTCACCAAGTCTTGCACTTTAGCCACGCTGTTGGCCTCGCCTGCTTTTGCGGCCAGCACTTGGGCGTTGACGGCGGCCAGGTTGTCTGCGGTCACGCCGGTGATGCCTGCGGCGGCGTAGTCGTTCACGCTCAGGGCGGTGGTGCCGTCGTAGTTCTCGATCTTTGCCAATGCATTGTTGCCAGCAGTCACCAAGCCTTGCACTTCACCCACGCTGTTGGCCTCGCCTGCTTTTGCGGCCAGCACTTGGGCGTTGACGGCGGCCAAGTTGTCGGTGGTCACGCCGGTGATGCCAGCTTCTGCGTAGTCGTCCACTGTCAAAGCTTCGGGATCATCGCTCCGGCCGTTTTTGTACGCTTCGAATTTTGCCAAGGCATTGTTGGCGGTAGTGACTACGTCTTGCAGCTCCTTGAGACTATCGGATTGTGTGCCGTTGTCTGCTTTTGACATCAGGCTAGCCACGACGGCGGCCAAGTTCGCATCGGTCACGCCTGTGATGCCCGCTTTGTCAAAGTCTGCCGCCGTGAGGGTTGGGTTGGGTTTGCCGCCTGTCGCCACCAGTTGGATGGCGTTGGCAATGCGTGCGAGTTCGTTGATTTCGGCAACGGTGTCCACACTTGACTTTTCTTTTGCACCCACGATGTCGTTGAGCAATGCCAAGTTTTTTGCATTTGTTGCAGCAAGACCGATGTTTGCGCCAATAGCTTGGTATTGGCTGGCGGTTGGGTTTCCGACCGGCGTGGTATCAGGTGTTGCGCCGTTCGCCTCACCCAGAATGGCGTTGTAAGCATCCACAATGGCTTGCACTTTGGCTGCGGTGTCGACATGAGTGCCCGAGACGGCGGCGGTGTTGAGGGCGTTGTTGATGGCGGCCAGATTGTCTTGAGTCACACCTGTGATGCCTGCTGCTGAATAGGTCTCCAGGCTTGTGGTTGAGGTAGATGCGTTATTGGCTTGTGCAGCTGCTTGTAATGTCTTGAGCGCAGCGGCGCTGGCAGCGTTGTCTTGCTTGCCCTGCACGGCCCCGCTTACTCCAGCGATACCAACACCGCCGAGCAGTGCGAACAGGGGGGTAAGGGATTGCTCACTCAGCGCGGCTCCGCTGCTTTGAATGAATTCAGCGCTGCCCAGCACGGCGTTAACGCTGCCTTGTGATGGAGTGACCAAGGCCAGTGGTGTATTCGAGTTGGCATTGCTGACGGCGTATTCGTACATATGGCCGTTTTCAGCTTCACCCACGAGACTCATGGAGCCATCTGTCACGACATCGTAGTAGTTCTCCAACACGAGATCGGGGCCTTCGTTGCCCGATTCAAACGTGATCTCCAGGTGTTTCCCCACACGCTTGGCTTTGACCATTTCAGGTGCTTTTTGGCCTTCGCGTGCCAAGTCTTTGAGTTGGTATGTGACACCTGCTTTGGCCGGGATGCGCAAGACCTGTCCTGGCGTACCCGCATTCGGTTTGAACTCAAAACTTTCAGCTGTCTTGGCTTGGGTTGGTAAGGCGATGACTTGGATGTGGGGTGCAGACATGGTGGCTTTCAACTCGGGTGAAGGGAGGGGGAGTTTGCGCAGCTCAAATGGGCTGGTGGATGCGTTGAACGGCGATTGGAAGATTCGAGCGAACGCAGTCGTTAAGGGCTGGACATGCTCGAAAAAACGATCCTCAGCGGCGCTTTGGCGGCTGTTCGGTCACGGAGAATGTGTTGTTGCATGCATCCGAAATATAAATATTGATAAATGCATATTTATCATTTTTTATTTATATGTAAATTTCACGAATTTAATATTTAATTTCGTTATCAATATCTGTATTTTTTCATTTTCATCTCCTTAATTTGTTCTAATTGCGATTAGTGATGACTAATTTGTTAAGTAGTATGCAAAAATAAAAGTAATATTTGTTAAATAAATAGAAACAAAAAGTAAGCAATTTGCAAATACATTCAAAAGTACTAAAAATAAACAGTAAAATCGTTAAATATTCATTTAATATTAATAATTAACACATTGATTAAATTATTTCGATATCAAAAATAAACAAATTCAGCTTTGGTGGTCAGTACAACTGCTCTTTCAAGACCAGCGCCAGGCCGTATGGGCTATCTCTGGCGTTGATCGCCAAAAACGATGAGGTGTTGCTGGGTGACCAAAGCGGCCGTGTGCGCCAAACCGTGCGCATCTGCCATGCCCTGAGCGATTTCGACGATGACTTGCCAGAAATCCTCGAATTTCTGCAATTGGCCTGAGTTCCGCCTGCGCAAAGGCAAAGGGGCATGGGAAAATCAAGGCATGTACGTACTATTTGAAGATGCCGGCAAATTCATGGCCGGTCGGGTCTTGTCAGAGGCCGATGCCTCTGCCCAAGTCGAGCTGGACTCCGGTAAACGGGTCAAAGTCAAGGCGGCCAATGTGCTGCTCAAGTTCGACAAACCCACACCCGCCGCCTTGCTCAGCGAGGCCACCGCCCTGAGCCAGAGCATTGAGTTGGAGCTGGCCTACGAATTCGCGCCCGAGCAGGAATTCGGCTTTGCCGACCTGGCTCGTGACTATTTCAGCGCAGGTACCAGCACGGTGGAGCAGGTGGCCGCTTTGCTGCGTCTGCACGAAGCGCCGCACTATTTCCGCCGTGCAGGCAAAGGGCGTTTTCGCAAAGCCCCCCCTGAAATCGTGCAACAGGCCTTAGCCGCCATTGAAAAGAAAAAGCAGATCCAGGCCCAGATTGAGGCCTGGTCGGCAGATCTGGTGGCCGGTACTTGCCCTGAGCCGATCCGCGAGCAGCTTTACAAAATCCTGTTTCGTCCCGACAAAAACACGCCCGAATACAAGGCCGTGGTCGAAGCCAGCAAAAGCAGCCAGACTGCCCCTTTGGATCTGCTGCAAAACGCAGGTGCCATCGCTTCGGCCTGGGATTTCCATTGGCAGCGTTTCCTGTTTGACCTGTTTCCCAAAGGCACCGGCTTTCCGGCCCTGCAGGCGCCCGCGATCCAGGACGAATTGCCGCTGGCACCCGTGCAGGCGTTTTCCATTGACGACTCGCACACCACCGAAATTGACGACGCCTTGTCGCTGCAGGGCCTGGGCACCGGCACGGTCACGGTGGGCATCCACATCGCCGCGCCTGGCTTGGCTCTGACGCCGGGCAGCACCATCGATCAACTGGGCCGTGCGCGCCTGTCCACTGTCTACATGCCCGGCTACAAAATCACCATGCTGCCCGACAGCGTGGTGCAGACCTACACCCTGATCGAAGGCCGCGACTGCCCGGCCGTGTCACTGTATGTGACCTTCAGCGAAGACACGCTGGAAGTGCAAAGTGCCGTCACCCGCTTGGAGCGCGTGCCGATTCTCGTTAACCTGCGCCACGACCAGCTGGATGACCGCATCACCCGCGAATGGCTCGAAGGCGAAGACCAAAGCGACCATGCTGATGTGCCGGTGAGCCGCGCCACGCTGGGCTTTTTCTGGCGACTGGCACAAACACTCAAGGCGCGCCGCGAAGTGGTGCGCGGCAAACCCGAAAACTTCAACCGTCCCGACTACAGCTTCAAGCTCGAGCGCCCCAGCAATGATCTGCCACCTACGGGCGAGGAAACCGTGCTGATCGGCACCCGCAAGCGCGGTGCCCCGCTCGACTTGATGGTGGCCGAAGCCATGATTTTGGCCAACAGCACCTGGGGTCAGTGGCTGGCCAGCTTGGGTGTGC
The DNA here is from genome assembly GCF_001270065.2 of Limnohabitans planktonicus II-D5. Classification (GTDB taxonomy): domain Bacteria; phylum Pseudomonadota; class Gammaproteobacteria; order Burkholderiales; family Burkholderiaceae_C; genus Limnohabitans_A; species Limnohabitans_A planktonicus. The sequence goes on from NZ_LFYT02000027.1 coordinate 4,547, forward strand.
CTGGCATCTACCGCAGCCAGGCCAGCATGGCGCCGGGTGTGAAGGTGCGCATGGGCACCAAGGCGCTGCCGCACGCGGGCATTGGTGTGCCCAGCTACGCCTGGAGCACCTCGCCTCTGCGCCGCTACACCGACCTGGTCAACCAGTGGCAAATCATCGCCTGTGCCAAACACGGTGCCACCGCTGCGCTGGCCGCGCCCTTCAAGCCCAAAGACGCCGAGTTGTTCTCGATCATCAGCGGCTTTGATGCCGCCTACAGCGCTTACAACGGGGTGCAGTCGAGCATGGAGCGCTACTGGACGCTGCGCCATGTGCAGCAGCAAAGCATTGAAGAATTGGAAGCCAGCCTGGTCAAGGAAATGGGCGGCGGCAGCTGGCTGGTGCGTGCCGACACCTTGCCGCTGATGTTCAGCGTCATGGGTGCCCAGGGTCTGGCCCGTGGGGCGCGTGTGCGCGTCAAGTTGGGCGAGATTGACCTCATGGCGCTCGATGTCAGCGGCACCGTGACCGCGCACCTGGATGCCCCGGTGGCCGCTGTGGACAGCGAGGCCGATGAGGCGGACGAGGAAGAAGCCCTGGCCGCAGGTCCTTTGACCATTGCGGTGGACCTGAACGACAACACCCAAAGCGATGCAAGCTGAAGCCTTTTCGCCCCCTCCGCCGGCCGCGCCGCAAGATGCGCCAAGGGCAAAGCGCAGACCATCGCCCCACCGGGCCTTGACCTGGGCCTTGGCGTTTTCGCTGGGGGTGCATTTGGGCTTGGTCACGCTGCGCTTTGCTGCGCCGGAAACCTACAACCGGGTGTTTGCAGACACGCCGCTCGAAGTGGTGCTGGTCAACGCTCGCAGCGAAGACAAGCCCGCAGATGCCCAGGTGCTGGCCCAGGTCAAACTCGCTGGCGGCGGGCAAGTGCCCGATGTCAGCCTGTCCAGCACGCCTTTGCCACCCGCCTTGGAGACCGAGGCGGGCACTGACATCAGTGAAATGCAGCGCAAGATCGAGGCGCTGAAAATGCAGCAAATGCGCTTGCTGACCCAGCTCAAGGACGAGCTGGCCGTGCTCTCCAAAGACAACGCCGGAGACAAAGCGGACAGCCCCGACCGCCAGGCCCGCGAAGAGCGCAAGCAGCAGCTGGCCCGGCAACTGGCCAGCATTGAGCAGCGCGTGGTGCAAACTCAGGGCGCAGCCCGCAAGCGCTACATCAGCCCGGCCACCAAAGAGGTGGTGTACGCGATGTACTACGACAAACTGCGCCGCACCATCGAGCAACAAGGCACGATGAATTTTCCCGAATCGGGTGGCCAGAAGATTTACGGTCAGCTCACCATGGTCATCACGGTAGACAGCAAAGGGCGCCTGTTGAAGACCGAAGTGGCCAGCTCCTCGCGCAACCCTTTGCTCGATGAGCGGGCGATTGCCATCGTGCGCAGCTCGGCACCTTTTGGTGAATTCAACAAAAAAATGCGGCAGCAAGCCGACCAGATTGTGGTCGTCACACGCTTTAACTTTTCGCGAGACGACACGCTCGAAACCCGCATGCTGGCCCCCGATCCAGACAAGAAGTGAGCCCAGGAGACGGATTGACGATGCGCGCTTTTGCACGTTTTTTGATGTTGTTGGCTCTGGCCTTTGTCGGGCTGCAGTTGTTTTTTGTGCTGCGCATCGCCTGCATGGCGGTGTGGTTGCCCGAATCCACCACCTTTGAGCGTTCGCAAATCTGGCAAATCGTCAGTCACCAGGGGCGTTTGCCCTGGCGCCAAGAGGTGGTTGAACTTTCGGCCATTTCTCCCTTGCTGCAACGCGCCGTCATGGCCTCGGAAGACAGCGCCTTCACCCAGCACCACGGCATTTGGTGGGACTCGCTGGAAAAAGCCTGGGATAAAAACGCCAAGGCCAAAGCCCTGGCCGAGCAACGCGCCCAGCGCAGACCCGACGCCAAGCCCCCGGTCGTCAAAATCGTGGGCGGCTCCACCATCACCCAGCAGCTGGCCAAAAACCTCTTGCTCTCGGGTGAGCGCACCTTGCTGCGCAAAGGGCAGGAAATGCTGCTGACCCTGACGCTGGAAACCTTGCTCAGCAAGCGCCGCATCATGGAGATTTACCTCAACAGCGTGGAGTGGGGCGAAGGCGTGTTTGGTGCCGAAGCGGCAGCCCAGCACTACTTTCGCAAAAGTGCGGCCCGGCTGAACGCCTGGGAAGCGGCACGCCTGGCCGTGATGCTGCCGCGGCCCCGCTATTTCGAAAAAAGGGCGCAATCGGCCTATTTGGCCAGCCGTGCAGAAACCATCATGGCCCGCATGAACGACGTGACCTTGCCATGAGCACATTGACCAACGCGGCCCCCCAAACCCTGCGCATTCTGGGCATTGACCCGGGCTTGCAAACCACCGGCTTTGGCGTGCTCGACATGACCGGCTCCAAGCTGCAATACGTGGCCAGCGGTGTGATTGAAACCACCCGCGAAGAAATGGGCAACCTGCCCGCGCGCCTGAAAGTGCTGTACGACGGCATCCGCGAAATCCATGCGCGTTACCAGCCCGATGTGGCCTCGGTGGAAATCGTCTTCGTCAACATCAACCCCCAGGCCACTTTGCTGCTGGGGCAAGCGCGTGGCTGCTGCGTTACGGCGCTGGTGTCTTGCGATATCGCCGTGGCCGAATACACCGCCTTGCAGATGAAGCAATCGGTCACTGGCCACGGCCGGGCCGCCAAATCGCAGGTGCAGGAAATGGTCAAACGCCTGCTGCAACTGCCGGTGGTGCCCCGCCAGGATGCCGCCGATGCTCTGGGCATGGCCATCACCCACGCCCACGCCAGCCCCTCCATGAACAAACTCGCCGCCCAAGGCGTCCTCAACCGCAAAACCCACGGCATGTTCAGAAGCGGCCGCAGCCATTGACGCCGCAGCCTCAGCCCCGTCCGACGATGAGGCCGCCGTGTATTTGCAGGTCGGTGCTTGTAGGTCGGCGGTCGAAGACCCCGACAGGCGCAGCCCAAGGCCAGCGCTTGAGCAGGCCGTGTCGATGTGCAGGAATTTGTCGGACTCTTCGAGTACCGACCTACGAGGGCAGCGACTTCGCCGGTCGGTACTTGTAGGTCGGTGGTCGAAGACCCCGACATGTACACCCCAAGGCCAGCGCTTGAGCAGGCAGTGTTGTTGTGCAGGAATTCGTCGGACTCTTCGAGTACCGACCTACGAGGGCTGCGACTTCGCAGGTCGGTGCTTGTAGGTCGGTGGTCGAAGACCCCGACAGGTGCAGCCCAAGCCAGGGCAGCGACTTCGCCGGTCGGTGCTTGTAGATCGGTGGTCGAAGACCCCGACATGTACACCCCAAGCCAGCACTTGAGCAGGCCGGATCCGCAGCAGCTTGGCCGCGTCAAATATCGAAGTTGTCAATCAGGCGGGTCGTTCCCAGCTTGGCAGCCCCCAGCACCACCAGCGCATCACCGGCTTGCGGGGCTTGCAGGTCGTTTCGGCGGCGCACTGTGAGGTAGTCGGTTTGCCAGCCGCGCTGGCTCAAGGCCGTCATGGCTTTGGCTTCGAGGGCGGGCAGGTGGCTGGCCAGCGCGTCGGCAGCGGCCAGGGCGTCGCGACCAAGTGCGCGCAGCGCCAGGGACAGTTGCAGCGCTTCTGCGCGTTCGCGCTCGCTCAGGTAACCGTTGCGTGAACTCAGTGCCAGGCCGTCTTCGGCACGGCAGGTGTCCACGCCCAACACGGTGATGGGCAGCGCGAACTGGCGCACCATCTGGCGGATCACCATGAGCTGCTGGTAGTCCTTTTTGCCGAACACGGCCACGCCCTGGGCCTTGCCTGCAAACACACTCATGAACAGCTTCATGACCACGGTGGACACACCCGTGAAAAAGCCGGGTCGGAATTCGCCTTCAAGGATGTCGCCCAGCGCCGGATCGGCATGCACCTTGACGGTCTGGGCTTCGGGATAAAGGTCGGTCTCGCGTGGGGCAAACACCACGTCGCAGCCTGCGGCCTGCAGCTTGGCGCAGTCGGCCTCCCAGGTGCGGGGGTAGCTGTCAAAGTCTTCGTGCGGCAAAAATTGCAGGCGGTTCACAAAAATGCTGACCACGGTGCAGTCGCCCTGGGGCTTGGCCAGCTCGACCAGCTTGATGTGGCCTGCGTGCAGGTTGCCCATGGTGGGCACAAAGGCGGGGCGCTGTGATGCGCTCAGGGCCTGACGGAGTTCGTCGATGGAACGGGCAATGATCATGGGTGAAATCTTGGGGTGGCTCGGGGGAGTGAATGACGCCTCACCAGGCGTGCAAGGCGTTGTCGGGAAAGCTGCCGTCCTTGACGGCGAGCACATAAGCGCCCATGGCGTCCAGCACGCTGCTTTGGCCCGTCATGAAGTTGCGCACGAATTTGGGGTTCTTGCCCAGGTTGATGCCCAGCATGTCGTGCATGACCAGCACCTGGCCTGCGGTGCCTTTGCCCGCGCCTATGCCGATGGTGTGGCAGCGTGGCAGGGCCTCGGTCAGTTCGGCCGACAAAGCGGCGGGCACCATCTCCAGCACCAGCATGGCCGCGCCTGCGTCCTGCAGGGCAAGGGCGTCCTGGCGCAGTTTGGCGGCCGAGTCGCCACGACCTTGCACCCGGTAGCCGCCCAAGGCGTGCACGGTTTGCGGCGTCAAGCCCAGGTGGGCGCAGACCGGGATGCCGCGCTCGACCAGAAAGCGCACGGTCTCGGTGGTCCAGCCGCCGCCTTCGAGCTTGACCATGTGTGCGCCAGCCTGCATCAGCACGGTGGCGCTGCGCAGGGCTTGCTCGCGTGACTCGTGGTAGGTGCCAAAGGGCAGGTCGCCAATGATCCAGGCGGTGCCTTGCACGCGCTGCACGCCGCGCACCACGCTTTCGGTGTGGTAACGCATGGTCTCCAGGCTCACGCCCACAGTGCTGGGCAGGCCCTGGCAGACCATGCCCAGCGAGTCGCCCACCAAAATGCATTCGACGCCAGCGGCATCGGCCACAGCGGCAAAGGTGGCGTCGTAGGCGGTGAGCATGGTGATTTTTTCACCGCGCTCGCGCAGCTCGTTCAGGCGCGGCAGGCTGATGGGTTTGCGGGCCGCCACGGGTGATGCCGGAGGCAATGTGCCGTAAGGCGTTGCGGTCGAAGAGGTGTTCATGGCAACAGGGGGGCTTGAGGGTGCCCGATTCTGTCACCGTATCAGGCTTGTTCAGACAGGCGTGAACGCCAGCCGCACATAAATCGGCGCGAAAGCTTCGGCTTGTGTGATCTCGATCAAGGTTTCCTTGGCCAGTTCCAGCAAAGCGATGAAGGTGACGACCAGCACCGGTGTGCCTTGGGTCGGGTCGAACAGGTTTTCAAATTCGACGAATTTACGGCCTTGCAGGTGCTTGAGCACGATGCTCATGTGTTCGCGCACGCTGAGTTCTTCGCGGCTGATTTTGTGGTGCTGCACCAGGTTGGCCCGCTTGAGGATGTCGCGCCAGGCCGATTGCAGCTCTTGCATGCTCACGTCCGGAAAGCGCGGCTGCAGGCTTTGCTCGATATACACCTGTGCCTTGAGGAAGTCGCGCCCGTAGTGAGGCAGGGCGTTCAGTTGCATGGAAGCGAGCTTCATTTGCTCGTACTCCAGCAGGCGACGCACCAGTTCGGCCCGGGGGTCTTCGGCCTCTTGGCCTTCGGCCGCTTTTTTGGGCGGCAGCAGCATGCGCGACTTGATCTCGATCAGCATGGCCGCCATCAGCAGGTATTCGGCGGCCAGCTCCAGGTTGCGCTCCCGGATTTCGTCGACATAGCTCAGGTACTGGCGCGTCACCCCGGCCATGGGGATGTCAAGGATGTTGAAGTTCTGCTTGCGGATCAGGTACAGCAGCAAATCGAGCGGGCCTTCAAAGGCCTCCAGAAACACCTCCAGCGCATCGGGCGGTATGTACAGGTCCGTGGGCATCGAAAACAGAGGCTCGCCATACAGGCGAGCCAGCGCCACCTGGTCCACCACCTGCGGCATGGGCGCGGCGGTGCTGTCCAGCGCTGGGGGCAGCTCGGTGGGTTCGGTGCTCATGGATGGGCGATGCCGGGGGGCGCAGGCGCTTGGGGTCTGCGCGCGGGCCGTCAGCCTTGAGAGGCCTGGGTTTGGTAGACGTAAGGTTGTTGCGCCACGCGGGCGGCCTTGAACTCTTGCTGGGCCTTGCGGTCTACTGCTTTGTCCCACAGCAAGGCACGGCCTTCGCGCTGCCGGGCTTCCAGTTCGGGGTGCTGGGCTTTGAGCTGGTCGATGAACTGGGAGGTGTCAGAGCTGTAGTCAGGGCGGCGGAAAATGGACATGGAGGCTTTCGAAAAAAAGCAAAGATCGCAAAAGACAAGGCAGATGTGGCGGGGCTACACAAGAGCGCCAAGGCCACCATCAACGAAAGGGGGCCATTTTACTGGGCGCAGCCGTGAGCCAGCTGACAGCCCGCTTCAGCCCGGTGGGCAGATCGGGCTCCAGTTGGCCGTCCAGCAGGCTCAGCATGCCGCTGCGCCGGGCAATGTCCAGCGGCTGGTGTTGCAGGCCGCAGACGATCAAACGCAGCTGTTTTTTGTGGCAAGTCTCGATCAGGTGCATCAGGGCATCGGCTCCGGACGAGTCGACATAAATCACGTTTTTCAGATCCACCACCAACACGGGGGCGCTGATCTTGTCTTCAATCTCTTCGATGAGTTTGACGGCCCCGAAGAACAAGGCACCATAAATGCGCCAGGCCTGGATGCGGTCTTCGTGTCCGATCAGACTCGGGTGTTCAAGGCGGGTGACGGCTTCGCTGCGGCTCAAGCTGGAGATGCGGTAAATGAAAGTCAGGCAGGCGGCCACCAGACCCACTTCGACTGCCACCGTCAGATCAAACACCACGGTGAGGAAAAACACCGCCAGCAAGGTGATGCGGTAAGGCAGGCGAAACTGCCGCAGGTGCAAAAACTCGCGCCACTCGCCCATGTTCCAGGCCACAAACATCAAGATGGCGGCCAAAGCGGCCAGGGGAATGTGCCCGGCCAGCGGCGCGGCCACCAGCACCACGGCCAGCAAAGTCAGGGCGTGCACCATGCCCGCAATCGGGCTGGTGCCACCGCTTTTGATGTTGGTCACCGTGCGGGCAATGGTGCCGGTGGCGGGCATTCCGCCAAAAAACGGGGTCACAAAATTGGCCACGCCTTGCGCCATCAGCTCTTGGTTGGGGTTGTGGCGGTCATCGATCATGCCGTCGGCAATGCGGGCGCACAGCAGCGATTCAATGGCCCCCAGCAATGCCAAGGTCAGGGTGGGCATGAGCAAAAAGCGGGCGCTGTCCCAGCTGAAATCGGGCCATTGCAAGCCGGGCATGTCGGCCGCAATGCCGCCAAATTTGCTGTCTATCGTCTCTACCGGCAAAGACAGCCCCATGCAAGCCACTGTGGCAAATACGAGGGCGATGATGGAGCCCGGCACCATGCTGACCCATTGGTAGCGGCTGCCCTCCAGTCGGCGGCCCAAGCGCATCCAGCCCACCAGCAAGGACAAGGAGCCCAGCGCCACCAGCAAGGCGGCCAGGTTGGTGGTGTGCAGATGCTGACTCAGGCTGTGCAGGATGCCAAAAAAATCCGCAGGCATGGCACCCGTTTTGAGGCCCAGAAAATCCTTGATCTGGGACAGCATGATCAGCACCGCGATGCCGTTGGTAAAACCAATCACCACCGACACCGGAATGAAGCGGATCAAGCTGCCCAGGCGGAACAGACCCATCAAAAACAGCAAGACCCCCGACATGGCGGTGGCCAAAATCAGGTTGGCCAGGCCATAGCGGTCCACGATGCCGTAAACGATGACGATGAAGGCACCGGCTGGCCCGCCAATTTGCACCCGGCTGCCGCCCAGCGCCGAAATCAAAAAGCCCGCGATGATGGCGGTGAACAAGCCTGCTTCGGGTTTGAGGCCCGAGGCAATGGCAAAAGCCATGGCCAGCGGCAAAGCCACCACCCCCACGGTGATGCCCGCGCCGATGTCGCGCACCAGGCGCTGGCGGCTGTAGCCCTGCAGGCTGTCGATCAATTTGGGGTGGAAGAAAGCAGGGACAAAGCGGGTCATGGCCATGGAGGACGATGGGTCATTTGGAAAATTGGGCAGCGTGCTGACGCAGATCATCGATCAGTGGGCGCAAGCACAGCAGCCACAGCAAGGCCGCCAATGGCAGGGTGGTGATGTAACCCCATGCCTTGAAGCCCAGCGCACCCAGCAGCCCGCCCAGCAAGAAGCCCAGCACCAAAGCACTGTTCACACGCAAACGATGGCGGTTGGCGCGCACGGGGGAGCCATTGGCGAGCCGGTTGATGTAAAGCCACTTGCCCAGCTCGATGCCGATGTCAGTGACCAAGCCGGTGACGTGGGTGGTGCGAATTTCGGCGTGCGAAATTTTGGTGATGACCGCGTTTTGCAGGCCCATGATGAAGCACAGCAAGACCACCGTCATGGGCAGGAAAACCTGGGACCAGGAAGCGATGGCTGCCCCAAACAGCCCAAAGATCAGCAAAGCCAGGGATTCCAGCAACAGCGGCAGGCTGTAGCTGCTGCGCAGTTGCTGGCGCAGCCCCCAGTTGACCATGATGGCGGTGCACATGGCACCCAGCACAAATGAGATCAGGCAGGCCAGTCCGGCCAGGACAAGGGTGCCATGACCCAGCACCAGGTCGTCTGCGATGGAGGACACGATGCCCGTCATGTGCGAGGTGTAACGCCCCACAGCCAAAAAACCCCCTGCATTGGTGGCCCCCGCCACAAAGCTCAGCGCCAGGCCCAGGCGCAAATTGGCCTGGGGGCTTCGCTGCACATCGGTCCATCCACGAATCAGAGGAAACATGTGCAGCGTATTTGCAGGGGTTTCAGTGAATGCGCATGCCGGGCTTGGCGCCGGGCCAGGGGTGCAGCACATGGATGCCCGGTTCGGCTTTTTCATCCGCGTGGCTGGCGGCCAGCACCATGCCCTCGGACACGCCAAACTTCATCTTGCGCGGGGCCAAATTGGCCACCATCACGGTCAGCTTGCCGATCAGGTCATCAGGCTTGTACATGCTGGCGATGCCGCTGAACACATTGCGCATGCGCCCCTCGCCCACATCCAGCGTCAGGCGCAGCAGCTTGACCGAGCCTTCGACCGGTTCGCAGTTCACGATCTGGGCGATGCGCAGATCGACCTTGGCGAAATCGTCGATGCTGATGGTGGGGGCGATGTCTTCGCCGCCGGGGATCAGCTTTTCTTCGACCACGGCCGGTGGCTCGAACAGGGCTTCGAGTTGTTCGGGGGTGACGCGTTGCATGAGGTGTTGGTAGGCGTTGATGGTGTGGCCATAACCGAGTGGTGCGTTCAGATCGAGCCACCCTAGAGGTGGTGAATTCAAGAAGGTTTCAACTTCTTTGGCAAGATTTGGTAGTACTGGTTTTAGGAAAATTGTGATGAACCGAAATGCTTCAATGCAGGCTGTGCAGACTTCCCACAAACGCTCGTCTTGACCTTCTTGTTTAGCAATTTCCCAAGGTTTATTTTCTTGAACGTATTCGTTGACTTCATCTGTAAGCCGCATCACTAGACGCATAGCTTGTGCGTAGTCTCGAGATTCGTACAAATGTCTGATGGATTCACCTTCAAGGCTCAGACCTGAAAGCAAGGCATTAGATGACCAAGGAAGTCCTGATGATGTGTTGCCTAATTTCCCATCAAATCGTTTTGAAATGAATCCCGCAGCACGTGAAGCGATATTGACAAATTTGCCAATCAAATCTGAATTAACACGCGCAAGAAAATCTTCAGCATTGAAGTCAACATCTTCGTTCTTGCTGTTGAGTTTGGCAGCCAAGTAGTAACGCAGCCACTCGGGGTTCATGCCCAGGCTCAGGTACTTGAGCGGGTCGAGGCCAGTGCCCCGGCTCTTGCTCATTTTTTCGCCATTGTTCACCGTCAAAAAGCCATGCACGTTCACCTTGTCGGGCGTCTTGCGCCCTGAAAAGTGCAGCATGGCTGGCCAAAACAGCGTGTGGAAGGTCACGATGTCTTTGCCGATGAAGTGGATTTGCTCCAGATTCGGGTTGGCCATGTAGGCGTTGTAATCTTCGCCCCGTTTGTCCAGCAGGTTTTTGAGCGAGGCCAGATAGCCCACAGGCGCGTCCAGCCACACATAAAAGTACTTGCCCGGTGCGTCCGGAATCTCAATGCCGAAATAAGGCGCATCGCGCGAGATGTCCCAGTCACCCAAGCCCTCGCTGGTGCTGCCGTCCGGGTTGGTGCGCACAGAAAACCACTCTTTGACCTTGTTGGCCACCTCGGGCTGCAGCTTGCCATCTTGGGTCCACTGGCTCAAAAACTCGACGCAGCGCGGGTCGGAGAGCTTGAAGAAAAAGTGTTCCGAGGTTTTGAGCTCAGGCTTGGCACCCGACAGAGCGGAGAAGGGGTTGATCAGGTCGGTGGGGGCGTAAACCGCGCCGCAGCTCTCGCAGTTGTCGCCATACTGGTCTTTGGCATGGCACTTGGGGCACTCGCCTTTGATGAAGCGATCCGGCAGGAACATGTTCTTCTCGGGGTCAAAGAACTGTTCGACCGAGCGCACCTCGATCAGCGAGCCACCGTCGGCAGCCGAAATGTCGCGCAGGTCGCGGTAAATCTGGCGGGCCAGCTCGTGGTTCTCGGGCGCGTCGGTGCTGTGCCAGTTGTCAAACTGGATGTGAAAGCCGTCCAGGTAGGGCTTGCGGCCCGCGGCGATGTCGGCCACGAACTGCTGGGGCGTCTTGCCCGCTTTTTCGGCGGCGATCATGATGGGCGCGCCATGCGTGTCGTCCGCACCCACAAAATTGACTTGGCTGCCCTGCATGCGCTGGAAACGGACCCAAATGTCGGCTTGGATGTACTCCATGATGTGGCCGATGTGGAAGTTGCCGTTGGCATACGGCAAGGCGGTGGTGACAAAAAGCTGGCGGGGCGCGTTGGGGGCAGACATGGTGGGGCAGTTTGTAGGGGAATCGGTGATTTTAGGGTGTACGGCACGGCTTGTCGGTAAACTCCGGCCCATTCTAGAAAGAGACCATGGCGACCACCGAACAACTCCTCCAGGCCCTGCAAGCCGTCATTGACCCGAACACGGGCAAAGATTTCGTTTCCACCAAAACCTTGAAAAACCTGCAAGTCGAAGGCTCAGATGTGTCCTTTGACGTGGAGTTGGGTTACCCGGCCAAGAGCCAGATTCCTGGCATTCGACAGGCATTGATTGCTGCCGCCAAGGGCGTGGCGGGCGTGTCCAACGTGTCGGCTAACGTGACGAGCAAGATCACGGCTCACGCCGCCCAGCGCGGTGTGGCTCTGCTGCCGCAGGTGAAAAACATCGTGGCCGTGGCCTCGGGCAAGGGTGGCGTGGGCAAGAGCACCACCGCCGTCAACTTGGCGCTGGCGCTGGCTGCCGAAGGCGCCAAAGTGGGCTTGCTGGACGCCGACATTTACGGCCCCAGCCAGCCCATGATGATGGGCATCGAAGGCCGCCCCGAGAGCGAAGACGGCCAGACCATGGAGCCGATGGAAAACTACGGCGTGCAGGTCATGTCGATTGGTTTTTTGGTGGACCCCGACGAAGCCATGATTTGGCGCGGCCCCATGGCCACGCAGGCGCTGGAGCAGTTGCTGCGTCAGACCAACTGGAAAGAACTCGACTATTTGATCGTGGACATGCCACCCGGCACTGGCGACATCCAACTCACACTGAGTCAGCGCGTGCCCATGACCGGCGCTGTGATCGTGACCACGCCGCAAGACATCGCTTTGCTGGATGCCAAAAAAGGCATCAAGATGTTTGAAAAAGTGGGCGTTCCGATTTTGGGTATTGTGGAAAACATGGCGGTGCATGTGTGCACGAACTGCGGCCATGTGGAGCACATTTTTGGCGAAGACGGCGGCAAGCGCTATGCGCAAGACAAAGGCATCGACTACCTGGGCGCCTTGCCGCTGAACATGCAAATTCGCCTGCAAGCCGACCAGGGCAAGCCCACGGTGGTGTCCGACCCCGACGGCGAAGTGGCGCAGATCTACAAGGCCGTGGCCCGTCAGGTGGCGGTCAAGATCGCCGCCAAGGCCAAGGATTTTTCGAGCAAGTTCCCGACCATCAAGGTCAGCAAGGACACCTGATCACTGAGCTTGTTCCGATGGTGCAGCCATTTGCGGTTGATCTGGCACGCCTGCTCAAGCAAACGCCGCAACTGGACTGCCACGTCGCAAGCTCCTCGCAGTGACGGGGAAAGGACGCAAGCTCTTCTGAGTGACGGGGAAAGGGCGCAAGCTCCTCGCAGTGATTGGGAGCGGGCCCAGGCTCACTCGCCGTGACGGGGATAGGATGCATGCTCCTCGAATTGACAGGGACAGGGTGCAGCCTCACTCACCGTGACGACTGTGAATTCGTCATTGCGAGCGAAGCGTGGCAATCCAGTTGCTGAGGTTGATATGGCACCAAGGCTTCTTGTGTGGGCTCAGCTTTTTTGACCAGCCCGCATCAGCTGACCCGGCAATGCACCTGTGGCCTGCTGGTGTTCAAAGATGGGCTGACCGGCTACCAAGGTGGCGATGTAGCCATCGCAGCGTTGCGTCAGTCGCCGTCCGCCTGCGGGCAGGTCGTAGACCATCTCGGGGGCATACAGGCGCAACTTGTCGTAGTCGATGATGTTGATATCGGCTTTCTTGCCCACTTGCAGCGTGCCCCGGTCTTGCATGCCGTAGATGCGTGCGGTGTCCTGCGTTTGGCGCTTGACCATGGCTTCCACGCTGAATGTGCCGCCCCGGGTGCGCGAACGGCTCCAGTGCGTCAACATGAAGGTGGGCATGCTCACGTCGCAGATGTAGTTGCAGTGCGCGCCGCCGTCTGACAGGCTGTTCACGGTCACATCGGTCTGCAGCCATTCATGCAAGTGGTCCAGATTGCCATACGAGTAGTTGAAGCTCGGGTAATACAGCATGGCCATACCGTCTCGCTCCATCATCAGGTCATAGACAACTTCGAGGCCGCTGCGGCCTTGGGCCTGCATCATGGCTTGCACGCTTTCGCTGGCTTCGGGCTCGTAGTCCGGGTTGTCGGCCAGTCGGTAGATCTTGTGGAAGTTGCCAAACATGGTGCGCATGCGCTCGTCGGTGCGCAGGCGTTCGCCGGTCAGGATGGCCTGTCGCACTTCGGGCTGGCGCAGCCGGGCGAAGCGCTCGGGCCAAGGCAGCTTGGCGATCTCCAGGAAGGCTGGACTGACGATGAAGGGGTGCAAGCTGCTGTGCCATGAAAACAGCAAGCCTACAGGCCGTCCGCAGATGCCGCCATACAGGGGAATGTTTTGCGTATGGGCTTCCTTGAGGGTGCCCAGAATGTCTTTCCACAAATCGGGAGCCGGGTCGGTCTGCTGCAGGTTGAAGAGCACGGGCAGCTTGTTTTTGAGGGCCAGATTGCGCATCCACGGAATCTCGTGGTGCATGGAGATGTGGTTGGAGGTCATCTGGAACACGCCATGCCCGACTTCGCCCAGCACCTGGCCCAGGGTGGAGATTTCTTCGCCGGTGGCAAAGGTGCCGGGGGGGTATTTGCGCTGGTCGTATTTGTGCAAAAAGGTGCGCGATGTGGAAAAGCCGTAGGCCCCGGCCTTGAGCGCCTCGCGCACAATGGCGCACATTTCAAATAAATCGTCGGGTGTGGTTTCGTCGTGCTGGATACCGCGCTCGCCCATCACATAGGCCCGCACGGCCGAGTGGGGTATTTGTGTGGCGATGTCCAGGGCCTTGGGGCGGCGCGCCAGGGCATCCATGTATTCGGGAAAGCTTTCCCAATCCCACTGAATGCCTTCAGAGAGCACGGCGCCGGGGATGTCTTCCACGCCTTCCATGACCGAGATCAGCCAGTCGCGTTTGTCGGGCTTGACCGGGGCAAAGCCCATGCCGCAGTTGCCCATGACGACGCTGGTCACGCCGTGCGACGTGGACGGGGAGAGGTAGGGGTCCCAGGTGGCCTGGCCGTCATAGTGAGTGTGGATGTCGATCCAGCCGGGGGTGACGAGGGCGCCTTGGGCGTCAAGGGTGCGGCGTGCAGGTCCTGCCTTTCCGCCCACCTGGCTGATGACGCCTTGGTCGATGGCGATGTCGCCTGCTTGGGCGGGTGCGCCGGTGCCGTCAATGAGGCTGCCGCCGCGAATCACGAGATCGTGCATGGGGAAATTCCTGTGGTGATTGGGGGAAAGTTCAGTCGAGCTTGATGTTCAGGCGTTTGATCACGGTGCCCCAGCGTTCATGGTCGCGCTTGACGATGCGGGCAAACTCTTCAGGGCCAGCGCCGCTGACTTCATTGCCTTGGTTGGTGATCATTTGGCTCACCTCGGTCGATTTCAAGGCGCGACCTATGGCGTCCGAGATTTTCTTGGTCAGGGCAGGCGACATGTTGCCCGGTGCAAAAAAGCCCTGCCAGCCCACGATGTCGATGCCTTCCACCCCGGCCTCGGTCATGGTGGGCAAGTCGGGCAAGACACTCAAGCGCTTGTCGGCGGCAACCGCCAGCAGTTTGAAGCGTCCGGCCTTGGCACCCTCCACAGCGGTGGCGGTGCCGTCAAAGTAAAACTGCACATCGCCCGCCATCAGGGCCCGTGTGGCGTCTGGCGTGCCTTTGTAGGGCACATGCACCATTTGGGTGTTGCTGCGCATCATCAGCATTTCGGCATTCAGGTGCGAGGTTGAGCCCTGGCTGAACGAGGCAAAGTTGAGTTTGCCGGGATTACTGCGCGCAAAGTTGAGCATGTCGCGCACCGAGTTGAAGGGCGACTCTTTGTTGACCACCAGCACCGTGGCGGATCGGGCCACCTGGGTGATGGGTGTGAAGTCCTTGAACGGGTCGTAAGGCAGTTTGCTGTACAGGTGTGGGTTTTGGGTGTGGGTGACCACGATGGTGTAGAGCAAGGTGTGGCCGTCGTTGGCCGCGCGTGCCACGTCTTGGGCACCGATCAAGGTGCCCGCGCCGGGTTTGTTGTCCACGACAAAGTTGCCCCCGGTGTCTTCGCTCAATTTGCGCGCAATCGTGCGTGCCAGACCATCAGAGCCGGAACCGGCAGGGAAAGGCACCACGATGCGCACAGCTTTGCCGGGCGTGGGCCAGGCGGCGTCTTGTGCCCAGGCGAGGCCCAGCGGTCCGATGTACAGGCTGGCGAGCAGGGCGCGGGCCCAGGTCCGTCGCTGGCGCAGATTGAAAGACTTGAGAGGTGATGTCATGGAGGTCTCCTGTGGTTTTTATCGGTGACGCCAGCGGGGTTGGGCGCTGGCACCGGATTCAGCTTAGAGGGTGTTCAAAATAAAAACAATTGCAAAAAAATAGGACTTTCATAAAATAAATTTATATGTTGAACCTGCGCAGACTCGAACATCTGGCTGTCATTGCCGAGGAGAAATCCTTCCTGAAGGCGGCGCTGCGCCTGAACTTGACCCAGCCTGCCTTGACGCGCAGCATCCAGACGCTGGAGGAATCCTTGGGCCTGCAGCTGCTCAACCGGGCCCATGAGGGCGTGAGCTTGACCGACGCCGGGCAGCGCATCCTGCCCCGGGCCTTGCAAATTTTGGGCGATGCCGAAAGCCTCAAGCGCGAGGCGCAGCAACTGGTCGGGGTGGACTCGGGGCATGTGAATTTCGGCGTGGGGGTGTTTCCGGCCGAGGCTTTTTTGACCCGATTGCTGATTGAGCAGGTGCGAGAAAAACCGGGTCTCACGGTGGATGTGGACATTGGCAACTGGCAGCGGCTGCGGGGCAAGTTGCAACGCAACGAGCTTGATTTTGTGGTGGCCCTGACGCACAGCTTGCCGCCGCCTGCCGACTTTGAAGTGCGCCCTTTGCCGCCCCAGCGCTTTGGTTTTTTTGTGCGCCAGTCGCATCCTTTGCTGGCCTTGGATGCCTTGGCGCAGCGCCAGGCTTTGCGGCATTACAAACTCATTGGCCCGGTCTTGCCGCTGCAGGCCAGACTGGCCTTGCAGGAGATTTATGAATTGCCCCACCACGAAGAATTGCCTGTGGGGTTGAGCTGCGACAGCGTGGCGGTGTTGCAGTCGGTGATGCTGTCCAGTGACAGTGTTTTGTTTGCCACGTACGAGGCCATGGCCAGCGCTTTGCCCTGCGCTGTTTCCTCTGCACAAGGCCTTGCCTTGCCGCATGTGCAGTACGCCGCCGCACAGGCGCTGGCCACATCGGTCATCCATGCCCAAGGGCGGGTGCTGTCGCCAGCGGCTTTGTGGCTGATCGGCAAGATCGAGCAAGTGCTGGCTTCAACGGGCTCTGAATGGAAGGCTGATTTGCTGGCGGCTGGACCGTGACCGGTAATGGGTTTGCAACGGCGTGATGTCACACGCCATAGGCATTCCTGTTTTTGGGTATCAAAGTATTCATTGTTATCATCCAATGGATATTTGAAAGTTGTATGTGAAGGTTTTTTACAGTTTGATGTCCAGTTGGAAGCAATTGTTGCTGCGCTGGCCGATGCAGTGGCTGGGGGCCGGCCTGTTGGCCATGGGCCTGTGGATGGTTCTCTACACCTACCAGTCCAGCGAACGTGTGGTGCGGCAATATGCAACTGACAGTGCGGCGGCTCATGCGGCTTCGATCACGCAGTTTCGCAACTTCTATGCCCAGGAATTGGTGCCCCTCGCTGTGCAGGGCGGCATGGAGATCACGCACGACTACAAGCAGCGTGAAAAAGCCTTGCCACTGCCCGCTACCTTGGCGATTGATCTGGGTCATTATTTGTCCAAGGTCGACGGCGGCACCCAGGTGCGCCTGTACAGCGCTCAGCCTTTTCCATGGCGCCTGGCGGACCAGCAACTGGACAGCTTTCAGCAGCAGGCGCTGCAACACCTCAAGGCCCGTCCCGATGAGCCTTTTGTGCGCGAAGAGATCATGCACGGGGTGCGTGTCTTGCGTTTTGCCCAAGCCGACCGCATGTTGCCCAAATGCGTGTCGTGCCACAACAGTTACCCCGGCTCTCCCCGTACAAACTGGAAAGAAGGGGATGTGCGCGGCGCGCTCGAAGTGATTTTGCCGGTGTCGCAATGGCAATTGGCCAGCACCGAGGTGCTCAATCGCACCTTTTCCATCTTGTTGGCCCTGCTGATGGGGGGGCTGTTGATGATCTGGTACTCGGTGCGGCGCCTGCGGGGGGCCTTGATGAAGGCGCGGCAACTGTCGGCTGATCGCCATCAGGCCATTGGCCAGCTGAGCGGTGAAATCACCGAGCGCAAATCGGTTGAGCGCGATTTGCGGTTGAGCGAGAGCAAGCTCAACAGCATTTTTCAGTCGGTGCCCGAGGCCATTGTGGTGGCGGATGCGCAAGGGCGCATCGTTCAGTGCAATGACGCCACCGCAGCCATGTTCGGTTACCGCATGGACCAGCTCATGGGACAGCGCATCAACTTGTTGATGAACCTCTCTGAGAGCAGGCAACATGATGTGTATATGCAAAACTACCTCATCAGTCGCGAGAAAAAACTGATCAATCAGCCGCGCGTGCTGCAGGGGCGGCGTCAGGACGGGACCTCCTTTCCTGTGCGCCTGACCATCAACGAAACGCGGGTCGACAACGCACATTTTTTCATTGGCGTGATGCAGGATTTCACGGCTATTCAGGATGCGCAGGACATGCTGGTTGACGCCAAGGACAAGGCCGAGCAGGCCAACCGCTTGAGGGGAGAGTTTCTGGCCAACATGAGCCATGAAATCCGCACGCCGATGAACGGCATCTTGGGCATGACCGAGCTGGCGCTGGACACCGACGACTCCAAGGAGCAAAAAGAGTATCTGACGCTGGCCCGTGATTCGGCCCATCATTTGTTGCACATCATCAATGAGATTCTGGATTTTTCGAAAATCGAGGCCAATGCCCTGGAGTTGGAGCTTTTGGAGGTGGTGCCCTCGCAACTGATTCGGCACACAGCACGTTCGCTGGAGCAGCTTGCACGGGTCAAGGGGGTTGAGCTGCGGGTGCAAACCGATGCATCGGTGCCTGATCTGGTGTGGCTCGATGCGGTGCGCATGCGCCAGGTGCTCACCAACCTGATTGGCAATGCCATCAAGTTCACCGATCAGGGCAGTGTGACGATCAGGGCCGAGGCCATGCCGGGGCCTGATGCGCAGACGCAGGTGCTTTGCATCCGCATCACCGATACAGGCATCGGTTTTGACCCATCGCGCACCGATGCCTTGTTCAGTCCCTTCACACAGGCCGATGGCTCCGTGACGCGTTCATTTGGCGGCACTGGCCTGGGGCTGGCCATCACACGCAGCTTGCTGCAACTGATGGGCGGGGACATCACCGCGCACAGCCAGCCAGGGCAAGGTGCCACCTTTGTGGCCACCTTGCCTGTCAAGCTGGTGGTGCGCAATCTGGCATTGGAAGCTGCAGCCCGTGTGAACGGCAATGCGTCTTCAGGCAGTCCGCAGCCAGGCCGGTCCTTGTCGGTCTTGTTGGTGGAGGACCATGACATCAACCGCAAGCTGGCGGAAATCATGTTGCAGCGCATGGGCTATGGTTTTGACACGGCCAATGACGGGCAGCATGCTTTGGGATTGCTGGATCAGCACGACTTTGATGTGGTGCTCATGGATGTGATGATGCCGGTCATGGATGGCTTGACGGCCTTGCGTTTGCTGCGCGAAAAAGAAGCTGGAACGGGGCGTCGAACAGCGGTCTTAATGGTCACAGCCCATGCGATGACTGGCGACAAGGAGCGCTTCCTGGCCGCAGGGGCAGATGGCTACGTGTCCAAGCCCATGTCGCAAGAGGCCTTGCAAAAGGAAATCAACCGGGTGGTCGTCGCTGACACGCCCGATGGTGCGGTTTGAGGCATCCGCACCGCTTTCACCGGGCAGACCTTAGGGATTCGGCACGCTGAAGTTTGAAATGTGAAAGACATTTCATCTCGCAAGTCGGCACTCGCATGGGCCGACATGATGGGCCTGGCACAGGCCCACGTCGGGGTCTTTGACCGCCGACCTACAACATCAATGTGAGAGAGATGTCATCGCGTAGGTCGGTACTCGCAGAGTCCGACATGATGGGTTTCAGAACAGGCCCACGTCGGGGTCTGCGACCGCCGACCTACAACATCAATGTGTGAGAAATGTCATCGCGTAGGTCGGTACTCGCAGAGTCCGACATGATGGGTTTCGGCACAGGCCCATGTCGGGGTCTTTGACCGCCGACCTACAAGATCTTCGCGCATTGAAAACTTCACAGGGCCGGGTCAATAGTGAACCGCCCTGAGGGGTTGCTCAGCTGGCTTTTTCAAGGTCGCGCAAGCGAAAGCGCTGGATCTTGCCGGTGGCGGTTTTGGGCAGCTCGGCCACAAACTCGATGAAGCGCGGGTATTTGTAGGGGGCCAGGCGTTCCTTCACAAAAGCTTTGACTTCGGCTTCGCTCAGACTCTGGCCCTGTTTCAGGACGATGAAGGCCTTGGTTTTGGTCAGACCGTCGGTGTCTTGCTTGCCGATCACGGCAGCTTCCAGGATGGCGGTGTGTTGTACCAAGGTGGACTCGACCTCGAAGGGCGAGACGTAAATGCCGCTGACCTTGAGCATGTCGTCGTTGCGCCCTGCGTAGGTGTAGTAGCCATCGGCGTCACGCGTGTATTTGTCGCCGCTTTTCGTCCACACGCCCTGGAAGGTGTCGCGCGATTTCTCGCGGTTGTTCCAGTACATCAGGGCGCTGCTGGGGCCCTGAATGAACAGATCGCCAATCTCGTCGTGCCCGCTGAGCACACTGCCGTCCTCGCTCCGCAGCTGCACTTCGTAGCCGGGCACGGGCTTGCCGGTGGTGCCATAGCGCACGTCGCCGGGGCGGTTGGACAAAAAGACGTGCAGCATCTCGGTGGAGCCAATGCCGTCGATGATGTCGCAGCCAAAGTGGCTGGACCAGCGCTCGGCGATGTCGCGCGGCAAGGCTTCACCCGCCGACGAGCACAGGCGCAGGGCCACCGCATTTTTTGCAGGCAAGTCGGGCTGGGCCAGCATGCCGCCATAACCGGTGGGTGCACCATAGAACACAGTGGGTTGGTGCTCCACCAGTCGCTTGAAGGTGGCTTGCGGGGTGGGGCGCTCGGCCATCAGGACCACACTTGCGCCCGCGCTCAAGGGGAAGGTCAGGGCGTTGCCCAGGCCATACGCAAAAAACAATTTGGCGGCTGAAAACACCACATCACTCTCGCGCAAAGCCAGCACCCCCTTGCCGTACAACTCGGCTGTCCAGTAAAGGTTGCCCTGGCTGTGCACTGTGCCTTTGGGCTGGCCCGTGGAGCCCGACGAATACAGCCAAAAAGCGGGTTCATCCGCCAAAGTGGAGGCGGGCAGCGTGGCTGGGTTTTGGGCGACGAAGTCGGCCATGTTGAACTGGCCCTGTCTCAATGCACCTGTAGGCCGCGACACGACAAGGTGGCGCACTTCTGTTTTGGCCAGATCCATCGCGGCTTGCAGCGTGGGCAGCAGCGCTGCGGACACCAGCGCAGCCTGGGCTCGGCTGTTGCGCAGCATGAAGGCGTAGTCATCGGGTGTGAGCAGCGTGTTCACCGCCACCGGCACCACGCCCGCATAGAGTGAACCCAAAAACGCCACCACCCAGTCGTTGCTGTCGTGCATGAGCAAGAGCACGCGTTCTTCGCGCTTGAGACCGAGTGCCTTCAAGCCCCCGGCAAAGCGGCGAATCTGCTCGGTCAACTGACCATAGCTGAGCGATCCGGCGTCGTCGATCAGCGCCGTTTTTTCGGGGCGTGTCGCGTTGCTGGCGATCAGGTGCTGGGCAAAGTTGAATTCGGTGGGCGGTGGGGATGCGGGGCGCATGCGTGGTCTCCAAGTGATTTCAGTGTCAGGTGTTCAAGTGCGCCAGTTGGCGGTATAAACAGAACTTCATGCACTATTGTGCTTGCCTGTAAGTATGCAATAAAGTGCATGTTTCGGGTTCCTTGAAGTCCTAGGGTTTTCCCTGTTTTTGAAAAGCCATGTTGAACATGACCTCCGAAGTCAGTCTGTCCACCGATCCGAGCGGGCCACAAGCCAAAAGTAACCCATTTCTGGAGGCGCTGGGCGAGCGTGTGCGCACCCTGCGCTCTCGCAAAGGGATGACGCGCCGTGCCGTGGCCTTGGCCGCGGATGTTTCCGAGCGGCACCTGGCCAACCTCGAATACGGCACGGGCAATGTGTCGGTGCTGGTGCTGTTGCAAGTGGCACAGGCGCTGCAATGCTCTTTGGCCGAATTGCTGGGCGATGTGACCACCACCTCGCCCGAATGGCTGCTGATCCGCGAGTTGCTGTCCAAACGCAGCGAGGCCGATTTGCGCCGTGCCCGCGTGCAACTGGTTGAACTGTTTGGCGTAGGCGGCAACGCGCAAGAGCGCAAAAACCGCATTGCCTTGATTGGCTTGCGCGGTGCGGGCAAAACCGCTTTGGGTCAGCGCCTGGCCGACGATTTGGGTTTTCCGTTCATTGAACTCAGCCGTGAAATCGAGCAGTTTGCGGGATGCCAAATCAGCGAGATCCACAACCTGTATGGGGCCAACGCCTACCGGCGCTACGAGCGACGGGCGCTGGAAGAAGCGATCCAGATTTACCCCGAAGTGGTGATTGCCACGCCCGGTGGCCTGGTGTCTGATTCGGCCAACTTCAACGTGCTGCTCTCTCACTGCACCACCGTCTGGCTGCAAGCCGACCCCAGCGACCACATGGCCCGGGTGGCGGCGCAAGGCGATATGCGCCCCATGGCCGCCAGTCGCGAGGCCATGGAAGACCTCAAGCGCATTCTGGACGGGCGCTCGGCCTTCTATTCCAAAGCCGACATGGCCATCAACACCAGTGGCTGCACCGAAGACCAGGCGTTTGATGCCTTGCTGACTTCGGTTCGCCAGCATTTGGACTTGTCCGCTTGAGCTGCGGTGTGGATGTTTATTTCCTAGGGTAAACACTTATTAAATGAATTAAAGTGCATGTTGTGGTGTGCGAGTATCTGCACTAAACTTCAGATCAACATGCAGTGAAATGCATTTTTTGACCGACATCAACCCCATCCTCTGACACGGAGACCCCCATGACCGCAGCACCTCAGGTTGACTACCAGACCCACCCTTCGCAATACAAGCACATCAACTTGGCCTTTGACGGCGAGATCGCGACCTTGTCGATCAACATCAACGAAGACGCTGGCATCCGCCCTGGCTACAAACTCAAGCTCAACAGCTACGACCTGGGTGTGGACATTGAGTTGCACGACGCGCTGCAGCGCATCCGCTTTGAGCACCCCGAAGTGCGCTCGGTGGTGGTGACCAGCTTGAAAGACCGCGTGTTCTGCTCCGGTGCCAACATCTTCATGCTGGGTGTGTCCACCCACGGCTGGAAAGTCAACTTCTGCAAGTTCACCAACGAAACCCGCAACGGCATCGAAGACTCCAGCAAGCATGACGGCCTGAAATTTGTCGCAGCCCTGAACGGTGCTTGCGCTGGCGGCGGCTACGAGCTGGCCCTGGCCTGCGACGACATCGTGCTGGTGGACGACCGTTCGTCTTCCGTGTCCTTGCCTGAAGTGCCCCTGCTCGGCGTGTTGCCCGGTACCGGCGGCCTGACCCGCGTGACCGACAAGCGCCATGTGCGCCACGACCTGGCCGACATCTTCTGCACCAGCGTCGAAGGCGTGCGCGGTCAAAAAGCCGTGGACTGGCGCTTGGTCGACGCGATCGCCAAGCCTGCTGTGTTCAAGGATGTGGTCAAAGCGCGCGCCGCCAAGCTGGCCGCTGACAGCATTCGCCCCGTGGGTGCCAAAGGCGTGGCACTGACACCTTTGAACCGCAACAACGCCGCTGACAGCCTGAACTACACGAATGTCTCGGTGGACATCGACCGCGCCAAGCGCATCGCCACCTTCACTGTCAAGGCCCCCGCCACTGCCCAGCCCACCGACATCGCCGGCATCGAAGCCGCAGGCGTGAACTGGTGGCCGCTGCAGATGGTGCGCGAACTGGACGACGCCATCTTGCATATGCGCACCAACGAACTCGACATCGGAACCTGGGTGCTCAAGACCTCGGGCGACGCTGCAGCTGTGCTGGCTTCCGATGCCACGATACTGGCGAACAAAGACCACTGGTTGGTGCGCGAGACCATCGGCCACCTGCGCCGCACCCTGGCCCGCATGGACGTGACCTCGCGCAGCTTGTTTGCCTTGGTCGAAGAAGGGACTTGTTTTGTCGGCACACTCGCCGAATTGGCTTTCTGCGCCGACCGCGCCTACATGCTGGCGCTGCCGGACGATGAAGCCAAAGCCCCCAAGATCCAGCTGAACGAAATGAACTTCGGTTTCTTTCCCATGGTCAACGATCAGACCCGCTTGCAGCGTCGCTTCTATGAAGAAGTGCCCGCCATGGAAGCCGCACGCGGCGCGATCGGCAAGGCCTTGGACGCCGATGCAGCCTTGGCTTTGGGTTTGGTCACAGCAGCGCCAGACGACATCGACTGGGCTGACGAAATCCGCCTGGCCCTGGAAGAGCGTTCTTCCATGTCGCCCGATGCGCTGACCGGTTTGGAAGCCAACCTGCGTTTTGCCCAGCAAGAGAACATGCTGACCCGAATTTTTGGTCGCTTGACCGCCTGGCAAAACTGGATCTTCCAGCGCCCCAACGCCGTCGGCGACAAGGGTGCCCTGAAGGTCTACGGCAAGGGCGAGAAAGTCCTGTTTGATCTGAACCGCGTCTGATTCGATCAGCGTTTGGCGTTGAGGGTTAAGAGTTGAGCGTGAAGCTGGAAACCAACGCCGAACGCCCAACGCTCAACGCATAACCCCAAACAACCCACCCCCCTAACCACCCCAGGAGATCATGATGTCCGGTATTAACTACAGCGAAAAAATCCCCAACAACGTCAACTTGAGCGAAGACCGCACGCTGCAACGCGCACTCGAGCAGTGGCAGCCCAACTTCATCAACTGGTGGGATGACATGGGCCCCGAGGGCTCGACCGACATGGACGTGTACCTGCGCACCGCCGTGAGCGTGGACCCGCAAGGCTGGGCCCAGTTTGGCCACGTCAAGATGCGCGACTACCGTTGGGGCGTGTTCATGAACCCCGGCGAGCAAGACCGCAAGATCCATTTCGGCGACCACATCGGCGAGAAAGCCTGGCAAGACGTGCCTGGCGAACACCGCGCCAACCTGCGCCGCATCATCGTCACGCAAGGCGACACCGAGCCAGCGTCTGTCGAGCAGCAGCGCCACTTGGGACTGACTGCGCCCAGCATGTACGACCTGCGCAACCTGTTCCAGATCAACGTCGAAGAAGGCCGCCACCTGTGGGCCATGGTGTACCTGTTGCATAAATACTTCGGCAAGGACGGCCGTGAAGAAGCCGATGCCCTGCTGCAGCGCAACAGCGGCAACGAAGACAACCCACGCATCTTGCAGGCCTTCAACGAGAAGACGCCTGACTGGTTGAGCTTCTTCATGTTCACTTACTTCACCGACCGCGACGGCAAGTTCCAGCTGTGCGCTTTGGCCGAGTCGGCGTTCGACCCCCTGGCCCGCACCACCAAGTTCATGCTGACCGAAGAAGCGCACCACATGTTTGTGGGCGAGTCCGGCGTGAGCCGCACCATCCAGCGCACCGTGGATGTGATGAACCAGCTCAAGACCGACGACGTGGCCAAGCTGCGCGCTGCGGGCGTGATCGACCTGCCGACCATCCAGCGTTACATCAACTTCCACTTCTCGGTGACCATCGACTTGTTCGGTGCCGACGAGTCGTCCAACGCGGCCACCTTCTACAGCTCGGGCCTGAAAGGCCGCTACGAAGAAGGCAAGCGTGGTGATGACCACATCTTGAAGGGCAACAGCTACAAGATTTTGTCGGTCGAAGACGGCAAGCTGGTCGAAAAAGAAGTGCCGATGCTCAACGCTTTGAACGAAGTGCTGCGCGACGACTACATCACCGACTCCAAAGGCGGCATCGACCGTTGGAACCGTGTGATCAGCAAGGCCGGTATTCCTTTCACCTTGACTGCGCCACACAAGGCGTTCCACCGCAACATCGGTTCTTTGTCCGGCTCCAAGATCACGCCCGATGGCCGTGTGGTGACCGACGCCGAGTGGATGGCCAAAGTGGGCGAGTGGTTGCCGACCAACGAAGACCGTGCCTATGTGGCCAGCCTGATGGGCCGTGTCGTGGAGCCAGGCAAGTTCGCCAACTGGATCGCGCCACCCGTCATGGGCATCAACCGTCAGCCAGTGGACTTTGATTACGTCCGGTTCAACTGATGGATCCTCTTGCTGCCGTCCTCGCTCTTGGCGGGGGCGGCAGTGGACAGGGGAAGGGGCGGGTTCCTCATGCTGGGGTACCAGAAATCGTCACCCGCCCCTTCCCCTGTCCACTGCATGGGCTTTGTTTCGCGTCTGGGTGGTTTCTCAACGGTTGGGATGCCGAATGTTTTGCCTGGAGTTGAGGCGGTCAGTGAAAGGGCAAGGGGCGGGTTCCTCATACCGGGGTACCGAAAATCGTCACCCGCCCCTTGCCCTTTCAATGACATGGGTGTGCTGAACACAGAGGGTGCCAGTAGACTCAGAAAGCTGAAACGGGCACTCAGCAACGGTATGGTTTGGGGCCGGGTGCCGATTTCTGGTACCCCAGCATGAGGCGCCCGGCCCCAAGCCAAACCGTTGCGGACCATGCATACCCAAGCCAAACCGTTGCGGACCACGCAGACCACCAAGACACACTGCTGACCAAGAAGACACAAGAGAGACTAAGCCATGAGCACCGAAGCCACGCTGATCAAACAACACCTGATCGACCCGGAAATCTGCATCCGCTGCAACACCTGCGAAGCGATTTGCCCGGTCGGTGCCATCACGCACGACTCGCTCAACTACGTGGTTAAAGCCGACGTCTGCAATTCGTGCATGGACTGCATCTCGCCATGTCCCACCGGCTCGATTGACAACTGGCGCATGGTGCCCAAAGCCAAGGCCTACAGCATTGAAGAACAACTCAAGTGGTACGACCTGCCCGCTGAACTGAGCGCCGAAGAACTGGCTGCCGCTGGGGGTGACGCCAGTTCAGCCCAAGATGAAGCGCAAGCCGCGTTACAAGCCGCCGCTTCGTCTTCATCAGCCGTCAGCATCGCCACCGCCTCGGGTTTCAACTCAGCCCAATTCGGCGCCACCATCCCACCCTGGTCGGCTGCCCACGCCTACACCAACCTGTACGGCCCCAAGGCGCAAGACAAAACCATCACCGCCACCGTGACGGGCAACCTGCGCGTGACCGAGGTGGGCAAGCAAGACGGCCAACAAGACTACGACACCCACCACATCGTGCTCGACTTCGGCGGCATGCCTTTCCCGGTGCTCGAAGGCCAGTCGATCGGCATCATCCCGCCGGGTGTGGATGCCAAAGGCAAGCCGCACCACGCCCGTCAGTATTCGATTGCCAGCCCCCGCAACGGTGAGCGTCCCGGCCACAACAACCTGTCGCTGACCATCAAGCGCGTGCTCGAAGACCACGACGGAAAACCCGTTCGCGGTGTCGGCTCCAACTACATGTGCGACCTGAATGTGGGCGACAAGGTGCAGGTGATTGGCCCGTTTGGTGCCAGCTTCCTCATGCCCAACCACCCCAAGAGCAGCATCGTCATGATCTGCACCGGAACTGGCTCTGCCCCCATGCGCGCCATGACCGAATGGCGTCGCCGCCTGCGCGCCAGCGGCAAGTTCGAAGGGGGCAAACTGATGTTGTTCTTTGGTGCCCGAACCCCTGCCGAGTTGCCCTACTTTGGCCCGCTGAACAACTTGCCCAAAGACTTCATCGACATCGAATTCGCTTTCTCGCGTGAAGCTGGCAAAACCAAACGCTACGTGCAAGACGCCATGCGCGAGCGCGCCGCCGACATCGCGCTGCAACTCAAAGACCCGAACACCTGCTTTTATGTCTGTGGCCTCAAAAGCATGGAAGAGGGCGTGGTCATGGCACTGCGCGACATCGCACAGAAGGCCGGACTCGATTGGGATACCGTGGGCGCGGTACTCAAAAAAGAAGGCCGCCTGCACCTCGAAACGTATTGAGCCGGAGGCTTCATGGTCCTGTTCAGGTCTGTGAAGTTTTCAATGCTCAAAGATGTTGCAGGTCGGCGGTCGAAGGCCCCGACATGGGCCTGCGGCGAAACCCATCATGTCGGCCTTGGCGAGTAGCGACCTGCGAGATGACATTGCACACACATTTCAAACTTCAGCGTGCCGGATCCATCAGTTTCCGTCAGGTGCATTCTTGCCCGCAAGTATTGGGCCGCTTTGGGCTTGCGCGACCGATGACTTGACCGGGCCCATGCGGCCACATCAATGACAAGAGTAATCCCTATGAGCACCCATTCCCCCGGTTGGCTGGACAAAGAAAGAATCATTGCCGGACCCGGCTTCAACCGCTGGCTGGTGCCCCCAGCGGCCTTGGCCATTCATCTGAGCATTGGCATGGCCTATGGTTTTTCAGTGTTTTGGCTGCCGCTGTCCAAAGCCCTGGGTATCCAGAAAGCCATCCCGTGCGGACCCGATGTGGGGTTTGGGGGGCAACTTTTCACCACCAGCTGTGATTGGCAAATTTCATCCTTGGGCTGGATGTATACCTTGTTCTTTGTGTTGCTCGGCACCAGCGCCGCCACTTGGGGTGGCTGGTTGGAGCGAGCAGGGCCGCGCAAAGCGGGCGTGGTGTCGGCAGTTTGCTGGTGTGGGGGCATGCTGCTGTCGGCTTTGGGTGTTTACCTGCACCAGTTCTGGTTGATGTTGCTGGGCTCCGGCATCATTGGCGGCATTGGTTTGGGCCTGGGCTACATCTCGCCCGTCTCGACGCTGATCAAGTGGTTCCCGGATCGGCGGGGCATGGCCACGGGCATGGCCATCATGGGCTTTGGCGGCGGTGCCATGATTGGTTCGCCCTTGGCTGCAGACTTGATGCAGTATTTCGCTGGCCCCACTGATGTGGGCGTGATGCACACCTTCATCGTCATGGCCTTGGTGTACTTCGTGTTCATGATGGCAGGTGCTTTGGGTTACCGCGTGCCTGAAACGGGCTGGAAACCTGAAGGCTGGACGCCGCCACCAGCCCAAGTGCACAACGCCATGATCACTCAGCGGCATGTGCATGTGAGCAAAGTCTGGGGCATCCCCCAGTTCTGGCTGATCTGGATGGTGCTGTGCATGAACGTGAGTGCCGGCATCGGGGTGCTCGGCATGGCTTCACCCATGTTGCAAGAGGTGTTCGGTGGCAGCTTGATCGGTGTACAGGCCAAGTTTGCTGACCTCGACAAAGAACAGCTCAAAGCCATTGCCACGGTGGCTGCAGGGTTTACCGCCTTGTTGAGTTTGTTCAACATCGGTGGCCGGTTTTTCTGGGCCAGCTTGTCGGACAAACTGGGTCGCAAATTGACCTATGTGGTGTTTTTTGTTCTCGGTGGTCTGTTGTATTTCAGCGTTCCCGGCAGTGCATCGGCGGGCAACATCGTTTTGTTTGTGGCCGCTTTTTGCATCATTTTGAGCATGTATGGTGGTGGTTTTGCCACTGTGCCGGCGTACCTGGCGGACCTCTTTGGCACGCAAATGGTGGGCGCGATCCATGGCCGCTTGCTCACGGCATGGGCCACGGCAGGCGTGCTGGGTCCGGTGGTGGTGAACTACATGCGCGAATACCAACTGGGCTTGGGTATTGCGCGTGAACAGGTTTACAACCAAACCATGTACATCCTGGTGGGCATGTTGATGGTGGGCTTGATCTGTAATTTGCTGGTCAAACCGCTGAACGACAAATGGTTCATGACAGCAGACGAACTGGCGCATGAACGACGTTTGGCGCATGAAAAGGCGCTTTCCTCTGAAGTGCTGCGCAGTGGGCAAGCGCCAGGTTCGGATGCCGTCAACCCCATGGTGGTGGTTGTGGCTTGGGCCGCTGTGGGTATTCCTTTGGGTTGGGGTATCTACCGCACCTTGCTCAGCGTGGCGAAGTTTTTTGCCTGACGCACACGTCAGCACAACGGGCTCAATGCCCGGTGAAACCCCGCTGCCGCAGTGATTGCGTTTGCAGGGCTTTTGGGTTTACAAAAGCCGCTTCGACGCCCTTATGTTTCAATGATTCATCCATGCAAAAATCTCAAAGCTCAGTCCCTGATTTGTCATCGTCCGTGACCTTGGCGACGGTCGACGATATGCGCCAACGCATCCGCACCAAAAGCAAACTCAAGGGCCGTCAACCACACGATGCGTCTTTGGCGGCCG
The DNA here is from genome assembly GCF_001270065.2 of Limnohabitans planktonicus II-D5. Classification (GTDB taxonomy): domain Bacteria; phylum Pseudomonadota; class Gammaproteobacteria; order Burkholderiales; family Burkholderiaceae_C; genus Limnohabitans_A; species Limnohabitans_A planktonicus. The sequence continues at coordinate 33,842 of NZ_LFYT02000027.1, forward strand.
TGCGCGCATTGTTGGGCCCTGCGCCCCATCGGCGAGATCATTTGATTGAGCACTTGCATGTGCTCAACGACCATTTTGGTGGCCTGCACGATCACCATTTGGTGGCCTTGGCCAAAGAGATGAACATCCCGATGGCTGAGGTCTACGAGGTCGCCACTTTCTACCACCACTTTGAAGTCATCCAGGGTGAGGCTGCCGCTCCAGGCCTGACCGTGCGGGTTTGCGACGGATTGAGCTGCGAATTGGCCGGTGCACAAAACTTGCTGACCCGATTGCCGCAGATTTTGGGCTCAGGCGATGTGCGTGTGGTGGCTGCGCCGTGCATTGGCCGCTGTGAGCAAGCGCCCGCGGTGGTGGTGCACCAGCATCCAGTGCTTTTTGCCACGACTGAGGCCGTGGTGCAGGCGGTCCATGCCAGCTTGCACAGCCACCCCAAGCCCACAGACCAAGCCCAATTTGATGCCGCAGTGCTGGCGCTGCAATCGGTGCCCCCTTTGTCCCATGTGACCACCGCGCCTGCGTATGTGGGTTGGGATGCGTATTTGGCGCAAGGCGGTTACGCCTTGCTCAAGGACTTGGCTTCGGGGGTACTCGACGCAGAGTCATGCATCAAAACCATGGAAGACTCGGGCCTGCGCGGCCTGGGCGGCGCAGGCTTTCCGGCAGGGCGCAAGTGGCGCATCGTGCGTGAGCAGCCCTCGCCCAAGTTGATGGCCGTGAACATTGACGAGGGCGAGCCTGGCACGTTCAAGGACCGCACTTACCTGGAACGCGACCCGCACCGTTTTCTGGAGGGCATGCTGGTGGCGGCACAGGTGGTGGGCATTGACGCTTGCTACGTGTATTTGCGTGACGAATACCACGGCTGCCGAGAACTGCTGGAGGCCGAGTTGGCGAAGTTGCGCGCCAACCCGCCTTGTGCCCTGCCTTTGATCGAGTTGCGCCGCGGTGCCGGTGCCTACATCTGCGGCGAAGAGTCCGCCATGATCGAAAGCATTGAAGGCAAACGGGGTGAGCCGCGCATGCGCCCGCCTTATATTGCACAGGTCGGCTTGTTTGGCCGCCCCACTTTGGAGCACAATTTTGAAACCCTTTTTTGGGTGCGCGACATCCTGCAGCGGGGCCCGCAATGGTTCAGCAGTTTTGGCCGCAATGGCCGCAAAGGCCTTCGCAGTTTCAGCGTCAGTGGGCGCGTCAAACACCCTGGGGTCAAACTCGCACCTGCGGGCATCACCGTCAAAGAGTTGATCCACGAATACTGCGGTGGCATGGCCCCAGGCCATGACTTGTATGCCTATTTGCCCGGAGGTGCCTCGGGCGGCATCTTGCCCGCCAGCATGGGTGACATACCACTGGACTTCGACACCTTGCAGCCTTACGGTTGCTTCATCGGTTCAGCGGCAGTGATTGTGTTGGGGCACCAAGACAAAGCCCGCGATGCCGCGCTGAACATGATGCGCTTTTTTGCCCAGGAAAGCTGCGGTCAGTGCACCCCTTGCCGGGTGGGAACGGCCAAATCGGCGGCGTTGATGGACGCCCCTGTTTGGGACAACACGACACTGGAAGACCTCAACGAGGTGATGGCCGACGCTTCCATTTGCGGTCTCGGTCAAGCGGCACCCAACCCGGTGCGGTGCATTCAAAAATATTTTCCTCAGGAAATTGGAGCTTCGCTGTGAACGCACCAACCTCATTGACCGAAGTGACGATGAAAACCGTTGAGTTCAAACTCGATGCCAAAACCCTGCATGCCTATGAGGGCGAAACCATCCTCCAGGCGGCCAAGCGCCATGGCATCGATATTCCACACCTTTGCTACAAGGATGGTTACCGCGCAGACGGCAATTGCCGCGCTTGCGTGGTCGAGATTGCAGGCGATCGCACACTGGCCCCCAGTTGCTGCCGAAGCGTCACCGAGGGCATGCAAGTGCAGGCCCAGAGCGAGCGAGCCGTCAAAAGCCAAAAAATGGTGCTGGAGATGTTGCTGTCTGACATGCCCGACGTGGGGTACAAATGGAACGACGCGGATGGTCCCGCCACAGACACCGGGCAACATGGTGAGTTGAGCGACTGGGCTGACCGCATGGGCGTGCGCGTGCGCCCAGAGCTCCAAGCACTGCGCCGCGAACAGCCGCAGGCCGATATGACGCACCCGGCCATGGCCGTGAACCTGGACGCTTGCATTCAATGCAACCGTTGTGTGCGTGCGTGCCGTGAAGAGCAGGTCAACGGTGTGATCGGTTTTGCACAGCGCGGCGCGCACAGCGAGATCGTGTTTGACTTGGGCGATGACATGGGGGCCAGCACCTGCGTGGCTTGTGGTGAATGTGTGCAGGCCTGCCCCACGGGTGCCTTGATGCCCAAAACCCAAGTGGGCAGCCAGGTGGTCGACAAAAAGGTGGATTCGGTCTGTCCGTTTTGCGGTGTGGGTTGTTTGCTGACCTACAACGTCAAGGACAACGTGATCGTGAGCGTGGACGGGCGTGACGGGCCTGCCAACCACAGCCGCTTGTGTGTCAAGGGCCGTTTTGGTTTTGACTATGCAGCCAGCCCACAGCGCCTGACGGTGCCCTTGATCCGCAAGGCCGGGGTGTCCAAAGATCCAGATTTGCTCAACCGTTTGAACCAACGCATGTCCGAGCAGGGCACCGACTGGTCCGAGGTGTTTCGTGAAGCCACTTGGGAAGAAGCGCTGGCGCTGGGTGCTGGCCAGCTGAAAAACTTGCGCGATCAATTTGGCCCCAAAGCCTTGGCTGGTTTTGGCTCTGCCAAATGCAGCAACGAAGAGGCCTATTTGTTCCAAAAACTGGTGCGCACAGGCTTTGGCTCCAACAACGTGGACCACTGCACCCGCTTGTGTCACGCCTCCAGCGTGGCCGCGCTGCTTGAAGGCGTGGGCTCAGGTGCGGTGAGTAACCAGGTCAATGACGTCGAGCATTCCGACCTGATTTTTGTGATTGGCTCCAACCCGACGGCCAACCACCCCGTGGCCGCAACATGGATGAAAAACGCAGCCCAGCGCGGTGCCAAGATCGTGCTGGCCGATCCGCGCATCACAGACTTGGGTCAACACGCATGGCGCACCTTGCAATTCAAAGCCGACACCGATGTGGCCATGCTCAATGCGCTCATCCATGTGGTCATTGAAGAGGGCTTGGCCGACCAGGACTTCATTGCCAAGCGGGCCAACAACTACGAAGCCCTGCGCGAGAACGTCCAAGGCTATAGCCCGGAAGCGATGGCACCCATTTGCGGCATTCCAGCAGAGACTTTGCGTGAAGTCGCGCGCGCATTTGCCAAGGCCAAAGGTGCCATGATTCTTTGGGGCATGGGCGTGAGCCAGCACGTGCATGGCACCGACAATGCGCGCTGCTTGATTGCACTGGTCACCGTGACCGGACAAATTGGCAAGCCCGGCTCTGGCCTGCATCCGCTGCGCGGCCAGAACAATGTGCAAGGTGCATCGGACGCGGGCTTGATCCCGATGATGTTTCCCAACTACCAACGCGTGACCAACGCAGCGGCGCACGCTTGGTTTGAAGATTTCTGGAGCACCCCACTGGACGCCCAAGCCGGTTACACGGTGGTGGAAATCATGCACAAGATCCTGGCGCCCGAGAACGATCCGCACAAGGTGCGCGGCATGTACATCATGGGCGAGAACCCCGCCATGAGCGACCCGGACCTGAACCATGCCCGCCATGCCTTGGCCTCGCTGGAGCACCTGGTGGTGCAGGACATTTTCATGACCGAAACCGCCTGGCTGGCCGATGTGGTGTTGCCTGCGACCGCTTGGCCCGAGAAAAATGGCACGGTGAGCAACACCGATCGCATGGTGCAACTGGGCAAACAGGCCATTGCCCCGCCCGGCCAAGCCAAACCTGATTTGTGGATCATTCAACAGATGGCCCAGCGCATCGGTGCCTATGCCTCGCACACCCCGTCGGCCCCTGCTGGGGATTGGGGTCGTGGTCGTCCACTGGCCTGTGGTTACGCGGGCGAGTTTGATGGGGTGGCCCAGGTGTATGACGAAATGCGCCGGACCATGCACACTGCCATCTCGGGCATCACGTGGGAGCGTTTGCAGCGCGAGTCCAGTGTCACCTACCCCTGTTTGAGTGCCGATGACCCGGGTGCCCCCACGGTTTTCCTTGACCACTTCGCGACCGAAGACGGCCGTGTGAACCTCGTGCCCGCTGACATCATTCCCGCCAATGAGCGGCCCGATGCCCAATATCCCTTTGTGTTGATCACCGGACGGCAGCTGGAGCACTGGCACACAGGCAGCATGACCCGTCGTGCCACCGTGCTTGACGCGATTGAGCCTATGGCCACGGCATCGATGTGTGGTGGCGATCTGGCCCAATTGGGTTTGAGCACGGGTGATGTCCTCACCATCGAGTCGCGCCGGGGGCAAGTCACTTTGCACGTCAGGCGCGACGATGGCACCCCCCAGGGGGCTGTGTTTGTGCCCTTTGCCTACTACGAGGCAGCGGCCAACCTGATGACCAACGCAGCGCTGGACCCTTACGGGAAAATTCCCGAGTTCAAGTACTGTGCAGTCGCCATCCGGGCTGGGGGTGAGCTTTCGGTGGTGCAGGGTTACGGTCAACAAGCTTCGACCCGTCGTTGACATCGCAGGCCCAATGCCCCGCACATGTCACCCTGACCCCCGCTGACCGCATAATCTGCGGCTTGTTCTGTCATGCGCGGGCTTGCGGTTTCGCGCATGGCGGGTGCCAGCCAAGGAGAGCCGTGTGATTCCTGACGTGCAAACCATCTTCTGGATGGACGCGTTTCTTTATTTGATGCTGCATGCGGCCATTTGGTATGGCCTGGCGCGTTTTCGCAGCCGTCTGGTGTCGCTGTGGAGTCTGTCGGGCATCTTCAGTGCGCTGGGTCTGTGCGTGTTTGGCAGCCGGGGTTTCCTGAGTGACGACATGGTGGTGGTGCTGGGGATGCTGCTCATGACCTTGGGCAACTGGGGGCGGCAGATCGCTTTGCGTTCCTTGGGCGATGCGGCCTCAGCCCGGTGGATGTGGGCGCATGGCTTGATGAATCTGGCGTTTGTGGCCCTGACCTACGCCTTGCAGTTTTCGGGGGCCTCAGTCGAAGTGGTCATGCTGGTTTTTTACGGCTATTTCACCTTCAACTGCTTGGAATATTTTGTATCGGGCCAGCGCATCGGCATTGAGCACGACACGATAGGTGCCACGTCGGTCAAGGCTGCAGGCGGCGTGCTGACGGTCACCTTGGGCATCAAGACCATTGCCTTGCTGGCCGGCTATGGGGCCACCAATCTTTATGAAGTCTCCTGGGACCAGTTCATTGTGTTTGCCGGACAGTTCGTGGCGATCAGCATGTTGAACGTCGGCTTCATGCAGATCTTTATCGATCAGACGCACCGGGCCCGTATTCAGGCAGAGCAACGTCTGGCACGCGAACAGGAACGCGCCGCCTTGTTTCAGCAGCACTCGGACGACTTGGGGGCCTTGTTGCGAGAGCGCGAGGAAATCATCCGGCAGCTGACCTTGTCCAACAAAAGTGCTGGCATGGGCGCTCTGGTGGCCAGTTTTGCCCATGAGTTGAACCAGCCGCTGACGGCCACCATGCTGCATGCCGAGTTGGTGCAGACCAAGCTCTCGGCGGCCATGTCCCAGAATACGCAGCCTGATTTGAATATTCTCAAGACGGTGGCCGATGCGATTGTGAAAAACACCCAGCGCTCTGGCGACATCATCCGCAAACTCCGCAACCTGTTTCGCATGAGCAAGGGCGAATACACGCGCATAGACTTCGAGCGCCTGGTGATGGATGTGGCCGATCTGGTGAGTTTCAAATTGTTGGAGTCTGAAATCCACCTGAGCACCGAGTTTGACGATAATTTTCGGTTGACAGGGGATGCCACCCAGTTGCAGCAGGTGGTGCTGAATTTGATGAACAACGCGATTGACGCCATTTTGGAATCCCAGGTGCGGCACCCACACCTGAGCATTCGTGGCCAGGTGTTTGAAGACCACCTGGAGCTGCATGTGCAGGACAACGGCAAGGGCATTGATCCAGAGCGCCAGGACGACGTCTTCAGCCTGTTCAAGACCACCAAATCCGAAGGCATGGGCGTGGGCTTGTGGCTCAGCAAATCGATCATCGAGTCGCATGGGGGCAAGCTCACCTTCACGTCAGAGCCTGGGCAGGGCACAGTGTTCACATTGCGCCTGCCCACCATCGACTACACCCTGTTGGCTTGAAACAAAGAGAAAAAGATGTCTGCATTTGTCTTGACGACCGTGGCCGTGTTGATGCGCAAAGAACCCTTGCAAGGCCCCATGGCCCGTTGGCAATCGTCGCGTTGGGTGCTCGACGACGTGGTGCCGCACGAAGACAGTTTTGGTCTCACGCCACGCTGTTTGCGCGAAAACGAGGGTGATGCCTTGTGGCTTTATCCCGGCTGGCCGGTGGAGCTGTTCACCGACGATGCCGAGGGTTACTGGCTCAATGTCAGCGCGCCCACACCCAGCTTTTTTGTGATGTGGCGACTGCAAGAGCGCGAGGGCCTGGAGCCCCTGGCGGTGCCACAGGCCGTGAGTCTGAGTTACCACGATGCCGGGCGCTGGCTGGATGCGCAAGAAAGCGTGGAAACCGTGGCGGCCCCTGGGGTGCTGGTGGAGGCCGTGCGCGCCTTTGTGCAGCAACACTTTGTGCCCGAGGTCAAGAAACGCCAACGCCCGCAAAGCTTTCAAGGCCTGACCGACCGGTTTGGGCAACCGGCATCGGTCAGCACGAGCCAAAAGCGCCGAGGCCCAGGCGGTGGAGGGCAGTCGCATGAGTGATCATTTTTTGAGTCGGTGGTCGCGGCGCAAGCAAGCAGCTGCCCAAGGTTTGCCCGCAGATGAGCCGGTGCAGCCAGCCAGCCACGCCCCTACTTTGCCAAGCGGCGGCGCACTGACACAGGGACTTGCGCCGGTGGCGAAAGGGGCCTCACAGCCTGCAAATGTCCCACCCTTGCATCCGGATGGACTGGAGACGCAAGCAGCCAGCGCCCAATCAGAAGCGCCATTGCCCACTTTGCAAGATGCACAAGCGCTCACGCCAGCTTCTGACTTTCAGTCTTTCATGCGCCAGGGGGTGCCTGCTGAAGTGCGCAATGCCGCTGTGAAAAAGCTGTTCACCGACCCGCACTTCAACATGATGGACGGTCTGGACATTTACATCGGCGACTACAACACGCCCGACCCCCTGCCTGCGGGCATGTTGCAAAAAATGGTGGGTGCGCAACTGCTCGGTTTGCTGGACAAACCCCATGAATCGGCTGCGCAGCTTGAGGCCCCGGCCGAGCCCGCGTTGCCCGCAGGCAGTGATGGCGCAAGCCTCGGTGAAAACCCTGATCAAAGTCCCGCTGCGCAGGAAGTCTCGCCAGTTGTGGCACAGTCGCCGCCTTCCCTGCCTGATTCGGCAGGACCGGTCAGCTCCGTGCTGCAGCCCACAGTAACCGCACCCCCAGAACATGACCACCCTGATTTGCAACTGCAACCAAACCATGCCCCTGCAAGCCCAAGCTCTGGGCCAAGCACTGGGTGAAGACCTGACGCTGCACACCACTTTGTGCCGCCGCGAGGCGGGGCAATTCCAGAAAGCCGTGAAAACCGGCGAGACCGTGGTGGTGGCCTGCACCCAAGAAAAGCGTTTGTTCAGTGAACTGGCCGAGCAAACCGAAGGCGCGATTTCACCGATCCGCTTCGTCAATATCCGCGAAACCGGCGGCTGGGGCCGTGAAGCCGAGCACGCCACACCCAAAATGGCCGCCTTGCTGGCCGCAGCCCGCCTGCCCGAAGCCGAACCGGTGGCCACCGTCACCTATAAAAGCGAAGGCCGCGTGCTCATCATCGGCGCTGTGGATGCCGCCGAGCGCGCGGCCAGCTTTTTGGCCGATGCGATGCAGGTAACGATTTTTGCGCAAGGCCCCGGCAAGGCCGGGGGCAGCCAGGAGCGACGCTTTCCGGTGGTGGCTGGTCGCTTGCAAGGCCTGAAAGGCTGGTTGGGAGCCTTCGAGGTGTCGTGGGACGCCAGCAACCCGATTGACCTGGACCTGTGCACCCGCTGCAACGCATGCGTGGCCGCCTGCCCCGAGCAGGCCATTGGCCTCGATTACCAAGTGGACCTGTCGCGTTGCACTTCACACCGCGACTGCGTCAAGGTGTGCGAAGCTGCGGGTGCCATTGACTTTGGCCGTGACGCGCGTGCGCAAACCGAGCGCTTTGACGTGGTGCTGGACCTGCGCGGTGACCAAGCCTCACCCACGTTCACCTCGCACGCCTTGCCTCAGGGGTATTTCCGCTGGGATGGGCAAGACCTGCAAACCCTGCTCAAGGTGCGCGAACTGGTGGGCGAGTTTGAAAAGCCACGCTTTTTTGCCTACAAACAAAAGCTCTGCGCCCACAGCCGCAACGAGCAAGTGGGCTGCAGCGCCTGCATCGACATCTGCTCTGCCGAAGCTGTGCGCTCGGATAAAAGCCGCCAACAAATCGTGGTCAACCCCAACCTGTGTGTGGGTTGCGGTGCCTGCACCACGGCTTGCCCCACAGGCGCTCTCACCTACGCCTACCCGCGCCCGGCGGAGCAGGGCACCAAGATCCGCGCACTGCTCTCGGCCTACCAGGCCGCTGGCGGGCGCGACGCCGCGCTGCTGCTGCACAGCCAGGAAAAAGGCCAGGCCCTGATCGACGAGCTGGGTCGGGGTGCGCAGCTGGGCGTCATGCAAGGCGTGCCCGCCCGCGTGATGCCTGTGGCCTTGTGGCACACGGCCAGTGTGGGCATGGAGCTGTGGCTCTCGGCCGTGGCCTATGGTGCACGCCAAGTCATGGTGCTGCTCACCGACGAAGAAGCACCGCAGTACCGCGCCGCGCTCATGGAACAAATGGCTGTGGCCCAAAGTCTGCTGAACGGACTGGGTTACACCGGTGTGCATTTCCAGCTGATCGAAGCCAAAACCACCACGGCTTTGGACGGCGATTTGCAGCGCCTGTGCGCCCGCAACCTCAAGGCCAGCAGCTTGCCCTCAGGTCCCGCCGTCGCAGCCCGCCACGCCGTGCAGGCTGAAAAGCGCAGCAACCTGGAGCTGGTCATCGACCACCTCATGGCCCAGTCACCCGTGATGGCCATGGACGAGGCCTCGCGCCCCAAAGCGCTCGATTTGCCCGCTGCCGGATCGCCATTAGGCAGCATCACAGTCGACGGCAGCAAGTGCACGCTGTGCATGAGCTGCGTGGGGGCTTGCCCCTCATCCGCGTTGCAAGACAACCCGCTGCAGCCCGAAATCCGTTTCATCGAGAAAAACTGTGTGCAGTGCGGCTTGTGCGCCAAAACCTGCCCCGAAGACGCCATCACCTTGCAGCCTCGCCTGTCGCTGTTGGCCGAACGCACGCAAGTCCGTGTTTTACACGGCAGCCCCCCTTATGCCTGCATTCGCTGCAGCAAACCTTTTGGCACGCTCAAGGGCATCGAAGCCATGTTGGGTCGCCTGGCTGGGCACAGCATGTTCCAGGGCGCAGCTCTGGAGCGCCTGAAAATGTGCGGCGACTGCCGCGTGGTGGACATGTTCACCGACGAAAACCAGGTGCGCATCCCCGGTGCCAACACCCCCTCCAAATCCCAATAAGTTGTTGCCATGAGCCAAGATTTGAATGTGTCCGCCAACAGCCACGCACTGGACGAAGAAACCGCCCGCGCCGAGATTTACGGCTTGCTGTCCCAGTTGTATTACGCCGCGCCGAGCGCCGAACTGCTGGGCCAACTCCAAGTGGCCGTGACCGAAGCGCCGGATGCAGGTGGCTTTTTGGAGGAGCCTTGGCGCGATTTGGTGGCCAGCGCACGCAGCCTGAACCATGATCAGGTGGTGGCCGAATACAACCGCCTGTTTGGCGGTGTGGGCAAGCCCGAGGTTTACCTTTACGGCTCGCACTACCTCAGTGGATTTTTGAACGAAAAACCTTTGGTGCGCCTGCGTGATGACCTGGCCGAGCTGGGCTTGGCACGCAGTGAAGCCATGTTTGAAACAGAAGACCATGTGGCCTATGTATTTGAAGTCATGCGTTTTCTGATTGCGGGCGACGATGTGGCGGTGTCGAACCTGACGCGTCAGCAAGCCTTTTTCAATCAACATGTGCAAACCTGGTTGCCCGCCCTGTGCCAAGTGTTGCAGTCGCAGCCGCGTGCCGTTTTTTATGCCCGCGTGGCGGCTTTCACTGAAGCTTTCATCAGCGTGGAGTCGCAGGGTTTTGATTTGGTGGTCTGATTGAAAGTTTTTTCGAATCACAGTGAAAAAAATGACAAGTAGATTGCGGGTTTTCACTTAGAGGGCTGAGGCGGTCTCCTCACATAATGTAACCAAGCGGTAACTTTTCACGCTTAAAAGTTTTTTATAACCACTGGAGACCTCCTTGACCGAAGCCAAAACCCCACGTCGTCGCAACCTCCTCAAGGGTGCCGCTGTAGCCGCAGGTGCATTGTCTGCGCCCATGATCGCCAAGGCCCAAACAGGTCCTATCTCGATGCGTTGGCAGAGCACTTGGCCCGCCAAGGACATCTTCCACGAATACGCCCTGGATTACGCCAAGAAGGTCAACGACATGACCGGTGGCGATCTGAAGATTGAAGTGCTGCCCGCTGGCGCTGTGGTGCCTGCTTTTGGTTTGCTCGAAGCCGTGTCCAAAGGCACTTTGGATGGCGGTCACGGCGTGCTGGGTTACCACTACGGCAAGCAAAACGCTTTGGCCCTGTGGAACTCCGGCCCAGCTTTTGGCATGGACGCCAACATGATTTTGTCTTGGCACAAGTACGGCGGCGGCGCTGAACTGCTGGCCAAGTTGTACGCCTCCATTGGCGGCAACGTGCAGTCCTTCCTGTACGGCCCCATGTCCACTCAGCCACTGGGTTGGTTCAAGAAGCCAATCACCAAGTCGGCTGACTTCAAGGGCCTGAAGTTCCGCACCAACGGTTTGGCCATTGACCTGTTCACCGCCATGGGCGCTGCCGTGAACGCCTTGCCAGGCGGCGAAATCGTGCCTGCCATGGACCGTGGTTTGCTGGACGGTGCTGAGTTCAACAACGCCACCTCTGACCGTATTTTGGGCTTCCCCGATGTCTCCAAAGTGTGCATGCTGCAAAGCTACCACCAGAGCGCCGAGACGTTCGAGATCATGTTCAACAAGACCAAGTACGACGCTCTGCCTGCCAAGATGAAGTCGGTGATCGCCATCGCCACAGAGGCCGCTTCTGCCGACATGTCATGGAAAGCCATTGACCGCTATTCCAAGGACTACATCGAGTTGCAAACCAAGGACAAGGTCAAGTTCTACAAAACACCCGATGCGATTTTGCAAGACCAACTGAAAATTTGGACCGAAATCGTTGCCAAGAAGTCTGCGGAAAATCCCTTGTTCAAGGAAATCGTGGAATCGCAACGTGCCTTCGCTCAGCGTGCGGTCAAGTGGGACCAGGACACCAACATCAGCCGCCGCATGGCTGTGAACCATTTCTTTGGTGCCAAAGCAGCCGAACCGAAAAAAGGTTGATTTTCATTTGACAGTTCCATCAGCCATCCAGGTCTCCTGGATGGCTGATTCATTTATGTGGTTCTCTTATGCAAAACCTGTTGCTCTTTATTGACAAAGTCAGCACTTGGATCGGTCAGTTTTTTTCCTGGTTGATCGTGGCCTTGACTTTCATGATTTCCTGGGAGGTTTTCTCCCGCTATGTGCTGGACAGCCCCCACGCCTGGGCCTTTGACGTCATGAGCATGATGTATGGCACTTTGTTCATGATGGCGGGTGCCTACACCTTGTCCAAGAACGGTCATGTGCGAGGCGATGTGCTGTATGGCTTTTTCCCGCCTCGTCTGCAGGCTTGGCTCGATCTGATTCTTTACATCCTGTTTTTCATTCCCGGTGTGGTGGCTTTGGCCTATGCCGGCTATGGCTTTGCTGCCGAGTCCTGGGCTATCAACGAACACTCCAACATCACGGCCGACGGTCCGCCCATCTATCCATTCAAAACCATCTTGCCGATTGCGGGTGCTTTCTTGTTGGCTCAAGGCTTGGTTGAAATTGTGCGGTGCATCGTGTGCATCAAGCAAGGCGAATGGCCCAAGCGTGGCGACGATGTGGACGAGGTCGATGTCGAGAAACTCAAAGAAATGGTCAACGTGAAAGACGAAGACATTGCCAAGTTGGGCGAGCTGGCGACTGCCAAGGGAAATCAAAAATGAAAAAAGAAGTCTGGTTTGGCCTGACCATCATGGCCTTGGTCGTGCTGTCGGCCTTTGTGTTGCTGCCTGCACCCTCTGAGATGACCAACGGTCATTTGGGTTTGTTGATGCTGGCCTTGGTGGTGGTGGCGATCATGTTGGGTTTCCCCACAGCTTTTACCCTCATGGGCATGGGCATGATCTTCGCCTGGATTGCTTACCGAAGCGCTAACCCCGATTTGGCGGTTCAGCAAACGCTCGACCTGATGGTTCAGCGAGCGTATTCGGTCATGTCTAACGACGTGCTGATCTCGATTCCCTTGTTCGTGTTCATGGGTTACCTGATTGAACGCGCCAATTTGATCGAGAAATTGTTCAAGAGCATGCACCTGGCCATGGCCCGTGTGCCGGGTTCCTTGGCGGTGGCCACCATCGTGACCTGCGCTATTTTTGCCACGGCCACAGGCATCGTGGGCGCGGTGGTCACGCTCATGGGTTTGTTGGCGCTGCCCGCCATGCTGCGTGCTGGTTACAGCGTGCAACTTTCGGCCGGTGCCATCACTGCAGGTGGTTGCTTGGGCATCTTGATTCCGCCTTCGGTCATGCTGATCGTGTATGGTGCCACGGCGGGCGTGTCGGTGGTCAAGCTGTACGCCGGGGCGTTTTTCCCGGGCATCATGCTGGCCACTTTGTACGTCTTGTATGTGGTCATCATTGCCAAAATCAAGCCCAGCATGGCCCCGCCCATGTCGGCTGAAGACCGCATCGTGCCTTTGCCAGCGTTTGCGCAAGTGGTGTCCAAAGACATCAGCAGCACTGTATTGCCTGGTTTGATTGGTGCGATCAAAGGCAAACGCAATGCGGCCGTGCCCATGCGTGACTTGCTCAACCACTTGGTCATTGCTTTGCTGCCGCTTTTGGCTGTGGCAGCGATCATGGGCACCATCTACTTCAAAGTCACAGCACCTCTGCCAGTCGAGGCGGTGGAGGGCGTCGTGGCCATGGGTGGCGAGTTGTCTGATTCGGCCGTCGCCGAAGAAGAGGCCTCCAGTGTCAGTGGTTTGGCTGAACCCGAAGCCGATGGCTTGCAAACACCACCCGGTTCGACCGAGGTCGCCAAATCAGATGCGGCACCTGGGGCAGAGCCGGCCAAAGCCGATGCTCCTGCTCCTGCCAGTGCTGCGGTCACTGCTGCGGCAGCAACACCCGCAGCCGATGCCGAGCGCTTGCCCGCGCCACTGTCTTTCTGGATCGGTTTGGCCAGTTGCGCAGTGGCCTTGGCCATCTTTTATGCGTACTTCAGTTTTGTGCGCCTTGAAATCTTCAAGATGCTGCTGGGTTCGTTCTTCCCTCTGGCCCTCATGATTTTGGCGGTGCTGGGCACCATCGTGTTTGGTCTGGCCACGCCCACCGAGGCGGCGGCCATGGGTTCGCTGGGTGGATTGTTGCTGGCTGCGGCTTACCGCAGGCTCAACTATGTGGTGCTGCGAGAGTCGGTGTACCTCACGGCCAAAACCAGCGCCATGGTGTGCTGGTTGTTTGTGGGCTCCAGCATTTTCTCGGCCGCGTTTGCGCTGCTGGGCGGGCAAGAGATCATCAACACCTGGGTGCTGGGCATGGACCTGACGCCCGTGCAGTTCATGATCCTGGCGCAAGTGGTCATCTTCTTGTTGGGGTGGCCCCTGGAGTGGACCGAGATCATCGTGATTTTCATGCCGATCTTCATCCCTTTGCTGCCTCACTTCGGCATCGATCCCTTGTTCTTTGGCTTGTTGGTGGCCCTGAACTTGCAGACCGCGTTCCTCAGCCCTCCGGTGGCCATGGCCGCGTTCTACCTGAAGGGTGTGAGCCCACCGCACGTCACGCTCAACCAGATCTTTGCAGGCATGCTGCCTTTCATGGCCATCCAGGTCTTTGCGATTGTGCTCCTCTACTTGTTCCCGGCCATCGGCATGTGGTTGCCTGAGGTTCTGTACAAGTAAAGAACGGCGTTCACGCACACGGAACCTGGCGTTTTGTGTGTGTGGATTCTTTCTTGAAGTCCTTCCTCGATTGGCATGTCACCTGCTTGACGCAAATCAATCGTGAGTAAGGGTTTTCACATGGAAAGCTTGTATTCAAGACAGTAAGATGACCTATGCAATTGCTTGCTTAGGTTGAGTGCTCCGTAAAGCCATCACCTTGTCCCTCTTTCAGGAGTCTTTGATGTCTTCCAAAACTTCTTCTCTTTCGCGCCGCACCCTGTTTTCCGGGGCTGCCACAGTGGGCGCTGTGGCAGCGGCTACGGCCGTTTTGCCTGGTGTGGTCCAACAGGCAGTGCCTGCTGCCCCTGCCTTGCCTAAACCCACGCGTGGCGGTGGTTACACCCTGAGCGAGCACGTTCAGCAGTACTACAAGACCACCCGCGTCTGATTTTTCGTCTCTCTTTCCTGTTCATCCCCAACTGGAGCTCTCCATGTTGCTGACCAAAAAAACCACCGGCACCACGGGTGCCACTTCATCCCCTTTCATCCACAGTTTGCGCCGTGGTTTGTCACAGGCCCTGCCCACGCTGGATCGCCGAAGTTTTTTGCGTCGCTCTGGTTTGGGTGTAGGGGTGGGCTTGGCTGCATCTCAGTTGAGCTTGGTGCAAAAAGCGCAGGCCGCCACTGCCAAGTCCATCACGGGCGCAGGCAAGGTCGAAGTTAAACGCACCATCTGCACCCACTGCTCAGTGGGTTGCGCGGTCGATGCGGTGGTGGAAAACGGCGTCTGGGTTCGCCAAGAAGCAGTGTTCGATTCACCCATCAATTTGGGTGCTCACTGCGCCAAAGGCGCGGCATTGCGCGAGCACGGCCATGGCGAGTACCGGCTGCGCTACCCCATGAAGCTGGTCAATGGCAAATACGAGCGCATCAGTTGGGACGTGGCGCTCAACGAGATCAGTGCCAAGATGCTGGAGCTCAAAAAGGCCAGCGGCCCAGACAGCGTTTACTACATCGGCTCGTCCAAGCACAACAACGAACAGGCCTATTTGCTGCGCAAGTTCGTGAGCTTCTGGGGCACCAACAACTGCGACCACCAGGCCCGCATTTGCCACTCCACCACGGTGGCCGGTGTGGCCAACACCTGGGGTTATGGCGCCATGACCAACTCGTACAACGACATGCAAAACAGCAAGGTCGCTTTGTACATCGGCTCTAACGCCGCAGAAGCCCACCCTGTGTCCATGCTGCACATGCTGCACGCCAAGGAAAACGGCTGCAAGATGATCGTGGTGGACCCACGTTTCACCCGCACCGCCGCCAAGGCCGACGAATTCGTGCGCATCCGCTCGGGCACCGACATTCCATTCCTGTTCGGTCTGGTTTATCACATCTTCAAAAACGGCTGGGAAGACAAGAAGTACATCAACGACCGCGTGTATGGCATGGAAGCCGTCAAGGCCGAAGTGTTGGCCAAGTGGACGCCCGACAAGGTGGAAGAAGCTTGCGGCGTCAAAGAAGAGCAGATGTTCAAGATTGCCAAGATGCTGCACGACAACAACCCGGGCACCATCGTCTGGTGCATGGGCCAGACCCAGCACACGATTGGCAACGCCATGGTGCGTGCGTCTTGCATCTTGCAGCTGGCGCTGGGCAACGTGGGCAAGACCGGCGGCGGCACCAACATTTTCCGTGGCCACGACAACGTGCAGGGCGCGACCGACGTCGGTCCCAACCCCGATTCACTGCCCGGCTACTACGGCCTGGCCGAAGGCTCGTGGAAGCATTTCGCCAACACTTGGGGCGTTGACTTCGAGTGGATCAAAAAACAGTTCGCCAGCCCCGCCATGATGGGCAAGAACGGCATCACCGTTTCCCGCTGGATTGACGGTGTGCTGGAGAACAACGAGTTGATCGACCAGGACAGCAACCTGCGCGGCGTGTTCTATTGGGGCCATGCCCCCAACTCACAAACCCGCGGTCTGGACATGAAACGCGCCATGGACAAGCTGGACTTGTTGGTGGTGGTCGATCCGTATCCATCGGCCACAGCGGCCATGGCCGCCATGCCCGGCAAGGCCGAAGACCTGAACCCCAACCGTGCCGTGTACCTTCTGCCGGCTGCCACGCAGTTCGAGACCAGTGGTTCTTGCACCGCCTCCAACCGCTCGATCCAGTGGCGCGAGAAGGTCATTGAGCCCTTGTGGGAGAGCCGTTCCGATCACATGATCATGCACCAGCTGGCCGAAAAACTCGGCTTTGCCAAAGAGCTGTCCAAGAACTACAAGATGCAAAAAGTCGGCGGCATGGACGAGCCCGTGCCCGAAGACATCCTGCGCGAAATCAACAAGTGCGTGTGGACCATTGGCTACACCGGCCAAAGCCCTGAGCGCCTGAAGGCCCACATGAAGAACATGAACGTGTTCGACGTGAAGACCCTGAAGGCCAAAGGCGGCAAAGACAAGGAAACCGGTTACGACTTCACGGGCGACTATTTCGGCCTGCCATGGCCTTGCTACGGCACGCCCGAACTCAAGCACCCCGGATCGCCCAACCTTTACGACACCTCCAAGCACGTCATGGAAGGCGGCGGTAACTTCCGCGCCAACTTTGGTGTGGAACGCGAAGGCAAGAGCCTGCTGGCCGAAGATGGCTCACATTCGATGGGCGCTGACATCACCACCGGTTACCCCGAGCTCGACCACATCCTGCTGAAAAAGCTGGGCTGGTGGGACGAACTGACCGAGGCCGAAAAAGCCAAGGCAGAAGGCAAGAACTGGAAGACCGATTCATCGGGCGGCATGATCCGTGTGTTCATGAAAGGACACGGCTGCCACCCCTTTGGCAACGCCAAGGCGCGGGCTGTGGTCTGGAACTTCCCCGATCCCATTCCTCAGCACCGCGAGCCGCTGTACGGCACCCGTCCGGACATGATGGTCAAGTACCCCACGCACGATGACCGCAAGGCTTTCTGGCGTCTGCCCACCTTGTTCAAGACCGTGCAGGACAAGAACATCGCCGACAAAATGCACGAAAAGTTCCCGCTGATCCTGACCTCGGGCCGTTTGGTCGAGTACGAAGGCGGCGGCGAGGAAACCCGTGCCAACCCCTGGCTGGCTGAATTGCAGCAAGAGGCCTATGTCGAGATCAACCCCAAAACAGCGGCTGATCGGGGTATTCGCAACGGCGACCGCGTCTGGCTGCTGGGTGCCACAGGTGCGCGTCTGGACGTGCAGGCCATGGTCACCGAGCGCGTGGACACGGGCACGGTGTGGATGCCTTTCCACTTCTCGGGTCGTTGGCAAGGTGCCGACATGCTGGCGCATTACCCCAAAGGGGCCGCGCCCATTGTGCGCGGTGAGGCTGTCAACACCGCCACGACCTACGGTTACGACAGCGTCACCATGATGCAAGAAACCAAGACCACCATCTGCAACATCGAAAAAGCCTAAGCGCCCCAGGAGAACACGATGGCACGAATGAAATTCATCTGCGATGCAGAGCGCTGCATTGAATGCAACGGCTGCGTCACCGCTTGCAAAAACGAACACGAAGTCCCGTGGGGCGTGAATCGCCGCCGCGTGGTCACCTTGAACGACGGCGTTCCCGGTGAAAAGTCGATCTCGGTGGCCTGCATGCACTGCTCGGATGCCCCTTGCATGGCGGTCTGTCCAGTCAACTGCTTCTACAAGACCGAAGAGGGCGTGGTGCTCCACGACAAGGACATCTGCATTGGCTGCGGTTACTGCTCCTATGCCTGCCCCTTTGGTGCACCGCAGTTCCCAAGCCAAGGCACCTTTGGTGTGCGCGGCAAAATGGACAAGTGCACCTTCTGCGCTGGCGGCCCCGAAGAGCACGGCAGCCAAGCCGAGTTCGAGAAATACGGCCGCAACCGCTTGGCTGAAGGCAAGCTGCCTGCATGCGCCGAAATGTGCTCGACCAAGGCCTTGCTGGCCGGTGACGGCGATGTCATCACCGACATCTTGCGGGGCCGTGTGATCAGCCGTGGCAAGGGTGCCGAAGTCTGGGGCTGGGGCACCGCTTACGGCAACCAAGCCAAACCAGCCAAGCAAGGAGCCTGATCATGAAAGCAGCGTTCATCATGTGCAGCGCAGCCTTGTTGGTGGCTTGCGGCGAAAAGCCGCAAGAGGTCAAGGGCGTGCGAACCGACAAGCCTGCCTACAGTGGCACTGGCGTGGCCTCTTTCACTGAAGCGGGCTGGAAAGCCGGAGACAAAGACGCTTGGGCCAACCACCTCAAGGCCCGTGCCACTTACGGCCAAAACGACCACGTTCGCGCACCCAAGTGAGCGCCAAGGAGAAGTTCATGCGTCGCTTCTTACTGACCATCGGGTTGGCTGTGGCCGCGTGGGGCGTTGCCGCCCAGACGCAGGCCCCTGCCACAGCGCCCGCGCCATCTACGGCCGCGGCTGACAACAGCTTGGGCGTGAAAAGCGCCAACATCTTCCAGATCGCGCCCGGTGCAGACGCCGATCCGAAGTACAAGGACCAGACCAACGCCGAGCGCGGCCAAGTCCAGCCCGGCAACAACGCGCCCATGTGGCGCGCGGTAGGGCAGGGCGTGACCGGCTACACCAGCCTGCCCAAAAGCCAGGCCCCCGAGGCGGGCAACTTGATCCAGCCCTTTGTGCAATATCCCGGCTCGCGCCTGGCTTCGGCCGGTGAGTCCTGGCGTCAGGTGCGCAACAACATCATCATCCCTTATGGTGCGGCCTTGTTGCTGATTGCCGCAGGTGCGATGGCGCTGTTTTATTTCAGCAAAGGCACGATGGAGTTACACGGCCAGGAAACCGGCCGCAAGATCGAACGCTTCACCCCGTTTGAGCGCTCAGCCCACTGGGCCAACGCCATTGCCTTTGTGTCGCTGGCCATCTCGGGCATCATCATGGCCTTTGGGAAATTCTTCTTGCTGCCCATCATGGGGGGCACCTTGTTTGGCTGGTTGAGCTATGCGATGAAAAACCTGCACAACTTTGCAGGTCCTTTGTTTGCGGTGTCGCTGGTGGTGGTGTTTGTCACTTTCTTCAAGGACAACCTGCCCAGCAAGGACGACCTGGTCTGGTTGCTCAAGGGCGGTGGCCTGTTTTCCGGCACCGAAGTGCCATCGCACCGCTTCAATGCCGGTGAAAAGGTGGTGTTCTGGGGCGGTGTGCTGTTCCTGGGGGCCATCGTGGTGGCGTCCGGCCTGGTGCTGGACATGCTGATCCCTGGCCTCATTTATGAGCGCAGCACCATGCAGATTGCCAACATGATCCACGGTGTCGCCACCTTGTTCATGATGGCCATGTTCATCGGTCACATCTACATGGGCACCATCGGCATGCGCGGGGCCTACAAGGCCATGCGCGAAGGCTATGTGGACGAGACCTGGGCCAAAGAGCACCACCAGCTTTGGTACGACGACATCAAGGCAGGCAAGATCCCGGTGCAGCGCTCCATCCCTTCCGCTTCCACACCTGCTGCCCCTGCATCTACGGCTTCGGTTTGAGCCAGGAGAACACCATGAAAAAACACCTGCTTGTCATGTTTACATTGGCCATCAGCTTCGGTGCTGCGGCCAAACTGCCTGCCCCCAGCGAAGAAGCCAAGGCCAAAGCGGCCGAGGCTGCGGCCAAGACCGCGCACGGCAACAAAGTGGCCGACTTTCAACTGTGCAAGTCCCGCGAAAAAGTGGCTGCGCACTATTACAAAACCAATGGCAAAGGCAAAGCTGCACCCACGGCCACGCCCGCTTGTGTGGACCCTGGTGCTTACAAGCCTGCGGAGGTGACGGCCGCAGCGCCTGCAACTGTTGCACCTGCAGCACCTGCAGCACCTGCAGCCGCAAAGCCTGCAGCGCCAACCGCACCCGCCAAAAAAGGCTGATCCCATTCCAGTCGCGCATTCAAAATCCCTCGCCGGTCACGGCGAGGGATTTTTGCGTTAGGCTCAAGCCATGTCAGTTGTTTTGAACGCCCCTGCTGCCAGTTTGGCCCCGCGCAAGCCGCACATCACCCATGCACGCGCTCCGCTTACGCGCACCGTGCAGGTCAGCAATGAGTTGGGCGAAACATCCCACACGCAAATCCCGGCTGAACGCGCGCTCACCATTTACCTTGATAAAAAAGAGCTCGTCACCCTGATGACCTTGGGGGCAGAGCCCGAGTGGTTGGTCCTGGGCTTTTTGCGCAACCAGCGCCTGATCGATTCGGTGGACCAGATCGAATCCATCACCGTGGACTGGACAATCGGCGAAGGTGAGGTGGGGGAGCCTGGTGTGGCCGCTGTCAAAACCCGTGCTGACGCCCAGGTGGTGATCGAGCGCAGTGCTGACCGCGTGGTGACCACCGGTTGCGGTCAGGGCAGCGTGTTTGGCGACCTCATGGCCCACATTGACGAGATTCAATTGCCTCCCGCCCAGATCACGCAAGGCCAACTCTATGGTTTGGTCAACGCCATCCGCCTGCAAGAGACCACCTACAAATCGTCTGGCTCTGTGCACGGCTGTGCGCTGTTTCAGGGCGAGCAAATGCTGATGTTTGTAGAAGATGTGGGTCGTCACAACGCGGTGGACACCATCGCTGGCTGGATGTGGATGAACGATGTGAGCGGCCAAGACAAGGTGTTCTACACCACAGGGCGCTTGACCAGCGAGATGGTCATCAAGTCTGCCCAGATGGGCGTGCCCGTGGTGGTGTCGCGCAGCGGAATCACGCAAATGGGCCTCGACGTGGCCAAGCGCTTGGGCCTATGCGCCATCGGCCGCGCCACCAACAAACGCTTTTTGTGCTTCAGCGCCCCAGAGCGCATGGTCTGGCAGCCCGAACTGTTGACGACAGCCCACTGAGTGAAGGCCAGTGACACATTGGCCACAGGGGAGGGCTCCTGCCCATGGCCAGGAGCTTGATCAGGGGGATTGAGTCGATCTTTCTCTATTGATTCGGCCCTGTGAAGTTTTCAAAGCTCAAAGATGTTGTCGATGGTTGAAGACCTCGACATGGTCCTGTGCCGAAGCGGCCAAACGTCGGACTCTTCGAGTACCGACATACGATTCCTTGCCGTTGGCGAGGGAAGACCCCGACATGGGCCTGTGCCGAAGCGGCCAAACGACGGACTCTTCGAGTACCGACCTGCGATTCCTTGCCGTTGGCGTGGGAAGACCCCGACATGGGCCTGTGCCGAAGCGGACGAACGTTGGACTCTTCGAGTACCGACCTGCGAGTCCTTGCCGTTGGCGTGCGAAGACCCTGACATGAGCCTGTGCCGAAGCGCTTAAACGTCGGACTCTTCGAGTACCGACGTACGCGATGACATGTCTCTCGCATTTCAAACTTCAGCGTGCCGGATCAGCAGGTCGCACACCGAGCGCGATGGGCGTGGGACACGCCCTCAGAACTCTGTCACCAAAGCTTGGGCACTTGCGCCGGGGTGCCAAGCCCATCAGCCGTGGATGAACTTCGGGGCGCGCTTGTTCAAAAATGCATCCATGCCTTCTTTTTGGTCAGCAGTAGCAAACAGGCCGTGGAAGATGCGGCGCTCAAACATCACCCCGTCACTCAGGCCGCTTTCAAAGGCGCGGTTCACGCTTTCCTTGGCCGCCATCACCGACAACCGGCCGTAGCCACAGATCATCAAAGCGGCGCCCAGGGCTTCATCCATCAGCTTGTCCAGCGGCACCACGCGGCTGACCAAGCCGCCGCGCTCGGCCTCTTGGGCGTCCATCATGCGCCCGGTGAGCACCAGGTCCATGGCCTTGGACTTGCCCATGGCGCGGGGCAGACGCTGTGTGCCGCCTGCGCCGGGGATGATGCCGATCTTGATTTCGGGTTGACCAAATTTGGCGTTGTCAGCGGCGATGATGAAGTCGCACATCATGGCCAGCTCGCAACCACCGCCCAGTGCAAAGCCGCTCACGGCCGCGATCACTGGCTTACGAATGCTGCGGATGGTTTCCCAGTTGCGGGTGATGAAGTCGTTTTTGTAAACTTCATGGAAATTGAACTTGGCCATGGCCGCGATGTCGGCTCCGGCTGCAAAGGCTTTTTCGCTGCCGGTGATGATGATGCAGCCTATGGCTTCGTCTTCGTCGAAGGCTTTGAGGGCTGTGCCCAGCTCGTCCATCAGCGGGCCGTTCAGGGCGTTCAGCGCTTTGGGGCGGTTGAGGGTGATGATGCCCACCTGGCCACCTTCGGTGCGGACTTCAATGTTTTCGTAACTCATGGGTTTCTCCAGCAGTGGTGTCAAACGGTGACTATAACCACGCCCCCTGTACCGAACCTGTCGCTCTGGCGTTGTCGATTGCATAGGGAAAACATTAACCAACCGATCGGTCGGTTAATGGTACATTCACGGGTTCAGGAGAAACGACATGACCGAATCCACCGCATCGGTGTTGTATGAAGTGCGAGGCGCTGTGGCGCTGGTCACACTCAACCGCCCGCAAGCCCTCAACAGTTTCACACGCGAAATGCACCAGTCCTTGTGGGCGGCATTTGACCAGGCCGAGGCCAACCCCAACGTGCGCGCTTTGGTGTTGACCGGCGCAGGTCGTGGCTTTTGTGCAGGCCTCGATTTGTCGGAACTCGATTTCACCCCTGGCCCCGGCTTGCTGGAGCGCGCCGACCCCGGTCCGGTGATCAATGACGCCTTCAACCCCACCACACGCCGCCTGCAGTCGCTGCGCATGCCGGTCATTTGCGCCGTCAACGGCGTAGCGGCTGGTGCCGGTGCGTCGGTGGCCATGGCGTGTGACATTGCCATTGCCGCGCCGACTGCCAGTTTCGTGCAGGCCTTCAGCAAGATTGGCCTGATTCCCGACGCTGGTGGCAGCTGGTTGCTGGTCGAGCGTTTGGGCCTGCCCCGCGCCATGGCCTTGGCCATGACGGGTGACAAGTTGAGCGCCGACAAAGCCAAAGAGTGGGGCTTGATTTGGGAGGTGGCCGAGGACTGCGTGGCCACCGCCCTGGCGCTGGCCGACAAGTTGGCCGTCTTGCCGACCAAAGCCCTGGTGGCCACACGCCACTTGCTGCGCGATGCGGGCACCCGCTCGCTGGACACGCACCTGAACGTCGAACGTGATACGCAATCGGCCCTGGGCAAAACGCACGACTACATGGAAGGCGTGAACGCCTTTTTGCAAAAACGCGCCCCGCAATTCACGGGCCAATGATCGAAGGAGAATGATGAGTACCCCAGACCCCAAAGCCCTCGCCCGTTTGGTGGGCGACACCATGTTCGCAGTCGATGTGGCCTCCAAAGACACCATGGGCATGGAACTGCTGGCCTGCGAGCCCGGCCGCGCCCTGATGCGCATGGTGGTCAAAGAGCTGCACCTGAACGGTCACAAGATCTGCCACGGCGGCTTCATCTTCACACTGGCCGATTCCACCTTTGCCTTTGCCTGCAACAGTTACAACAAAAACGCGGTGGCGGCCGGTTGCAGCATCGAATTTTTGAAGCCAGGCAGGCTCGGCGATGTGCTGACCTGTGAAGGCCTTGAGCAAACGCTCAGCGGCCGCCATGGCATTTACGACATGAAAGTCAGCAACCAAAACGGTGAAGTGATTGCCATGTTCCGCGGCAAGAGCGCGCAAATTCAGGGCACCGTTGTGCCCGAGTGAAACCCCTTTATTGATTTTGAATCTGGAGAACCTTATGACTGATAAAGCCTTCCCCCTTGAGCCGATTGAAAAGGCCAGCATTGACGAGCTGCGCAGCCTGCAGCTCAAGCGCTTGAAGCAAACGCTGCAACATGCCTATGCCAATTCACCCGTGTACCGCGCCAAGTTTGACGCCGCAGGCGTGCACCCCGACGACTGCAAAACACTGGCCGACATCGCCAAGTTTCCGTTCACCACCAAAGCCGACCTGCGCGACAGCTACCCCTTTGACATGTTTGCCGTACCGCGTGAAAACTGCGCCCGCATCCATGCCTCCAGCGGCACCACCGGCAAACCCACGGTCGTGGGTTACACCCTCAAAGACATCGACACCTGGTCCAACGTGGTGGCCCGAAGCATCCGCGCGGGCGGTGCCAAGCCCGGTGACATGGTGCACATCAGCTACGGCTATGGCCTCTTCACCGGCGGCATGGGCGCGCATTACGGTGCCGAAAAATTGGGCCTCACGGTCGTGCCTTTTGGTGGCGGCCAGACCGAGCGCCAAGTGCAACTGATTCAGGACTTCAAGTCCAACATCATCATGGTCACGCCCAGCTATATGCTGGCGATTGCCGACGAATTTGAGCGTCAAGGCATCGACCCCAAAACCAGTTCGCTGCGCATCGGCATCTTTGGCGCTGAGCCCTGGACCAACGACATGCGCCAGGCGATTGAAAAGCGCATGAATATCGATGCGGTCGACATCTATGGCCTGTCTGAAGTGATGGGGCCGGGTGTGGCCAGCGAATGCATCGAGACCAAAGACGGCCCGACCATCTGGGAAGACCACTTCTACCCCGAGATCATCAACCCCGAGACGGGCGAGCCGGTGGCCGATGGCGAAATGGGCGAGTTGGTCTTCACCAGCCTGACCAAAGAAGCGCTGCCCATCATCCGCTACCGCACCCGTGACCTGACGCGTCTGCTGCCCGGCACCGCGCGCACCATGCGTCGCATGGAAAAGATCACCGGCCGCAGCGACGACATGATGATCATCCGGGGCGTGAACGTGTTCCCCAGCCAGATCGAAGAACTGATTTTGAAGCGTGACGAGTTGGCCCCGCACTACCAGTGTGTGTTGACCCGCGAAGGCCCGATGGACGACCTGAAAGTGGTGGTCGAAACCAAGCCAGGCGTAGCCCCTGACAGCACGGAGGCCCGCGCTGCGGCCAAACAGCTGCAGCACGAGATCAAGGTGTTCATTGGCTCCAGTGTGGCGATTGAGCTCAAGCCCGAGGGCAGCGTCGAACGCAGTCAGGGCAAGGCCAAGCGCGTGGTGGATTTGCGCAGCAAGTAAGCGGTTTCCATCTGCCCCCTTCACAAGGGGCGCACCCTTGAATCACCGACCATCAGCAAACGTTCTCGGCGGTCGGTGATCAAACAGCCGGACAACGGCCGTCAAGGGCAAGACCACACGCTGGCATGTTGGCCTGTTGGCCTTAGCGCATGCCGATTTTTGCTGCGCCAAAAATCCCCGCTGCCTCACGCGGCAGGCAGCGCCAGTAGGGGCTGCTGGCCTGAACTTGGCCTTGCAGCTCGGCGGCGGCTTTCCAGGCCCAGCGTGGGTTGTACAAAAAGCTGCGTGCCAGCGCCACCAGATCGGCGTCGCCACGCTGCAACACGGCTTCGGCTTGGGCGGCTTCTGTGATCAGGCCCACGGCCAAGGTGGTCAGGCCTGAAGCTTCCTTGACGGCTTTGGCCAGGTGCACTTGGTACTCGGGGCCCAAAGGAATTTTTTGCTGGGGTGACACACCGCCCGACGAGATGTGCACGAACTGCGCGCCCGCTTGTTTGATCAGGACAGACAATTCAGAAGTCTCTTCGATCGTCCAGCCGCCTTGAACCCAGTCGGTGCCCGAAATGCGCATGCCCAGCGTGCCGCCAAAAGCTTCGCGCACGGCTTTGAAGACTTCCAGCGGAAAGCGGATGCGGTTTTCAAACGAGCCGCCATACGCGTCGGTGCGCTGGTTGGAGATGGGTGACAAAAACTGGTGCAGCAAATAGCCGTGCGCGGCGTGCAATTCCACCGCCTCAATGCCCAGCGCGTGGCTGCGCCGGGCGGTGTTGACGAAGTCGGCCTTGATTTGCGCGATGTCGGCCAGGCTCAGCTCGGTGGGGGCGGCTTCTTGGGGCAAGTGGGGCAGGGCGCTGGGTGCCACGGTTTGCCAGCCGCCGTCTTCAGGGGCGATCAGCATGCCGCCGTCCCAAGGGGCAGCGCTTGAAGCCTTGCGGCCCGCGTGGCTGATCTGGATGCACACCGGCATGCGCGGGGCCAAGCGGCGGGCGCGGTGCAGTTTGTCACCCAGCGCCGCCTGCGTCGCGTCGTCCCACAGGCCCAGGCACCCCGGGCTGATGCGGCCCACGGCCGACACCGCTGTGGCCTCGATGGTGAACAGGCCCGCGCCGCTGTTGAGCAGGTTGGTCCAGTGCGTCAGGTGCCAGTCGGTGGCTTGGCCGTGGTCAGCCGAGTATTGGCACATGGGAGCGACCACGATGCGGTTGGGCAAGGTGAGCGGGCCGTTGGGCGCGTTGAAGGTGAAAGGCGTGAAGAGCAGGCTCATGAGGTGTCGAAATGGTGAAGGCCAAGGGCAGGAGTTCAACAGGTCAAACCAATAAAACTGGCTAAACTGGTGAGCATCTTAGGTGGGGCTTGGGTGTTGCCTTATCCGCTGTGCGACAACAGGCACTGAGGCTGTGTGGGCATATTTCACCTATCGATTCGCCCCTGTGAAGTTTTCAATGCCCAAAGAACTTGTAGGTCGGCGGTCGAAGACCCCGACGCTGGTTGAACAGACACCCCTGCTTGTTTCATGCAGCAGTGCCCGAACAAGCAAACGTAGGACTCTGCGAGTGCCGACCTGCTAGGAGTCTGTCGGACTTTCCCTTATTCTCAACAAGCTCCGCGCCATGGACAATTGCACCATCCAAATGATGCCGAGTTCTTTCCGATGAGCCGCTTTGTAACTGTAGACCGTGACACCTCTTACTTGTTGCCACCCTCAGTAGATGAATGGCTTCCTGCAAACCACTTGGCCCGCTTCGTGGTTGAAGTCATTGAGCCATTGAATTTGAGCGCACTGACCCGTCAGTACGCTGGCAGAGGCTCCGCAGCGCATCACCCAGCGGTGCTGCTGGCTCTGTTGGTCTACGGCTACGCCAGTGGCGTGCACTCCAGTCGCAAGATCGAGAGGGCGACGTATGACTCGGTGGCCTTTCGGTTTGTAGCGGCCAACACGCACCCGGACCACGACACGCTGGCCACATTTCGGAGGCGCTTCATCAAAGAAGTGGAGACACTGTTCGTGCAAGTGCTGGTGCTGGTGCTGGTGCTGGTGCTGGTGCTGGTGCTGGCGCGCGATATGAAGCTGCTCAAACTGGGACACATCGCCTTGGACGGCACCAAGATCAATGCCAACGCCAGCAAGCACAAGGCTCTGTCATGGGCGCATGCCAACAAGATCGAAGCGCAACTGCGCCAGGAGGTGCAGACGCTGCTGGCCTTGGCCGAAGACAGCGACACGCAGGCTATACCCGACGGGATGGATGTGCCTGCAGAGATCGCCCGGCGCGAAGCGCGCTTGAGCGCCATTGCCAAGGCCAAGTCCAAGATCGAGCAGCGTGCTGCTGAGCGCCATCAACTTGAACAGCAAGAGTACGAGGCCAAAACGGCCAATCGTCAAGCCCAGCGCGAGGCGGGTAACAAGCCCCGAGGCCCTGAGCCCAAGCCGCCGCAAGCAGGCCCCAAGAGTACCGATCAAATCAATTTGACAGATGAAGAGTCGCGCATCATGCCTGTCTCAGGCGGGGGCTTTGAGCAAAGCTTCAACGCCCAAGCCGGTGTGGACACGCAGACGATGTGGGTGGTGACCGCGCATGTGAGCCAGGCATGCAATGACAAGTGTGAGATTGAGCCCACACTGAAAGCGATAGAGGCCTTACCGCTGGAGTTGGGTCAAGTACAGACACTGATTGCAGACAACGGCTATTGCAGCCAAGCCAATGCACAGGCATGCGCGGATGCGGGAGTTCAAGCACTGCTGGCGCTCAAGAGGCAGGCGCATCATCTGCCCGTGATGGAGCGTTTTGCACCCGATGCCCCCGAGCCAGAAAAACCAACTGCCATGCAACGCATGGCGCACGAGTTGAGCACCACGGCGGGGCGAGCACTTGACGCCCTGCGCAAGCAAACAGCAGAGCCGGTGTTTGGCATCATCAAGCATGTGATGGGCTGGCACCAGGTGAGCATGCGAGGACTGGACGAGGCCCAAGGAGAATGGAACTTGGTGACCATGGCCTGGAACATCAAGCGAATGCATGTTCTGCGAGGGGTATGAGCAGGAAAAAAGGGGCCTGTCGCGGCCTGTATCGGGCATAAATTGACCAGAGCAAGGGCTGTTATGGCCGCGGAAATCATCGCTGCGGGCAAAAATGAAAGTGCCGCCGTTCAAAAAAGCGGGCTCGCCGAGAGTTTTGGCTTCGCTTGGGCTCAAGTCCGACAGCCTCCTAGACGATAGTTCTCACGTATTCCAAACTTCAGCGTGCCAGATCCATGGATTCGCCCCTGTGAAGTTTGCAATGCCCAAAGAACTTGTAGGTCGGCGGTCGAAGACCCCGACGCTGGTTGAACAGACATCCCTGCTTGTTTCATGCAGCAGTGCCCGAACAAGCAAACGACGGACTCTGCGAGTGCCGACCTGCGAGAGGACATGTTTCACGCATTTCAAACTTCAGCGTGCCGGATCAATCGATTCGCCCCTGTGAAGTATTCAACGCCCAAAGATCTTGTAGGTCGGCGGTCGAAGACCCCGACGCTGGTTGAACAGACACCCCTGCTTGTTTCATGAAGCAGTGCTCGAACAAGCAAACGTCGGACTCTGCGAGTGCCGACCTACGAGACGATAGTTCTCACGAATTTCAAACTTCAGCGTGCCGGATCCATCGATTCGGCCCTGTGAAGTTTTCAACGCCCAAAGAACTTGTAGGTCGGCGGTCGAAGACCCCGACGCTGGTTGAACAGACACCCCTGCTTGTTTCATGAAGCAGTGCCCGAACAAGCAAACGACGGACTCTGCGAGTGCCGACCTGCGAGAGGACATGTTTCACGCATTTCAAACTTCAGCGTGCCGGATCAATCGATTCGCCCCTGTGAAGTATTCAACGCCCAAAGATCTTGTAGGTCGGCGGTCGAAGACCCCGACGCTGGTTGAACAGACACCCCTGCTTGTTTCATGCAGCAGTGCCCGAACAAGGAAACGTCGGACTCTGCGAGTGCCGACCTACGAGAGGATATGTTTCACGCATTTCAAACTTCAGCGTGCCAGATCAATGGATTCGCCCCTGTGAAGTTTTCAATGCCCAAAGAACTTGTAGGTCGGCGGTCGAAGACCCCGACGCTGGTTGAACAGACACCCCT
>NZ_LFYT02000028.1 GCF_001270065.2 Limnohabitans planktonicus II-D5
AGGTCGGTGGTCGAAGACCCCGACATGGGCCTGCTGAAGCCCGCAATGGTTGAATCAAGATAGCGCCCAAGCTCTCAAACGTCGGACTCTTCGAGTACCGACCTACAGGGCAAGGCCTGTGGGTTTTCGTATGTTGGCGGTCAAAGACGCCGACTGTGGGTTTTCGTAGGTCGGTGGTCGAAGACCCCGACATGGGCCTGCTGAAGCCCGCAATGGTTGAATCAAGATAGCGCCCAAGCTCGCAAACGTCGGACTCTTCGAGTACCGACCTACAGGGCAAGGCCTGTGGGTTTTCGTATGTTGGCGGTCAAAGACGCCGACTGTGGGTTTTCGTAGGTCGGTGGTCGAAGACCCCGACATGGGCCTGCTGAAGCCCGCAATGGTTGAATCAAGATAGCGCCCAAGCTCTCAAACGTCGGACTCTTCGAGTACCGACCTACAGGGCAAGGCCTGTGGGTTTTCGTATGTTGGCGGTCAAAGACGCCGACTGTGGGTTTTCGTAGGTCGGTGGTCGAAGACCCCGACATGGGCCTGCTGAAGCCCGCAATGGTTGAATCAAGATAGCGCCCAAGCTCTCAAACGTCGGACTCTTCGAGTACCGACCTACAGGGCAAGGCCTGTGGGTTTTCGTAGGTCGGTGGTCGAAGACCCCGACATGGGCCTGCTGAAGCCCGCAATGGTTGAATCAAGATAGCGCCCAAGCTCTCAAACGTCGGACTCTTCGAGTACCGACCTACGGAACTCCGTGGCTCCCCGTAGGTCGGTAGCAACAGAGCCGACATTGCCCGCTTCGGCACAGGCCGCATGACGGCTCTGTTGCCGCCGACCTACCGACCGATGTTCACGCGCTGGCCCTGCACCACGGTGTGCGCAATCAAGCGCTCATCGCCCAGCACGATCATCGCGAACAGCCATTCGGCCAGGGTCTCGGTTTGCGTCGTTCGCCTTGCCAGCAGGGGTGTGGCCCTCGGGTTGAGCACCACAAAGTCGGCTTCGCAGCCGGGCAAGAGGTTGCCGACTTTGCCGCCCAGGTCCAGCGCGGCCGCGGCGCCCGCCGTGTGTTGCCACCACAGGTGTTCGGGCGCGAGGCTGATGCCCGGGCGGCCGACGTTTTGCCGTGCGACGGTGTAGGCCGCGTGCATGGTGTGGAAGGGGCTGAAGCTGGTGCCGCCGCCCACATCGCTGGCCAGGCCATAGCGCAGGCCAGCCGCGTCCGAGGCGGTGTAGTCAAAAAAACCGCTGCCCAAAAACAGGTTGCTGGTGGGGCTGACGGCGGCGGTTGCGCCCACTTCGGCCATGCGTCTCCGGTCGGTGTCGTCGAGGTAAATGCAGTGCGCATACACCGAGCGCTGGCGCAAGAGGCCGGCGCGGTCGTACACATCGAGGTAACTGCGCGCTTCGGGGAACAGCTCGCTTACCCAGCGGATTTCATCCAGGTTTTCGGCCACATGCGATTGAATCCACACATCGGG
The DNA here is from genome assembly GCF_001270065.2 of Limnohabitans planktonicus II-D5. Classification (GTDB taxonomy): domain Bacteria; phylum Pseudomonadota; class Gammaproteobacteria; order Burkholderiales; family Burkholderiaceae_C; genus Limnohabitans_A; species Limnohabitans_A planktonicus. The sequence continues at coordinate 1,473 of NZ_LFYT02000028.1, forward strand.
GAACTGATGCGCGATCTCGCCCGCGCCGTGCAGCTGCTCCGGGCTGCTGGTGGGCGCGAAGCGTGGCGTGATGGCGTAGCCCAGGCGGTCCACGCCGTGCCAGCGGCGGATCAGGTCTTCGGTCTGGCGCAGGCTCAAAGCCGTGTCGGTGTCGCGCAGGCCGTCGGGGCTGTGGCGGTCTTGCAGCACCTTGCCGGTGACCATGCGCAGCTGGCGCTTTTGCGCTTCAGCCATGAACACATCGACCGACTCGGGGTGGGCGGTGGCAAAGCACAGGGCCGTCGTCACGCCGTGGCGCATCAGCTCGTCCATGAAAAACGCGGTCACTTCATGGGCGTAGGCAGGCTCGGAAAACTGCTTTTCGTGCGGGAAGGTGTAGTGCTCCAGCCAAGGCAGCAGGCCTTCGGCGGGCGAGCCGATCACATCGGTTTGCGGGTAGTGGATGTGCAGATCCACAAAGCCCGGCGCGATGCACAGGCCGGGCCAGTGGGTCACAGGCAAGTCGGGGAATTGCGGGGCGAGATCGCGGTAGGGGCCTATGGCCTGGATGCGCACGATGCCGTCGGCTTCGCGGGCGGTCACCAGCAGGCCATCTTGTTCGTGCTGGGCTTGCGGCATCTGCGGGTCAGGAAACCACAGCAGGCCAGCGCGCCAGCCTTGGAAAAAGGAAGGAGAGGTCATGGGTTTAATAAGCTGGAATCAAACGGTCAAAGTTGTTGAAGATCGAAGTCACGGCTTCGACATGGAGCTGCGCTCAGGCCACAAATGTCGGAGCTGAAGCTCCGACCTACGAGGACGGTCTCTTGTAGGTCGGTGGCTTTAGCCCCGACATGGACCGATGCCAAGCCCACGAACGTCGGACCTGAAGGTGCCGACCTATGGGCTAATGTCTCCTGCATCATTGGGATCTGACCCCTCGTTCAAAAGCGTCGTCATCGTGCAAGGATAGCGCCCAGCACGCGCTCGGGGGTGGCGGGGGTGTCGAGGTGGATGGGTGTTTGGCCAGGGCGGGTGGCACCGATGGCGTCGCGCAGCGCCTCCACCACGCTGATGGCCAGCATGAAGGGCGGCTCGCCCACGGCTTTGCTGCCGCCCACCGTGTCTTCGCGGTTGGCCTCGAGCCACAGATCGATGTTGAGCTGCGCGGGCATGTCGGCGGCGGTGGGGATCTTGTAGGTGCTCGCGCCCTTGGTGAGCAGCTCGCCTTTGGCGTTCCACACCAACTCTTCGGTGGTGAGCCAGCCCAGGCCTTGCGCGAAGCCGCCTTCGATCTGGCCGATGTCGATTTCGGGGTGCAGCGAATGGCCCACGTCGTGCAGGATGTCGGTGCGCAGCATGCGGTATTCGCCCGTCAAGGTGTCGATGGCCACTTCGCTGCAGGCCGCGCCGTAGGCGAAGTAATAAAACGGCCGACCGGTCAGCGTGGTGCGGTCGTAGTGGATTTTGGGCGTGGCGTAAAAGCCGTCGCTCCACAGCTGCACGCGCTGGCCGTAGGCGTATTGCACCGCGTCGGTGAAGCTGCGCTGGCGCACGGGTGTGATGACTTGACCGTTTTCAAAACGCACTTTGTCTGCCGAGCAGGCATCGGCCTTGGCGATGCAGGCGGCGATGTTCTGGCGCACCTGCAGCGCGGCGTTTTCGGCGGCGCGGCCATTGAGGTCGGTGCCGCTGGAGGCCGCCGTGGCGCTGGCGTTGGCCACCTGGTCGGTGTCGCTGGCGCTGGCCTGCACTTGGGCGGCGGGCAAGCCCAACACACGCGCCACCAAACCACACACCTTGGTGTGCAGGCCCTGGCCCATTTCGGTGCCGCCGTGGTTCACGCGCACGCTGCCGTCGGTGTAGACCGAGACCACCGCTCCGGCTTGGTTGAACTGCGTGGCGGTGAAGCTGATGCCGAACTTGACCGGCGTGAGCGCCAGGCCTTTCTTGATCACGGTTTGCTGGGCGTTCCAATCGCTGATGTTTTGTCGGCGTGCGCGGTAGTCGCAGCGCTCGGCCAGCTGTGTCATCAGCGGGTGCAGGATGTTGTCTTCGACCTTCATGCCGTAAGGCGTGGTGTCGCGCTCCCCAACGCCATACAGGTTGTTCAAGCGCACATCGAGCGCGTCCAGCCCCAAGTGCCTGGCGATGTCCCCCATGACGGTCTCGATCAGCAGCACCCCCTGCGGCCCGCCAAAGCCTCGAAAGGCGGTGTGGCTTTGGGTGTGGGTTTTGCAGCGGTGCGACGTGATGTGCAGGTCGCTCAAGAAGTAAGCGTTGTCAGTGTGGAAGATCGCGCGGTCGGCCACCGGGCCGCTCAGGTCGGCGCTGTGGCCGCAGTGGACCAGCTGCACCGAATCCAAACCCAGCACGCGGCCACGCGCATCAAAGCCCACTTGCCAGTCGTGGCTGAAAGGGTGGCGCTTGCCGGTGATCAGGATGTCGTCGCCTCGGTCAAGCCGCAGCTTCACGGGCCGATCGAACTTGTGCGCGGCCAGCGCGGCCCAAACAGCCAAATGCCCGGCCTGCGTTTCTTTGCCGCCAAAGCCGCCACCCATGCGCCGACACACCACCCGCACCTGCGACAGCGGGATGTGCAGCGCGTGCGCCACCCAGTGCTGCACCTCGCCCGGGTGCTGCGTGCCGCTGTGGATCAACCAGTGGCCGTTCTCTTGCGGAATCGCATAGGCGATCTGGCTTTCCAAATAAAAGTGTTCTTGCCCGCCGATCTCCAGCGAGCCTTGCAATTGGTGGGGTGCGTTGCTCAAGGCCGCAGAGGCGTCACCGCGCTGCACCGTGACTTGGGGCAGCACAAAGCTGCCCGCTTGCATCGCCTCACGGGCGTGCAGCAAGGGCGTGTCGTTCTTCGTTTGCAATCGAATCAGGCGTGCGGCCCGCCGCGCTTGGGTGTGGCTGTGGCCCACCACCAAGCCCATCACCTGGCCCACATGCATGAGCTGCGGCCCGGCAAAAATGGGCTCGTCGTGCACAAAGGTGGCCAGCAGCGGGTCACCCGGAATGTCTTGCGCGGTGACCGTGCCCACCACACCGGGCGCGGCCAGCACCGCCTCCAGGTCCATGGCGATGAGTTGGGCGTTGGCCAGGGGGCTCATCAGCGGCGCGGCGTGCAGCGTGCCTTCGACCAGCGGCAGGTCGTCGATGTAGCTGGCGCAGCCTTGGACCTGTGCGGTGGCGCTTTCGTGGAAGCGGTGGGTGCTGCTGTGGGTAGTATTGCGGGTGGTGGACGGCGTGTTCATGTAAGGGCCTCCAGTCGAACGGTGTTGTGCCCGGTGCTCTCCAGCCAGGCGCGGCGCAGCAGTTGGCCCAAGATGGTTCGGCGGTAATCGGCGCTGGCACGCAAATCGCTGAGCGGCGAAAACTCATCCGCAATGGCGGTCTGCGCGGCCTGCAAAGTGGCTTCGCTCCAAGGCTTGCCGATCAGCGCGGCCTCGGTCTGCACGGCACGCGCGGGCGTGGCAGCCACACCGCCTGCGCCGATGCGTGCTGCGGTGATGTGACCATCTTGCACATGCAGCTGCACCGCCAGACACACGGCCGAGATGTCGTCTTCTTTCCGCTTGGACACCTTGTACGCACCCAGCCATTCTCCGGGCGCAGGGCGGGGCACCACCACCCAGGCCAGCACCTCGTCCGGGGCCAGCAGACTTTGGCGGTAGCCGGTGTAGAACCGGTCCAGCGGCACATGGCGGTGCACGGTGCGGCCTTTTCCTTTGATGTTGCGCCAAGCCATCAGCACCACTTGCGCGCCCAGCGCGATCAGCAGCGGCATGCTGTCACCAATCGGCGAGCCGTTGGCCACATTGCCGCCCAGCGTGCCCGACTGGCGCACCGGCCAGCCCGCAAAGCGTTCACCAAAGGGCGCTATCACGGGACGGTCGGCGGCCAGCGCCTCAAACGCGTCTTGCAAATTCACGGCTGCGCCAATGGCGATGTGGTGCGGGTAGTGTTCCACGCGTCGCAGCTCGGCCACGCGGGTCAGGTCAATGATCTGCTGCATGCGGCGCAGGCCCTGGGTGATCCACAGCCCGGCGTCGGTGGCCCCGGCGATCAGCTGCGCCTGGGGGTGCTGGGCGCGGGCTTGCAGCAAAGCGTGCAGGGTGTTGGGGCGCAGGTAGTTGCCGCCGGTTTTTTCGGTTGCCGAGAGCTTTTGCAGCGCCGCCACGATGGGCTGTTCATTCACGGCCTGCGCGGCATCGGCCTGCAGGCTGCAAGCCGCCTGCACGATGGGCCGGTATCCGGTGCAGCGGCACAGGTTGCCCGACAAAGCCTCATGGGCACGGTGGCTGTCCACGGCCTGGCCTTGCGCCACCGTGCGCTGGTATAGCGCAAACAAGCTCATCACAAAACCCGGTGTGCAAAAGCCGCATTGCGAGCCGTGGCACTCGACCATGGCCTGCTGCACCGGGTGCAGCGTGCCGTTGCTCTGGGCCAGATCGGCGGCGGTCCACAGGGCCTGGCCGTCAATGGCGTGGGCGGGCTTGATGCAGCTGTTGACGGCGCGGTACAACAAACGCCCGTTCACAGCTTCGGCCACCACCACCGTGCAGGCCCCGCAGTCGCCCGCTGCGCAGCCTTCCTTCGTGGCGGTGAGGCGCAGGTCCTCGCGCAGCAGGTCGAGCAGGGTGCGGTCTGGGGGAACGTGATGGCGCTCGACCACCGCATCGCTGTGCCAAAAGCGCAGGGGAGCTTCGGTAACAGGGTGAAGAGTTGGTTTCATGGGCATCGTCCAAGGCGTGCTTCATGCTAGTCCAAAGCCTTCTGGGTCATATGCAAAATTTGAGATACCCCATATGGGACTGCAAGCATGTGTTGTGCCGCTTGCACCCCGTCGCTCGCCATAAAAGACAGGGTGTTGAGTGTGTGCTTGCGCCATGCGTTTTTCTGCCTGAGCAGGTGCCACACTGAAAATGCCTGTCAATTTGGCTGGCCCCCCTTATGTTGTTTCATCCGGCTTGACTTCTTGCACAAGCTCCCTAAGATGTCCATGTTAGCTAACATGTCCAGGATGTGACCATGAAAACCCTTTCATCTGCAGAAGTTCAAAACCGATTCGGATCGATTGCCAACATCGTCAAAGGCGGTGAGCCTGTGGCTGTGACCCAATATGGCACGCCCACCATGATGATTCTTCCCTATGCCATGGCCACTGAAGCCCTGCGCGATTACAAGGCTCGGCAATGGGTTCAATTCATGGATGCCATGCCTTCTGCCAGCCCAGAGGCCCCTGAGCTCACACCCGAACAGCTGAACGAACTCGTCCATGAGCTCCGTCCGTAAAAGAATCGTTTTTGACACGAGTTCGCTCATTCCCGCTTGCTTGAATCCAGACCGAGAGCCTGCACAAATTTTGCGCCGCGCCGTGTTGGAGCACGAGGTGTTTGTTTCGGCGGATACTTTCAACGAGTTGGTCGCCGTGCTCGCCAGAGAAAAATTCAACGCCTGGCGACCTCTTGATCAACGGATGGTTTGGGTCCGACTTTTCCGCGAAGCCGTGATGTGGGTGGATGACCTGTCTCCGATCGCCGAATGCCGTGACCCCAAGGACAACAAGTTTCTGGAATTGGCCGTGGCGGCTCAGGCGGATTTCTTGATCTCAAGTGATGTTCATTTGCTTGAAATGCACCCTTTTCGCAGTATTCAAATCCTCCAGTTGGCCCACTTCAAGTCATTGGTTTTTGAAGGGCATGTCGGATCTGGGGGCCCACCCAGGAAATCGTGAAACGGTCAATGCAACTCAGCCGCTGATCCACAACATTTCTTGAACTTTTTGCCACTGCCGCAGGGGCAGGGCTCGTTGCGGCCGACCTTGGTGCGCAAGCGTTGGGACGTTTCTCGCTCGTACATGGCCTGGCGCAGCGGCAGCCAAAAGGCGTGGATGTTGACCAAGCTGTTTTCAATTTGCTGGGCCAGTTGTTCGCGCTGCGGGGGTGTTTTGGTCAGCTCGTCCTGTTCGGCAGAAAACGCTTCTTCACCCAGCAAGCCAATGGGCCTGTACCACTGCTGGCCTTGCGCGGTGTCAAACAAGGGTTTCCATGCGGCGCGGTTCAGCGCCACGCCTTCGGTAAAACCGTAGGCCCAGCCTTCCGCGTCCTCGTACACGCCTGTCTCGTATTTGCGGATGCCCCAGTAGGGCGCCACAAACGGTGGCTTGTGCTGAAAGGCAGAAATGATGCTGTTGTAGTGACGCATGACCAGGCCCATGATGTTGTTGAACTGCTCCAGGTTGTCCATGGGCGGCATCACGGCGCTGTCTTCGCCCCAGACTTTGGGCAGCCACTGACTGGGCATGATGGTTTGCGGCCCAATGGCGATGGCGTGCAAATACCCGTCCAGAGTGTCCAGCGTCATGGCTTCGTCGTTGTCCACGCCATCAAGCAAAAACTGATCGAGTTCTGCAAGATCCGCGTCGGACAGTGGCGCCATCATGTCCTGCACTTCTTGAACTGTGGGTTGAATTTTTCCCTGTGCCAAGGCTTTCAGCAACGCCGGTTCTGCGGTTTTGTCCTCGTGGTGGGCCTTGCTGATGAAGCTGCCAATGCCTTCGGACTCAATGGCCATGAAGGCTTCTTCCAGCACTTGCTTGTCCGTTTCAAACAGGTCATCCCAAACGGTGGAGGTGCCCGCTTCGTCCACCACTTCAAGGCTCCACTGGGTATCTGGGAGGCGGTAGATCAGAACGCGCAAGCTTTGGCTGTCAGCGCTGTAGGTCTGCGACAACGGGGAATGGATGATGTCGATGTCTTCGGTCCTGCGGCAGATCATGGGAGCAACTGTGCCGACTCGTGCGAAGGGTCAGTCAGTATTTTTTCGGCAAGAATCGTCACGCTGGCTTGTATCTTCAAGTGCATCGCGACAAGCCATGGCTATTCGATGGCAAGCGGTCGTGCCCATTTTTGCCTTTGGATTCATCACCATGGCTGGTGTTACATTCGCCTGCATTCCATCAAAGCCCCGGCTTGACCAAGGGGCAGACCAACACCAAGAAAACACAGAGACAAAGGCATGGGTGTGATCGATTCATTAGCACGTATGGCATTCAAAAGTTTCGGGGTTAACCCTGAAAAGAGCCTGCGCCCAGCCATAACGATCATCTGGATTCCGATATGAAGCAGCCGCATCTTTTCGACAAGATCGACCTTCAACTCATTCGCACCCTTCACACCTTGCTCATCGAACGCAGTGTCTCCAAAACCGCCATGCGCCAGGGCCAGCAGCAGCCGGCTGTGTCCGTGGCGCTCAAGCGCCTGCGCGAGCTGACGGGCGACCCGATTTTGGTGCGCTCGGGCACCGGCATGGTGCCCACCGATGTGGGCTTGCAGATGTTGGGGCCGGTGTCGCAAATTTTGCAATCGGCTGAGAGCCTGTTTTCGCCAAGTCGGGTGTTCGATCCGGCCAATGCCTGTGAGACATTTCGCATTGCCGCCAGCGACACGCTGGACCCGCTTTTTTTGCCCTCGGTCATGGCCCGCATCAAGTCATTGGCGCCGGGCTGCCGGGTCGAGGTGCATGCCTTGTCGGCGCAGGCGCAATACGCGCACGATCTGGGTCAGGGCCTGATCGATGTGGTGATTGGCAACTGGGCCCAGCCCAGCGAGGAGCTGCACCGAGCCCAGTTGTTTGAAGACGACATCATGTGTCTGGTCAGCAGCAAACACCCGGCGGTGCGCCGTGGTTGGACGCAAGATGACTGGTTGGCCTGCGAGCACATTGCGCCCATGCCGGCCTACCCGGGTTGGCGCGGCGTGATCGACGAACACCTGGACCGCTTGGGGCTGGCGCGCCACATTGCCGCACGCTGCGCCTACTTTGGCCTGATGCCGCGCATGGTGGCATCGAGTTTGCTTGTGCTGACCACTGGGCGACACTACTGCCAGCGCTTTCTGGAGGGCGACCTGCCTTCCGGGTTGGCCTTGCTGCCGTGCCCGGTGCCTTTTCCCAAGATGGTCTATTACCAGCTTTGGCACGAACGCAGCCACAACGCCGAGGCGGCCCGGTGGCTGCGAGAACAAGTGAAAATCAGCGCTTTGCAGTTGTCGCCCCCGACAGCTGCCTGAACCTTCCTGACGACAAAACCAACAAGAACACCCACAGACATGACCACACCCCTTTTGTCTTTGCAAGGCATCACCAAACGCTACCCGGGCGTGGTGGCCAATCAGGACGTGTCGCTCACCGTGATGCCCGGCCAGGCCCATGCCGTGCTGGGCGAAAACGGCGCGGGCAAGTCCACCCTCATGAAAATCATTTACGGCTCGGTCAAACCCGACGAAGGTCAGGTGGTGTTCAACGGCCAGCCGGTGCAAATTCGCAACCCGCAAGAAGCCCGCAAGCTGGGCATCAGCATGGTGTTTCAGCACTTCAGCTTGTTTGACACGCTCACCGTGGCAGAAAACGTGTGGCTGGGCCTGGACAAGTCGCTGAGCCTGGCCGAAGTGACCGAGCGCATTGTGGCCAAGGCCAGCGAATACGGCCTGGACCTGGAGCCCGAGCGCCCTGTGCACACCCTGAGCGTGGGCGAGATGCAGCGGGTGGAGATCATCCGCGCCTTGTTGACCGAGCCCAAGCTCTTGATTTTGGACGAGCCCACTTCAGTGCTGACGCCGCAAGCGGTCGAGAAATTGTTTGTGGTCTTGCACAAGCTGGTCAGCCAGGGCGTGAGCATTTTGTACATCTCACACAAGTTGCACGAAATTCGGGCGCTGTGCACTGCTTGCACTGTGCTGCGCGGTGGCAAGCTCACGGGTGTGTGCGACCCGCGAGAAGAAACGAACGCTTCGCTCAGCCGTTTGATGATCGGGGCCGAGCCCCCGGCTTTGCAGCATGTGGCGCGTGCGCCGGGCGAGGTGGTGTTGTCTGTGCAGGGCTTGAGCCTCACGCGGCAAGACCCGTTTGGCGTGGACCTGGACGGCATCAGCTTGCAGGTGCGTGCAGGCGAGGTGGTGGGCTTGGCCGGGGTGTCGGGCAATGGCCAGAAAGAATTGATGTGGGCCTTGTCGGGTGAAGACACCCGCTCGGGCGTGCAGTGCGGCGTGGCCAGTGTGAGCCTGTCTGGCCAGGCGGTGGCGGCTTTGGGGCCGGTGCCGCGCAGGCAAATGGGCCTGCATTTTGTGCCCGAAGAGCGCTTGGGCCGGGGCGCTGTGCCCTCGCTGAGTTTGTCGCAAAACCTGCTGCTCACGCGCAGCGAGGCCGTGGGGGCGGGCGGCTGGGTGCGCATGAGCGCGCTGGCCGATCAGGCCCGCAGCATCATCGACCGTTTCAAGGTCAAGGCCTCTGGGCCGGATGCCGCAGCGCAGTCGCTGTCGGGCGGCAATTTGCAAAAGTTCATTGTGGGGCGCGAAATCAGCGCGGCTCCCAAATTGCTCATCGTTTCACAACCCACTTGGGGCGTGGACGTGGGCGCGGCGGCGCAAATTCGCGCCGAAATTTTGGCGCTGCGCGACGCGGGTTGTGCCGTGTTGGTGGTGAGTGAGGAGTTGGAAGAATTGTTTGAGTTGTCTGACCGATTGCATGTGATCGCCAAGGGGCGCTTGTCGCCGTCTGTGGCGCGTGCCGAGGCCACGGTAGAGCGCATTGGCGAGTGGATGAGTGGTTTGTGGCCAGATTCCTCTTCTGCAACTTCTGCCGCGCCTGCCCAACAAGGAGCCCAACATGCTGCGGCTTGAACCCCGTCCCCAGGCCTCGCGCCTGTGGACTTACGCCTCGCCTCTGCTGGCGCTGGTGCTCACTGTGCTGCTGGGCGTGGCGCTGTTCATGGCGCTGGGCAAAGACCCGGTGCGCGGGCTGCAGATGTTCTTTTGGGAACCCATCAAAACCAGCTACGCGCTGGGCGAGTTGATGGTCAAGGCCACACCGCTCTTGGTCATTGCTTTGGGTTTGTCGGTGTGTTTCCGGTCCAACGTCTGGAACATCGGTGCCGAGGGTCAGTTTGTCATTGGCGCGGTGTGCGCCGGGGGCGTGGCGCTCTTGGCCGACAAAGACACAGGCCGCTGGATCGTGTTGGCCGTGTTGCTGGCGGGGGTGTTGGGCGGCATGTTGTGGGCCGGCATCACGGCGCTGTTGCGCGACCGCTTCAATGCCAGTGAAATTTTGGTCAGCCTGATGCTGGTGTACGTGGCCGACATGGTGCTGAGCTATTTGGTTTATGGCCCCTGGAAAGACCCGGCGGGTTTCAATTTTCCGCAGTCCAAAACCTTTGAGGCGGTCACGCAGATCCCGCGTTTGATGAGCGGTTCGCGCGTGAGCGTGGGCTTGCTCTTGGCGCTGGTGGGTGCAGGTTTACTGTGGGTGTTCTTGTTCCGCACGCGGGCGGGCTTTGCCCAGCAAGTGGGCGGTTTGGCGCCTGATGCGGCGCGGTATGCCGGGTTTTCTTCGCGCAAGGCGCTGTGGGTGGCGTTGCTGACATCGGGTGGGGCTGCAGGTTTGGCGGGTGCGTTGGAGGTGGCGGGGCCGATTGGCCAGCTCACGCCTTATGTGCCTGCGGGTTATGGCTTTGCCGCGATCATCGTGGCGTTTGTCGGGCGCTTGCACCCGGCGGGCATGGTGCTGTCGGCCGTGCTGATGAGCATGTTCTACATCGGCGGCGAGCTGGCCCAATCTCGCCTGGGCCTTCCCAAGTCGATCACGGGCGTGTTCCAGGGTTTGCTGCTGTTTTGTTTGTTGGCGTGTGACACGCTGGTGGCCTACCGTCTGCGCTGGGTGGCGGTCAAGAAAGGAGGCGTGTGATGGAGTCTTATGCATTGCTGATTGCAGCCACCCTGAATGCGGGGACGGTGCTGGCCATTGCCGCTTTGGGTTTGCTGATCAATGAAAAAGCCGGTGTGGTGAACTTGGGGGCCGAGGGCATGATGCTGTGCGCGGCGATTGCCGGTTTTGCGGCCGTGGTGCACACCGGCAACGACTGGCTGGGCTTTGTCGCGGGCATGGGCGCGGGCGCGGTGCTGGCGACCATTTTTGGGGTGCTGGTGATTTGGCTGAACACCAACCAGTACGCCACCGGGCTGGCGCTGAGTTTGTTTGGTGTGGGCTTTTCGGCCTTTGTGGGCATTGGCTATGTGAAGGAAAAGCTGCCGGACCGGCCCCATTTTGCGGTGCCTTATTTGGCCGACATTCCCCTGGTGGGGCCCGCCTTGTTCAAGCAGCACCCGCTCGTTTATGGGGCGATGGCGCTGGTGTTGGCCCTGATTTGGTTCCTTTACAAAAGCCGCACCGGTTTGGTGCTGCGGGCGGTGGGCGAATCACCCGCTTCGGCCCACGCTTTGGGCTACCCGGTGCGCCGCATCCGTTTGGCAGCGGTGGTGGCTGGGGGCGCACTGTGCGGCTTGGCGGGGGCCTACATTTCGGTGATCTACACCCCGCTGTGGGTCGAAGGCATGGTGGCGGGCAAGGGCTGGATTGCGCTGGCCTTGACCACCTTTGCCACATGGCGTCCGGCACGCGTATTGCTTGGGGCTTACCTGTTTGGTGGTGTGACCATGCTGCAGTTCCATTTGCAAGGGGTGGGCGTGCAAGTGCCCAGCCAGTTGCTCACGGCGCTGCCTTACATCGCCACCATCGTGGTGCTGGCCCTGATTTCGCGCAACCCGACCTGGATTCGCGTGAACATGCCGGCCTCGCTGGGCAAACCCTTTTATCCCGGTTCATAATTGCTTTTTTTCAACCCCTGTAACCCTGTTCAAAAGGACCTGACATGACAGACCTCTCCAAGCGCTCCATCGTCAAGATGGTGGCCCTGACCGCTGTGGCTGCCGCCGCACTGGTCGGCTGTGGCAAAAAAGAAGAAGCCCCCAAAGCTGAAGCACCCGCTGCGGCCAAGCCTGAGCCTTTGAAGATCGCGTTTGCGTACGTTGGCCCTGTGGGCGACGGCGGCTGGACCTTTGCGCACGACAACGGTCGCAAAGAAATCGAAAAAGCCTTCGGCGACAAAGTGGTCACCACCTTCGTTGAAAAAGTGCCAGAAAGCGCTGACGCTGAGCGCGTGATCCGCGACATGGCTGCCCAAGGCAACAAGCTGATTTTTGGCACCACTTTCGGCTACATGGAGCCCATGCTCAAAGTGGCGGCTGACAACAAGGGCGTGAAGTTTGAGCACGCCACCGGCTACAAAACCGCCGAGAACATGCGCACTTACGACAGCCGCACCTACGAAGGCGCGTACATGGCTGGCGTGATCGCGGGCAAGATGACCAAGACCAACACGCTGGGTGTGGTGGCTTCGATCCCAATCCCAGAAGTGGTGCGCAACATCAACAGTTTCACCATGGGTGCCCAGTCGGTCAACCCCAAGATCAAGACCAAAGTGGTTTGGGTGAACGAGTGGTTCAACCCACCGAAAGAAACCGAAGCCGCGACATCGCTGATCAACGGCGGCGCTGACGTGTTGATGCAAAACACCGATTCGTCGGCTGTGCTGCAGACCGCCGAAAAAATGGGCAAGCGTGCCTTCGGTTGGGATTCGGACATGACCGCCTACGGCCCCAAGGCCCACCTGGGTTCGGCCGTGATCAATTGGGGCCCTTACTATGTCAAGGCCGTGGGTGAAGCCCTGGAAGGCAAGTGGAGCACTGGTTCAAGCTGGTGGGGCGTGAAAGAAGGCGCGATCGAGATGGTCAACGTGGCCGCTGACGTGCCAGAAGACACCAAAAAGCGCATCGGTGAGATCCAAGCTGGTCTGAAAGACGGCACATTCTCCATCTGGAAGGGCCCCATCGTGGACCAGGCTGGTAAAGAAATGTTGGCCAAAGACGCTGTCGCCGACGACAAGTTCCTGGGCGGCGTGATGTTCTACGTCAAGGGCGTGGAAGGCAAGATCCCAGGCGGCAAATAAGTCGCATGACGGGGCCACTGCGCGCAGTGGCTCTGTAAAAAAAGGCTGCAAGGGCGAAAGTCCTGGCAGCCTTTTTTCATGCGCTCAAGCATCGGCCTTTGGTGTTGGGCGTTGCCTGGATGGTTGCGCTGCCCTGAGGCCAATTGATCCGGCACGTTGAGGTTTGAAATGTGTGAGAAAGGTCATCTCGTAGGTCGGCACTCGCAGAGTCCGACATTTTTGGTTTCGGCACAGGCCCATGTCGGGGTCTTCGACCGCCGACCTACAACAGTTTTGAGGCGCGTCATCTCGTAGGTCGGCACTCGCAGAGTCCGACATGGTTGGTTTCGCCACAGGCCCATGTCGGGGTATTCGACCGCCGACCTGCAACATCAATGTGTGAGAAAGGTCATCTCGTAGGTCGGCACTCGCAGAGTCCGACATTTTTGGTTTCGGCACAGGCCCATGTCGGGGTATTCGACCGCCGACCTGCAACAGTTTTGAGGCATGTCATCTCGTATGTCGGCACTCGCAGAGTCCGACATGGTTGGTTTCGGCACAGGCCCATGTCTGGGTCTTCGACCGCCGACCAACAACATCAATGTGTGAGAAAGGTCATCTCGTATGTCGGCACTCGCAGAGTCCGACATTTTTGGTTTCGGCACAGGCCCATGTCGGGGTCTTCGACCGCCGACCTACAACATCAATGTGTGAGAAAGGTCATCTCGTAGGTCGGCACTCGCAGAGTCCGACATGGTTGGTTTGGGCACAGGCCCATGTCGGGGTCTTCGACCGCCGACCTACAACAGTTTTGAGGCACGTCATCTCGTAGGTCGGTACTCGCAGAGTCCGACATGATGGGTTTGGGCACAGGCCCATGTCGGGGTCTTCGACCGCCGACCTACAACAGTTTTGAGACATGTCATCTCGTACGTCACGGGCGAAGGGGGCCTCGGTTGCGTTTTCTGGTGAAGGTTCGATCAAGGGTATAGACCCCCTGATCAATTGACCCACAAGCCCTGAGCCCGAAAAATTCAAGTTTGAATCTTTTGGTTGAAAGGCTGCCGATATGGCGCAAAAGCACTGGATTTTGACGGCCAACGCCTCTGTGGCCCGATTGTTTGAACGCACCAGCTTGTTGGAGCCATTGATCGAACTGGCCGACTGGATGCACCCGGAGGGCAGCATGCTGGCCAGCGAACTGGAAAGGGCACCTTTGGGCCATTCGATCGGCGGTCGCACAGGGCTGGCACCCCGCATGGATCTCAAGCACCGTGAACGACTTGAATTTGCGCACCAGTTGGCGCTGTGGCTGCGAGAGGCTGTCTTGGCTCACAGCGTTGAGGACATCGTTTTGTTTGCCTCCGATCCCTTCATGGGGGAACTGTTGGCGCAATTGGACCCTGGAGTTCAAAAAATCATCTCGCTCAAGCATTCTCTGGACTTGACGTCTTTGCCGGTCCATGAATTGGAGAGGAAGGTGCGCGTCGAATTCGGGGTGTGAGTGATCTGCAGTAGATTGCCTTTGCACAGGGCACAGGCGCTAACATCAGGGGCATGGATGCACAAGCCCTAATTACCTGGCTAAGCCATGCGCTGCGACGCCTGGCAGGCTGCATGGCCTGGCTGCTGATTTTTCTTGGGTGCGCCATCTTCAGTCACGCGGCATGGGCCACTGCGCCGAATAAATGGGTCATTGACAAAGCTGAGTTGACCAGCATGGCCGGGCGTCGCGAGGTGACGCTGCCCCATATCCTGCAGCCACAAGATTATTTGCCCGCAGGCAGCCGTGTGCGTTACCGCATCACCGTGCCTTTGACGCGGGTTCCGGCCGAGCCGCTGGGCGTGTTTGTGTCCAAGTTGAGCCTGTCGGGTGCCTTGTACATCAATGGCCAGTTCATCCTCAACTGCGACCAGGGCCGATTGGAAGAGCTGCGCTGCTTGCACAAGGTCAATTTGTTCAGCACCCCCTCCAGTGTCTGGTTTGTCGGTGACAACGTCATTGAACTGGAGCTCTATGCCACGGCGCGGCAAATGAATGGTTTGTCCAAGGTCCAGGTGGGTGATCTGGATGAACTGCATGACGGCGCTTACTGGGTGTTGCAATGGCTCAAGATCGAATTTCTGAGCGGCCTGGCATGGGTCAGTGCTCTTTTGGGCATTTTGTCCTTGGCTGTCAGTTGGGTCTTACGCAAGGAGCAGGCTTACCTTTGGTTTGGCATCGCGTCCATCGCCCATGCGCTGGGCCTGCTCAATCTCACGGTGAGCAACCCCGTCATCCATGTTGAAGTGTTCACCTGGATGGTGTTTTCATCGCGTCTGGTGGTCGCTCCGATGGCTTTGCTCACCATGCTGTCATTGTTTGACAAATTGCGCCGTTGGATGATCCTTGTCTTGGTGGGCTTTGCCCTGGTGGGACCCCTGGTGCTGGGGCTCAGCGGTAATTCCAGGATCGTGTTGGTTGTCTTTTTTCTACCCTTTTTATTGGCCACCAGCGTCTTATTGCTGTTCTTCATGCGTTGGGCCATTGAGTCGCGCAATCCCATCAAACTCATCACCATCGGCATGGCGCTGGCCCTGGTGTTTTCGGGCATGCTCGATTGGCTGCGACTGACGGGGCGGACCGATTTTGAAGGTGTTTTCCTGTTTCCCTACACCTACAGTGCCATGCTCATGACCCTGGGCACATTGCTCTTTCGCAATCTGGCGACAGCGCTCAAGCAATCGCGCATCGACCGTGAGTTGCTGGAGATGCGTGCCGCAGAACGCATGGCCTATGAGGTGACAGAAAACATTCCGGTGGGCACCTACACCCTGGTCTATCGGCAGGGGGGCAGGCGAGGGCAATTTTTGTTTGTCAGTCAACGGTTTCTGGAGCTCACGGGGCTGGACCGCAAGAGCTTGCTGGTCGACCCTAAACCCTTTCTGGACATCTTGCACGTGGACGATGGGGCCGCATGGCAACAGTTCATCGCCCGCACTTTGGATCAGCGCGATACCTTCAGCATGGAGTTCCGGATTTTTCATTTCAGTGGCGAGATGCGCTGGGTCAGCACGGAAGCCGTGGCGCGCAGCTTGCCCGACGGATCAGTGCTGTACGAGGGAGTCCTGATTGACCAGACCGCCATGGTGCATGCCAAGCGCGAAGCCGAAAGCGCGCGCGGCATCCTGCTCCAACAGCAGCTCGAACAGTCAAGGCTGCAAGAGCGTGAACAGCTCATGCGTGACATGCACGATGGATTCGGATCGCAGTTGGCGGGCGTGCGCATGCTGGCCGAAAAGGGCCGCATTCGGCCTGAGGAATTCCCCCAATTCCTGCACGAAATCACGGCGGATTTGCATTTGGTGGTGGACACATTGGGACAACTGCACATCACCCTGGACGAGGCGCTGATTGACTTGCGTCACCGACTCGAGCGACGGTTTTCTGGCAACGGTCCTCGTTTGCATTGGGACAGCCAATTGGCGGGTTTGCCTGCTTTGCCGCAACGCCAAATTCTGCAAACCCTGCGCCTGATTCAGGAGGCCTTCAACAATGCCTTTAAGCATGCCCGCGCACAGAATGTGTGGTTTTCAGCGCACTACGATGCCCCCACGGATTTGCTCACAGTCTCGGTGCGTGACGACGGACAAGGCCTGCAACTGCCCAAGGTTCGCGGGCGTGGCCTGAACAACATGCAGTACCGGGCCCGCGAGATCGGCGGCAAGTTCCAGCTGATCGAACGTCACCCCGGGGTCGAAATCATCCTGCAGGTGCCGGATGTCTCTAAGGCGGCGCAAACCGATTCAGCGTAAGACTCAAAGCAATTGGTAACTTCGCGCCATGCTCACCGCCTGGGATTGCGATTTCACATTCAGCTTGCGGTAGAGGCTGCGCACGTTGGACTGCACCGTCGACAGCGTCACCCCCATGCTTTCGGCCACCAGCTCATAGCTCAGGCCCTGCGCGAGCCCTTGCAAGGTTTCGTGTTCCCTGGGCGAGAGCTTGACGGGTAGACGTTCCTCAGGCTTTTCGCTGCTGACTGACAGGTGCTTGAACAAATAACGCGCCAGCCGTGGACTCAGGGGATACACCCCCTTGAGCACTTGCTCGATGCCTTTGGTGATTTCTTCGATGGATTCGTCCTTGAGTATGTAGCCGTTGGCCCCGGCTTCAATGGCGGTCAGGACTGCTGACTCCGAAGCCACCACCGAAATCACCACAATCGGCATATCAACAAATCGCTCGCGGCAAGCGCGGATCACTTCGATGCCACTGACATCGGGCAAACCCAGATCCACCAGCACCAGGTCAAAAGGCTTGAGCGCCACTTTGACAAAGGCTTTGGCCTGCAGGCCCTCGCTGAATTCCAGCACGTTCCAGCGCTCTGGCAGACCGCGCATGGCATCGGTGATCTGCTCGGCAAAAAGCGGGTTGTCCTCCACCAGCAAAAGCTGTCGCAAAGGGGGCGTCTGTTCGTTGGAAGGGTAAGCTTGCATCGGGCGATGATACAAAACCCTCAGGACATATCAGCGAATGAGCGCCTTGTCGCGCAGCTCTTGCAGTTTGGTGGCGATGACTTTTTGGGACAGCTGTTCCAGCAATTGGGGGCGCAGTTTTTCCAGACTTGGGGCATCCCAGGGGCGGCGCTCTTGCAGGCTCAGGACATGCCAGCCTTGTGCGGTGCGAACAGGCACTGACCACAGTTGCTGGGGTTTCATCTGGCGGATGATTGCTGCGACTTCGGGCACCAGTTGTTTTTCAGGCACCCAGCCAACCAGACCACCCTGGGCTTTGCTGTCGGGGTCTTTGGAGTGCTCGGTGGCCAAATCGTTCATGGGGGCGCCTTGCTGGATGCGCTGGATCAGTTGCTGGGCCAGGCTTTCCTCGGCCACAACGATGTGCCGAATCAGCAGTTCCTCGGGCCCCATCTGGGCCATTTGCTGCTGGTAAGCCTGCTGCAGAGCCTCGTCGGTGATGGGGTGGTCTGCCAGATACTTTTGTTGCCACAAGCGCACCAAGGCGGTCTGGCTGGCCAGGGCCATTTGCGCCTGCACCAGGGGTTGCAGGTCGATGCCATCGGCTTGGGCGGCTTGCATCATCAGGGACTGGTTGATCAGGGTCTGACGGACCGATTCACGCAACTCAGGGCTGCTGGCCACGCCACTGGCGACCTGTTCCCGATACAGCACTTCGGCATGTGCGGTCGATTGCACCAGGCCATTGACCACCACAAAGGGTTTGGTCAAGGCTTGCAGCACTTCGGCAGACGGGGCAGGCAAGACGGTTTGGGCCATGAGCGGGCTGGCCAGGGCCAGCGACAGCCACAGGGGTGAGCAGGCCTTGAGAAAAGGAGCGCGAAAAGACATGTACGTGTTCAGGGTTGAGCGTTGAGCGTTGAGCGATGAGTGATGAGCGTTGAGCGATGAGCGATGAGCGATGAGCGATGAGCGTTGAGCGTTGAGCGTTGAGCGTTGAGCGTTGAGCGTTGAGCGTTGAGCGTTGAGCGTTGAGCGTTGAGGGGGATAACTCGATTTTCATCGAAACATGGGCAGGTTTCTGAGGTCGGCTGCGCAACATCGTGGTGTGGCCGTGAGTACTAGAAGTCGCCGACATTTGTGGGTTGGGGCCAACCTGGCGTGCGACCATCAGAATTGAGGGGGCAATTGCGCCCCCAGCACGGCCACAGCCTCTGAATCTTCCACTGTGGGAAAGTGCCGGTAAAACTGCGCCACGGCCTGGAAGTCGTCTGGCGTGGACAGGCAAACGGTATCGTCTGCCAGCTCTTGCACTTGGCGCAGCGCGTGTGCGCTGGCCACGGGAATGGCGCACACCAATTTGGCTGGTGCCTGTCGGCGCACGGCTTGTAGGGCCGCCAGCATTGTGGCTCCGGTGGCCAGACCGTCGTCCACCACGATGACCAGGCGGCCCTTTGGATCGATCGGTGGGCGCACCGGCGTGTACAAGGCCCGGCGTTGGCGCAGGGTGTGCATCTGACGGGCTTTTTCAAGGTCCAGATAGGCGGCGTCTGCACCCACTTCATGCGCCCACGGGGCGATGAAGGCGTTGCCGTGTTCATCCATGGCACCCACGGCCAGTTCATCCTGATGGGGCGCGCGCAATTTGCGCACCAGCACCACGTCCAGCTCGCCCTCCAATTGCCGGGCGATCCATTGCCCCATGGGCACCGCCCCTCGGGGAATGGCCAGAATCAGGGGGTGTTGACCGCGATATGCAAGCAGCGCGTGCGCCAATTGCTGCGCGGCGTCCAGTCGGTCTTTGAACATGGCCAATCCTGTGTGATGCGTTGACTGGCATTGTTCAGGAAATGGCGAAAAAAAAGCCGTGATTCTTTCCGAAAGCGGCTGGTGCTGGCAAGGTGTGTGATCGACTTCACACACCAGCCCACAACGTGTCTGTTTACAGCCCGGCGGCTGCACGCAATGCGGCTGCGCGATCCGTGCGCTCCCAAGTGAAGTCGGGCTCGTCGCGGCCAAAGTGGCCGTAAGCAGCGGTCTTGCTGTAGATGGGGCGCAGCAGGTCCAGCATCTGGATGATGCCTTTGGGGCGCAGGTCAAAGTGTTCGGCCACCATGGCAGACAGCTTGTCATCAGCGATCACGCCAGTGCCTGCCGTGTTGACGGTGATGTTCATGGGGCGTGCCACGCCAATCGCGTAAGCGACCTGCACTTGGCACTGGGTGGCCAGACCAGCGGCCACGATGTTCTTGGCCACGTAGCGGGCGGCATAAGCGGCTGAGCGGTCCACTTTGGAGGGGTCTTTGCCCGAGAACGCGCCACCACCGTGGGGGCAAGCACCGCCGTAGGTGTCCACAATGATCTTGCGACCCGTCAGGCCACAGTCGCCTTGAGGACCACCGATGACGAAACGGCCCGTGGGGTTGATCAGGTATTTGGTGTCTTGCAGCCACTCTTTGGGCAGCACGGGCTTGATGATCTCTTCGATGATGGCTTCGGTGAAGCTGGCCTTCATCTTCGTGGCCGTTTCCGACTGGTCAGGGCTGTGCTGGGTGGACAGCACCACGGTGTCGATGCTGTGGGGTTTGCCGTCCACATAGCGCATGGTCACCTGGCTTTTGGCGTCGGGGCGCAAGAAGGGCAGACGGCCGTCCTTGCGCAACTGGGCCTGGCGCTCCATCAGGCGGTGGGCGTAGTAAATCGGGGCGGGCATCAGCTCGGGTGTTTCGCTGCAGGCGAAGCCAAACATCAGGCCCTGGTCACCCGCGCCAATGTTCAAAAAGTCGTCGGACGCGTGGTCCACGCCCTGGGCGATGTCGTTGGACTGCTTGTCATAAGCCACCAACACAGCGCAGCCTTTGTGGTCGATGCCGTAGTCGGTGTTGTCGTAGCCGATGCGTTTGATGGTGTCACGCGCCACCTGGATGTAATCCACATTGGCTTGCGTGGTGATTTCACCAGCCAACACGACCAGGCCGGTGTTGGTCAGGGTTTCGGCCGCCACGCGGCTCAGCGGGTCTTGAGTAAAGATGGCGTCCAGGATCGCATCAGAGATCTGGTCGGCGACCTTGTCGGGGTGGCCTTCCGAGACGGATTCGGAAGTAAAGAGGTAGTCGTTAGACATGAAAAAGGCTCCTGTTTTCAAAGGTTTGTCGGCGTTGCCGACCCTGAGAACCCGGAGCCTGGCGAACGCTTTAGCAGAATTTGTGAATCGCCCTGCAAGTAGTTCAGTTAACTCGGCGATGCGCGGATTGTATCAACTTGGCAGGAAGCCCATGCCAGGGTCATTGACCGCCAGATACACGCCTTCCGTAGGTCGGCGCTTCTGCTTCGACGTTTGTCCGCTTCGGCGCAGGCCAGATGTCGGGGCTGAAGCCGCCGACCTACAAACACATGGTTCCCATAGGTCGGTACTCGCAGAGTCCGACACTTTTGACATAACCCCGGCGTGCGTCAAAAAATCAGGTCCAATACAGCCCATGGACATTCCAACCCCTATTGAAAACCGCCTGGTTGATCTGGAAATCAAGGCGGGCTTTACCGAAGACCTGCTGGACCAACTCAATGCGCAGGTGTACCGCCAGCAGCAGCAAATTGACGCGCTCATTCAGGAGCTGCGCCAGATGCGCGAACGCCTGCCCGAGTCGGGCGGTGGCGCTGAAGTGCGCAATTTGCGTGACGAGATTCCGCCGCATTACTGATGAACTTTCACAGCATTCATGACATTCGGGACCATTTGCGTGCCCTGGGCGCCAATGCCTTGCATGAGCAGCGCGTGCTGCGTCTGTGGACACAAGCCAAACCGCAAAACAGTGGGCGCAGGCCGCTGGCAAGCTTCATGCCCACGGCGGTGCGTGAGGCACTGCCTGCGTTGAGTGAGGCCTTCGCAGCCTTGGCCACCTTGCGCGAACAGCACCCGGCTCAAGACGGCTCGGCGCGCTTGCTGGTGGGTCTGCAAGACGGTCAGACGGTGGAAAGCGTTTTGCTGCCGCGCGATGGCCTGTGTGTTTCCAGCCAGGTCGGTTGCGCGGTGGGCTGTGTGTTTTGCATGACCGGCCGTGAAGGCCTGATTCGCCAGGTGGGCAGTGCCGAGATCGTGGCACAGGTGGCGTTGGCCCGCACGCTCAGGCCCGTTAAAAAAGTTGTCTTCATGGGCATGGGCGAGCCTTCGCACAACCTGGATGCGGTGATGGACGCCATCGACCTGCTGGGCACGGTGGGCAATATCGGGCACAAAAATCTGGTGTTTTCCACCGTGGGGGATGCGCGGGTGTTTGAGCGTTTGCCACAAGGCCGCGTCAAGCCTGCCTTGGCCTTGTCGCTGCACACCACGCGTGCCGATCTGCGGGCGCAACTGCTGCCGCGAGCCCCGCGCTTTGACCCACAAGATTTGGTGGATGCGGGTGAGGTGTACGCCCGCGCCACCGGCTACCCGATCCAGTACCAATGGACGCTGATCGAGGGGGTGAACGACAGCGCCGAAGAAATCGAAGGCATCGTGCGTTTGCTGAAAGGCAAATACGCGCTGATGAACATGATTCCCTACAACGCGGTGCCCGATCTGCCTTATGCCCGGCCGAGTTGGGAACGCGCCGCCGACATCGCCCG
Source organism: Limnohabitans planktonicus II-D5 (assembly GCF_001270065.2). Taxonomy (GTDB): domain Bacteria; phylum Pseudomonadota; class Gammaproteobacteria; order Burkholderiales; family Burkholderiaceae_C; genus Limnohabitans_A; species Limnohabitans_A planktonicus. The sequence continues at coordinate 23,341 of NZ_LFYT02000028.1, forward strand.
CACCCTGCACCAGCGCGGCGTGCTGACCAAACTGCGCCAATCCGCCGGGCAGGACGTGGACGGCGGCTGCGGCCAGTTGCGCGCCCGCGATGTGCAGCGCGTACAGCCCGTGAAAATGTTCATGTCAGGCTCGAAGCCCCAGGCCACACGCCACTCCCCGTAGGTCGGCACTCGCAGAGTCCGACGTTGCTGGCAAGCCGCAAGACTCATTGCGCATCACCGCGTGTCAAGCACCGATGTCGGGGTCTTCGACCGCCGACCTACAAAACGGCCCATGGCCGGGTCTTCGCGCCGACAAATTGCCGCAACCCCGTAGGTCGGCACTCGCAGAGTCCGACGATGTGGGCAAGCCGCAAGACGCATTGCGCATCACCGCGTGTCAAGCACCGTTGTCGGGGTCTTCGACCGCCGACCTACAAAATGCCCCATGGCCGGGTCTTCGCGGGGATAAATTACCGCATTCCCCGTAGGTCGGCACTCGCAGAGTCCGACGTTGTGGGCAAGCCGCAAGCCCCTTTGCGCATCACCTCATGCCATGCACCGTTGTCGGGGTCTTCGACCGCCGACCTACAAAATGCCCCATGGCCGGGTCTTTGCGCCGACAAATCGCCGCACTCCCCGTAGGTCGGCACTCGCAGAGTCCGACGATGTGGGCAAGCCTCAAGACTCATCGCACATCACAGCGTGTCAAGCACCGTTGTCGGGGTCTTCGACCGCCGACCTACAAAATGCCCCATGGCCGGGTCTTCGCGCCGACAAATTGCCGCACTCCCCGTAGGTCGGCACTCGAAGAGTCCGACGTTGTGGGCAGACCGCAAGCCTCATCGCGCATCACCGCGTGTCAAGCACCGTTGTCGGAGTCTTCGACCGCCGACCTACAAAACGGCCCATGGCCGGGTCTTCGCGCCGACAAATTGCCGCATTCCCCGTAGGTCGGCACTCGCAGAGTCCGACGTTGTGGGCAGACCGCAAGACTCATCGCACCTCACATCGTGTCATGCACCGTTGTCGGGGTCTTCGACCGCCGACCTACAAAATGCCCCATGGCCGGGTCTTTGCGCCGACAAATTGCCGCATTCCCCGTAGGTCGGCACTCGCAGAGTCCGACGTTGTGGGCAAGCCGCAAGCCCTTTTGCGCATCACCTCATGTCAAGCACCGTTGTCGGAGTCTTCGACCGCCGACCTACAAAACGGCCCATGACCGGGTCTTCGCGCCGACAAATTGCCGCCCCCCCGTAGGTCGGCACTCGCAGAGTCCGACGTTGTTGGTTTTGCGAAGGCCTCATGTCGGGGCCGAAGCCGCCGACCTACAAATGCATGGCCCCCCGCTCAACGCCCCGGCAGTTTGACCAGCCCGCTGGACAGCGATGTGCCCAGCAAAATCACCGCGCCGCACAGCAGCATCCAGGCGGTGACGGTTTCGCCCAGAAACAGCACGCCGTAAGCGATGGCAAAGACGGGCACCAAAAACGTGACCGTCAAAGCGCGTGCTGGCCCCGCCACTTCGATGAGTCTGAAATACAGGATGTAGGCCACGCCGGTGCACAGCACGCCCACGGTGATCAATGACCACCAGACGGAGGCGCTGGGCCAGTGGTCGGGGCGCCACCACAGCGCTGGCAACAGCAAAGCCAAGGTGGCCCCGATTTGGCTGCCTGTGGCGGTGACCAGCGGGGGCAGGCTGGGGATGTGCTTTTTGGTGAAGCTGGCCGACAGCGCATAGCAGGTGGTGGCCGCCAGACAAGCCAGCACCGCCCATGCGGGGGCTATGCCCGAGGCGTTGGGCTTGAAGCTGGCCTGCCCACCGGCCAGCAGCACCACGCCGCCAAATCCGATGGCCAGACCCACGGTGCGTGACAGGCTGGGCTTGTCGCCCAGCCAAAGCCAGGCCACCACTGCGCCAAACAAAGGCACGGTGGCGTTCAAGATGGATGAAAAACCCGTGGTGATGTGCATGACCGCAAACGAATAAAGGGCAAACGGAATGCCACTGTTGAGTGCGCCAACAAACAGCACGGGTTTCCAATGACGGCGCAGCTCAGCCCAGTGCCCTTTGGCCAGCATGATGGGCAGCAAAAAAACAGCGGCAATGGCCACCCGCATGGCAGCGGTGGGCAAGGCACCCAATTCGACGGCCGCCATGCGCATGAACAAAAAGGACGAGCCCCAAATGGCGGCCAGGATCAGAAAGTCGGCCAGCCAGCCTTTGGCGTGAGAAGTGGTCATTCAGGAAAGAGGGCAACAGTGGTTGGCAGGGCTATGGGGTGGCCTTCCAGTTTGAGCAGCGCCTGTTTGCGCCACAGCCCGCCTGCATAGCCCGTGAGTTGGCCACCGCCGCCCAAGATGCGGTGACAGGGCACGATGATACTCACCGGGTTGCGCCCCACGGCAGCGCCCACAGCGCGCACCGCTTTGGGGTTGTTCAGCTGCCGGGCCAGATCGCCATAACTTTGGCTGTGGCCAGACGGGATGTGCAGAAGAGCTTGCCAAACCGATTGTTGGAATGCGGTGCCTGCCGACAGGTCCAGCGGCAGATCAAAGCGGCTCAGATCGCCCGTGAAATAGGCCTGCAATTGCGTGCAGGCGTCTTGCAGCAGCGGGTGTGCGGTGACGCTTGTCCAGCCGCGCAGGCGTTCAACGCTTGGGCCATGCCGCTGGCCTTCAAACCAGACGCCGCACAGGCCCAAGTCTGAAGCGGCCAGGATCATCGGCCCCAAGGGGCTGTTCCATTGTTGGGTCAACAGGGGTGTCATTGTGTGTGGGCTTTGTGGTTGTGGGGCTCGGGGTGATCAGATCGCTCAGCTTGAGGGGCCAAGCGCTGCCAGGCCGCGATCAGGGCATAGCTGCGGCAGGGCCGCCAGGCCTGGCCCAAGGCTTCCAGGGCTTGGGTGGGGCGCGGGTGCTGACGCACACCCAAGGCGGTTTGCAAGGCCACGTCCTGCACGGGCCAGGCGTCTACCCAGCGCAGGGCGCGCATGGCGATGTAGTGGGCCGTCCAGGGGCCGATGCCGGGCAAGGCCATGAGCGCCTGTAAGGTGGGCTCCACCTTGGCTTGGGGGCTGAGGTCCAGGTTGCCCGATTCGACTGCCTGCGCCAGTGCCTGAATGGCTTTTTGACGTTGCCGCACCAAGCCCAGGCTACCCATGTGTGCGGCGTTTTCTTCTCGCGCCAAAGTGGCCGGGCTGGGAAACGTACGGTTCAGCTCGGGCCAGGGGGTGTTGCAGGGCTCGCCCAGTGTGTTGACCAGCCTTTGGCCCAAAGTGCGGGCGGCTTTGACGCTGATTTGTTGACCCAAAATGGCGCGCACGGCCAGCTCAAAACCATCCAGGCAGCCGGGCAGACGTTGGCCCAGGGCTTGCGGAAAATCACGCCCAATCACCTGTGCGATGCGGGCGGGCTCGGCGTCCAGGTCCAGCCAGTCTCGCACCTGCGCCACCACTTGGGGCAACACGGGGTCCAATGAGGCGCTGACCCGCAGGTGCACCACGGCTTGCGTGCGGTCCCAGCGCAGCTCCAGCCAGCCGGTGATGGCATGGCTTGCATGGGGCCAGCGCACCGTTCTGCGCAACACGGCGTCCGGGCCTTGGCCCTCCCAGCTTTCCATGCCGCTCAAGCTGCGGTCTTTCAGAAACTGCCAAAGCGTGGCGATTTGGCAAGGCGGTCGGTAGGGCAAAACCAGGGCGGTGCCGGGCAGGGGGGCCTTGCGCTGCGGCGCGCTTGCGGTTCGAAGTTGCCCCGGGCTGAGTTGGTAGTGCTGGGCAAATGCGGCGTACAGGCGCCTGGCCGAGCCAAAACCACTGGCACGCGCCACATGGGCCACCGACAGGGGGCTGTCTTGCAGCCACTGTTTGGCGTGCAGCAGCCTTTGGGTTTGCAGGAATTGCAGGGGCGAGACCTGCCAATGGCGCAAAAACAGACGCCTCAAGTGCCGGTCGCTCACGCCCAGCTGCGCCGCCAATGCCGCCATGCTGGGCGGCTTGAGGCCTTGCTGAATGGCCGATTGCAGCTGTTGGGCCGCGCATTCGGCCAGCACCGCTTGGGCATCGGTGGTGGACCAAAAGCGACGAGCGGGGGCCAGTTCCGGGCGGCAGCGCAGGCAGGGCCTGAAACCGTGTGCCTCGGCTTGAGCGGCTGTTTCAAAAAAGCGGCAATTGGCTTGGCGCGGCAGTTTCACCCGGCAAACAGGGCGGCAATAAATCCCGGTGGAGGTCACGCCAGTGAAAAACAGCCCATCCCACGCCGCATCCTTGTCGGCCATGGCCTGGTAACAGCGCTGCGCGTCCAGGCCAGCGTCAGGGGCCGCTGGTGGGGGTGGGGGAATTTGAAGGGGCCGCATTGACGGTCATGTTATCGGCAAACGGGTATGCACAAGCGGCAGGTTTGTGCTGTTTTCGGACCCATGGTGATGCCCTGTTTGGCCAGCCCTTGCCGCCTACAATGCGCATTCAATTCATAAACCAAGCCTGATGGCTTTTGATTGGTTCATCCCATGCAAGTCACCTCCTCCATCTTCAAAGCCTATGACATCCGCGGCGTGGTGCCGTCCACGCTGAACGAGCAAGTGGCCGAGGGCCTAGGCAAGGCCTTTGGCACCCAGGCGCTGGCCGAGGGCCAGACCCAGGTGGCTGTGGGGCGTGATGGCCGCCTGAGTGGGCCTGGCTTGTCGGCTGCGCTGATTCGCGGCTTGGTGGCAGCAGGCATTCAGGTCATCGACATCGGCATGGCCACCACGCCCATGCTCTACTTTGCGGCCAACACCGCCTGCCAAAGCGGCATCCAGGTCACCGGCAGTCACAACCCCAAGGACTACAACGGCTTCAAGATGGTCTTGGCGGGCCGTGCCATTTACGGCGACGAAATCCAGGCCCTGCGCCAGATGATGGAAACCGAAACCTGGCAGCTCAAAGCCGGTGGCAGCGTGTCGCATTTGGATGTGCTGGCCGACTACACCCAGCGCATCGTGGGCGACATTCACTTGGCCCGCCCCATGAAGATCGTGGTGGACTCGGGCAACGGCATTGCAGGGGCCTCAGCCCCCGGCATTTTCCGCGCCTTGGGCTGCGAAGTGATCGAGCTGTTCAGCGAAGTCGATGGCGAATTTCCCAACCACCATCCCGACCCCAGCAAGCCCGAAAACTTGCAAGACCTGATGAATGCCCTGCAAACCACTGGAGCCGAGTTGGGCCTGGCGTTTGACGGTGACGGCGACCGCCTGGGCATCGTCACCCAAGACGGCAACAACATCTACCCCGACCGCCAGATGCAGCTGTTTGCCCAGGACGTGCTCAGCCGCGTGCCCGGCGGCACCATCTTGTTTGACGTGAAGTGCTCACAGCGCCTGGCCCCGGCCATCGAGGCCGCTGGCGGCAAGCCGCTGATGTACAAAACCGGTCACTCGCTGATCAAGGCCAAGATGAAGGCGATTGAGGCCGAAGGCGGCCAGGCCCCGCTGGGCGGTGAGATGAGCGGGCACATCTTCTTCAAGGAGCGCTGGTATGGTTTTGACGACGGCACCTACGCCGGTTGCCGTTTGCTGGAAATCGTCAGCAAGAGCCCCGATGCCAACGCCGTGCTCAACGCCTTGCCCACCAGCTTCAGCACGCCCGAGCTGAATGTGAAGTGCGCCGAAGGCGAGCCGCACAGCGTGACCAGCGCCCTGCAGGCCAAGGCCGCCAGCGCTTTCAGTGCACCCGCCAAGGTGTCGGACATCGACGGCCTGCGCGTGGACTGGCCCGATGGATTTGGTCTGATCCGTGCCTCCAACACCACCCCCGTGCTGGTGCTGCGCTTTGAAGGCCAGACCGAAGCGGCGCTGCATCGCATCGAAGGCGAAATGCTGACCCTGCTGCGTTCGGTCAAGCCCGATGCGCAGATCGAAGCCTCTGCGCACTGAACACGCCTCCTTCCAGAAAGCTCTCCCCATGAATTCCGCCAGCTCCGTGCTCAGCCCCGACCCCGAGGTCATCGTTTTCAATTTGAAAGAGCGCTACACCGGCGTGTCGGCCACTATCAATGCGTTGGTGCCTTTGCAGGCGCAGCAATGGCGACTGGGGTTTTGCGGGACGCGCATGTCCAACGGCATCGACGGCATGAGTTTGCGCGAGGCCATCAAGATCTCGCGCAAGCCGCCCGAAGGCCGGGCGTTTCGCATCTGGCATGTGCGCCGCGATCCGGAAATGATGGCGGCCATTTTTGCGCGCGATGTCTTGCGCCTGCCCATCAAGCTGGTGTTCACCTCGGCGGCCAAGCATTTGCACAGCGCGTTTCCGCGCTGGCTGATCTCCAAAATGGACGCGGTGATCTCCACCACGCAGGAAGCGGCATCTTTTGTGCCCAACACCACGGCGGTGGTGCCGCATGGCATTGACCTGTCGCGTTTTTCGCCACCGGCTGACAAGCGCACCGCCTGGAAGGACTCGGGCTTGCCGGGTGAATACGGCATTGGCGTGTTTGGCCGCATTCGGCCCACCAAGGGCACCGATGTGTTTGTGGACGCCATGATCGCAGCCCTGCCGCAATTGCCCGGCGCTACGGCAGTCATCACCGGAATGGCCTTGCCCAAGCACAAGGCGTATCAGGACGCTCTGATCGCCAAAATCGCCGCTGCAGGCCTGAGCGATCGCATCATTTTTCTGGGGCAATTGCCCACCAGTGACATTCATCTGTGGTACCAGCGTTGCCTGCTGTGTGTGGCTTGCCCACGCTATGAACCCTTTGGCCTGACCCCGTTCGAGGCCGCATCGGCGGAATGCGCCCTGGTGTGCTCGCGCACCGGCGCTTTTGACCTGATCACGGTGCCCGGACTGACGGGCGAGATGGTGGAGCCCGGTGACGCCCCGGGCCTGGCGCAAGCGGTGCTCAAGGTCTTGCGCGATCAAGACCAGGCGCTGGCCATGGGCCGGGCGGCGCGTGAGCGGGTGATCGCGCAATTTTCTCTGGCCAAAGAAGCCCAGGGCATTGCTGACGTGTACACGCAGCTGTTTACCCGGTGATGGCAGGCTGTGCCCAGCCGCTCAGTGCGTGGGGGCGTCGCATGCAGCACCTCAAGGAACGCTTCACGTTGGGCGGCTACGCATTGCTCATGCGCGCCTTGCAGCCCCTTTTGCGCCGCAAATTGCAGCGGCGTGGAAGCACCGAGCCCGGCTATTTGCAGCAGGTGCCTGAGCGCTTTGGGCACTACGACACCCCACCTGCGCAGGCCGGAGCGGTGTGGGTGCATGCGGTGTCATTGGGTGAAACCCGCGCTGCAGCCTTGTTGATTGACGCCTTGCGCCAGCGCCTTCCGGGCATGCGTTTGTTGTTGACCCACAGCACCGCCACCGGCAGGGCGCAAGGCCAGGCTCTGCTGTTGCCCGGTGACGCGCAAGTCTGGTTGCCCTGGGACACGCCAGAGGCCACGCAGCGTTTTTTGCAGCACCACCGCCCCTGTTGTGGCCTGCTCATGGAAACCGAGGTTTGGCCCGCCTTGGTCCGCGCCTGTCAGCAGCAGTCGGTGCCCTTGTACCTGGTCAACGCCCGTTTGAATGACAAATCCTTTGGTGCGGCAAAGCGTTGGCTCAGCCTGTCAGGGCCTGCTTACCGGGGCTTGAGCGGTGTTTTTGCCCAGGCCGATGCCGATGCCCAGCGCCTTTCGGCTTTAGGGGCCAAGGTCTTGGCGGTTTTGGGCAACCTCAAATTCGACGTCAAGCCGCAACCCGAGGCAAAAGCGCTGGCTCTGCAATGGCGTGCCGGTTTGCAGGCGCGTGGGGCAGCACGGCCGGTGGTCATGCTGGCCAGCACCCGCGAAGGCGAAGAAAGCCTGTGGCTGGACGCTTTGGTGGCCGATGAAACGCGTGTACAAGCCTTCAAATCACTGGGGGTGCTATGGCTTTTGGTGCCGCGTCACCCCCAGCGTTTTGAGGAAGTACACCAGCAGGTGCAGGGGCGAGGCTGGGCAGTTTTTCGGCGCAGTGCCTTGCCCCAAGCGCCCGGGCCCTGGCCCGCAGCAGTTCTGGAGGCCGATGTTTGGTTGGGCGACAGCTTGGGCGAGATGCCGGTTTACTTTCAGATGGCCGACATGGCCTTGCTGGGCGGCAGTTTCATGCCCTTGGGTGGGCAAAACCTGATCGAAGCGGCCGCATTTGGCTGTCCCATCGTCATGGGGCCGCACACCTTCAACTTTGCAGAAGCTTCGCAACAGGCTGAAGAGGCTGGCGCAGCTGCGCGAGTGCCCGATATGGACGGCGCCTTGAATCAGGTGCTGTCCTGGCTGGAAGCACCGCAAGCCTTGGCTCAGGCCCAACAGGCAGGCTTGACCTTGATCGCCCAAAGCCGAGGTGCTGCCGACCGCTATGCCCAAGCGTTGATGAATGAATTGCCTCCTCTCGACCTATAGGGGGGCGTGTATTTGGAGGTCGGCGGCAACAGAGCCGACAAGGTGCTTTTCGTAGGTCGGCGGTCGAAGACCCCGACATGGTTTCGTAGGTCGGCGGTCGAAGACTCCGACATGGGCCTTCGCCAAAGCAGAAAAACGTCGGACTCTGCGAGTGCCGACCTACGGGGCGTTGCCTTTTCGTAGGTCGGCGGTCGAAGACTCCGACATGGGCCTGTGCCGTAGGCTGTCAACGTCGGACTCTGCGAGTGCCGACCTACGGGGTGTTGCCTTTTCGTAGGTCGGCGGTCGAAGACCCCGACATGGTGCCTGTGTCGTAGGCTGTCAACGTCGGACTCTGCGAGTGCCGACCTACGGGGCGTTGCCTTCTCGTAGGTCGGTGGTCGAAGACCCCGACATGGGCCTGCGGCAAAGCAGAAAAAACGTCGGACTCTGCGAGTGCCGACCTACGGGGCGTTGCCTTCTCGTAGGTCGGCGGTCGAAGACCCCGACATGGTTTCGTAGGTCGGCGGTCGAAGACTCCGACATGGGCCTGCGCCAAAGCAGAAAAACGTCGGACTCTGCGAGTGCCGACCTACGGGGCGACGGTGCAAAAAAATGAAACTTCAGCGTGCAGGATCGATGGCTTCAATGGGCCGTCAGCAGGCTGTGACGTGCCCATGCGCCGTCGCGTTGCAAGCGCATCACTTCTGCGCGTTGCGGGGGGTGGTCCAAGGACCAGTCGCTGAGGACATGCCTTTGAGCGCTTCCTAAAGGGTGCTCGGCAGGGCGATGGGTGTGGCCGTGGATGAGCCGGTCGGCTTGGGTTTGCGCCAGCCAGGTCAGGCTCATGGGCAGGTCGGCATCAGCAAAGTGCATGCCTGGGCGTTTTTGTGATTCGCTGAGTTGGCGCAGGCTACGGGCGAATTCCATGCGTTCTTCCAGGGGCTTGGCCAGAAAAGCTTGTTGCCAATGCGGGTTGCGCGCCTGCAATCGAAAGGCTTGATAGGCTTTGTCTTCCAGGCACAAGGCGTCGCCGTGGGTCAGCAAGAGGCGCTGGCTGCCCAGGCAGAGCACGGTCGGGTCGGTCAATGCCTGCACGCCGCAGGCTGAGAGAAAGTCGGGGCCGACCAGAAAGTCCCGGTTGCCGGGCATGAAGCCCACATGCAAGCGACACGAAGCTTGCCGCAACACCTCAGCGCAGCGTTGCAAAAACGGGTCCAGTGGCACGGCATCGTCGCCCACCCAGACCTCAAACAAATCACCCAGGATCAGCACCGATTGGGCGGGCGTGGTCGCCATGAAGTGTTGCCACGCCTCGAAGGTGGCTGTTTCACTGGCTTGCAGGTGCAAGTCGGAGATCAGGTCTACGGTGTGCCATGCCGCTGGGGCCTGCAACAGGCCCCAGTTGTCAATAGCATGAACGTCGTTGCCTGGCGCCTGCTTGGGCACTTGAGCAGAATGAGCGGCAGACATGGCAACGGGCACGCGCAAAGGACGGTGAAATCAGAGGGCCACGGCCTTCTCGATGACCACGTCTTCTTTGGGCACGTCACCGTGGCCGCCACGGTTGCCGGTTTTCACGCCCTTGATCTGGTCCACCACTTCGGTGCCTTTGACCACTTTGCCAAACACGGCATAGCCCCAGCCTTGCATGGAAGGGGCGGTGTGGTTCAAAAAGTCGTTTTTGGCGACGTTGATGAAGAACTGCGAAGAAGCCGAGTGGGGGGCCGATGTACGTGCCATGGCCACGGTGTATTCGTTGTTTTTGAGGCCGTTGTTGGCTTCGTTTTCAATGGCCGCGTCGGTGGGCTTTTGGCTCATGCCGGGCTCGAAGCCGCCGCCCTGGACCATGAAGCCGGGGATCACACGGTGAAAAATCGTGTTGTTGTAGTGGCCTTTGTTCACATAGGCCAGAAAGTTTTCGGTCGACTTGGGGGCTTTTTCAGCATCGAGTTCGAGGGTGATGACGCCGTAGCCGGTGATGTGCAGTTCTACTTGTGGATTGCTCATGGTTTTACTTCAACAAAGTGATGGATTGGATGACAACCGGCGTCCGGGGAACATCGGTCGGGAAGGGGCCGCCTGCGCCGGTGGGCGTGTTGCGGATTTTTTGGACCACGTCCATGCCGGACGTGACTTTGCCAAAAACGGTGTAGCCGTAAAGCTGGGTGGCCCCCAGCAATTGGGCACGGGCCACGTTTTCATACACGCGGCCCTGGTATTCAAATTTGGCAACCGGGTCGCCGTCAGGGATGGGGGTAGGGTCCAGAAAGGCGTTGTCCACCACGTTGATGAAAAACTGCGCGGTGGCCGATTGCGGGTCGTTGGTGCGGGCCATGGCCAGTGTGCCGGTGGTGTTTTTCAAGCCTGCGGCCAGCGCCTGGCGGCCTTCGTGTGGCACTGGGGCGCGGGTTTTCTTTTCTTTGTATTGCGCGTCATAGCCGCCGCCTTGCACCATGAAGCTGGAAATCACGCGGTGAAAGATGGTGCCGTCGTAGTGCTTGTCCTTCACGTACTGCAAAAAGTTGGCCACTGTTTTAGGGGCTTTGTCGGCGTACAGCTCGGCTTCGATGTCACCAGCGGAGGTGCTGATGCGCACCTTGCTGATGTTGCCCGTGTTGGCCTGGCTCGGCCATGGCGCCATCAGGATCAAAGGCAAAGTGAGGGCCAAAGTGCGCAGGAATTGGGTGCGTTTCATGGGATGGGTGCCGTGTTGTCAGCCGAGTAGAAAACCGTGTGCAGGGGTGTACTGCCTGTCAAGGGGCAGCGTTTTTGATCAGTTGATCGAGGGTCAATTGTTTGTTTTGAATGCGGGTTTGCCCAGGCGTCGCTTTCAAGGCGTTGGCATAGGCGTCGCGGGCCAGTGCAAGGTGCAGATCGCCCAGATTTTCCAGGGCAATGGCGTAATCAGGCCGGGCCAAGATGGCCGCTTGCAAGGCCGTCAAGGCTTCGGCATACCGGTTTTGCCGCACCAGCAAGGCGGCCAGGTTGTTGTGTGGTTCTGGCAGTTCGGGAAAGTTTTGCGTCAGGGCTTGCAAGGTGTCCAGCGCCTCGTCGGTTTGGCCTTGGCCGTCCTGGATGCGGCTGAGCAATAGTCGCATTTGCGGGTCTGTGGGGGCGGTTTTCAGGCGAGACTGAGCCTGTTGCAGGGCCTTGTCCCAGTTTCCAGACTGAATCAATCGGTTCACATCGGTGTAGATGTCGGCCCGAGCCACTGCACTGAGCGACAGCAAGCCGCAGAACAAAATGAACAAATTGAGCAGGCGCATGCAGGGGAGGGCGTCGAAGGCGTGATCAGGACGGGTCGGGAAGGTGGACGATTCAGGCGTTCAGGCCGCCTGTCGGGGATATACTGGAAGGTCATTGTAGCGGAGGCCCGAATGCCCCCGTGCTCCTCAAGAGTGGGTGTCCATGCGTCTACGGCGCGACCCGGTTGAGATCGGTTTTGAGCCCCATTCCCTGTGATTTCTTGCCTGAGCGGCCCGTGTGCCGTCCTGGTGGTTTTTTCTATCCCGAACCCTGTTTTGACATGAGTCTGCGCATTTTCAACACACTGACCCGTGGTGTTTCCGAGTTTTTGCCCATTGAGGCTGGCCATGTCCGCATGTACGTTTGTGGCATGACGGTGTATGACCTGTGCCATTTGGGCCATGCCCGTTCGATGATCGCGTTTGACGTGGTGCAGCGCTGGCTCAAGGCCAGCGGCTTGAAGGTGACTTATGTGCGCAACATCACCGACATAGACGACAAGATCATCAAACGTGCCTTGGACAATGGCGAGACCATCCGCAGCCTGACCGATCGCATGATCGACGCGCTGCACCAGGACGCCGACGCCTTGGGCATCGAGCGCCCTCAATTCGAGCCCCGAGCCACCGACTACGTGCCCCAGATGCTGGGCATGATCCACACCCTGGAGCAAAAGGGCCTGGCCTATCGCGCAGGCAATGGCGATGTGAACTACGCCGTGCGCAAGTTTCCAGGCTACGGCAAGTTGTCGGGCAAGTCGCTGGACGAGTTGAATGCGGGTGAGCGCGTGGCGGTCAACACCGATGAGGGGGGCAAACACGACCCGCTGGACTTCGTGCTCTGGAAGTCGGCCAAGCCCACCGAGCCCGAGGATTGCAAGTGGGACAGCGAATTCGGTATAGGCCGCCCTGGCTGGCACATTGAATGCTCGGCCATGAGCTGCCAGTTGTTGGGTGAGACCTTCGACATCCACGGCGGCGGCGCAGATTTGCAGTTTCCGCACCATGAAAATGAAATCGCGCAAAGCGAAGGCGCAAGCGGCCAGACCTTGGCACGCTTTTGGATGCACAACGGCTTCATCAATGTGGACAACGAAAAGATGTCCAAGAGCCTGGGCAACTTTTTCACCATCCGTGATGTGCTCAAGGAGTTTGACGCCGAAACCGTGCGCTTTTTCGTGGTGCGCAGCCACTACCGCAGCCCGCTCAATTACAGCGATGTGCATTTGAACGATGCCAAAGGCGCGCTCAAACGTTTGTACACCGCACTGCAAACCGTGCCGCCTGCCCAGGTGCAGATCGACTGGGCCGAGCCGATGGCGGCCCGCTTCAAGGCCGCCATGGACGAAGACTTTGGCACGCCCGAAGCGGTGTCTGTGCTGTTTGAGTTGGCCAGCGAGGTCAACCGCAGCCAGTCCGCCGAACGCGCAGGCTTGCTCAAAGCGCTGGGCGGGGTGCTGGGTTTGCTGCAAACCGACCCCACCACCTATTTGCAAGCCGGTGCCGGTCTCGATGAAGCGGCCATTCAGGCGCACATTCAGGCCCGTGCCGATGCCAAGAAAGCCAAGAACTTTGCCGAGGCCGACCGCATCCGCAACGACTTGCTGGCACAAGGCATCGTGCTCAAGGACTCTGCAAGCGGCACGACCTGGGAGGCTGCTCAGTGAGTGTTTTAGCCACTGCTGCAACCCCAGTCACGCCCGGCTATTGGGCGCAAGCGTGTACCCACCTGGCCAAAAAAGACCGGGTGATGAAAAAACTCATTCCCCAGTTTGGCAGCGCCATTTTGGAGACGCGTGGCGATGCTTTTGTCACGCTGGCGCGCTCCATCGTGGGCCAACAGATTTCCGTCAAGGCCGCGCAGTCGGTCTGGGACCGCTTTACGCTCCTGTCCAAAAAATTGACGCCTGCGGGGGTGCTCAAGCTCAAGGTGGACGACATGCGCGCGGCCGGTTTGTCGGCACGCAAGGTCGAGTACCTGGTGGATCTGGCCGTGCACTTCAGCTCCGGCACGGTACATGTCAAAAATTGGCAAGAAATGGACGACGAGGCCATCATCGATGAGCTGGTGGCCATCCGTGGCATTGGCCGCTGGACGGCCGAGATGTTCCTGATCTTTCACCTGATGCGTCCGAATGTGCTGCCGCTGGACGATGTGGGCCTGATCAATGGCATCAGCCAGAACTATTTTTCGGGTGAACCGGTCAGCCGCAGCGATGCCCGCGAAGTGGCGCAGGCCTGGAGTCCCTACTGCACCGTGGCAACTTGGTATATTTGGCGCTCGCTGGACCCCGTGCCTGTGGCTTACTGAATATGGGGTTTTTGCCCTTGCGATGATTAACTGAGGAGAAAAACTTGGCCAAAAAAACATTTCTCGACTTCGAGCAACCCGTTGCCGAACTCGAAGCCAAGATCGAAGAGCTGCGCTATGTGCAAAGCGAATCGGCGGTGGACATCACCCTTGAAATTGACCAGCTGAGCAAGAAAAGCCAGCAACTGACCAAAGACATCTACAGTGACCTGACCCCCTGGCAGGTCACCAAAATCTCGCGCCATCCCGAGCGCCCTTACACGCTGGACTACATCAACGGCATCTTCACCGACTTTGTCGAGATGCACGGGGATCGTCACTTTGCCGATGACTTGTCCATCGTGGGTGGGCTGGCGCGTTTCAATGGCCAGGCTTGCATGGTGCTGGGGCAGCAAAAAGGCCGCGACACCAAAGAGCGCGCCCTGCGCAACTTCGGCATGAGCAAGCCCGAGGGTTACCGCAAGGCCCTGCGCCTCATGAAGACAGCTGAAAAATTCAAACTGCCCGTGTTCACTTTTGTGGACACGCCCGGTGCCTACCCCGGCATCGACGCAGAAGAGCGTGGCCAGTCCGAAGCCATTGGCCGCAACATCTTCGAGATGGCCCAGCTGGAGGTGCCCATCATCACCACCATCATTGGCGAAGGCGGCTCCGGCGGAGCGCTGGCCATTTCGGTGGCCGACCAGGTGCTGATGCTGCAGTATTCCGTTTATTCGGTGATCAGTCCGGAAGGCTGCGCCTCCATTTTGTGGAAAACCAGCGAAAAAGCCGAACTGGCCGCTGAAGCCCTGGGTATCACGGCGCACCGCCTCAAAGCTTTGGGGTTGGTGGACAAAATCGTCAACGAGCCTGTGGGTGGCGCGCACCGCGATCCCGCGCAAATGGTCTCTTTCCTCAAACGTGCCTTGGGCGACGCCTGGCGCCAATTGGCCGACCTCAAGCCCAAAGAACTGCAAGAGCGTCGCTACGAGCGCCTGAACAGCTACGGGCGCTTCACCGACACCAAAGCCGGTAAGTAAACGCTGAGCTGAGCCTTCGGGCTACACACATGGCGCAATCCCCGGAACAGGCCCTGGCTGCCTTCAGCCCGGGCCTTCCTTTTGTGGTGGCCTACAGCGGCGGGGCGGATTCCACCGCCTTGTTGTTGGCCTGCGCTCAGCGCTGGCCGGGGCAGGTGAGGGCGGTGCACATCCACCATGGCCTGCAAGCGGCCGCCGATGAGTTCGAGCGCCATTGCCAGGCGCTTTGCCAGCAAATGAAGGTGCCCCTGGCTGTGCGCCGGGTGCAGGCCGGAAATGCACCCGGGCAAAGCCCCGAAGACGCAGCCCGCAAGGCCCGCTACAGTGCGCTTGCCGAAGCGGTGAACACCGAATGGCCCGAGGTCCGGGACATTGCGCTTGCCCAACATGCGGATGACCAGGTGGAGACTTTGCTGATTGCTTTGTCTCGTGGCGCCGGTTTGCCGGGGCTGGCCAGCATGCCTGCGCACTGGCAGCGGTTGGGCCTGCATTGGCATCGGCCTTTGTTGGCAGTGCCAGGTGCCGTTTTGCGCCAGTGGCTGACCACGCAAGGCCAAGCTTGGATCGAAGACCCCAGCAACACCTGTACGCAATTCACGCGCAACCGCATTCGAGCGCAAGTGCTGCCTGCACTGGCCGAAGCCCTGCCTGCTTTTCGCGACACCTTTGCCCGCAGCGCTGGCCATGCGGCACAGGCACAAGAGGTGTTGAACGAGGTGGCCGAGCAAGACTTGGCCCTCATCGGCGTGCCGCCGCGCATTGCCGCCTTGCAGTTGCTCAGTCGCCCGCGCCAGGCTTTGGTGCTGCGCCATTGGTTGCGAATTCAACATGCCACCACCCCCAGCACGGCCCAGCTCCATGAACTGCTCGACCAGGTGGCCGCATGCACCACACGGGGCCATCGACTGCACCTGAAAGTGGGGCAGGGCTTTGTCAGGCGAGAGGGTGCCTGTCTGCTCTGGCATGCCTCCTGAGAGCGTGGGCGCTGGCTTGCCAGCCAAAGCGCTCTGCCCGGTTGCTACAATCGACGGGTTTTGCTGGGGCCAAAGCCCTCTCAAATGTTTGCGGTGCGGGCTTTGAAGGCTCGCACCCGCTGTCATCCTTTATTCATAAACGACACATGGCTTTGATCGTTCACAAATACGGCGGCACCTCGATGGGCTCGACCGAGCGCATCCGCAATGTCGCCAAGCGCGTGGCCAAATGGGCCCGCGCTGGCCACCAGATCGTGGTGGTGCCCAGCGCCATGAGCGGCGAGACCAACCGCTTGCTCGGCTTGGCCAAAGAGCTGGCCCCCGCCAAACCCGGCGATGCCTACAGCCGCGAACTCGACATGCTGGCCTCGACCGGCGAACAAGCTTCCTCGGCCTTGTTGGCCATTGCCTTGCAATCCGAAGGCCAGCCTTCGGTCAGCTACGCGGGCTGGCAAGTGGCCATCAAGACCAACAGTGCCTTCACAAAAGCACGCATCGAGTCGATCGACGATGCCCGCGTGATGGGCGATCTCAACGCTGGCAAAGTGGTCATCATCACGGGCTTCCAAGGCGTGGACGACAACGGCAACATCACCACCTTGGGCCGCGGCGGCTCGGACACCTCGGCCGTGGCCGTGGCCGCTGCCCTCAAAGCCGACGAATGCCTGATCTACACCGATGTGGACGGCGTCTACACCACTGACCCCCGCGTGGTGCCCGAAGCGCGTCGTCTGCACACCGTGAGCTTTGAAGAGATGCTGGAGATGGCCTCGCTCGGCTCCAAGGTCCTGCAAATCCGCTCGGTGGAGTTTGCTGGCAAATACAAAGTGCCCATGCGCGTGCTGTCGAGCTTCACGCCCTGGGACATCGATATCAATGAAGAAGCCGCATCCGGCACCCTGATCACTTTTGAGGAAGACGAACAAATGGAACAAGCCGTCGTTTCCGGCATCGCATTCAACCGCGACGAAGCCAAAATCTCCGTGTTGGGCGTACCCGACAAGCCCGGCATCGCCTACCAAATTCTGGGCGCCGTGGCCGATGCCAACATCGAAGTGGACGTGATCATCCAGAACCTGAGCAAAGACGGCAAAACCGACTTCAGCTTTACCGTGCACCGCAATGACTATGCCAAGACCATTGATCTTCTGAAGGAAAAAGTCTTGCCCGCACTGGGCGCCGCCGAAGTGGCGGGTGACGCCAAGATCTGCAAGGTGTCCATCGTCGGCATCGGCATGCGCAGCCATGTGGGCGTGGCCAGCAAGATGTTCCGCAGCTTGAGCGAAGAGGGCATCAACATCCAGATGATCTCCACATCCGAAATCAAGACCTCGGTCGTGATCGATGAAAAATACATGGAATTGGCGGTGCGCGCCTTGCACAAAGCCTTCGACTTGGACCAAGCCTGAGCTATAATTTGACCTGCTGGAAACGTGACCGAGTGGCCGAAGGTGCTCCCCTGCTAAGGGAGTATGGGGTGTAGAGCCTCATCGAGGGTTCGAATCCCTCCGTTTCCGCCAGTGACCCAGTAAAAATGCGCCTTTCGGCGCATTTTTCATTTGTGCGCTCACCAATTTTCCCGCTATCTCATGTTGACTGGTCATCAGGGCTTGAATACTCCATGCGTCGAATCCCCGACCTCAACAGAACAGGGGTATGAAAGCTCTTGCAAGATGAGTTTGTCTCAAGATTTATTGATCCGGCCCGCTGAAGTTTGAAATGTGTGAGACATGTCTTCTCTTGGGTCGGTACTCGCAGAGTCCGACATGATGGGTTTTGGCACAGATCCATGTCGGGGTCTTCGACCGCCGACCTACAGCGTCTTTGAGCATTGAAAACTTCACAGGGCCGAATCAATAGAAAGATGAACTGGACACCAAGTGCTTGATGTTCTTGCCCATCAAAATCTTAGGCAGTTTGTGATGAAGTATGTTCTGCCCCACTATTTGTGTTGGCGCTTTGGGGGGGGCGGTGCATTAGGGGTACAGTCGTTATAAAACGATTGTCAGTACGTTGTCCGGACGCTATGATGGAACAACTGTCCAAAAAAGGGGGGGCCATGACCGCAGTCATTCATTCCAAATCTGAGCGCATCGATGTACGCGCCAGCGCGCCAGTGAAGCAATTGCTTCAAGATGCGGCGCGTGTGGCGCACAAAAATGTGAGCGAGTTTCTGCTCGACGCGGGCATCATGGCGGCCAACCAGACCTTGGCTGACCGCACCCGTTTCGAGCTGAGTGACGAGAAGTGGCTGGCGTTTCAGGCAGCACTGGATCAGCCCGTGAGCGCCAAGCCCAAGCTCAAGAAGCTTTTGTCTGAGCCGGGGCTGCTTGGTTGAGTTTGCAGGCTTACGAGCCAGTACGCAAACTGGCCGGTTCGGACGCCGTTGAGTCCTTTGACTGTGGCCAGAGCGCACTGAACCAGTTTTTGCAGCGATTTGCGCTTGTCAACCAAAAATCCAACAGTGCGCAAACCTACGTGAGCTGCCAGTCGGGCTCGGTCGTTGGTTTCTACAGCTTGGCGGTTGGCAGTATCGAGCCATCCCATGCGGCTCCGCGTGTGACCAAAGGCATTCCACAACACCCCGTGCCGGTGATGATTTTGGCCCGGCTGGCTGTGGACCTTCAGCACCAAGGCGAAGGGCTTGGCAAAGCACTGCTCAAAGATGCGCTGCTGCGCGCTGCACAAGCGGCAGACATTGCCGGTATTCGTGCACTGCTGGTGCACGCCA
This sequence comes from Limnohabitans planktonicus II-D5, assembly GCF_001270065.2. Lineage (GTDB taxonomy): Bacteria > Pseudomonadota > Gammaproteobacteria > Burkholderiales > Burkholderiaceae_C > Limnohabitans_A > Limnohabitans_A planktonicus. The sequence continues at coordinate 41,977 of NZ_LFYT02000028.1, forward strand.
AGGACGAGCCTGCCAGACTGTGGTATCTCAATTGGGAGTTCGAACCCAGCCCATCCGATCCGTTTCACCTGTTCCTTTTGATGAAGGACATCAAGGCCATGGCAGGCAAAGCCTGAGTTAAAAGTTAAGGAAATGCGTACTCTCATGACCTTAAGATCAAACCAGCGCAAAAATCGTTGATCCGATCACAAGCCATCGACAGTTTTTGATCATCCAGTGCGTAAGCCATTCGGACATAGGGGCCGAGGCCGAAGGCGCTTCCATGAACGGCGGCGACATGAATTTCTTCCAGCATGGCCGCAACAACGTCCTCGTCACTGGCGAGGAATCTCCCCGCTGGTGTCGTCTTGCCTAGAAGATCGGCACAAGATGCAAGGACATAGAAAGCGCCTTGTGGTTTGGCGCAACGAAACCCAGGTCCCGCATTGAGCTTGCTGACGACAAGATCGCGTCTTCTCTGGAAAGCAGACCGTGCTGCGCTGATGAAGTCCTTGGGCCCTTCCAAGGCTGCAAGCGCAGCGTACTGCGAAATAGAGCACGCGCCCGAGGTCTGCTGTCCCTGTAGCTTCTCCATGGCGTCGATCAGCCAGCCCGGCCCAGTGCCAAAGCCGATGCGCCACCCCGTCATGGCATATGCCTTTGATACGCCGTTCATGGTCAGAACGCGATCCTGCAAACGTGGTGCCACTTGGGCCATGGTGTGGTGCGTGACATCATCAAAAATGAGGTGCTCGTAGATGTCGTCAGACAAAACGAGTACTTGTGGGTGATCCAGAAGTACCGCTGAAAGTGCCCGCAACTCTTCTTGAGAGTAGACGGCGCCGGAGGGGTTTGACGGCGAGTTCAAAACCAACCAACGTGTGCGAGGCGTTATGGCGTGCCTCAACGCTTGAGGTGTCATCTTGAAGCCGTTGGCGGCCTCGCACTGAACAGTAACGGTCTTTGCCCCGCAAAGCTGCACGATTTCGGGGTAGCTCACCCAATAAGGCACAGGCACGATGACTTCGTCACCTTCGTTCAGCGTCGCTGCGAGCGCCGTGAAGATGACCTGCTTCCCCCCGGTACTGACCAAGGTGTTGCGCCAGTCCACATCCAGTCCATTTTCGCGACTGAACTTGCGGGCGATGGCTTCACGCAGGGGACGGATGCCTGCCACCTGCGTGTAGCGGGTATGGCCTTTGCGGATCGCCTCGATCCCTGCTTGCCTGACATGGGGTGGGGTGTCGAAGTCTGGCTCACCTGCATTCAATGAAATGAGCGAGACGCCTTGGGCACGCAGCTCAGCCACACGGTCGATCACTTTGTAGGTTGCGGAAGGCTTGACTGCGGCAAGGTGACAGTTCAGACGTACTTCATTGTTCTGGATCACTCAGATCTCCACTTGGTGAGTTGCATCAGCTCCAGGGTGGTTTTGCCTTCGGCAAGCGCGCTCATCATCTGCGCTTCATTGTCGGCACGCAGCTGCCCTTGATCCAAAGTGGTCGGGACTTGTGCCGCAGGCAATATCAGGACGCCGTCATCATCGGCAACAACCAGATCCCCCACGGAGACCGGTGTACCTGTAAAGCTGATGGTCTTGCCGACAGAAGGTGCACTGGCCTTGATGGTGCCGCGCATGGAGATGCCCCGCGTAAAGACCGGAAAGCGTCGCGCTGTGATGGCTGAGATATCGCGCACACCTCCATCGATCACCAAGCCGACCACCCCCGCAGCTTCAGCTGCAACCGTCAGCACTTCACCCCAATACCCCGCAACGAATCCACCAGTGGACACCACCAAGATACTCCCTCTGGAGACTTTCTCAAGAGCGAGGTGGATGGCCAGGTTGTCGCCGGGGGAGCATTCCAAGGGGTAGGCCGGGCCTGCGATGCTGGCACCAGACCACACCGGACGTATGGCTGGGTCGATCGCACTGTTTGCAATCTTGGATGCCTCGAACAAGGTGGAAGTGCCCAGCTTGGTAGCCCGCAGCAGCAAATCAGCTGTGTATTTCATCATTTTTCCTTGGTTTGAAGCGAGTGGTAACCAAGTGATGCGCGAGCTTCGCCCAAGCTGGCACCTTGGCGGATGGCCTCCCGGATCGCGGATTCAACACCTTCTATGTGCCGCGCCACTTCTGCCACTTTCCTGGCTTGGCCTCTGGGCACAATCACAACGCCGTTGGCATCGGCCACCACGATGTCGCGTGAGGCAACACGCACGGTTCCGATAGAGATGGTCGTGTTGACCGACTCGACCTGTACGCGGTCCTTGCCAGTGCGCATGAATCGGCCAACGGAGAACAGGGGGTAACTGTCCTCAAGCGCTTTGGCCACATCACGGCAAACCCCGTCGATGACGGTGGCTGCGATGCCGTGCTGGCCTGCATACTGGGTCATGATGTCGCCCCAAACGGTGCAGTCAGTTCGCCCGTCGTTGTCGATCACGACCACATCGCCAGGAGCGACGTCGTCGATGAAGTCGCCAACAGTGCCGGCCGGAACAGAGGCGGGCACGTACTTGACGGTGAACGCTGGACCGACAACAGCTTGTGTGTAGTTCGCTAAAGGTGTAATGCCCAGTGCCTGCCCGTGCAGGCCGAGCTTGTCCAAGGCGTCAGAAATGCCTGGAGTGTCCAGTCCCTCAAAGAGGGCAACCAGTTCTTTGTCTTCTGTTTTCATGTTGATTGAATCCAGTTAATCGTCGTTTTTCATGAGCGTATTCGGCATGTCGTCTTCCTAAATCTGAAAGGGAAAACCAGAAAAAGGGGTCACTTGCTGAAAATGGCCTCGAACTCTTTGTCGTGCATCACTTGTGCAACAGATCGACCCGCTCGCACGGCAGATACCATCAGCTCCTGCCGCTTGGCAATGCGCTCGCCGAGATCAAGTACCTCTGCGATATTGACTGAAGACACGAACACGGTGCCGCAGCGATCTGCAATGACAAAGTCATCCTCGTTGACGGTCACGCCCGCGAACTGCACCGGCTTGCCGGAGTCGATCTGGATCACTCTGTTTCGTGCGCTGATCATCGTCACGCCGCGCCCGTAGACGGGGTAGTCGATGGACTCGCTGCCTTCGATGTCTCGGCTGAGGCCGTCGATGACGGAGCCGCGGATTTGCTTGTATTTGGCGGCGTTCGCCAGGATGTCGCCCCAGCAAGAAATGCCATCTACACCGCCGGCAATGACCAGCACGCGGTCTGTTGTGTTTACCGCGTCTATCACCGGCGAAATCAGGTGAGTAGTGGGTCTGACATCGGTCTTGGGCCCAAGTTGGATGGTGCTGGCACGCCCCACGACCTTGGGGCAATCCCAAAGTGGGCGAATTCCGAATGTCGCACCTTGCAAGCCAAGGAAGTCAAGTGCGTCGGAAAGGGTGTTGGTATCAAGGGCTGCAAGTCGGTCAAGAGGATCAGTATCAGACATGGGGCAAGAGGAGGAGTCGTTGTGTTGAGCATTGTTTACCTTGCTCTCTGATTGGTAAATTTCAAATTCAATATCTGCGTGATACATAATTTGGAATAAGACTATTGGGGGGTATGCATGAACGGAACCATTGACTTTCGCCTGATTCGCCAGTTGTGGATGTTTCTAGCCGTGGCCGAAGAGCAGCACTTTGGTCGCGCAGCTAAGCGACTGAACATGTCGCAGCCACCGCTCACAGAAGCCATTAAGGTGTTGGAGCAATCCCTTAAGGTCACGCTGTTCAGCCGTTCGCGCCAAGGCACACGGCTGAGTCCTGCGGGCGCAGCGATCCTGCCTGCCGTCAAGCAATTTGCCACACAAGTTGAAAAGTTGGAACAAGTTGTCCGTGAGGTTGCTGCAGGTCAGTCTGGGGTGTTGCACATCGGCGCGATTACATCGGCGATGCTGCAGACGGTGCCGCCATTGCTTGCGGCCTTAAAGAAGTCACACCCGCACCTGACAATTTTCATCCGGGAGATTGACAGCGTTGAAGCGATTCCGGCATTGGAGGCTGGTGAGCTGGATCTTGCATTCGTCAGACTGGATGGTGATATCGGTCAGGGCATCTCAACCATGCCGCTCGCCGAGGACCGCTTGGCCGTAGCGTTGCCTGCCGATCACGCATTGGCCCGTCAGCCGCGTATTCGTTTGAAGTCGCTGGCCAATGAGTCGCTTGTCATGTCTTCTCGGCAGGTGAGTCCCGTCTACTTTGACATGCTCACGTCGGTTTGTCGGGCTCATGGATTCGCGCCGCGTGTGCTTCACGAGGTGAGGTCCATCACTTCACAAATCGCTTATGTGGGGTGCGGCCAAGGTGTCGCATTGGTACCCTCTCAAATGAAGAAGCTCGCACCCGAAAATGTAGTCGTGCGGCCTTTGAAAGAGCGCGCTATGGTCGTGACTGCAGCGTTGGCCTGGAACAATGCACGCCATCATCCCATGGTGGACGTCGCTGTGAAGTGGCTTGCAAGCCGGCAGCAGTGTCGCGGCATGCCCATTGGATCGTCATTCACATGAACAGGGCAGCTTAATGAGTCACGACCTGTGCCTAAGTTCTGTGGTGCCTTCGGACATTGCCAATGCACGCCCTACAACATGCCGCGCGGATCGACCCATTCATCAAACTGCTGCGCTGAGACTGCGCCCAACTGGAGAGCCGCCTCGCGAAGCGTGGTGCCTTCTTGCTGGGCCAGCTTGGCAATCTGTGCCGCGCGGTCATAGCCGATATGGGGGCTCAGTGCGGTGACCAGCATCAGGGATCGCTCCAGGTTGTGAGCCAGTTGTAGCAAGTTGGCTTCCAAACCTGCCAGGCAATGCAGGTTGAAACTGTGCATGGCATCGCCCAGTAGCCGAATGCTGTCCAGCACATCCAGGGCGATCAAGGGTTTGTAGACGTTCAGTTCCAGCTGACCCTGGCTGGCAGCAATGCCAATTGCCACGTCATGCCCCATGACTTGAGCACAGACCATGCACAGGGCTTCGACCTGGGTCGGGTTGACTTTGCCCGGCATGATGGAACTGCCCGCTTCGTTTTGCGGCAGCAGCAGCTCACCCAGGCCTGCGCGTGGGCCGCTGCCCATGAGGCGGATGTCGTTGCCGATTTTGTTCAATGCGATGGCCAGCATGCGCAGGCTGCCAAGCAGCGCCACCAGAGCCTCATGTCCGGCCAAAGCCGCAAACAGATTGCTGGACTGGCGCAATGGCAGGCGCAGTTGTGTGGCCAGCAAACTGGCCACGCGGCTGCCAAATTCCGGATGCGTATTCACACCCGTGCCCACGGCCGTTGCGCCGATGGCCAGCGCACACACCCCGTCCAGGGCATGGTGAATGCTGACCTGACACAGGGCCAGTTGCGCGGCATAGCCACTGAATTCCTGACCCAGTGTGATCGGGACGGCATCTTGCAAATGTGTGCGACCGACTTTGGCCAAATCCTTGAAGGCCACGGCTTTTTCCAACATCGATTCATGCAAGGCATTGAGCGCTGGCAAAAGCTTGTTGTGCGTCAGTTGCAGCACGGCGATATGCATGGCCGAGGGAAAGACATCGTTGGATGATTGACCCAGATTGACATCGTCATTCACGTGCACGGTCAGGCCGGCTTGTTTGGCGAGTGTGGCGATGACTTCGTTCACATTCATGTGACTTTGCGTGCCGGAGCCGGTTTGCCACACCGACAGGGGAAAGGCGTCATCGAGCTGCGCAGCGGCAATGCGTTGTGCGGCCGCCGTGATGGCCAATGCCTTGGACTCATCAAGCAGGCCCAGCTGCGCGTTGACTGTTGCCGCTGCCGCCTTGATGTGCGCCATGGCGTGAATGATTTCCACAGGCATGCGTTGCGTGCCGATATTGAAAAAGTGCAAGCTGCGCTCGGTGTGCACACCCCACAGCGCATCGGCTGCAATCTCCAGTGAGCCGAAGCTATCAGTTTGCGTTCGGGTGGTCTTCATGCGTCTTGCTGGCGCTCCAGCTCCTCGGCTTGTTCAGGGTCATCGTGGCGCTCTGGAAAATCGGGCTCTTGCGGGGGCACTGGGGCTGGAGCAGGCTGATCACGCGTGGGCGTTGGTGTTGGTGTTGGTGTTGGTGTTGGTGTGCCCAACACAGGGGCGGGTCGTGGGTTTTGCATGGAGTCATTGGCGCATTGCTCATACAGTGCGTCGGTTCGCTGCCGCACGGTGCCCATGAACGCTCTGTTGCAAAGTGATGTTTTTACTCAGCGAGATGATCATGTCGAATAAATCCAATATCACCGAGATCAAGGACATGCGCCGAGAAGCGCGCAAACATCTTGAGCAAGGTGCCGTGACGGCAGATTACGAAGCGGACCGTCTGGAGTTGCTCAAACAACTCAACCAGTCGCTGGCCACAGAGTTGGTGTGTGTGTTGCGTTATCGACGCCATTACTTCATGGCCCGGGGTATCCACTCCCGTGCAGTGGCTGATGAATTTTTGGCGCATTCCAACGAGGAACTGGCGCATGCTGACAGCCTGGCTGCGCGCATCGTGCAGCTGGGGGGGGAGCCTGACTTTGCGCCGCAAAACCTGGAAGGCCAAAGTCATGCCGAATACAAAGTCGGCGCCGACTTGGAGGACATGATTCGCGAAAACCTGGTGGCCGAACGCATCGCCATTCACAGCTACCGCGAGACCATTCAAAGCATTGGCGATAAAGACTCCACCACCAGCGACATGCTCAAGCGCATCCTCGCCGTGGAAGAGGAGCATGCAGACGACTTGGCCAGCCTGCTCAGCGGCATGTAAGACGTCCGATTGCATGGCACAGGACCTCTTTATGAACACCCTCTACATTGCCGTCATTGTCGGCAGCTTTCGCCGCGATTCTCTTAATCAAAAGTTGGCCGATGCCTTGATCCAATTGGCACCACCGGAACTGAGCTTCAGTCAGGTGAAATTCGATGACTTGCCGCCTTACAACCAAGACGATGACGAGCACCAGGCCGCTTCGGTGCTGCGCGTGAAGTCGCAAATCCAGTCGGCACATGGCCTGTTGTTTGTCACACCGGAATACAACCGATCGATTCCTGGTGTGCTGAAAAACCTGATTGACCATGCATCACGCCCCTATGGACAAAGTGTGTGGGCCGGCAAGCCAGCGGGCGTGCTCGGAGCTTCTGTGGGCGTCTTGGGCACTGCACTGGCGCAGCAGCATTTGCGCAATATTCTGGCCTATCTGAATGTGCCCACGATGGGACAACCTGAAGCCTTTATCCACGCCAAAGAAGGCTTTTGGACAGAGGATGGTCACATCGGTACCACCAGTCTGGGCTTCGTGCAGGGATGGATGGATCAGTATGTGTCCTGGTTGCGGCTGCATGTGCAGGGCAAGACACCATGACGCACTTGGCCCATGCTTGCATGGCATTTGGGCATGGCTGTGCTGGTCAATGCAGCAGCATCCGTCAGGTCACAAATTGGCTGTCATTGATCAGTCGCAACTGCCCGGGCGCAGTTGTCCACCAAGGTGAAGACATGCGCCCATCTGTATCAAGGATTGAGCATGGAACTGATTGAAAAAAACATGAAAACCCTGTTTGCACAACTGGGTGAGGCCAATGATGACGCCAGTATTGACCGCTTCATTGCCAAGCATGTGATCATGGATGGAACCACCTGTTTGCACGACGCGCCCTTCTGGACGGCTTCGCAGGCCAGCTTTTTGCGAGAAGCCTTGGTGCTCGATGCCGCTTGGGCACCGGTGGTCGACGAACTCAACACCAAGTTGCACCGCTCGCCTGACGTCAGCTCGTCCTGAAAATCAAGCGCCTGCGCTGTGGTGGCCTTGGCGCGCAAACTTGTCGGGGCTGAAGCCGCCGACCTACAAATACACATCCCTCGTAGGTCGGCACCAACAGGTCCGACGTTTGTTCGCTTCGGCACAGGCCCATGTCGGGGCTGAAGCCAATACCGTGGCCCTCGTAGGTCGGCACCTTCAGGTCCGACGTTTGCCCGCTTCGGCACAGGCCCATGTCGGGGCTGAAGCCACCGACCTACAAATACACATCTCTTGTAGGTCGGCACCTTCAGGTCCGACGTTTGCCCGCTTCGGCACAGGCCCCATGTCGGGGCTGAAGCCACCGACCTACAAATTCCGTGGCCCTCGTAGGTCGGCACCTTTAGGTCCGACGTTTGCCCGCTTCGGCACAGGCCCATGTCGGGGCTGAAGCCACCGACCTACAAATTCCGTGGCCCTCGTAGGTCGGCACCTTCTGGTCCGACGTTTGTTCGATTTGGCAAAGGCCCATGTCGGGGCTGAAGCCGCCGACCTACAAATACAGATCCCTCGTAGGTCGGCACCTTCAGGTCCGACGTTTGCCCGCTTCGGCACAGGCCCATGTCGGGGCTGAAGCCGCCGACCTACAAATACAGATCCCTCGTAGGTCGGCACCTTCAGGTCCGACGTTTGTTCGCTTCGGCACAGGCCCCATGTCGGGGCTGAAGCCACCGACCTACAAATACACATCCCTCGTAGGTCGGCACCTTCAGGTCCGACGTTTGCCCGCTTCGGCACAGGCCCATGTCGGGGCTGAAGCCGCCGAACTACAAATACACATCCCTTGTAGGTCGGCACCTTCAGGTCCGACGTTTGTTCGCTTCGGCACAGGCCCCATGTCGGGGCTGAAGCCACCGACCTACAAATACACATCCCTCGTAGGTCGGCACCTTCAGGTCCGACGTTTGCCCGCTTTGGCACAGGCCCATGTCGGGGCTGAAGCCACCGAACTACAAATACACATCCCTTGTAGGTCGGCACCTTCAGGTCCGACGTTTGTTCGCTTCGGCACAGGCCCCATGTCGGGGCTGAAGCCGCCGACCTACAAATACAGATCCCTCGTAGGTCGGCACCTTCAGGTCCGACGTTTGCCCGCTTCGGCACAGGCCCATGTCGGGGCTGAAGCCGCCGACCTACAAATACAGATCCCTCGTAGGTCGGCACCTTCAGGTCCGACGTTTGGTCGCTTCGGCACAGGCCCACGTCGGGGTCTTCGACCGCCGATCTAAAGCAAAAACTTCACAGGGCCTAATCCATCTCCACCCCGGCCACGAATTGGGCGCACCACGCCATCACCCATGTCGACGGCGCGGGGCAGGACAAGGATATCTTTGGCAAGCTGCTGTTTTTTCTGGAACATTTTGTTGGGCCGTGCGCACATGACACGCTGCTACCCTGAGCAGGTCGGCTTGATCGACGACACGTTGTTGGGTCGGGAGCGCTGTTACCACCAGATGTGGCAATCCTTGCTGCAGTCGCAGCGCGAGCACCCGGCCTTGAAATTCGGCGGCAGTGTGAATGAGGGGCCCGAGGGTCAGAGCCAGCAGGTGTGAATTGAACGCTTATGGCGGCTGAGAACACTGCAATTTTCCGGGAGCCTCACTGACTATCTGGTCGTTGGAGGGCTGTCTCATGTTTTGTTGCAAATGCCCACTGCAACAAGGTCACATTGACCAAACTCAACAGCCCTGAACCGATGGCCACCCACAGCGCTTGCGCGGGGGGCGCTTTGAATTGCAGCGGCCCCGCCAGCCAGGGCCAGTAAATGGCCACCATCAAAAAGCCCAATGCCAGGCCCATGACGGCATAAGCGGTGGGGTTGGGCACGCGCAAGCTGGCCCAAAATGCGCCGCCTTGGGCTCGGTTGCTCAGGATCAGGGCAGCATTGCCGACCACCAAGGTGACGAAGACCATGGCGCGGGTTTGCGCGGGATCAAGTGGTGACCATCCCAGTTGGGCTACCCCGTCAGAGGCCCAGGCGCCCAGCCCTTTTTGGGCCAAAAAATACGTTAAGGCCACGCTGGCCAGCACGCACAGGCCTTGCCCCATCGCCAGGGCAATGGCGCTGGCACCAAACAAGGGGGCTGTGGTGTCGCGTGGCGGGCGTTGCATCACTTGGGCATCGGCTGGTTCGTTTTCAAAGGCGATGGAGCAGGCCGGATCAATCACCATTTCCATCAGCGCCACATGCAGCGGCAGCATCATGGGGGGCCAACCCATGAGCATGGGCACAAGCGCAATGCCTGCAATCGGGATGTGGATGGCGAAGATGTAGTGCATGGACTTTTGCAGATTGCCAAAGATGCGCCGACCCACCCGGATGCCGCGCACGATGGAGGCAAAGTTGTCGTCCACCAGCACCAGGTCGGCGGCTTCGCGGGCCACGTCGGTGCCGCGCGCGCCCATGGCAACGCCCACATGGGCGGCTTTAAGGGCGGGGGCGTCGTTCACGCCGTCGCCGGTCATGGCGACCACTTCGCCAGCGGCTTGCAGGGCCTGCACGATGCGCAGTTTTTGATGGGGCGAGATGCGGGCGCACACCGTCACTTGGGCCAGCCGCGCTTGTAATTGCGGGTCACTCAGGCTGTCGAGGGTGTCGCCACTCAGGGTCTCGCCTTCAGGCAGTCCCGCCTGGCGGGCAATCACCTGGGCAGTGGCGGGGTAGTCGCCGGTGATCATGATGACGCGGATACCGGCCGACTGGCATTCGGCCACGGCCTGGTGAATTTCTGGACGCAAGGGGTCGGTCAAACCGATCAGTCCCAGCCATTCGAAGTGAAAGCCGTGGACGCTTTCGGGCCAGTCGTTGCCCACAAAGCGGCTTTGCGCTACGGCCAGCACACGCAAGCCTTGTGCGGCCATGCGCTCGACCTGAGCTGACCAGGTTTTCCGCTCAGCGTCCTGGAGGTGGCACAAAGCCATCATGGCTTCTGGCGCGCCTTTGGCCGACACCGTGCGGTCGGGGCCATCGTTCATTTGCCAGACGTGTGACATGGCTTTCAGTTGGGGGCTCAGGGCGTAGGTTTGCACCAGTTCCCAATCGGCGTGCAGGTGGTCGGTAGCGGCCAGATGCTTTTGACCCAGGGCATGGAAGGCCGCCTCCATAGGGTCAAAGGGCTCGGGGGCGCTGGCCAGAATGGCGTGTTCCACCAGGGGGTAAAAGTCTTCGCTCAATGTGGGGGCGCCTGCATGCCATGTCAGGAGGCTGGCGTCGGCTGCAGCGTTGTGTGTCTTCACGGCCAGCGCCGTCACGGTCATGCGGTTTTGGGTCAGGGTGCCGGTTTTGTCGGTGCACAGCACGCTGATGGCGCCCAGGGTTTCGATGGCTTGGATGCGCCGCGTCAGCACGCCAGTTCGGGTCAGCCGGTGTGCGCCCATGGCCGGAAAGATGGTGAGCACCACGGCATATTCTTCGGGCAGTGTGGCCATGGCCAGCGCAATGCCGGACAGAACGGCGGGTATCCACTGACCCGTGCGCCAGCCCAGCGTGAGCACCATGACCAGGCACAAGACCAAGACGATGCTGGCCAGAACTTTGACCAGGCTTGCGGTTTGTTGTTGCAGGGGGGTGGTGTCGACCATGAGCTGGTTCAGGCTCTGGCCAATTTGGCCGACCTGGCTGCGTTGGCCGGTGGCAGTCACACGAGCCACGCCCTGTCCTCGCACGATGAAGGTGCCCGCTTGCACGGTGTTTTGGCTGTTGGCAGGCGTGTCGCTGGTGTGGGCTTGCTTGCTCACGGGCACGGATTCGCCCGTGAGCATGGATTCGTCGATTTGCAGGTTGTTGGCGCTCAGCAGTTGGCCGTCCGCTGCGACGCGATCGCCTTCGGAGATCAGCAGCCAGTCCCCGACCACCACCTCGCGTGCGGGGATTTTGAGGGTCTGGCCTGAGCGCACCACCTGGGCATTGGCTTGGGTCAACTGGCGCAAGGCCTGGATGGATTTTTCGGATTTGCCTTCCTGGTAGAAGGTCAGTACCAGCACTGCCAGCACAAATACGCTCAGTGTCAGGCCTTCGGTCAGATCGCCCAGCACGATGTAGAGGAGGGCGGCAGTGACCAGCAGTGCAAACATGGGCTGGCGCAGCATGTCGATCAAACGACGCCAGATCGGTCGCACCTTGGCTTGCTCGATGTCGTTGGGGCCGTCTTGCAGCAGCTTTTGTGCGGCTTGCGCTGTCGTCAGCCCGTCAAGAGTGTTAATGTGGTTTGCTGTCATGGTGTGCTGTTTGAGCACTGTGCCTGGTTTTTCGGGGGTGGATTTGACGCATGTCATGTCCAGCCCAATGTCTGTCGCTGCAGCTGCGAGCACCCTGTGGCTGTCAAAGGACGATCATGAATACCAAGATTCAAGAATTTCTGGAGCGCATCCACCAGCTGGAGATGCAGATTGAGGATGAGTTCGCGCAGCGCAGGCAGCAGCTGCAGGTGGACTTTGAGAAGCGCAAGGTGAAGTTTGAAAAAGAAGTCGTGGCGCAGCAGCGGCGTTTCAAGCAGGGTGTGCTGCGCTACATCCTGACGGCGGACTGGCGACATCTGTTGAGCGTGCCCTTCATCTACCCGGTGCTTTTGCCCATGTTGGTGCTAGATGCGTTCATCACCCTGTACCAGTGGGTGTGCTTTCCGATGTACGGGATGGCGCGTGTCAAGCGCTCAGACTATTTTGTCTTTGACCGCACGCATCTGGCCTACTTGAACGTTCTGGAGAAGATCAATTGTGCGTACTGCTCGTATGGCAACGGTTTGATGGCCTATGGCCGCGAGGTGGTGGGTTTGACCGAGCAGTACTGGTGTCCGATCAAGCATGCCCGCCGGGTTTTGCATGCCCATCCTTACTACCATGGCTTTGTGGATTACGGCGATGCGGCCCATTACCGTGAACAGTTGGCGCAATTGCGGCAACAGCTTCAGGCCATGTCTTCGGGGCAGGATCAGGGACCGCTGTCACAGCCTGGACAGCCCGAGCCACCCAGCCTGTCTACAGTCGAAGGCATGAAAACTTTCAATACTTTGGCCGATTTGGCCGCTTGTGTCGGCCAGGATGTCGCGGCTTCTGAATGGATCGAGATCACGCAGGAGCAGGTCAATCAGTTTGCACAGGCAACGGGTGACCACCAGTGGATTCATGTCGATGTCGAGCGGGCCAAACAAGGCCCGTTTGGTGCGCCGATTGCCCATGGCTTTTTGACCTTGTCGCTGCTGTCCCAGTTTTTTGACAAGACCATCGTGGTGACCGAGGCGCGCATGGGGGTCAATTACGGCCTGAACAAGGTGCGTTTCATGGCCCCAGTGCCAGTGGGTAGCCGCTTGCGGGCACATTTGCATTTGCATTCGGCCACGCCTTTGGAGGGCAATGGCCTGCAGCTGCAGTGGAATGTCTCGATCCAGCGAGAGGGCAGTGACAAGCCCGTTTGCGTGGCCGAATCCCTGGTGCGCCTTTACGCCTGATGGCTGGATGGGGCCAAACTGGCCTCGCCAAAACCGTTTTGCCGCCAGGCTTCAAAGACGGTCACGGCCACGGCGTTGGACAGGTTGAGGCTGCGCTGACCTTCGCGCATGGGCAGTTTGATGCGCTGGTTCAGCGGAAATTGTTCGCGCAGTTCTGGAGCCAAGCCCCGGGTTTCGGCGCCAAAGATCAGCCAATCTCCAGGCTCAAAGGCCACGGTGTGAGCCGCTTTGCTGCCCTTGGTGGTCAGTGCAAACATCCGGTCTGCGGCGGGGCGTTCGCTGTCCAGAAAGGCGGGCCAGTCGGCATGGCGACGCAAGGCGGCGTATTCGTGGTAATCGAGTCCGGCGCGTCGCATGTGCTTGTCGTCCATGGAAAAACCCAGCGGTTCGATCAAATGCAGTGTGCAGCCGGTGTTCGCCGCCAGGCGGATGACGTTGCCCGTGTTGGGGGGGATTTCGGGTTCGACGAGGACGATATGGAACATGGCCCGTATTGTGCCTTGGGGTCTGAGGGGGCGAGGCCCGAGAGTTAGGCGGAGCTTCAGCCTTCGCTGTCAGCTTCGGTGCGGGCCAGCACAATGGCGCTGACGTGGGTGGCACCCCCTTGCCGCAGCACCCGCGCCGCGGTGTACAGCGAGGCCCCGCTGGTCATCACGTCATCGATCAAAACCACCCGTTTGCCACGGATGTCATGGGCTCGCAAAGGTTCGATTGCAAAAGCGCCTTGCAGGTTACTCAGACGCTCTGCTCTGGGCAAGCTGCGCTGGGCCGGCGTGTTGCGGGTGCGCAGCAGCAAGTGGGCATCGGTTTTTTCGGGGCAGAGTTTGTTCGCCAGCAGCAAGGCTTGGTTGTAGCCCCGCTCTGCGAGCCGTTGGGCAGATAAGGGTACAGGAAGCACCCAGTCAGCAGCCTCCAGCGTGTCCTCTACCCATGGGGCGCTCATCATCAGGGTAGCCAACGGTCCAGCCCAGCCCGGTTGCTGGTGAAATTTGAGATGGGCAATCAAATCGCGCCATGGCCAGGCATAGGAAGTGGCGCAAAGGCAGGCATCCAATGGAGGGGGCGACTTCAGGCACGCGCCGCACATGTCGACCATCTGCGTGGGCATGGGCAATGCACAAGTTCTGCAGCGATGAAGTGGTGGGGCAAAACGACTGATGCAGGTGTCACACAAAGGGGCATGCGGCCAACTGCGGCACACCGCGCAGCGGCTCGGTAACCAGGCCCAGGCACTGTCTGGCCTGCGCAAGGCCAACAATGGGTTTTCTCCTTTGAATAACTTGGACCACATGAAATCAATATACTGCCGCCACCCCCTGACGACAAGCCTGCTTCAATCTACCCAGTGCGTGAGCAGCGTGTTGTATTTTCAAAGCTTTTGACCCTTTGGCCATGTCTGTATCTGATCGCCCCCCTTCACTTGATCCTGTTGCCGCGGCCCGTTGGGCGGCATTCCCTGATCCGGTGATGGCATCGCCTTGGCTGCACGAGGAGGTGGCTGCACGCATGCAAGAGCGGCTTGATTTCATCAAGTTGACGCCTGCGCAATGGGTTCATTGGGAACCCTTGCGTGGTGGTATGAAGGCCCATAAGGACTTGCAGCAGCGGTATCCCAACGCGAAAGACTTGATCCAATGCGAACATCCTGCTCAGGCGCGCGCAGTTAAAAAGTCACTGCTAAGGCCTTGGTGGCATCCCTTGCGCTGGTGGGGATCACAGGCTCAGGTGGGCTTGCCGCCGGACGGACAATCCCAGATGTTGTGGGCCAACATGCATTTACACACCTGCGCTCACCCCCAAAAACTGATCGAAGTTTGGTATCGAACACTCGCAGTAGACGGATTTTTGATGTTTTCATGTTTGGGTCCAGACACTTTGCGGGAATTGCGCGATGCCTATGCCCAACGAGGCTGGCACGCGCCAGCGCAGGAGTTCACAGACATGCACGATTGGGGAGACATGTTGGTGCAAACGGGTTTTTCAGAGCCTGTGATGGACATGGAGCGAATAACCCTGACCTTTGAAACGCCCGAGAAATTGCTGGCAGAGTTGCGTGGCTTGGGGCGCAACTTGAGTGTGAAGCGCTTTGAGGGCTTGCGCGGCCGCCTTTGGTATCAGCAGCTTTCAGAGGTTTTGATGACTTTGGCCAAGCCTGAGACGGGTGGGCGTTTGTCATTGACTTTCGAGATCGTCTATGGTCATGCCATCAAGCCGCCAATTCGCATGAAGGTCACACCGCATACGGAAATTGGTTTGGGTCAAATGCGTCAAATGCTGCGTGGTCAGTCGCATATCTCCGACAAAGTTTGAGATGAATCAAAACCCCTTCGTAACTCAGGTAAAATCCGGCCGGATTTGGCCTCAGAGTATGCTGAAAAGCCCGTTAGCTTAGTGAAAGTTGACACGTGTCAAATACCATCTACCAGTTCGCACAAGAGTCTGGATCCGTTATTCAATGGCAGCTTCGGCGCAATTGCTCGATAACCCCATCCCAGTTGGCGTGGTTGTATCTTTCGCTGTGCTTGGTCTCTTTGGGTATCGGAGGATTTTTCTGGTTTCAGGGTGCTACTTTGGTATTGGTTTTTGCGGGGTTTGAAGTTGTAGTTGTGGGTGTAGCATTTTTGGTCTACGCCAGACATGCAACCGACGGTGAGTGGATTTCACTGCATGGCTCAAAGCTTGTGGTGGAAAGAGAGTTCGCCGGACGCATGGAGCGAGCAGAATTTGTTCGTCAATGGGTGCGAGTCGAGCCTAAATCTGGCGACCACAGTCTGATTGAGTTATCAGGCCAGGGGCGTTCAATGGAGGTGGGGCGTTTTGTACGCCCCGAAATGCGCCAATTGTTGGCGCGAGAAATCAGAAAGGCATTGCGCTCCGCGTGATGCTTAGGGGTAAACGGGGCTTGGCCCGGTTTGCCTGAGGTGTGAGTTCAACAGAGTCTTGGAAGTTAGTGAGAACCATGAAGAATATTTCCAATCAATTGGCTTCGCAGTTGTCCCGTGCGGGCATTTTTGCGGGTGCCTGGATGGCCACTGCAGCCTATGCGGTCAATGATTTGCCGGGCGGCCCTGCTGTCAATCAGCTGAATTTGCATCCGCCAGTGACCAAGATCGCCGTAGAGCAGCAATGGCTGCACTGGTTCATGCTGATCATTTGCACGGTCATTTTCATTGCCGTGTTTGCGGTCATGTTCTACTCCATCTGGAAGCACCGCAAATCGGTCGGCCACAAGCCCGCCACCTTCACTGAATCCATCACGGTGGAAGTGATTTGGACGGCAGTGCCCTTCCTGATCGTGATCTTGATGGCGCTCCCTGCTACCAAGGTGCTGGTGGCCCAAAAAGACACCACCAATGCCGATCTGACCATCAAGGCCACGGGTTACCAGTGGAAGTGGGGCTACGACTACATCAAGGGTGAGGGCGAAGGCCTGAGCTACATTTCCACTTTGGATTCCGGCCAGCGTGCCATGTCCGATGCAGGCAAGCCGGAAGGCGACAACTACCTGCTCAAAGTGGACAACCCCTTGGTGGTTCCTGTGGGTCAAAAAGTGCGCGTGATCACCACCGCCAACGATGTGATCCACGCTTTTGCGGTGCCCGCTTTCGGCATCAAA
The DNA here is from genome assembly GCF_001270065.2 of Limnohabitans planktonicus II-D5. Lineage (GTDB taxonomy): Bacteria > Pseudomonadota > Gammaproteobacteria > Burkholderiales > Burkholderiaceae_C > Limnohabitans_A > Limnohabitans_A planktonicus. The sequence continues at coordinate 58,779 of NZ_LFYT02000028.1, forward strand.
CAAGACGCGATCCCAGGTTTCGTGCGCGACACCTGGTTCCGTGCTGAAAAAACCGGTGACTTTTACGGCCAGTGCCAAGAGCTCTGCGGCAAAGAGCATGCTTACATGCCCATCCACGTGAAAGTGCTTTCCGCAGAAGACTATGCCGCTTGGGTTCAGGTCGAGAAGAAAAAGCAAGCAGCCAAAGCCGATGATCCGGCCAAAGTCTGGGCTTTGGACGATTTGTCCAAGCGTGGTGAAAAGGTTTACGCTGCCAACTGTGCAGCCTGCCACCAAGCCAACGGCAAAGGTGCGGGCGCCATCAAGGCAGTGGACGGCTCTGCGGTGGTGCTTGATGCCGACAAGTCCAAGCAAATCGCGGTGATGTTGAATGGTCAAAACAACGGTGCCATGCCTGCATGGAAGCAGTTGTCCGACACCGAAATCGCTGCTGTCATCACGTACACCAAAAACAACTGGTCCAACAAGACCGGGCAAATCGTGCAACCGGCTGAAGTTCTGGCCGCTCGCAAATAAGCCGTACCGTATACAAATCAAAGGAAATCAAGATGAGTGCCGTTCTAGACCATCACGATCACGCCCATGACGACCACGGTCACGCGCCTGCGGGCTGGCGTCGTTGGGTGTATGCCACCAACCACAAAGACATTGGTACCCTGTACCTGTTGTTCAGCTTTGCCATGCTCATGATTGGTGGTGTCTTGGCGCTGGGTATCCGCGCTGAGCTGTTCCAGCCTGGCTTGCAAATTGTGAACCCTGAGTTGTTCAACCAATTCACCACCATGCACGGCATCATCATGGTGTTTGGCGCGATCATGCCGGCCTTCGTGGGCTTCGCGAACTGGATGCTGCCGCTCCAAATCGGCGCTTCCGACATGGCCTTTGCCCGCATGAACAACTTCAGCTTCTGGCTGATGATTCCTGCGGCTCTGATGCTGGTCGGTTCATTCTTCATGCCTGGCGGCGCACCTGCAGCTGGTTGGACTTTGTACGCCCCATTGACCCTCCAAATGGGCCCCTCCATGGACGCTGGTATTTTTGCCATGCACATCCTGGGTGCCTCGTCCATCATGGGTTCGATCAACATCATCGTGACCATCCTGAACATGCGCGCTCCCGGCATGACCTTGATGAAGATGCCCATGTTCGCCTGGACATGGTTGATCACCGCTTATTTGCTGATCGCGGTGATGCCTGTGTTGGCTGGCGCGATCACCATGACCCTGACAGACCGCCACTTTGGCACCAGCTTCTTCAACCCCGCTGGTGGTGGTGACCCGGTCATGTACCAGCACATCTTCTGGTTCTTCGGTCACCCTGAGGTGTACATCATGATCTTGCCGGCCTTCGGCATCATCAGCCAGATCGTGCCTGCCTTCGCCCGCAAGAAGTTGTTCGGTTACGCCTCCATGGTGTACGCCACATCGTCCATCGCCATCCTGTCCTTCATCGTGTGGGCGCACCACATGTTCACGACCGGTATGCCGGTCACAGGTCAGTTGTTCTTCATGTACGCCACGATGCTGATCGCCGTGCCGACCGCTGTGAAGATCTTCAACTGGATTGCCACCATGTGGCGCGGCTCGATGACCTTTGAAACCCCCATGCTGTTTGCTGTGGGCTTCATTTTCGTGTTCACCATGGGTGGTTTCACCGGCCTGATTCTGGCCATGGCCCCGATCGACATTCAGTTGCAGGACACCTATTACGTGGTGGCCCACTTCCACTACGTGCTGGTGGCGGGTTCTCTGTTTGCACTGTTCGCAGGCGTTTACTACTGGATTCCCAAGTGGACCGGTGTGATGTACAGCGAAACACGCGGCAAGATCCACTTCTGGTGGTCGCTGATTTCCTTCAACATCACCTTCTTCCCGATGCACTTCCTGGGTCTGGCAGGCATGCCCCGTCGCTACGCCGACTACCCCATGCAGTTCACCGACTTCAACATGATCGCTTCGGTGGGTGCCTTCTTCTTCGGTTTTGCCCAGGTCTATTTCTTCTTGTTCATCGTCTTGCCTGCCATGATGGGCAAAGGCGAGAAGGCGCCTCAGAAGCCTTGGGAAGGTGCTGAAGGCCTCGAGTGGGAAGTGCCTTCGCCTGCCCCATTCCATACCTTTGAAAACCCACCCAAGCTGGACGCCACCGCGACCCGCGTAATTGGTTGATTGCCATGGCCATGACACCCGAACAAAGAAAAAGCAATGTGCGCCTGGGCCTGATCCTGGCCTCGGTGGCACTTGCTGTGCTGCTCGGGTTTGTGGCCAAGTTGTTGATCCTCAACCCCTGAAAGAGCGTGATGAACCTGCGCGGTGAAAACCTGAAGATGGTGGGCAAACTGGCGGTGGTGACCGCGGGCATGTTCTGCTTCGGTTATGCGCTGGTGCCTATTTACAAGGCGATTTGCGAAATCACAGGCATCAACATCCTGTCAATTTCCGAGACACAGGTCCCGGGCAATGCCAAGGCTGGCAAAGCCGCTGAGGTTTTGCGCAACAGCCAGGTCGATACCACCCGCACCATCACCGTCGAGTTCGACGCCAATGTGCGTGGCCCTTGGGAGTTCAAGCCCGAGAGGCGCTCCATGCAGGTGCACCCTGGCGAACTCAGCACTGTGATGTACGAGTTCCAGAATGTACAAAATCGCCGCATGGCTGCTCAAGCCATTCCCAGCTATGCACCACGCAATGCGGCCAACCATTTCAACAAGCTCGAGTGTTTCTGTTTCAACCAGTACACCCTGGAGCCCGGCGAGAAAAAATCCTGGCCCGTCGCCTTTGTGATCGACCCTAAGTTGTCCAAAGACGTGACCACCATCACGCTGTCCTACACCTTCTTTGAGGTGGGCGGCAAGACGCCAGCCGCCCCGACAGCGCCTTTGGCGGCTGTGGTCCAGCCCTTGCCGGTCAAGACAGGTTGGGGATCATGACCACGCCTGAGATGCCCGTGTCCAAAACGTCCTGGTTGCGCACCATTCAGGCCGTTCTTTGGTCCTTTGTCGGCCTCCGAAAGAATGCCGACTACCAACAAGACCTTGAAAAGCTCAACCCGTTTCACATCATCGGTGTGGCCATTGTTGCGGCATTGTTGTTTGTTCTGGGGCTGATGGCCCTGGTCAACTGGGTCGTGGTTCAGCCCACAGGCCTTTAACCGCCAAAAAATAAGATTTCGATAGAAGAGAGAGCAGGAGTCCCCATGAGTTCAGCAGCACACGGCAGCACGCCTTACTACTATGTTCCGCACGAGTCACGCCACCCGGTCATGTCGGCCATTGGCTTGTTCTTCGTCATCCTGGGCGCAGGCCAATGGATCAACGGCGTCGAATGGGGCATGTATTGCCTGTTCTTCGGTATGGCCTGGTGGTTGATCGTCTTGTACCAGTGGTTCTCTGAGGCCGTGCACGAAAGTGAGACCGGCATGTACGGTCGCAAAATCGACTTGTCCTACCGTTGGAGCATGACCTGGTTCATCTTCTCTGAGGTGATGTTCTTTGGCGCTTTCTTCACCGCACTGTGGTGGGCCCGTTCACATTCGATTCCTGCGCTCGGTAGCCTGGACAACGCATTGCTTTGGCCTGACTTCAAAGCCGCATGGCCCAGCGTGGTGCCCGGTGCGACCACTTCACCAGCTGGTTTCGTCGAGCCCTTTCAAACCATGGGACCCTTCTGGTTGCCTACCATCAACACCGCGTTGTTGTTGACATCTGGCGTGACTTTGACCATTGCGCACCATGCACTGCAAGTGGGCAATCGCAGCAAAACCATCATGTACATGTGGATGACGGTGATTTTGGGTTTGATTTTCTTGTTCGTTCAAGGTTATGAGTACGCCCATGCTTGGGGTGACTTGAACCTCAAGTTGTCATCCGGTATTTATGGCTCCACCTTCTACATGCTGACCGGCTTTCACGGCTTTCACGTGTTCGTGGGCATGTTGATGCTTTTGTTCATCACCTTGCGTTTGCAAAAAGGTCACTTCACCAAAGACCGACATTTTGGTTTTGAAGGTGCGGCTTGGTACTGGCACTTCGTGGACGTGGTCTGGCTGGGTTTGTACATCCTCGTGTATTGGATGTAAGCCAGCCCTTGGCCCCAACAAAAAAGCGCCCAAGGGC
>NZ_LFYT02000029.1 GCF_001270065.2 Limnohabitans planktonicus II-D5
CAATGGCATTGGCGATGGCTTGACCTCAGTCGCTGGATTGCCGCGCTTCGCTCGCAATGACGGTGGGTCAGAGCAATGTTGCAAGGGGCGCGCAATGACGGGGGGCAGAGCAATGTTGCAAGGGGCGCGCGATGACGGGGGTCAGAGTAATGTTGTAAGGGGCGCGCAAAAAACCTGCCTTGACGCTCAGAGACTTCGCGCTGTCAGCAATTTGGCCACGCCGTGCGATCACAATACTTTCAATTCACACCCCCAGGAGCCATCATGAAATCCCGTGCAGCCGTCGCCTTTGCAGCAGGCCAACCTTTGCAAATTGTCGAGATCGACGTCGCGCCCCCGCGCAAGGGCGAGGTGCTGGTCAAGATCACGCACACCGGCATCTGCCACACCGACGCCTTCACGCTCTCGGGCGAAGACCCCGAAGGGCTGTTTCCGGTCGTGTTGGGCCATGAGGGCGCGGGCATTGTGGTCGAGGTGGGTGAGGGCGTGACCAGCGTCCAGCCCGGCGACCATGTGATTCCGCTCTACACCGCCGAGTGCGGCGAATGTCTGTTTTGCAAGTCGGGCAAAACCAATTTGTGCGTGGCCGTGCGTACCACGCAGGGCAAAGGCGTCATGCCCGACGGCACCACCCGCTTTTCATACCAAGGCCAGCCGCTGTACCACTACATGGGTTGCTCGACCTTCAGCGAATACACCGTCGTGGCCGAAGTCTCGCTCGCCAAAATCCGGCCCGACGCCAACCCCGAACAGGTGTGCCTGTTGGGCTGCGGCGTGACCACCGGGCTGGGCGCGGTCAAAAACACGGCCAAGGTGCAAGAAGGTGACACGGTGGCCGTGTTCGGCCTGGGCGGCATTGGCCTGGCCGTGGTGCAAGGCGCCAAGCTGGCCAAGGCCGGGCGCATCATCGCCATCGACACCAACCCCAGCAAGTTCGATCTGGCGCGCACCTTTGGCGCGACCGACTGCGTCAACCCCAAAGACCACGACAAACCCATTCAGAAAGTCATCGTCGAGATGACCGGCTGGGGTGTGGACCACAGCTTTGAATGCATTGGCAACACCCAAGTCATGCGGGCCGCGCTCGAATGTGCGCACCGTGGCTGGGGCCAATCGGTCATCATCGGTGTGGCCGGTGCGGGCCAGGAAATCTCCACCCGCCCCTTCCAGCTGGTCACCGGCCGCCGCTGGATGGGCACCGCCTTTGGCGGCGTCAAAGGCCGCAGCGAACTCCCCGGCATGGTGGACGACGCCATGGCCGGGCGCATCGCGCTGGCCCCGTTTGTCACGCACACCATGGGGCTGAGCGGCATCAACCACGCCTTCGACTTGATGCACAACGGCCAGTCCATCCGCTCGGTGGTGCACTTTGAAGGCGACGCATGAAACGCATCGAACAACACGCCAGCTTTGGCGGTCGGCAAGAAGTTTGGGCGCACACCTCCAGCACCCTGGGCTGCGACATGCGGCTGGGCGTGTACCTGCCGGAGGCCGCCCTGCGCGGCGTCAAGTGCCCGGTGCTGTACTGGCTGTCGGGCCTGACCTGCACCGAGCAAAACTTCATCACCAAAGCCGGTGCACAAGCGCACGCGGCGCGGCATGGCGTGATCGTGGTTGCACCCGACACCAGCCCGCGCGGCGAAGCCGTGGCCAACGACGATGCCTACGACCTGGGTCAGGGCGCTGGCTTTTACGTCAACGCCACCCAAGCCCCTTGGGCAACGCATTACCGCATGCAAGACTATGTGGCCGTTGAGTTGCCCACCTTGATCGAGCAGCACTTTGCGGCCAGCGATTCACGCGGCATCTTTGGCCATTCGATGGGCGGGCACGGCGCGTTGGTCACGGCGCTGCGCCACCCGGGCCGCTACCGCAGCGTGTCGGCGTTTTCACCCATCGTGGCGCCATCGCAAGTGCCTTGGGGCCAAAAGGCCTTGACTGCCTACCTGGGGGCAGACCCGCAGGCTTGGCGTGCATGGGATGCCGCAGAACTGGTGGCCACTGCGCGCCAGGAAAAGCTGCACCTGCTGGTGGACCAAGGCGATGCCGACGAGTTTTTGGCGCAACTGTGCCCCGAACGGTTGCAAGCCGCCTGCGAGGCAGCGGGCCACCCGCTGACCCTGCGCATGCAACCGGGGTATGACCACAGCTATTACTTCATCGCCACGTTCTTGGGCGATCACTTTGATCACCACGCCAAATATTTGTAATCCCGCAGGGCGGCCATGACGGCAGCGTGTGATTCAACTGGCACGGCATGGGACCTTCGCCCTGCTTGATGCTGTAGGAGCCCACCCCGTGGGCGATGGCTTGCAGGGCGTGTGCCACGCCCATCGCCCACAGGGGTGGGCTCCTACAAAAAATCTATCCCTTACATGCGGTTCAGTTGTAGGTCGGTGGCTTTAGCCCCGACATGCAGCACACGCTGAAAAGCCACCGACGGAATACCGGTGAACAAAATTCAAATTTCAGCGTGCCGGATCACCAGCAGCATTGCCAGCGCCCTCTCATTGGACAGCGGACCAATGCTCCTGCTGTCATTAACAAGTCAATTTTTGGGCTTAGAGCGCGTTTCATGGCCTTGCCAAGCCTCATGCGCACTGAACGCAGCTGCCGTCAGTTCGATATCTGCCCGAGAAATGCGAACTTGGTTGGCGACATCGCGCCAAGTGCCCACGACATCCATCACCTCGTCAACGATGTGCAGCCCCTGCGCGGCCGTCAAGCCGTAAAACGCGGCCGTGCTCAACGCGGTTTGCAAGTCGGGACGGTTGTCCATAGCCCATCGAATTGCCCCGTCATGGCTGGACCTCAGAAGTGCTGTTGGCAGAGTCGGGTAACTGCACACTGGCGCGACGCTGGCGTCGCGCAGCAGGCGATGGGGCCAAAGCCAAATCCTGCAACTTGCGCCCCACTTTGTCATCCGCTGCCAAGGCATTGAAATCAGCCTGCAGCCCGAGCACCGCCAGCACACGCAGATAAGTGCCCAAAGTGGCACCGGCATCACCAGCTTCGACCTTGTAGACCGAAGTGCGCGACATGCCTGCCCGCTGCGCCACCACGGTAGTGCTCAGTTTGCGGCGCAAACGCGCCAGCCTAAGGCGCTCGCCCAAGGCGCTGAGCAGTGTTTGCTCTTGGGGGAAAACAATGGGTGGCTTGCTTGGCATTTCGCCGTTATGGACAAAACCCATGAATATTGTCCATTTTGAATTAAAGAACTGAGATGAATCAGCCGTCAGAGCTACAAGGGTCTGGGCGAAATGAACCCCGGTCAATCTGCAGGCGCTTTTAGCCGCATGCCGCAGCCTGCCAACACCAGCGGCTGGTTCAGCCACTCATGCCAAGAGACCCAGGCCTTGGTGCTGTGTGCACGCAGTTGCAAGGCGGGGTTGATGACGTAGTAACCGTTTCGCGTGCGAAGCCAAAGTTGGCGGCTGGGTTGGTAGTTGCTGTTGACTTCGGCGCGCGCCAAGACCGAGTTGATGTAAGTGCGGGTGCGACGTCTGGGCGGCAGGACGCTGTCGGGTACACGGTCCATGTGACGCATCAGATGGTCGGCACAAAAGCCTTTGATATTGCGCTCGACCTGTGCATCAGGCAGCAACTGCGAAAAAAACTTTTTGTAGCTGGTCAGCATCACCGTCAGCAACCAGTACTCGCCTTGGTGGCGCTCCAAGCGCACCAATTTGCCATCGGTTTGCACATCCATCACCGCAGGTGACAGCAGCGGGTAAAGCACATCCAGCTGGTGCGCTTTGTGCTCAGGATCATCCAAAAAACGCGCCAAGGCATAGTCCCATGCACGGTGGCCGTAATGGTCTTGAGTCATGGGGTCGGCCCCGCGCTCCAGCAAGGCCTGCACCAAAGCCACATTGCCGCACTCAGCGGCCAGCATCAAGGGCGTGGCGTTGAAATAGGTGCGGTGATCCACCCCGAACTGATCGCATTGGCGCAAGACCTCCTTGAACCCCCGGGACGCATAAGGCTGACGCTGGCGCTCGGCCAAGGCTTCGGCTTTCTTCACCAAAAAGCGCCACGCATCACGGCGATCGGCCTCCAGTCGGGCAAGGTGTTGGGCGGGCCCCTCGTGCCTTGCGCGCGGCACTGGGAGCTTGCCTTGTGAGGCCCAGATCGCGTGGCCGATTTGTTTGGCCGGTTCAAAGTTGCTGGCTCCCACCAAGTCATGAACCCACCCCGATTGACCATGCCACAAGGCATAGTCCAGCAAAGCTTGACGGGGTTTGTTGGAAATCTGACCGGGCAACAGCGCTTTGGGCAACAGCTCTTGCAGCGCGGCCTCATCCCAAATGGGCCAACTGGGTTTTTGCGTTTTGAGCATGGTTTGCCGAATGGCCTCGGCCTGCTCTTGTTTGCCTTGCAACTCCAGTCTGCGCGCCTCGGCCGCCCATTCTTGTTGGCTCGACGTTTGAGTGGACGCCAAATTCAGCGCGTCTTGCGTGCGCAAGTCCAGCAACTGCAGCAAGGGGTGGGCCGTGTCCGACTCCACCAACAGCAACTGATCCACAGCGCGCGTGAGCGCGACATACAAGGCATTCACGTAAAACTTGAACAACTCCAAAGACCGATCGGTCTTGTCACGCGCACGGCTGTAATCGAGTGTGTCGCCTGCCAGATCACTGGCCTGCACCCCTTGGGCGACCTCTGCAAACGCCTGGCGCTGGCCCGATACCATGTCGACCAAAATCACGTTGGTGTATTCCAGTCCCTTGGCCTCGTGCACAGAAAATACCAGCGGCGTCTGGAACTGTTGGCGCACCGCCGCCTTGTCTTCGTCGCGCAGCACCAACACGGCAAACTGCGTGGAGCCCCGCGTTTTGAGGTTGAGCTCGCGCCGCGTCGCCTCTTTGTCGGCCAGCAATTGAACGGTGCCACTGGCTTGAGCCGTGGCCTGAACCAAAAAGTTGGTTTCCCGGTCAATGGAGCCAAACCGCGCATGCTTGATTTTGAGCAAACGATTGGCCAAATGCGTCACCGCCTGGCCATTGCGGAAGTTGGCTTTCAAAACAGAAATCGTTTGCGAACGGGCCAAGGATTCGTCTTGCCAAAACAAAGTCTTGACAGCGGCCCAAGAGAAAAAGTTCGGGTGAACAATCTGGTTGGAATCGCCACACAACAAAAACTGCCCGGGCTTGGCCAGTGTCTTGAGCAGCAGTGCGAGCTGCACACTCGTCAAATCCTGCACCTCGTCGACCACCATGAAGTCATAAGTTGGCTGGGCTTTGGGCAACCAATCGTGGGCCAACAAATTCAGGTCAAAAAACCCCGATCCGGCCAGCCAAGAGCGGTACTTTTCAAACAAATCAAACACGGCCGCACGTTGCGCAGGGGCCAGCAAAGACTGGCGCACGCCCAAGGCCAGATAACTCTCGCGACTGAGCACGCCCTCGGCCCGGCTCGAAATCACGCCACGAAACTCCTCAAACAAAGCGTGCGCGTCAAGCCCGCCCGTGGCTTGTTTGGCGGCACTGCGATAGCGCTCAAACCAAGCGCCGAAAGCCGAAAAATCAAGCTCACGCCCAGCCGGTACATGCAAGGTTTCCATGAACTCCCGGTAGCTCAAAAATTCGGGTTCTTGCCCCTGCGCCTCGAAGCCGTGCGCAAAATAAATGGCGCGTGCGCTTTGCGCCAAAAAGGCAGACTGCGTCACATACAGCACCCGCCCATGCGCTTGGCGCAGTTTCTCAAGCGTCAAGGCGGTCTTGCCCGATCCCGCCGAACCCACCAGCACCAGAGGCGCGGGGGTGTCAAACACCGCTTGCTGGGTGTCGTCAAAACTCAGCACTTTGTCGAGCACATGAATTTCGCTGCACACCGGGTGCACATAACGCAGCGTCTGCGCACCGTCATCGCGCCCAGGGTCGCCTTGTTCCCCACTTGCATCGTCGTCCACATCGATTTGGTCCCACTGCAAGCTGGCTCCGCGCAAAAACCGGGCGTTGGCGTAGTCGTGTTGGTGAATGACCTCCAGCGCCAAACACACCGTCTCGTTGTTGTAGCGCGCAAATTGCACCAACAAACGGTTGCTCTGATCCAGCTTGAAACGCCAATAAGGCGTTGGGCTCAACTTCTTCAGGTTCGGGCTTTTGAAGTCGTCTCGCGCAATCGCTTTTTCCAGCTTGGCGAACTGGCTTTTGACACGCTGTGTGTCCAGGTGGTGGTGATGAAGTAAACGCATGCCAAATGGTAATGGCACTTTGCAGGTTTAGACGATCGCCAAGAACATGAAGGCCTCCTCATGCTTTGTAGTGGTAAGGCATGCCACGAAGGGGGGTGACATCGTGGGCGATCTGATCGAGGACTGTAAAGCCAAGCATCACCCCCTGCCCGAAATCACGGGTGTGCAATCTCTGAATTGATCTGGATGCTGCCTTCTAGAAATCAAACCGCACACGGCCATTCGACAGCGTCACCTTGTCGGCCGTTGTTTGGCAATGCCAGGTTTCATAGCGGCCCTCGGGTGTCACCATGGTCAAACTGCGCGGGTCAAAAACTGCCGCGCACACATGGTCGCTGGCACGCACCGACGCATAGCGAATCCATGTCACCCCAGACAGCGAATCCCTGACCAGCGTGGCCAGTTTTTGGGTTTCGGCGTAGTCACTCGGATGCATCCAGAGCGCTTGCGCCAAAACCCATGGTTGCGATAGCAAATCTAAAGCACGCCCTTGCACAGAGGCCTCGACCATCGAATGCTCTGTGACCAGCGCTTGCTTCATGAGCCCCGCGCTGTCCAGCAAAAAACGCTGACGCCAATAGGCGATTTCTGCGCAGGCGCAATAAGCGTCATCTGCGCCGTACCAAATGCCCGGTGAGTTGACAGCACGAAAACGCGAACCCGTCTGAGGCACATAGCGAAAAGGCGCTGCCAAAAGGTAGTGCAAACCGCTTGCCTGCGGTGGGAGCGGCGGCTTGCTGGCCTCCAGCATCTCTTCCAGCATCAGCTGCTCGTCTGCGGAGTCCACCAAGCGCATGGTGGCCGCAACGTACTGTGTCTCGACCATTCGGAACGCAGACATGTGCAAGTCGGCACTGAACTCATGAACCCAATCCGGGTTCCATGAAGCCGATGACATCAAGCCGCACCCCGCATGCCATCCAGATAAGACAGGGCAGTCACAAGGCCCTGGGGGGTTTCAATCAGCGTGGCCGGGATACCGTTCAGTGTTTTGTTGTGGCTGCGCAGCCAATCCTGGCGCTTTTGCGCATCGCCGCCCACAAGAGGGTCCAAAGAGCGGAACAAACGCACCAACAGCAGCGCCAGTTGTCCCTCTTTAGACGCAGGGTCGATGCCCCGGCTGCCGTTGGCAATGCGGCTGATGGTCGGCTCACTGAACCCGATCACGCGGGCCAAAGCCGCACTCGACAGATGCAACTCTTGCGCCGCGCGCATGGTGGCTTTGCCCAGCACCATGAATTTGTCTGGGGCTGTGACTGCGTTGGTTAGCATGGCGTGCTCCGATATTTCTATAGAAATAATTTAGCATAAAAACAAAATATTTAAATGTTTTATGGGCTTATTCACCATTGATATGTGAAAACTGACACTTGTCATGTTCTCAAAATTGAGTTTTGGCGACATGACAGGTGTGACGTGTACTCGCCAAGAACATGAAGGCCTCCACATGTTTTGTAGTGGTAAGGCATGCCACCAAGGGGTTGGCCGTTTTGGGCGTGGGTGCCAAGCCTTTACGATCAACTTCATGAATGCAGCCATCAACGTGAAGCACCTGCTCCTCATTTGGGAGCAGTTCCGTGCAGCAACCGACATCACCCCCATCCGGGATGAAGCGCACTGCGCGCGCATGACCGAGATGCTCCAAGCCCTGCTGGATGAAACCCAGGGCAAAGAAAAGCATCCCGCGATGGGCTTGGTCGACATCGTGGGCGATCTGATCGAGGGCTATGAAGCCAAGCATCACCCTCTGCCCGAAGTCATGGGTGTGCAAGCGCTTAAATTTCTGATGGAACAACACGGCCTGAAGCAAAGCGATCTGAGCGAGATCGGCAGTCAGGGTGTCGTGTCCGAAATCCTGACGGGCAAGCGAGAACTCAACATTCGCCAAGTGCGCGCGCTCAGCGAACGGTTTGGCGTTTCTGCCGCAACCTTTGTGTAAGGAGTGTGGAACTCGGGCAACGCCGCGCCATGAAGTCCGTGTTTATCAAAAATGCTGGCCCCAGCTCAGCCCTGTTGGCTGCGTTTTCTAAGTTGACTGCCTGCTCACTCAAGTGGTTGGACAACAAGCGTGACATCGTTACCCGATGGTTGCAACTCCTGCAGCGTGAATTCCGTCGCTGACTCAGGTGTTGAAGTTTGCCACCAGCCCCATCACTCATTTCAAGCCGTACCACACACCGCGACCGCTACCGTGCTGCTCCAGATGGTTGCGCTCGGCCAGGTCGCGGAAATGCAGCTTGAGGGTGTTGCGACTGGCACCCGTCAATTGGATGGCATCCATCATCGTGACGCGCCCGTGCTCTCTGGCGAATTCCACGATCTGCAGTGACAGCTCGGGCAGGGTGGCCAGCACGATCTTTTCACGTTCGACCTTCTTCTCCAGGCGCCGCACCTGCTCTGCCAGCGAGCGCAAGAAGAACACCAGCCATGGCTGCCAGTTGGGCGCATCAGTGCGGATGGTTCCTTGTGTCTGGCGCAAGGCCAAATAATAGGCTTCCTTGTTCAGCTCGATCACGCTCTCCAACGAGCTGTAGGGCACATAGGCATATCCGGCCTGGATCAGCAGCAGTGTCGTCAGCACCCTGCTCAAACGTCCGTTGCCATCCTGAAAAGGGTGAATTTCCAGAAACACAACGACGAAGATCGAGATGATCAACAAGGGGTGCAGCTTTTCCGGTACCGGCGACTTCTGCAGCTCGCCATTCACCCATGACACCAATTGAGCCATCAGCTGTGGCGTGTCAAATGGCGTGGCGGTTTCGAAGACGATGCCAATTTGTGCACCGTTTTCATCGAATGCAGCGACGCTGTTCGAATGGGTCTTGTACTGCCCCCGGTGGCGTTCATCCTTGTCGCTGTGGGTCAGCAGAACTTGGTGCAGTTGCTTGATGTGGTTCTCGTTGAATGGGATGTCCTGCCACGAGCTAAACACCATGTCCATGAGTTCAGCGTAACCGGCCACCTCCTGTTCGTCGCGTGTGTCGAAGGACTTGATGGCCAGGTTGGAAAGCAGACGTTGCACTTCGCGGTCGGTCAGTTTGCTGCCTTCGATGCGGGTAGACGAGCCTATGCTCTCGATGGTGGCCACCCGCCGTAGCGCCAAAAGACGCTCGGGCGCCAGCGTTCCCAAAGCTCGCCATGCGCCCTTGAATTCGTCGATCCGAGCAATCAGGCTCAGGATTTCGGGTGTGATCTGGAGGGTGTCTGAACGCAACATGAAACCAATATTACACCCATTAACACCCATTTATAATGCGCATCCTGTGAATGGATTAAAGTCGATACCCAGTGTGGCATGCTGAGTGATCTCATCAACGCAAGCCATTCGCCCTGCAAACCATCGCCCACAGGGGTGGGCTCCCACTCCAACAAAAATCGCCGCCCACACGCAGGGCCAGCGATGCACCCGTCAATCCGCCCCACTTTGCAGCCCAAACACAATGCTCATGGGCTGACCGGATCAATAAAAGCTTCCCATAAGTGCAGCATAATGATATTTCCAGCTTCCCTATACCGAAGCAATTTATTGCATACTGCTTTCAATTAGGCTATCATTTTAATGAAATTAACCAGCCTATAGGCTAGCAATGTCTCCTGAACTGAACCAACTTCGACTTGAACAAGTGCAGTCCACCCTTTCCGGCTACGCGGACTTGGTGAAGCGGCAGCCACCGTCTCGGGGATGGCTGAAGCTCATCCGAGAAGCCCTGGGTCGAACGGAACGCCAGCAGGCTCAGCGGCTGGGCGTTTCGGGGGCGACGCTGCACAAGTCCGAACAATCCGAAGCGGATGACCGCATATCGCTCGGACAACTGCGCAAACTCGCTGATGGACTGGATTGTGAACTGGTCTACGCACTGGTTCCCAGACGTCCGCTCACGGACGTGGTTCAGGAACGCGCTCGCACCATCGCGATGGAAGAGGTCGCAAGCGTGGCCCACACCATGGGTCTTGAAGACCAGCGCCCCGGCGCAGAAAGGCTTCGCAAACAGGTGGAACGCAGGACCGAAGAATTGCTGCGCGGCCGCTGGTCAGACCTATGGCGATAGATCTGGATGAACAGGACGGCCAGACACCCCTGGACCCCGACGAGAGAGCCGGGCTCATCCCGGAGTACCTGGCCACCAAGGGCGACCTGAACGACTGGGAGCAGGAGAACATCTTGCGTGCCGTGCGCTGGCTCAAGCGGGTCAAAGCACCGCAAGTGCTGAGCGAAGGGTTCTGCCGAGAGCTGCACGAGCAGATGTTCGGGAAGACTTGGGCGTGGGCGGGCACATTTCGCAAATCGGACAAGAACATAGGCTGCGATTGGACGCAGGTTGCGGTGCGGCTCAAGAACCTGTTCGACAACACGCGTTGGTGGGTCGACAACGCCACGTTTCCTCCTGATGAAATCGCAGCACGCTTTCACCGCGATCTGGTCTGGATTCACCCCTTCCCCAATGGCAATGGACGACATTCACGCATGATGGCCGATGCATTGCTGAGAAGCCTTGGCCAACCTGCGTTCTCATGGGGAAGCGGCGGAAGTCTGGTTGCCGCAAACGATATTCGGGCACGTTACCTGGCAGCCCTGCGAGCTGCAGACCAAGGTGACTACCAGCTTCTGCTTGCGTTTGTCCGCAGTTGAGCCTGTGAACCGTGCCGGCAAATCTAGCCCTGCAAATTACCCCACTGCCGCATCAAGCCCAAACACAATGCTCATGGGCCTGCTGCCCTGGTGCGACTGGTAGCGCACCCGGCCGTGATACGTGAACGGTGCGGCCTTGCCGACAGCCAGCTTGGTGTCGCGCAGAAAGAGGTGGATGTCGATGCCTAAAGCGGCGGAGCGGATGATTTCGTCGCCGCGTTTGCTGGTCGGGTCGGTGGTGTTTTGGCTTTGCCTGTGAAAGTGCGTGTCATCGATCCAGTGGTCCATGTATTTGTGCTCGTCAGCCCTGGCTTGCAGACAGAATTTCAAGTAACATGTTCGTTTAATCGATCATTCAATCAATAAATATCGATTTAACGAACATGAAAATCAATCAATCTGCCATGCTCATGCCGTCACAGCAAGAAGAATGCGCCCGCTTGGGGCAACTTCTGGCGCGCCTGCGGTTGGCGCGTCAAGTCAAACAGGCTGACGCTGCACTGCGTGCAGGGCTGTCTCGCAACACGGCCTATCGCCTTGAAAAGGGAGAGCCCGGCATCGCGCTTGGCCAAGTTTTGCGCTATCTGCATGCCATCTCACCCAACAGCACCCTTTTGGACTTGTTGACTGAAAAAGACCCCGCGTTGCTGGCGCTCAGTGCGCGTGAAAAAACCCAGCGGGTCCGCGACCTGAGCGCGGCAGAGCGTGAAGAACTGGACTTTTAAGGCAAGAAGCAGATGACCGCCAAAACCTTGAAACTGATGGTCTTTGCTCACCTGGGGCAGGACTAGAAGCCCTGTCGGCAGCTGCACATGACGGAAGAAAACACCGAGGTACTTGCTTCGAGTTTTGCTTACGGCATGAACTACGCACGTCGGTCAGATGCGCTGGAAATTGATCCCGTCAGCCTCAGTCTGCAAAAGCTCGATGACGTGTAGCGAGACATCATCAAAGCAAGTCACTTTCTTGGTCTCTACAGCCTCAGGGAGGCTCATGCCACGTATGTGTGCGCCGGAAGCTATTACAGAGTTTGCAGGCAAACTCACCGCCTTTTAGGCTGTTTAGCCTACAAAAAAATACTTGGCGTCACCGCCTTGTTTGTGTGTAAAATCACAAACAACGACCACAGAATCGCAAACGTATGTCAAATTTTGAATACGCATTTCCTTCAATCAGAGGGGTGCAAGCGGGCAAGGAATATTACGTTTCCATGTGTCCCCTGCGACTGATTCCGCGCATATTCCTCTTCGATGAGGATGAACTTTCTCCTGAATTGCGTGCCCAACGCACTCTAAATCGAAGCAGGATTCCCGAGATGGCAAGGTACATCCTGGGAAACAAGAGTGACTACGTCTTTTCCGCCATCACAGCCTCCATCAATGGAGCTGTACGGTTCACACCTGTAGATAACAAGAAAGCCGATGAGCGTCTAGGCATCTTGCATGTCGACATGAAAAATCAGTTCATCATCAATGATGGACAGCATCGGCGTGCCGCAATTGAGCAAGCAATCAAAGAAGACCCATCACTTGGTGACGAAACGATTGCCGTAGTCTTCTTTGTAGACCAAGGACTTTCACGTAGCCAGCAAATGTTTGCTGATTTGAACCGGCACGCCATTCGACCGTCGAAGTCCTTGGGGCTCCTCTATGACCAACGCAATGATGCTGCGAAGGTTGGCAAGCTTGTGGCGCTCAAATCAGAAGCCTTCAAGGGCATGGTGGAGCTGGAGCGAAATACCCTGTCTGAGCGTTCGCGAAAGCTATTCACTCTGAGCGCACTGTGCTCCGCAACCTCAGACTTCCTTGGGATGAGAGAGTTTTCAACACCAGATGAAGCCGCAGATGAGGCCATAGCCTACTGGGATGAGCTCTCCAAACACATTCCAGAATGGCAACTGGTTCGCAAATCAAAGATGACTGCAGGAGAAATTCGCAGAGATTTCGTCCACTCACACGGGGTACTGCTCCAAGCGTTCGGAAGAGTTGGTGCCAGTTTGAATGCTGGAAAAAAGCCAAACTACGCCCCTCTTGCAAACCTCAAAAAGATCAATTGGGCAAGATTAAACGCAAGAGACTGGGAAGGACGAGTCATGATGGGGGGCCGTCTGACCAAGGCATCCAATAGCGTCGTACTTGCAACTGCATTCATCAAAAAGATCATTGGTATTGAGCTCAGCCCCGAGGAAATCAAGGCAGAAGCAGCATTCAACAAAGGAAGGGCGAAGAAGTAATGGCCTCAAACATCTCTGAAAAGATCGAAACAGCGATCTCAAACATTGCCAACCTCTACACGGCGGATGACCTACCTTGGATCATTGGCTATAGCGGCGGAAAGGACTCCACCACGGTTCTTCAACTGGTTTGGCTTGCAGTTGCATCCATCCCGAAAGAACAGAGAACAAAGAAGATCCATGTGATTTCTACCGATACCCTGGTGGAAAATCCGATCGTTGCCAAGTGGGTTGAACTTTCTCTCGCCAAAATCAATTTGGCATCCATCGCGAATCGGATGGGCATTGAAGCCCATCGCTTGACACCAAAGATTGAAGACAGATTTTGGGTCAATTTGATTGGTAAAGGCTACCCCGCACCACGTCCTAAATTTCGGTGGTGCACAAGTCGTCTGAAAATCAGTGCATCAACCGACTTTGTCCGGAATGTGGCAACGGAGCGAGGTGAGGCGATTCTGTTCCTGGGTACGCGTTCTGGTGAGAGTCAAGCACGAGCCAAAGTCATGGCCAAGCACTCTGGCAGCACCCGCGAACTTCTGAGTCGCAATTCAGATCCGCGACTCGACCGAGTCTGGATTTTCCCACCAATCGGCGACTGGAGCAGTGACGAAGTCTGGGAATACCTGATTGAAAACGAGAACCCTTGGGGACACAGCAACATTGAGCTGTTTCATCTCTACAAAGGCGCCACTCCTGACGCAGAGTGCCCCCTGGTCGTCGATAGCAGCACGCCAAGCTGCGGTGACAGTCGATTTGGATGTTTTGTTTGCACCATGGTCGAGAAAGACAAGTCCATGATGGCAATGATCCAAAACGATGAGGACAAGAAGTGGATGATTCCTCTTTCAATCTTCCGTGAAGAAAAACTCAACACGGACGACTTCAAGCATCGTGATTTCCGACGCTTGGACAAGAACATCAACATGTACAAGACCAAAGAAGGTCACGCGTTGATTCACGGCCCGTACAAACAACACTATCGTGAAGAGCTCCTGCTTGAGCTCCTCAAAGCACAGACAACCATCCGCAAAGACGCAATTGAGGGCATGGAAGACTTCGAACTCATTTCATTGGAGGAGCTTGAGGAGATTCGCAGGATCTGGATTGAAGAAAAGCACGAGATTGAAGACAGTCTCCCAAGGATCTACAAGCAAGCAACTGGCAAGAAGTACCCTGCCCTTGATTCGGATGAGCGTCAGCTCTTCACAAAAGAAGATCTGGACATCCTGAAATCGATTGCGTCCACAGACAAAGATGAGGACGGGATTCTCTATCAGATGCTTAGAGAAATGCTGCATGTCGAGCAGAACTATCGTGGCGCTTACCGCCGTCACGGTATCTTTGAAACTCTTGAGAAGACACTAAAACATCACGCCTTCCTGAACAAAGAAGAAGCCCTTGAATTCAAGTTGATGCAAGCTGACATCACTGAAGAGGCAGATCCTTCTAGTGACGTTAGCCCGACAGATGAAAGCGTGATGTACGAACTGAACGAAGATGTAGAAACTGAGACTCAAAATGCTTCTAACTAAACTCACGCTACACAATTTCGGAATCTATGCAGGTCGTCATGAAATCGATCTTGAACCGAAAGAGGACAAACCAATTATTTTGTTCGGTGCATTGAATGGCTCTGGAAAGACAACGTTGCTCGAGGGCATCCAGTTTGCTCTCTTTGGAAAATTTGCAAAATTTCTTGGCAAAAATAAGTCCGCATATGTTGAGTTCTTGACCAATTCGATCAACAGAAGAAACCTTCAGAACTCAGCTTCTGTCAGCGTAGAGTTTGCGACCAAGCGCCGTGGCAAGAAGCAAAAATATGAAGTCGTTCGGACCTGGTCGCTCAAAAGCAACGGAACGCCAACCGACAGTGTTCAAGTCTTTCGAAATGGAGAGCTTGACATGGATCTCTCAGATCGTTGGATTGAGATGTCTGAGACATTCTTTCCGAGTCAACTGTCCGATCTTTTCTTCTTTGATGGTGAGCGCATTGAATCTCTGGCTCAGCCAGCCAGATGCAGTGAACTCATCCGTACAGGGCTGAACTCATTGCTAGGTCTTGATCTTGTCACTGATCTGAGCAAGACCCTCATCACACTCGAACGCCGCCTAAAAGTTGAGGGTGTTAGCGAAGCAGATCGTGAAAAGCTAACTCGTCTCGAGGCGAAGCTTTCCACTTTGACTGAACAAAGAACCTCTCTTCAAACAGAGCTTCAACAAGTATTTGAAAAGGATGCCCAACTCAAGACTCACCTTGAGTCATTGAGAAATCAGCTCAAGCAACAAGGTGGCGATCTTTACACCCAACGCGACTTGCTTGTACAACGTCAAAACGAATTGCTCAGTGCGATTGACTCAAAGCGTTCGGAAATGGTGGAGCTGTCTGCTTCCGTACTCCCTCTAGCACTTCTTGAGCGCTTAATGAAAGAGGCCGAAACTCTTTCCATGAGTGGCCTGACTGCATCGCAAAAAGAAGTGGTCAAGGATGCCTTGGAATCATTCAGCTTGAATGTTCTAGCTGAACTGTCCAAGAGAAAAAATCTAAAAACCGAACAACTTGAACTGATTCAATCGGTTCACGCAGCGCTCCTTGCAATCAATTCGGATGGCGACAGTCTTCCTGAAATCAACTTGTCCCGCGAGGCAATTTTTAGGAACCGAACCGACTGCTCGATTCAGAAGGCTAGCGGCCTAAAAATGGTCCTCGAACTTGGAAAATTTCAGACTGAGCTGGACCAGATCGAGAAGAATTTGCTGGCAGTTCCTGATGCTGAAAAGCTTGAACCTTTGTTCCTTGAAATCAAGACAACTGAGGACGAAGTTCGATCTGTAGAGACCTCGCAGAAGTCGCTGGATGATCAAATTCAGCGTGTTCAGCGTGAACTCGATGCTGTACAGAAGCAATTCGACAACGCTGCAGATGAACTCAAAAAGCATGAAGCAAACGAGATTCTGCTGGCAAAGATGAAAACGCGTCTGAATTCAGGTCGCGAAGTCTTGAATCTGTTTGAGGAAAAGATTCGGAGCAAGCACATCAGCACACTTGAAAAGCTCATCAAAGAGGGCTTTGAGACTCTGCTGCGCAAACGTTCATTCATCAACTCGATTTCAATCTGCCCTGAGACCTTCTCTCTCACCATCAATATTGTTGGCGAGGGGTTCGTCCCAGCATCCAAGCTCTCAGCAGGAGAACGCCAACTTCTAGCCGTTGCTGTTTTGTGGGCATTGGCTCAGGCATCAGGCAGGAAACTTCCTACCGTCATAGATACTCCCCTTGGGCGCCTTGATAGCAGTCACCGAAAGTCTTTTGTCCAAAACTACTTCCCCAATGCTGGTGAACAGGTCATTCTTCTGTCCACTGACGAGGAGATAGTCGGCTCCTACCACCAATCTCTTAAAAAGTTCTTGTCGCACCAGTACCTGATCCAGTACGACGAAGATAAACAATCTTCCAACATCTCATCAGGGTACTTCCAGCCTGTCAAGGAGGCAGCATGATTGAAACCGTACGCGTTTCAGAAAAGGCAAAGATCCAACTGATCACGCTCAAGCGACGAACTGGAATTCAGAACTGGAATACCCTCTGTCGCTGGGCACTGTGCTCATCTTTGGCTGAGAAATCTGAACCGCCAAATGAAGAAATTCCCTCGGACAGCTCGGTTGAGATGACTTGGAAGACCTTTACTGGTGGAGAAGAAGAGCTCTACCTCGCCCTCGTACAACTCCGTGCCACCAAAGCAGGACTGCCTCTGGAAAGAGAGAGCGTGAATCGATATTTTCGCCTTCACCTTCACAGGGGCATTTCCTACCTAGTTGGCAATCCAAAAATGAATAAGATTGAAGATCTAATTCGCTTAGCAAGTTAATTTGATTAACTATTAATCTTTAAGCAAATTCATTCAAGATTTGGAAGTGATTTTTTATCCATATCACTAAGAACATCAGCCAAGGACGCTTTTAGAATTGCCAATGTTTCTGGTTTTTGGAGAGAAGGTTTCAAGGCTGATTTATCGTTCAAGCTAACAAACCAATTTCTAAGCGTTCTAAAACATACTTTCCAAACGAATTTATAGATTGGGTGATTCATATCGTGAAGATGAGCACGAAGAGAATCTGCTCTCGCCTTCCCAATTGCACCATAGCGCCAATGCAGTGCCTCTTTTGCAAGTGCAACCGCATGAACACAGATTAGTCCACGGGCTCTTCGTATTGCCTCTAATTGAGTAGGACTATCATCTTGAGCTGCAATAACCTTATGTGCAAGTCCAGGCACCAGCGCGATCAGTTCCTCTGACGAGCTTTTCTTCAAAAGATAGTCTGCCTGTTCAAATAACTCATGTGCCAGCATATATACTTGCGCAGAGATTTCTGTATTAAAAGCAACTTCCTCCAGATCTCCAAAAATTTCCTCCTTTTTAGCGACAGATTCAGCAGGACGACCCAAATAGGCCAAGTAATGCTGCCCTACTTGTTCCTTTGTCACAAGGCGATTAGCAAATTGAGCCTTAACCGCACTTGACAAAGATTTCCATTCTCCACGTCTTCGCTCATAAAATACTGGCATCGGAAGCATCCCAAACGCAGACTGTAGGGTTTTTTGCCTCTTACTATTTGACTGAAGATCGCTAATTTTGACCGGAGATTGACTATTTGTATAGGAAGAAATTCTATTCAGGGCATTAATTCCTTCTGCATTGTCTGAGATCGCGATAACTCGACACTGAACAGCAACCTCACCCTCAGCGACCTTTGCTCGACTTTCTTGCAATACTGATGATGTTTGCGCACCATTAACAATTTGAGGATTAATTGCCTCGAGATTTCCATTACTGAATTCAAAAGAGTCTGCCACCACAGTCAAGCCATTATTAAATAACCAAAATGACTTCTTGCCTTCATCAGTGGACAGAGTATTTAGCATTTCCTTGTTTATTCGATTGGTGCGTCGTAGATAGTATCGAACATTCCCGTGAAATAATCTTGCATTCCATTTTGCAACAGCATCACCAACAGAGCGTCCATCTAATGTTGCAACGGCCGATTTCTCAACACCAGGTATATTTTCCTCACTTGATTCATAAAATGAGCTTGCACGAGAAAGTTTAAAAATTACTTTTTCATTCGCAAGATTTGAAATAGGATCATCTGATAATTTTAGATCATTGAATTTTTGGGTATCATATATAGTCGCAGAATATTCGTCACCCATAGCCTCAACGGCTGATTCAAATATATTTTTAGATTGATCAGTAATTTTACCTGCCAAATAAACATCAAGAGAAACAGATGCGCCATTAGCAATCGCTTCTTTGAGTTTGATAGAGGCATCTAACAATTTATCTTTATGAGGACCAGCAGAAATTGCATCTGGATTCATCAAATACTGAGTAACTTTAATTAAAGAATCGATACTACCCGGTTGAATAGTTGATTCGATAGGATCTTTCAAAAATTTTGCCTGAATCAAATGGAATACAGCTCCTTCTTTATCGTAATACCAGCCATCCAACCCTGCATCACCTTGCGATAGCGTATCTGTCTGGTTGTACGCAAAATCAGCCTCCGTATCGTGAATAAACTTCAAGGCCCATGCAGGGAATGCACGCTCAGGTTCACACCCATAATCGTCAGCGAAATTTGTTACCTGCCGAATAAACCATTCAGAAAAATCAGGAGCAATAGCCATAATTGATCACCTCTTCTAGATTCAATTTAAATACTTGAGCCTCACCTTGGATCATCATAGATCTGGAAGTTCTGAATCGGAGGAGTCGGTTTTAAAATCCACTCTGAACATCTTTTCTAGTACGACATCCGGACTTTGAGTAGGGTTCTGCTCAAATTCAGTACGCAAGTACTCTAACCCTCCAGCCGCATAGCGTTCAAACTCTCGTATCACAGCATCCTCATTGTCAGCTCGCAGAAGATCTACATTTGGGGACTCCATTCCAAGCATTGCAATTAAGAAGATGTACATCTCCAACCTGTGAGATGCAAAGGTCCCGGTTGTAATCTCTTTACGGTCACTCCCTACTTCGCGCTTACGGCGATGTTTCAACCCCACTGATGCAGCAAATGCAATAGCGCCAGTGTTGAATTGATAGAGAGGATTACCGATCGAGACCCCTTGGATATTCTTGCCAGTCAACGTGTTGACTACGTCGGAAAATTCGCCAGGCCAATAAACAGACCTTTCTTTGGTGAAGTGACTCTGATTCCTCATACCTTCACCTCTTTCAAGATGGACTGTGTTCGTTCGGCGCCGTAGGAGTTGAGTAAATACTCAGTGCCATTGATGTTGAGCGGTTTGACGGGCTTCGAGCCCTGAGGCCCAGCCTCTTGTGAGAGGATGAGATATCGCTTGCCAACTACCCCTTCAAGCGCCGCTGCGACTTTTTCGCCCCAAGCAGCAGAAGAGATCATCAGGACCAATTGAGTCGTCTGCAACGCCAAGTTCTTAGCAACTGAGCCTTGATATTCAGGGTCGAGTGCTGAAAATGGAGCATCGAGAACCAAGGGGGCAATCGTTGGCTCAGTCATCCACTGAATTTTTTCTTGAGTCTTCTTGGCGGCCAATGCGACCACTGTGGCGATGAAAGCAAATTTCAGAACTTGGCCTTCGCCCGTGCTGTGGCCAACGTTTTTTCCATCAGCATCAACGAGCTGAACGGCATAGTTGGCGGCGTTGATTTTGGCTTTGTAGTGCTTGGTCAGGTATTTCTCGAGTACCGAATTGAGCTCGAGCGCCAAGATGTGCAGGGCTCTGTTTTCTTGCTCCTGAAGTGAGCGCCTGATGTAATTTGAAAGGCGCTCTGCCTTGCTTAACTGATTTTTAAGTCTCTCACTGACTTTCAGCTTCCGAGAAGCCGCCTCGTGCTGAGCTTTGAGATCCTTGTATCGCTTCACGTTTTGCTCAATCTGATGAGCCATTCCGCCTACTTGCTGGTGAAGAGATTCGAATTCCCGTTGAAGTTGCTGTCGTTCCTTTTCCAGTTTTTGAATTTCAGCAACATCAATGCCTTGCAATTGCTTGGTGAGATCTTTGATTTCGTCTTCACACTTAGCAATTTCACGATCGATTCTTGTGATCTGCTGCCTAATTTCAGCGATCTGGACCGGGAACTCAGATGAATTACGCTCAATGTCTCGGATCAAGTACCGTACATCGGAGATCCGTTGATTCAACGCTCCTGTGGATGCAAATTGCAGTAGCTCATTGATCTTATGGGCCTCGTGCGATCCTTCTTTCACCGGGCGACCGCAGATGCACAACTCTCGTTCAAGAATGTCTTTGACCAATTGATCACTGTAGGGTGCAGGCAAACGACCCTTCACTTCCTGGTCTTCGAGCCTTCCTTCAAGCTTGGTTGTCAAGTCGTTAAGTACCAGCGCTGGCGCGGCACGGCCAATCAGTGTGGCAGCTTTCGCTGTATAGACTTTGTGATCGTCTTCAAGCCTTCGCTTTTTAGCTTCTTCTGAATCTCTCTGCCTTTGAAGCGGCTCGGCTTGAGGCAATTTGCTCAAATTGGCATTGGTTTGAGCCATCGCGATTGAGACTTCTTTAGTCTTTTCTTGCAAGGCTTCCAGTGAGCTTTTTTGACCTGGCAAGACGCGGTCAATGTTGTCCATATCAGCCTGAAGCGCAAGTAATTGCTTGTCATTCGACTGGTTTGCGACTTCCCTGCGAAGTTTGGCCTGAACTGAGTCAAGATCCAGCAGCAGTCGATCGATGAGCTCAAATCCAAGTGTTTTCCGCAGATCTCTTTTGAATTCAGGGTTTCCCGACAACTCAAGAGAGCCGATCGCTTCAGCATCAAAGAAAAACCAACTGATCAATCCCGGCGGAAGAAGTAATTGGATAAGGCTTTCGCCTCTGTCGATCAGCTTTGAGTTTCCACGCTCGATCTCAAACACCTCAAACGAGGTCTGCTTTTCGTTCGTGGCACAACGTCTGACGCGATACTCTTTTCCGCCTGAGCTCTCTTCGTCTTTGAAAAGTATCTCAACAGAACACTCGCGCTGGCCTTCTTTTGCGGCTTCTTTGTTGACAAGTAACTTCTGGTCTTGGAAGCGTGGCGTGAACTTTCCTGTGATGCACCAATGAATTGCATTGAGAAAATTGGTCTTTCCTGCACCGTTTTCTCCATGAAGAACGGTGACTCGCTTCACATCGTCGTATGCGAAGTTGACTTGTTGGACTCCGTAAAATCCTCTGAAGTCAGTAGTTACTAGGCTTAGCAGTCTCATTAGAAATTCGCCTCGTCAATGAACTTTGCCAAACGATCAATCCTTGTTGACTCCTGTACAGCCTGACCAGGTTTAGTCATATCGCGCTCGAGTCTCAGAATTTCCGAAGCAATTTCCGAAAGCACTCGGTCCTCAGGAGAGAGCTGTCCCACGCGCTCCCCCTCCAGTTCTTCATCAACTTCTTCCAACAGACTGTCTAAATCAAGCACATTCTTTTTTGTCGCCATCTGGATCTCCAGGTTCTAGCCCAATTGATTTTTGCAAAGCTTCAAGTTCTGCGAAGACTTCTACGTTATTCACCGAATCTCTGGCAAATTGGTAGGCTCTTCTAATTTCTTTGGCTGCAAGTTTCTTGAATGTTTTGGCATCCGTAGCAGCTCCTACGACAACGAAGTCGAATAGGGCGGCCACGTCCTTGCCTTCTGACTTTCGCAGAACACGTCCGCGACGCTGAATACCCTGCCTATCTGAGCTTTGACTTGCAAGCAGGTAGGCTCTTTGGCAAGCAGGCACGTCTATACCTTCATCAAGGACTTTGATGGAAACAACGGCATCAATTGCCTGGCTTCTGAGTCTGTCAAGCAAGGCCTCTCGTGTTTGCAAAGACTCTGAGGAAGTAATTCGAGATGACCTCCAACCCAAGCCGTGAAGCAACTCACTCACCGCTTCAATTTGGCGAAGCTTTTCACCATCCTCTTCTACAGAGCCATCTCCACAATAAAACAGGCTGTAAGGTTTCCTGCCCTCGATTTCAAGGTGTGATCTAAGCTTAGACAGCTTATGTTTAGCTGCGCCAACAATTCTTGACCGTGCCAGCATAAGTGGCTGAACTTTTGCCCATGTCTCAGGTGTGAAGCTTTCATCACTTCCGGCAATCTTGACAATTTTGAGAGTCAACTCTTCATACTGAGCAGTCTCATCCTCATCGAGTTCGCAGGTCAAAATATGGAAACGATACTTCGTGAGAAATCCCTCTTGAATTGCTCTTCCAAGGCTAAACTCATAGACGATTGGGCCGAAGTACTTTTCGAGATGCCGGTCATCATCGTGACCGTCAAACTGGTCATAGGGCGTTGCAGACAAGCCGAGTCTAAGTTTGAATACTTCAGGTAGTTTTCTGATGTGATTTGGGCCATTGAAATGGTGGCATTCATCTACCACCAGCAAATGGTTCTTCTGTTTCGCATCCTTGAGTATGCTGATCAGTCCTTGAAAGCGCTCATCTTTGAATGTTCGCTCGACACACACCAAGCAAGGCATGTTGATCGTGTCTGAGTACAGCGACCCCATGAACAATGCCTTGACCTGGTTGTACCACCCACGGAAATTGTCGAAAACAGCGATTGTTTCAATTCCCTGGTCTTGAAGTGCATCGATCCATTGAACTGCCAAATTCTGGTACGGAACAGTCACAACGACGAGCCCTCCCCGCACTGCATCCCTGAATCGCTTGATTGCACCAATAGCCGTCAATGTCTTACCGGTGCCGGTGGCCATTGCCAGAATCCCTTGATACCTGTTGGCCTTCCATTTGGCGATGGCTTCATTTTGATAGTCGCGCAGCTCAAATTTCTCAGGCAATCTTGCCAAGGTTCTTTGAACGCCATCGCTTGGTTCAACGATCTGATTGGTAGCGACTTTCTTGATCAGTTCAAGCGACGCCTGATCGAGTTCATAAATTCTTGTTTTGTTCGCTCGCCCTTCCCAAAGGTTCTCGAAACTATTTTCTAGAATTTTCCCGTATGCAGCATATATTTCCGGTTCTAAGGATTGATATACCGAAATGGATTCGTGGTTGAACCCATGCGAAAGGGCTGCGGAGGTTTCATTCAGAGATCCAATGAAGGCGACCTTAATGCCCAACTCATCCTCAAATATCCCGAATTTCTCGTGATAAATGCCCTTCTCACGGACTGCAAACTTGATTTGAGCAATTCCCGCTGCGACCATCTTGGAAAATGTCTGAGCTGCTTTCGGGTCTTCCCCTTCTAGCTCAAGCAGGTACTTTTCGAGCTCTTGCCTGATTTCTTGCTTCTCTAGCTCTTCCAAACTTTCCACGCCAGCTTGCAGTGCAGCAATGTCTGCAGGCTGGGTCAAGCAACCAATGACCAATCGAATTTGGCCTCCTTGGCCAATGAAGTATGCAAGTTCTGCAGCACAAGATCTGAATGTGGTTGAGGAAAAGTAGCCCACGGCCCGGTCATAACGCTGTGCATCCTTGAGCAAGGGCCGATAGAACTCTTGTAGAACATCGGTGCTATCACTGTCGTAGTGGCGCTGCAGTTGAAGGGCTTGAAAACTCATTGGGCATTGAAACTAGTTCTTTGAGGGTTCACCTTGTCAGTTTTCTGGCGAAACTCTAGAAATTCCTCTAGTTTTTAGCACTAGCTAGACTCATGGGATGAGCTAACCTGATGGGGTCAATGTAGACCCTTATCATTACTGTCGTGGTCACAGTACTATAGCTCGATGCAATGGCAGAAGTTAGAGACTACGAAAAAGACGTTGCGCTATTTAAACTTTCCCGAAGCAAAAAACCGATGCGCTACGACGGCAAGATTTTTGTGAGGAAGCTCGCGAATACTGATCCGACACCAATTTCACCAGGCGATGAGTTCGCCTTCTTTGATGAGTTTTGCGAGCAATCGACTCGTTACGCATACCATACGCAGTGAATGGCGCGGACACGTCCAAATCCCTATGCCACCGAATGTCGTCTCTGCGGCGATTGAAGCAACGTCGGCTTGTTGCCGACTGATGTCCGCCCGTATGTCTGACTCGATCACCGCTTCCGCTGCACAACTGTCATTTAATACGCTAGCCCAACCTTTCACAAAAACCCAAACCTCCGCGCATGCGCCTCCAAAAACGCAGGCGCAGGCCGAAACCGCTCAGGCAAGCGAATCGCTTTTCCTTGGTATTGCGCCAAGCTGGTTTGTGCAAACGGATCCAATTCGGCGTGACGCAGCGCTTCGCCCACGCGGATGGTGAAGTCCGGTAACACCGTGATCAGCCCTTGGTCATACGCCCGGTCGTGCAAGGCCGACATGCACAGGCCGTTGCTGGGGTTCAGGCGGTTTTGGGTGTCCATGCTCCACGGCACGATGTGGCTGGCCACCAGCAGCTTGGGCACGCGCAGGCCGCTCATGCAGCAGGTGGCGTTGTAGCTGGCCAAGATGGCGCGGCGAAACCGGGCTTGGTTGACGCGCACCTGCACGGTGGCCGTGCTGGTTTTGCCTTCTGCAATGTCGGGCACTTCGTCCAGCACGTCCACAAAGGGCGGCAGGCCGTTTTGTTCTGCATAGTGGCCAAAGGACGTGGCCGCTTCGGTCACCACGGGGTCGTTGGCCGCCAAAAATTCGTTCCAAATTTGTTGGTCCAGCTTGGACGCATTGCCCATGCCGCGTCGGCCACTGGCCACAATTTGAGGGTCGAGGCTGGCCAAATTGACCAGCTTCATGGCCACAGCGCTGGCGGTGCGCCCAATCCATTGCGACAACTGCACGATGCGCGGTTGGTTGCGGTGCAGCTGCCCAAATGGCAGTTGCAGGTAAATGTGAAACGCCGCCAATGTTTCGTTGCGCGTCCAGTCGGTGGATCGTGGCATGTGTTGTTCTCCCTGATGGCAGATATTTGCTGTCCTCGTCCCACGGGATCGGTTTGGCTTGCCTGCGCAAGTCGTTGGGGCGGGTGTTTTGCCGGAAGGTGTCGGGTGGCCTGAAGCATTCTTCGGGCGTCACCACATAGACCGTCCAATCGCCGTACAGCTTGCCGTCAAAGCAGAGCAGGTCACCGTCCATTTGCAGTTCCAAAAACGTGTCGTTGTTGCCGGTGAGCAAGTGGGCATCGCTCGGGCTGGTGAACTGGAGATTCACGCTGCAAGCGTAGATGGTGTGAACGTGTTGGAGCGGACCAAGGGCGGGGCCATCAAAACCCCAGTCGTTCATGACTTGGTTGGGCGTGTCACGGCCATGAAACAAGCCCAAATACATGCCGGGTTTTTGGGGCCGTATGCCGTAAACGGGTGCATCGACTGCTTGTGCGTTGTTGGGCATATCGCCTCCTTGTTGCAAAGGCGCTCAGCTTACGAACGGGGCGGGGCTTTGTGTACCAGGGCTTTGCCTGGGTGACGGTGGGTTGTTCAGGCTCTAGGACGCACCCCAGTCTTCAACCAGAAATTGACGTGCCCGTGTGGCCATGCGTCAATCGCTCGTCGGTGCTCAAAAAGTCTTCGGGCACTTGCGCTTTTTCTACAGCGGCCAAAAAGCCGCTCCAGTCGTTGGGCCGTCGCGAGAGGATGACATCGCCTGTGACCGGGTCTTGGCGGATGAACACTTCCGGTGTGTCGAAGCGGTAGGCGGCCGGTAGCCGCACCGCTTGGCTGCGGCCGCTGGTGAAGAGTTTGGCGGTGTGTGACATGGTGGGCCTTCTTGTGGGTGGTCTGTGCCTGAGCGTGCTGTTTTCTGATGCAAATGGCCTGTCTGGGCGGTCATGGCCAAGTCGATTGTGGCGTCTCGATGGTTGTTGTGCGTTAAAAAAGTTCGGCGCTCTTGTTGCAAATGGAATCAAAATACCCGCCCATGACCCCACCCCGACTTGACCTGCGCAAAGGCGTGACCGACCCTGTTGTCCTGTTGATTTCCAGGCGGCAGGTGGAGCAACAAGATCTGGCTTCGGTGCTGGATTCACTCAAGGTGTTTACCGCCACGCGTGAAGACGCTTGGCTCTACCGGGGGCAGATGAGTCTGGTGGTGGACGGCTACAACCACGACCCGCGTGAGCTGGTGGACATTCCCGAGGTGCGCCACTTCCTCAAGCGGCTGGCCGCTCAGTGGCCGTATTGGGGTTTCTTTTTGAACCAGGTGGACGACAGCATCAAGATTTTGGGTTCGTGCTGCTGCGGCGTGGAGTTTCCCGGCCGTGGCGCGGTGCTCATCGATCCGGCGCTGCTGCCCGGCTTTTTGAACCAGGCCTTTGCAGGCATGAACGCGCTGTTCGACCAGCACGGTTTTCCTGAGCACGAGCTGGAGGCCATGAGCATGGGGCTGGTGGCTTTGATTGCGCCGTCTGAGTGATGCGGCCTTGTCCGTCCGCTTTCAAAGCCCCGATAATCACCCCATGAAAAATCTACGCCCAGAGACACTGGGCATCGTGCAGCGGGTCGAAGCCCTCAGCGGGTGTCCCGTCGAATTTCAGCCTGACAGTTCGCTCAGCATTCAAGCCACTCTCCAGAAAGCCCGCCACGGTGCCGCCGCCCATGTGCTGCGGTACCGGCCGGGCAGTGGGCCGCTGGACTATTGGGTCGCTTACCAGTGCGGCTTTGCCTTGCGCTTTTTTGCTTTGCCGCCCGACCAGCGTTTCGATTTCGTGGACACGGGCGATGGCACAGAGCAGGCCGCCACCTTGTTGACCAGTGGGCAGGCGCTGCCCGCTGCCGACCTGGAGCGCGTGCCCATGTTCGCGCACCAGATCGAGCAATGGGCCTTGATGACCTTGCTGTCTTACCCGGTGGGCATGCGGGTGGACCAGTGGCTGCATGACGAGTTCCCGGCTTTGCGCGATTTGCAGCGCGAAGGCATGGACTTCATCCAGCAAGAAAACCTGCGGCTCTTGTCCATGGCCATGGGCCGCTTGACGGTGCCCGTGCCTTTGCTGGGCATGCCTGCGGCTTATGCCTTGTTGGCCGACCAGCTGCTGGGCACCGGCATTTATGCCATTGCCTACCGGGCCGCTGGTGTGTTGGGCATGGGCGAAGTTTTGCGCGATGCGGGCGCGGCCGTGCCCACAGGCCCCGAGCACGACCGCGCCCTTATTGATGCCTGGGCGCAAGCGCTGGGCGTGTCGTCCTGGTACGCCTGGCGTCCTTACAAAATCCTCTCATGATTTCCGAATTCAAGATTCCCCTGCACCGCTTCGACCTGAACCTGCTGCCCGCCGATGCGAGGCAGATTGGCTCTGAGGCTTTCAAGATGGCGGTTACGGTGCACTTCGCGGCCGAGTACGCGGCCAGCGGTCAAAACGCCATCGTCACGGTGGACGATGTCGAGATTGGCGTGATGACATACCCGCGTGATGCGGATGCGCTGGACATGATCATGCCCAAGCTCAAGGCGGGCAAGCTGGCCGAGGCCGTGCCTTACCTGGAAGCGGTCAACAAGGACGAGCCGGACAATGCCGCCGTGCTCTACAACTTGGGGCTTTGCTACAGCGAGTTGGGCCAGTTCGACGAGGCGATCATTCGCCTGAAAAGGGCCGTGCAGCTGGACCCGAAGCACGCGCATTCGTGGATTGGCATTGGCAACGCGTACCACCGCATGCGCAAGCCGGAGCAGGCTTTAGAGGCTTTCACCGAAGCGCTGCGCCTCAACCCGAAAGACGCTTACACACAGCGCAACCTGGGCGGCATGTTGCTGGCCATGAAGCGCCCGGCAGAGGGCGTGGCCTACCTGCGCAATGCGCTGGCCCTGATGCCCGATGACCCGCAAAGCATTTACGGCTTGGCGCTGGGCTTGTCCGACCTGGACACGGTCGATGCCGACCGCGAAGCCGATGGTCTGTTCAATCGGATCATCAAGGAGCACCCCACATCGCCCGTGGTGGAGCAGGCCGAAAAAGCCCGCACGCGCCTGGCGCACAAGGGCCTGCAAGAGGGCGCTGTCGGTGGCCTGCGGCTGGACGTGTTGGCCTACATGACCGATGCGCTGCGCACCTTCGACAAAGTCGGCCCCAAAGACATGCAGCGCATCGCCCTCGAAATCGCCTTGAAGGGTCAGTCTGGGCTGGACATCAACAACCCAGCCAAGCAATACACGCTCAAGAGTTTGCCGGGCGAGTTCTCAGGCCTGCATCTGCTGGCCATCATGTACGCGGCCTTCCAGCGGGTGGACCCGACTGCGGACCTGGGGGCGGATTTTTCGAAGGAATATGCGATGGCTTTGAAGGCTTACAAAGGGCGTTGAATCCTGGGTGACTGTGGCTTGCTCAGGCTCTAAGCCGCAATCGAATGCGCAGACAGGCTGACCTGAAGCCTCTCGCGCACGGCCCTGAAAATGGCCGCGAGGTTGTCCATGCTGGGATTGCCTTTAGGCGAAAGCATCCGGTGCAGGCTTTTGCTGGGCTTGGCCGTCAATGCGGCCAGTTGCTCAAAGCCCATGGTGGCGTTGACCAGGTCTCGCAAAATGAGCCGGGCTGTTTCGGGTTCGCCGTTAAGAAACAAAGTGGCGGCTTCATCCAGGAGTGCCTGTGCAAAAGATGCGTCGCTCTGAACGCGCTCGACGACAGTGTCTTTGAAGTTTCTGGTCAGTGCCATGGGGTTACCTCTTGTGCTTGCTGCTTGTGTTGGCGTGAATTGCTTTTTTTCGGGCCTTGTACTCGGACAATAATTCCTTGGCTTTGTCGATGTCCCGTTGCTGACCACGCTTGGTTCCTCCGCCAAAAAGAACGATGAGCGTGTCACCGTCTTTGGCGAGATAAATTCGATAACCTGGCCCCCAGTCAATGACGTACTCACCCATGCCATCAAACCACTTGATGCTGGATGTATTGCCAAGCTCCATACGCAGCTTGGCCACGGTCACTTTGGCGGCGGCCTGCGCCGATAGGGAGTCAAACCATTGTTTGTAGGGGATGGATGCATCCTCGCGGATGTACTCTTGGACCTTGATCGACATGCTTAATGGTAACGCATTTGTTACCAATGGTGTTTCCATTCAGTGGCGGCGCTGCTGCCCGGCTTTTTGAACCAGGCCTTTGCAGGCATGAACGCGCTGTTCGACCAGCACGGTTTTCCTGAGCACGAGCTGGAGGCCATGAGCATGGGGCTGGTGGCTTTGATTGCGCCGTCAGAAGAATAGGCGTTTTGTCAGAAACTCTCATATACTTCTGACAAATTGAGGCCAACCCATGAGTCAACTTGCGCAAGCTGTTTTGTCAGTCGCCCAATCCCTGCCAGAGGGGGGCTTGCTGTCGCCCAAGGAATTCCTTCACCTGGGGACTCGGGCCGCCATTGACCAAACGCTCACCCGTTTGACCAAAGAGGGGCTGCTTTTGAGGGTGGGGCGTGGCGTGTACGCCCTGCCTGTGCAGGGTCGATTTGGTGTGCGCCCGCCTTCCACCGAATCCGTTGTCGAGGCGATTGAAGCGGCCAGCGGTGAAGTGGTGGTGCCCAGCGGCGCAGCCGAGGCCAATGCCTTGGGTCTAACGACTCAGGTGCCGATCAAAGAGATTTTTCTGACGACAGGGCCATCACGTCGCCTGCATTTGGGTCATCGCGTGGTGGAACTCAAACACGGCAACCGTTGGCAAATGTCCATGGGCAAACGCCCTGCAGGCCAAGCCATTCGTGCGCTTTTGTGGCTGGGGCCAGACCAAGCGCCCGCTGCATTGCAGACGCTGCATGGCGTGTTGGAGACCCAAGAGTGGGCCGCCATGCGCGGTGCCAGAAACCTGTTACCCAGCTGGATGGCCAAGGCGGTCAGTGAGGTGCCTGGTGGCTGAGCCCTGGTTCGCGTTGAGCCGCGCAGATCAAGCCGAAGCACTCGAAGTTGCCGCAGCGGCCACGGGCCGGCCGCCCCATTTGCTTGAAAAAGACATTTGGGAAATGGTTCCAGTCCTCTTGCGAGATGGTCATCCAATTCCAGCCTCCTCAAGGCAGGTCAAGAAAATCATCCATCAGCTCCTTAAAGAGCCTCGGCGCAGAAAGTGGCAGGGGCCACGATGCGTGTTCGGCCAGCGCTACCTCGCTGAAGCAGGCCTGCGCGTCGGTCGCCGGTCACCAAGTAATCGGCCTCACTCGCCAATGCCATGGAAAGCAGAAAAGCATCGTCTGGATCATTCAGGTCCATGTCATCCGGGGGCGGAGGTAAATTGACGATCACAATGGCACGCTGCATGTTGTTGACCATGGTGCCAACGCGGTGGGCTGGCAGGATGGCCTTGAGTTTTGGGTAGCGGCTCACGCGACGCAGCTCTTCAAGCTGAGCGGTAGAGGTCACCAGCTCGAATCTGGCTGCACGCCATGCCCGATAAATGACATCAGGTGGTCCGTAAGGCGAGATCAGTGCACCCAGAAGCACATTGGTGTCCAAAATGACCCGCATCAATGCTTACGCGCCCATTGCACTGCCTCGTCAATGAGAGCGTTCAATTCGGACTCGTCCATACCTTTGCTTGCAGATTTGGCTTGCTCGACTGCCTTTTCAAGAAGGTATGAGCGCACAGCCTCCTCAATGAAGCGTGACAAGTCACCCTTGCGCCCACCGCCTTGCGCGGCAATGAACATGCGAACGGATTGGTCGGTGTCAGGCGAAACAGCAATGTTCCAGCGAACTGAGTCCATGATTTCTCCAGTGTTTGGGTGTGTAAGTGTTTATACATCAAATGCAAATACCATGAAATGGGTGTTCCGCAGCGCAGTGGTGACGAAGCGGCCCCGTCAATGTTCAAGAGCTTGGCCGCATTTGCTGGACGGCCCTGATTTCGTAGTCGTTGATCAGCTTTTTGAAGTACTTGTAAATGTCAGCCATCTTCACATTCAGCTGGATGCTGGCAAAACCTTCATCATTTTTGTCGAGTGGGATCACGCCCGTGACCACGCTCTTGAAGTGTTCGGGGTCTTTGTTTCTGATGGGCTGATAGCTGTTGATGGCCAAAAAAATGTCGTCGAGTGTGTAGCCATGGTCTCTGGTGAGGACCATCAAATCGTAGAGATCACGAGACTTCACGCGGTCATAAACGACGAGGCTTTTCATGACAAGAAGCCCTTCAACGCTCAGCACATCAAAGCCTCCCTCAGAAACCGTCACCTTGGGGGCGGTCTTTAAGTACGCAATCTGCGCCTTGGGCCGATCGCTTTCATTGCGGGAATGAAACGTGACCTTGGCGCCGTCAATCAGGTCATCCTCAATGGCTTGTGCCTTTGCTGTTCGCAAGCCTTTGATGATGTTGCTCAGCATCCTGCTCACGCTGGCGCTGGTCATGGGCTCAAATGCACGCCGCTTGAAAACGCGTTTGACTTTGGGGGCGCCGTAGTAAAAGCACAACCGGGCCACATCCTCGAACTTGT
The DNA here is from genome assembly GCF_001270065.2 of Limnohabitans planktonicus II-D5. Classification (GTDB taxonomy): domain Bacteria; phylum Pseudomonadota; class Gammaproteobacteria; order Burkholderiales; family Burkholderiaceae_C; genus Limnohabitans_A; species Limnohabitans_A planktonicus. The sequence goes on from NZ_LFYT02000029.1 coordinate 31,370, forward strand.
GCTTTTCGAGCACATGGCCGATCAACACATCGTCCTTGATGTTGGGGTTTGACCAGTCATAAGCGCCAGACAAACCGATCTTGATGGACTTGCGTGTCGCGTTGGCTTGGTGAATGACGGTGCGCAGCCACGCGGGGATCAGCGCGGCGTAGTTGTCCATTTCTCCTTCTGCCCAGTCACCCGTGGCACGCTGGATATCCAGCGTTGTGAGGTTTTGCATTCCCCGGGTCCACAGCTCAAGCAAGATCCTGCCAATGGGGCTGGCCGCAAGCTGGATTTTCCTTTGACTCATGCGGCGAAATTGCACGGTGTGCCCAGCAGCCTGGACGGTGCGCGACAGACCCGAAGTGGGCACCACCAGCAGGTCTTCTGCTCCTCCGGCTGGCGCAAGCCCTACTTTCTCCCCCGTCTTTTGCGCCATTGCATGGGCAATGGATTGTGCATCCACACGCTGGCCCGCTGTGACATACAGCCCTCTGGCGACCCGCTCAATGGTCCCTGCCTTCATCATCCGAATGAGCGCCTGGTCAACGGCTGCGCGAGTCCCCACCGACAAAAAGTCAGCACTGGAGAAGACGGCCCCTAGGGGCTTGTCGGCGATGGCTTGCCTGATCTTTTCAGATGTTTGCATGTCAGAAATTATTAACGTTTTTCAAACAATGTCAATTATTTAGGCGGCGCTGGATTGTGAGGGCAGAGGACGGACGAGAAGCTATTGATTCGGCCCTATAAAGTTTTCAATGCTTGAAGATTTTGTAGGTCGGCGGCTTCAGCCCCAACATGGCTTCTGCGCAGGCTGCATGTCGGGGCTGAAGCCGCCGACCTACGAGATGGCATGGCGCACATTTCAAACTTCAACTGGCCGGCTCAATAGGCGGCAGGTCAAGGCCACACCATCAACCCCCGCAGCCCCACCCCATAACTTTCAAACCCCTGATCAGCCCAGCGCGCGCTGCTGTCGATGCAGTCGTGCTGATGGCCATGCACCGTCATGCGCACGCCCATGCGGCGGGCCAGTTCGTCCAGCTCATGAAATCCGTGCTCGTGGTAGCCGGGGGCTTCGTGGGTGATGAGGATGTCAGCCTGTAGCGTGGCCAGTTGTTCGACTTCGTCGGGGTAGATGCTGGACCAGTGCTTGAGGTGCACGCTGCCTTGCCAGCGGTCTTGGCGCGGGGTGACGCGGGCGTGGTCATCGCGGTTGCGAAACTTGGGCGCTTGCTGGTCTTTGGGGTACCACACCGCGCCGCGAAACACGCCGCCCAGCCCGGCGATGCGCGTGCCGCATGGCAGCGTGACGACGCGGCCGTGCAGCTGCCGCTCGCTCACCTCGGGGTGCCACACGTTGCCAAAGTTGTCCGCATGGTCGGTGTCGTGGTTGCCGTGGATGAACCAGACGCGCTCCCAAATCGCTTCCAGCTCGATGTGCAGCGGCCGGGCCGGCTCCAGGTCGCCCAGCAGGATGACGGCGCGAGCATCGGTTTGCAGCGCCTCATCGATGATGTGCTGCCACTGGCCGTGCGGGTCGCCGCAAAAGAGGATGGGGCCGTTCATGTGTGCGCCACTGTCAGTCAGTGCTGAACTGTCCAGGGGTTGATCACGGTGACGCCCGCCGCTTCAAACGGGCTGGCGTCGCGCGTGGCCACCATGAAGCCATGGCGCTTAGCGGTGGCGGCGATGTAACAGTCAGGATTTGAAATGGCTTTGCCTTGTGCGCGGGCTGCTGAAAGTAGGTCCGCGTAGGTTTGCGATGCGGCGGCGTCAAAAGGCAGGATGCGCTCTGCAAACAAGGGCAGGATGCGTTGCTCCAAACCGTGGTGCAGGGTTTCTTTGCGTTTGCCCGCGGGCAGAGCCGCGATGCCAAAGCGCAATTCGGCCAGGCTGATGGCGGACAGGTACAGGGTGTCGATGGATTGCGCGTCGATCCACGCCAAAACGCCTGTATCTGCTGACAGTTTCAGTGGCTCAGAGATGACGTTGGTGTCGAGCAAGATCATTCAAACCTCATGGGCGCAGCGGGTGTTTTGTCGCGCTCAAGATTCAAATCAAAGCCGCCAGCTTGTTGACCAATTTCGGCCAGCAGCGATCCCAGTTGGATGCGCCCCACCGGTCGTGCGGCTTGTTCCAGAATGGCGCGCACTTCGGCCTCTGTGCTGCGGCCTGCCAATGAGGCGCGCAGACGCAGGGCTCTGTGGGTTTCTTCGGGCAAGTTGCGGATCGTGATGGATGACATGGCCAAGTCTCCTTGATTTGGCTTGCATGATATCACTGGCTATATTTTGATATCAATTTCAGGGTGTTGATGCATCTCGCCTGCATGCGTTCTCTCGCAAAGTCAAAACCGGTCAGGTCGCAAGGGCCTGCGTTTGCAGGGCGGCATCAGCGAGAGCAGGATTACCACTGATCAGCATCAGCGTGCAGGCATTTCGGGGTTGTAGCCGCCGCCTCACATCGCTGGATAGTCGATGTACCCCTCAGGCCCCGGCGCGTAAAAGGTGCTGGAGTTCGCTTTGACCAATGGGGCGTTGGCTTTGAGGCGTTGCACCAGGTCGGGGTTGGAGATGTAGGCGCGACCAAAGGCCACGGCGTCGGCGCGGCCAGAATCAATGGCGTCGATGGCCATGTCGCGGGTGTAGCCGTTGTTGGCGATGTAGGCGCCTTTGAAGGTTTGACGTGCCCAAGCAAAGTCAAAGCCTGGCAGATCACGCGGGCCACCAGTGGCGCCCTCGACAAAGTGGATGAAGGCGATGCCGCGTTGGCTGAGCGCTTCGACCAATGGGCCGAACACGGATTGCGGATTGCTCTCGGCCGAGTCGTTGGCGGGCGAGACGGGCGACAGGCGGATGCCGGTGCGGCCTGCGCCGATTTCGGCGGCCACAGCGTCCACAACTTCGAGTGCAAAGCGGATGCGGTTTTGGGGCGAGCCGCCATAGCCGTCGGTGCGCAAGTTGGTGCTCTCGCGCAAGAACTGGTCGATCAAATAGCCGTTGGCGCCATGGATTTCCACGCCGTCAAAACCGGCCCGGATGGCATTCGCCGCGCCTTGGCGGTATTGCTGGACAACTTGCTTGATTTCGTCCTCTGTCAAGGCGTGTGGCACGGGAGCGGGCACTTTGCCGTTGCGGCCGTAGGCCATCACCTTGGCGGCCACGGCCGAGGGCGCGATGGGTTCAACGCCGCCAGTCAGGTCGGGGTGGCTGATGCGGCCCACATGCCAGATTTGCGCCACGATTTTGCCGCCCGCTGCATGCACGGCCTGGGTGATGGGTTTCCAGCCTTCAACCTGCGCATCCGAGTAAATGCCGGGTGTTGCCATATAGCCTTTGCCCCCGGGCGAAACCTGCGTGCCTTCGCTGATGATCAGGCCTGCGTTGCTGCGCTGGCGGTAGTACTCGATGTTCATGGCGCTGCCGGGAATGTCGCCCGCGGCTTCGTCAGCGCGGCAACGGGTTAGCGGGGCCATGACCACGCGGTTGGCCATCTCGATGTCGCCGATGCGGGTGGGTTGAAAAAGTTGGGCCAAGGTGTCGGTCATGTGTGGGCTTGCTGATGCAAGGGGTTGGAGCGAATCTGCTGATTATGAGTGGTGATGAAAGCGCTTATCTGCACGAACACGACACATGACTACAGTCGGTGGTTTCAGCCCTGACTTAACGATCCGGCCCTGTGAAGTCTGCAGGGTGGCTTCAATCTTGCACCTTGTGGGCGCTAAGCCCTGCTGGCGATCAGACGCATGTGGAGCACAGCCTTTTCGCTTGGCTGGCAAGCTCCCACAAAATCCTCCCAACGGGCAACACACGGCTCAGGGGTCTGTGCCTGAGCGGGCAAACGTCGGACTCTTCGAGTGCCGACCTACGGACGCATGCTGTAGGTCGGAGGTCGCAGACCCCGACATGGGGCCTGCGCCGAAGCGGGCAAAAGTCGGACTCTTCGAGTGCCGACCTACGAAGAGTCGGACTCTGCGAGTGCCGACCTGCGATGCAGCTGTTTTTGTAGGTCGGTGGTCGAAGACCCCGACGTTGGCGTGCAAAGGGGCTCATGCCCAGGCAAGCGGTGTGGCTGATCGGGGAGTTGTCGGACTCTGCGAGTACCGACCTACGGTTCAGCTGTGTTTGTAGGTCGGTGGTCGAAGACCCCGACGTTGGCGCGCCAGGGGCTCATGCCCAGGCAAGCGGTGTGGCTGATCGGGGAGTTGTCGGACTCTGCGAGAGGACATGTCTCACACCTTTCAAACTTCGGCATGCCGGATCAACAGGGTGCTTGCTAAAGGCTTGGTTGAGGGGTCGGCTAGACACCTGTTAGCAAAATGTCCGTGTCAAGGATCAGCAGGCCATAGTTGGTGGTGGTGCCAGCCGCCGTGTTCGAGACGTTGTAGACGGTGTAAGTTTGCTGCCCGTTGAGCAGCGACTCCATGGTGATCAAGCCGTTGGCGTTGACGGTGGCGGTTTCGCTGGCGTCCAGCACGCCGTTGCCGTTGAAGTCAAAGCTCATGGTGCCGCTGGTCACCTTGGTGGTGGTGGCATTGAGCACACTCATGTCCAGCGCATCTCCGGCGTTGCCGTCAATCACCAGCCGTGCCCTTGAATTCAGGTTGGCATTGGTGACATCGGTCACATCGCTCAGCTCCACAATGTCTTCGCGGGCCAGGCGCAAGGTGTTGTTGCCGGTGCCGGTCAGGTCAATGCGTTCCATGTTGACCCAGTTGTTGGTGCCCGTGAGGCTCAAATCCAGTGCGAGCCCGGCACCCTCAAACTTGATGATGTCTACCCCCGCGCCACCATCAATCGTGTCGGCGCTGGTGTCATTCATCCAGCTGTTGTCGTAGACGAACACATCGCTGCCCAGTTCGCCTCGTGCGATGTTCGATCCTGCACCGATGATGATGGTGTCGTTGCCGACCACCGATCCGACTGTGCCTTCGCCACCGATGAGGGTGTCGTCGCCTGCGCTGCCGTCCATCCAGTCGCCGCCTGCACCGCCACTGATGAAATCGTTGCCTGCGCCACCATACAGGGTGTCAAGCCCATCGTCGGTGCTGCCGCCTTGCAGGGAGTCGTTGCCGCCCCCGGCGTCCATCCAGTCTGCACCTGTACCGCCGTCCATCGTGTCGTTGCCGCCAGCACCATAAGCCGTGTCATTGCCCGTGCCCAGCAGCATGGAGTCGTTGCCAAGCCCGGACAGTACCCAGTCGCTGCCCGCACCCGCAGAGACGGTGCTGCTGGCGTCTGACATGTAAATGGTGTCGTTGCCCGCAATGGTGTCGTTGATGGTGTCATCGCCCCACACCCTGTCTCCGCTGGTGGTGCCGCCGTTGCGCAGGTCAATGAAGTCATCGCCATAACCGCCCCAGACGGTTTCTGCCCCGGTGGAGCCTGTGCTCAAGATGATGTCGTTGCCCGCGCCGCCATGGATGGAGCCGGCGTACAGGCCCGTTTGCGTGATGCGGTCTTCTCCATCACCCCCCACCAGGGAGTTGTTGCTGCCTGACGAGTTGATGGTGTCGTTGCCCAGCCCGCCCCACAAGGTGCTGTTGGTGCTGGCGCTGTTGACCAAAATGTAGTCGTTGCCGTCGCCTGCAAGCACGCTGTTGGTGCCGCCGCCTGCATTGACCCAATCGTTGTCGGTGCCTGCATCGATGTAGTCATTGCCCACGCCGGTGATGATGGTGTCGTTGCCGGTGCCGGCCACCACAGTATTGGCCCCGTCGCCTACGCTGACCCAGTCGTTGTCGGTACCTGCATCAATCCGGTCAGCGCCTGTGCCTGCACTGATCGAGTCATTGCCTGCACCCCCCGAGATGGTGTTGTTGCCGTTGCCCGCATCGACCGTGTCATGACCTGCACCGGCCACCAGCGAGTCCGCGCCGGTCAGTGCAAAAACGATGTCGTTGCCATCGCCCAGATCGGCTTGCTGGCTGGTGCCATAAGAGCCACCCAGGTACACCGTGTCGTTGCCCGCACCCGAGATCACGGTGTCATCTGCCGAATCGCTCTTGCCCGCATCAATGAAGTCATTGCCCGAGCCGGTGATGACTCGGTCGCCGTTGTAAATGTAGAGCTGGCCTGTCACCACCACGTTGTTGCCATCGCCCGCATTGACATAGCTGTTGCGGTTAACGGGCTCTGTGTCGTTGGCGGTGCTGCCATTGAGGCCATAGCTGCCATAAATGGTGTCATCGCCTGAGCCGCTCACCACCGTGTCGGCAAAGCCGCCGCTGCTCACGCTGACGAAATTGTTGCCGCCGGTGATGCTGACCAGGTCGGTGCCCAGGCCCGTGTAGATCGTGTCGTTGCCAAGACCAGCAAAAAGCCTGTCATTGCCCGTGTCTGAGCCCGAGTCCACCCAGTTGTTGCCGTCGCCTGCATAAACATAGTCGGCACCGGCGCCCGTCATGAAGCGTTCATCGGCCAGCGTCCCCCAGACGGTGTCAGCGGCAGATCCCGTCAGGATGTTTTCAAAGCCCCGGATGAAATCGGTGTTGTAGTTGGATTGAGCCGCCACGGTGACCGCCTGGAAGGTGGTTGATGCTGCATTGAGACTGACGGCCACTGCCTCCGTCGCGCCGAAATAGGAGATCCAGTCGTTGCCCTCGCCACCATCGACGGTGTCACGGTCCTGGTTGTTGCTGTTGTTGCCCAGGCCCCCCGGGTTCACCGTGTCGTTGCCTGCGCCCGCAAACACCGAGTCACCGCCCAAGCCCGTCCAGATGCTGTCATTGCCGTTGCCGGTGATGACGGTTTCGGCCCAGTTCAGGTTGTTGCCCACGCTGCTGGTTGGGTAATTGGAATAGGGGTTGTAGACCACATTGCCGTTGCCGAACCTGAGCACATCCATTTGGGTGACAAAGTCAGTGCCGTTGAAGGCATCGGTGACCAGTGAGAAGTCGACCGAGCCTGTGCCTGAGCGACCGATGGCACTGACCGTGCCTTTGTAGGCGCTCATGTCCAGGGTGTCGTTGGTGCCTGCGACCGCATCACCGCCGCTGTAGGTGTCGTTGCCGCTTTCCAGATAGAACAGCACTGAGCCGGTGCCGCCATGCATGGAGTCATTGCCTGACCCCCCAACCAGGGTGTCGCTGCCGTTGACCGCAGACAACACGTCATTGCCCGCATTGCCCATCAAAAAGTTGTTGATCGAGTCACCGAGAATCGTGTCAGAGCCAGAGCCGCCTGCAATGTTTTCAATGCCGTTGAGCGTATCCGGTCCGTCCGTGCCAGCGCTCACCGTGGTATTGGCCCCCACCGTCGAGTTGAGTGTGACCCTGATGCCCGAGACGTTGGTGCTGTAGTCTGCCCAGTCGTTGCCTGCGCCGCCCGAGATCGAGTCAGCGCCGCTGCCGCCGGTGAGCGTGTCATCGCCCGAATCACCAAACAAGGTGTCATTGCCCCCTGCGCCCATGAGCCAGTTGGCCGTGACGTTGCCGACCAGGCTGTCGCTGCCTGCGCTGCCAAGCACGTTTTCAATGTTCACGAGCGTGTCATTGCCTGCCGCGCCGCTGGTGGTGCCCGCGAGCATGTTCACGGTCACCCCCGTGGAGGGGTCGCCATTGTTGGCGGTGTACTCGGCCCAGTCCAAACCGGCACCGCCATTGAGGGAGTCATTGCCCGAACCACCGATCAAGGTGTCATCGCCCTTGGCGCTGTCCAGGGTTTCATTGCCAGCACGTCCATTGACGCGGTCGGCTTCGTCGGTGCCGATCCACAAGGGGTCGGTCGCTTCGGTGAGCACGGTGGTGTAGATGACGCTGATGCCTTGCTGCAGCGCCATGGTGTCATTGCCGCCCACCACGCTGTTGCTGTAGAGGCGATAGGTGTTGCCGCCAATCACAGTGGTGTCGGCCAAGCCGTCCTTGTTCACGTCAATGCCGCCAAAACCGTCGGGCAAATAGGCCTTGCCATTGGTGCCGTCCACGCGCAGCAAGGAGGCCTGCCCCACCAGCCCGGTGATGCGGTCAATGTTCAGCGAGTCTGAGCCCATGATCAACTGGTTCAGGCCGCTGCCCATGTCAATGACTTCTATGCCGCTGATGGCCCCCAATTCACGGGGTGCATCGACTTGGGCACTGGCTTGGGACAGGTCAAAAACCGTGCCATAAGCCGATGCCAGGCTCAAGGTGTCGATGCCACTGCCACCCTGAATGGTGGTGCCCGTGAAATCGGTGCCGATGTCCAGCAATGACACCAAATCGTCGCCATCGCCGGCCAACAAAATGCCCTGCCCGCTGACCGTGAGCACGTCGTCCCCGGTGCCTGCATCCACCAAGGCCGTGCTGTCCTGGCCGATCATGAACACCGTGTCATTGCCGCCACCGGCCAGCAAGGTGTCGTTGCCACCACCGCCAATGATGCTGTTGGCATTGGCGTCACCGCCCAGTCGGTCATTGAAGGTGGTGCCAAAGAGGTTTTCAATGCCACTGAGTGAGTCTGTGCCAATGGCCAATGTGGCGCGTCCTGCGCTCAAATCCACCTGCACGCCACTGATGGCCGTGATGTGCCCATAACTGGCCCAGTCGGAGCCGTCACCGCCTTGCAGGTTGGCACCACCAAAACCCAGCAAGGTGTCATCGCCCAGACCGGCCATCAAGGTGTCATTGCCGCCAAAGCCGTACAAGGAGTCAGCGCCATCGCCGCCCGACAACATGTTGGCAGCCGCATCGCCTTGCATCACGTCGTTGAAGCTGGTGCCCAGCACATTCGGAATGTTGGTGATTGTGTCTGTGCCGCCACTGAAGTCGGTGGCCAGCGTGACCGACAGGTTGACCTGCACCGCACCCGCATCGCGGCTGAAATCGGCCCAGTCCTGGCCGCCTGCGGTGCCATCCATGCGGTCACTGCCTGCGCCGCCATACAAAGTGTCGTCGCCCAGGCCGCCGGTCAAGGTGTCGTCACCCTCGTCGCCTTGCAAGCTGTCGTTGCCTGCACCGCCCGCGAAGCTGTCACTGCCATTGCCGCCGATCAAGATGTTGGCGTTCAAGTCACCTGTCAAAGTGTCTGCAAACGATGTGCCGACCATGTTTTCCATGTTGCTGATCACATCGGTGGCACCTGTGCCATCGGTGATGTTGGCAGCTGTGGCACCGTTCAGGGTGCCTGACAAGCCCGCCGTGGTTCCCTGGCTGAAGTCGATCCAGTCCGAGCCCTCACCGGCGTCGATGGTGTCCGCCCCAGCGCTGTTGATGACGGTGTCGCTGCCGTCTCCCAGCACCATCGAGTCGGTGCCTGCGCCACCGTCAAACACGTTGGCCCCGGCCGTGCCCACCAGGGTGTCTGCACCTGAGCCTGTGATGATGTTTTCAAAGCCATCGATCTTGTCGCTGATCACGGCGGCATCGGTGCCCGTGGCCAGTCCGGTGTTCAGATTCACGTTGACGGCCGTGGTGATGCCTTCATAGCTGATGGTGTCGTTGCCCAGTTTGCCGAAAATATCGTCGTCGATGCCTAGCCCTCGGCTGATGCCGCTGATCAGGTCGTTGCCGTCGGTGCCGTTCAAGGCCCAGCGAATGGCGATGGCGTTGTTGTCGCCCAGGTTGGTGCCGATGGGCACCTGCGCATCGCTGGTGGTGTTGCCTGCCAAATCGGTCAGTCGCACGTTCTGGAAGGTGTCCACCGTCAGGTCGGTGGTCGATTCACCAGCGCCCACCACGTAGCTGCCGCTCAGTTGCGAGCCATTGGCCAGGGCCGTGAGCGTGACCTGTGCGCCCGTGTTGAGGTTGACCACCACGAAGGAGCCTGTTTGCACCGGCTCACTCAGATCCATCAGGATGTCGATGGTGTTACCCAGGGTCGCACCGGTGGTGTACTGGATGGACGTGCTGTAAATGTTGGACACCGTCGCTGGCGTCGTGTCCAGCGTGAAGGTGCGCGAGACCACCGGACTGACGTTGCCAAAGCTGTCGCGGGCCCTGATCTTGAGGTTGTACACCCCATCCACCGTCGGGGCGGTGTAGCTGCTGATCCAGCCGGCATTGTCCAGGTTGTATTCGACCGTGCCCCCGGCTTCCAGGTTGTCCACAAACACGCGCACATCGTTGGTCAAACTGTCGCTGACGCTGCTGCCTGAGTCGCAAAACAGATTCAACGCAGGGGGGACGCCCGAGGTGTCGAGTGTGAAATTCAGGGCGCTCACGGCACTGGTGTTGCCGGTGAAGTCCATCTGGCGCACCCACACATCGTTGGTGCCATCGCGGGCCGCGAACGTGGATGTCCAGGTGTTGCCCGAGTCGGTGCTGTACTGGATCAGAGCCAGGTTTTCTGAGCCAGATACGGCAATGCGGCCATCGTTGGTCAGCAAGTCTGCGGGCGTGCCTGCATCGCACACCAGCGTCACATTGGGGGCCGCTGGGGCCGTGGTGTCCAGGGTGAACACCAGTGGGCTCGTGGTGGCCGTGTTGGCCACGGCATCCGAGACGACCTGGCGCACCTGATAAGTGCCGTCCATCACAGGCGAGAAGGTGGGCTTGAGCACACTCCAGCTGTTGCCTGCATCGGTGCTGTACTGATAGAGCACGGTGTATCCCACACCGTAAGTGACGCTCGAGCGCACCTGGCCCACATTGGTGATGCGGTCGGAGGTGTAGCTGGCGCTGCGCCCACTGTCGGTCACCAGACTCAGTGTGCCCACGGCGGGTGGCGTGTTGATGAGGGTGAAGTCCAGCGCGCTCACGCTGGTGTTGCCCGCCTTGTCGGTGGTGCGCACCTCCACCACATAGTCGCCATTGCTGCTGGGCGGCAAATACGAGCTGGCCCAGTCACGCACCAAGGTCTGGTCGGCCAGACTCACGCGGTAGCTGAGCGTGGCGCCAATTTCTGCGCTGCCCACGGTGATGTCGGAAAGACTGCTGATGCGGTCCGTGCCAGAGATGCCGCTGTCGCAGGTCAGGCTGATGGGCGTTTCCAGCAGTTGTGTGTCGAGTGTGAACTGCAAGGTGTTGCTGGTGCCCACATTGCCAGCACCGTCGAGCACGCGGATGGTGACTTTGTTCAGGCCATCCACGGCAAAGAAGGTGTTGCTCCAGGTCAGGCCTGCATCACTGGAGTAGCTCACTTGGTCGGTGGGCAAAACGCCGGTGGTGGTGATGCTCTTGTCGCGGGTGTAGAAGTCGCTGGCGCTGGTGCCCGAATCACAGCTCAAGGCAATGCTGGGGGAGGGGGCCACGGTGTCGAAGGTGAAGACCAGGGGTTCAGACACATTGACATTGCCTGCCGTGTCCGTGACGCGTGCCATCACCGTGTTGGCACCCTGCACGGGCGCAAACGTGGCGTTCCACAGCGTGCCATTGGTGCTGTATTCAATGCGCGCATCGGCATCGAGGTTGAAGGTCTGAATGCTCGCTTGCGAGCTGATGTTGTCGCCTTGGCTGCCGCTGTCGCACACCAAGGCCAAGCTGGGTTTGCTCAGCTGCGTGTCCAGCGTGAAGCTCAGGCTGCTGGGCGTGCCCGCGTTGCCTGCGGCATCCACAGCCCGTGTGTAGACGGTGTTGCTGCCTTCACCGGCGGCAAAGGTGGTGCCCCACTGCGCACCGTTGGTGCTGTACTGCAAGACCAGGCCGCTTTCAATGGTGCTGATGCTCAGGGCCGCTTGGCTGGTGATTTTGTCTGTGCCGCTGCTGCCGGTGTCACACACCAGGGCCAGCGCCGAGGTGTCGGGGCCGGTGCTGTCCAGGGTGAAGCTGAAATCGGTCGCCGCGCCAATGTTGCCCGCCGTGTCGGTGACCCGCACCTTGATGCTGTTGCTGCCTTCGACCGCTGTGAAGGTGGTGCTCCAGCTGCTGCCGTTGGTGCTGTACTCGACCACGCCGCTGATTTCGGCGCTGCTGACCATGAAGCCCGGGTTGGCTGTCAGGCGGTCGGTGCCACTGACGCCGCTGTCACACACCAGGCTCACGGTGGGGGCCACGGGGGCCGTGGTGTCGAGGGTGAAGGTCAGGCTGCCCGCCGGGCTGACGTTGCCCGCTTTGTCGGTGATGCGTGCAAACACACTGTTGACGCCTTCAGTGGCCACAAAAGTGGGGCCCCAGACGATGCCGTTGCTGCTGTATTCCAGCAAGCTACCGGCCTCGGCGCTGACGTTGATCAGGCTTTCGTGCGTGGTCCGGTCGTTGCTGCTGGCACCTGTGTCATTGGCCAGGGCCAGCACAGGGGCGCTCGCAGACGTGCTGTCAAAGGTGAAGCCGTAATCTTGCAGGCGCTGGTTGCCTGCGGCATCGGTCACGCGGATCTTGATGCTGTTGTTGCCCTCGGTGGCACTGAAAGTGTTGCTCCAGCTGGTGCCTGCCGTGCCAAAGTTGGTGCTGAACTCGACGGTGGCGCCGGTTTCAATGCCACTCAGACTCAGGCGTCCATCCTGGCTGATCTTGTCGGCGCTGTTGGTGCCACTGTCACACATCAGGGCCACGCTGAACGATGCCATCTGGCTGTCGAGCGTGAAATTCAAGGTGTTGGAGGTGGCCACATTGCCCGCGCCATCGGTGGCGCGCACGGTGACCGTGTTGGCACCTTCCCCGGCGGTGAAGGTGGTGAACCAGGTTTGCCCGCTGTCGGTGCTGTATTCCAGCAAGGTGCCGCTTTCGGCACTCACGCTGAGTGCGCCGACACTGCTGACCTTGTCGCTGCCGCTGCTGCCGGTGTCGCTCGCCATGGCCACGGTGGGCGAAGCGATGCTCTTGTCGATGACCAGTGCCAGCGTCTGTGCAGGACTGGTGTTGCCTGCGCTGTCGATGGCCACCACGGTGACGTTGCCGCTGGCAATGCTTTGCGTGGGCGTGACGGACCAGGTGCCATTGGCGCCCACGGTGGTGGACATGAACTCGCCCGTGCCGGGGAAGCTGACCTGAATGATGTCGCCTGCCGTGCCGTTGCCGCTCACGGTGGGCGTGTCGTCGTTGCTCAGGTTGTCGCTCAGGTTGCCGGTGTTGCTGCTGTCGTCCAGGCGCACGGTGAACACGGGTGCCTGGGTGTCGATGGCATAGCTGGCCGAAGCGCCCGCGCCGCTGTTGCCCGACTCGTCGGTGTAGCTGCCCGCCAGGCTGATCAGGTTGCTGGCGGCCGAGGTGTTGGCTTGCGGCGTGAAGGTGGCGGTCCAGGTCAGGCCGTCGGCGCTGGCCACGAACTCGGTCAGGCTGCCATGGGGTGCAGTGACATCGGTTTTGCTGAAGTCCAGCACTTTTTCACTGAAGGTGATGCTGACGGTGGCTGTTTCACCGGACTTCAAGGCGCTGTCGCTCAGGGCGATGGTGGCCGTGGGCGCTTTCAGGTCGATGGCGTAGTTGCCGCTTTGTGTGCCTGAGCCTTGGTTGCCTGCCAGGTCGGCATAGCTGTTGGCCAGGCTGATCACATTGCTCGCATCGGCGGTGCCGGGTGTCGGCGTGAACGTGGCCACCCAGGTCTTGCCGCCGTCGGTGCTGACCAGTGTGTCCAATGTGCCGTTTTCCACCGTGACATCGCTGTTGCCAAATCCCGAGACCTTTTCGCTGAAGCTGATGGTCACTTGCGCCGTGTCGCCTGCCAGCAAGCGGGTTTTGTTGAGCACGACGGTGGCTGTGGGGCCTTGTGTGTCCAGTGCGTAATTGGCGCTGGCGGCCACGCCACCCACATTGCCCGCCAGATCGGCGTAGGTGCCCCCGTTGACGCTGATCGTATTGGTGCTGCGTTCGACGCCTTGGGCCGCTGTGAACATGCCGATCCAGGTTTTGCCGCCGTCGCTGCTGGACAAGGGACTCAAGTCACCGCTTTGGGTGGTGACATCGGCGTTGCTGAAGTCCTTGACGGCTTCGCTGAACGTGATGGTCACTGTGGCGCTTTGCCCAGCGGTGAAACTGTTGACTGCAGCGCCATGGCTGTCCTTGAGGGTGATGGTGGCGCTGGCCGCCTGCGTGTCGATCTGGTAGTTGCCGCTGGCCCCGGCTGTGCCGGTATTGCCTGCTGCATCGCTGTAGCTGCTGGCCAGGGAGATGACGTTGGTCGTCGATTCGACGTTGACGTTGGGCGTGTAGGTGGCCGTCCAGGTCTTGCCGCCATCGGCGCTGGTCAGGGTGCCCAGACTGCCGTTGACGACCTGTACATCGGCGTTTCCAAAGCCTTGGACCACTTCATTGAAGCTAATGGTCACGACCGTGCTGTCACCGGCCTTGAGGCTTTCGTTGCCCAGTTTGATGGTCGCTGTCGTGGCCAGGGTATCGAGTTGGTAGTTGGCGGTTTGCGCTGCAGTGCCAGTGTTGCCCGCCACATCGGTGTAGGTGGCCAGCAGGCGCACCACGTTGCTGGTGTCTTCAATGCCTGCGGTCGGGGTGAGGGTGGCGGTCCAGGTTTTCCCGCCATCGCTGGTGTTCAGGCCGCTGAGCACGGCGTTCTCGGCGCTCAGGTCACTCAGGTCAAAGCCCGTGACCTTTTCGCTGAAGCTGATGGACAAGGTGGCTGTCTCGCCCACCTTGAGGCTGCTCTTGTCCAGCACGATGCTTTGCACCGTGGGCACCGACGTGTCCACGCTGTAGCTGCGGCTGGCCTGCACGGTGGCGGTGTTGCCTGCCAGGTCAGAAGCCACCAGCCTCAAGGCCACGGTGGCGTCCGGGTCTGTCGTCAGGTCGGTGGTGGCCACATCCAGGCTGTACTGGCCCACGGTGTCCACCGTGGTGCTGTAGTTCACACCATTGAGCACCACCTGGATCAGGTCGCCCTGGCGTGCGTTGGTGGTGGCACCGCTGATTTTGCTGGTGGCATTGGCCGCATCGGCCGGGCCCACCGCATCGTCGCCGGTGATGGGGTTGATGCTGAGCGTGGGCGTTGGCGCCGTGGTGTCGAGCGTGAAGTTGAGCGTGCTGATGGCGCTCACATTGCCTGCGCCATCGGTTTGGCGCACGCGCACGCTGTTCACACCCTCGGTGGCCACAAAGGTGGTGCCCCAGGTGCTGCCATCGGTGCTGTACTGCACGCTGGCGTCGGCGTCCACACCGCTGACCACCAGGGTGCCCTGGCTGGAGACCTTGTCGCTGGTGCTGGTGCCGCTGTCGCACGTCAGGCTGGGGCTGAGGGTGCTGACGCTCTTGTCCATCACCAGGTTGAAGGTGGCCGTGCTGGTGGCACCGCTGTTGGGGCGGGTGTAGAGCACGCTGACTTCGCCTGAAGTCACGGCCTTGCCTGCGGTCACCGACCACATGCCGTTGATGTCCACCGTGGCTTGCAGCACTTCGGCACTGCCGCCATCCACCGGCGCTGGCAGGGTCACCTGCACGGTGGCACCTGTTTCGCCCGATCCGCTGATGGTGGGCGTGTCGTCGTTGGTGAGGTTGTCTTTCAAGCTGCCGCTGTTGCTGGCGTTGTCCAGGCGCGCCGTGAAGGTGCCTGCTTGGGTGTTGAGTGTGAAGACCAGTGCGTCGGATGAGGCCAGGTTGCCAGCGGCATCGCTGACCTGTGCGAAGACGGTGTTGCTGCCTTCCACGGCTGCAAACGTGGTGCTCCAGCTGATGCCGTCGCGGCTGTAGAGCACGGTGGCGTCAGGGTCGGTCTGCGTCAAAGTGATCGCGCCGTTGGTGGTGATCAGGTCGATCGGCGTGCCGGTGTCACACACCAGGCTCACCACAGGTTTGCTCAGGGTCTTGTCCAGGGTGAAGTTCAGCGTGCTGGCGGCGCTGACGTTGCCCGCTGCATCCACCACGCGGGTCTGCACGGCGTTGCTGCCTTCACTGGCGGCCCAGGTGTTGGCCCACACCTTGCCGTCGGTGCTGTACTGGAAGCTCGCCCCTTGCTCCAGGGTGGACAAACTCAGAGTGCCCTCACGGGTGATCTTGTCGCTGGCACTGGTGCCGCTGTCGCAGACCAGGCTCATGCCTGGTGCAGAGGGCACGGTGGTGTCGAGCGTGAAGCTGAAATCGGTGGCCGCACTCACATTGCCTGCGGCATCGCTCACCCGCACCTTGAGCGTGTTCAGGCCTTCGCTGGCGCTGAAGGTGCCCGACCAGGTGCTGCCGTTGGTGCTGTATTCGATCAGTCCACCCGATTCGCTGGTGGTGACGTTCAGGGTGCTGGTGTTGCTGAGCTTGTCGGTGGCACTGCTGCCGCTGTCGCACAGCAAGGCCACGACCGGCGCTGTGGGTGCGCTGGTGTCCAGGGTGAAGCTCAGGTTGCCGATGGGGCTGACATGGCCTGCCTTGTCACTGGCGCGGGCAAAGACGTTGTTGATGCCCTCGACCGCCGCAAAGGTGGTGCCCCACACGCTGCCGTTGGTGCTGTACTGCAAGGTGGCGCCCGCTTCTGTGCTGGCGTTGACCACGCCGACCTGGGTTTTGCCGTCGCTGCTGCTGGTGCCGGAGTCTTGGACCAGGCTGATGACAGGGGCGGTGGGGGCGGTGCTGTCGAGCGTGAAGCTGAAACTTTGCGCACGCTGGTTGCCTGCGGCGTCGGTCACCCGCACTTGCACGCTGTTGGCGCCTTCGGTGGCAGCGTAGGTGTTTTTCCAGACGGCTCCATCGGTGCTGTACTCCACCAAGGCACCGGCTTCTGCACCCGAGACCTGCAAGCTGGCATCCAGGCTGATCTTGTCGGCGCTGCTGGTGCCGCTGTCGCACAGCAGGGCCACGCTGAAGGCGGGCGTCTGGGTGTCCAGGGTGAAGCTCAAGGGCGCAGAGGTGGCCACATTGCCTGCCGCATCGGTGGCGCGCACTTGCACGGTGTTGGCACCTTCGGCGGCTGCAAAGGTCGTGGCCCAGGTGCTGCCATTGCTGCTGTATTCGAGCGTGCTGCCACTGTCGGCGCTCACGCTGAGCGTGCCGTCTCGGCTGATCTTGTCGGTGGCGCTCAGGCCGCTGTCGCACAGCAAGGCCACACTGGCGGCGCCCATGGTTTTGTCGATCACCAGGGCCAGGGTTTTGGCGGTGCTGCTGTTGCCAAAGGCATCGGTGGCCAGGGCGCTCATCGTGCCGCTGACGATGGCCAGCGTGGGCGTGATGCTCCAGCTGCCGTTGGCGGCTACGGTTGTGCTGAGCACCTCAAAGGTGCCCGGCATCGTGACTTGAATGGTGACACCTGCGGTGCCGGTGCCACTGATCGTGGGGGTGTCGTCGTTCGTGATCAGGTCGGCGCTGCTGCCGCTGTTGCTGGCCGCGTCCAGGGCGAGCGTGAAGCTCGGCCCCTTGGTGCTGACGCCATAGCTGGCGGTGGCCGCTTGGCCTGCATTGCCCGCCTCGTCGCTGTAGGTGTTGGCCAGAGTCAGGGTGTTGCTGGCGGCCGTGGTTTGATCGGCGGGGGTGAAGGTGGCGGTCCAGCTCAGGCCGTCGGCACTCGCGGTGAAGGCGCTCAGGCTGCCGTTGGGCGCGCTGACGTCGGCCAGACTGAAGCCCAGCACTTTTTCACTGAAGGTGATGGTGACGGTGGCCGTTTCACCCATTTTCAAGGCGCTGTCGCTGAGCGCGATGGTGGCGCTGGGCGCTTTCAGGTCCATCACGTAATTGGCACTCTGCGCACTGGTGCCTTGGTTACCCGCCACATCGGTGTAGCTGTTCATCAGGCTCACGGTGTTGGTGGCATCGGCCACGCCGGGCGTGGGGGTGAAGGTGCCCACCCAGGTTTTGCCGCCATCGGTGCTGCTCAGGGCGCTCAGTGTGCCGTTGTCCACCGTCACGTCGCTGTTGTCAAAGCCGGTGACTTTTTCACTGAAGGTGATGGTGACTTGCGCCGTGTCTGCTGCCAGGAAGTTGCTCTTGCTCAGGGCAATGGTGGTTGTCGGGCCTTGCGTGTCCACGGCGTAGTTGCTGCTGGCCACCACGCCCCCGGCGTTGCCTGCCAGGTCGCTGTAGCCAGCGGCGTTGACGCTCAGGGTGTTGGTGGCGTCTTCCACATTGGCAGCGGCGGTGAAGGTGCCCACCCAGGTCTTGCCGCCATCGCTGCTGGACAAGGGGCTGAGGCTGCCGCTGTCCACGCTCACATCGGCGTTGCTGAAGTCCTTGACGGTCTCGCTGAAGCTCAAGGTGACCGTGGCGCTTTGGCCTGCGGTGAAGCTGTTGACAGCCGCGCCGTTGCTGCCCGTGAGGGTGAGCGTGGCGCTGGGCAGCTGGGTGTCGATTTGATAGTTGCCGCTGGTGCCCGCCTCGCCGGGGTTGCCCAGCGCGTCGGTGTAGCTGTTGGCCAGGGTGATGAGGTTGCTCGCCGAGGTGATGTTGGCCGTGGGGGTGTAAGTGGCTGTCCAGGTCTTGCCGCCATCGGCACTCGTCAGGGTGCCCAGGCTGCCGTTGGCCACTGTCACATCGCTGTTGCCAAAGCCTTGCACCGGCTCGTTGAAGCTGATGGTGAGCGTGGTGCTGTCGCCTGCTTTGAGGTTTTCATTGGCCAGCTTGATGATGGCCGCAGGTGCCAAGGTGTCCAGGGCGTAGTTGTTGCTTTGTGCGGCAGCGCCGGTGTTGCCTGCCAGGTCGGTGTAGGTGGCCAGCACCTTGACCACGTTGGTGGTGTCTTCGATGGAGGCCGTGGGTGTGAGCTTGGCGCTCCAGCTCAGGCCGCCGTCGGTGGTCACCAAATTGCTCAGCACACCGTTGTCGGCGCTCAGATCGCTCAGGTCAAAGGCGCTGACTTTTTCCGAGAAGGTGAGGGTCACATTGGCGGTTTCACCCAGTTTGAGCGTGCTCTTGTCCAGCACGATGCTTTGCACCGTGGGGGCCAGTGCGTCCACGCTGTAGCTGCGCGAGGCGGTGGCGGCGGCGCTGTTGCCAGCGGCATCGGTGGCCAGCAGCTGGGCGCTGAGCTTGAAGTCCGAGTCGGCGCTCAGATCGGCGGTGGCGACATCGATGCTGTACTCGCCCACCACGTCCACGGTGCCGGTGTAGCTCACACCGTTGAGCACCAGGGTGATGACATCGCCCGGGCGTGCGCCGGTGCTGGTGCCGCTGATTTTGGTGGTGGTGCTGGCGGCATCCACGGGGCCGATGGCATCGTCACCGGTGATCGGGTTGATGCTGAGTGTGGGCACGGGTGCCGTGGTGTCCAAGGTGAAGGCCAGGGTGCTGGTGGCGCTGACGTTGCCTGCGGCGTCCATCTGGCGCACACGCAAGGTGTTGAGGCCTTCGGTGGCGGCAAAGATGGTGGCCCAGGTGCTGCCATCGGTGCTGTACTGCACGGTGGTGTCGGCGTCCTGGCCGGTGACCGTCACATCGCCTGTGCGGGTGATCTTGTCGCTGCTGCTGGTGCCGCTGTCGCAGACCAGGGCCAGGCTGAGGTTGCCGGGCAAGCTGGTGTCAATTTGCAGGCTCAGGGTTTGGGCGGCGCTGGTGTTGCCCACGGCGTCGGTGGCGATCACGCTGACGGTGCCCGAGGTGATGGCCTGGGTGAGTGTGGCGCGCCAGGTGCCGTCGGCGGCGACGGTGGCAGACACCACTTCGCCCGTTGCGGGCATCGTCACTTTCAGGGTATCGCCGGTGTTGCCGGTGCCGCTGAGCGTCGGGGTGCTGTCGTTGGTCAGGGTGTCGCCCAGACTGCCGCTGTTGCTGGCGTTGTCCAGTTGCAGCGTGAAGCTGGGGGCGAGGGTGTCCAGGCTGTAGTTGCTGCTTTGGGCCGTCAGGCCGGTGTTGCCTGCCAGATCGGTGTAGGTGGCCAGGACTTTGACCACATTGGTGGTGTCTTCGATGGCGGCAGTCGGCGTGAGGGTGGCGGTCCAGGTCAGGCTGCCGTCGGCGCTGGCCAATTGGCTGAGCACGGCGTTGTCGGCGCTCAGGTCGGCCAGGTCAAAGGCGGTGACTTTTTCTGAGAAAGTGAGGGTGACTTGGGCGGTCTCACCGGCTTTGAGGCTGGGTTTGTCCAGCAGCACGCTCAGCACGGTGGGCACGGTCGTGTCCAGACTGTAGGCGTGGGCCACGGTGGTGCTGCCGCTGTTGCCTGCGGCATCCACGCCGTTCACGCGCACATCCACGCTGCGGTCGGCATCGCTGAGCAAATCGGCCGTGAGCACGTCGATGCTGTAGTTGCCAAAAACATCCACGGTGCCGCTGTAGGTCTGGCCGTTCAAGCCCAGCGTGACGACGTCGCCCGCCTGCGTGAGCGTGCTCTTGCCAGAAAGCAGGGTGCGGACGCTGGCTGCATCAACCGGTCCCAGGGCATCGTCGCCGGTGATGGGGCTCAGGCTCACCGTGGGGGTGGCCGCTGTGGTGTCGAACGAGAAGCTCAAGGGCGCGGAGGTCGCGACATTGCCTGCCGCGTCGGTGGCGCGCACGCTGACGGTGTTGGCACCTTCAGCGGCTGCAAAGGTGCTCGTCCAAGACGTTCCGTTGGTGCTGTATTCAAGGGTGGCGCCTGCTTCGGCGCTCACGCTGATCGTGCCGTCGCGGCTGATCTTGTCGGTGCTGCTGGCCCCGCTGTCGCACACCAGGCTGAGTGTGGGCGTGGCGATGGTGCTGTCCACCACCAGCGCCAGGGTCTGGGCGCTGCTGACATTGCCTGCGGCGTCGCTGGCGGTGATGGACACGTTGCCGCTGACGATGGCCAGTGTGGGCGTGACGCTCCAGCTGCCGTTGGCGGCCACGGTGGCGCTCAGCACTTCGCCGGTGCCGGGCATCGTGACCTGAATGGTGTTACCCGCAGTGCCAGTGCCGCTGATGGTGGGCGTGCTGTCACTGGTCAGCAAGTCGGCGGTACTGCCGCTGTTGCTGGCGTCGTCGAGCTTGGCCGTGAAAGCTGCCACTTGTGTGTTCAAGCTGAAGCTCAAGGGCGCGGAGCTGGCCACATTGCCTGCGGCGTCGGTGGCGCGCACGGTAACCGTGTTGGCACCTTCAACGGCAGCAAACGTGGCCGTCCAAGACGTGCCGTTGGTGCTGTATTCCAGTTTGGCACCAGCTTCCGCATTCACGCTGATGGCACCGTTGCGGGTGATGGCGTCCGAGGCGCTGGTGCCGCTGTCGCAGACCAAGGTCAGCGTGGGCGGGGTGATGGTTTTGTCGAGCGTGAAGCCCAGGTTGCTGGCCGGGCCTGTATTGCCTGCCGCGTCGACTGCGCGCACTTTGACGGTGTTGTTGCCCTCTGCCGCTGCAAACGTGCTGGCCCAAGATGTGCCGTCCGTGCTGTATTGCAAGGTAGCGCCAGCCTCGGCAGTGACACTGAGCGCGCCGTTGCTGCTGATCAGGTCGATGGCGCTGGAACCGCTGTCGCAGGTCAGGGTGAGCACCGGTGCGCCGGGGGCGGTGGTGTCGAGGGTAAAGCTGTAGTCGGCTGTCGCGCCCACATTGCCCGCAGCGTCACTCACGCGAACTTTGACGGCGTTGTTGCCTTCAGCGGCCACAAAGGTCGTCGCCCAGAGCACGCCGTTGGTGCTGTATTCGATGAGGCCCCCAGCTTCGGGGCTGGAGAGGCTCAGGGTGCCGTTGTTGCTGATTTTGTCTGTGGCTGTACCTGTGGCTGTGCCGCTGTCGCAGAACAGGCCCACGGTGGGGGCCACGGGTGCTGTGCTGTCTAGGGTGAAGCTCAGGCTGCTTGGCTGGCTGACGTTGCCTGCCGCGTCGGTGACGCGCGCCATGACGGTGTTGGCACCTTCAGCCGCTGCAAAAGTGCTGGCCCAAGTGCTGCCGTTGGTGCTGAACTCGAGCGTGGCACCGGCTTCAGCGGCCACGTTGATGGCACCGTTGCCGCTGAGTTTGTCTGTGGCGTTGCTGCCGCTGTCGCAGACCAGGGTGAGCACAGGCGCTGTGGGCGCTGTGCTGTCGAGCGTGAAGCTGAAACTTTGCGCCCGCTGGTTGCCCGCGGTGTCCGTGACCCGCACTTGCACACTGTTTGCGCCTTCGGTGGCGGCGTAGGTGCTGGCCCTGACGGTCCCGTTGCTGCTGTATTCAACAGTGGCACCAGTTTCGGCACCGGTGACCACCAGCGCCGATGATTTGCTGATGCTGTCAGCGCCAGAAGCGCCGCTGTCACACACCAAGGCCACAGTGAAGGCGGTCGTTTGGGTGTCGAGGGTGAAGCTCAGGGGCGCAGAGGTGGCCACATTGCCTGCGGCGTCGGTGGCCCGCACTTGCACAGTGTTGGCACCTTCTGCAGCTACAAATGTCGTGGTCCAAGACGTGCCGTTGGTGCTGTACTCCAGCACACTGCCGCTGTCAGCGCTCACGCTGATCGTGCCGTCGCGGCTGATCTTGTCGGTGCTGCTGGCCCCGCTGTCGCACACCAGGCTGAGCGTGGGCGTGGCGATGCTGCTGTCCACCGCCAGCGCCAGGGTCTGGGCGCTGCTGACATTGCCTGCGGCGTCGCTGGCGGTGATGGACACGTTGCCGCTGACGATGGCCAGCGTGGGCGTGACGCTCCAGCTGCCGTTGGCGGCCACGGTGGCGCTGAGCACTTCACCGGTGCCGGGCAGGGTGACCTGGATGGTGTTGCCCGCTGTGCCAGTGCCGCTGATGGTGGGCGTGCTGTCGCTGGTGAGCAAGTCGGCGGTGCTGGCGCTGTTGCTGGCGTCGTCGAGCTTGGCGGTGAAAGCCGCCACTTGTGTGTTCAAGCTGAAGCTCAAGGGCGCGGAGCTGGCCACATTACCTGCGGCGTCGGTGGCGCGCACGGTAACGGTGTTGGCACCTTCAACGGCAGCAAACGTGGTCGCCCAAGACGTGCCGTTGGTGCTGTATTCCAGTTTGGCACCAGCTTCCGCACTCACGCTGATGGCCCCATTGCGGGTGATGGCATCCGAGGCGCTGGTGCCGCTGTCGCAGACCAAGGTCAGCGTGGGCGTGGCGATGGTTTTGTCGAGTGTGAAGCCCAGATTACTGGCCGGGCCTGTATTGCCTGCAGCATCGACTGCGCGCACTTTGACGGTGTTGTTGCCCTCGGCCGCTGCAAAGGTGCTGGCCCAAGATGTGCCGTCCGTGCTGTATTGCAAGGTAGCACCAGCCTCTGCCGTGACACTGAGCGCGCCATCGCTGCTGATCAGGTCCGTGGCGCTGGCACCGCTGTCGCAGGTCAGGGTGAGCACCGGTGAACCGGGGGCGGTGGTGTCGAGGGTGAAGCTGTAGTCGGCTGTTGCGCCCAGGTTGCCAGCGGCGTCAGTTACCCGCACTTTGACGGCGTTGTTGCCTTCAGCGGCCACAAAGGTGGTCGCCCAGAGCACGCCGTTGGTGCTGTATTCGATGAGGCCCCCAGCTTCGGGGCTGGACAGGCTGAGGGTGCCGTTGTTGCTGACTTTGTCGGTGGCTGCACCTGTGGCTGTGCCGCTGTCGCAGAACAGGCCCACCGTGGGGGCCACGGGTGCTGTGCTGTCGAGGGTGAAGCTCAGGCTGCTTGGCTGGCTGATGTTGCCTGCCGCGTCGGTGACGCGCGCCATGACGGTGTTGGCGCCTTCAGCCGCTGCAAAGGTGCTGGCCCAGGTGCTGCCGTTGGTGCTGAACTCGAGCGTGGCACCGGCTTCAGCGGCCACGCTGATGGCACCGTTGCCGCTGAGTTTGTCGGTCGCGTTGCTGCCGCTGTCGCAGACCAGGGTGAGCACGGGCGCGGTGGGGGCCGTGCTGTCGAGCGTGAAGCTGAAACTTTGCGCCCGCTGGTTGCCTGCGGTGTCCGTGACCCGCACTTGCACACTGTTTGCGCCTTCGGTGGCGGCGTAGGTGCTGGCCCAGACGGTCCCGTTGCTGCTGTATTCAACAGTGGCACCAGTTTCGGCACCGGTGACCACCAGCGCCGATGATTTGCTGATGCTGTCAGCGCCAGAAGCGCCGCTGTCACACACCAAGGCCACAGTGAAGGCGGGCGTTTGGGTGTCGAGGGTGAAGCTCAGGGGCGCAGAGGTGGCGACATTGCCTGCAGCGTCGGTGGCCCGCACTTGCACGGTGTTGGTGCCTTCGATGGCTGCAAAGGTCGT
>NZ_LFYT02000030.1 GCF_001270065.2 Limnohabitans planktonicus II-D5
GCCCACTTTTGGCAAAACTTCATAACGCCTCTCACGCTCATCGGCATACGTTTATGGGTCATCCACATGAAAAAAAGCCGCTTTTCAGCGGCTTTTTTCATGAAGGTCAAAACCAATCAGTAGCTGCTGCGGCTGTCGCGGTAACCGCTGCCGTAACCTGTGCTGGGCTCTTTAGGTTTGGAGATGTTCACCA
Organism: Limnohabitans planktonicus II-D5; assembly: GCF_001270065.2. Lineage (GTDB taxonomy): Bacteria > Pseudomonadota > Gammaproteobacteria > Burkholderiales > Burkholderiaceae_C > Limnohabitans_A > Limnohabitans_A planktonicus. The sequence goes on from NZ_LFYT02000030.1 coordinate 194, forward strand.
CGATGGCGCGACCACCGACAGACATGCCGTTCAAGCCTTGAATCGCGGCTTGCGCTTCATCGCTGCTGGACATTTCGACGAAGCCGAATCCTTTGGAACGGCCGCTTTCGCGGTCCATCATGACCTTGGCGGATTTGACGCCACCGAAAGCCGAGAAGTTCTCGCGCAAGTTGGCATCGTCGATGGTGTAAGGCAAGTTGCCCACGTAAATTTTGCTGCTCATGGTAGAGCCTTTCAGAGAGAAGGCGCACAGGCTTAAAATGTTCTGCACTGTGGCGCGGGAGAAGCGGCATCCCAGCAAGGAAGCCGCAGAGACTGGAGAAACCGCAGCATCTCGATCCGATGGAGCAAGGATCTGAAGGATTTCGAATTTTTGACTATATTCATTTTTTGAATAAATGTCAATTCATATATTTCCATTTGTTTTATAGAACACTGATCATAAAAACAGTAGTCGGGCACAATCAGGCCCCATGGCCAAAGACAAATCCATTTACACCTGCAGCGAATGCGGCGGCACCAGTGCTCGCTGGATGGGCAAATGCCCCAGCTGCAACGCCTGGAACACACTGATTGAAAGCGCGGCCGAAGCTGCCAGCGGCGGCAAAAACCGCCTGGGCTCGGCGCAATACCAGGCGCTGGCCCCCTCCAGCGAGGTGTTGCCCCTGTCCCACATCGAAGCCGCCGACTTTGACCGCCACCCCACTGGCATTGACGAGTTGGACCGAGTGCTGGGCGGCGGCATGGTTGAAGGCGGCGTTGTGTTGATCGGCGGCGATCCGGGCATCGGCAAATCGACCTTGCTGCTGCAAGCGGTGGATGCGCTACAACGCAGCGGCATGAGCACCCTGTATGTGACGGGTGAAGAAAGCGGCGCGCAAGTGGCGATGCGCTCGCGCCGTCTGGGCCTGCCCGACTCGCAAGTGCCCGTGCTGCCCGAGATCCAGCTTGAAAAGATCCTGCACACCCTGCAATCACGCCAACCGAACATCGCCATCATCGACTCGATCCAGACGGTGTACTCAGACCAGCTGACCAGCGCCCCAGGCTCGGTGGCTCAGGTGCGTGAATGCGCGGCGCACTTGACCCGCACCGCCAAAGCCACCGGCACCACCATCGTGCTGGTGGGCCACGTCACCAAGGAAGGCGCGCTGGCTGGCCCCCGCGTGCTGGAGCACATGGTGGACACGGTGCTGTACTTTGAGGGCGACACGCATTCGAACTTCCGCCTGATCCGCGCCATCAAGAACCGCTTTGGCGCCGTCAACGAAATTGGCGTGTTCGCCATGACCGAAAAAGGCCTCAAGGGCGTGAGCAACCCCAGCGCCATTTTTTTGAGCCAGCACAGCGAGCCGGTGCCCGGCAGCTGCGTCATGGTCACGCTCGAAGGCACACGGCCCATGCTGGTCGAGATCCAGGCCCTCGTGGATTCGGGCGGCCCGAGCCCCCGGCGGCTGTCTGTGGGCCTGGAGCGCGACCGCCTGGCCATGCTGCTGGCCGTGCTGCACCGCCACGCGGGCGTGGCCTGCATGGACCAGGACGTGTTTGTGAACGCGGTGGGCGGTGTGCACATCCGCGAGCCCGCCGCCGACTTGGCAGTGATGCTGGCCATCACCAGCAGCCTGCGCGGCAAGCCCCTGCCCAAAGGCTTCATCGCCTTTGGCGAAGTGGGCTTGGCTGGTGAAGTGCGCCCCGCGCCCCGCGGTCAGGAACGGTTGAAAGAAGCCGCCAAGTTAGGCTTCAAGACCGCCGTGGTGCCCAAAGCCAACATGCCCAAAAAAGGCGACAAGGCCTTTGAGGGCCTGACCGTCTACCCCGTAGAGCGCATTGAAGAGGCGATGCAGGTGGTGCGGGGTCTGGACTGAAAGTCAACACCCCAAAGCCCTAATCCCAGGCAAGCCGTGACGCTGGAACAGCCTTACCTCACCCCAATCTTGATTCGGGGGCCATGGTCGCAAAACCCAAGCACTTGTCATACCGGATCAAGTCCGGCGTGACAAGAAGACCGCCCTCATTTACAAGGCAAAATCGGCCCCCATGAATTTCACCAAAATACTGACTCCACTGGCCATCATCGTTTTCACCGTTGGGGCCTGGCAGGCTTTTCAGTGGGCGGGCATAGCCCTGGCCGTGGGCGGCGTCGTCATGTGGGTGCTGCTGCACTTCACGCGCATGGTCACTATCCTGAAAAAAGCCGCCAATCGGCCCATCGGCCATGTGGCCAGCGCTGTCATGCTCAACGCCAAGCTCAAAAAGGGCGTCAGTTTGATGCACGTGATCGCCATGACGCGGTCTTTGGGCCAGCTTTTGACGGAAAAAGACGTCCAACCCGAGGTTTACACCTGGACCGACACCAGCAAATCGGTGGTCACCTGCACTTTTATTGGCGGCAAGTTGTCCGAATGGACACTGGTACGCCCCCAAGTAAGCCCGGAAGAGCCAAACCTTTAAAATCCACGCAAACTCCTGTTTATTGCAGCTATTTCAAAGGACACTTTCATGAGCGTTGTCATTCCTTCTATGTCTGACCGTGACGGCAAAATTTGGATGGACGGCCAGATGGTCGATTGGCGCGATGCCAAGATCCATGTTCTGAGCCACACACTGCACTACGGCTGCGGCGCTTTTGAAGGCGTGCGCGCCTACAAAACTGAGCAAGGCACCGCCATCTTCCGCCTACAGGATCACACCGACCGCCTGTTCAACAGCGCCAAGATCCTGCGCATGGCCATTCCTTTCACCAAAGATCAGGTCAACGAAGCCCAACGTGCCGTGGTGCGCGAGAACAACTTGGAAAGCGGCTACATCCGGCCCCTGACTTGGATCGGCGACAAAAAGCTGGGCGTCAGCCCCAAGGGCAACACCATCCACCTGATGGTGGCCGCCTGGACCTGGGGTGCGTATCTGGGGGAAGAAGGCATGAAGCGCGGCATCCGCGTCAAGACCAGCAGCTACACACGCCACCACGTCAACATCACCATGACGCAAGCCAAGGCGGTGAGCAACTACACCAACTCGATCCTTGCCAACATGGAAGTGACCGACGAAGGCTATGACGAAGCCCTGTTGCTGGACACCTCGGGCTTTGTGTCCGAAGGCGCAGGTGAAAACATCTTCGTGGTCAAGGATGGCGTGATCTACACCCCCGATCTGTCAGCTGGTGCCCTGAACGGCATCACCCGCAACACCGTGTTCCACATCGCCAAAGACCTGGGCCTCGAGATTGTGCAAAAGCGCATCACCCGCGACGAAATTTACATCGCTGACGAAGCCTTCTTCACCGGCACAGCCGCTGAAGTGACCCCGATCCGCGAACTCGACCGCATCCAACTGGGCGCAGGCAGCCGTGGCCCGGTGACCGAGAAAATCCAGACCGCGTTCTTTGACATCGTCAATGGCCGCAACCCCAAGTACGCCCACTGGCTGACTTTGGTTTGAGGAGCAAGAAGATGAGCAACCAAGCTGTTGAACTGCTGGCCACCGATTTGAACCCCCAAGGCGGCGTTTTCTGCCCCAGCCCCAAAGCAGACATGAAACTCTGGAACAGCCACCCCAAGGTCTACCTGGATGTAGCCAAGACTGGTGAAGCCAAGTGCCCGTATTGCGGCACGGTTTATCAGCTCAAGGCGGGTGAGGTGGTGGGTCAACACCACTGATCACAACCCAGACTGGATTTCTTTTGAGTGATCAAACTGTTCATGACCTGAATGACGTCACGATCATCATCGTGACTTACAACAGCGCCCACTGCTTGCCCGAACTTGGGCGATCACTTGCGCAATGCCCTCACATCATGGTCGTGGACAACGGCAGTGATGACGGATGCGCAGATGCCGCTCGACAGCATTTGCCTGATTCAAAAATTATCGCGCTGCCTAAAAACCTGGGGTTTGGTGCCGCCAACAACCTTGCGTTGCATCAAGTCACCACCACTTTTTCACTGCTGTTGAATCCAGATTGTGAGATCACACCTGCATCCATATTGGCATTGATGCACACTGCGATCGCACATCCTCAAGCCGCCATCATTGCGCCTCAACTGCTCCACTCAGACAACTCCCCAGACACCAACTACCGTTGGCCCCATCTCCTTTGGAAATCCAAAGGTCCTGCTGCAACGCATGGACCAGCCTGCGTGGGCTTTGTGTGTGGCGCGACCATGCTTTTCAGAATCAAGGCTTTTGATGTGGTCGGATTCTTTGACGAAGGCTTTTTCCTCTACTACGAAGATGATGATCTGTGCCTCAGGTTATTTAAAGCCAAGCGCGCCATGATCATCGACCCCGCCGTGACGGCAGTTCATCGGTCACGAGGTTCGGTCAAAGGTAAAAGTCCTCTGAAAAGTGAGTATGTTCGTGGCTATCACCATGCGCAATCCAAACTCTTCTTCACGGCCAAACACATTCACCTTGAAAAAGCCATCTCGAAGCGCAAAAAACTGATTTTTCAAACCTGTCTGGCTCTGCCCTTGAGAATGCTGCTGCCATCACCCCGGCTCGTTGCCAGAATGGTTGGGCGACTGAGAGGGGTGATTGATTGGAAACCCCATGAAAACCAAAACTCCTAGCTTGTGTATAGGGATTCTCACCATGAATGAGTCCCGGCGCATTGCAAAATGCATTGAAAGTGCCAAGTTTGCTGATCAGATTGTGGTGGTAGACAGCGGAAGTAAAGACGATACCGTGCTCATTGCACAATCCCTTGGCGCTCAAGTTCATATCCATACAGACTGGAAAGGATTTGCAGAACAACGCAATAGACTTTTGCAATACTGCTCTTCAGATTACATATTCTTTCTGGATGCGGACGAGGTCATAACCCCTGAACTGGAAAAAGAAATTCAGACTGCCGTCTCAAGTGGACTGAATGGTGTTTGGGAGATTTTGTGGCTTCAAATCGCATATGGAAAACCCCTGAAATATATGAAGGCTACAGGTGGTGTAAAGCGGCTTTTCCGGACTTCTAATTTATTTAAATTTGAAGGCGTAGTTCACGAAAATGCTGTATTACATGACACCAATACACCTGTTATCACATGCAAATCCCGGTTACTTCATTATTCACGTGAAACAGTCTACGAGAGCCTTCAAAAATTAGCTCAATATTCTCAACTTGGCGCATTAAAACGGGCCAACACTGGAAAAAAGGGTGGGGTTTTACGAGGTTTTGCATCGGCATTTGTCAGTTTTATTCAGCTATATATTTTCAGGCGTGGATTTATGTGCGGCCCACAGGGATTTCTCTTCTGTTTTTTTATCGCGCTTGAGTGTTTTTTCAGGTACACCATGCTCCACTACGACAGATCAATGCTCAATAAATCTTTCATACGATAATGCACATTCTATTTATCAATCGTGCTTCAATTCCTGTATTTGCTTATGGTGGAACAGAACGCGTAATCTGGGACTTGGGCCAAGCATTGGTTAAAATGGGACACCGGGTCAGTTATTTAGTGCCACAGGGTTCAGAGTGTCATTTTGGTCAAATTATTCCAATTCAAGAAGATCTTGATTGGCAAAATCAGATCCCTGAAGATGTAGATATAGTTCACTTCCAGTTCAACCCCGGTCTAGGTCTTGAACTTGATCGCCCATGGTTGATCACCCAGCATGGAAACTCGCAAGTCAGCGAACCACTTCCCGAAAATACGGTATTTGTATCTCAAAATCATGCATTAAGACACAACTCTAATTGTTTTATTCATAATGGATTGGATTGGTCTAGTTATGGCCCTATTGAACTCGACAAGACGGATGATTATTTTCATTTTTTAGGAAAAGCTGCTTGGAGCGTAAAAAATGTTCAAGGCGCTATAGATAGCAGTTTGCAAGCCAACGCCCCATTAATTGTGATGGGCGGCGATCGCCTGAATATCAAACGTGGATTTCGCTTCACTTGGTCTAGAAAGATCAATTTTCTAGGAATGGTTGGCGGAGAAACCAAATTTTCTGTCTTGCGGAAGTCAAGGGGCTTGATTTTTCCTGTGAGATGGCACGAACCATTTGGTTTGGCCGCCATCGAAAGCCTTTATTTCGGTTGCCCAGTCTTCGCCACTCCGTATGGTGCACTTCCGGAGTTAGTTCCCACAGAATGTGGAACGCTTTCAATAAAAATGTCTGATCTGGTTGATGCCATGAAAAATCAATCATTTAATCGGGAAGTTTGCCACCTACATGCTGCGAATAACTTCAACGCCGAGAAAATGGCTGCCAGCTACTTTCACATCTATCAAAGAGTAATTAACCGAGAAAAATTACATACTGCGCATCCATGCATGGAAATCTCAGCCTCAAAGCTACCTTGGCAAAAAAATTAAATAGCAATATTTAGCGATTTCATTTGGCACTCACTCTAAAAAGTCATCCCTGATAAACCCCTGAAACCCGCATGAATGCTAGCTTTCAGGGTCATTCCCAATGTTCAAAACTCCCACATTGATATTCAATGGAGCCTGTTTTCTGGGAGTTTTTGAGGCCCATATGTCCATCAATCCACCGAACTTAAGCCATAATCATTCACGCAACTCATTGATTTAATTGCAGTTTTTCTTATTTTCTTGTTCCACATCATGACTCCCACCATGGCAAGAAAATACAGGGTTTACCCTTGATTCATCACCTCTTGATGACCTGACCTCTCTCTTTGCCCAGCTGGGTCAGTTCATCCACAGCCCTGCCTTTGCAGATTTGGCCCGAGGCACCCAGTCCACCGCCTTTGTTCGCCAACGCAAACTGCCCCTGCCTTGTCTCGTAGGCGCTTTGCTCAGCCATCGTTCCCAATCTCAGCAGTTGATGCTGGACTCCTTTTTCGCCAGCTTGGCCGGTCACGCAGGTCTTGAGCGCGTGGCCAGTGACCGCGCCTTTGCCCAAGCACGTAACAAAATCAAGCCCGCCGCCCTGACTGCCTTGAACGCTCAATTGCTGGACCTGGCTCAGGCCAGAGGCTGGATGCCGCTTTGGCATGGCTTGCGTGTGGTGGCCGCAGACGCCTCAGTGTTCATGCCCGCCACCCGTGCGTGCCACCAAACGCGCCTTGCAGCCCAACCCGATCAGCGCTTGTTTGGCCTGTATTTGCCCGGCCCTGAGCTGTGTCTGCATGCCCAGCTCTACGGCCCCGAGACGGGCGAGCGTCAGATGCTCTTTGAGAGTCTGCACCACCTGCAAGCCAATGATGTGCTGGTGCTTGACCGGGGCTATCCGGCTGCTTGGTTGATCGCCTTGTTGCAGCAGCAAAGTATCCGCTTTTGCATGCGCTGCGACAGTGACAGCGGCTTCAAGGCGGTGCGCGAGTTCTTGCGCAGCGGACCCAGCGAGGCGATGGTCACCCTGAACATGCCCAGCACTGAAGATGCCAAGGATTACGAGTTCATTCGCCAAGCCCCGCGCGTGCGCCTGGTGCGTTGTGTCAGCTCCAGCGGCAAGGTGCGCGTGTTGCTCACCAACTTGGATGCACGGGCGTTTCCTGCTGAGGTGTTTGGGCAGCTGTACCACCAACGCTGGCGCATCGAAGAAGCCTTCAAACGCCTCAAGAACCGCCTGAAAATTGAAAGCGTCAGCGGCCTGAGCCAGCAAGCCTGTGTCATTAATATCGCTGCCAAAGTGTTGGCCGACAACCTGGGCGCTTTGCTCAGTCACTGTGCCCGTGGCATGCAAGAGCGCACGGATCGTGTCTGCAACCGCAGCTATGCGGCCAGCTTGATGCAACGCATGCTGCCTCGTTTGCTGTTGCTGCCGGGTGCCCTTGCGACGTGCATCGCCCAGAGCATTGAACTGCTCAAAGGCAATCTGGTGCGACGGGTTGATGGTCGATCTCGGCCGCGCCCTGCGAGCAAAAACAAGCCGCATCCGCATTTGGCTTACAAGGGTTAGTGGCTTAAGTTCGGTGGATTGGGGTGAAACCCGGCGTGACATTCAAGTCATGTTCGGCAGGGTTTTTGCCTGCAGCCGAGAGGCCAACGCCACCAGCAGCAGCACCGGTAAGCCCATCAGCGTGGTGAGCATAAAAAAGCCGGGATACCCCATGGCGTCGACCATGCCCCCCGAATAACCGCCCAGCGTCTTGGGCAGCAAGGTCATCAAGGAACTGAAAATGGCGTACTGCACCGCTGTAAATGACACATTGGTCAAGCTGGACAAAAAGGCCACGAAGGCCGCACTGGCAAAGCCCGCTGCCAGATTGTCGGCTGCCACCACCACGTACATGCCGCTCACATGGTGGCCCGCATACGCCAACCAGACAAAGCCCAGGTTGGTCAGCGCCGACAACACCGCTCCCCAAAACAAGGAACGCATCACCCCGATGCGGGCAGCCAGCAGGCCACCCCAAAAACCACCCACGATGCTCACCACCACACCAAAAGTTTTGACCGCATTGGCGATCTCGATTTTTGAAAACCCCAAATCTTGGTAAAACACATTGGAGATGACGCCCAACACAATGTCCGATATGCGGTACAGCCCAATGAGTGCCAGCAGCAGCCAAGCATTGCGCGCGCCATATCGCGCAAAAAAATCGAGCACCGGCATGACCCAGGTGGTGCGCGCCTGCTCTCGGCTGGCCAGCCCGCGTTTGACCAACACCGTGCCCACACCAAAGGCAGCAGCCAATGAAACCGCCATGCGCACAGCCTCCAAGAGCAGTCCAAGCAAAGGTCCTGTCTTGACGTCGCCCATGGCGTTGCCCCATTGCGCGAAAACGCCCACAAAAGCCACAACGCTGGCCAGAAACACCCCCAGCAAGCGAAGGTGCTGACCCGAGGGTTGGCGTGGTGCCTGAGCACTGGCGGCTGGCTCACGGGTGATCAATGTCGTCAGCATGCCCACCACCATGATGGCCGCCATCACGCCATACGTCCACTGCCAGGCACCAAACACATACGCCCCTTTGCTTGAGCCCCAATACGACGCCAAATACAAAGCCCCAGCTCCCGCCACAATCATGCCCAAGCGATACCCTGCGATGTACGCCGAAGACAAGAGCCCTTGCTGTTCGGGCCCGGCAATCTCGATGCGGTAAGCGTCAATGACAATGTCTTGTGTAGCTGATGCAAACCCCAGCAACACCGCAAACATGGCCATTCGGGTGAGTGCATCTTCACCAGCCGCAGGGTCAGTACTGGCCATGCCCAATATGGCCAACACCACGCCACACTGGGCCAACAACATCCACGAACGACGCCGCCCCAACCATGCCCCCAACAACGGCAAAGGCAAGCGGTCCACCAAAGGTGCCCAAACAAATTTGAACGAATAGCCCAACGCAGCCCAACTGAAAAAGGTCAACGCCTTGCGCTCAACACCGGCTTCTCCCAGCCACAAGGACAGAGACGAAAAAATCAACAAAATAGGAATACCCGCCGAAAAACCCATGGCCAACAAACACAGTACACGCCAATCCCACAGGGTTTTAAGGGTGTCCCGCCAGCTGGGCATCGGGGGTTTTTGGTGACTGGGCTTTACAAGCGTATTCATACGCACATTGTGCCCAAGCTGGTGACACCTCCCGCTGTCACCAAGGTGCATGCTGCTGTGGTTTTCCCTATGATGGCGGCATGTGCAATCTTTGTGACCTCAAAAACCCTCCCGCCGACCCCGCTGACATCGCATCAGCTGGTACATCTGTGCGTTGGCAAGCCCGGCGTGCATTTTTGTTGGCGGCTGGAGCCTCAGCCGCCGGTTCAGCTTTGGCGCAAGTGGAGGTGGGCTCATCTTCCAGCCTGCGTAATTTGGTGCCTGCCGAAACCCTGGAAGGCTCAGCCCGCCAGCAATACAACCAAGTGCTGACCGAAGCCCGCAACAAAGGCGCTCTGGCCCCCGAAGGCCACCCACAACTCAAACGTCTGCACGGCATTGCGCAGCGGCTCATTCCGCACACAACGCAATGGAACCCACGTGCCCGCGAGTGGCGCTGGCAAGTTAACTTGATCGGCAGCAAACAAATCAACGCTTGGTGCATGCCCGGCGGCAAGATCGCTTTTTACACAGGTATCCTGGACCAGCTGCAGCTCAACGACGACGAAGTCGCCATGATCATGGGCCACGAAATGGCTCACGCCTTGCGCGAACATGCCAGGGAGAGACTGGCCAAAAGCCAAATGACCGGCATGGGCCTGTCCATCGCCTCACAACTTCTGGGCCTAGGCTCTTTGGGCGACGTCGCCGCCAATCTGGGCACACAACTGCTGACGCTCAAATACAGCCGCGACGATGAAACCGAATCCGATCTGGTCGGACTGGAAATCGCAGCACGCGGCGGCTTTCGCCCCGAAGCCAGCGTGGCCTTGTGGAAAAAAATGCTCGCCGCCAATGGCAACGGCAGCCCCTCTTTCCTGTCCACCCACCCCAGCGGTGCCAACCGCATCCAGGAACTCGAAGCCAATCTGCCCAAAGTGCAGCACCTGTACGAACAAGCCCGTCAGGGGTGATGGAATGCCACGTCCCACCACGTCTCTTCGCTCCTAGAGGCTAAAGGCGGCTCCTCGCAACGACAGGAATTCGGCTTCTCGCGATGACCCATTTCCGTCATTGCGAGCGCAGCGCGTCAATCCAGTGCCCGGACAAGCTCAGCTGCTGGATCGCCGCGTCTCAAGCTCCTCGCGATGACGGATTTGGGTTGCTGTGGCTCCGCGCGATGACCCATTTCCGTCATTGCGCGCGCAGCGTGGCAGTCCAGTGCCCGGACAAGCTCAGCTGCTGGATCGCCGCGTCGCAAGCTCCTCGCGATGACGGATTTGGGTTGCTGTGGTTCCGCGCGTTGACCCATTTCTGTCATTGCGCGCGCAGCGTGGCAATCCAATGCACGGACAAGCTCAGCTTCAGCTGCTTGATCGGCGCGTCGCAAGCTCCTCGCGATGACGGATTTGGGTTGCTGTGGTTCCGCGCGATGATCCATTTCCGTCATTGCGAGCGCAGCGTGGCAATCCAGTGCCCCCGGCTTCTCGCAATGACGGGGATGGCTTCGTAATTGCGCGCTCTGCTCAGGTCCCGCCCACGTAGGGGTTGCTTTTGCGCTCGCGGCCAAAGGTGCTCTCGGGGCCATGGCCAGGGATGAACACCGTGTCGTCGCCCATAGGCCACAGACGTTGGGTGATGCTGGCAATCAAATCGTCATGGTTGCCTTGCGGAAAATCTGTGCGGCCAATGCTGCCTGCAAACAACACATCACCCACAAATGCCCGCTTGATCTCCGGTGAATAAAACACCACATGGCCCGGCGTGTGCCCGGGGCAATGGCGCACCTGCAAAAGGTGCGCCCCCAAACTCACCGTGTCGCCATCGGCCAGCCAGCGCGTGGGATGGAAAACCCGGGCAGGCGGAAAACCATAGGCTGCAGCCGCCTGAGGCAGTCCGTCAATCCAGAACTGGTCTGCCGGGTGAGGCCCGATGATGGGCAATCCGCCCAACTGCTCGGCCAAGTCGGCCGTGCCCGAAGCGTGGTCCAGGTGGCCATGGGTAATCCAAATCTGCTCCAAACGCAGGCCATGGGTATTGACGGCAGCCAATATCAATTCGAGATCGCCCCCCGGATCGACCACCGCCGCTTGGCGGCTTTGGTCATCCCAGACAAGGGAGCAATTTTGCTGAAAAGGGGTGACAGGAATAGTTTCGTATTGCAGCATGCTGCAAATTATCGGGCATGCGGTCAATGTGATGGGATCAACACATCAGGCCGATGCAGGGGTGTACAGTCCAACTCAGCCAGCGCCTTTTGATTTTTGGCATTTGCGCTGCAACGATTGTTTGTTTGCACCCCTCTTCACCCGGCTACTTGACCCAACAACACAGCGTTGCCATTGCGGGAGTAGATAACCTGCTCATCCGCTCCCTGCTGGACAACAACCAGTTTTACGACCCCTTGGATGAGGCCTTGAACTTAGGCATCTCATCGGCCAACTGGCCTTTGTTTGGTCTGCTTTGGCCCTCCGGTCAACACATGGCCGAACGCATGGCCAAACGCCCCGTGTCGGTCGAACGCATTTTAGAAATTGGCTGCGGTCTGGGGCTGGCCAGTCTGGTGGCCCATCGCAGAGGGGCTTCGGTCACCGCCAGTGATTGCCATCCCTTGGCGCACGCCTTTCTGGATGAAAACACGCGATTGAACGGTTTGTCCCCCATAGCCTACTGTCACGGCCTGTGGGGCAAGGCGGCATTGCGTGAAGATGGTTTGCCTGTATTGACGACAGCCCAGGACGCACTGCCCAGCGGGGTGTTCGACCTGATCATGGGCAGCGACATCTTGTATGAGCGCGACGACGAGGGCACGCTGGCCAGCTTCATCCATGCGCATGCAGCCAGCCGCTCGGAAATCTGGGTGGTCGATCCCAATCGGGGCAACCGTGCGGCCTTTCACAAACAGATGGCCAGTCTGGGTTTTGCCCGTCATGAACAGGTGCTGGATCAGCCCCCGCACGAGGGCCTGCCAGGCTACAAAGGCCGCATGCTCACCTACACACGCGAATGAAGCCTCAACGCGGCAACCAGCCCAGTCCCTTGGCGTGCAGGCTGTGGATATAGAGTCGGTCCGCCGTCTCGGTCACGCCCGTGCTTTCGGGGTACTGGCCGCTGGGGTCTTGCAGGTCTTGGACCACTTTGCCGTCTTCGGTGAAGGCCATCACATGGCCGTAGGCCTTGGGGATGGGCCACAGGGCGCGGGGCAGGCGCAGCGTGACCTTGCGCATGAAGGGTTTGTCAGCCATCTTGTCGATGGTCGGGTTGCGGGGCTTGGCAAAGCCCAGCCAGATCTTGCCGCCCCGTCCTCGCATCAGGTTGTCAGGGTAGCCCGGCAGGTTGTCAAACAACACGCGGGCCTGTGCACCGCCTTGGGCCACGTCCAGGTTCTGGGCGTTGACGTCGATTTTCCAGACGCGGTACTTGCCCGTCTCGTTCACGAACAGGTGTTTTTCATCCTGGCTCAGCGCCACGCCGTTGGCAAAGCTCAGACTCCGGGCCACCACGCGGGTTTGGCCGTTGGCCGGGTCAAACTCCAGCACTCGGCCCGTAGCCGCTTGCTCCAGGATGTCGAGCACGCTGGCCTCGAAGGTGCCGCCCCAGTCCTTCGGGGCAAAACGGGTGGATGCATCACTCAGGTACATCTTGCCGTTTTGGGCCACCACCACCGCATCGGCATAACGGATCGGGTCGGGCTGACCGTTCACCGCCACCTTGTCGGTCAGCAGTTGGATGGATTTGTCGGGCGCAATCGACAGCAAGCCCTTGACCGCATCGGCCGCGATCAGGTGGCCGCGGACGTCAAAGTCAAAACCGAGCACCCGCCCCCCCGTCTGGGCAAACACCTCTTGCTGCGAGCCGTCAGGCTGCATGCGCAAAATGCGCCCGCTCTCCACCGTGGTGTAGAGCTTGCCGTCCGGCCCGAAGGCGATGTGCTCTGGCCCTGTCTCGGTGCCCAGGTCGATGATGTTGAGCTTGGTTAGCTTGTTGTTAACCGCATGCGGCCCGGCATAGCCCGGTGCATCGGGTGCGTTCCAGCTGACTGGCTCGACCGGAACCGGCCAAAGACAAAAATACGCCAGCCCAGCCAGAACCAGCACACCCAAAAGACCCAACAGCTTTTTCATATGACATCCTGCATGGCGGCTCACAGACCAAGCGTGCCATTGAATCAGCTTCAGAGCGTCAGGGCCCTCAGAGCAAACCCTCGTAAGCGATGGTGATCGGCGCGTGGTCAGAGAACTTCTCGCCCTTGTAGATGTGCTCGGTGCGGGCTTTTTCGGCCACGGCGGGCGTGGCCAAGTGGTAATCCAGGCGCCAGCCCACATTTTTGGCGTAGGCTTGGCCGCGGTTGCTCCACCAGGTGTAGCAATCGTCAGTGGTGTGCGGCTGCAGGCGGCGATACACATCAACCACACCGCCTTCGGTGGTCAACTGCGTCATCCAGGCGCGCTCTTCGGGCAAAAAGCCGCTGTTTTTGAGGTTGCCCTTCCAGTTCTTGAGGTCGGCCTGTTGGTGGGCGATGTTCAAGTCGCTGCAGACGATGAAGTCGCGCTCGGCTTTGAGGGCCATCAGGTGCGGGTACATTTTGTTCAAGAAGCGGAACTTGGCTTCTTGCCGCTCGGGCCCGGACGAGCCACTGGGAAAGTACACGCTGATGATGGACAACTTGCGCTGCGGTGTGTCGAAACGCGTTTCCACATAACGGCCTTCGGCGTCAAACTCTCCGCCATCAAATCCCACCACCACATCGCTGGGTTCGTGGCGGGTGTAGACGCCCACGCCCGAGTAGCCTTTTTTCTCGGCAAAGTGAAAGTGGCCTTTGAGGCCCGCGAGTTCCTCAAACTTGCCCGCCACATCGGGGGCCTGGGCTTTGACCTCTTGCACGCAAATACAATCGGGTTTTTCTTGGGCCAGCCACGCTGCGACCCCTTTGGTCGTGGCCGAACGGATGCCGTTGAGGTTAAGGCTGGTGAGTTTGAACAAGGATTTCCCCATGGTGACAGGACAGGCAAGCAGCGCCGAGATGCAGGCGCTCGCTCAGGAATTTGTGCAGTTTGCGGTGGATTCGGGCGTGCTGCGCTTTGGGCAATTCAAGACCAAAGCCGGGCGCATGAGCCCTTACTTTTTTAACGCCGGCCTGTTTGACGATGGTGCCAAGCTGAGCCGACTGGCGCAATTTTATGCAAAAGCCCTGCTGGCCAGCGGGATCGAATTCGACATGATCTTTGGCCCCGCCTACAAGGGCATCCCGCTGGGTGCGGCCGTGGCCATCGAGCTGGCCCGACTGGGCAAGAACGTGCCCTTTGCCTACAACCGCAAGGAAGCCAAAGACCACGGCGAAGGCGGCTCGCTGGTGGGCGCACCGCTCAAAGGGCGCGTGCTGATCGTGGACGACGTGATGAGCGCAGGCACCGCTGCGCGCGAATCGATTGCGCTGATCAAGGCCGCCGGGGCCACGCCGCACGCCATTGCGATTGCGCTGGACCGCCAGGAAATGGCCACTGAAAAGCAAGACGATGGCTCGGTGAAGGACGTGTCCCACAGTGCTGTTCAATATGTGCAAGGCTCGCTGGGCATGGCGGTGTGTTGCATTGCCCAGTTGTCTGATCTTTTGGCTTATTTGTCGACACAAAGCGGCAACGAACTGGGCCAGCACCTGCCCAGGGTTCAGGCTTACAGGGACCGCTATGGTGTTTGAAATGCCTTATTGAGACGGCACTCTGAAGTTTGAAATGTGGGAGGCATGTCATCTCTTATTGATCCGGTCCAATGAAGTCTGCAGAATGACTTCAATCTTGCACCTTGTGGGAGCTAGCCCTGCTGGCGATCAGTCGCTTTTGGGCCACAGGCTTTTCGCTTGCAGGGCAAGCGCCCACAAAATCCTGCAACTGGCAACACACGGTTCAGTCTTCATCAGGCCGAATCAATAGGTCGGTACTCGCAGTGTTCGAGCTGATGGTTTTTGGCACTGGCCCATGTCGGGGTCTTTGACCGCCGACCTGCAACCTCTTTGAGAACTGGAATCTTCACAGGGCCTAATCAACAGGCAGCGTCATTTTTTCAAATTTCTTTACTTTCACCTCACTTGGAAGTGACGCGCACCCTCAATAAATTCTGATTTTTTTAATTTACTCAATTTAGGCAGTTTGACGCCTCGTCAACTGCCTTTTTTTTGTTCCAACTGGGTTGTTTAGGGGTAGACAAACCGATTGGAAGGCCATTAGAGCGCCTGTAAAACATTTATCATGCTGCTTCTTTGTACAAAGACACGCATCAGTGTAGAAAAAAATCACCTAACTCATGAAAAAGATGAAAAAATTTTTTTAATTTTTTGGAATTCATTCATTTAGATTAAGTGTATTTAAGTTTCTATTTTTTCATCTTTCAATCGAATCATCACCAAAAACCCCCAAAGGCGTACCCCAATTGGTGGATTCGTACCAAGAACTTTATCTTGAGAATTACAGTTTTCATGTACTTGGCAATTTTCTCTTGATGCTCAATATGATTTATCAAAAACGAACTCGCGGCAACGGGCCTATGCCCATCGCGCACGCTCGTTTCTGGGCGGGCTCCAAGCAGGTTTGGCAGGTCCTGGGAACATTCGTCTTGTCTGGACTGACCGCCAGTGTCTGCGCGCAATCATTGCCAGCCGTCGTATCAAAAGCCTTGCAGGATTACCCGTCAATCCAGTCTGCCAATGCCAAATCTGCAGCCGCACGGTCTGACATTGCTCGCGCTCGCAGTGCCCATTACCCACAAATTGGGGTTTCAGCCACGGCCAACGCCTATGCTTCCGGCACGGCATTGCCATCGAATCAACGACTGACTTTGTCTCCCACAACGCGTTTGAACTTGTGGTCAGGCGGCAAGATTGAAGCTGACTCTCAGCGCTCTGAAGCACTGGCTCGCGCGTCCGAATTCCAACAAGCCATCACTCTGGAAGACGTGGCCCAACAAGCTGCTGAGGCTTACCTCAACTGGGCCAAGACAGCCGACCTGTACAGCTTGGCCGTTCGCAATGTGAATTCACACCGCGAGACGCTGGATGACATTCGCAAAATCTCAGAGGTCGACAAGGGCCGCCGCGTGGACTATGAGCAAGCCCTGGTGCGGATGGAAAACGCGACGCTGAACTTGCAGCAACGCAAATCAGATTTCTCCCAGGCCATTCAGCGCATGACCCGTTACTGGTCTGGCCCTCTCGATGCCCGACCCATGGGGCTGGATGAAGCGGTCTCCAGCTCGGGGCCTCTGGGTCGTATGCCTTTAACGATGGCCGCTGCCATGGACATGGTGTCCAGCAATTTGCCTGTCATCGCCCAATCGCAAGCCCAAGTGCAAGCCGCTGAAGCGGCTGTGCGCATGGCCAAAGCCCAACACTGGCCCACCGTTGACCTGGCGGTCTCCAGACAAGTGGCGACTGCAACAACCCGCAATGAGGTCCTCACCCAGTTGCAACTGAACGCGCCGCTTTATTCAGGTGGCAACGCTTCAGCCGCCGTGGAGACTGCTGTCAGCCAACTCAAAGCAGCGCAGTTTGCCATGGATGAAGCCCGTTTATTGGCCAGAGAAAAAGCCGCTTTGGCTTGGCAAGAATGGGCGTCGGCCCAATCGCGCACGATCACTGGCAATGCGCAATCCGATGTTGGAGACAAATTGGTCGACTCCTACCGCCAACAGTTCCGCGTCGCCCGCAGATCCCTTTTGGAGTTGCTGAACATGCAGGCTGATGCCTTCAGTTACCGATCGACTGCAAGAACAGCGTTTCATGACGAGCGTATCGCTCGCGTGCGCTTGTTGGCATCCACAGGTGAGTTGGCGCGCCGCTTCAACTCTGAGCCTGGACTCGTTACCCAAGCCGGGCGTTGATGAGCACCCTGAACACTTTAATGAATTGATGGTCCATGACTAATTTATTGAACTTTTCTCCCCCTGGTGCCGCCGGACTCAAGTCCCCGCCACCGGACAAAAAAGCCAGCGACGGCATGAACGATCCATTGCTGATGTGCTTGGCCATGACGGCCAAGTTGCTGGGACGCCCGGTTCATTTCCAGGTCTTGCGTGCGGGCTTTGCACTGGATGAGCGTGGTCGCGTGCCCATGGCGGCTTATCCGGATATGGCGCACAAAAACGGCCTGATGGCCGCTTGGTCGCGCACCCGCATCGCGGATATCCCACACTACGTGTTGCCCGTGCTGATGTCGCTCACGGATGGCCGTGCCTGTGTTTTGCGCAATATTGATGGCCCCAACGCTGTTGTCTGGTGGGCAGAAACGGGCATGGAGGACCAGCTCATCTCCTTGGCCGAGTTGCAGGGCCTGGCGCGACCAGAAGTGCTGGCTCTGAAGTTACCCCCCACGCGCCACGACCAAACACTCACGCCTTTCAAAGGCGCAGCCTTCGGTTGGTTCTGGGGGACGCTGTGGCGATTCCGTCACTTTTATGTGGAGTCCATGATCGCCACGGTGGTGGCCAACGTGCTGACCTTGGCCAGCGTGTTCTTCACCATGAACGTGTATGACCGCGTCGTGCCGACCAGCGCTTACGCATCATTGTGGACGCTGGCCATTGGCACCGCTGCGGCCATTGTCATGGAATTCATCATGCGTTGGCTCAAAGCCCGTTTGGTGGATTTGGGCGGCAAGAAGGCCGATTTGGCCATCAACGCCACCTTGCTGCGCGAAATCATGGCCATTCGCCTGGAGCACCGACCTCAGTCTGTGGGCATTTTTGCCAGCTCGATGCGTGACTTTGAATCCCTTCGTGACTTCTTTTCCTCCGCATCTTTGGTCTTGCTGGCCGACATGCCATTTGTCCTGATGTTCCTGGCATTGATTGCGATCGTGGCCGGTCCCCTGGCGTGGATTCCTGGTTTGGCTGTGCCTTTGTTGATTCTCATCGGCCTGGCATCTCAAAAATCGCTCATGTCAGCCATGCGCGACAACATGAAAGAGTCTGGCGACAAGCAAAGCGTCTTGGTCGAAGCTGTGCTGAACCTGGAACTCCTCAAAGCCCACAACGCAGAAAGCTATCTGCAACGCCGCTGGGAAATGTCCAATCTGGCCGGTGCCGATTCCTACAAAAGATCGCGCAGCCTGACCAACTGGGTCATGGGCCTGACCACCGCTGTGCAGCAGTTGGTGACGGTGGGCATGGTGGTGGCCGGTGTGTACATGATTCACGCCAACACCTTGACGGTTGGTGGATTGATGGCTGCAGTGATTTTGGCCGGTCGCGCCCTGGGACCATTGGCCAGCGTGATGTCTTTGGCGACACGTTACCAGCAAGCCGTCACCTCGCTTGAAACCCTCGATGGCTTGATGAAACGACCACGCGACCGCATTCACGGACGTAACTATGTGGTGCCAGAGGTCATTCACGGCGGTCTGCAAGGTGAAGCGCTTGAATTTGCCTATCCCGGACAGCACAAGATTCCAGTGATCAAGAAACTGTCCATCAACATCGCCCCTGGTCAAAAGGTGGCCATGTTGGGACGTGTCGGCAGCGGCAAGAGCACTTTGCTGCGCCTCATGGCCGGCCTGTATTTGCCTCAGGCGGGCAATGTTCGGCTCGATGGTGTCGACTTGCAGCAACTGGAGCCTGTCGAAGTTCGCAGCCGTATTGGTTATGTGGGCCAAGACCCCCAGTTGTTCATGGGCACGCTGCGTGAAAACATGGTGTTGGCCGACAGCTGGATCAGCGACATGAAGATCACGGAAGTGCTCAAGACCCTGAACATCTACGACATGGTGGCCAATCACCCCATGGGCCTTGACATGCCCATCACCGAAGCCGGTGGCGGCCTGTCCGGTGGTCAACGCCAGCTGCTGTCCATTGCCCGCATGATGCTGCGCAACCCGCAACTGGTCTTCATGGACGAGCCCACCGCCAACATGGACCAAAACACGGAAGCCCGTGTGATTGCGGTGATGAAGGAGTGGTTGCACGGCCGCACTTTGCTGATGTCCACACACCGCCCCCAACTTCTTGAATGGGTTGACATGATTGCGGTCATCGACAACGGTCAGTGCGTCGCGTTGGGGCCTAAACAAGAAATGATCGACAAACTCTCACGCGGCATTGACGTGAACTCTGCTCGCGCACAGGGGGCTGCAGCATGAAACGCAAAAATGACAAACGCTACAAGAGCATGCAAGGCTCCGGATTCGGCATTGACACGGTTGAGGACGACGAGCGCCGTGCCAGTAAAACATTGGTCTGGATGACAGGCTTCACGCTGATCGTCGCCCTGGTATGGGCCCACCAGTTTGACTTGGATGAAATCACGCGGGGTCAGGGCAAAGTCATCCCCACCAGCCGCGAACAAGTCATCCAAAGTCTCGACTCGGGGGTTCTCAGTGAAATGCTGGTGCGAGAAGGCAGCGTGGTGGAAAAAGACCAGATCCTGCTTCGCATTGACGACGCGCGCAGTGGTGCGGTTTACCGGGAATCGCAAGAAAAATACCTTTCACTTGCGGCCATGGCCGCGCGACTGAAAGCCGAGTCTTACGGCACGGCCCTGTCATTCCCCCCCGAACTCAAAGCCTACCCTGCCCTGATGCAGCAGGAAATGCAGGCCTTTAATGCACGCAAACGAGCACTCTTTGAATCGCTCACGGCATTGGACAGTTCGCTGGCAGCCGTCACGCGTGAGCTCAACATCACCGAACCCATGGTTAAACAAGGCGTGATGTCTGAAGTGGAATTGTTGCGCCTCAAGCGGCAATTGGCTGACCTGCAAGGCCAGCGCGCCGAACGCCAAAACCGTTATTTGACAGATGCCAACAATGAGCTGGTACGCGTCTCATCCGAGTTATCTCAGACCAAGGAAAACAGCGCTGCCCGCGCGGATGCGCTCAACCGCACCACCATCAAATCGCCCATGAAGGGGATTGTCAAAAATGTGCAGATCACCACCGTGGGTGGAGTCGTTCAAGCTGGTCAGCCCATTTTGGAAATTGTGCCCACCGAAGACGAAATGTTGGTGGAGGCCTATGTCAAGCCATCTGAAGTCGCCTTTTTGAAGATCGGCCAAAAAGCCACCGTCAAATTGACTGCCTATGACTTCAACAAATACGGTGGACTCGATGGCGTGCTGGAGCATTTGAGCCCTGACACCATGCGTGATGAAAAGCAACGCAAGCCAGGCAATCCGGTAGAACTTGAAGAAGGCTTTTACCGAATCATGGTTCGTGTCAGGGAACCTGAAAGCATGCGACGTGGGCTCAAGCTTGTGCCCCTGCCCGGCATGACCGCCACCGTTGAAATCCGAACCGGACAAAAGAGTGTCCTTGAGTACCTCTTCCGACCTTTGCAAAACGTGACGCAAGCATTGCGTGAACGTTGAATCACCAACATTCAGGAGATACCTATGAGTGAAGACCACACCATGTCCATCGAAGAAATCATTCCCTCGCCGGAATCTCAACCCGCCTTGAAGCGCAAGTCAGACATGAATGCCCCACAGTTTTTAAGCACAGCTGAGGCCGCCAGGATGTTGGGGCTTTCCACCACGCTGGTACAAACGCTTGTCGATCAGGGTGATCTCAAGGGCTGGAAGACGCGTGGCGGCCACCGCCGCATTTCCATCGATTCCATTTTGGACTACCAAAACGCTTCGCGCAGCGTTCTGGGCAACTATGCAAAGGCAACCATTCGACCACGCGTCACGGTGGTGGTGGAGACCCCTGCATTGTTGTCAGATTTGATCAAGGACTATTCTCTTTGGGACTTTGCGGTCGACGTCACTTTCTTCGACTCCGTCACTGAAGCCTTGCTGGAACTGTCCAGTAAACGACCGGACATGATGGTTGTTGAAATGTCCATGCCCCGCGCTCAACAAGAAAAAACCTTCCAAGCGCTTGAGAATTTCAATCAACGCGGTCGCGCGCCTTTGTCCGTAGTTCTCATCAGTCAAGAAAAAGGGTTAAGCTCAGCCATACAAGCGGGTGCACCTTCGACGATTCAAGTCATTTCAGGTCCCTTGAATCCCTTGTGGTTGCACGCATACCTCACAGGAGTTGTCGCCTCATGCCGGAACTGATGCTCACCTCATTCTCAAAGAATTCACCTTTGTCGAGAACGCTGGCTCGGCCCGGACACAACAAAAACTTGTTGCAAGCCAACCGCGATGCAGTGACTCTATTGGGCCTAGGCAACGACCCCACATTCGACATGAAGGGTCAAGTCCTCAGGCAACTGCGTCTGACCCAAAATCTTGATCCAGCGGTGCTCGCGACCGAAGCCTGTATTTCCGTCGCGCAACTCTACGAAATCGAGAAAGGCGTTGACAGTCTCTTTTATTCGGACAATTTGCGCCAACAAGCAGCACGCAGAGTCGCTCAACTTTTGGGCATTGATTGGGACCATATCGACGAAAGTTTTGAGGTCCTGCAAACAGCCCACAATGTCGTGACCTTGCAACGCAGCACCCTCGTCAGGGGCGTCACCCCAGCTGTCCCCCCCACAGCCCTTTCGGCCACGAACGCCCCTAATTCATCCATTCCACCTGCCCCTTCACCCATTGATATTGCCGTGAATTCGCACAATTCCCTCAACGAGGCTTCAACCATGCCTCATGGCAAAACATCGCCAGCTGCACAAACCACGTTTGCCCTTGGTTTATCGACCCCCTCGGCTGATTCGCAAGCTGTTGACGAACCAGAAGTTAAACGCATCGAACAGCCATCCGCTCATGTTCGTTCTGGTCGAGGCCTGTGGTGGCTGATGACCGCAATTGGCTTGACAGCTGCTTCGTTTTATGTGGCCGAAAAAGAAGGTTTCGTACGGCAGTACTGGCCTGAGTTTTATCAATTTTTGCGAAACGTCCAGCAAATCGTCTGACGATCAATTTGTGCAAGCCCAGTGAGGCACATGCACCTGATGTCGCACCCCTTGTAAGGATGTACTCGTGGCCACCCTTTAGACGAGCGGACACCTTCAGCAGTACACGAAATTTTTCATTCAGTTGTGTGCACACAGGCCCGTCATGCTGTGAGCGTGGACTCAATTTATGCCCACGCGCCGGACTCCAAATTGCGCGAATGGCTCGGCTTTCAGACCACAACCATACCCAGCTCAAGGTATCGCGTTCAAGCCCAATTTTCTGAGTCTTTTTTTCCCAGCACACCGTCAGGTTCCTCTGGCAGCCCCTCCGCTTTTTGATTTGACAAAGTCATTTTCAGTGCATTTTCTGACGTTCAATTACACCGTCTTGAATCGACTCGCTGAACGTTATCCATGAACTTTTTAGCACCAACAAAAACGCCACCGCGAAGGGTGGCGAATTGGAGTTTGGTGCGGCTGGCGGGGATCGAACCCACGACCCTTGGCTTCGGAGGCCAATACTCTATCCACTGAGCTACAGCCGCACTTCACAAGGTTTGAATTATCTCACGCCTGCACCTTCGCTTGGCATTTATCCATGATCTGTGGAGGCTCAACGCTATAATCATCGGTTGATTTCGATCATCACATTGGCCCTTGTGGCCACGCCCCTACAGAGGATTTTATGAGTGACAACAGCCACGATCAGCACGAAGCCCACACAGGCCCAGTCAAAACCCCTAAGCAGATGCTTTTGCTGAGTTTGGCCTCCTTCGTTATTCCAGTGTTCATCATCATTGGCTTGGTTTTCTATGTGACATCTGCCAACAAACCCGGCGCTGGTGCCGTCGACACCGAAAAGGCCACTGCACTTCGTATCCAGAAAATCGGTTCTGTTGAAGTTCGCGATGCCAATCGGCCACTTAAATCTGGTTCTGAAGTCTACAAAGCGCAGTGCGCGGCATGCCATGAAGTTGGTGCAGCTGGCGCTCCCAAATTTGCAGAAGCTGGTGCATGGCGTGCACGTTTGGGCCAAGGACTTGATGCTCTGGTGAACTCAGCCCTCAAGGGCAAGGGTGCCATGGGTGCCCAAGCTGGTGGAGATTTCAACGACACAGAAATTGCCCGTGCTGTTGTATATATGGCCAACGCTGCTGGCGGCAAGTTTGTCGAGCCCAAAGCCCCTGAAGCTGCCAAGTAAGTTTCCACCCTCTTTAAAAAAACCGGCGTTGATCGTCGGTTTTTTTATGCCTGTTGGATTCCATTTTTTGTTTTTTGTGGGCTCATCACATAGCCATATTGATCGGGCAGTTCATCTGCAACAGCGTCTTCCAAAGTCCATCGCGCCATCTCCAGCGCTTGCGCTGCCCTTTGCACATCAAGTGTATGCACCAAACCCAATCCCAGCGTGGTGTGCAGATAGAGCTTGCCATATTCATCCACCAGACTCTTGTGCACTGTTGCTGATGCCCCCGTGTGGGAAGTGACTGCAAAATCATCCTCAATGCGCCATATATGGGGTGTGACCTCAAGTTCGATGTACACGCGTTGCGGTCCGTTCTGAAAATACCAACACCCCAGCGCATCGGGCTCGTAGTTACGCTGGATGAAATCGATCAATTTGGTGTGATGCAACAGCGAACCTTTAGCCCCAGGTAGACCGCTTTGAAACACGCCCAAGGCCTGTGCGCTGTCATCTCGCATCCACCATTGACCTCGACTGTCCAGACCCAGCCAACCATAACAATCCGGAACATCGGGCCATTTAGCCATGGCTTGCAAAACAATGTCATCCATGTTTTGAATCCTCCGTTTTTTCCCCGTTACCTGCGGACTGCAACAGCCAAGCCCCCACCGAATCGGGCAAGGCCCGCACATGAGCAGGCCAGCGTCCTTGAGCAAAACCGACATGGCCACCCTGGTCTGGCTGCCATAAGGTCACGCTGCTTGACACATCACCTGGTCCCGGCAAACTGCTGGCAGGCACAAAAGGATCATTCAATGCATTGAGGGCCAACGCAGGCAAGCGGATATCGCACATCAAGGGTTTTGCTGAGGCACGGGTCCAGTAATCCTCTGTGTCTTTAAAGCCATGCAAGGGGGCGGTGAAGACATTGTCAAAGGCATAGAGGTCTTTGGCGTTCAGCAAAGCGTCTTTGTCAAACAAACCGGGGTGTTGCGCCCATTTGGCCATGGCCTTGGGCTTCATGCTGCGCAAGAACATTGGGGTGTAGATCCAACGATTCAGGCCACGGCCAATCGCCAAACCGCTTTCCATCAGATCCAGCGGGGAACAAATGGATGCCACAGCATCTGCACTGAGTTGGGCTTGGTGGCCGTGTTCGGCAGCCCAGCGCATTAAAGCATTGCCGCCCAGGGAAATGCCAACAGCCACCAGTGTTTGTCCGCCGCAAGCCCTGTGGTCTGAGCGCAGTCGTTGCAGTAGCCAATCGATCTCTTGATGGTCTCCTGAATGGTAGGCGCGTGGTGCGTGGTTGAGTTCACCACTGCAGCCTCGAAAGTGGGGCAATGCCAAATTCAAGTCTTTCTCAGCTGCCCAGTCGGCAAAGGCCTGTGCATAGTGGCTAGCCGATGAGCCCTCCAGACCATGAAACAAGACGAGCAACGGTCGATCCGATCGGCTGGCTGCTTGCTTGTCAATATCCAGAAAGTCGCCATCAGGTGTTGGCCAACGCTCTCGCATCAAGGGCTTCAGTGGCCTCCAATGCCTGCGTGTGTACAGCGCAGACCAGATGGTTTGGGCGTGTCCACCTGGCAGCCAGGTGGGTGCTTGGTAAAGCATAAGGTTTCAGTGAAAGACCGTGGGTTTGGCTCCCACATCGGCCGCATCTTTGGACGTGCCAGGGCTGGCGTGGTGGGCCACCATGCGCCAACCTTGAGGTGTCTTATGGTAGACGTTGGTCGCAATGACATAGGCCTGCCGCACCCCTTGTGGTGTGATGACTTCCACCCTTTCAACCAAGTGGTGCACCGAACTGGCCAAGGATTGAACCTTGTGCACCCGCTCTGGAAAGGCCTGCACGCTGCCATTGTTGAACATGGCCTCGAAAGTGGACCGAATCGCTCCAGCTCCAATCAGGCGACCACCCCCCGGGTGAACACACACGATGTCGTCTTCTTCTGCCCAACAAGCCATGAGTTGTCCGATGTCGGCGTTGTGCAGGGCTTCGTAAAAAGTATGCTCGATGTCATCGGGGGTACCACCGACCACGGCCGCTTGCAGTTTTGAGCGTTTCATGGGCTTGTCTTGTAGCATCGTTTCATTTCAACATTTTGCCTTGTTTGACTGTCCCTGCCTTGTGTGTTGCCTTACTGTGTCGATGCAAGAAACCCACGAAAGAAAAAACCCGGTCACAGAAGGCTGTGCCGGGTTTTTTGACTGAACTTAACTTGCTGAGTCAGCCCATCTGTTTACGCAAATGCTTTATTTTTTGCGGTATTTGCGCAGGGCCGACAACTGAGCCGCAAGCACGGCCAATTCGGACTGCGCCACGGCCAAGTCGATTTCACTTTTGGCGTTGCGCAGAGCTTCTTCGGCCAATTGCTTGGCGGCATTGGCTTTTTCTTCGTCCAGGTCTTTGCCGCGGATCGCGGTGTCTGACAAAACGGTCACGCAGTCAGGCTGGACTTCAAGTATGCCGCCAGCGACGAAAACAAATTCCTCCCCGCCGTCGGCCTTTTCGATGCGAACTGAACCGGCCTTGATGCGGGTGATCAAAGGCGTGTGGCGTGGGTAGATGCCCAACTCGCCAGACTCGCCAGGCAAAGCCACAAATCGGGCCTCACCCGAGTAGATGGATTCTTCGGCACTGACCACATCAACGTGGATGGTGTTCATGTTTACTCCTATAAAAAGGTGCTTATAAGCGGACCGAGGGGAGGCTTTAAAGCCACCCCTCAGCATGGCTTTAAGCTGCCTTTTTGGCCTTTTCGAATGCTTCGTCGATGGTACCGACCATGTAGAAGGCTTGTTCGGGCAGGTGATCGCACTCGCCAGCCACAATCATTTTGAAACCACGGATGGTTTCGGCCAGTGTGACGTACTTGCCAGGCGAACCGGTGAACACTTCAGCAACGTGGAAAGGCTGCGACAGGAAACGCTGGATCTTGCGAGCACGGGCCACAGCCAACTTGTCTTCAGGAGCCAAGTCGTCCATACCCATGATGGCGATGATGTCGCGCAGTTCGCGGTAACGCTGCAAAGTGCCCTGGACAGCGCGGGCTGTTTCGTAGTGGTCTTGACCCACAACCAATGGGTCCAGCTGACGGCTGGTGGAGTCCAGTGGATCGACCGCTGGGTAGATACCGAGCGAAGCGATGTCACGCGACAACACGACGGTGGAGTCCAAGTGAGCGAAAGTGGTCGCTGGCGATGGGTCGGTCAAGTCATCGGCTGGCACGTAAACGGCCTGAATCGATGTGATCGAGCCGACTTTGGTCGACGTGATACGTTCTTGCAAACGGCCCATTTCTTCGGCGAGGGTTGGCTGGTAACCCACAGCAGAGGGCATACGACCCAACAAAGCGGACACTTCGGTACCGGCCAGTGTGTAGCGGTAGATGTTGTCCACGAAGAACAACACGTCTTTGCCTTCGTCACGGAAGGATTCAGCGATGGTCAGACCGGTCAAGGCGACGCGAAGACGGTTGCCTGGTGGCTCGTTCATTTGACCGTAAACCATGGCCACTTTGGACTCAGGCAGGTTCTCCAAATTCACGACGCCGGAGTCGGCCATCTCGTGGTAGAAGTCGTTACCTTCACGGGTACGCTCACCCACACCAGCAAACACGGACAAACCGCTGTGCGCCTTGGCGATGTTGTTGATGAGTTCCATCATGTTCACGGTTTTGCCCACACCGGCACCACCGAACAAGCCGACCTTACCGCCTTTGGCGAAAGGGCAAACCAGGTCAATCACCTTGATGCCGGTTTCCAGCAATTCTTGTGAAGGGCTCAGTTCATCGTAAGCGGGGGCTTTGCGGTGAATCGATGCGGTCAGTTCTTGGCTGACGGGGCCACGCTCGTCAATGGGCGCGCCGAGCACGTCCATGATGCGACCCAATGTGGCTTTACCGACGGGAACCGTGATCGGGTTGCCGGTGTTGGACACGATCAAGCCGCGGCGCAAACCGTCGGATGAGCCGAGCGCAATGGTCCGCACGATGCCGTCACCGAGTTGCTGCTGCACTTCCAGGGTCAGCGCAGAGCCTTCCATTTTGAGCGCGTCATAAATTTTAGGCATCTGGTTGCGTGGAAACTCCACGTCGACCACGGCGCCAATACACTGGACAATTTTTCCTTGGGCTTGCATTTTTCGCTCCAAATAATTTGAATTTGCTGAACTGGGAATCAACCGCTGATCGCGGCTGCGCCAGAGACGATTTCCGACAGTTCTTTGGTGATGGCGGCTTGACGGGTCTTGTTGTAGACGAGCTTGAGCTCACCAATCACATTGCCAGCGTTGTCTGTGGCGGCCTTCATGGCCACCATCCGTGCTGCATGCTCTGAGGCCATGTTTTCGGCCACAGCTTGGTAAGCCAGGGCTTCTGCATAACGGATCAACAAATCGTCAATGACCGACTGTGCATCGGGCTCATAGATGTAATCCCATCCATGTGCCACGGTACCTGCCGCCTTGGTGTCAGCTTCCATTTGGGAGGAAGACAGTGGCAACAATTGGTCGATGGTGGGCACTTGTGCCATGGTGCTGACAAACTTGTTGTAGCACAGATACACAGCGCTCACCTCACCAGCGGCGTAAGCATCGAGCAGCACCTTGACGGGGCCAATCAGCTTTTCCAGGTGTGGCTTGTCGCCCAAATGGGTCACATGTGCCACCACTTTCGCGTTGACGCGGTTCAGGAAGCCCAAACCTTTACCGCCAATGGCCACGGCCAGTGGCGTCTTGCCTTCAGACTGCGTTTCACGCAATTTACCCGTCACAGCGCGCAGCAGGTTGGTGTTCAAACCACCGCACAAACCTTTGTCCGTGGTCACCACAATGAAGCCCACCGACTTGCCGTCGTTTTGCTTCATGAAAGCGTGCACGTACTCAGGGTTGGCCTGACCGAGATGGGTCGCAATGCTACGAATCTTCTCGCTGTAAGGCCGGGCAGTGCGCATACGCTCCTGCGCTTTGCGCATTTTGGAGACGGAAATCATCTCCATGGCCTTGGTGATCTTCTTGGTGTTTTCCACCGATTTGATCTTGGTGCGTAGTTCCTTGCCCGATGCCATCAGAGGCTCCTTTTGATCAGGTAGAAATTAAGCAAAGCTTTTCTTGAAAGCGGCCACGGCGGTGTTCAATTCGGCTTCTGCCTCTTTGTCCAGCGCTTTGGAGCTTTCGATCTTGGCCAGCAATGCGGCGCACGAATCTTTCAGGTAAGCGTGCAAGCCATGCTCGAAGGACAGGACCTTCTTGACATCGATGTCGTCCATGAAGCCTTTGTTCACGGCAAACAAGCTGGCACCCATCAAGCTGATCGAGAGCGGGCTGTACTGGGCTTGCTTGAGCAATTCTGTCACGCGCGCGCCACGGTCGAGCTGCTTTCGTGTGGACTCGTCCAGATCGGAAGCGAACTGCGCGAACGCAGCCAATTCACGGTACTGAGCCAAGTCGGTACGGATACCGCCTGATTGACCTTTGATGACCTTGGTCTGAGCCGAGCTGCCCACGCGCGAGACCGAGATACCGGCGTTGATCGCAGGGCGGATGCCGGCGTTGAACAAGGACGTTTCCAGGAAGATCTGACCGTCGGTGATCGAAATCACGTTGGTTGGCACGAAAGCGGACACGTCACCGGCTTGGGTTTCGATGATGGGCAAAGCCGTCAAGGAACCTGTTTTGCCAGTCACAGCACCTTTGGTGAAGGCTTCGACGTAGTCGGCATTCACCCGGGCTGCGCGCTCGAGCAGACGGCTGTGGAGATAGAACACATCGCCAGGGTAGGCTTCGCGGCCTGGTGGGCGGCGCAAGAGCAAAGACACTTGACGGTAAGCCACAGCTTGCTTGGACAGATCGTCATACACGATCAATGCGTCTTCGCCGCGGTCACGGAAGTATTCGCCCATAGTGCAACCGGAATAGGCCGACACGTACTGCATGGCTGCAGATTCAGAGGCGGAGGCAGCCACCACGATGGTGTAGGCCATGGCACCCGCTTGCTCAAGAGCACGCACCACGTTCTTGATCGACGAGGCTTTTTGGCCAATGGCGACGTAAACGCAGGTCATGTTCTGACCTTTTTGGTTGATGATGGCGTCGATCGCGACAGCGGTCTTACCAGTTTGGCGGTCACCAATGATCAGTTCGCGCTGACCACGGCCCACGGGCACCATGGAGTCGATCGACTTCAGGCCGGTTTGCATCGGCTGGTCCACCGATTTACGTGCGATCACGCCAGGGGCGACTTTTTCAATCACGTCGGTCATCTTTGCGTTGATAGGACCTTTGCCGTCGATTGGCTGACCCAAAGCGTTCACCACGCGACCAATCAATTCTGGGCCCACAGGCACTTCCAGAATGCGGCCTGTGCACTTGACCGTGTCACCTTCGGAGATGTGCTCGTACTCACCCAAGATCACAGCACCGACCGAGTCACGCTCGAGGTTCAGGGCCAGACCAAAGGTAGCAGCACCATCTGCTGTTGATGGGAATTCGAGCATTTCGCCCTGCATCACATCCGACAAACCGTGGACGCGAACGATACCGTCGGTCACAGACACTACGGTGCCTTGGTTGCGGATATCGGCGCTGGCGGACAGCCCTTCAATGCGGCTCTTGATCAGTTCAGAAATTTCTGCGGGATTGAGTTGCATGACTCTTTCCTTCTTTCTTTAAATATGTCCGGTCTCAATCCGCATCAAGCGGTGAGGGCCGATTTCATTTGTTCCAGGCGGGCCTTGACAGAGGTATCGAGCACCTCGTCGCCCACCACCACACGGATACCACCGATCAGGGCAGCATCGAGCTCGACGCTCACATTGAGCTTGCGCGCAAAGCGTTTTTCGAGCGTGGACGACAAGTCGACCAAAGCCGCAGCGTCGATGGGGAAAGCGCTGTAAACCACCGCGTCAGCGGTGCCAGCTTGCGCATTCATAAGGGCCCGGTACTGCTGTGCAACGACAGGCAGCACACTGAGACGGCGGTTTTCGATCACCAGGCGCAGGAAGTTCTTGCCAGCCTCGGGCAGTGCTGTGCGCACCACACCGGAGATCAGTTCAAACGCCTGCTCGTCGGACACTTTGGGACTGTCGATGAACTGTTGCAGTTGCGCGTTGTCGGCAACGGCAGACAGTTCATCCAGCCAGGCGGCCGTGCCAGCAAGATCGGATGCCTGCGCTTTAAAAAGCGCGTCGGCATAAGGGCGGGCGATGGTAGCAAGTTCTGCCATGGTCTTCTCTGGCTGGAGCTGATTACAGCTCGGTCTTGAGGCGGCTCAGCAGATCAGCGTGGACACCGGCATTGACTTCCTTGCGGAGAATCTGCTCGGCACCCTTGACCGCCAAAGCTGCGACCTGCTCACGCAGAGCTTCACGCGCTTTGACAGCTTGCTGCTCAGCTTCGGCTTTGGCAGCGGCGATGATCTTGTTGCCTTCTTCGGTGGCTCGTGCTTTGGCTTCGTCAACGATGCCATTTGCACGGCGCTCGGCATCTGCCAGGCGCGAAGCCGTCTCGTTGCGTGACTGGGCCAATTCGGACTCTACACGCGCATTGGCGTTGCTGAGTTCGGCTTTGGCTTTGTCTGCGGCAGCGAGGCCGTCAGCGATTTTCTGTGCCCGTTCGTCGAGCGCTTTTGTGATCGGGGGCCACACGAATTTCATCGTGAACCACACCAGAATCGCAAAAACGATCATCTGAATGAACAGAGTAGCGTTAATGTTCACGGTTCAGTCCTTCTTCTGTTGGAAGAGGTACGTGGATTACTTCAGAACGAAGGGGTTGGCGAAGGCGAACAGCAAAGCAATGGCCACACCGATCAGGA
Source organism: Limnohabitans planktonicus II-D5 (assembly GCF_001270065.2). Lineage (GTDB taxonomy): Bacteria > Pseudomonadota > Gammaproteobacteria > Burkholderiales > Burkholderiaceae_C > Limnohabitans_A > Limnohabitans_A planktonicus. The sequence continues at coordinate 31,477 of NZ_LFYT02000030.1, forward strand.
ACGCAGCGTCAATCAGACCGGCCAAGATGAACATCTTGGTTTGCAGTTCGTTCATCAACTCAGGTTGACGAGCTGAAGACTCGAGGAATTTACCGCCCATCAATGCGATACCGATGGAGGCACCGACAGCGCCCAGACCAACGATCAAACCACATGCCAATGCCACCAGGCCGAGAATGTTTTCCATGAGAAGCTCCTAAAAGTGATTGGAAAAAGAAACAAGAAACGAGAGAAAAAGTGTCATCAATGTGCGTCGTGCGCTTGACCCGTGTAGATCAGCGTCAACATCATAAAGATGAAGGCTTGCAAGGTGATGACCAGGATGTGGAACAAAGTCCACACGGTTCCGGCGATGACATGACCAATGGCCAAACCAACACCCGTTGCCGACAATGCCCAGCCGCCACCCATGAGGGCAATCAACATGAACACCAACTCACCTGCAAACATGTTGCCAAACAGTCGCATGCCATGCGAAACCGTCTTGGCCAAATATTCAATCATCTGCATCAAGAAGTTAATCGGATACAGAGCCCAATGGTCACCAAAGGGAGCAGCAATCAACTCGTGCGCCCAGCCACCCAGGCCTTTGATTTTGATGTTGTAGACCAGGCAGATGAACAACACCGAGCACGACAGACCCAGGGTGGTGGACAAATCAGCTGTTGGCACCACGCGCATGTAATCTTTGAAGCCCAAAGCCGGACCAGCGGCATGCCACGCGGCAGGAATCAGGTCGACAGGCAACATGTCCATGGCGTTCATCAGGAAAATCCAGACGAAGACGGTCAATGCCAATGGAGAAATGAGCTTGCGGCTCTTGGCGTTGTGGATGACGCCCTTGGCCTGGTTTTCGACCATTTCAGACAATATCTCGACCGCGGCCTGGAAACGACCGGGAACGCCTGAAGTGGCTTTGCGAGCCGCTGCCCACAACACGAAACAACCGATCACGCCAAGAACCAGCGAGAAGACCACCGAGTCCAGGTTGAACAGACTGAAGTCTACGATGTTGGTTTGCTTCACACCCTCAAATGAAAAATTCATTTGCAGGTGTTGCAAGTGGTGCTGGATGTACTCTCCAGCCGTTGGGGCGTGCGCGCCAGCGTTTTCAGCAGCCATAAATCACCAATCAGTTCAAAAAATAGTCGGCTTCGACTTGCGTTGCATCCAGCCCAGCGCCATGGCCAACCAGTACACCTTCATCGTCACCACGAAACCGGCCACCAAGGCAAACCAGTTCAGATCAGAAACCACTTTGGGCGCCACCAAAAGCAACGCCACGGTCAAGATAATCTTGACCAACTCCCAGACAAACAAACCCACCAAGGCTGAGCCCGGTTGGGTTCGTCGCATTTGTCGACTCAAAGCCCTGACAAAGACCACAGCAGGAATCACCACCGCAACCGCACCCCAAGCCACTGAAGCGGCCAAATGAAGTTCACCGGTGATCCACACTGTCAGCAAAGCCATCAGCACGCCAACGCCAACTTGCAGCCACAAGACACGCCAAGGCGATGCCTGCGGGTTGCTTTGCCGCCAAGCCTGCGCTTGTTCGGCACTCAGGGGCTTGAATTCGGACTCAAGGCCTTCATTTACAACATCTGCCCCGCTGTTGCGCAATTGCTCTTGTGAGGATGAGGCGATTTTCGTCATCTCAAATTACACCCGTGTTACGCATGCGGCGTTTGCTGCAAAGCCTCTGATTATACGTAGAAACCCGTGCGCGCCCATTTTTTTTGATTCATATTCCACGATCCCTTGCCTGAAGCGGCCCTCGCCAGCAGCGACAATCGCACTGAATGCCTGTTGGGGCCCTGCTTTTTCATCTGAAGATTGGTTGAGGCATGTACGAATGGATTAAATTTTTGCACCTTGCCGCAGGCATTGTTTGGCAAGGAGGCATGGCCTTGGTCATTTTGGCGTTGCGCCCAGTGGCCATTCATAGCATGGCCCCAGTCGAGCGCCTGACCTTGATGAGCAGTGTCTTGAGCCGCTTTTTTGTCATGGTCTGGGTCTCGATAGCCCTGCTCTTGGTCAGTGGCTTCTGGATGTTGTCAATGACCGACATGAAGCTCGCGGCCAAGGGCTGGCACGCGATGTCGGGTTTGGGTCTGGTGATGTGCCTGATTTTTGCGCACATTTGGTTTGGCCCATTTCGCCGACTCAAAGCTGCCGTGCAAACTTCTGATTGGCCCTCAGCAGGCCAAGCCCTCGGGAAAATACATCCACTCGTACTGACCAACTTTGTCCTGGGCTGGTTGGCGGTTCTGGCCGTGGTGGTCTGGCGTTAAGCTAGCGGTCTAATCAGAATACTCCCATGAGCGCTTCCATTACCCCACCCGGCGGCATCGACCCGCGCAAAGACAGCCTGATCGAATACCCCTCGGTCTTTCCCATCAAGGTCATGGGCACCATGGTCGACGGCTTTGCCGAAGCCATGTGCCAAGTCGCCCTGCAGTTTGACCCTGGCTTTGACCCCGCCACCATCGAGTTGCGCCCCAGCAAGGGCGGCAACTACCTGGGCGTGACGCTCAGCATCACGGCCACCAGCCGCGAACAGCTCGACGACCTCTACCGCGCCCTGACCTCGCACCCCATGGTCAAAATTGTGCTTTGAGCATGGACATCCGGCTGCTCGGGCGTGTGGACTACCTGCCCACTTACGAGGCAATGCAGGCGTTTACCGCCGAGCGCACCCCCGACACCCCCAATGAACTTTGGCTCTGCGAGCACCCGCCTGTGTTCACCCAAGGGCTGGCGGGCCAAGCCTCGCACCTCTTGACGCCCGGCGACATTTCGGTGGTCCAGACCAACCGGGGCGGACAAGTCACTTTTCATGGTCCCGGCCAAGTCATGGCTTACCCCTTGGTCAACCTGCAACGCGCCGGGTATTACGTCAAGGAATACGTCTTCAAACTGGAAGAGTCGGTCATCCGCACCCTGGCCTACTTTGGCGTGACGGGCCACCGGGTGGCGGGTGCGCCAGGCATTTATGTGCGCCTGGACGACCCCTTCAGCCACGCGGCCCTGGTCGGCCCGGCCCCGGCGGGCGACCCGTTCCAGGGCCTGGGCAAAATCAGCGCCTTGGGCATCAAAGTCAGCCGCCACTGCACCTACCACGGCGCGGCCCTGAACGTGGCCATGGACCTTCAACCCTTTGAGCGCATCAACCCCTGTGGGTATGCCGGCCTGAAAACCGTGGACCTTTTTACAATCGGTGTAGAAACCACCTGGGACGAAGTTGCCCGGGTGCTGGCCCACCAATTGACCACCCGTTTATGAACCCCTTGCCTGCGCACCCTCGCAGCGGCAGCGACTGAAAGACCCGAATGAGCAATATCCTCACAGAACGCAACGTGGTTCGCGAAGCCCAAAGCGTTGAAAACTACGACCCCTTGGCCAAACAAAAAGCGGCCGCCAAACTTTCGCGTATCCCGGTCAAAGTGGAACAAGCCGAAGTGCTGAAAAAGCCTGACTGGATCCGCGTAAAAGCAGGTTCGCCCACCACCCGCTTTTACGAAATCAAAGACGTGTTGCGGGCCAACAAACTGGTGACCGTGTGCGAAGAAGCCAGCTGCCCCAATATCGGTGAGTGCTTTGGCAAAGGCACCGCCACCTTCATGATCATGGGCGACAAGTGCACACGGCGCTGCCCTTTTTGCGACGTGGGCCACGGCCGCCCCGACCCGCTGGATGTGAACGAGCCGGACAACCTGGCCAAGACCATTGCGCAGCTCAAGCTGCAGTACGTGGTCATCACCAGCGTGGACCGCGACGATCTGCGCGATGGCGGTGCCGGGCACTTTGTGGAGTGCATCCGCAAGACTCGCGAGTTGTCACCACAAACCCAAATTGAAGTGCTGGTGCCCGACTTTCGGGGCCGTGACGACCGCGCCCTAGAGATCCTGAAAGCCGCGCCGCCTGACGTGATGAACCACAACATGGAAACCGTGCCGCGCCTGTACAAGGAGGCACGCCCCGGCTCGGACTACCAGTTTTCGCTGAACCTGCTGAAAAAATTCAAGGCGCTTTTCCCGAATGTGCCCACCAAGAGCGGCCTGATGGTCGGCTTGGGCGAGACCGACGAAGAAATTCTGGACGTCATGCGCGACATGCGTGCGCACAACATCGAGATGCTGACCATCGGCCAATACCTCGCCCCCAGCAACAGCCACCTGCCGGTGCGCCGCTACGTGCACCCTGACACGTTCAAGATGTTTGAAGCCAAAGCCTATGAAATGGGGTTTTCGCATGCAGCCGTGGGTGCCATGGTGCGCTCCAGTTACCACGCTGACCAGCAGGCGCATTCTGCCCACCAGACTCTGGCCGACAACCGCGCATAAAGCCTTCCACCGCCACCAGCCTCAAACCCACCATGAACAATTCCAGCCCTTACACACCACCCAATATCTGGACCTGGAACAAAGCCAACGGGGGGCGATTTGCCAACATCAACCGACCCATCGCAGGAGCTACTCACGAGCAGGAACTGCCTCGCGGCAAACACCCGCTGCAGCTGTATTCACTGGGCACACCCAACGGGGTCAAGGTCACGGTCATGCTCGAAGAGTTGCTGGCTCTGGGGCACATGGGTGCCGAGTACGATGCCTGGCTGATCCGCATCCAGGAAGGGCAACAGTTCAGCAGCGGGTTCGTGGGCGTGAACCCGAATTCCAAAATACCGGCGCTGCTCGATTGCAGTGGCCCTGAGCCGGTGCGGGTGTTTGAGTCGGGTGCCATCTTGCTGTACTTGGCCGAAAAGTTTGGGGCTTTGGTGCCCACCGACCCGGCAAAAAGAGCCGAATGTTTGTCATGGCTGTTCTGGCAAATGGGCAGCGCGCCTTATCTGGGCGGTGGCTTTGGGCATTTTTATGCTTACGCGCCCGTCAAGATCGAGTACGCGATTGACCGTTTCGCAATGGAAGTCAAACGCGAGATGGATGTGCTGAACCGGCGTTTGGCCGAGAACCGCTTCATTGCCGGCGATGATTACTCGATCGCCGATATTGCCATCTGGCCCTGGTATGGCGGCATGGCCAAGGGCACCATGTACGAGGCTGGTGAATTTCTCCAGGTCCATGAATACGAGCATGTGAACCGCTGGGCCGATGAGCTGGCCAAACGCCCTGCCGTGCAACGCGGGCGCATGGTCAACCGTGTCATCGGGGCACCAGAAACACAGCTGCACGAACGGCACGATGCCAGCGATTTCGACACCCGAACGCAGGACAAAATCAGCAAGACCTGATGATCAATGGGTCATGCAGCTTGCAGGATCGTCCGACTCCAGCACCTGATCAGCCCACATCGCCAGCTTGCCGGTATCCGAGCGCAACACCTGTTGCTTGACCGACAGGATTTGGGATGGGTGCATGGAAAAGCTGCGCAAACCCATGCCCAGCAACAAACGGGTCATGGTCACATCACCGGCCATCTCGCCGCATACCGATACACCCTTGCCCTGCCTATTGCACTCGACAATGGTGTCTGTGATCAGACGCAACACGGCAGGGTGCAATGGGTCATACAGGTGCGCGACAGATTCATCGGCCCGGTCAATCGCCAAGGTGTACTGGATCAGGTCGTTGGTGCCAATCGACAAGAAATCGAAATACTTGAGAAACAGGCGCAAAGACAAAGCCGCCGCAGGAATTTCGATCATCGCCCCCAGCCGGACAGGTCCATGGGCGATGCCGCGACAATCCAGATCCTGGCGGGCCTGCTCAATCAAGGCCATGGTTTGGCGAATTTCGCTGCCATGCGCCAACATGGGAATCAGTAAATTGACTTGGCCGTGAGCCGCAGCGCGCAAAACGGCTCGCAACTGCGTCAAAAACATCGCAGGGTCAGCCAGACTCCAGCGAATGGCACGCAATCCAAGCGCCGGGTTCAGGTGGGCCGCGTCGTGACGTGCTTCGTCAAGGGGCTTATCTGCACCCACATCGACTGTACGGATGGTCACAGGCAAGCCGTTCATGCCATCGACCGCACGACGGTAGGCGGCGTATTGTTCCTCTTCATCAGGCAAATTGCCCTGACGGCCCATGAACAGAAATTCGCTGCGGAACAAGCCCACGCCCACCGCCCCTGCGTTGATGGCAGCCGTTGTGTCTTCCGGCATTTCTATGTTCGCCAGTAGCTCGATTTTTTGACCATCCAGCGTGACCGCCGGGGTGTGGCGCAGGCGGGCCAGCCGCTCACGCTCCAGATCGCCTTGGCGTTGTTTGAAACCGTAGTCGGCCAATATGATCGGCGAGGGGTCAATGATGACAACGCCCGCATCGCCATCAATGATGACCCAATCGTCCTGCTTGACCAACTGGCTGGCGGTGCGGGCACCCACCACCGCAGGAATGTCCAGGCTGCGTGCCACGATGGCGGTGTGGGATGTCTTGCCACCCACATCGGTCACAAAGCCGGTGAACACGCTTTGCTTGAACTGCAACATGTCGGCTGGCGACAAGTCGTGTGCAATCAGGACCAAAGGCACATCCGTATCGCCCAGCTGCAACTCATGCTGGGGTCGAGTGGGGCGGGCGGGTCGAGTGATCTTTGCCACAGGAGAGCCTGTACCCTTGAGGCTTTGCAACACGCGCTCGGCGACCTGCTCCACATCGGCTTTTCTCTCACGCAGGTACGGGTCGTCCATCTCGTCAAATTGACGTGCAATGATCTCCAGTTGGTTGGACAGTGCCCATTCGGCGTTGTACAAGCGTTCCTTGATCCAGTGCACCACACTGCTGTTGAGCTCTTCGTCCATCAACAGCATCAGGTGCACATCCAGCAAGGCGGCCAACTCGTGTGGCGCATCCTTGGGAATATCGAGTTGCAAGCGCTGCAGTTCGTCAATCACCACATCGCGCGCAGAACGCATACGCTCGATTTCGGCAGCCACCTGTTCCGGCTTGATGAAGTAGTGCGCCACATCGACGCGGCTTGAAGCCACCAGCACGGCGCGGCCAATCGCTATGCCTCTAGCCACCGCGAGACCATGAATGCTGAAGGTCATTGCACGCGCTCCATGGACTGTATTTGCGCCAACACCACCGTCACTCGCCCTCGCCAAACTTGTCGCCAATCAGGGCCAGCAAAGCGTCTAACCCCTCTTGCTCGCGTTCTCCTGAAGTCTCAAGCACCACTTCGCTGCCAAGACCTGCTGCCAGCATCATCACACCCATGATGCTTTTGGCATTGATGCGGCGCTCGCCTTTGCTCATCCAGACTTCACACGGGAAGCTGCCCGCCAGCTTGGTCAGCTTGGCCGAGGCCCGGGCGTGCAACCCCAGCTTATTGCTGATGGTCGTGGTGGCTTGGGGCATGTCTCTTTCCTTTTTGGTGATGGGGTTCGGTGCTGCCCACGGGCATCACACCTTGCGTGCCACCCGCATGTGCTCGGGTGGCCAAGGCCTCCAGGCCTTCGTGTCTATAGCAGACGCTGCGCAACAACATGGGCAAATTGGCACCCGCCAGCAGGCGTGTGTGCAGGCCGTCATGGAGTTTCTGGGCAACGTTGCAAGGTGTGGCACCAAAAACGTCGCTGAGCAGCAAGACTTCGGGCGAGTTCAAGGCGGCCATGGCGTTGCGTGCCTTGGCCAGACTGACTTCTGGCGGATCATCGGGCAAGACATCGATCGCCAGCACCCCGGCTGCACAGTCCGGAAACACGTGCAAGGCACAAGCGCGCAAGGCGCTGGCCAGTGGGGCGTGAGCAATGATGAGGATGCCAATCATGGTGTTGATTATCAGTGCTGAACCGGCTTTTTCAGCAGAAAGTACAACCAGGAAAACACCGAGCAAATGCCAAAGCTGCCCAAAGCGAACTGATAGGCGGCAGGCTTGCTCAAACCCAATTCAAGCCCCGCATCCACCAGCAAGCCAATTCCCCACTGCACCACAAAAATACCGGCAAACACCACCAGGTTGTAGGCCGACAGGGCACGCCCTGCCAAATGAGAGGGAAAGGCCATGCCCACGGCTGGCTGGGCCAGTGAAACAAAGGTACTGGTCACGCACAGCAGGGCGACACCCACTGCAGCTGCGCTGCCCACGGCGGGTCCCAGCCAGACCAAAACGCCAATGACCACAAAGCTCAAGGGAATGCCCCAGGCGATCAGGCGCTCGACCGTGATCCCACGACGCGCCAGGCCCGGCATGAACAAGCCCCAAAGCCAAAAACTCAGCAGCATACAAAAATTGATCAGAAACAAGCCTTGCGCAGCTTCCCCCGCAGTCCAGCCTGCCACTTGCGTCATCCATGGACCGGCCCAAAGGGTCTGGATGGCCACCATGCCCCCGTAGGTGAAAAAGCCGATGGGCGTCATGCGCCAGAAATATGCGCTGCGCCAGATCTCGCGGTAGCTGCCGTCGTCATCTCGCGGCGGGGCCGTGTTCACCAGGCTGGATAACTGCTTTCGCCACTCTGGCACCACCAGCGCAATCAACGCCATGGCAATGGCAATCATCACGCCGAGCATGACAAACAGGGCGCGCCAACCCCAAATCGGCATCAGCCATTGCACCGGCAAGGTGGCCGCCAACATGCCCAATGAACCGGTCATCAGCATCCAGGAGTTGTTGCGCAGCTGGGTGCTGGCATCAAACCAGCGCCGATAGCCCATGAGTGGGGCCATCAAACAAGCACTCACCCCCATCCCGCACAGCACGCGTGCAGCCAGCAGGCCGTGAAAGCTGTCGGCCCAGGCAAAGGCCAGACAGCCCAACACCGCAAAGGTCAAAAAAGCAAGGATGACTTTCTTGGGCCCATGTTGGTCCAGCCACCGCCCCAGGGGCAGTTGGGTGAGCGAGAAGCCCAAAAAATAACCGCCCGCCAACAAACCCAGGTCTTGCGCGTTCAAATTGAATTCACTTGTCAAGGTCGGCGACAAAGTGGCGGTGATGGCCCGCACCAGGGCCGAGAAAAAATACGCCAAAGCAAAGGCCAGAAACACCACCGCTGCCATGCGGCGCGGCAAATGGTCGGGATGCGCCAAGGTGGCCGCGGTCGTGTTGGTGGCGCTCATGGTTTGATTCCGTCAAACAAAGTGTTGGCCAGTTCAGCGGTCGGCTGAGCGTCGTACAACACGGCGTGGACCAAGCGCACCCGATTGCCTTCGCCTACAGCGCCCCACACCGCGTCCACATTCACCGGCTCACCATTGGCCCGCTGGCCAATGGCCTGAATGCGCAAGGAAGCAGCCAGCGGTAGCTGGCCGGGACGGTGCCAGACCTGCTGCTGCGAGGCCGTCAGCGCTTGGGCCACACGGGCATTGTCCAGGGTCGCTTTTTGCCAGGCCGCCATCACCCCACTGGCATCCGCCCCGGGGGGCAAGGACGCAGTCATCACCGCCACCATGGCCGATCCACTTTCGCAGCCCACCACTTGCAAATCCACAGCCACCCCGCCCAAAGGCACGATGCGGGTGGTGCGGTCGGGTTTGCAAGGCAATTGGACTTTCAGGGGGGTGCCCTCCAACGCGACATCGCGCCAATTCTGGGCGGGACTGCAAGCGCTCAAAGTCAGAGCACCGACGAGGCTGGCCATCAGGGCCGAGGAATGGATTCGCATGGGGTGATTATCCTGATCAGCGGCCGTATGGGGTTTTGGCGACAATGTGCCCTATGAATTCACTCGACGGCATCCGCGTTCTCGACCTGTCCCGCGTACTGGCGGGCCCCTGGTGTACCCAGACCTTGGCCGATCTTGGGGCCGATGTCATCAAGATCGAGCGCCCCGGCACGGGCGACGACACCCGCACCTGGGGGCCACCCTTTTTGAAAGATGCCCAAGGCCAGGACACTGCCGAGGCCGCCTACTATTTGGGTGCTAACCGCAACAAACGATCGGTGACCTGCGACATCGCCCAGCCCGAAGGCCAAGCCCTGATCCGCGAACTGGTTCAGCACTGCGATGTGTTTGTGGAGAACTTCAAGGTCGGCGACATGGCCCGTTACGGCCTGGATTACGCCAGCCTGAGCGCCCTGAACCCCAAGCTGGTTTACTGCAGCGTGACCGGCTTTGGCCAGACCGGCCCTTACCGCGAGCGGGCGGGCTACGACTATGCGGTTCAAGGCATAGGCGGCCTCATGAGTGTGACCGGCGAACGGGACGACTTGGGTGGTGGCCCGCAAAAAGTGGGCGTGGCCGTGGCCGACCTGTTCACCGGCATGTACGCCACAGTGGCCATTTTGGCGGCCCTGCGCCATGTCGAACGCACGGGCGAAGGCCAGCAGGTGGACATGGCATTGCTCGACACCCAAGTCGCCATGCTGGCCAATTTGGGCTCCAACTACTTGGTCAGTGGCAAAGTACCAGGCCGCGCTGGCAACGCTCACCAAAATATTGTGCCTTACCAGGTGTTTGAAACTGCGCCGCCCGCTGGGTCGTCACCCGGCAGCCGCGACCACCTGATTTTGGCGGTGGGTAACGACGGGCAGTTTGCCAAGTTTTGCACCGTGGCGGGCTGCCCCGAACTGTTGCATGACGCGCGCTTCGCCCTGAACGCCGACCGGGTTCGCCACCGCGACACGCTGGTGCCCTTGCTGGAAGATATTTTGAAAACCCGCTCCAAAGCCGATTGGTTGTCGGCCCTCGAAGCTGCCAAGGTGCCTTGCGGAGCCATCAACACCCTGAGCGAGGTCTTTGTCGACCCGCAAATCCAGGCCCGAGGCATGGTCCAGGATTGGCAGCACCCCGTCAAACCCGACCTGAAACTGGTGGCCAGCCCCATGAAGCTGAGCCGCACCCCTGTACGCCATGACTTGCCTCCCCCCATGCTGGGCCAGCACACCGCCGAAGTTTTGTCCGAAGTGCTGGGCTGGAACGCAGAAAAACTGGGGCCACTTCGCGGCAAAGGGGTGATTTGATGGCCAATTTTTTGCTGGTTCACGGGGCTTGGCACGGTGCCTGGTGCTGGCAGCGTGTGTTGCCCGGTCTGGTTCTTGCGGGTCACCGCGCCCACGCAGTGACCCTGACAGGGGTGGGAGAGCGCGCCCACCTGCTGCACCCCGGCATTGATCTGGACACCCACATCCAAGACGTGACGGCTGCCATGGACGCCGAAGAATTGGATGAGGTGGTGCTGGTGGTGCACTCGTATGCCGGCATGCTGGGCACGGCCGTAGCCGACCGCAGGCCCGAACGCCTTCGGCATCTGGTGTATCTGGATGCGGTGTTGCCCAAACCCGGAGAGAGCTGGAGCAGCACCCATGCCAGCGGCACCCGCCAAGCGCGCATGGCTGCTGCGCAAGCCCATCCCCTGCACGCGTTTCCTGCACCTGACCCTGCTGTCTTTGGCTTGGGTGATGCCGACCATGCCTGGGTTCAAAGGCGGCAAACGCCGCATCCGGGCGGACCTTATACCCAAGTGCTTGACTTTGATCCGAAACGCGTCGCCAGCGTGCCCCGCACGTTCATCAACTGTACCCATCCACCTTTGGGCACGATCGACGTCAGTCGCTTGCGCATGGTCGACCCAAAATTCTGGGACGGTGCCTGGTTACTCGGCTCTCAAGTGCTGGAGATGCACACGGGTCACGACCCCATGGTCAGTGACCCACAAGGCCTTTTGGCGCTTTTGCTGAGTCTGGCTTGAAGTCCACTCCTGCTGCCCTTGACCCTGAAGGACTCCAGGGTTGCTCCTACCTTTTGCACAGAATATTTTGCGCATTGCTAACCCTCCAGCTTGCCCCGGCTTCAGCGAGTTTTCTATTTTGCTCATGCCCTACAGACTGATCTGTCTTTTGCATCGACTTGTTGAAAGTTGACACATTCCCCAGCCCGATGCACAACTGAAATGGACAGCCCCAATGCCCCCCAAACCAGCGGACATGGCAAACGGATTAAACTTTGGACCATGAAAACGCTGCTTACTTTGCCCTGGAACATCCGACATGTGGCTCGCCGTTTGTTGTTCTGGAGTGGGGTGCTGGGGCTTTCTTTAGCCCTTTGGGGCTGCTCGGGTGACCGCGCGCCTGAATCCACTTTTGTTTTGCTCGATGGCTCCAAAGTCACCTCCAAGCAATTGCAAGGGAAAGTCGCTTTGGTGAACTTCTGGGCCACCAGCTGCACAACTTGTGTGGCCGAGATGCCCGAACTGGTGGCCACCTACAACAAGTTCAAAGACCGCGGCTATGTCACCTTGGCTGTGGCCATGAGCTACGACCCCCCCAGTTATGTGGTCAATTTCGCTCAATCCCGACAACTGCCCTTTGGTGTGGCCATTGACAACTCGGGCGCGGTCGCTCGCGAATGGGGCGACATCCAACTCACGCCCACCACGTTTCTCGTCAACAAGCAGGGCGACATCGTCAAGCGCTTTGTGGGGACGCCTGACTTTGCACAGCTGCACAAACTGATTGAGAAACTGCTGAACGAAACCTGAGCAGCAAAGACCAAGAAGGGCCCACCGCTCAGCAGGCTACGGTCAATCTTTGCGGAAATTGTCGTGACAAGCTTTGCACGATGCAGCGGCTGGACCAAAAGCCACTTTCAAAGCGTCGATATTGCCCGCCTTGGCAGCCACATTCAATTTCCCCATTTCAGCTTGCATTTTGTCTGCCGCCTCTTTGTACTTGGCGGACTCTTTCCAGATTTCTGGCTTGGCGCGTGTGTCTCCTTTGTCCGTCCCTTCACCAAAGGCTGCCCATGGCAACTTGGACATGGTCAACGCCACATCGGCATTTTCGGCAGCAGCCTTAGCGTCATAGGGCATGCGACCATTGGCCATCGCACCCAATCGGCCAAAATGCGCAGCCATCACGGTAAAACTTGCTTTGCGATACTTGACCGCATCCTCCGGCTTGGCAAACTGCGCTTGAGCAGGTAAGGTCACGGCCATCGCCATGGCCACAGAAAAAAGACCCGACAATATTTTCATGTTCAACTCCAATTGAGAGATATGTTGGCCAAAGCGTGGTGCTTTGACTGCGAATCAGTCTCTCATATCTTGGCTTTACCCGCATCAATGAAAGTCCTTATGGTTCGAGTTCGCATCTGGGATCTGCCCACCCGTCTTTTCCACTGGGGCCTGGTGCTTTGTGTGACCGGCCTGGTCATCACAGGCAATGTGGGTGGCAACGCCATGATGTGGCATTTCCGCTTGGGTTATTGCGTTTGGACACTTTTGCTGTTTCGTGTTTTTTGGGGGTTTGTTGGAGGTTACTGGTCTCGCTGGTCACAGCTGACTCTCAACCCTTCACGGGTTTGGGCTTACCTTCAAGGACGCGACAGGTTCACGCACTTTGCGGGTCACAACCCTTTGGGATCATGGTCAGTCGTGGCTTTTCTGCTCTTTTTGTGCGTGCAAGTGGGCACCGGACTCATCAGCGACGATGAAATCGCCAACATGGGACCTTTATCGTCATTGGTTTCCAGCCATTGGGTCTCTTTGGCCACCAGTTGGCACAAAGGATGGGGCAAGAGCACCTTGATCCTTTTGATCTGCATTCATGGTCTGGCCCTGATCTGGTACCGCTGGAAAAAAAACCAATCGCTGGTTCAGGCCATGTGGCATGGGGACAAGCCAATGCCTGATTCGGTTGCCCCATCGACCGATCATGGCCAGTCACGTGCCTGGGCCTTGGTGCTGCTCCTCGTTTCGGCCATGGCTGTTTTCTGGATTGTTTCCCTAGGGGGCTGAGCCCTTTGCGGCCATTCGCCTGCGGCTACACTGTAGATTGTTTTTTTGTCCAACTCACTCATGCAGATCGTTCAATTGCTGCCACCGGACAGCTCCGCTGACCTGAATGCGACCCGCGCCATATTTCAGGAGTATGCAGACAGCCTGAAAGTTGATTTGTGTTTCCAAGGTTTCGAAAACGAGCTGCAAACTCTACCGGGTCCATACGAAGAACCCCGCGGTGCACTCTTGTTGGCTTGGGTTGATGGCGCTTTGGCCGGGTGCTGTGCCCTGCGCCCCCTGGACAATTCTGACTATTCCAATGCCGCTGAAATGAAACGCCTCTATGTGCGTCCAGCTTTCAGGGGTTTGGGTTTGGGCCGTCAACTGACGGAAGGGATTCTCGACGCTGCCCGCCAATCGGGTTACAGCTGCGTTCTGCTCGATACGCTTGATGACATGGAATCAGCCCGAGCCCTTTATGAAGATCTGGGCTTTGTGGAGATTCCTCCTTACTATCACAACCCCGTCGCTGGTGCCCACTACCTCAAAGTCGACATCGCGTGAGCCGTCCAAGTGGCAACAAAAAAGGGACCGAAGGTCCCTTTTTCTGATTGGCTCGAGGGCTTCAGCCTTGAGCTTGAGCCAACAGCGTCGCGGCATCGCTGACTTCAAATTTGCCCGGGCCTTCAACGTTCAAAGTGGCAACTTTGCCATCTTTCACCAACATGGAGTAGCGGTTGCTGCGCACGCCCATGCCGCGTGATGTCAGGTCCAGTGTCAAACCTGTGGCCTTGCTGAAATCACCGCTGCCGTCGCCCAACATGCGCACCTTTGTGCCAGTTTTCTGCTCACGTGCCCAGGCACCCATGACGAAAGCATCATTCACACTCACACACCAGATTTCATCAACGCCAGCTGCTTTCAGAGCGTCGTGGTTTTCAACATAACCGGGTACATGTTTGGCTGAACAAGTGGGCGTGAAAGCTCCAGGCAATGCAAACAAGGCGACGGTCTTGCCAGCCGTGGCTTGGGCCACATCCACGGGATTGGGGCCAATGCTGCAACCGTTGCCTTCCACCTCGACATATTCCATCAGTGTGGCTGCAGGTAGCGTGTCTCCGACTTTGATCATGTGTTGCTCCATATTTGAGAAATGGCAGTATTGCCAGGAAAAAAAAACGACCCACTATTGTGGGTCGTTTTCAGAAAGTTTGCAGAAGTCCGGTTTTTGACTCAGACCGCTTCGGCTTTCTGCACCAGGCGGCTGGCCACCCAGTTTTTGGTCTTCGAAATCGGGCGGCTTTCCGTGATTTCGATGGTGTCGCCCAGGTGGTATTGACCTGTTTCGTCGTGCGCGTGGTACTTGCTCGACTTGGCCACGATCTTGCCGTAGAGGGCGTGTTTCACACGACGCTCAACCAGCACGGTCACGGTTTTGGCGCGCTTGTCGCTGACCACCTTGCCAATCAAGGTGCGCTTGAGGGATGTTTTAGCTTCCGTCATGGTCACTCCTTACTTGGCGGCTTGCTTTTGGGCAAGGATGGTTTTGGCACGGGCGATGGCACGGCGAGTCTGGCTCAGCGTACCGGTGTTGCCGAGTTGTTGCGTGGCTTTTTGCATACGAAGGCCAAAGTGGGCTTTTTGCAGCGCTTTGATTTCGTCTTTCACACCAGCAACGTCTTTTTGGCGCAATTCAGCAGCGTTCATTTCTTGTTTCTCCTGAATTATTGGCCAATCATGCGAGCCACAAAAGTGGTGCGCAGGGGCAACTTGGCAGCTGCCAATTTGAAGGCTTCGCGGGCCAACTCTTCTGGCACGCCTACGATTTCGTAGAGCACCTTACCGGGTTGGATCTCGGCCACGTAGTATTCGGGGTTACCTTTACCGTTACCCATACGCACTTCAGCAGGCTTGGTGGAAATCGGCTTGTCAGGGAACACACGAATCCAGATACGACCGCCACGCTTGACGTGACGGGAAATCGCACGACGTGCGGATTCGATCTGGCGGGCCGTCAAACGGCCACGATCTGTGGACTTCAGACCGAAGTCACCGAACGCCACCGTGTTGCCACGGGTAGCGACGCCGGTGTTGCGGCCTTTCTGTTCCTTGCGGAACTTTCTGCGAGCAGGTTGCAGCATGTAATTACTCCTTATTGACCGTCAGCTGCTGCAGCTGGCGCGGCGACTGTGCGTACGCGCTTAACGGCGGGTTTGGCATCACTACCTGCACCGGCGGGCTTGTCGCTACCGTCAGTGGGGGCTGTGTTGGTGCCAGCGGGGCGACGTGGGCCACCACGACGATCGCCCGTTGGGCGGTCGCCAGGACGTGCATCACGACGTGGACCACGTGGGCGGCGCTCTTCTTCTGCACGTGGCTCAGCCAGTGCAGGCGCATCGTTGCGGCCCAGTGTGTCACCTTTGTAGACCCAGACCTTGACACCAATGATGCCGTAGGTGGTCTTGGCTTCAGAAGTGGCGTAGTCGATGTCAGCGCGCAGGGTGTGCAATGGCACACGGCCTTCGCGATACCACTCGGTACGCGCAATTTCGATACCGTTCAAACGGCCAGCCGACATGATCTTGATGCCTTGGGCACCCAGACGCATGGCGTTTTGCATGGCACGCTTCATGGCGCGACGGAACATGATCCGCTTTTCGAGCTGCTGGGTGATGCTGTCAGCGATCAGTTGAGCATCGATTTCAGGCTTGCGCACTTCTTCGATGTTGACTGCCACAGGCACACCCAGACGAACAGCGAGTTCTTTCTTGAGCAACTCGATGTCTTCGCCTTTTTTACCGATCACCACACCTGGACGAGCCGAGAAGATGGTGATGCGGGCGCTCTTGGCGGGACGCTCGATGAGCACGCGGGAAACCGCAGCATTTTTGAGCTTTGCCTTGAGGTACTCACGCACCTTGATGTCTTCGGCCAGCATGCCGGCGAAGTCTTTGTTGCTCGCGTACCAGCGGCTTGCCCAGTTACGGCTGACAGCCAGGCGGAAACCGGTAGGATGGATTTTCTGTCCCATAGTTCTTCCTGATTAATTGCCGACCGTCACATACACATGGCATGTGGGCTTGCTGATGCGGTTGCCACGGCCTTTGGCGCGGGCAGTGAAACGCTTGAGCGTTGTGCCTTGCTCGACGTAGATGGTTTTCACCTTCAACTCGTCGATGTCAGCACCGTCGTTGTGTTCAGCGTTGGCGATGGCGGACTCGAGAACTTTCTTGACGATGCCCGCAGCTTTTTTCTGCGTGAATGTCAGGATGTTCAGAGCTTGATCCACTTTTTTACCGCGAATCAAATCGGCGACCAGGCGGCCTTTATCGACCGACAAACGGACGCCCCGGAGGACTGCACGTGTTTCCATGGTCTTTCCTTATTTCTTCTGGACTTTTTTGTCCGCAGGGTGACCCTTGAATGTCCGGGTCAGTGCGAATTCGCCCAATTTGTGGCCAACCATTTGGTCAGTCACATACACAGGAACGTGTTGCTTGCCGTTGTGAACGGCGATGGTCAGACCGATGAAATCGGGCAAAACCATGGAGCGACGCGACCATGTCTTGACGGGCTTTTTGTCTTTGGTGGCAACGGCTTTTTCAACCTTGGCCAACAAATGGTGGTCAACGAATGGACCCTTTTTGAGAGAGCGTGTCATTGTCTAACCCTTACTTCTTGCGACGCGACACGATCATGACCTGTGTGCGCTTGTTGTTACGGGTACGGTAGCCCTTGGTGAGGTTGCCCCACGGGTCTACTGCATGACGGCCTTCGCCGGTACGGCCTTCGCCACCACCGTGCGGGTGATCCACCGGGTTCATGGCCACGCCACGAACGGTTGGACGGATACCCATCCAACGCTTGACACCGGCCTTGCCCAATTGGCGCAGGCTGTGCTCTTCGTTGGCGACTTCACCGATGGTTGCACGGCACTCGATGTGGATCTTGCGAACTTCACCGGAGCGCATACGCACTTGAGCGTAGATGCCTTCGCGAGCCAGCAAAGTGGCCGAAGCACCTGCCGAGCGAGCGATCTGTGCACCAGCACCGGGCTTGAGCTCGATGCAGTGGATGGTCGAACCCACAGGAATGTTGCGGATAGGCAAAGTGTTGCCAGCGCGGATGGGAGCTTCTGCACCCGACATCAGCGTTGCACCGGCTTCAATGCCACGGGGGGCAATGATGTAACGGCGCTCGCCATCGGCGTAGCACAGCAAAGCAATGTGCGCTGTACGGTTAGGGTCGTACTCGATGCGTTCGACTTTGGCCGGAATCGCATCTTTGTTGCGCTTGAAGTCCACCACGCGGTAGTGGTGCTTGTGACCACCGCCTTTGTGGCGTGTGGTGATGTGACCGTTGTTGTTACGGCCCGACTTCTGGTGCTGGGGTTCCAGCAACGGCGCATAGCCCTCACCTTTGTGCAGGTGGTCACGGGTGACCTTCACCACGCCACGACGGCCTGGGGATGTCGGTTTGATCTTGATGACAGCCATGATTACGCAGCCTCCCCAGACAGGTTCAGCTCTTGACCTGGTTGCAGCGTGACATAAGCCTTGCGAACGTTGTCGCGACGGCCAATGGTCTTGCCAAAACGCTTGGTCTTGCCTTTGGTATTCACCACAGACACGCCTTTAACCTCGACCTTGAACATCAATTCCACAGCGGCTTTGATTTCAGGCTTGGTAGCGTCCTGCAGCACTTTGAATGTCACAGCATTGGATTTTTCAGCAACCATGGTGGCCTTTTCGGACACGATGGGAGCGACCAGCACGGACATCAGACGACCTTCGTCAAACTTCACGGCGCTCATGCGAACATCTCCTTGAGTTTGTCCATGGCACCTTTGGTCACGAGGACTTTCTTGAAGTTCACCAAAGACACGGGATCGGCGTAACGAGGCTCAACAATCAGGATGTTGATCAGGTTGCGCGATGCCAAGTACAGGTTTTCGTCGACTTCGTCAGCGATCACCAGCACGTTGTCCAGGCTCATGGCCTTGAACTTGGCAGCCAGTGCTTTCGTCTTGGGGGTCTCGACTTTGAAGGAATCCACCACAGCCAGACGGCCTTCGCGGGCCAACTGCGAGAAGATCGAAGCCATACCGGCGCGGTACATCTTCTTGTTGATCTTCTGAGTGAAGTTTTCGTCGGGCATGTTCGGGAAAATCCGACCACCGCCACGCCACAGAGGCGAGGAAGTCATACCTGCACGTGCGCGACCCGTACCTTTTTGTTTGAAAGGCTTCTTGGTGGAATGGTGAACTTGTTCACGGTCCTTTTGGGCGCGAGTGCCTTGACGGGCGTTTGCCTGATAAGCCACCACGATCTGGTGAATCAGGGCTTCGTTGTATTCACGACCGAACACGGTTTCAGGCGCATCCACTTTGGAAGCGGCTTGACCTTGGTCGTTCAGGAGTTCGAGCTGCATCAGTTCGCTCCTTTAACTTTTACGGCGGGACGCACGGTCACAAAACCACCTTTGGAACCGGGGATAGCACCTTTGATCATCAAAAGACCACGGGCTTCGTCAACGCGGACCACGGCCAGATTCTGGGTAGTGCAAGTGACATCGCCAAGGTGACCCGACATTTTTTTGCCAGGGAACACGCGGCCAGGATCTTGCGCCATCGAAATCGAACCAGGCACGTTGTGCGAACGGCTGTTACCGTGCGATGCGCGCTGCGATTTGAAGTTGTGACGCTTGATGGTGCCGGTGAAGCCTTTACCGATGGAAGTGCCTTGCACGTCCACTTTCTGGCCCACAGCAAACACGGCAGCCACAGGCACAGTCGCGCCTGCGGCGTACTGGGCGGCCGTGTCAGCGGTCACGCGGAATTCTTGAATGATTTCACCGGCTTCAACACCGGCTTTGGCCAGGTGACCTGCGATAGGCTTGGTCACGCGTGATGCCCTGCGGGCACCAAATGTCACTTGCAAAGCGACATAGCCATCGTTCTCTTGGGTTTTGACCTGGGATACGCGGTTGTTAGACACATCCACCACTGTGACAGGAACTGCATCCCCATCATCAGTGAACAGACGCATCATGCCCACCTTGCGACCCAGCAACCCGAGGGAGTTGCTCAGACTCATTGTTTTCTCCAAAACTTTCACCGCAGCCACTTCAATTGGCGACCACGTTTGGTGTGTGAAAGACTGTTAATAAATCTCACCCCAAAAGAGGTGAGCCTGAAATTATAGCCCGACTCAGCATTTCTGGCAAGTCGGGCTATTTTTCAAGTTGTTGAATGGCTTTTCAGCCACCCTAAACCGCATTACTGCAGCTTGATTTCGACGTCCACGCCTGCGGGCAGATCGAGTTTCATCAAGGCGTCCACTGTTTTGTCAGTGGGGTCCACGATGTCCATCAAACGCTGGTGCGTACGGATTTCCAACTGGTCGCGGCTGGTTTTGTTGACGTGCGGCGAGCGCAGGATGTCAAAACGCTTCATGCGTGTTGGCAAAGGCACAGGGCCCTTGACAATCGCGCCGGTACGCTTGGCAGTGTCAACGATCTCGGCAGCGGACTGGTCGATCAATTTGTAATCAAACGCCTTCAGGCGGATGCGAATTTTTTGCTTGGATGACATGTCAATTCCTTGTGGTGATTTTCTGCTTGCTACAGTGCAATGGCCAGGCCACTGCACTGCGGCGCCACAAAAGAATTAAGCGATGATCTTGGCAACCACGCCAGCGCCAACCGTGCGGCCGCCTTCGCGGATAGCGAAACGCAGACCTTCTTCCATGGCGATGGGGTTGATCAACTTCACAGTGATCGACACGTTGTCACCAGGCATCACCATCTCTTTGCCTTCTGGCAATTCGATAGCGCCGGTCACGTCAGTCGTACGGAAGTAGAACTGGGGACGGTAGTTGTTGAAGAAAGGCGTGTGACGACCACCTTCGTCTTTGGACAAGACATAGATCTCGCCCGTGAAGTGGGTGTGGGGCTTGATAGAACCTGGCTTGCACAGCACTTGGCCGCGCTCGACGTCTTCACGCTTGGTGCCACGCAACAAGATACCGACGTTGTCACCCGCTTGACCTTGGTCCAGCAGCTTGCGGAACATCTCAACGCCTGTGCAAGTGGTCTTGACCGTGTCTTTGATACCGACGATTTCGATTTCTTCGCCGACTTTGACGATACCGCGCTCGATACGGCCGGTCACCACAGTGCCGCGACCGGAGATGGAGAACACGTCTTCCACGGGCATCAGGAATGCGCCGTCCACTGCACGCTCAGGTGTAGGGATGTAAGTGTCCAAAGCGTCAGCCAGCTTCATGATGGCTTCTTCGCCCAAAGGACCTTTGTCGCCTTCCAGGGCCATCTTGGCTGAGCCTTGGATGATCGGTGTGTCGTCGCCTGGGAAGTCGTACTTGGACAACAACTCACGCACTTCCATCTCGACCAACTCG
>NZ_LFYT02000031.1 GCF_001270065.2 Limnohabitans planktonicus II-D5
GCAAAGCGCGAGGATGTTTACGCTGCTGCCCGACAGGCCAATCCGAACCGATGGTCCGCAACTGCACGCAATTGGCACCCGGTCAACGAAGTCCACCTCAATCCCCATACCCCTAAACCCACGGAGAACAAAAACTTACGAAAACCAGCCTGAACCACCAAAATAAATGCGACAACTAGCTTGAAAACGGCCGCCCGCAGGCCACCGTCCCGCACCCCTTTGTCCGCCCGGTAGGTCGGCACTCGAAGAGTCCGACGTCGTGTGCAGCGCGCCCACATTGCCTATTCGGGCTTGGGGTGTGTGCGGGCACATGTCGGGGTCTTCGACCACCGACCTACAACATGCCCGCAGTCACCATACCCAGATCTCCGTAGCCCACCGTCCCGTCACCCCGTTGTCATGCCCCGTAGGTCGGCACTCGCAGAGTCCGACGTTGGCTGAAGGCTCAATCGGCGAAGGGGTCTTTGAGCACCACATCGCTGACCGGATAAGCCACGCAAGGCAGGATGCAGCCTTCGGCTTTTTCTTCGGCGGTAAGGCCCGGCCAGTCCATCTCGTAGCGCACCTGGCCGCTGATCAGCTGGCCGATACAGGTGCGGCAGCTGCCCGAGCGGCAGGAACTGGGCCATTGCAAACCGCCTTGCTCCATCGAGTCGAGTAGAGACTGCTCGCGCCAGGCGTCAAAACTGCCGCCGTCGGGCTCAATGCGGGCGTTGAAAAACGGCAAGTCCTGGTGCATGGTCAGGTCGGTCCTTCAAAGATCAGTTTCCAGGCCGCGCCTTCTTTTTGCCAGTAAGTGCGCAGGTATTGGTGGGCCTGCAGGTTCTTCTGGTTGGGGTCTTTCATGGTCACCACCAGCGTGTCCTGCGCATCTTGCCAGCGCAGCACGGACACCAGCTGCAGGGGCTTGTTTTTGTAATGCCCCAGGGACAACTTGACCAATTTGGGCCACCAGTGGTCCAGATCCAATTCTTCGCGCTGAAAGCGGCTGCTGTAGTGCTGCTTCAAGACTTCGGGGTCGAGGCCGTTGCGCGCTTGCAGCCACTGGTCCAGCGTGGGTTTGAAATCCGCATAAAGGCTGGCCGTGCCACCGGCAGGAGCCCATTCGAGCTTGTCGGCAATGATCACGGGGGTCATGCGCAGGCCGGGCAAATTCAGCAGCTTTTCCATTTCAGGGTTGGCCAGCACCACGCAACCATCGGTGGATTCGGGTGCCCGGGTGTATTGCGCGCTGGGTGTGCCGTGCAGCCAGATGCCCGAGCCAGTTTTGTTGCGCATGATGTCGATGGCGCTGGGGTAGTTCAGCGTCAAGGCACCCACGCCAAACAAATCAGGCAAGGTGGCACCGGGCAGGTTTTTCTGAATGAAGTACACGCCCAGTGGGGTCTTGCCATCGCCCTCCTTGAGCTTGCCCACCCCGTTGATGCCTACGGAAACATAGGTTTCCTTGAGCAGTTCGAGCCGGGGCTTGCCGTCGTGCCCGGTGCGGTTGGCAAACCAGTAGAGACGCGAGCGCGAGGCGTCCACGGCGGCCACATAGGCTTGCTGGGGGTCAATATAGGTCAGGGCCGCCGGAATTTGTCCGTGCAGGGTGTGGGCCTCGGGGGGGCTGAGTCTGCGTTTGGCTTCCAGCACCAATTCTTCGAGGCGTTTGAGGGCTGAAGGGCGGGTCTCTTCATCGATCTCCTCGCCGTGAATGGGTTGGCGTGAGCTGATGTTGAGCAAGTCCGCATAGAGCAGCTGCCCGAGCTGGAAATTGGGAAACTGCGCGGCCAGGCTGGCTGCCGTGGCCAGGGCCTGGCTGCGCTCGCCCTGGCCCAATTGGGCGTAGATGCGTCTGACCAGGGTTTCCGGGTCGGGGCTGGCGGCGGCGGGCTGCTCTGGGCCAGGCTCAAATTCAATGCGCCAACGCATGGGGCCTGAGGTGGCTTGGGCGTTGGTCAACTCGATGGTGGCGTCAGGACCACCGTGGCGGGCCGCGACCCACCATGCAGCCAGGGCCAGGGCGCTCACCAGCAAGCTCGGCACAACCCAGCGCAGCAGCTTGGACCAAGCCAAAGCGTATGGCGCGGCACGGCGGCGGCGCTGCTTCAATGCCCTGAGCCAGCTCAATTGATGGTCTCGCGTGCAATCAGCCAGCGTTCACCCTGCTTGACCATCTCCAGCGTTTTGCGGCTGTTGCCCTTGAAGTTGTCTGATTCGTAAATTTGCTGAAATTGTGCCGTGGCCTTGTTGCCGTCGACGTCAATTTTGAGGTTGTTGGCCACCACAGAAATGCTTTTCTTGGACACGATGCGCACCTGACGATCACTTTCCCATTTGGCGCGTGGCTGCCGCTCAGCCCCGGTAAAAGTGCTGGTATAGGCCGCAAAGTAGCGAGGCATGTCTTTTTGGCTCCAGGCCTTGGCCCAGGCTTGCACGGCAGCGCGGACTTCGGCTTCCTCTGTTTTGGCGGCGGGACTGTTTTTGACCGCCACAGGCACCGCCGCAGCCGGGGTGGCTTGCGGTGCGGTGGCGGGGGCGGCTTGTTTGGCGGGTGCTGCCACAGCGGAGGGGGCAGCTTTGGGCTGCGCAGGGGCAGCTGTGGATGCCGTGGGGCTGGGTTTTGCAGGCATCACGCTCGAGGCCTGAGTGGCGACCGGGGCAGTTGCTACCACTGGGGCCACCACCGGAGCCACCCCAGGTGTCTGGGCGGGGGCTGAGGCGGGTAGGGTGGAGGCAGTCGCTGCTGAAGGGCCAGTTGTCTGTACACCGGGTTTTGTTGGCGATGGCGTCACCGTCGCAGGCAGGCTGCTGGCGCTGACTGGGCTGCGTTTGTCTGGCCCGATGCTGCCCAGCAAAGTCAGCTGTGGTGCGCTGATTTTGGCCTTGGGGTCGGCTTGCAAGGCCTTGGCATACGACTGTTTGGCCAACTGGCTGTGCACATCGGACAGGTTGCGGTGCGCGGCGGCATAGCTGGGGTGCGTTTGCAGGGCTTTTTCGAGGAAATTGCGAGACTCTTCCAGACGACCTTTGGCGGCAAACAGCACCCCAAGGTTGTTGTAGGCCTCGGACAGCTCAGGATGCGTTTCTGTGATTTTTTTGAAAGTTTCGATCGCTTTATCGGTTTGACCTTGTTGGGCCTGGATGACCCCTTCCATGAACTGGAACTGAACTTCTTTGGGGTTGGCTTGGCGCTCTTGTTGCACCAGCTTGAGTGCCTGCTCCAGTTGACCTGACTGAATGGCTTGCTTGATGGATTCCTGGCCCAGGGGCACTGCTTGTACCAGTTGTGCACCCATCAGTCCCAAGCCCAGTGCGGACCCGTGCACCCAATACTTTGATGGGCGTGGGATGGCAGATCGAAACTGCAAAAAGTGAAAAAACAACATGACCAAGCCAGCGATTTCTTAAACCAGAGATTTTAGCCAGTGATGACCTGTTCTGATTTGAATACTTTTGAACAACTTCGGCCTTGCGTCTGTTCTTTTTAGAGAGCTTGGGCGAGGGCAGGCCATCAATTTTTCCGAGCCACCCAATAAGTGGCCCCCTGGGGCCCATACCGCTCAGCGTGGGCCACGTTGCGTGCCAGATGAAATGCATCGCCTGGGCGCAAATGCCGGGTCTGCCCGTCTACCGTCAGCCAAAATTCCCCTTCGGTGACCAAGGCTTGCACATCAAAAGGGTGGGTGTGGGTGTCCAGCCAAGTGTTGGCCTCCCAGCGGCGCTCCAGCACTTCGTCAAAACCAGAGGCTTTCGCCGTTGAGGAAAAGGTGTCGAAATCGGGTGAGGTCATGGCCGGATTCTATGCAGCACCCCTGTGCCTGCATGAAACCCGCGTGACAGCCCCGACTTGGGGTGTTCTGCTTTTCAGTGGGCGGGCGCTGCGGACACGAAAGGTGGCTTTGCGGACCAAGCGGTCGGCAAGCTGAAAGACATGGGGGCGGCGCTAAACGGGTGCGCAAATGCCAATTCTTGCGCATGCAGCAGAAGCCGGGGGCTGAGCGCTTTGATGTCGGGCGGCGCATAAAGTGAGTCGCCCAGCATGGGGTGGCCAATGCTTTGCAGGTGTACGCGCAGTTGGTGGGTACGGCCCGTCACCGGCTCCAGTTCGACCAGTGTCGCGGAGGCACTGCTTTGCAAGGCGCGCCAGCGGCTGCGGCTGGGCTTGCCATCGGGGTGGATGATGTGAATGGGGCGGCGCTCCCAGTCGAGCAAGATGGGGCCGTCGATCGTGCGCCAGCCGTCTTCGTCCACAGTGGCCGTGGCCTGCGTTTGCAAGGGCTGTCCTGCGACCACCGCGACATAACGTTTTTTGACCTGCCGTGTCTCGAACAGCCGGCTCAGGCGGCGCTGTGCTTCGATGCCCCGGGCCATCAGCAGCAAGCCTGAGGTGTCCTGGTCCAGGCGGTGCACGATGAGCGCCTCAGGGTAGATGTCTTGAACGCGTTTGGACAGGCAGTCTTGTTTGTCCGGCCCACGGCCAGGCACTGAGAGCAAGCCGCTGGGTTTTTCAAGCACCAGCAGGTGCTCATCGACGTGGATCGGGGTCATGTCAAAAGGATCAGGAAACAACAGGCATGAGCAAGCGACCCACTGAAGGCGGGCGGCCAGACCTTGGCGGACAAATCAGGAGGGTTTTTTGCCGCGAGGCGCCACAAAAGTGGTCGGGGGCATGGGGCGGTCAGACGTCAAAGTCTTTGGCGGGGTGGTGTCTTTTTTTGGCTTTTTGGCCATTTTGTTGCTGCGTTGTTCGCCTTTGGCCATGGTGGCTTCCTCGGTGGATATCCCGGTTTGAGATGCTGTCGATGGTACGCCACAAAGCAAGCGAGTCATTCTTGCCGGGGCAGTATTTGTAGGTCGGCGGCCACAGCGCCAACAGGGGTCTGTGCTGTAGCCCACAATGCCAAGCAGAAGTTGACGACCTACGGGGCTGTGCCAAATTGGCGTCGTGCCAGGGTCCCCCGTAGGTCGGTGGCTTCAGCCCCGACATGCAGCCTGTGCCACGCCCGCTATGTCGGACCTGAAGGCGCCGACCTACGGGGGCGTATTTGGAGGTCGGCGGTCGAAGACCCCGACAAAGGCGTCAGCCCACCGGGTGGGCTGACGGGGCGATCACTTCACCTCGGTGACGAACTGTTCGACGGGACGGCGTACCTTTTTCAGGCCGACCAACCAGTCGCCTTCGGCGCGGTAGCCCAGTGGCACGATGACCACGCTGCGCAAGTTGCGGGCAGCCAGGCCCAGGATCTCGTCCACAGCGGCAGGCTCGAAGCCTTCCATGGGCGTGGCGTCGACTTCTTCAAAAGCAGCCGAGATCAGAGCAGCGCCCAGACCGATGTAGGCCTGACGGGCAGCGTGCTCAAAATTCACCTTGGGGTCGCGGCCGGGGTAATTGGCCAGCAGCATCTTGCGGTAGTTTTCCCAGCCTTCGTTGGTGCCACCGCGCTCGGCGTTGGTGAAGTCAAAGTAAGTGTTGATGCGCTCGGCGGTGTAGTTGTCCCAAGCGGCAAACACCAGCAGGTGCGAACCTTCGGTGACCTGGGCCTGGTTGTAGGCCTTGGGCTGGAGCTGGGCGCGCACGGCGGGGTTGCTGACCACGATCACCTCAAACGGCTGCAGACCGCTCGATGTAGGGGCCAGGCGGGCGGCTTCGACGATGCGGTCTACTTTGTCCTGGGGCACGACCTTGCTGGGGTCCATCTTTTTGCAGGCGTAGCGCCACTGCATTTTGTTCAGCAATTCGGACATTTTTTCCTTTTTGGGTGGGTGAAAACGGACCATTTTGTCGCAAAGATCAATCCACCGTCTGCCATGTGCCTGTTGGCAGGTCACGCAGGTGATACGGGCCAATGGCCGTGCGAATCAGGCGCAGCGTGGGCAGGCCCACGGCGGCCGTCATGCGCCGCACCTGGCGGTTGCGCCCCTCGCGGATGCTCAGTTCTAACCATGATGTGGGGATGTTTTGGCGCTCTCGTATCGGCGGGTTGCGCGGCCAGAGGTCAGCTGGCGGCTCCACGGCCTGGGCACGCGCGGGCAGGGTGGGGCCGTCATTCAGCGTCACGCCCCGGGCCAGGGCGGTCAGGGCTTTGTCGTCCACCAAGCCTTCGACCTGCACCAGATAGGTCTTCTCCATTTTGAAGCGCGGATCGGCAATGCGCGCCTGCAACTGGCCGTCGTCGGTCAGCAGCAGCAAGCCTTCGCTGTCGGCGTCCAGCCGCCCGGCCACGTACACGCCGGGCAGGTCGATGTGGTCCTTGAGCCCGCGCCAGCGCCCCTCGGGGGTGAACTGGCTGAGCACGCCATAAGGCTTGTTGAAACGGATCAGCATGAGGAGAGACAGGGGGGCAGCTTGGAGGGCGTGAGCGTAGCAGGTCGTGTGCTCTGAGGTCTGCAGGGTGGCTTCAATTTGCATCTTGTGGCACAAAGCCCTGCTGGCGATCAGAAGCTGGTTGACCACAATCCTTTCGCTTGCAGGGCAAGCTCCCACAAAATGCGCCCAAGGGGCAACACACTGCTCGGACTGCATCGGGCCGTAGCCATCATGTGTGGGTTAGCATCCCCCGCATGAGCACCCAATACGAATGCCTGAAAAGCGCCGACCTGTATGCCGAAGCCTTTGGCATCGCAGCCCCCCTCAACTTGCTGGACAAAGAAGTCTGGCCGCGCAAGCAGGGCTTTTTCATCCGCAAAGCGGTGTTGTCCAGCCCGGTGACTGATGAGTCGTCGCAGCCCGCCACGCCCGAAGCAGACGCGTCAGCCCCTGCACCCCAAGCAGCGCCGCTGGTCATGGAACTGGCTCAGGGCCAATTTGGCCTGGTGCCCACTTGGGTGAAGTCGACTTCGGACGCCAAACTGCGCTCCACCAAGTTGGCGGTCACTCGCTACGAAACCATGAGCACCTCCACCAACACCCGTGACACATGGCTCAGCGGCCAGCGCTGCATCATCCCCATGCAGGCGTTTTTGGAAGACGACTGGCGCAGCGGCAAAGCCGTGCCCACCCGTATCGCCCGGGTGGACGGCAAACCCATGGGCGTGGCCGGCTTGTGGGAACACTGGGCCAAAGACGGCGAAACCATCACCAGCTTCACCATGCTCACGGTGAACGCCAACAGCCATGCGCTCATGAACCGTTACCAGCAAAACGGCAACGAAAAACGCATGCCCGCCATCCTGAACGAAGGCAGCTGGGCCGCCTGGCTCAGCGCGCCAGTCGACAAGGCGCGCGAGTTCATGCGTGCCTATCCTGCCCACTTGTTGCTGGCCAATCCGGTGCAGAAAAGTAAAACTTAAGAACTGCCTATTCAATGGGCAATGTGTCCCAGGGCAAGCGGGATAAGGGTTTGCGAGGAAATCCCTGTGCTTGTCCACAGCTTCATGCACAGACGCACGGGACAACTTGCCAAGCGTCAGAGGGCTCTTTTTGTTGATCCGGCCCTGTGAAGTTTTCAATGCTCAATGATGTTGCAGGTCGGCGGCTTCAGCCCCGACATGGATCAGCGCCGAAGCGGGCTGTGTCGGACTCTGCGAGTGCCAACCTGCGATGGCCGTGTATTTGTAGGTTGGCGGCTTCAGCCCCGACAGGTATCGGTGCCAAAGCAGTCAGTGTCGGACTCTGCGAGTACCGACCTACAAGGGCCGTGTATTTGTAGGTCGGCGGTCGAAGACTCCGACAGGTATCGCTGCCGAAGCAGGCAGTGTCGGACTCTGCGAGTGCCAACCTGCGAGGGTCGTGTATTTGTAGGTCGGCGGTCGAAGACCCCGACGTGGATCGACGCCGAAGCAGGCAGTGTCGGACTCTGCGAGTACCGACCTACAAGGGCCGTGTATTTGTAGGTCGGCGGTCGAAGACTCCGACAGGTATCGGTGCCGAAGCAGGCAGTGTCGGACTCTGCGAGTACCGACCTACGAGGGGTGTGTATTCGTAGGTCGGCGGCTTCAGCCCCGACATGGATCGGTGCCGAAGCAGGCAGTGTCGGACTCTGCGAGTGCTGACCTGCGAGATGACATGTGTCACGCATTTCAAATTTCAGCGTGCCTGATCAAGAGGGCCTCTCAGAGTGAGGCCGCCAGCGCTGCGAGTTGGTCAGTGGCGATGCCCCAGCCGATGTGAAAGCCCATTTGGTCGTGTGAGGCGCAGTCTTCTGCGCTCCAGTGCCGGGCGCGGGCGGTGTAGCGCGTCTGGCCACCTTCGACTTCAAAAGTCAGCACGCAGGTGAAAAACGGTTTGGCCGAGGGTTGCCAGTCGCCCGTGTAAGCGTCAGTGAACACCAACCTCTCATCGGGCAACACCTCCAAATAAACACCCAGGTTGGGCACCTCGGTGCCGTCTGGGCCTTGCATCGTGATGCAGCTGGCCCCGCCGGGGCGCACATCCATCTCGGCGTGGATGGTTTTCCAGGGCGGCGGCGTGAACCACTGCACGATCAGTTCAGGCTCCGTCCAGCAACGAAACAAGTTGTGGCGCGGCACATCGATCAGCCGCGTGAGCACCAACTCACGGGTATCGGCAGCGGGGGAATTTGCGGTCATGAATGGCATCCTGTAAGGGGTGGAAGGCGGTGGACAGGCGGCTGCCTGTTGAACAGGCACAGTGTGCCAGACCGCATGGAATCAGGGTTTGCGCGGATGTCCACGGCCTTGTCCACAGCTTCATGCACAGACGGACGGGACAACTTTCTTCACAGCGTCTGCCGGTACCGCTCCAACATCTGTGCCTGCGTTTCGGCTTCAATCTCTTCGCCCTTGAAGGCACGAATCTGATCGCGCATCATCTCGCCCATGCTGGGCAATTGCACCCGGTCGGTGTGGCGAGAGGCGTCCCACAGCTGTGATCGCATCAGCGACTTGCCGCAGTGCAGATACACCGACTCCACCGACACGCGAATCGCCAGTGCTGGGGTGCGCCGGGGGTCTGCACACAGCGCCAGGTCGGCCGGGTCGGTGGACAGCACGGCGCGGCCATTGACGCGCAAAGTCTCGTCAAAACCCGGCACCAAGAACAGCAAACCCAGCCGCCCAGTGGCGATGATGTTCTCCAGCGTGTCCAGCCGGTTGTTGCCAGGCGCATCTGGCACCAAGAGCGTCTGCGCGTCGAGCACCTTCACAAAACCCGGCTCACCCCCGCGAGGCGACGCGTCCATGTGCCCGTGCGCATCGCTGCTGGCCAGCACCACAAACGGCGACAAGCCAATGAACTGCATCGCATGTGCGTCGAGTGCCGGGATTTCCTTTTTTAGCGAACGCTCACGGGCGGGGCCGAAGAGCTGGCGCAGGGCGGGGAGGGTGGTGATGTGTGTGGCGGTCATGGGCGGGTGCTGTGTTCAGGCGAAATACCCAAATTGGGTGGGTTCATGCCCAATTTGGGTTGGTTGAGCGCGGGGCACGATCCATAGGTGGTTGCGCTTTTGCGAAATCGTTTTGATCCGGCGGTGGATTTGACGGCATGAGACAGCTCATAAAGCCGAATTGCTGAAAGTTCCAACCCATTGGGCCAGCAGAGTGCACCGGCATCGACAAAACACCTTGAAAAATAAGCCGGGTCACGCAAAGCCTCCAATAATGGGCCTTGATGGTCGGCTAAGTACCGGGCTCCATCAAAAACGCCCTGCGTAGGGTGGCTGAAGGTCAGTTCCAACTGATGGGCTGCAATGGTCTTTACGTCAAGCAACTTCATCACGGTCGGCTTCTTGTATGCGGTCAAGGGCTTCAAAGTGTATGCGCTTTGAGCACTTGCATGAGCACTTTGGGCTGTTGCTCCGCAATCGTGATCAGGGTCTGCGCTGCGCCGCTGGGTTGTCGGCGACCTTGCTCCCAGTCTTGCAAGGTGCGCACAGAAACGCCGAGCAGGCTGGCGAATTGGCTTTGAGAGAGGCCGGATTTCAGCCTGGCCTTGACGACGGGTGGTACGTCAATCTTGGCGACGACTTTGCCTTTGCCAGCTTTGATGTCGCGCACGGCTTGCAACAGCTCCGCGCCAAGGTCACGTTGGGCGTC
The DNA here is from genome assembly GCF_001270065.2 of Limnohabitans planktonicus II-D5. Lineage (GTDB taxonomy): Bacteria > Pseudomonadota > Gammaproteobacteria > Burkholderiales > Burkholderiaceae_C > Limnohabitans_A > Limnohabitans_A planktonicus. The sequence continues at coordinate 9,979 of NZ_LFYT02000031.1, forward strand.
GCGTTCTTGGAGTTGTTTTTCAGTCAGCGGCATTTTCAAGCTCCTGTTTCAATTGCCTCAAAACATCGGAGGTGATGTTGTCTCGCACCGATTTGCCATAAATGAGCATCAACCAGACTTCCCCGTTGGCCGTACGGTTGAAGTAGATCACGCGGCTTCCGCCGCGTTTGCCCATGCCCGGCCTCGACCAGCGAGTTTTCCGCACGCCACCCGATCTCGGCACCACGTCACCGGCTTCGGGATTGAACGCGATATGCGCGAAGAATTCATCTTTTCTTTTTCTGTCCAATAGTCAGACCATTGGCTTTGGAAGAGAGGCGATTCGACGATGGTGAGCATGCGTGAAATCCTGTGTGATCATACGGCTTTGCCGTATTTTGTGACAACGGTAAGTCGCCATTTTCAGTGAGCTAAAACCCCGACCCCAGCTCACTCAAAAACGCCCGCTCCTCGGGCGTGGACGGGCGGCCGAGGATGGCAAAGATTTGGAATGAAAGGGTGGGGGTAGCGGCCAAAGCGATTGATGATGGCTTGGTGGCGCTGCTCGAAGCGCAGGGTGTCTTCCATGCGCGGTTGCGCAAACAAGAGGGCGGCTTGGGTGTGCACCAGGGCGGATTCGCTGTGCATGTAGGGCATATAGGCAAAGCTGCGCTGCGCCAAAGGCAGGCTGCGGTCTTGCCCACTGGCCACCAGCTCTTGCGCCAGCGCCAAGGCCAGCGCGTCTTGCGCAAAGGCTTGGGGGGTGTCGCGGTACACATTGCGCGAGAACTGGTCGAGCACCAAGACCTCGGCCAAACGCCCCTCGGGCGTGGTGCGCCAGCTCATGCCGTTTTGACTTGGTATTTGGCAATGACTTCATTCAAGAGGATGGCTTGCACCTCACCCCGGCGATAGGCCGAAAGACGTGATTCGGCCTCTTGTGCCCATTGCGCATCCAGGGAGTCGTCCCGCTCTTCCAATGTGTCCAGTATCTGATCGACCATAGCCATGCGCTCCTCGGGGGGCAGTTGTAATCCTTGATCGCAGAATTGTTTGGCGGTTGGCATGTGGGACTCCAAAGGGCGATGGGAAAGTCAGTTTAGCGAAGCTCAGCGCACATGGAAATTTAAGCCGTTATCTGAACCAAGTTACGCAGCATGGTCGCATCACAGCGCGAGGGTTAAAACCCCGACCCCGGCTCACTCAGAGACGAAGGAATCGAGCTGAATTTTCAGTGTGGGCAGGGCTGTTTGCAACGTGTCCCAAACCACGGCCAGGTCGATGTCGAAATAACCGTGTGCAATGCGGTTGCGCATGCCGCGCATGCTTCGCCATGGAATTTCTGCATGCTCTGCGGCAAATTCAGGGTGCTGGTCCATGACCTTTGTGGCCGCTTCACCCAAAACGATCAAGCTCATCACCACCGCCTGCTGGGTGCGCTTGTCCTGCTCGAAATCGGGCTGCGCCATGCCTTCTGTGAAGGCCTGTGCGTCAGCGATCGCTTGGCGCATGTGGCCCAAGTAATCGGGCAAACGGTTGATCTTCATAGCGGGCGGGCTTCTTGCATCACCGCATCCCGAAACTTGGGCGGCAAGTCTTTGGGTGTGAGCACATCCACGGACACACCCAACAAGGTTTGCAATTCGTCTTGCAAGCCACCCAGATCAAACAGCGTGGTGCCGGGCAGAGGGTCTACCAACAAATCCAAGTCGCTGCCATCAATGTCATCGCCGTGTAAAGCCGACCCAAACACGCGCGGGTTCGCCACGCGATAACGGGCTGCGGCTTGGCAGACGGCGTCGCGGTGTTGGCTGAGTGCTTGGGATGGTCGCATGGGGTGTAGTTTAAAGCGATTGACCAGCGCTGCCCATTCAAGGGAGATGGCTCAAAACCCCGACCCCGGTTCACTCAAAAACGCCAACTCCTCGGGCGTGGACGGGCGGCCGAGGATGGCGTTGCGGTGGGGGTAACGGCCGAAGCGATTGAGGATGGCTTGGTGGCGCTGCTCGAAGCGCAGGGTGTCTTCCATGCCTGGTTGCGCAAACAAGAGGGCGGCTTGGGTGTGGACCAGGGTGGACTCGCTGTGCATATAGGGCATGTAGGCAAAGCTGCGCTGCGCCAAGGGCAGGCTGCGGTCTAGCCCACTGGCCACCAGCTCTTGCGCCAGCGCCAAGGCCAGCGCGTCTTGCGCAAAGGCTCCGGAGGTGTCGCGGTACACATTGCGAGAGAACTGGTCGAGCACCAAAACCTCGGCCAAACGCCCCTCGGGCGTGGTGCGCCAGGCAAACAACTCACACCGCGCAGCCGCGGCCAGCGTGGCGCCGAAGCGGGTGCGGATGGCTTCGTCCAAGGCGGGGTCTTTGGCGAAGTGGTGCTTGGGGGTGAGTTCGGTGAACCAGAAGTGGAGGATGGAGTGGGGTTGCATGTGAACAATGCTCCAGCTGCAGGCGGCGCTGTCGAGAACGCCAGCGCTGTCGCGGGCATGGCTGTTCAGTCAGGGGATTGAAGGGCGATCAAAACGCGTTGGGCGGCGGCGATCAGATCGGTGACCAGGCGTGCATCGACATCCATCATGCCTTCGTACTCGCCCAGGTTGCGCTTGTTGTGACACAAGTCCAGCACCCGCCAAACCTCAGGCCCCAGCCCCAGTGTGTGGGGCAATGCCTGAAAGACGATGTAGCGGTTGCTCGGGCGAAAGCCTTTCTTTCGCAATGCAGCCAAACACAAGGCGTGTGCAGCGTTGTAGGCCAGATCAAAGCGGCTTTCCAACGCCAGTGTGGCGCTGGCTGCATCGATCAAGCGGGTGCTGCCCGTTCGCAGCAAGCCTGCGATTTCGGCGGCGTCGGGTGGCTCAGCTTTGAGCGAGCCGCTGGGGCCGCTCAGGTTTTCAAGTGGGGTGGGTGGGCTCATGTTGCGGTGACTCCTCCTGGCCGATCAGCCATATCTTTGGCTGTTGCATCACGCGGTTGATGAAGGCATTGTCACCCAGCTGGCGGGCTTTGAAGTCGGTTGCTGAGTAAATGGCAGGGTTGATTGGGCGCCCAAGTGTTTGGCTGGCGGGCTCCAGCACCGCAAACACATCGCCATAGCCCAGCGTGTCGCTGACCAGCAGCACATCCACATCGCTGGCGCTGGTGTCTTGCTGCTTGGCCATGGAGCCAAACACAAACGCCAGCGAAATTTGCGCCGCAATCGGCAAAAGTGCCGTACGCAGCACATCGGCCAGACCCATGGTTTTGAGCACCAGAGCGCGCAACTCGGCAAACACGGGCGAAGCTGCGTTGGCCTGAAAGTGTTTTTGGTTGCCCTGTTTGCGCACCGTGAGCAAACCCGCTGCAGCCAGATCGGCCAATTCGCGCTGCACGGCCCCTGCGCCCGACTGAGCCAAGCCAATGACTTCGTTGGTGTAGAAGCTGCGGTCCGGCGCAACAAACAGCACGGCCAGCACGCGCTGACGCACCTTTGAAAACAGCGCGTCGGCGATGGAAGAGGTGATTGAAGTGGCATTCATACCCATAATGGGTTTGATCATACCTTATTTGGGTATTTTTTGGAGTGTCAGAGCATTTGAGTTGTTAGGAGCTAAAACCCCGACCGTCTGCGTATAGCGTGTGGGTTTATTGTTTCAAGCCACCCGCTTCAAAGACAGCTTGACGGTGTAACCCAACTTCGCCGCCACATTGACGAGTGCGTCGAGCGTGAATTTGTGGGTGCGGCCCTTCACCAGATCGTTCATGCGCGGTTGGCTGATGCCTGCGCGTTGTGCGGCCTCGGCTTGGGTGATGTCGAGTTTGAGGATGACCTTGCGGATGTGCGAGACCAAATCGGCACGCAGCAGCAGGTTTTGTGCTTCGGGTTCGGCAAAGCCAAGGTCGTGAAAAACGTTGTCGCTGCCAACGACCATTTTCAGTTTGTTGCTCATGACTGTTTGCCTGCCTTTCTTGTGTTCAGCAATGCTTTGTAACGGTTGTGCGCTAACTCCAAATCGGGTGCGGCGGTCTTCTGTGTCTTCTTGACGAAAGCATGAAGCACATAGACCGCCACTGAAAACTTGGCCGCGTAAATCACTCTGTACTGGTTGCCTGATCGCACCCAGATCTCGAAAACGCCAGCGCCCACGGTCGTCATGGGTTTGAAGTCGCTGGGCATCAAACCGTTTTGAATCTGTCGCAACTCCGTACCCACCATGGCCCGAGCTTCATCGGGGAATTCTCTGACCGCATTGAGACTGGTGCCTAGCCAATGGATGCGTTTCATTTTATATCCGTTTTGATAATTTAGGGTGTTGCAATTGTCTTAACAATAAACGATTGGCTTGGGTCCGTCCAAGGCTAAACCCCCGACCCTGGCTCACTCAAAAACGCCAGCTCCTCAGGCGTGGACTCGTCACCAGCGACTTGCGGGCCAAGTCGTCGAGCGAGCGGCTGTGCACATCGCGCCGAAAAATCGACTCGTACAAGGCTGTGTGCTCGCCGTCGGCCAGATAGGCTGTGGCCTCGGACGGCAAGCAAAAACGCCCCGATTGCAAACCGGTGGGTGCCAACAACAGGCCGTTGATTCGCACGCTGGTTTTGCGCGCACGCGTCAGCTGCACGCGGTGAAAGGTCTGGCCCGGGGCCAGCTCAAGAATGGGTGGATGCAGGTCTTTGAATTCCATGGAAAGAGGCAGTCAATGCCCCTCTGCCGTTGCCAGATCGATCACGCGCTGGGCGGGTGTGCCTTGCTCCAATGCGGTGCGGGGTGACTGGCGGTCGAGTGCCGGGTGCGGGCTTTCCAGGAAAGCCAGCAGTTGCCAGCCGTCGGTCGAGGCCAAGGCAGCAGCCATGGGCGCGATGACCGGAAAGATGAACGGCTCGAACTGCCAGCGGGGCAGCTTGTAGCCCCGGCGCAGGTGCGACACGCCAATGCAGCGGCCGCTTTTGATCCAGGCGTTCATGGTCACGCGGGTGGTGCCCGACAGGGTGGCTGCTTCGTCGGTGGTGATCATGTCGGCAGCCTGGATGCGTTGCAGCCGGTACTGCGCCCCAAAGCGCAGCAGCGCCTTGGTTTGTGCCGCTGAGGCGTAATAGTCTTGCCCGTTGTCTTTGTCTTGGGGAATTTCAGGGGCGGCCGAAAGGGGGAAGGTGAGCGTGTTCAAGGTGTTCTTCCTGGTGCACCCGCTTGACCAACAAAACGGGGTCAGCACCCACGATGCTGGCCCCGTGATTTTAGGAAAATTCGTAAAGTTCGTTATCTTGTTGAGATCGTTTCTGATCACGCAGCGGCTTTGACGGCATGAGACAGCTCATACAGGCGAGCGGCTGAAAGTTCCAGCCCGTTGGGCCAGCAGAGTGCACCGGCATCTACAAAGCATCTCGAAAAATAAGCCGTGTCACGCAACGCCTCCAATAATGGGCCTTGGCGGTCGGCCAAGTACCGGGCTCCATCAAAAACGCCCTGCGTATGGTCGCTGAAGGTCAGTTCCAATTGATGGGCTGCAATGGTCTTTACATCAAGCAACTTAATCACGGTCGGCTCCTTGTATGCGGTCTAGAGGTTCGAAGTGTTGGGCTTTTTCCCAATTATTGAGCAGTTCCGTTTGGTGAAGCAGGCACCAGTCTTTCACAATGCTGGCTACTTTTCGTGGAAGCTCGCCTTGCGAGATCAAGCCGGTTTCAATCGCGACCTAAGCCTCAAACCCTTGGTACTCCAGATGGATATGCGGTGGCGGGTGATCATCGTGCCACATGCGCACGATGATTCCGAAGAAGATGGCAATCGTTGGCATGGATCACACTCCTAAGCGCGGGAGGCACGCCGCATCAATCGACTCGGGGTGTTGGGCAATGGCGGGATGCATCGGGCAAGTTTAGCGAGGTTCTGTGGCCAAGGGTATTCAGGCCGATGTCAAAACCATGATGATCTTAAAACCTCGACCCCGACCCCGGCTCCCTCAAAAACGCCAGCTCCTCGGGCGTGGACTCGCTGTGTCAATAACCCGGAAGTAAGCAAAAATCCAAGTCCACTTAGAATGTGCAGAATTCTGCAATGTCATAGGAGCCGGTCATGGGTTTTTCTGCCAGCGATGTCGTGCCATTCACGCAAGCACGCTCCCATCTGTCCGAGCTGGCCGACCAGGCCAAGGCCGGGGCAGAGAAGATCATCACCAAAAACGGCGAGAGCTACGTCGCACTGATCGACTCTGACCGACTCGACTACTACCACCGCCTAGAGCGCGAACGCATTCACCTGCTGCTGATCGACGACGCCAAGCGTGGCTTGGCCGACATCACCGCAGGCCGCACGTTTGAAGCGGACGCCGCGCTGGCCCAGCTGCAACAGCAGCGCAAGACCGCCATCAAACTCCCTGCCAAGCAACGTGGCTGACCCGTTGTACCGGGTCGAGCTGACCGCCAGCTTCCTGGAGCGCCTTGAATCCATTGAGGCGTTCCTGGTGGAGGCTGACGCTGGCTTTGCGTTCGATGACTTGCTGGCCGAGCTTCGCGCCACGGTCATCCCGAACCTGCGGCGCTTTCCGCGCATGGGGCGGCGCTACCTGGCCAACCCGCCCCAGTCGACCGAGGCGCTGGCGCTGCTGGCGGCCATGCCTGCGGGTGCGCCGGATGCGCTGCGCGAATACCTGCATGGCGACTATCTTGTGCTCTACGCAGCCATGGAAGCCCAAGAGACGGTTTACCTGCTGTCCATTCGGCATCACCGGCAACTTTCGTTTGATTTTGCGCGGCTGTGGCCATCGGCACCTGAACGCTAGGGCAGTGTTTTACGATCAGTTGGCATCCATACCGATGACGCCCTGTCGCTTGACCTCGTTCAAAGTCTTGCCCGATGCTGTTTTCCATTCGACCCAGCCATTAGCTGATCGGCCCATGACTGCCATGGCGGCGGTGCTGGGGCTTGAAAACAGATGGTCGCGTGTGAAAACCAGCAGAGATCCAGCACTGCCAGCGATTTCGGTCAGAACGCCTTCCGTAATCAACTGGCTGCGCATGCGCTCGTGAGAAGTTCCCTGAATTGAAGGAACGATCTCTACTCGCCCCTTCGAACCTTTATGCACCACAAAACCTTCTGTGGTGTATTCGCCCACGCCGTCGGCCCCCGAGCCCTTGCAATAGAACAATTCGACGATGCCTTTAGCGGTTGTGGCACTGGTCAAGGGTTCAAAAATGGGCTGGCCCAATGTGGCCAACAAAGTGGCTGCGGTTTCGTGAATCTCATGACAATCCGCTTGCAAAGGAGCAGGTGTGTAGGGCTGCGATCCGGTGTTGCCGTTTTCCAGACCATATCGTCCTGCCTTGGTGGCTTCTGCAATAGCCAGCCATTCCAAAAATAATGCATGCGTTTGCGTCAAGCTGTTGGTCAGCGAGATGACCACGAAAGCGCGGTTCCAGAAATCTTTGTTCTGATGGTGTTGCTCCAAGCGCTTGCCCACACTGCCTGACTGTCCGATATAGGTACGAGGTAAACCCGCCTCAGACAATTCGCCCATCAAAAAGTACACGCCCACTTGCTGGGCCTCTGGCATCTTCAGGAAGTCGGTCAGTTGGCTGCGCGGCACCTCGATCACACGAACAATGCGCGTTGTGATCTCGGCCACGCGCATGCCGCGTGGGTCGCCGGATGGGAGGAAAATTTGGATGGTTTGAGGACGTGAGCTCAATTCACTTGCCCCAACTATCCTTCAACCCCGTAACCCGGCTAAACACCGGTTTGCTCCCCGCCACATGATCTAAGCGGTCCGCCACAAAGTACCCAAAGCGCTCAAACTGGAACTTCTGGTCTGGCTGCGCCCCGGCCAGTGACGGCTCCACATAAGCGGTGACGACCTTCAAGCTGTCCGGGTTGAGCGATTGCAAGAAGTCTTTGCCGCCTGCATCGGGGTGCGCTTCGGCAAACAGGCGGTCGTACAGGCGCACTTCGGCTTGCACGCCGTCGGCCACGCTCACCCAGGTGATGGCGGCTTTGGCTTTGACGCTGTCTGCGCCGGGGGTGCCGCTCTTGGTGCCGGGGATCACTTTGGCGTGCACTTCGGTCACTTGGCCTGCCGCGTCGCGTGCGCAGCCGGTGCATTCGATCACGTAGCCGCCCTTCAGGCGCACCACAGCGCCGGGGGACGTGGACCCGTCAGGGTTCACCTTTGGGGGGCTCAGGCGTTTGTAGCCCTTGGGCGGCACTTCTTCAAAGTCTTCGCGCTCGATCCACACTTCTTTGCCGATCAGGAACGTGCGGTCGGCTGGGGGCGTTTGCCCTTCGGCAATGGCCGAGTGAGGCAGGGCGGGTTGGGTGCAGGCTTCGGTGTAGCCGTCGCTGCCAAAGGCCTCGGCCCAGTTGGTCAGCACGAGCTTGACGGGGTCGAGCACGGCCATGCCGCGGTGGGCTTTGTTTTCCAGGTCTTCGCGCAGGCAACCCTCAAGCGTGCTGTAGTCGATCCAGCTGTCGCTCTTGGTCACGCCAATGCGGTCGGCAAACAGGCGCAGGCTCTCGGGCGTGTAGCCCCGGCGGCGCAGGCCCACTATTGTTGGCATGCGTGGGTCGTCCCAGCCGCTGACGTTGCCTTCATTGACCAGTTGCGCCAGCTTGCGTTTGCTGGTGATCACATAGGTCAGGTTCAGGCGGGCAAATTCGTATTGTTTGGGGCTGGGCGCGGTCAGCAGCTTGCATTCGCACAGGCGCTCCATCAGCCAGTCGTAAAACGGGCGCTGGTCTTCAAACTCCAGCGTGCAGATGCTGTGGGTGATTTGCTCCAGCGCGTCTTCGATGGGGTGGGCAAAGGTGTACATCGGGTAGATGCACCATGTGTCGCCGGTGTGGTGGTGGGTGGCGCGGCGGATGCGGTAGATGGCCGGGTCGCGCAGGTTGATGTTGGGCGAGGCCATGTCGATCTTGGCGCGCAGCACGGCGGCACCGTCGGCCAGCTGGCCGTCACGCATTTCGTGGAATCGCGCCAGGTTTTCTGCCACGGTGCGGCTGCGGAATGGGCTGTCCACGCCGGGTTTGCCAAAGTCGCCCCGGTTGGCACGCATGTCTTCCGCGCTTTGTTCGTCCACATAGGCGTGGCCGGTTTCGATCAGCGCTTCGGCTGCGCGGTACATGAAGTCGAAGTAGTCGCTGGCTTGGTAGGGCGCGGCGCTTCCGGCAGTTTGCCCCAATTGCGCCCAGTCAAAGCCGAGCCATTTCACGGCGTCGATGATGCTGTTGACGTATTCGGTGTCTTCTTTTTCGGGGTTGGTGTCGTCAAAGCGCAGGTGGCACACGCCGCCGTATTCCTTGGCCAGCCCGAAGTTGATGCAGATGCTTTTGGCGTGGCCCACATGCAGGTAGCCGTTGGGCTCGGGCGGAAAGCGAGTGCGGATTTTGGCCGGATCGGGCTGGCCCTTGGCGTGGTGCGCGGCGTCACCGGGGCTGCCTGCCCAGCGGCGGCTGGCGTAGGTGCCAAGTTCCAGGTCTTTTTCGATGATTTGGCGCAGGAAGTTGCTGACTTTGTGGTCGGCGGTGGCGTTGGTGTCGGGAGCTTTGGGGGTGGGGGCGGTCATAGCGCTTGATTTTAGAGGCTTGCCGCAGGTGATCCGTTACGGTTGGACACCAATGTCAAGCGCCGGGTGTGCTCCTCGGGGGCTGGTCAAACGCTAAAGGGGCAGGCGGGAAGTTGCCGCTGTTCATTTTGGAGAATTTGCATGTCCATTCATTTGTTCAACACCTGGGGCCGCAAGCTGGCCTTGTGGGGTGGCCTGGCGCTGGGTTTGGCCCAGGTGGGGTGCGCCCACCCGGTGGTGATGGAGCCGCAGGTGGTGGTGTCTTCGCGCATGGGCTATCCGCCGGTTTATGGCCGGGTGCATGTGCCCGGCCCCGTGGTGGTCATGCCACAGCCTCGGCCCATTTACATGCCACCGCCTCCGCGTGTGGTGTACGCCCCGCCCGTGTATCGACCAGCACCGGGGTGGGCGTATGGAGGGCGCTACGACGAACGGCATGGACACCACCGCCATCAGCATGGACATGGGCGCGGTGATGGGCGTGAGGGATGGCGCCGATGAGGCGCATGCCTGTAGGTCGGTACTCGCAGAGTCCGACGCTTGTCCGCTTCGGCGCAGGCCCCACGTCGGGGTCTTCGACCGCCGACCTACGAATACCGTGGCTCCCGTAGGTCGGCACCTTCAGGTCCGACGCTTGTCCGCTTAGGCGCAGGCCGCATGTCGGGGTCTTCGACCGCCGACCTACCAATACCGTGGCTCCCGTAGGTCGGCACCTTCAGGTCCGACGCTTGTCCGCTTCGGCGCAGGCTGCACGTCGGGGTCTTCGACCGCCGACCTACGAATACCGTGGCTCCCGTAGGTCGGCACCTTCAGGTCCGACGCTTGTCCGCTTAGGCGCAGGCCCCATGTCGGGGCTGAAGCCGCCGACCTGCGGAAACACTTTTATTAATACCCGGGTAATTTAATTTAATCCGGGCATAATTGGTGTTTTTGCGATTGAAAGCATCGTTTGAGCCCGCCGAGTCCTGACACATCCCCTGTTGATTTCATCGCTTTTGAAGGCAGCCGTTGCCTGGCCCGTGGCGGTTTGGCCGAGGTGGCTTTGCGGGTGAAGGCGGCCACTGAAGCGCGGCCTTTGGCGCGCTTCATGGTGTTCAACGCTTGCACCAGCGAAGTGCTGGATTTTGACCTGCGGGGCACGCCCCAAGAGGTGTTGGCGCGGCTGGCCGTGTCCCATCCTGCAGCGCTTGCTTGCGCCGCAAGCCCGGCCGACAGCACGCCCCCCACAGACCTTGCAGGTGCACCGGGTGCAGAGACCCCAAGCGAAGACACCAGCTCGGCCAAGACAGGCCCAGGCCGGCCCAAGCTGGGCGTGGTGGCGCGTGAGGTGACTTTGTTGCCGCGCCACTGGGCCTGGCTGAGCAGCCAGCCCGGCGGGGCTTCGGTGGCTTTGCGCAAGTTGGTCGAGCAAGCCCGCAAAGACAGCCAGTCACAAGACCAGCGCCGCCTGTCGCAAGAGGCCACTTACCGCTTCATGTCGGCCATGGCGGGCTGCCTGGAAGGCTTTGAAGAAGCCGCCCGCGCCTTGTTTGCCTCAGACCGCCCCAGGTTTGAGGCCTTGACGGCGCCTTGGCCGCAAGACATCCAAATCCATTTGCAGCACCTGGCCCAAGCGGCCTGGATGCCTTCCGACGTTCCCCATTCCCCGGAGTTGCCCCATGCGTGAAAAGTTTCGTTCCCGAGAGGCAGCCATGCCTTTCATCATGTTGGCCGTGTTGCTCGACATGGCCGCCATTGGCGTGATCATTCCGGTGCTGCCTGCGCTGGTGGGCAGTTTTTCGGGCAGCCAGGCCGATCAGGCCTATTGGTATGGCGTGGTGGCGGTGGCCTTTGGGCTGTCCAACTTTTTGGCAGCGCCGGTGCTGGGTGCTTTGTCTGACCGATATGGGCGCAGGCCGGTGTTGCTGCTGGGCTTCATGGGCCTGGGCGTGAGCTTTTTTGGCACCGCCATGAGCACCACGCTGTGGGGTTTGATTGCGGTGCGCACGCTGGGCGGTGCCATGCAGGCCAATGCGGCCATTGCCAACGCCTACGTGGCCGACATTTCTGCCCCTGAAGAGCGCGCCAAGCGCTTTGGCTTGCTGGGCGCCATGATGGGCCTGGGCTTCATCGTGGGGCCGGTGATGGGCGGTTTGCTGGGGGCGATTGACCTGCATTTGCCCTTTTATGTAGCCGGTGGCCTCACCTTGCTGAACGGTTTGTATGGCTACTTTGTGTTACCCGAGTCGCTGCCCGCCGCGCAGCGCAAAGCCTTCAGCTGGCGCTCGGCCAATCCGGCCAGCTCATTGCGCAAGCTGGGGCAGCTCAAGGGCGTGGGGCCTCTGGTGGGCGTGGTGGCCTTCAGCGCTTTGGCGCAGTTTGTGCTCTACACGGTTTGGGTGCTGTACAACAGCTTCAAGTTTGGCTGGGGCCCCAGTGAAAACGGCTGGTCACTGGCTGTGGTGGGCATTGTGGCGGTGCTGGTGCAAGGCGTCTTGATGGGCCATTTGCTCAAGCGCTATGCGCCGCCCAAGCTGGCCATCATGGGCCTGGTGTCGTCGGTCATCGCCTACACGCTGTGGGGCGCGGCCACCGAGGGCTGGATGATGTACGCCGTGATTGCCTTCAACTTGCTGGGTGGCACGGTGAATGCCTCGGTGCAAAGCATGATTTCATCGGCCGCCGATAGCAAGAGCCAGGGCCAGACCATGGGCGCGGTCAGTGCGCTCAGCAGCTTGATGGCCGTGGTGGCCCCCATGCTGGGCGCGCCCTTGCTGGCCATGGTCTCGCACTTGCCCCAAGGTGATTGGCGCATTGGTGCGCCGTTCTTCTTTTGTGCAGTCTTGCAGGTGGCGTCGCTGGCGCTGGCGGTGATGCACTTGCGCAGGCATCGACGCCTCCACTTGGCCAGTACCCACGCGGCTTGAGCCTCGGGTGCCATGGATCAAGCGCTGCTGGGCGCTGATCCACGCACCGCGCCGGATTTCAGCGCGGTGTGGTTGGCTTCAAGGCTCCTTGACAAACAAGGGAGAGCGGGGGCCGTACAGCAAACCGTCAACGCGACCTGCTTTGAGCAATCGCTGGCTGGCTAATCCGGCCATGGGGTGACTTTGGTCCGAGACCGTGCCAATCACCTGCTTGACGATGGCCGCAATGAGCAATCCGGCCAAGCCGCCTTGTTGCTGGTTTTGTTGTTCAGCCGAGCTGGCGGTGGCTCTGCCGGTCCACAGCAGTTTGTCTGTTTTCAGGTCAACCAGTCGGGCCTCGGCGGTCACCGTGGTGGCACTGTCCAGCACTTTGTAAACCGTGCCGTATTGGGTCATGGTGATGTAGAGCGCAGCGTCGGCACCAAAGATTTCGCGCAGCTTGGCGCTTGGCAGCGCGTGGGCATCGCTCGCTTCGGTGATGCCGTTTTCCTTGAAGGTTTCATCCACCAGCGTGACGGGCATCACGTAGTAGCCGGACTCTGACAAAGGGTGGGTCACCTGGGCCAGCATGCTGTAGCTGGCTCGAACTTCAGGCGTCTTGTTCAGGGGTGGCAACACCAGAATGGATCTGGGTTTGCTTTCCTTCAAATGGGTGTAGTCGAAAGCCGTTTGGGGTTTGCTGGCGCAGCCACTCAGCAATGCGATGGACATGGCCGTGACCATCAGCCGGATTGAAATTTTCATGCGTATTCCCGGGGCTCAGTTTTTCTTGAATTTGCGAAGCAGAAAATCAATGAAGCTTTCTGACTCCGGGAATTGCTGTTTTTCAGCTTCCAGGTGCATCTGGAATCGGCCCATATCACCTTGTTTGCCATACAGAAGGCCCATGTGGGCTTGGTAGCCAGGCGGTATGGCTTTGCCGCCTGCACGCATTTTTTCCAGATCGTCGGCCATCAACTTGGCTTGGGTGTCCAGGCTTTCGCGGTCACCGCGAAAGTAGGTGTCGATGTTTTTTTCGTAGCCGTTCCAGCCGTAAAGCGGAGGGACGGCCGTTTTGTTGGCACAACCGCCCAAGGCCAATGCGGCCACAAGGAACGTGAGTTTGAAGGTGGTCTGCATGCTGTTTTTCAACGCTCTGGACGCCATGTGCCCTTGTCCATGTTGCCCACGAGGGTGTTCACCGCGTCGCGGATGGCCAGATCCAGAACTTTGCCGTTCAGCGTGGCGTCGTAACCTGCGGTGCCGCCAAAGCCAATGATTTCACGTTCAGACAAGCTGTATTCACCCGCACCTTGTGCCGAATGGACCACCTCGGAGGTGAGGGTGTTGACGATGTTGATGCTGACTTTGGCATAAGCAATTTGTGTTTTGCCACGTCCCAAAATGCCAAACAACTGACGGTCACCCACATCTTTGCGACCAAATTCGGTCACATCGCCTGTGATGACGTAGTCAGCGCCTTTGAGGCTTTGGCTTTGTTTCTTCAGTGCAGCTTCTTGCTTGATTTCAGACATCACACTGCGGTCCAGCACATTGAAGCGCTGCGATTGCTGCAGGTGCGTGACCAAAATCGTTTGTGCCTGGCTGCCCATGCGGTCTTCGCCGTTGGAGAACACGCCGCGCATGAAAGATGAACGGTTGTCAAACTTGCCCACGGACACCGGCACTTTGGCGGCCGTGCTGGGGATGGCTGCAGATTCCACTTTTTGAATGGGCAAGGTGCGAGCGCCTTCTTGAACGCAAGCGGTCAGGCTCAAGGCGGCCAGTGCAATGATGGTGATTTTTTTCATGTGGGGAGGTCCTCGGAAAGATGGAAATTGTAGGAGGGATGAGTTGAATTAAAACTTTAGTGATGATTTATTCTTCAATGATCAAGGCCTTGGTCACTTGCGAGGCGTGGCCTTGCCTTGATGGATCGTCTGCCTGCGCAGCCGATGAGTGCCGTGTGCTTGGGGCGTCAGGGCCGCTGGCGCAGCACCATGTCGTCGCGGCGAATTTCCACGTCAAAGTGCTTCAAAAACGCCTGGCCCAGCAGCGCTTGGTCGGGCTGCAGGCCGCTCAGGCCCACGGTGACGCTGGTGTCGTTGAGCACCAGGTGCCCCGCCCGCACGGGCACGCTGCGCACCAGTTGGCCGGGGCGCTGGCCGTTGGCGGTGTGCAAGGTGATGCTTTGGCCTGCAGGCAGCCCGGCCTGGGTGGCCAGCGCCTGGCTCACGCTCACATGGCTGGCCCCGGTGTCCACCAAAAAGCGCACGGGCTGGCGGTTGACTTCGCCCTCCACATGAAAATGCCCGTCGCGCTGGCGCGGGATGACCAGATCGCCCGAGCTGAGCGCATAGGGCTTGAGGCTGGCTTGGCGGTTTTGCTCGATGCGCTCAAACACCAGATACAACACCCCGGCCACAGCCAGCCACACGGCGGCGATGGCGAAGGCGCCAAGGCGGGCGGTTTGATGAATCGAGGGTGTGGGCATGGGCGGGGTGAGTGAATTTTTTTGGGGCCGTTTTGTTCAGCCCTGAGCGTAACCTGTTCATAGGTGAGCTGCGATGCCCCCCTTATTGATCCGGCACGATGAAGTTTGATTTTTTTGCACCATCAACTCGTAGGTCGGCAGCTTCAGCTCGGACGTTGCTGGGTTCGACGTGGGTACTTGTCGGAGCGGAAGCTGCCGACCTGCAAAACTTATTTGCCGCAAGCCGACTGGCGCATGTGCGCACCATTCTCCTTTTATGCGGTCTTGCAGGTGGCTTCAATGGCGCTGGCGGTGATGCATTTGCGTCGCCACCGCCGGGCGCGTTTGCACCACGCTTGAAGCGCCTTCACTTGATGAAGGGACTGCCAAAGCGTGTGTCGGTGTTGAGTGTGGTGTCGGTCAGTGTTTGCAAAAAGGCCACGATGTCAGCTCGCTCTTGCGCTGTCATGCCGATACCGCCTACGGGCAAGCGGTTGTCTCGCTCAGGCCCCGCTTTGATACCTGTCGCGTAATGCGCCAAGACTTGCTCGAGGGTGCTGAAGCGGCCATCGTGCATGAAGCGTCCTGACAGAGCGACGTTTTTGAGCGAAGGGGATTTGAAAATGATGGTCTCGCCCTGGTCAAGCCCATTGCTTCTCGAATTGGCATCGAGCGCAAATGTCGGTGCTTGGTGACAAGCCGCGCAACCTTTGCCGCCATTGTTGGGGCCCTGAATGAACAAAGCGCGACCTCTGTCTTCAGATGCCGTGAAGCGATCCGCAGCAGGAATGTTGTTGCCTGCCAATGAGCGCACAAAGTTTTGTTGGCTGTTGACATTGCCATTGCTGGCGTACACCACGGCATAGGCGCGGTCCCACTTGCTGTTGGCGGAGATCATGCTGCGCTGAAATTGCGCCAGCGCGTTTTGAATGCGCGTTTCGGTAATGGCGGTATCGCCAAACACCCATTTGAACAATTCGGGGTAATAAGGCAAGGTTTGCATTTTTGAAACCAACGCGCTCAAGCCGCCGTGCGTGGCGTCAAAACCCATCTCTGTGGCGTTTTGAATCGGGTCGGTCGCCTGGTCTTCTATGCTGGTGGCGCGTTTGTCCCAAAACATGCTCTTGCCCTGGTAGAAGGCCACATTGCCCAAACGCATCGCGTGCGCTGTGGTGAGCCCTCCGGCAAACCCGGTGCTGAACTGGGCTTGATCGACGAAACCATTCGCTTGGCTGTGGCAAGAAGCGCAGGATTTGCTGTTGTTGAAACTCAAACGGACATCGTTGAACAACACGCGTCCGAGCGTTGCACCTTTGTCTGTTGTGACATTGGAGGGTGTTTGGTTGCTTGTGGCCAAGAGGTTGGCGTCGTAGTGCGCAAGCAGTGTGGGAGTCGCGTAATTGAGAGGGTTATTCAAATCCAAAGACGTGTAAGCAGTGACGCCTGGGTAGAGATTCTCAGTAGCCGTGTTGTTGCTGGTGCTGGTGCTCCCGCCGCCGCCACAGGCACTGAGCACGAAGCTGGCGATGACACAAAGCCCCCAAGACAAACGCTTGGATGACTTCTGGGATGGTTCAAATGGATTGTTTTTCATTGATGGATATGTCAAATATCATCAAAATGTAAACAATAACAATTCATTGAGTGTGAATGTTTAGTCAATTAATGCAGATTTTTGGTAGTGCTGCCCCATTCATTCATGCAACTGATTGACGCATACAACACGACGGTAGCCCTGACCATGCGCGAACTACCGGGCTTCACATTGCTTTGAACAAATGCGCGTAAAGCCGACTCACGGCCAGTCGGTCTGGCTGACCTTTGAGGCGCAAACTCAGGCGCCCCGATTCGTCTCGGGTGACAGATTCGATGGCGGTGGCGCGGACCACGCTGCCCCGGTGGATTTGCCAGAACACTTGTGGGTCCAGCCGCTGCATGAGTTCCTTGAGTGGGGTGCGCAGCAGCACTTCTGCGCCGTCGGTGGTGAACACGCGCACGTATTTGTCGGCCGCTTCCAGGCGCAGCACATCGTCCACCGGCACCATGCGCAGTTGGTTGCCCACGCTGGCTTGCAGCAGCTGAAGCAGTTGCAGGGGAGGCTCGGGTTTGGTGGCTTCGGTGGACGCGCTCAGTAAGGCGCGCAACTGCTTCAGCACCGGGTCCAGGTTGGCGCTGGTGTCGGGGCCGGGTTGCCGCTGGCTCAGGGCGTTTTGCAGCCGCGACACGGTTTGCGCCAGCCGGTCGGCACGAACGGGCTTGAGCACGTAGTCCACCGCCTGCGCATCAAACGCGGCCAGGGCGTATTGGTCATAGGCCGTCACAAACACCAGCAGCGGAAAGGCTTGGTGTTCGTGCCACTCTTCGGCCAGCTCGGCGGCAGCTTCCAGCCCGCTTTGGCCGGGCATGCGGATGTCAAAAAACAGCACATCGGGGCGGTGTTGCAGTGCCAGCTGCACGGCGCTCAGGCCGTCGCCAGCGGTGGCCACGATGTGGATGTCGGGCCATAAGGCGCGCAATTCATTCGCAAGGGTTTGCGCCAGCAGCGGCTCGTCTTCGGCGATCAGGGCGGTGGGGGTGGTGTTCATGCGATGAAGGTTGTTGCAGTCGTGTAGGTCGGTGGCTTCAGCCCCGACATGAAGCCTTTGCCGAAGCCAGCCATGTCGGACCTGAAGGTGCCGATCTACGAAGGAATGTCTTTTGTCGGACTGAAAGGTGCCAACTGACGAGACAAGGCCTGTTGCAGGTCGGTGGCTTCAGCCCCGACATGAAACTTTTGCCGAAGCCAGCCATGTCGGACCTGAAGGTGCCTGCGAGATGGGTGGGTGCCCACATTTCAGACGTCTGCGTGCGGGGACTCTAAAGGCAAAGTCAGCACCACGCAGGTGCCGCCCGTGGTCACGGGACTGATGTGCATGCCAGCGCGTGTTCCATACTGGGTGTGCAGGCGTTGGCGCACATGGGTCAGGCCCCAGGATGCGGTGGTGCGGTCGGTGGCGGGCGTCAAAGGGCGGGCCGATTCGGCCAGCGCCAGTTCGCTGATGCCCAATCCGTTGTCGCGCACCGTCAGCAGCAGTTGCTGGCCTTCGGCTTGGGCCTGCACTTCAATGCGGCCACCGCTGACCTGAGGCTCCAAGCCGTGGCGAATGGCGTTTTCTACCAGAGGCTGCAAGATAAAGCTGGGCACCGGGGAGGCGGCCAGCCCGGGTGGTAAGTCGAGTTCAAATACCAGTCGCTTCCCCATGCGAATCGCCATCAGGCTCAGGTAATCATCCAGACGCGAAAACTCGTCGACCAGCGGGTGCAGTGGCTGGCGCGATGCATGCAGCGTGGTGCGCAAATAGTCATTCAAGTGGTCCAGCATCGCATGGGCTCGCGCTGTGTCCTGCCCAATAAGAGCCCGCAAATGCGCCAGCGTGTTGAACAGCATGTGCGGCTCCAGCTGCGACTGCAGCAGCATGAGCTGGGCTTGTGTGACTTGGTTGGTCAATGATTCAGTCTTGGCTCGTTGGTAAAAGAAACCCACAAATGCTGCGCTGATGGCCACTGAGCTAGCCACCATGCCCACAAAGCGGTTGCGGTTGAGCTGCCACAAATCCCAGGTGGACCAGCCCGCATAAGCGTCGCCCACCAGCGTGCCCAGCGCATAGCCCAGCGGAATGCCCACCCCCAGCATCAAGCTCGCTTGCAGCGCAGGCGGCCAGCAATAGGGGCCTTGTGCGCGCAGCTGCCGCTTGAACGGATAGCGCACCACATCCGTGAATAACCAGATGAAGGTAGAGATGGCGTAGGAATAGACCAGAGATACGTCAAAGCGGTGCGGCAGTCCATTGCTTTTGTGGCCCATCCAGGTGGTCACTGCAATCGGCAGCGCCACCGCCCACACGATCAGCAGACGTTTCAGCAGAGGTTTGCGTTGATCGGCGGGCAGCCAAGCGAAGAGGTTCTTGAAAAGCATGCTTGTTCCACTTCAGGGTGTGAGCAGGTGTGACTTGAAAAAGTCCGCCACTTTCTGATGCAGCGCAGGCAGTTGGCTGCGGTCAAAACCAGGCGGGTCACTCAGCAGTTGGTACGCGATGCTGTCCGTTGAACCCAAGGGCGGCAAAGGCGACAGCATCATCCCGTGGCCGGCCTGGGGCATATCGGCGATGGTGGTGCAGGTTTCGCAAGTGTGCTGCACTGCTTGGCCGTGGAATCGGGGAATTTGATTGATGTCTTGCCCCGCCAAAATCAGCCCCAAAGGTATCTTGGGCTTGACCAGCGTGGACAGATCAAAGTCCGCAGCAAATGGCACAGCAGCGATGACAGCTCGGATTCTGCGGTCCTCGTGGCGATATGGCGTCGCGTCGCCGAAACGCCAGCGGATCACCACCTTGGCCGTTAGCTTTTTGAGACCGTCCAACCAGCCACCGTTCAGGCGGGTGATGAAGCCGACACAGGAAGAAAAGTCTTCGGCAATATGCGCTTCACAGTGATCGCGAAACCGGGCCGGTGACCACTGTCCTCCCGCCAAACTCAGCGCGGTGTGCCCCCCCGCAGAGCCGCCATACACACCGACTTTTTCCGTGGACGTGACCGGACCCAACAAGGGGTCTTGCGCGATCAGGTCGATGGCCTGCGAGACTTCGGCGGGGCGCAGTTTCCAAGTGCTGGGGCCTGGATCGCTGAAGTCTTTGTAGTTGTCTTGATGGTGTTCGGGCATGACCACCACGAAACCGTTTTCGACCAAGGTGCGTGCCAGATCCACATGCACCCAGGGCGACCCGCCCGAGCCGTGCGAGATGAGCACCAAGGGGTGAGGCCCTGAGTCGGGCTGCGCGTTGACGGCCAGTGAAAAGTCAAACGGCCCTTTTTTCACCGGCTGCTCGGCTTGCGCCGTGGGGTAAAAAACGGTCAGGGGAATGCGGACTGTTTCGCTTGCCCGCTCCACGATGCCCATGCCTGCTTGTGACGCACATGAAAAAGCCAACAGCCATCCGATCGCGATGCGCTTTGCGCGGACTCGATGCAAAAGGTGGTTGACGCGCTGCAGGCTGAAAGGCTTGGGTTTGCGAGTGTGCATGGTGGCAAAGCGGGTGGTGGAAGACCCAGGCGATGGGCTCAAAGACTTTTGGACGGGCGATGAGGGGTGACCCAGACCGTTGCCAAGTTCATGGCGATCCATGAACAGCCGTTGGCAAGGTGGTTTGTGGTCGTTGGGGTCATCCATGTTGTCATCGCAGTGGGCGTTGCCTGTGTGGATGGTTGATTCAATCTTCTTTCAAAGTGGCGCGAAGCTTCTTGCGTTCATGCTCGAGCATTCGTTTTTCCAAGCCATTGCCTGGGGCAAAACCAAAAACAGCCAAGCCGTGCATCAACAGGCCAAACCCCCAACCTGCAGCGGGCCAGATCGACCAGCTTTGGCCCTTGCTCAAAGCCAGAATGGTCAGGCCTGCGTTGACCACCAGATAGATGAAAGCGTGTGTGAAAAATCCCATCTTGGCTTTGGTGCGCTTGCGGGCCAGGTGTTCCAGTTCGTCGGGCAATGGGGTGGGGGTCATGAAGAGTCTCCTGTGGTGACGTTGTAGGCGACAACATGCGTGGGTGGGGTGTGGATGAAGTGTAAGCAATGGCCCAAGTGGGCGCATGGTTGTCACTTCAAATGGTTGGCAAAAAACAGCACGATTTGTGCGTAGCTGTGTTCGCGTTCTGCGGCGCTAAAGGCACCGGTGGGCATGCCGCCGCGCATTTGGGTCGCGGCCACGGGGGTGGCAATGTTGGTCGGCCAAGGAGACAGCCAGTCAAAGTGTCCAGCCTTGGGATGGTCGGACAAGGTGGTGCATGTTTTGCAGTGCTGCAAAACATGCTGGCTGTGAAAGCGGGGTAGCAGCACAAGGTCATTTCCTGCAATGTTCATGCCCACGGGAATGCGCATGCGCGCCAGGCTTTCGGGGGTGAAGATGGCCCCAATGGGTACGGCCAGGCTGACGGCCGCGATGCGGGGGTCTGGGCGGGGGTCGGATGCTTCGATGCCTTGCCCACCATAGGCCACTTTCAAGTTCGCTGGCATGTATTGCTCGGGTGCGCCGCGTGCCATTTCAAATTGGCGTCTGCGCTGGGTTTGCAGTTCAGGAAGCTGTCCCAAGCCGTTCAGACAAAAGCCGATGTCCTCGTCCAGGTTCTGCGCACAGTGCTGGATCAAATTCAGCATGCGCCACTGCGCCCCGGCCAGCACCAAGCCGGTCACACCGCCTGCCGACATGCCGTGCACGCCCACGCGGCGGGTGTCCACCAGCGGTGCCAGCTCGGGGTCACGCGCCACGGCGTCGATGGTCTCGCTCACGTCTTGCGGTCGGGTTTTCCAGCTTTCGGGTCCTGCGCGGCTGAAGTCTTGCCGGTTGTCGCCCCGGTGCTCGGGCTGGGCCACCACAAAACCGGCGCGGGCCAGTGCGGCGGCCAGCGCGTGGTCTGGCAGGGCGCTGCCGGCGGTACCGTGCGATAAGACGATGAGCGACCGTTTGCCCGATGCCGCTGCTGAATCTGCTGGCAAAGGCGCAGCGTTGCTGGCGACTTGTACCGTGAAGGAACCTTGGGTCAGGGGTTGAGCCGCTGTCCCAGTGGGGTAGACCAGGGTGATGGGCATGCCGCCAGACTGGATTTGGCGCATGCCCACGGGGGAGATTTGGGCATGGCTGGCGTTGCCTGCCAGCAAGGTAAAGATGCAGGCCAAGCGGGTAAAAGTCTTGAATGAGAGGGTCATGGGTTTTCTTTCATGGGTTTATGTTGCGGTGGTTCGGTGGCATTCGTTCGTAGGTCGGTACTCGAAGAGTCCGACGTTTGCTTGCTCGGTCACGGCTTCATGAAAAAAGCGTTGCTGCCTGTTCGAACAGTGTCGGGGTCTTCGACCGCCGACCTACGGGTACTGCGGTAGGTTGGCGGCTTCCCTCGTAGGTCGGTACTCGAAGAGTCCGACGTTTGCTTGTTCGGTCACGGCTTCATGAATGAGGCATTGCTGCCTGTTCAACCAACGTCGGGGTCTTCGACCGCCGACCTGCGGGGACTGCGGTAGGTTGGCGGCTTCCCTCGTAGGTCGGTACTCAAAGAGTCCGACGTTTGCTTGCTCGGTCACGGCTGCATGAAACAGGCATTGCTGCCTGTTCAACCAACGTCGGGGTCTTCGACCGCCGACCTACGAGGACTGCGGTAGGTTGGCGGCTTCCCTCGCAGGTCGGTACTCAAAGAGTCCGACGTTTGCTTGCTCGGGCACTGCTTCATGAATAGGCATTGCTGCCTGTTCAACCAACGTCGGGGTCTTCGACCGCCGACCTACGGGGACTGCGGTAGGTTGGCGGCTTCCCTCGCAGGTCGGTACTCAAAGAGTCCGACGTTTGCTTGCTCGGGCTCGGCTTCATGAAACAGGCATTGCTGCCTGTTCAACCAGCGTCGGGGTCTTCGACCGCCGACCTACGGGGGTAAAGGCACGCGTGGGGCCTGGCTTGCGTGCAGTCTCATCAACCGCAGTGCTCTGGCATTGAGCAAACCAGAGAGCACACCATACAAGGCGCTGACGCCGATGGCCGCTTGCACGCTGTGCAACTGCTCGGGCGCTGTCGCGTTGACCATGCCCACCACAAACTTGCAGGCAAAGATGGCCATGAACAAGGTCAGCGGCAACCAGCTGCCAGGCACTGTGAAGCGCCGGGTGCCCACGTCGTAGCTGGCCCCAGCCGGTGCCGCGCCATGGCCCAAGGCCCAGGCCACCCCAGCGCAGCTGACGGCCCAGCTGAGCAGGCCCAGCGGCAGCCAGGGCGTCGGTCGCCATTGCATGACCACGCCCACCAGCGTGACCACGGTCAGCGCGATGTGGATGCCCAAAAGTCGCCGTACCTGGACTTGCCGGGTGCGGGTTTGCAACAGGCCCAGCGCGATCAGGCCGATGAGCAAGGCGAAAACCCAGACGGGAATGTGTTGGAGTGTTTGCATGGTGGTGTTCTTTCTTGCATTCAAAGCCAGCCGAGACATTGGCCCCAGACCAACTGACCGAGGTAGCGCCCGGGGAGCAGGGTGAAGGCCCCCGCCACCATGCAGGCATTGAAATACAGCCATTGCATGGTTTTGCGGTGGCCGGGGATGTTGCCTTGGGCCAAATACCGGAAGGCCCGGAACAGGCTGAACAGGGTCAGCGGAATGAGCAAATGGATGGGCGTGTAGCCCCAAAGGTTGGGCAGCCGGAAGTCGCGGATGAACACGCCCGTGAGCGCGGCCCCCAGCATGCAGGTGACCCAGGCGTAGCCCAGGGCCCGGTGCAGTTGGGGGCGGCTGATGGCACCCAAGCGGGCCCAGAGGACCCAGGGGCCGATGGCGACGGCGCTGAGCGCCAGGCTCATGTGGACGGCGATGGTGGGCGTCAGGGATGACGGTGGTGGCACGTTTTTTCTCTTGAATGGCTTGTGGTGCCTGCACTGTGCCGAGTCAATGGCCCGATTGCCATGCGTTTGCGACGACTGACAGTTCACGCGGCGCGAGATGCCGTGGACGGGTGTGAATGGCGGACGCAAACAGGCGTGTGCGCCTAATTTTTGGAGGCGGCCATGCCCAAGCAACGATAATCCCCCCAGTTTTTCGAGGAGCGTTTGTGGATCTGATCTTGTTGCTGAAAGCCGCCGTGATGGGCGTGGTCGAGGGTTTGACCGAGTTCTTGCCGATCTCGTCGACCGGGCATTTGATTTTGGCGGGGGCTTTGCTGGGCTTTGACGATGACAAGGCCAAGGTGTTCGACATCGCCATCCAGACGGGGGCGATTTTGGCGGTGGTCATTGTGTATTGGCAAAAAATCAGCTCCACCGTGCGTGCCTTGCCGCGCAGCGCCGATGCCCAGCGTTTTGCGCTGAATGTGTTCATCGCTTTTGTGCCCGCCGTCATTTTGGGGTTGCTGTTTGGCAAGGCCATCAAGGCGAACCTGTTCACGCCCGAGGTGGTGGCTACCACCTTCATCATCGGCGGCTTCATCATCTTGTGGGCCGAGCGCAGGCAGGCCGTCGCTGTGCGCATTGGCGAGGTGGAAGACATGCGATGGCAAGACGCCCTGAAGGTCGGGCTGGTGCAGTGCCTGGCCATGATTCCGGGCACGAGCCGCAGCGGCGCGACCATCATCGGCGGCATGCTGCTGGGCATGTCGCGCAAGGCGGCTACTGATTTTTCCTTTTACCTAGCGATCCCCACGCTGATTGGCGCGGGGGCTTACAGCCTCTACAAAGAGCGCGCCTTGCTGAGCATGGCCGACGCGCCGATGTTTGCGGTGGGCCTGGTGTTTTCGTTTTTTAGTGCCTGGGTGTGCGTGCGTTGGCTGCTCAAGTTCATCTCGACCAACAGCTTCGAGGTGTTTGCCTGGTATCGGATCGTTTTCGGTCTGGTGGTGCTGGGCACCAGCTACAGCGGGCTGGTGAAGTGGGCAGCTTGAAGTGTTTGGGGTAGGTCGGCACCGTCCGGTCCGACGATTTTTTGCTTTGGCGCAGGCCCATGTCGGGGTCTTCGACCGCCGACCTACGAATGCACGGTTCCCGTAGGTCGGCACCTTCAGGTCCGACGATTTTTTGCTTTGGCGCAGGCCCATGTCGGGGTCTTCGACCGCCGACCTACGAATGCACGGCCCCCGTAGGTCGGCACCTTCAGGTCCGACGATTTTTTGCTTCGGCGCAGGCCCATGTCGGGGTCTTCGACCGCCGACCTACGAATACATGGCCCCTGTAGGTCGGCACCTTCAGGTCCGACGTTTGCCCGCTTTGGCACAGGCCCATGTCGGGGCTGAAGCCACCGAACTACAAATACACATCCCTTGTAGGTCGGCACCTTCAGGTCCGACGTTTGTCCGCTTCGGCACAGGCCCCATGTCGGGGCTGAAGCCGCCGACCTACAAATACAGATCCCTCGTAGGTCGGCACCTTCAGGTCCGACGTTTGCCCGCTTCGGCACAGGCCCATGTCGGGGCTGAAGCCACCGACCTACAAATACCGTGGCCCTCGTAGGTCGGCACCTTCATATTTGGGCCTGGCGCATTGACGTGGGGACGGTCTTTGTCTAAGGGATGACGGAAATCTCCGTGGGCATCAGCTGAGCGCAAATAACGTGAAGCCTGCCGACTGCATGGTGATTTCTCCAAGCCAGCCCACAGCAATGCCAAAGGCTACGCCAAGGGCGTCGTCCACAAAATGGTTTTTCAGGGGGCGGCTGCTGTGTACCGATGCGGTTGTTTCAGACGCTTCTGGCTGGTGGTGTCGTGCCTGCTGATCGGGTGTCATTTGTTCTCCTGAGATTGCGCAACGCCAGTTCAAGCTTGAATTTAGGCACGCCAGCGCTTGCTGTCTGTGCGCCATCCCACCCCTGCCGACGCATTCGAAATGTCCTGGCCAGACTGCCGCGTGCATGCACTCATGGCTGTCAACGATGCGTTCTGCCGCTGCCTTGCAGGCCCTGCATGCCAAATGGGTCCCCATTCGCAAATTGGGTGCAAGTCACACGCCTTGTCAGTGCGTCAAGAGACGGACTGACTTTGGCGGGCCAAGCAAAATCTTCGGGTGAATATGCCTTTACCCCAATCGATACCCCTGCCCGACAAGGGCGTTACCAGCGCTGTGCAACCCGACATGGCGGAACTTTTACAAACCCTGGACGCGAATGCCACTTTGGTGCAGCGCCATATCTGGCTGATCAATCTGCTGCAGTGGGTGCGTGGTCCGCGCCTGGACACATTGGCCTCGGTTCTTCGGGTGGAATATTTTCTGGATGCGCTGGATGCGCACCCGGAAAAGCGAGCGCAGATGCAGGACTGGTGGCACATGCTCATCACCGATTTGGATGTGGCCAGTCTGCTGTCTGATTACGGCTTTGCGACAGGTAATTCCTTTCTCTCCGAACTGATGGATCGCCTGCATGGCAAGCTCTTGCCTGCTACGCCAGAGACACGCGATGGCAGTGAACTTTTTGCCTTGGCCTTGTCAGGGCCTGCAGATGCGCAATGGATTGCGGCCTTGACTGCGCCCATTGTGCTGCGCCTGGCTGATCTGCTGACTTTTCCCGCTGCTCTGCCCATTGCGTCCACCCAGCGTCCTCTGACGCATTGGCAAAACGCCTTGATCGAAGCCATCACCTTTTGCACGAGTCAAATCCGTGCGGCCGGTTTGTCGCCTGAATTGCGTCTTCGCATGAGTGCCGCTTCTCGGCACAGCAGCCCCTTTCTCACATTGGGAACGGCATTTGAGGCCGTTCGTGACAGTTGGCTGCAAGGGGGCGACAGCATGGCCGAATGGGCGCAGTTTCGTGCCCAACTGGAGCTGTGCCGACAAGCCACCGTCTCGGTATACAGCCATCTGGACGAGCACGGCATCTCTATGGATTTGGTCTTTCGTCTGCGCCAAATTCGTGCACGCGTGCTGCGCATCCGCAGCTTGCTCGATTGCCTGTTGAGCGATGCCGACCATCTGCACAGCGCACGCCTTTTGTCGCAAATGGCCGGATTGGGGCATGAGCAACGCAGCATCGCTGCCCTGTTGAGTGCCAGCAGTTCCCTGCTGTCTGCCAAGGTGGCAGAACGCTGCTCAGAGACCGGTGAGCACTACATCACCCGCACGCGTGCGGAATACCTTGTGATGTTGCGCGATGCTGCGGGAGGGGGGGCCATCACTGCGCTCACGACTGCGGCCAAGTTCGGCGTGATGGCTTTGGCCCTGTCTGCATTTTGGTCTGGATACTGGGCTGGGGCGGTGTATGCCCTCAGCTTTGTGGTGATTCAGTTGCTCCATTTCACCTTGGCCACCAAGCAACCGGCCATGACCGCGCCAGCCATGGCGGCCAAATTACAAGACCTCAAGCAGCCAGGTGCGCTGGCGCTGTTTGTCGATGAGGTCACACATTTGGTGCGTTCCCAAGTGGCCGCTGTCATTGGCAATGTGGTGGTGGTATTTCCGGTGGTCATCTTGTTGTCATGGCTGATGCAACAACTGTGGGGCCAACCCCTGTTGGATGCGCAGTATGCCCAAAAGGTGTTGCAGTCACTCACACTCCTTGGCCCCTCGCTGTTGTTTGCAGCCTTCACGGGGGTGCTGCTGTTTGTCAGCAGCCTGGTGGGAGGGTGGGTTGAAAACTGGTTTGTGCTGCACCGTTTGCAATCAGCCCTGCGCTACAACCCCCGCATCGTGCGTCGCTTGGGCGCAGATCGTGCCATGCGCTGGGCGCATTTCATGCGGCAACATATTTCGGGCTTTGCGTCCAATATTTCACTGGGTTTCATGCTGGGTTTGGTGCCAGCTTTCCTGGGGTTTTTGGGCTTGGCACTGGATGTGCGCCACGTCACGCTGTCCACGGGGCAGCTGGGTGCTGCTGCCGCCAGTTTGGGCTGGGGGGTGTTGCAGCAAAATGCCTGGTGGTGGGCGGTGGCCAGCATTCCCTTGATTGGCATGCTCAATGTGGGTGTGAGTTTTTACTTGGCATTTACGGTGGCCTTGCGTGCGCTGAACGTCAGCCGTGAGGGTCGACAACAAATTTACCAAGCCATTCGGCAGCGACTGCGTCAGGCGCCTATGAGCTTTTTTATGCCCGCTAAAGAAGATGCTGAGGTGAGCAAGCGTGACTGATCAGGGGTGTTGAAGGCGTGAGCAAATGGCGTGTGGCGTGCCTTGTGGGCGTTTGCCTTATGGGTGTTTGCTTTTTGGCCTGTCATCGCGCCTATTTTTAATGCTCGAAAATGTTGCAGGTCGGTGGTCGAAGACTCCGCCATGGGCCTGTGCCGAAACCCATCATGTCGGACCCTGCGAGTGGCGATCTGCGAGATGACATATCTCACACTTTTCAAACTTCAGCGTGCCGGATCAAAAAGTCTGCGTCGGGGCTGAAGCCACCGACCTACGAATACCATGGGTCCTTGTAGGTCGGTAGCTTCAGCTCCGACGTTGCACGATTCGGCCCAAGACCGTATCGGGGCTGAAGCCACCGACCTACGAATACCATGGGTCCTTGTAGGTCGGTAGCTTCAGCTCCGACGTTGCAGGATTCGGCCAAAGACCGTATCGGGCCTGAAGCCGCCGAACTGCAGGGAACTTGGCGCAAGCATTTCAAACTTCAGCATGCCGGATCAATCATGCCTGGGGCTGGCAAAAAAAATGAGCCCATGGGGCTCAGATGAATGCGAGTGCAGCGGGTGCCTTGGCACCCGCTGCAAGTGGCTTACTTGCCAAAGCGTTGCTTGGCATCGGCGATGCAGTTGTTCTTCACGTCACCTGCAAAGGCATCACACTTTTCGATGGCTGTTTTGTAGTTGGCATCCCGGACGTCGGTGTTGGCGCTTTTCTGGGCGCTGGCATTTTTGTCCATGGCGGTCGACTTGGCATCAGTGATTTTTTCGGCAGCTTTCTTGTCGTTTTCGCTGGTTTTTTCCTTCAGCTTGGCCTCTGCCATGGCTGCCGTGTATGCGGCATTGGCTTCTTTTTTGCAGACATCTTTGGCGTTGCCGGTCTGGTCGTCGCATTTTTCCTTGGCCACTTCATGGGCAGCCTTGGCTTTCACCACAAGGATCTCATTTGTGTGCTTGGCAGAGGGTTCGTACTTGGCCTGCAGTTCAGCCCGAGCCACTTTTTCATCCCCTTTGGCTTCCTCAATGCAAATGTCCTTGGCATTGCTCGTGTGAGCACTGCAGGCCTTTTTGGCGGCTTTGTACTTGACGGAAATTTCTTCCTTGGCCGCTTTGTATTCGTCTTTGGTCAGAGGTGCCGCTGTGGCTGCGAATGTGAAGGTCAACAGCAATGCAGACAAAAGTGTGGTGCGTTGAGAGATCATGAGTTTCCTATAAGTGTGATTGAACAGCCCACAGCTTAGGCAGTCTTCAAGTGCGCATCTGTTCGTCATCACACCCATCAAGGACGTGCGCGCCGCATGCTGACAGGCGTTGACTGGCGCACAGACCCGAAGGCGCTCAGAGCCCTAAGCTCCAGTCCACACTCAAAGGAATTTTCGATTGATGCATCGCCTGAAGGCCCTGCGTGCGTCTTGGCTGCGCGCTCTCTTACCTGACTTGTTCCAACCCGCCGCCCCAGCTTCAGCGGCTATTGAGGTGCCACTGCGTGCCGAGCTGTTCAACACCGAGCAGATGGAGCGTCATGGCAAAAACCTGGCGCAGATACACAGCTTGAGCACAGCATCTAGGCGTGACCAGTTGCTGGTGCGTCTGGGTGACAACGAGGATGTTCTGCAATCAGCCTGCACCTTGCTTTTGGAGGCTGTACACCAGACCCGGCGGATCACACCCGCGGGCGAGTGGTTGCTGGACAACTTCTACCTGATCGAAGAACAAATCCTCACTGCACGCGCCCACTTTTCAAAAAGCTATGGCCGTGAACTGCCGGTGCTGGCCAATGGGCCGTCCAAGGGCTTGCCGCGTGTGTATGACATTGCGCTGGAAGTGATTGCACATGGGGATGGTCGCATTGATCCAGAAAATCTGACGCGCTTTGTCGCGGCCTACCAAAGCATGTCAGAGCTCACCTTGGGCGAACTGTGGGCCATCCCCATCATGCTTCGCTTGGCGCTCATCGAAAATTTGCGGCGCATCAGTGCAGGTGTGGCCGAAAGCATGGTCGAGCGCAACCGTGCCGCCGGTTGGGCCGAGCAAATTCTGCATGTGGCCGAACACGACCCCAAAAACCTGATTTTGGTCATCTCGGACATGGCGCGCGCCAGCCCGACACTGGTGAACACTTTTGTGGCCGAACTGGCGCGGCTTTTACAGGGGCACAGCGCTGCCCTGGCGCTGCCGCTGACATGGATTGCGCAGCATCTGTCAGAGCTTGATCAGTCTATCGAGCAGATGGTTCAGTCGGAAACACAAGCCCAGGCCATCAACCAAGTTTGCATCAGCAACAGCATTGCCAGCTTGCGCATGCTCAGCGCTACCGACTGGCGTGAATTTGTGGAGTCTTTGAGCGGCGTGGAGCGCAAACTGCGCGAAGACCCACAGGGCGTCTATGGCCGCATGGACTTCAGCACCCGTGATCGCTATCGGCATGTGGTGGAAAAGACGGCCCGTCACAGTGGTATGAGCGAATTCGACGTGGCCAGCCTGGCGGTGCATTTGGCACAAAGCACCCTCGATATACGCAAAGCACAAGACGACGAGGCGACACCCAACTCGCCAGCAGCGTCAGAGCATGTGGGCCATTACCTGGTGGGCGAAGGCCTGCCTGTGCTGGAGCGAGCAGCACAGGTTCGATACGGCGTGCTGGCTTCGCTGCAGCGCTGGGCTCGCACCATGGCAGTGCCGCTTTATCTGGGTGCCATGGCCTTGTTGACGGTGCTGGTCACCACCTTGCTGCTGCAAGCGTGGTGGGGTCTGGGACTGGAGCCTTGGCTGTGGTGGCTGCTTGTGCCGGTGGCGCTGTTGGCGTCCAGTCAGCTGGCGGTGACGCTGGTGAACTGGGTGTCCACGCAACTGGTCACACCGCATGTGCTGCCGCGCATGGACTTTTCTGACGGGATCGCGCCTGAGGCCCGTACCTTGGTGGTGGTGCCCACGATGCTGGACAGCTTGGCGGGCGTGCAAGCCTTGGTGGAGGCTTTGGAGGTGCGTTTTCTGGCCAACCAAGATCCCCATCTGCACTTTGGTTTGCTGACCGATTGGACGGATTCAGCCACCGAACATGCGCAGGACGATGCCCCCTTGTTGGACCTGGCCATCGAGGGCATCACCGCGCTCAACCGCAAATACCCGGGTGTGACTCAGGACACATTTTTCCTGTTTCATCGAGCGCGCCAATTGAACGTGCAGGAGAAGGTGTGGATGGGCTACGAGCGTAAACGTGGCAAGCTCGGCGCGCTCAACGCGCTGCTGCGTGGCCAGTCTGACGCCGGATTTTTGCGCGTGGTGGGCAACGCCGTGCATTTGCAGCAAGTGCGCTACGTGATCACTTTGGACACCGACACCCAATTGCAGCGCGACACCGCACGCAAGTTCTCCGCCACCATGGCGCATCCGCTGAACCGCCCGCAGCTGGATCCTCGCAGCGCTTGCGTCACGGCAGGGTATGGCATTTTGCAGCCGCGCATGGCCGTCAGCCTGCAAAGCACCAACCGCTCTCGCTACGCGCGCCTCATGGGCAGTGAGGCCGGCGTGGACCCCTACACCCGTGCAGTCTCTGATGTCTACCAAGACCTGTTTCAAGAAGGCTCATTCATCGGCAAGGGCATCTACGATGTGGATGCCTTCGAAGCTGCCTTGAATGGTCGATTTCCGGAGAACCGCATCCTGAGCCACGACTTGCTCGAAGGCTGCTATGTGCGCTCAGGGCTGCTCAGTGATGTGCAGCTCTACGATGACTTTCCGGCACGCTACGACAGCGATGTGAAACGCCGCTCTCGCTGGATACGCGGTGACTGGCAAATCGCTTCGTGGCTGTGGCCACGCGTGCCCGCGCCTGCAGGCAGCAAACGCCCGAAGAACCCTTTGAGCTTGCTGTCTCAATGGAAAATCCTGGACAACCTGCGGCGCAGTTTGGTGGCTGCGGCCTTGGTGGGCTTGCTGGTGCTGGGCTGGACACAGTTGGACAGCACCGTGCCCTGGACCTTGAGTGTGCTGAGCCTGTTGCTGTTGGCGCCAGCGCTCAACAGCCTCGTGGCGCTGGTGCGCAGGCCGCGAGATTTGCCTTGGCACCTGCATGTTCGCAGGGTGCTCCATGGTGTGTTTGAACAATTGGCGCAGGCCGCATTGACCCTTGTGTTGCTCCCACACGAGGCCTGGTTCAGCCTGGACGCCATCGTGCGTACCCACGTCCGCATGTTGTTCACGCACCGCCGCCTGCTGGAGTGGCAAGCCTCAGACGCCCTCGGGGGCGACGCAGCCTTGCACAAAGCGCATTGCAAGCCGGGTGGTTTGCGCGACTTGCTGGCCAGTGCCCAACAACTGGCGGCTGCACCGATATTGGCTATGGCTGCTGCGGTGGGTGTGGCGCTGTTGAATCCGGCCATGCTGGGGCAAGCCGCACCGGTGCTGCTGCTGTGGCTGACCGCGCCACTGCTGGCCTGGTGGATCAGCCGCCCACTGGCCTCACGGCGCGAAGAACTCAGTGTGAGCCAGCGTCATTTTCTGCGCCGCATGGCGCGGCGAACTTGGTCCTTTTTTGAGCAGTTTGTCAACGCAGAAAACCACTGGTTGCCACCTGACAACTTCCAGGAACACCCGGTGGCCGATGTGGACCACCGCACATCGCCGACCAATATGGGCTTGTCGCTGTTGGCCACCCTCACGGCCTATGACCTGGGTTACATCAGCGTTGGCAACTTGCTCGAGCGCAGCAACAACAGCTTGCAAAGCATGCTGCAACTGGAGCGCCATGCAGGCCATTTTTACAACTGGTATGACACCAAGACACTGGAGCCCCTGCTGCCGCGATATGTGTCCTCGGTCGACAGTGGCAATCTGTCCGGGCACCTGCTGACTTTGCGCCCGGCCCTGCTGGCCCTGGCAGATCAGCCCATCTTCCACCCGCATGCCTTCGATGGTTTGCTGGACACCATGAGCAACCTGAACCAGGCCATGCCCAGGCCTGCAGGCCCGCCACTGCGGCACGCATTGGCACATCTGACCCAAAGCCTGGAGGCTGCCCGCGCAGCGCAACCCTTCACGCCAGCAGACGCCCTGCAATGGCTGGTCGGCACCGAGACTTTGTGCACCGCCATGTTGATGCTGCTGGAGGCCGATGCGGCCGTGGCCGGTGATGCCCACCTGCGCCACTGGTCACAAACCCTGCTGGCGCAATGCACAGCAATAAAGGCCGATTGGTTGGGGCTCCAGCCCCAGCCCCATGCTTGGGCAGGGGACCCGCCAGACGCCATCCCCACTTTGCGCGCCCTGGCTGCGGCGGGAAATGTGCTGGCGCAGTCACGCATGGCCTTGATCGAGCAATTGGCACAAACGTGCGCCAGCATGGCCAGTGCTGATTACAGCTTTTTGTATGACAACACGCGGCATCTGATCGCCGTGGGCTACAACCTGGACGAACGCCGCAGAGACAGCGGCCACTATGACCTTCTGGCCAGCGAGGCACGCCTGTGCAGCTTTGTGGCGATTGCGCAGGGCAACATTCCACAGGACAACTGGTTTGCCCTTGGGCGATTGTTGACCACGGCGGGCAACAGCACGGCGCTGTTGTCCTGGAGTGGCTCGATGTTCGAGTACCTGATGCCCAATCTGGTGATGCCCAGCTATGCCAACACTCTGTTGCACCAAACCTGTGAATCGGTGGTGCAGGCGCAGATCGCCTACGGCGAGCTGCACGGCGTGCCCTGGGGCATTTCGGAGTCTGGCTACAACACAATGGACGCTGCGCTCAACTACCAATACCGCGCCTTTGGCGTGCCGGGTCTGGGGCTCAAGCGTGGCCTGTCAGAGGATTTGGTGATTGCGCCCTATGCCACAGCGCTGGCCCTGATGGTGCAGCCCGATGCCGCTTGTCGCAATCTGCAACGTTTGGTGCAAGAAGGCATGGAAGGGCGATATGGCATGTTTGAAGCCATGGACTACACACCCGCGCGGGTGCCGCGCGGCCAAAGCGGCGCTGTGGTGCGCTCGTACATGGCCCACCACCAGGGCATGAGCTTGCTGGCCTTTGCCCATGTGTTGCTGGACCAGCCCATGCAAAAGCGATTTACCAGTGACCCCTTGTTCCAGGCCACCACGCTGCTGCTGCAAGAGCGCATTCCGAATGCCGCCGTGTTTTACGCGCGGGCGCAGGAGTTGCCCGATATCCGCCGCAGCACCATGGGTCAAACCAGTCCCCTGCGCGTGCTGCGCAACCCGGATGCAGCCCCCGAGGTTCATCTGCTCTCGAACGGCCGCTACCACGTCATGGTCAGCCAGTCGGGGGCCGGTTACAGCCGCTGGAAGGACCTGGCCATCACCCGCTGGCGCGAAGATGGCACGCGTGATAGCTGGGGTGCATATTGTTATTTGCGCGACGTTGACAGTGGCCAATTTTGGTCCGCCACACACCAGCCTGCCTTGCAGCACAGCGACAGCTACGAAGCCATCTTTACCGAAGGCCGGGCTGAATTTCGCCGCCGAGACCATGGTTTTGAAACCCACACCGACATGGTGGTTTCGCCTGAAGACGATATTGAATTGCGCCGCACCCGCATCACCAACCATGCACGCACACGCCGTACCATAGAAATCACCAGTTATGCCGAGGTGGTCCTCGCCCCCAGTGCGGGCGACAACTTGCACCAGGCCTTCAGCAATTTGTTTGTGCAGACCGAAATCGTGCAGGAGCGGCAAGCCATTTTGTGCCACCGCAGACCCCGCTCCGAAAACGAATCAGTGGCCTGGATGTTTCACCTCATGGCCGTGCACGGGGCCGATGCTCAAACCATCTCCTACGAGACGGACCGAAAGGCATTTGTGGGTCGAATGAACGGACTGGACGATCCGCAGGCCCTGCGTGCCGGTGCACTTCTGGGCGATTCGCAAGGCCCGGTGCTGGACCCGATTGTGGCCATTCGCCAACGCATCACACTGCAACCACAGCAAACCGTGACGGTGGACATGGTGACGGGTGTGGCCGAGATGCGCGGCCAAGCCTTGTGCCTGATTGACAAATACCGCGACATGCACCTGGCCGATCGTGTGGTTGATTTGGCGACCACGCATGCCTGGGTCAACTTGCAGCAGATCAATGCCTCCGAGGCCGATGCGCAACTGTTTGCACGCCTGGCCAGTTCCGTGATTTACCTGAACCCTGCACAACGCGCGCAGCAGGAAGTGCTGGTGCACAACAAACGCAGTCAGTCCGGCTTGTGGGGGTATGGCGTTTCGGGCGATTTACCCATCGTCTTGCTGCAAATCAGCAGCGTGGACAACATCGAGTTGGTGCGCCAAATGGTGCAGGCCATTGCCTACTGGCGGCTCAAGGGGCTGGAGGTGGATTTGGTCATCTGGAACGAAGACCATGCCGGTTACCGTCAGGCGCTGCAAGAACAAATCATGGGGCTCATCGCCGTGGGTCTGGAGGCCAATCGGACCGACCGACCCGGAGGCATCTTTGTGCGGTCTTCCGAGCACATGCCCGCAGAAGACCGCACCTTGTTTCAGACCGTGGCCCGGGTCATCATCACGGACACGCAGGGCTCGCTCAAGAGTCAGGCAAGCCGTCACATGGCACGCAAGGCGCGGGCCATGCCTTTGCCCCTCACGCCTGAACAGGGCTCCTTGCCCGCAAGCTCCGTCGCGGTTGACGCCCGGCGCAGCGACCGTGCTGCATTGCAGTTTTTCAACGGCCTGGGTGGCTTTTCCGAAGACGGGCGCGAATACGTGATCCACACCACCGTTTCCGACGGCGTGGCGCAGCACTGTACGCCACAACCTTGGGTCAATGTGATCGCCAATGACCAGTTTGGCACCGTCATTTCCGAAAGTGGCAGCGCCTACACCTGGAGCGAAAACGCGCACGAATTTCGCTTCACGCCCTGGAGCAACGACGCCGTGAGTGACTCACCGGGAGAGGCCATCTATCTGCGAGATGAAGCCTCTGGCGTGTTCTGGTCACCCACTGCCTTGCCCTGCGGCGCAGATGGCCTGCATGTCACGCGCCACGGCTTTGGCTACAGCGTTTTCGAACACACGCATGACGGTATAGACACCGAACTTACGGTGTTTGTGGATCTGCAGGCGTCGATCAAGTTCTCGCAATTGCGAGTGCGCAACCACTCCGGTCGCAGCCGAAAACTTTCGGCCACCGGCTATGTGGAGTGGGTGCTGGGTGATTTGCAGCCCAAATCGGCCATGCATGTGAGCACCGAAATCGACCCACACAGCGGCGCAATTTTGGCGCGCAACCCCTACAACACGGTGTTTGGTGATCGCATGGCCTTTTTTGATGCCGACGCTGCCACACGCGCCCACGGTGTCAGTGTCACCGGCGACCGGCGTGAATTTTTGGGGCGCAACGGCACCTTGCACCACCCGGCGGCCATGCACCGTGTGGCCTTGTCCAACCGGATCGGCTCGGGGCTGGACCCCTGTGCGGCGGTGCAAGTGCCCTTTGAGCTGTCCAATGGCCAGGAACGCGTGGTCGTTTTCCGTCTCGGTGCTGCAGGGCGGCGCGGTCAAGACGATGTTGGTGCCATGGTGCAACGCCTGCGCGATGAGCGTGCCATAGAGGCCTCTCTCGAGTCGGTGCATGCCTATTGGCGGCAAACCCTGGGTGTGGTGCAAGTGCAAACGCCAGACGCAGCGCTCAACCTGCTGGCCAATGGCTGGTTGCTGTACCAGACTCTGGCTTGTCGCTTGTGGGCGCGTACCGGGTTTTACCAATCGGGTGGGGCGTTTGGTTTTCGTGATCAGTTGCAAGATGCCATGGCCTTGGTGCATGCCGCGCCACAGCTGCTGCGCGAACATTTGCTGCGCTGTGCGGCGCGTCAGTTCCGCGAGGGTGATGTGCAGCACTGGTGGCACCCACCGCAGGGCAGGGGCGTGCGCACGCGCTGCTCGGACGATTACCTCTGGCTGGTCCAAGCCACCTGCCACTATGTGAATGCCACGGGCGATGCCACTGTGCTGCATGAGACCGCGCCGTTTTTGCAAGGCCGAGAGCTCAATGCTGAAGAAGACTCTTACTACGATCTGCCCGCAGTCACCGACGAACGCGCCACCGTGTATGAGCATTGCGTGCGGGCCATCCGCAACGGTCTTGGCAAAGGTGTGCACGGCCTGCCCTTGATGGGTTCGGGCGACTGGAACGATGGCATGAACCTGGTGGGCATCAAAGGGCAGGGCGAGAGCATCTGGTTGGCCTTCTTCCTGATTGACACGCTCAAACGCTTTGGCCCCCTGGCGCGTGGCATGGGCGATCACAGTTTTGCCGACCAGTGCATGGCTGAGGCTGAGCAATTGCGCCTGGCCATCGACCAGCAAGCCTGGGACGGTGCTTGGTACAGACGTGCTTACTTTGACGATGGCACGCCGCTGGGCTCGACCCAAAATGACGAATGCCAGATTGACTCAGTCACGCAAAGCTGGGCCGTGCTGTCTGGGGCAGGCCAGCCGACACGCAACCGCAGCGCGCTCGATGCGCTGGACTTGCGCTTGGTTCGGCGCGATCTGGGCCTGATCCAGTTGTTGACACCACCGTTTGATCAATCCGCGCTCAATCCGGGCTACATCAAGGGGTATCTGCCCGGCGTGCGGGAAAACGGTGGCCAGTACACGCATGCCGCCATCTGGGCCGTGATGGCTTTTGCAGCGCTGGGTGATCAGCGCCGGGCCTGGGAGTGCTTTGACCTGATCAATCCGCTGCACCATGGCAGCAGCGCACAGCAGGTGGCGCGCTACCAGGTGGAGCCTTATGTCATGGCGGCCGATGTGTATGCGGTGGCGCCCCACGAAGGCCGCGGCGGCTGGACCTGGTACACCGGATCGGCGGGCTGGATGTATCGGCTCATTTTGGAGTCTTTACTGGGGCTTCGCTTGCAAGGTGCATCACTGCATTTCTCACCCTGCCTGCCTGATGCCTGGCCGGGCTTTGCCCTGCAGTACCGCTTTGGTCAAACCGTGTATGCGATAGAAGTGCAGAAACTGACGGGCTCATCTGCGCTGGTGCTTGTGCTGGACGGTGAGCCCCAAGCTGGGCCCGTCTTGCCGCTTCAAGACGACGGCGTTGCACACCGTGTCGTGGTGCAAGTGCCTGCTTGACGCTGTGAAGTTTTCAATGCTCAAACAGGTTGTCGGCGGTCAAAGACCCCGGCATGGACTTCAAAGATCTTGTAGGTCGGCGGTCGAAGACCCCGACATGGGACTGTGCCGAAACCCATAACGTCGGACTCTGCGAGTGCCGACCTACGAATACAAAAAAGGCTCAAAGATGTTGTAGGCCGGCGGTCGAAGACCCCGACATGGGACTGTGCCGAACCCATCATGTCGGACTCTGCGAGTACAGACCTACGAATACAAAAAAGGCTCAAAGATGTTGTAGGCCGGCGGTCGAAGACCCCGACATGGGACTGTGCCGAACCCATCATGTCGGACTCTGCGAGTACAGACCTACGAATACAAAAAAGGCTCAAAGATGTTGTAGGTCGGCGGTCGAAGACCCCGACATGGGCCTGCGCAGAAGCCAGCCATGTCGGACTCTGCGAGTACCGACCTACGAATACAAAAAAGGCTCAAAGATGTTGTAGGTCGGCGGTCGAAGACCCCGACATGGGCCTGTGCAGAAGCCAGCCATGTCGGACTCTGCGACTACCGACCTACGAATACAAAAAAGGCTCAAAGAAGTTGTAGGTCAGCGGTCGAAGACCCCGACATGGGACTGTGCCGAACCCATAACGTCGGACTCTGCGAGTACCGACCTACGAATACAAAAAAGGCTCAAAGAAGTTGTAGGTCGGCGGTCGAAGACCCCGACAAGGGCCTGTGCCGAACCCATCATCTCGGATTCTGCGAGTACCGACCTACGAATACAAAAAAGGCTCAAAGATGTTGTAGGTCGGCGGTCGAAGACCCCGACATGGGACTGTGCCGAACCCATAACGTCGGACTCTGCGAGTACCGACCTACGAATACAAAAAAGGCTCAAAGATGTTGTAGGTCGGCGGTCGAAGACCCCGACAAGGGCCTGTGCAGAAGCCAGCCATGTCGGACTCTGCGAGTACCGACCTAGTGCGCCCGTGAAGGCGCGTACACAGCATGGTGAGAGTCCGTGTCGGGGTAAGCCAAGGCCCCGTAGCCGAAGGTAACTGCGTCGCTGCGAGGCGGGGTGGGGAGCAACCGGAGGCGAACTGGCGGTGCGCAGTAAAGCGAACTCGATTCGGCAGGGTGTGGCGGCGAGCTGGCTAGGTCTCTTGGCGAAGCCTGAAACACATCGCATGCGTTGTTTTGGTGGATAAAACGACATGCGGGCCACCCATGTGGTTGGAGGCGCAACGCTAGGAAGTGTACGTGAGATAAGCGGGGAGAGCTGTGGCCCGAGGTGACGGGCTGCAGCAGTCAGAGCCATCGTAGTAGCGATGGGCTGCCAGAGCAGATAGGGCCAAACCACACTGGAAACGGTGTGTGCAAGCGAGAGTTTGCGATAACCGGGGTACGCCCCTTGAGCCTAAACCGAGCAGACGGCAGCCTGAGAAGTGCGGAATAGGAAAGCCGCATGAGCCAAGGGTGGCAGGAAAGTGGATACGAGAAAGACAGAGATGAACGAGAGCGAAAGTGAAACGGCGGCAGTGCCCCTTGGGGTTAAACAAGCCGAGTCAGGCCCGGCCCAATGGGCGTGGGTGGACCGTGAAGTCTGGACGGATCGTATGTTGGCGGCGCTGGGCAACGGCGTCAAAGGAAACAAGTGGTTCAGTTTGATCGACAAGGTCTGGCGCCTAAGCACCTTGCAAGCGGCTTGGCAACAAGTCAAAGCGAACAAAGGGGCATGGGGCATAGACCGGCAAAGCAT
>NZ_LFYT02000032.1 GCF_001270065.2 Limnohabitans planktonicus II-D5
CGACCTACGGGAGCCATGACTTCGTAGGTCGGTGGTCGAAGACCCCGACATGGACCTGCTGAAGCCCGCCCAAGTTGAATCAGGTTCTGCGCCCATGCTCACAAACGTCGGACTCTGCAAGTGCCGACCTACGGGAGCCGACTTCGTAGGTCGGTGGTCGAAGACCCCGACATTGGGCTGCTGAAGCCCGCCAAAGTTGAATCGGGTTCAGCGCCCAAGCTCACAAGCGTCGGACTCTTCGAGTGCCGACCTACGGGAGCCATGACTTCGTAGGTCGGTGGTCGAAGACCCCGACATGGGGCTGCTGAAGCCCACCAAAGTTGAATCAGGTTCAGCGCCCAAGCTCACAAACGTCGGACTCTGCGAGTGCCGACCTACGGGAGCCATGACTTCGTAGGTCGGTGGTCGAAGACCCCGACATGGGCCTGCTGAAATCCACCAAAGTTGAATCGGGTTCAGCGCCTAAGCTCACAAACGTCGGACTCTGCGAGTGCCGACCTACGCGAGCCATGACTTCGTAGGTCGGTGGTAGAAGACCCCGACATGAGCCTGCTGAAGCCCGCCAAAGTTGAATCAGGTTCAGCGCCCAAGCTCACAAACGTCGGACTCTGCGAGTGCCGACCTACGGGAGCCATGACTTCGTAGGTCGGTGGTCGAAGACCCCGACATGGGCCTGCTGAGGCCCACCAAAGTTGAATCAGGTTCAGCGCCCAAGCTCACAAACGTCGGACTCTGCGAGTACCGACCTACGGGAGCCATGACTTCGTAGGTCGGTGGTCGAAGACCCCGACATGGGGCTGCTGAAGCCCGCCAAAGTTGAATCAGGATCAGCGCCCAAGCGCGCAGACGTCGGACTCTGCGAGTACCGACCTACGGGAGCCGACTTCGTAGGTCGGCGGTCGGAGACCCCGACATTGGGCTGCTGAAGCCCGCCAACGTTGAATCAGGTTCAGCGCCCATGCTCACAAACGTCGGACTCTTCGAGTGCCGACCTACGGGAGCAATGACTTTGTAGGTCGGCGGTCGGAGACCCCGACATGGGGCTGCTGAAGCCCGCCAAAGTTGAATCAGGTTCAGCGCCTATGCTCACAAACGTCGGACTCTGCGAGTGCCGACCTACGGGAGCCATGACTTCGTAGGTCGGTGGTCGAAGACCCCGACATTGGGCTGCTGAAGCCCGCCAAAGTTGAATCAGGTTCAACGCCCAAGCTCACAAACGTCGGACTCTGCGAGTGCCGACCTACGGGAGCCATGACTTCGTAGGTCGGCGGTCGAAGACCCCGACATGGGGCTGCTGAAACCCGCCCAAGTTGAATCGGGTTCAGCGCCTAAGCTCACAAACGTCGGACTCTGCGAGTGCCGACCTACGAGAGGGCATTTCTCACTTATTTCTAACTTCAGCGTGGCGTATCAGAAGCAATGAGTGTTCAGCAAGCGGCGCAAGCTTGCATGGATTTGGCGGTTTGCAGGCGCGTCTCCTCGAGCAGAAAGTCGAGAAAAACCCGGGTGCGTTTTGGCATGAATTTGCGGGTTGGCACGGCTGCATACATGCTCAATCGGCCTGTGATCCAGGGGGCCAGCACGCGCACCAATTCACCGCGTGTCAGATAAGGCGCCACCAGGTCCACCGCCACCGAGATGATGCCCGCCCCATCGATGGCCGCGCGCAACAAGCTGTCGGTGTGGTTGCCCAGCAGCACGGGCTGGATGTCGACCTCGGTGGGGTGCGCCGGGTTGTCCGGACACCACATTTGCCACACGCGGGGCCTGATGTGCGGCATTTTCAGGCGCAAGCAATCGTGCTGCATCAATTCCTGCGGCTGCCGGGGCGTGCCGCGTCGGCGCAAGTATTCAGGCGAGGCCACCAAAATGGCTTCGGACTCCAGCACCTTGCGTGCTATCACATCGCCGTCAAAGCTGTCATCGGTGCCCAACAAGGTGATGTCGAAGTCTTCAATGGGCGGCTCGCGCAGGCTTTCCACCTCCAGCTCGATCAGGATCTTGGGATAGCGCCTGCGAAACTCCGCCAGCAAGGGCGCAATCACGTAGGTGGCCAGCACCGGTGGCGCATGAAGGCGCAGCAGGCCCGCCAGATCGGTGGTTTGCGCGCTGACCACCGCGTCGGCTTCATCAATGTCCTGCAAGATGTTGCGCACACGGCCAAGGTACTGCTGACCCGCCTCGGTCAGCGACAGTCGGCGTGTTGAGCGCTGCAGCAAACGCGTGCCCAGGTGCTCTTCCAGATCGGCCACCAGACGTGTCACCACAGGCGCGGACATGTCCAGCGCCCTTGCAGCGGCTGCAAAGCCCCCCTCGTCCACCACACGCTCAAACACGCGCATAGACAACAAACGGTCCATGAGGCTCTCCAAAAACTGTATTGCAAGCCCTCCATTGTTTCTTATTTAGAAATGACCCAATGTATTTTTGATTGTTTTTCTATTGATTCAGAAATTTTACAGTTCAACCCATCGATGCAGCGCTTTCAACCAACGCTTCACCGATCAGGTCAAAGCCCCGTCAATCCGACAGGCAGACCGTTTTTCAAACTTTCAAGGAAACCTGATCATGAACCGCTCTATCCTCTCCGCCATCACCCTCGCTGTTGCCGTCTTAGCCGCTGGCAATGCCATGGCCACAGACGCCTCAGCCCCCAAAACCCGCGAGCAAGTGAAAGCTGAACTGGCCGAAGCCATCCGCACGGGCGACATTGTCGTCAACGGTGAAACCCAGCAAAAAGCCAATGAAGTGAACCCAGGCCTGTATCCCGCCAAGCCTGTTGTGCAAGGCAAGACCCGCGATGAAGTGAAGGCCGAACTGGCCGAGGCCATCCGCACCGGCGACATTGTCGCCAACGGCGAAACCCAGCAAAAAGCCAATGAAGTGAATCCAGGTCTGTATCCCGCCAAGCCTGTCCTTCAGGCCAAGACCCGCGCAGAAGTCAAAGCCGAATTGGCTGAGGCCATCCGCACCGGCAACATGCCCGACCATGGTGAAACTGGCCTCATGCTGAACCAGGTCTACCCACAACGCTACGGTCGCCACATCTGAACGCGGTGGGTCTACCAGGCGCTAGCCAAGGCCTTCATCGGGCAAGAGCCCCGGCCCGCAGTTTGTATGCAGGTCGCTGACGCCGAACCCACACGTCATCGCCAAGATGAGAACCCCGCCGATCGTCGCAGCTCAAGCTGACGACCCGGCGGGGCTTTCTTGTTGACTTCACGATAATCGTCGGATGCATTTTTTCCGTCGTCCCGCTTCGCTGGCTTTGGGGCCATTCAGTGTCTGGCTGTCCTTGCCTCAGCTCATCACCTGGGGCAGCGTGTTCTACACCTTCTCATTGCTCATGACGCCGCTCGAAGCCGAGTTAGGCATGAGCCGGGCCGAATCGTCGCTGGCCTTCAGCCTGGCCTTGCTGGCCGAGGGCCTGATGGCTTATCTGATTGGCCGCTGGATCGACCATGGCCACGAGCGCTGGGTGATGACGCTGGGCTCGGTCTGGGTGGGGGTGGGCTTGCTCGCGCACAGTCAGGTGCAGACTGTCAGCGGCTTTTATGCCGTTTGGGTGTGGCTGGGTCTGGGCCTGGCAGCCACGCTTTATTCGCCCGCATTCGCCGTGGTCACGCGGCGTTTTGGTCAGGACTTTCGCCGCGCCATCATCACCCTGACATTTTTAGGGGGCCTGGCCAGCACCGTGTTCATTCCGCTGTCGAGCTGGTGGATAGCGCTGTGGGGCTGGCGTCAAGCGCTGTGGGCTTTGGCGGCATTGCAGCTTTTGCTGTGCGCGCCGCTGCATGCTTGGTTGTTGCAAGGCGCGCCTGAGCCTGTGCGTCAAGACGAGGGCCAGCGTGAGCGCCGCGTTTCGTTGAAAGCACATTTGCGGCAAACGCCTTTTTGGCTGCTGGCAGCATTTAGCTTGCTCATGATGGCGGTCACCTCGGCCCTGCCTGCCCACATGATCGCCTTGCTTGAAGAAGCCAAGTTGCCAC
Organism: Limnohabitans planktonicus II-D5; assembly: GCF_001270065.2. Lineage (GTDB taxonomy): Bacteria > Pseudomonadota > Gammaproteobacteria > Burkholderiales > Burkholderiaceae_C > Limnohabitans_A > Limnohabitans_A planktonicus. The sequence goes on from NZ_LFYT02000032.1 coordinate 3,990, forward strand.
CGGCCTGGGTGATCGCCATCCCGGCGGCGATTGGTGTGATCCAGGTGATTGGCCGTTTTGTGCTGTTTGTGTTTGAGCGTTACTGGGACGTGCACACCGCCAACCGCTGGATTCCGATGCTGATTCCCTCGGGCTTGCTGGTGCTGATCGTCTTTGGTCTGCAGGCGCTGCCCGCCATGGTGTTTGTCCTGCTCTATGGTCTGGGCAATGGCATGAACACCATCGTCAAAGGAACGGCCATGGCGCAATACGTCAGCCGCGAACATGTGGGGCAGCTCAATGGCTTGCTGGGCCTGCCCATCGCCTTGGCCCGGGCAGCTGCACCCCTGACCATGGGTGTGCTCTGGTCACCCGAGCACGGTTATGGCATGGCCTTGTGGTGGCTGCTGCTGGCCAGCTTGTTGGCCACTGCCGCCTTGTGGATGGCACAAAGGCAGGCCCTGAAAACCAAGCCTTGAGGTTGTTGCACTGGCCCTGCATGACGAAGGCTTGAGGTCTGCCTGTTGATTCGGCATGTGAATTTTGAAATGTGTGATGCATTTTTTCCCGTAGGTCGGTACTCGCAGAGTCCGACATCTGACCGATCCACCATCATCGCCCGTCATCTGCATTGGCGCTTGGCGCACACACGTCGGGGTTTTCGACCACCGACCTACAACAACAGGCGCACAAACGTCGGGGTCTTTGACCGCCGACCTACAACAACAGCTGCCCCGCAGGTCGGCACTCGCAGAGTCCGACATCTGACCGATCCACCACCATCGCCCGCCATCTGCATTGGCGCTTGGCGCACAAACGTCGGGGTCTTCGACCACCGACCTACAACAACAGCCGCCCCGTAGGGCGGCACTCGCAGAGTCCGACATATGACCAATCCACCACCATCGCCCGCCATCTGCATTGGCGCTTGGCGCACATACGTCGGGGTCTTCGACCGCCGACCTACAACAACAGCTGCCCCGTAGGTCGGTACTCGCAGAGTCCGACATCTGACCGATACACCACCATCGCCCGTCATCTGCATTGGCGCTTGGCCCACAAACGGCGGGGTTTTCGACCACCGACCTACAACAACAGCTGCCCCGTAGGTCGGTACTCGCAGAGTCCGACATCTGACCGACCCACCACCATCGCCCGCCATCTGCATTGGCGCTTGGCCCATAAACGTCGGGGGCTTCGACCGCCGACCTACAACAACAGCTGCCCCGTAGGTCGGTACTCGCAGAGTCCGACATCTGACCGACCCACCACCATCGCCCGCCGTCTGCATTGGCGCTTGGCGCACACACGTCGGGGTCTTTGACCGCCGACCTACAACAACAGGCGCACAAACGTCGGGGTCTTCGACCGCCGACCTACAACAACAGCTGCCCCGTAGGTCGGTACTCGCAGAGTCCTACATCTGACCGACCCACCAACATCGCCCGCCGTCTGCACTGGCGCTTGACGCAAACACGTCGGGGTCTTCGACCGCCGACCTACAACAACAGCTGCCCCGTAGGTCGGTACTCGCAGAGTCCGACATCTGACCGATCCACCACCATCGCCCGTCATCTGCGTTGGAGCTTTGCATGCAAACGTCGGGGTCTTCGACCGCCGACCTACATCTTCTTTTGGCATTGAAAACTTCACTGGGCCGAATCATTCATGCCGTCTACCGGATGCGGTTTGCCAAGGTCGTACGTTGTCACACAGACGCACGCACAGCCCCGGACCTATGGTGTGTCTTGTTTCGGGTGCTGCGCCAGCAGTCTGCCTGATCGTGCAACCCAACCCACCGGAGATGCCCATGACCCGTCTGCCATCGAACATCCCGCCGCAAGACGATGACCTGGCCGCTCAGGCGCGCCCTGGCCACGGCGTGCCGTCACAGGACCCGAACACCTCTGCGCAATTTGCGCTCACCGAAGCAGAATCACAACGCGAGACCGCATCGGTCGTGACCGGCAGCGTCATGGCGGCCGGTGCCGCCACAGGGGCCACTGTGGGTGGCATGGTGGCTGGCCCCGTGGGTGTGATGGTGGGTGCTGGTGTGGGAGCCGTGGTGGGTGCCTTGGGTGGCACGGCTGCCACACTCATCGCCGAAGACACCAGCAGCGCGCCCTCGGCTTTTGGGCCTTCGCCTGCCCCATGGCCACCGTCTGACCCGATGGCCGCGCCAGTTTCGACCCCCACGCCCTCCGTGCACCTGCACATCGAAGACACAGGCGGTGACGGCCGCGCAGTGCTGCTGATCCATGGCTGGCCCTTGTCGGGACAGGCTTGGCAAGCCCAGGTGCCGGTGCTGCAAGCGGCTGGCTACCGCGTGGTCACGTATGACCGCAGAGGCTTTGGCCGCTCGGACAAACCCGATTCGGACTACAGCTACAACACCCTGGCCGACGACCTGCGTCAGGTCATTCTTGAGCGCGGACTCCAGCAAGTGACGCTGGTCGGCTTTTCCATGGGCGGGGGCGAAGTGGCGCGCTACATCGAACGCTATGGAGAGTCACGCGTGCACAGCGTGGTGTTTGCTGCTGCCGTGCCGCCTTGCCTGATGCAGTCGCCAGGCAACCCCGAAGGCCCCTTGACGCCCGAAAAAGCCCACGCCTTCAGGCAAGCACTGGAACAAGACCGCGAAGCATTCTTTGAGACCTTTACGCACAACTTTTTCTCGGCCAACGGCGTGCTGCAGGTCAGCGAAGAGGCGCGCCAGGAGGCCGTCGCCCTGTGCCGCCAATCGGCGCAGCATGCGGCGCTGGCCTGCATGGATGCCTTCCACACCACCGACTTTCGGCAGGATCTGAAAAAGCTGACCGTGCCCACGCTGGTGATTCACGGCGATGCGGATGCGATCGTGCCCATCGCGGGCTCGGGTGAGCGCACGCACCATGCCGTGCCACACAGCCAAATGGTGCGGGTCAGCGGTGCCCCCCATGGGCTGAACGTGTCGCACGCCCAAGCGTTCAACGAGGCCTTGCTGCAATTTCTGAAGCTTTGAGAGCCTCTGCCCAAGTCCGAATGGCCGCTGCATTGGCCATGGGTCAGGCCATCGGTGCGCCCTAAAATGCCTGCATGCACTCCCCACTCGACAGCATGGTTTACATCGTTGATGACGACATCAGCGTGCGCGAAGGCATGGCCTGGCTGCTGCGCACGCGGCGTTTAATGAGCGAATCGTTTGCAAGCGCAGAGGCTTTTTTGCAAATGCTGGACAAAACGGGCAAGGCCTTGCCAGAGCAAGTGGGCTGCATCCTGCTGGATGTGCGCATGCCTGGCCTGAGTGGCCTGGCCCTGTTTGAGCAATTGATGGCCAGCGGCATCGCCAAAGCCTGGCCTGTGATTTTTTTGACGGGGCACGCCGATGTGCCCACAGCGGTCGACAGTGTCAAACGTGGTGCCTTTGATTTTTGTGAAAAACCGTTTTCGGACAACGCACTGGTGGACCGAATCGAGCAGGCGCTGAACCTGTCACATGAGCGCCTGATGGCCCGCCACCAGCAGCAACTGCTGCAATCACGGCTTGGCGAACTGACCGACCGCGAACGCGACGTGATGCGCCTGGTGGTCGAAGGACTGCCCAATAAATTGATCGCCGACCAGCTGGACATCAGCGTGCGCACCGTCGAAGTGCACCGCTCCCGTGTTTTAGACAAGATGGAAGTCAAATCGGCGGTGGAACTGGCCAATTTGCTGCGCGCCCTGGACTGAATGCTGAAGACGCAGATGGGTCGCTGCGCGCGCCGCCCTACAATTTACCCATGTCTGTTCATGCCCCCCATCCACTTGCGCGCACTTGGCGGATCATGGGTCCATTGGCCGGATGTGTGGGGGTGATTTTGGCGGGATGCTCTTCCACGCGGCAGGCTTCCAACCTCCCCCCCAACGCACCCAGGGCTACCCCCCCAACTCGAACGGCTGAGCCCAGCCGCACCCAAAGTCAGCGCAACGATCTGGCCTTGTTTGCCATGTCGCTGCTGGACACCCGCTACACCTGGGGCGGACGCGGCCCGGCCACTGGCTTTGACTGCTCCGGGCTGGTCTCGCATGTATACCGCGAGGCGGTGGGCATCCCGGTCAAGGGCACGTCGGCCGAACTGGGGCGTCAATCACGGCCCATTGACCGTTCTCAACTGCAGCCCGGTGATTTGGTTTTTTTCAACACCCTGGGCACCCGCCACTCGCATGTGGGCGTGTACGTGGGCAACAACAAATTTGTCCACGCCAGCAATCCCCGCACCGGCGTGCGCATGGATGCGCTGAGCAACCGCTACTACGCCCAGCGGTTTGAAGGCGCGCAGACTTTGCTGGACTGAATCCATGTATGGATCCGGCACGCTGAGGTTTGAAATGTGTGCGACATGCCATCTCGCAGGTCGGCACTCGCAGAATCCGACGTTTTCAGCCCAAGGCACAGGCCCATGTCGGGGTCTTTGACCGCCGACCTACACCACCACCATCGCCCGTCATCTGCATTGGCGCTTGGCGCACAAACGTCGGAGTCTTCGACCGCCGACCTACAACAACAGCTGCCCCGTAGGTCGGTACTCGCAGAGTCCGACATCTGACCGATCCACCAACATCGCCCGCCATCTGCATTGGCGCTTGGCCCACACACGTCGGGGTCTTCGACCGCCGACCTACAACAACAGCTGCCCCGTAGGTCGGCACTCGCAGAGTCCGACATCTGACCGATCCACCAACATCGCCCGACGTCTGCATTGGCGCTTGGCCCACAAACGTCGGGGTCTTCGACCGCCGACCTACAACAACAGCTGCCCCGTAGGTCGGTACTCGCAGAGTCCGACATCTGACCGATCCACCACCATCGCCCGTCATCTGCATTGGCGCTTGGCGCACAAACGTCGGAGTCTTCGACCGCCGACCTACAACAACACCACCATCTCGTAGGTCGGCACTCGCAGAGTCCGACATCTGACCGATCCACCACCAGCGCCCGCCGTCTGCATTGGCGCTTGGCGCACAAACGTCGGAGTCTTCGACCGCCGACCTACAACAACAGTTGCCCCGTAGGTCGGCACTCGCAGAGTCCGACATCTGACCGATCCAGCACCAGCGCCCGCCCTCTGCATTGGCGCTTGGCGCACAAACGTCGGGGTCTTCGACCGCCGACCTACAAAACACCACCATCTCGTAGGTCGGTACTCGCAGAGTCCGACATCTGACCGATCCACCACCATCGCCCGTCATCTGCATTGGCGCTTGGCGCACAAACGTCGGAGTCTTCGACCGCCGACCTACAGCAACACCACCATCTCGTAGGTCGGTACTCGCAGAGTCCGACATCTGACCGATCCACCACCATCGCCCGCTGTCTGCATTGGCGCTTGGCGCACAAACGTCGGGGTCTTCGACCACCAACCAACATCACCCTTGAAGATTTCACCATTTGTCTGTTGGACGATATACGGATCAGTGGCGGTTACAAACCCAGAACAAACTTCGATTAACCCTTCGATATGTAACAAAGTTTCATGAATTCGCATACGATGGTTACATGAACCGTTGCAAAACTTGCTGACGGTTTTCAACCCACCACCCTCTACCCACTTACCCGCGAAAGTGAGACTGTCATGACCACAAGGATCGGTATCAACGGATTTGGCCGCATTGGCCGCATGGTGCTGCGTGCAGCGGTGCAGAACTTCAACGACATCGAGATCGTCGGCATCAACGATTTACTCGAGCCCGACTACCTGGCCTACATGCTGCAATACGACAGCGTGCATGGCCGCTTCAAAGGCACCATCGCCGTGGAGGGCAACACCCTGGTGGTGAACGGCCAGCGCATTCGCCTGACGCAAGAGCGCGACCCGGCCAACCTGAAGTGGAACGAGGTCGGTGCCGATGTGGTGATCGAAGCCACCGGCCTGTTTCTGGACAAGGACAGCGCAAGCAAGCACCTGGCTGCCGGGGCCAAAAAGGTCGTCATGTCGGCCCCGTCGAAGGACGACACGCCCATGTTTGTGTACGGCGTGAACCACGACACCTATGCGGGCCAAGCCATCATCAGCAACGCCAGCTGCACCACCAACTGCCTGGCCCCCATCACCAAGGTGCTCAACGACAAATGGGGCATCAAGCGCGGCTTGATGACCACGGTGCATGCGGCCACGGCCACCCAAAAAACCGTGGACAGCCCCAGCAACAAAGACTGGCGCGGCGGTCGCGGCATTTTGGAAAACATCATCCCTAGCAGCACGGGCGCGGCCAAGGCGGTGGGCGTGGTGATCCCGGCCATCAAAGGCAAGCTCACGGGCATGTCGTTTCGCGTGCCCACCTCGGATGTGTCGGTGGTGGACCTGACGGCTGAGCTGCAAACCCCGGCCACGTATGCCGAAATTTGCGCCGAGATGAAGGCGCAAAGCGAAGGCGCTTTGAAGGGCGTGCTGGGTTACACCACCGACAAAGTGGTGTCGACTGACTTCCGTGGCGAGGTTTGCACCAGCGTGTTTGATGCCGACGCGGGCATTGCGCTGGACAGCACCTTCATCAAGGTGGTGGCCTGGTACGACAACGAGTGGGGATATTCGAACAAGTGCCTGGAGATGGCGCGGGTGGTTGGGCAGGGGATGGAGCGCTGAGCACAACAAGCCCCGTGTGAAACGGACGTCTGCTTAACGGGCGTTCAAGCCGTCAAAGCAGGTGCTCATGACCATGTCCAGGATTTGTTCGTCGCTGTGTTGTTCGCCCATTTTGAGGAACTCCAGCACCGGGTCACAGGCGCGGGCAAACAAGGTGTAGAGCACCGCCACAGCAGGCAATGACGGGTTGACACTGCCCTGAGCCTGGGCTTGTTCGATCCAGCCGCCCAGTGCGTCACTGACTTCCATGAGGCCGTCCATGTATGCCTTGCTGCCCATCAAAGTGGCGCGCAGACTGGAGTTTTGGCTGGGCAAAGAGGGCATCTGGCCTTGCAACTTGAGCGTCATGGTCCAGCGCGTGACGGCCTTGAGTTTGTCCAAGGGTGCTTGCTCTGCGGGCACTTGCGCGATGAAAGCCTGGGCGCGTTGCATGGCCATGACCATGGCGGCACAAGCGAGTTCTTCCTTGCTGGGGAAATGCTTGTAAAGACTGGCCTTGGCAATGCCCACCTCAGCGGCCACTTCGTCCACGGTCATCGCATCAAAACCTTTGTCGGCCAGCAAGCGGTTGACAGATTCAATGATGGCCGATTCGCGGGCTGCCAGCATTTGGACTTTGAATGATTTTTTTTGCGGTTTTGTTTCTTCTGGGTTCATGCTTTCATTCTAGCGCCCAAGGCTAAAAGATGACTCATCAGTCACCTTTTGAAATGCCAGAACTTAATTTGGCAAGATGCCCGCCACGCCTGACTGCACCTGAAACCGTGCCTGCGTTTTGAGCACCCCGTCGGCCTGCGCGGGATTGGTGGTGGTTCGAAACTGGGCGCTGACGCCTTCGGGCTTCACGTCGATCAGGGTGTAGCCCCGCTCATCCGAACGCGCATGCAGGATGTCGGGATTGCTGTCGCGAATTTGCGCCAGCAGTTTTTCGCCCAGCCCCCGCGAGGTGATGGAGGTGGTCACCAACTCGCTGGCCACCACGGGCGAGCGCTCGTCGCCCGCCTGCACACGCAATTGGGCAGCCACGTTCATGTGCACATCACCCCCCAACATCAGCACGTTTTGCACACGCGCCTTTGCGACGGTGTTGAGCAGCCGGGCCCGCGCCTGCGGGTAGCCATCCCAACCATCGGTGAAGGCACTGCGGCCCATGGGCGTGTTGACGCCGCTCGAACTCATTTGCGTGGACTGGGCCACCAGCTTCCAGCGTTTGGTGCTGCTGCTCAGGCCTTCGGTGAACCATTGCTCTTGCGCGGTGCCCAGCATGGTGCGGGAGGGATCGGCCAGCGCTTCGCAACCCATCACCACACGGCCACCGCCCCGGTTGGGGTCCGGGCAGGCCTGGTGGTCACGGTACTGGCGGCAGTCCAGCGTCCACAGATCCGCCAGGCGCCCCCACGCCATGCGGTCGTGGATGCGCATCTGGCTGGCGTTGGCCGGGTCTGGCCCCAGGCGCACCGGCATGTGCTCAAAGTAAGCCTGATAAGCCGCCGCCCTGCGGCGCAAAAACACCTGTGGATCGGTGTAGTCACGGTCCAGGTCGTTGGCGTAATCGTTGACCACTTCATGGTCATCCCAGGTCATGACCCAGCTGTGCGCCGCATGGCAGGCTTGCAGATCGGCGTCGGTTTTGTATTGCGCATGGCGTTCGCGGTATTCATCGAGCTGCCGGGGCACGCCCCCCTGATGCTTGCGCAAGATGTGTTGGGGGTTGGAACTTTCGTAGATGTAGTCGCCCACAAACAGCACCAGGTCCAGATCGCGCTGGGCCATCTCGCGGTGAGCCACATAAAAGCCCTGCTCGTAATGCTGGCAAGAGGCCAAGGCGATGCGCAGGCGGTCCACCGCATCGTTGACGCCCGGGCTGGTGCGCGCATGGCCTACCGGGCTGGTGGCGTTGCCGCAAACAAAGCGGTACCAGTAATGCCGCCCGGGCTGCAGCCCCTGGGCCAGCACATGCACGCTGTGGGCGCGGGTCGCATCGGTCTGCACACGCCATTGGCGCACCGGCTGGCGCAAGGCGGCATCGGCAAACACCTCACACACCACGCTGATCGTTTGGGCCTTGAGGGCCGCATCGGCCTCGTTGATGCGAAGACGTGTCCACAACACCACGCTGCCCGGCTGTGGCTGGCCGCTGGCCACACCCAAACTGAAGGGATCTACCTGCCAGCGTGGCCCTTGAGCGGCAGTGGCTGAACCCGACAAGGCCTGCGCCTGTGCTGCCGCGCCCAGCCAAGGCATCAAAGCCAGCGCCATGGCCCGACGGTGCACATCTCGGCGGGTCAAAAGAGATCGGTTCATGTCAGCAAAGCTTTCGGGTCAGCATGGCAAAAAGGTCCAACTTCCATATTAACCCGGCCCTTTCACTGCCCCAGGGATGCAGCGCCTGCTGGTGACAGCCTTGCACGAAAGACGGCGGCACAATGGCCTGCATGACCATGCCCACAAAAATCCGCAAAGACCACCTGGACGCCTTGGCTGTGGGCATATTGCTGGTGTGCTGCATGTTCTGGGGCTTTCAGCAGGTCCTGGTGAAAGCCACCGTGGACGAATTGCCGCCGGTGTTTCAGTCGGCGGTGCGCGGTGTCGGGGCCACGCTGCTGCTGTGGCTCTGGTGCCAATGTCGCGGGGTGCGCCTGTTTGAGCGCGATGGCAGCTTGTGGGCGGGCTTGCTGGTGGGTTGCCTGTTTGCCGCCGAATTTGCCTTCATTTACATCGGGCTCAAGCACACCTCGGCCTCGCGCCTGACGGTGTTTTTGTATACCTCGCCCTTTTGGGTGGCGGCCTTGGTGCCTTTGTTCATCCACACCGAGCGCCTGCGCCCCTTGCAATGGCTGGGCATGGCCTGCGCTTTTGCGGCGGTGGTGTTCGCCCTGCGCGAAGGCTTTGGCGGCGGCGGTGCCACCGGCGACCTGATGGGCCTGGCGGCGGGTGCCTTGTGGGGCCTGACCACCGTGGCCATCCGGGCAGCCAACCTCACGCGCCTGGCCCCCGAAAAACTGCTGTTTTACCAACTGGGCATCAGCTCTTTGGTGCTGGCCCTGCTGTCACTGCTGCTGGGCGAATCCTGGGGCGGCCACTGGAGCGGTTTTGCAATCGGCTCGGTGGCCGTGCAAACCGTGGTGGGCGCCTTCGCCAGTTATCTGGCCTGGATGTGGATGCTCGGCCGCTACCCGTCTACCCAAATTTCGGCCTTTGTTTTTTTGACACCGCTTTTCGCGCTACTGTTTGGCATGCTCTGGCTAGGCGAAAGCGTGACCTTGACCCTGGCCTTGTCCTTGGCTCTGGTGGCCGTGGGCATCGTCTTGGTCAACCGCCAATGAAGCCTTCACACCATCACCATCCACTGTAGGAACCCACCCCGTTGACGATGGTTTTGAGCGCGTTTGCCTCGCCCATCGCCCACGGGGAGAGCTCCCACAAAAGACCATTCACCCCTTTGATAGAAAGACCCCCATGACCTACCAAGCCCTTCAAATTGAAAAAGACGATGCCGGTTACCGCTGCAGCTTGAAAACGCTGGAAGACAGCGCCTTGCCCGAAGGCGATGTGACGGTGCAGGTGGACTATTCCACCCTCAACTACAAAGACGGCCTGGCCATCACCGGCAAAAGTCCAGTGGTGCGCAAATTTCCGCTCACACCCGGCATTGACCTGGCCGGGACCGTGACCGACAGCCAACACCCACTGTTCAAAGCAGGCGACAAAGTGGTGTTGAACGGCTGGGGCGTGGGCGAGAGCCACAGCGGCGGTCTGGCACAAAAGGCGCGCCTGAAAGGCGACTGGCTGGTGAAACTGCCTGCCGCCTTCACCCCGCGCCAGGCCATGGCCATTGGCACGGCAGGCTACACCGCCATGCTGTGCGTGATGGCGCTGCAAAAGCACGGCGTCACGCCTGCCAGCGGTGACATTTTGGTCACCGGTGCAGGCGGCGGCGTGGGCAGCGTGGCGATTGCGCTGCTGGCCAAGCTGGGTTATCGCGTGGTGGCCAGCACAGGTCGCCTGCAAGAAGCCGACTATCTGCGCCAGCTGGGCGCGGCCGACGTGATGGACCGGGCCGAACTGTCAGCGCCCGGCAAACCGCTGGCCAAAGAGCGCTGGGCGGGCGTGGTCGACACCGTGGGCAGCCACACCCTGGCCAACGCCTGCGCCAGCACCAAATACGGCGGCGTGGTCACCGCCTGCGGTTTGGCGCAAGGCATGGACTTTCCGTCCAGCGTGGCCCCCTTCATCTTGCGCGGCGTGACGTTGGTGGGTATCGACAGCGTGATGGCTCCGAGAGCCTTGCGCGAAGCGGCTTGGGCGCGGTTGGCCCAAGACCTGGACACCGCGCAGCTGGAGCGCATGACCCGCGAAGTGGGACTGGCCGATGCTGTGGCGCTGGGCAGCGAGATTCTGGCGGGCCAGGTGCGCGGTCGGGTGGTAGTGAATGTGAACTGCTGAAGTTTGTGCCAGGCGCCTTGGGACCGTAAAGTGTCCAAGGCCGTTCACAAGGCTTATTGATCCGGCCCTGTGAAGTCTGCACAGTGACTTCAATCTTGCAGCTTGTGGGAGCTAGCCCTGCTGGCGATCTGACGCTTGTGGACCACAGGCTTTTCGCTTGGCTGGCAAGCTCCCACAAAATCTTCCCAATTGGCAACACACGGCTCAAACATCATCGGGCCAGATCAATAGTCCACCAACGCCCCTGTGCGTTGGGCAGATGCGCTTTGCCAACGACCCAAGGCTTGCCGCCCAACACCGCATGGGCTGAGCCCGATTAAGGGCCTGCAGCCGCACGCATGAACGACTGGCGCATGCCGTGCAAATGCGTGAACGACGATCTTGAAAGAACCCAGGCGCTCGATCAAGCGCCGTGCGGGGTGTCCATCTTGCGCATCAAGCCGTGGGCAAACGGTGGTCGCGGTACTGTTCGCGGAGCTTGGTCTTGAGCAGTTTGCCCGTGGCTGTGTGTGGCAAAGCGTCCACAAACACGATGTCGTCGGGCAGCCACCATTTGGCGATGCGTGAGGACAAATAATCCAGCAGTTCTTTGGCCTCGACTTGCGTGCCTGCACGGCGCACCACCAGCAAGAGTGGGCGTTCTTGCCACTTGGGATGCGCCACGCCGATCACGGCCGATTCGGCCACGCCCGGGTGCGAATTGGTGGTGTTTTCCACATCAATGGACGAGATCCACTCGCCGCCCGACTTGATCACGTCCTTGGCACGGTCCACCAGTTGCAGGTAACCATCGGGGTCGATGGTGGCCACATCGCCCGTGGGAAAGTAGCCCTCGTCGTCGAGCACTTCACCGCCTTCGCGGCGGAAGTAGCCGCTGGCAATCCACGGACCACGCACATGCAGGTGGCCAAACGCCACGCCGTCCCAGGGCAGGGCCTGGCCGTTTGCATCGACGATCTTCAGGTCTACACCCCAGACGCCCCGGCCTTGCTTGAGCTTGGTCTTGATCAGGTCTTCGGCAGGCACCTTGGCGTGTTTGGGCAGCAGCTTGCTGATCACGCCAATCGGGCTGGTCTCGGTCATGCCCCAGCCTTGCACCACTTCAGCGCCGAACTGGTTTTCGAAGCGCTCGAGCATGCCACGACCGACCGCCGCACCACCGATGCCCACACGTTTGACACCCAGGGCCTTGGGGTCCAGATGCGGGTTGGCGTCCAGGTACTGGAACAGCATCATCCAGACCGTGGGCACGCCTTGCGAGAAGGTCACCCGTTCCTGGTTCATCAGATTGAACACGCTTTCGCCATCCAGATGCGGGCCAGGCAGCACCAGCTTGGCCCCCACCATGGCAGCGGCATAGGGTGCGCCCCAGGCATTGGCATGGAACATGGGCACGATCAGCATCAGCGTCTCGGCCGAACTGATGCCAAAGGTGTCCGGTGCCAACTCCATCAAGGTGTGCAGCAGCGTGGAGCGGTGCGAATACAGCACGCCTTTGGGGTTGCCGGTGGTGCCTGAGGTGTAGCACAGCGAAGACGCGCTGCGCTCGTCAAATTCGGGCCAGGTGTATTCGCTGCTGTGCGAAGCCAGCAAGTCGTCAAAGCACAGCACATGGGGCACCCCGATGTCGGGCATGTGCGCCTTGTCGGTCATGGCTACAAAAGTCTTGACGGTCTTGAGCGACGGGGCCAACTGCGCCACCAATGGCGCAAAGCTCAGGTCAAAAAACAGCACCTGGTCTTCGGCATGGTTGACGATGTAGTCGATCTGCTCCGGAAACAAGCGCGGGTTGACCGTGTGCAGCACCGCACCGCAGCCCGACACGCCGTAGTACAGCGCCAGATGGCGGTAGGAGTTCCAGGCCAGCGTGCCAACACGGTCGCCCTGCTGAACACCCAGCGCCTGCATGGCCTGGGCCACTTGACGGGACATCTGTGCGATGCCTTTCCAGGTGGTGCGGTGCACATGCCCTTCGGGCAGGCGCGACACGATTTCGGTGTCGGGGTGGAAGGTGGCCGCGTGCTCGATCAGTGAAGAAATGAGCAGTGGGCGGTCTTGCATCAGGCCTTGTAGCATGTGGGTCTCCTGTACGTTTTGAATAAGTTGCATCAGCGGACTCGCCCTGAAAGCTGTGCAGTTTTTGCACCCAGCTTGCACCGAGCTTCAACGCGGCGCAAACTTTGGATCACGTTTCTCCAAAAAGGCGCGAACGCCTTCGGCAAACTCGGGGCGGTCAATCAATTCACGCTGACGTGAGGCTTCATAACTGAGCTGCTCTGGCAATGGGGCGCTTTCTGCATGGTCGAAGCTGCGCCGAATTTCCTGCGCCGCATGCGCGGGTAACTGCGCCAATCGCACCGCCAGCGTTTGGGCCAACTCTGTCAATTGCGTGTCTTCGACACAGCGCCAGATCAACCCCCAGTCCTGCGCTTGCTGAGCTGACAAGCGTTCACCCAGAAGGCTCAGCCCCACAGCCCGCGCCCGACCCACTGAGCGCAGCAAGAACCAGGTGCTGCCCAAATCCGGCACGATGCCCAGGCGCGGCATGAAAGGCAAATAAAAGTAAGCCGACTGCGCCGCCACCACCAAGTCTGCGGCAAGCGCCAAGCCCACACCAGCGCCTGCGCATGGCCCGTTGACAGCACTGACCACTGGAAAAGGCAGACTTCGAATGTCTTCAATCAGTGGATTGGACAGGCTCTCCATCACATCGGCTGTTTGCTGCCCCAAACTTTGGCCCGAAGGCTCTTGCATGCTGCCCAGATCGGCACCCACGCAAAAAGCTTTTCCCTGGCCTGTGATGACAAGTGCCCGCACCGAGCGGTCTTCGCGCAAAACGGCCAACTGTTCACGCATCGCCTGCTGCAGCGGCTGCGCTAATGGGTTCAGCCGCTGAGCAATGTTCAAGCGCAACCAAGCCACATCGCCTTGGCGGTCAATCAAAATGGGCGTTTCATCCATGGCGTTTCTTTCCTGTCTGGCGCGATTGACGCCCCATCAGTCACTTCGAACCTGTTGATCCGGCCCTGTGAAGTTTGCAGTGAGACTTCAATCTTGCACCTTGTGGGAGCTAGCCCTGCTGGCGATCAGACGATTGTGGACCACAGGCTTTTCGCTTGGCTGGAAGTTCCCACAAAATCCTACCAACGGGCAACACAGGGTTCAGACTTCATCGGGCCCAAACAATAGGCGATTCTTCGACCATGACTTTATAGCCGATCAATGATCAGTCACGCAGACCCAGCGCAATCGCGCCGCCGTTCACATAAAAGCGTGCCCGGTCGGCCCCCAGCGCCTTGAGCCAGGCCAGCGGCACCGAGGCCAAGGCTTCTTTGACCTCGTTCAGGTCGATGTCGTCGATCTTCATGCCCGCTTTTTTTAGCGCCCGCTCGGTGGCCGGGATCGGTGCTTCAGCATGATCACCGGGTCCCCAACGGTTCATCACGGTGGGGGCACCGCTCAGACAAGGGGTGCGGCCAGCTGGGGCCAGTGCTTGCGCATCAGCGCAGCCAGCTCGGCCGCCCGGCCCAAGGGCAGGCGGGTGCGTGAAGCGCCGATGGACAGGGCCGCGATCGCCGCCTGGCCCAGCGGCCAATGCAGGCCCACCGCCGCGATGCCTGCTGTGCTGCGGTAAGCGTGGCCGCGTTGGCGTGTGGCTTGCACCCAGCGCTGCAGCTGGGCATGAGCCACACCTTCGACTTCGTACTGCGCTGCGTGGCGGGTGTGGTGGGCTTGAATGGCGGCGTCGTCCAGCACCGCCAGCATGGCGATGCTGGCCACGCCCAGGCCCAGCAAACGGGTTTCGCCCACGGTCTGGCGGAACGAGGGCACAGCGTGTTGGCCTTGCTCCAGGTGCAGGCAGTGGCTGTAGTCGCCCAAGCGCAGCACCAAAAACACGTTGTCGCCGCTCAGGCGAGCCAGGGTTTTCATGGTGGGTTGGCACTGGCGGACCAGGGCCGCCTGCCCCAGGCTGGCAGCGCCCCAGGCCGTCGCCTGTACACCCAAGCGGTACAGGCCGCTGCCCTCATCGCGTTCGACCAGGCCCGCGTGCTGCAGGCTGCCCAGCATGCGCCAGGCGGTGGTGCGGTCTAGGCCGCTGGCATGCACCAAGTCCTGCAGGCTGATGCCCTGATCGTGGTGGCGGGCCACGAGGTTGACCAGGCCCATGGCCCGCTCGAGGCTCTGCGCGCCAGAGCGAGGCGTAGCTTTGGCAGGGTCGTTCATGGGGGACACATCAGGGAAAGCACCATGTGCACATTATGCACAGCCTGCCCTGACACGCTGGCTTCTGCCCAGCTGCTGCGGTGCAATAGGCCATGCCCTGCCCACAGGGGGCGCTGTCACTTTTTCCAAACGACATGACACCTTTTCAAACCCGCATCGACCCGTCGTCGGACGCCTTTGCCGCGCAGCGACAAGGCATGCTCGAACTGATTGCCGACTGGCATGCGCTGGAGCAGCGCGCCAGTGATGCCTCGGCGAAATCGGCCGAGCGTTTTGCCAAACGTGGCGCTTTGCTGCCCCGCGAGCGGCTGGCGCAGCTGCTGGACCCCGGCGCACCGTTTTTGCCTTTGGCCACGCTGGCCGGTTACGGCATGGACGACCCGGACCTGGCGCGTTGCGTGCCCGGCGGTTCGCAGCTGGCGGGCATTGGCCAGGTCAGCGGCGTGCGCTGCATGGTGGTGGTGACCGACTCGGGCATCGACGCCGGGGCCTTGACCGAAGCGGGCAACCAAAAACTCATGCGCTGCCAGGAGATCGCGCTGCAAAACAAGCTGCCCTTTGTGCACCTGGTCGAGTCTGCAGGCTCCAACCTGCGCAAATACCGGGTTGAGAAATTCATCCGGGGCGGCGGCATGTTCTACAACCTGGCGCGCCTGTCAGCGGCCGGGCTGCCCGTGCTCACGGTGGTGCACGGCTCGTCCACCGCAGGCGGGGCCTACATGCCGGGCCTGTCGGACTACGTGATCATGGTGCGTGGCCAGGCCAAGGCCTTTTTGGCGGGGCCGCCTTTGCTCAAAGCCGCCACCGGCGAGATCGCCACCGACGAGGCCCTGGGCGGCACCGACATGCACGCCACCGTCAGCGGCCTGGCCGAATACGTGGCGCAAGACGACGCCCACGCAATTGCCCTGGCCCGCGAGGTGCTGGCCGCCATCGACTGGCCCCGGGCGCAAGTGCCCCCGCCGAACCAAGCCCCGCGCCCGCCACGTCTGAACCCCGACGAACTCGCAGGAGTGATGGTGCTGGCGCAACGCCAGCCGATCGACATGCGCGAAGTCATTGCCCGTTTGGTGGACGACTCGGCCTGGCTCGACTTCAAGCCCGACTACGGCAGCGCCACCGTTTGCGGCCACGCCCGCATCGACGGTTATGCGGTGGCTTTCATCAGCAACAACGGCCCCATCGACCCGGCAGGCGCGACCAAGGCGGCGCAGTTCATCCACCTGTGCAACCAGTCGGGCACGCCCATTGTGTTTTTGCAAAACACCACCGGCTTCATCGTGGGCCGCGCCTCCGAAGAGGCCGGCATGATCAAGCACGGGGCCAAGATGATCCAGGCGCTGAGCAACTCGCAAGTGCCCCACATCACTCTGCACTGCGGCGCGTCGTTTGGCGCGGGCAATTACGGCATGTGCGGGCGCGCCTTTCACCCGCGCTTTTGTTTCTCGTGGCCCAACGCCCGATCGGCTGTGATGGGCGGCGAGCAGGCAGCCACCACGCTCGACATCGTGGCGCGCCAACAAGCCGAGCGCAGCGGCAAGCCGGTCGACGAGGCGCGGCTGCAAGCGCAAAAGTCTGAAATCGTGGCCCTGTTTGAAAGCCAGGCCAGCGCCTTCTACACCAGCGGCCATTTGCTGGACGACGGCATCATCGACCCACGCCAGACACGCGAGGTGCTATCGCTCTTGCTGGCCACCTTGCGCGAAGCCGCTGCCCGCAGCCCGCACGCGATGCAGTTCGCCGTGCCCCGTTTCTGAATTTCTGAGGAAAGTCCCTGACCATGATCTACACACCCGAACACCACGAACTGATGGCCAGCATCCGCCGCTTCGTTAGCGCCGAAATCGACCCCTTTGTGGATGAATGGGAAGCCGCCGAAATCTTTCCCGCCCACGAGGTGTTTCGCAAGATGGGGCAGCTCGGCTTTTTAGGCATCACCAAACCCGAGGCCTATGGCGGCATGGGGCTGGACTTCAGCTACGCGCTGGCTGCAGCCGAGGCCATTGGCTACGTCAAGGCCCAGGGCGTGGGCATGGGCATTGGCGTGCAGGCCAACATGGCCACACCGGCGCTGGCCAGTTTTGGCTCGGACGAACTCAAGCGCGAATTTTTGGCCCCGGCGATTGCGGGCGAGGTGGTGTGCAGCATCGGCGTGAGCGAGCAAGGCGCGGGCTCGGACGTGTCTTCGCTCAAAACTCGGGCGCGGCGCGATGGCGACGACTACGTCATCAGCGGCTCCAAGATGTGGATCACCAACGGCACCCAGGCCGACTGGATTTGCCTGCTGTGCAACACCTCGGACGGCCCTTCGCACAAAAACAAGTCGCTCATCATCGTGCCGCTCAAAGACGCGGCTGGCCGCCGCGCCAAGGGCATCGAGGTGCAAAAGATCAAAAAGTTCGGCATGTGGAGCTCGGACACCGCGCAGATCTTTTTTGACGAAGTGCGCGTGCCCGTGCGCCACCGCATTGGCGAAGAAGGCATGGGTTTCATCTACCAGATGAAGCAGTTTCAGGAAGAGCGCCTGGACGGCGCGGCACGCCGCCTGGCCAGCATCGAGCTGATTGAGGAGACTGCCGACTACCTGCGCCAGCGCGTGGCCTTTGGCAAACCGCTGCTGGACAACCAGTTCATCCAGTACAAGCTGGCCGAACTCAAGACCGAGATCGAAGCCCTGCGCGGCCTGATCTACATGGCCACGCACGCCTTTGTGCAAGGGCAGGATGTGACCGAGCTGGCCTCGATGGCCAAGCTCAAGGCCGGACGCCTGGGCCGCGACGTGGCCGACTGGTGCATGCAGTTTCAGGGCGGCATGGGCTACACCTGGGACAACCGCGTGTCACGCGCTTACCGCGACTACCGGCTCGGCTCGATTGGCGGCGGCGCCGACGAAGTGATGCTTATGGTGATTGCCCGCAAGATGGGCTTGATGGACCCTGCCGCCTGAAGGAGACCCCATGAACTACGAACACCTGCGGGTGCAACGCGCCCACCACATCTACTGGGTCACGCTGCACCGGCCCGAAACGCACAACGCCCTGTCGACCGAGATGGTGGCCGAGCTGGCCCATGTGGTCATCCGGGCTGCTTTAGACAGTGCACTGCGTGCTGTCGTGCTGCGCGGCAGCGCGGGCTTTTTCAGTGCAGGCTTTTTCACTGCGGATGGCCATGTGGGCAACTTCCATTCGCGCCTGCAGGCCATCGATCACGCCGAAGGCGACCCGGCGGTCCATCGCAACCTGGCCTTTGGCCATTTGCTGCAGGCCATCACCGCCCTGCCCATGCCGGTGCTGGCAGTGGTCGAAGGCGCAGCCATGGGCGGCGGCCTGGGGCTGGCGTGCTGCGCCGACATCGTGCTGGCCACTGAGGACGCACGCTTTGCCCTGAGCGAAACCGGCCTGGGTCTGATCCCGGCGCAGATTGCGCCCTTTGTGCAAGCCCGCGTAGGGCACCGTGAGGCGCTGCGCCTGGGCCTGAGCGGCGAGCGCGTGAGCGGCACGCTGGCGCAATCGCTGGGCCTGGTGGACGCGCTGGCCGCTGACAGCGAGGCGCTCGACGCCTTGCAGGCGCAATGGCTCAGCCGCATCCTGGCTTACAGACCGCAGGCCAACCACTCGCTCAAAGCCCAGCTCTCGCAAGACGTGGCCGGTGCCCCTTCACTCGGCCCCCAGCGGGTCGATGCCCCGCAGCGCTTTGCGCAATGCATGCACCGCGAAGGCGCAAAAGGCCTCCCCGCCTTGCGCGTGCGGCGTGCCCCAAGCGGGTCCTTCACGCTGCAAGGTGCCGATGTGGCTCGGCTGCATGACCTGGGCTGCGACCGAATGCCCCACATTTGCCATTGAACCGGCCATCATTGAACCCGCCATGCCTGTGAGCAAAAACATACGCCCCTTTCACACCGTGCTGGTGGCCAACCGCGGCGAGATCGCGCTGCGCGTGATGCGCACCGTGCGCCGCATGGGCTACGGCTGTGTGGCCATTTTTTCCGAAGCCGACCGGCACAGCCTGCATGTGCAGGCCGCCGACCGCGCGGTGTGCATCGGCCCGGCCGCACCCGCGCAGTCCTACCTGAACATCGAGGCCATCATCAAGGCGGCCCAGATGTCCGGGGCCGACGCGGTGCACCCGGGCTATGGCTTTTTGTCCGAAAACGATGCCTTTGCCGACGCGGTCGATGCAGCGGGCCTGGTGTTCATCGGCCCCTCGGGCGAGAACATCCGCGCCATGGGCAACAAGGCCGGGGCCAAGCGCCTGATGCAAGGCTGGGGCATGCCCTGCATACCCGGCTACGAAGGTCAGGATCAAAGCGACGAAGCGTTTGTGCGCGAAGCAGCGCGCATCGGCTTTCCGATCATGTGCAAGGCCGCTGCCGGTGGCGGCGGGCGCGGCATGCGGCGGGTGGACACGCCCGATTCACTGCCTGCGGCGCTGGCCTCGGCCCGCTCGGAAGCGCGCACGGCTTTTGGGTCGGACGAGCTGATTTTGGAGCGCGCCCTCATCGACCCGCGCCATGTCGAAATCCAGCTGCTGGCCGACAGCCACGGGCATGTGGTGCACCTGGGCGAGCGCGACTGCTCGGTGCAGCGGCGTCACCAAAAGCTGATCGAAGAAGCGCCCTCACCCGCCGTGAACGCCGAGCTGCGTACACGCATGGGCCAGGTGGCGGTGGACAGCGCCCGCGCCATGGGCTATGTCGGCGCGGGCACCATGGAATTTCTGCTCGACGCCGATGGGCAGTTCTATTTCATGGAGATGAACACGCGGCTGCAGGTCGAACACGCGGTGACCGAAGCCATCACAGGGCTTGACCTTGTCGAGTGGCAGCTGCGTGTGGCCAGCGGCCAGGCCCTGCCTTGGCAGCAGGCCGACATCCAACTCAAAGGCCACGCCATCGAAGTGCGGCTCACGGCCGAAGACGTGCCTGCGGGTTTCTTGCCGCAAACCGGTCCTGTGCTGCGTTGGCGTCCACCCGTGGCGCATGACGTGCGCATTGACTCCGCACTGGTAGAAGGCGGCGAGGTCAGCCCGCATTACGACTCCATGGTGGCCAAGATCGTGGCGCACGGCCGCGACCGCGAAGAGGCCCGCCGCAAACTGCTTTCAGCCGTGTGCCACTGCGTGCTGCTGGGCCTGCCCAGCAACCAGGGCTTTTTGGCCGACTGCCTGGCCGACACGGTGTTTGTGCAGGGCGCACGCGTGGACACCGGCTTTGTGGCCGAACGCATGGGCCTGCCACCGGCCGCGCCCGTGCCCAGTGCGCACACCGTGGCGCTGGCGGCCTTGGCCGCGCAAGTGCACAGCTTGCCCACCAATGACCACGGCCATGTGCACGCGGGTGCGCTGGGACAAGGCCAAGCGCAAGGCCTGCTGCAATGCGGCGGGCAGCGCTGGCGTTACCGCATCCGCCCGACAAGCTGCCCGCAAGCGCCCGATACCGGCACGGGCCAAAGCACAGCTTGGGAGGTGCAATGCACAGCGCTGGGTGGTGTTGGAACTGCCTCAACATCTGCCGCAATTTCTGACCGCCATGTCCTGACGCTCTACACCCACACCACAACGCTGACGCATGTGCAGTGGCAAGACGCTGCACACACCGAACTGTCGCTGGAGTGCCAAGGTCTGCGCGAGCAGATTTGCAGCGCCCGCACCGACAGCGGGGTGCAGATTTTTCATGCAGGCCGCGCTTGGGTTTTTGAATGCCCCGCCGCCCACGGCCAAACCGAACAGGCCGCAGGCAGCGGCGCTGTGCTTGCCCCCCTCACCGCCCGCGTGCTGCAGGTGATGGTGTCGCCAGGCCAAAGCGTGCAGGCGGGCGAGCGCCTGCTGATGCTCGAAGCCATGAAGATGGAACACACGCTGACCGCGCCGATCACCGGCGTGGTGCGCGAGCTGCGCGTGCAGTCGGGAGGGCAGGCCCTCAAAGGCGCGCTGCTGCTGCAGATCGAAGCGGAGGCGGCATGAAGGCGAATCTGGGCAGTGCCTCTTGGCGCAGGAGCCCACTCCTGTGGGCGATGGTTTTGTGGGCGTGTGCCACGCCCAATCGCCCACAGGGTGGGCTCCTACGGGAGCAGTGCCATGGGTGAAACGCCTACGAACAGGGAAGCGGGATTAACAGAGCGTCGCGTGCGCATCGGCGGGGCCTGCGGCTTTTGGGGCGACTCGGCCATGGCCACGCCGCAGCTGATGCAGGTGCCGGGCCTGCAGTATTTGGTCTATGACTACCTGGCCGAAACCACCATGGCCATTTTGGCCAAGGCGCGGACCAAAGACCCGGCGCTGGGTTACGCCACCGACTTTGTGCAGGCCGTCATGACCCCGCACCTCTTAGCCATCCACGAACGCGGCATCAAGGTGATTGCCAACGCGGGCGGCCTCAACCCCGAAGGCTGCCGCGATGCGCTGATGCAGGTCGCTGAAAAGCAAGGCATCGCCCTGCGCGTTGCGGTGATGACCGGCGACGACCTGATGCCGCAGATGAACGCACTGCAAACGCAAGGCGTACGCACCACGGCGGACGCCCCCTTGCCCGAACGCCCCCTGTCGGCCAACGCCTATGTGGGCGCACGCGGCATTGCCCAGGCGCTGGCGGCCGGGGCCGACGTGGTCATCACCGGCCGCTGCGTGGACAGCGCGGTGGTGCTGGGCGCGTTGGTACATGAGTTCGGTTGGTCCTGGCAGGACTGGGACCGCCTGTCTGCTGGCACGCTCGCGGGCCATCTGATCGAGTGCGGCGCGCAGGCCACGGGCGGGTTGTTCACCGACTGGCAAGACGTGCCGGACTGGGCAAACATGGGCTACCCGGTGATCGACGTGGCCCCAGATGGCAGCCTGGAACTGAGCAAGCCCGAAGGCACAGGCGGCCTGATCCACCCCGGCGCGGTGGCTGAGCAAATTCTTTACGAAGTGGGCGATCCGGCGAACTACCTCATGCCCGATGTGTGCTGCGACTGGCGGCAGGTGCAGGTGGAACGCACGGGTCACGACACCGTGAAAGTCAGCGGCGCACGCGGCCTGCCCGCCCCCACGCACTACAAAGCCAACGCCACTTGGCAAGACGGCTATCAGCTGCAGTTGATGCTGGCGATTCGCGGCATCGACGCGCCGCTCAAGGCCGAGCGCACCGCGCAAGCCCTATTGACCCGCTCACGCGCCATGATGGCCGAACAAGGCTTTGGTGATTACAGCGAGACCTGTGTGGAACTGCTGGGCGGCGAGTCGCATTACGGCCCGCACGCACAGGCGCACACCGCACGCGAGGTGGTGCTGCGCATCGCAGTGCGACACGCACAAGCCAAGGCCCTGGCGGTGCTGCAACGCGAATGCGCGAGCAGCGGCACCTCGATGGGGCCGGGCACGCGGTCTTCGTTTTCGGGGCGTGCCGATATCCAGCCCGTCATCAAACTGTGCGCCTTCATGGTGCCCAAAACACAGGTGCACTTGCAGATGAGGCTGGACGACCGAGTCACGGATGCCAGTGACCACATGCCAAACCCCGCGCCATGGACGACAACCGCCGAGATCACTTCTTCTGAATCCAGCGCCAGCACCGACACACACGAACCCCTGCACGACTGCCGCCTGATCGACCTGGCCTGGGCGCGCAGTGGCGACAAGGGCGATGACGAAAACATCGGTGTGATTGCACGGCACCCCAAGGCCTGGGCTTGGCTGCGCGCACAGCTGCAAGCCGATCAGGTGCATGCCTATTTCTGCCACCTGGTGCAAGGGCCGGTGTTGCGCTACGAAGTGCCGGGCTTGCAAGCCCTGAACTTTGTGTTGCACCATGCACTGGGCGGCGGCGGCGTGTGCAGCCTGCGCTCGGACCCGCTGGGCAAATCGTTTGCTCAAATGCTGCTGGACATGCCGCTGCGCGTGCCCACCTCGGTGCTGGCCGCACCCACCTCTGGAGACAAGCCATGAGCGCCATCCTCGAAGGCATCAAGGTCCTGGACCTGACCCGCGTGATCGCAGGCCCCATGTGCACGCAAATCTTGGCCGACATGGGGGCCACGGTCTACAAAATCGAAAAGCCCGGCGAAGGCGACGACACGCGGCGCATGGGACCGTTCCTGAAAGACCCGTCCACGGGCCAACCCAGCAACGACTCGGCCCTGTACCTGGCCTACAACCGGGGCAAGCAATCCATCACGGTGGACATTGCCAGCGAAGAAGGCGCGCAAATCGTGCGCGATCTGGCGCTGCGCTGCGACGTGGTGGTGGAGAACTACAAAGTCGGGTCCCTGGCCAAATACGGTCTGGACGCCGACAGCCTGCGAGGCCTGAAACCCGAGCTGATTTACTGCTCGGTCACCGGCTTCGGGCAGACCGGCCCGTATGCGCCCAAGCCCGCTTACGACTTCATCTTGCAAGGCCTTGCCGGACCCATGAGCACCTGTGGCCTGCCCGACGATCAGCCCGGCGGCGGCCCCATGCGCACTTCAATTCCGATGACCGACATGGTGACGGGCCTGTACGCCACCATCGGCATCCTGGGCGCACTGATGCACCGGCAAAAAACCGGCCAAGGCCAGGCCATCGACGCGGCCATGCTGGACGCCACCGTTGCCTTCAACGGCCACTTGGCCGTGGGTTATTTGATGAGCGGCAAAGCACCGCAGCGCGTGGGCAACACCAACCCGATTGCATCACCGTCCGAAGTGTTTGACTGCGCCGACGGGCTGATCATCATCGCGGCAGGCAACAACACGCAATTTGGCCAACTGTGCACCGTGCTGGGCGCACCCCACATGCCCGCCGACCCCCGCTTTGCCACCAACATGCAACGCATCGCCCACCGCAGCGAACTGCAAACTGCTTTGCAGGCCCTGGTGCGCGCTAAGCCCCGCGCCCAGTTGCTGGAACAACTGAGCGCTGCCAACGTCCCGGCCGGACCGATCAACAACATGGCCCAAGTCTTTGCGGACCCGCAAACCCAACACCGCCAGATGGTGGTGGAACTGCCCCACAGCTCAGGCCAAACCGTGCGCCTGGTGCGCAGCCCGCTGAACTTCTCTGCATCACCCGTGACACACCAAGCGCCGCCACGGCTGGGTGAGCACAGTTTGCAGGCACTGCGCGACGAGCTGGGGCTGAGTGAAGCGCAAGTGGCGGGGCTGGTGGCGCGGGGGGTGGTTTGAGGGAGAGATGGGGTGTTCAACAGCTTATGGTTATTTTGATGCTTTATTTATCATCAAATAGGTGATGGAGTGATTCAATACGTGATACTGTATTCAGCATCAATTGTTCAAATGGATCGATCAAAAAAAATTGGCTGCCCATTGCTACAGCATCACTTTATTAATGGATTTCAAGGTAAATGCTAAGCTACCGGTCAAAACATTGATCTTAGAAGTGATGATATATTTGCCATCTGATTGGCCGCACTGAGAGTGCTAAACCCTTCGATGAACCACCTCAGTTGATGACAAATAACGCACAACTTGTCCTCTGCTGAACCGCCCTGGAGGAGCCCTCATGTCTATGCACCTGTCGAACTTGCCCGAGCTGGGATTGGAGGTTGCGCGTCTGCGACGTGATCAGGGCCTCTCCCAACGCGAGTTGGGCAAGCTTTCTGGCCTTGCCCAGTCCACGCTGGCCCGGCTGGAGACGGGCCAACTCAGCGAATTTGGCTCCCGAAAACTCCTACGTCTGCTGGAGGTATTGGGGGCGGGCCTGAGCGTCACCCCATTGCGTAGGTCAGGGGCCAGCTTTACCCTGGATGACGCGCTGGCCGAACGCCGAGCACAGGTTGAATTTGAAGCCCAACACCCGATGACTCAACGGGCCAGGGGATAACCATGAGACTGACCGTCTTTGTCCATGACACCCCCGTGGCCACGCTGGACTCGCCCGATGGTTTTGGGCATGTGCTCTCCTACTACCCTACGGCCAAGCCCGAGCAATTCACCTCATTGCTCATGCCCGTGCGCACCCAGTCCTACGACTACCCGGAGCTGCACCCGCTCTTTCGGATGAACCTGCCAGAGGGCTTCCTGCTCTCGGTGCTGCAGGAGCGCCTGGGTCCCCATGTCGGCTCTTCACCCCTGAACCTGCTGAGCGTGGTCGGACGCAATGCCATCGGGCGCGTGAAGGTCGCTCCTGAAGGCGCGGACCCCAAGTCGCCACCGGTGGCATTCGAGGTACGACACATCTTGCGCGGTGACAACTCGGAGCAGGCCTTCATGGGCCTGGTGCGGGAGTTCGCCGTCAGCGGGGTCAGCGGCGTGGTGCCCAAATTCCTTGCGCCAGCGGCTGCGGCTGCGGCTGCGGCTGCTGGCCAGGATGCCAACAAGCTGCCCGGGAAGACCACACTGGCCACCGAAAAATTCATCGTCAAAGGCACGCCCGCTTCCCTGCCCGGGGTGGCCCTGAACGAGCATTTCTGCATGCAAGTGGCGCAGCGCGCCTTTGGCAACGCCGCAAAGACCGAGGTCTCCGACGACGCACAGGCCCTGGTCGTGCACCGCTTTGACTACGAAGAAGACGGCCGGACCCGTCTGGGCATGGAAGACCTTTGCAGCCTGCTTTCGCTGCGACCTGAACAGAAATACGACGCCACCTGGGAGCGAGTGGCCAAGCGCATCAAGGACGTGACCCCTGTGGGATGCCAGGCCACCGCACTCTCGGACTTGGGCAACCTTTTGCTGCTGACCTATGCGCTGCGCAACGCGGACTGCCACACCAAGAACATTGCCCTGCTCTATTCGAGCAGGCAGGATGTGCGACTGGCGCCCGTCTACGACATGCTCAGCATCACCGTCTACGACGACTATTGCAACAATCCGCCAGGCATGTCCATCCAAGGCCTCCAGACATGGAACCCGGGTAAGGCACTGACCCTGTTCTTGCAGCACTACTGTGGCATTGGTTTGGCTGGGGTCCATGCCAAAGTGGAGCGCGTGTGCGAGGCCATCGTGGAGGTATCACCAGAAGTGTTGCGCGCCACGCGTGACAACAAGCATTTCACCGAAGTAGGCGTGCGCATGCTGAGAGCCTGGAACGAGGGCATGAACAGCCTTCGTCTGCAAAAAGGCTGGAGCCTGCCGAACCTGGACCACCTGTATGGCGATGATGCACTGGCCAAGGTAGCCGACGCGAAAGCACCCAGAAAGGTCCTGGGCCGCAGTCCCTTGAAACTGATGAGCTGAGATATTGGTCGAGTCAAGAAGCACGGGCCAAGCAGACCGCATGCGTCTGCTTCAGGGACGATGCGGGAGCGTTCAACAACATGGCGCAAGTCTTTGCCAACCCCCAAACCCAACACCGCCAAATGGTGGTGGAACTGCCCCACAGATCAGGCCAAACCGTGCGCCTGGTGCGCAGCCCGCTGAATTTTTCTGCATCACCCGTGACACACCAAGCACCGCCACGGCTGGGTGAACACAGCCTGCAAGCCTTGCGCGAAGAGCTGGGGCTGAGTGATGCGCAAGTGGCGGGGCTGGTGGCGCGGGGGGTGGTTTGAGGGGGAACTAACACAACGACTCGTCAATGGCTTGATTCAAAAATTTTCATTTACATCCGGTGAAAGACGGTTAGGGTGAAAGTCGGCCAGAAGTCCTTTAGCAGGCCGGATGTAGCTTGTTGTGCTCACTTCTGCTGTGACACAATCACGCCCTTTTTTGCGGAATTAACATGCCACTGGAAATCGCGCAATCAACGCCAACGGCCAACAGCGTCGCAGCCTTTGTGCAGGCCCACTATGGGCTTGGCGAGGTCGTTGAGAGTGAGTTTTTAAGGCGAAGCTTCAACCAGGTCTATCGACTTGAATTTGCCAACGGACGCCGCGTTGTGGCACGTCTGTGTGCTGACCGACCGAGGGGGGGTCCCAATGCCTTGTTTGAGGCTGCAGCGCTGGAGCACTGGGCACAGCTTGGCTGCCCAGTCTCTCGCTGCGTCACAACGGTGGCCGGTGATATAGCCATACAGGTGCCGCTGCCTGAAGGCACCCGAACACTGATGCTGTTCGAATATCTGGACGGGGAGATGACCGGTCCAGAAACCGCTGACATACAGGCCTTTGCACAAGGATTGGCCGCCTTGCACACCGGCGGCAAAAGCTACCAAGGGCCAAAGAGCGCCTATGTACTTGACCTCAACTACCTGCTCCTTAAACCGCTGGAGGGATTTCTTCGCGCGCCTTCCATGACCGGCGAATTGCGCCCGAAATTCGAGAAACTGGGCTTGCGGCTACACGATGAAATTCTTGCCATGGGAGAACTCAGCCATGTGCTGTGTCATGGCGACGCGCATGGTCAGAACAACTTCATCATCACCAACAGCGAAGGCGAACGCCAGGCCCTATTCTTCGATTTTGACGAAGCAGGGCCGGGCTATCTGGCGTATGAGCTTGCGGTCTACCCATGGAACCTTTACCCACGCATGCCAGACGAGGAGGCGAGCACCAGGGTGCAAATGCGGTGGAAAAATTTCATCGCGGCTTACCGGGACAGGCGGCCGGTCGCAGATGCCGACCTTGCTGCCATCGCACGCTTCATGGCAGTGCGGCAATTCTGGTTGCTGGGCGAGTTCGCAGGACGCGTGCCGGTTTGGGGTTCCCAAACCATGACGACGGGTCAACTTCACAGACAGGTCGAGTTGCTGCGTCAATGGGAGCTGTTGCAATTGCCAACTTAGTGGCAAGGCCCTTTCAGCACCCGCGAAAAGTAAAACGCTGAATGCTCCGGATAGTCAGCATGTTCAATCATCTCACTTAATTGCTTTGTGTTTGTACAGCATTGGCGTGAGGTAGGGCGCCTAAAGCGTGAATTGCTCCTGGTCTACAAATCGGCCATGGGCAGTAAGTGCGGGCACCAAATGGGCGTCGGCATACGGGCAGCCAAAAGCCACCATCGGTCGCTGTCCCTTTTTGTCCGAAGCCTCCGGCGAGTGCCCCTGACCAGCCAAGAGGCTTTGAAGCATGGGCTGATAGCCGGGCTCCCAGGCTTGCATTACTGGAAAATTATTTCGCATGGCCGCCAGAATCCTCATGCCTGACCAGTCCAGGTCGCCCCAAAACGAAACGGGAAGGGCGATGTCCTTTCCAAACAGCCAACTATCAAAGTAGTCAATCCGGTCGCCTCCAAGCTCCCCTCTGTGGGAAAAGAACAGCGATACCGCTTCCGGGGTACGCAGACGCGCCGCGCTGCCCTTGAACCCCGAGGCATACACCAGAGCCAGCTTGGAGAAGGCCTGGCCCTTGGAGCGCATTGCCTGCTCAAAGCTCATCAAGTTCTCGACGAACAGAACCCCACTGAAGCCACCAATCGGCAAGTAGACCTGCAGCTGAACAGGAGACTCCGAAAAGGGGCATTCCTCCACACCCAACAAAGCAGCTACTAGGCCGGTCCTGTTGTCCAGCACCTTGGACATACCCCAGAAGAGTTTTGCGGACACTTCCCGCAGCAGCATGTGCGTGTCAGCCAAGGCCCTGAGCCCATTTAACCGCTCCACGACTTCAGCCATTTCACGGTCAGGCATGTCGATGCAGTAATCCCCAGCAACCTTCTTGACCTCATCGGTTGCGTCCAGGTGCAGGGACAGTGCCTCCCGCCAGCGCTCTAACGCAGTCTTCTGGCGCGCCATACGGCCAGTGGCCTTGCGGACTGCCTCGATGTCCAGCACTTTAATACGGGGATTTTCGTCATAGCCAGCGACTGAGCGACTGGCGGTAACTGGGGTAACTTGAAACCATCCCAGCTTCACCAGCACCAGCAATTGTTCCCAATAAAATTCCTTGTCGGACTCCATCGGGGCCCGATATAGCGCTGGCCATGTAGTTGAAGTCAGCGGTATCGTCTGCGCGGTGGCACTCCCACGCTGTTCGGCACTATCCAATTTATCAACAAGGTGGTTGAGCAGTGCTTGAATGGGCTGGCTATGTAGCCAAAGCGGTTCAGTCATTTGCCCACCACGGCCACTTCGTCAGGGGCGTCATCAGTGTCTTCCTCTGGGTTAGCGAGGTCAAAGAGTTGCTTTGCCTTTTCACGGGCCAGCACTCGCTGCCGCTCCCACAGGTCACGCATCTTGTCTTCCTTGAAAATGCGTTCGTCACATTCGGAAATGAAGTCGAGCTCCCCATTGGGAACAGCCAGTCGCGTGAAGCTGTACTCGCGATTGAATTCGTCCTTAAGAGCGCCAGCTTTCATTGTCGGCATAGCACTGATGATTTGTAAGTCCAGCTTGTCGCGCAAGAAACTCAAGACCGCACGTGCACGTGGCTCGTCCATCTTGGCAAACGACTCATCGTTCACCAGCAGTTTCAGGCTGGGGCTCTTCTCAAAGAGCTTCAACCGGTTCGTGACGACCGCCGCGCGAACGATATACGCAGGGGTTTCTAGCTGGCCGCCGGATCCGGTGCCCCACTCAGAGAGCTTTACGCGCCCACCGCTCGAGGTGTCGTTGATGATGTCGTAGTGCCGGTAATTGCGGTAGTCGGCAATGCGCATGAGATCCTTTGTCGCGCGCTCTTGGTTGTCATCCAGCAGCAGCTTGACCAGCTTGTCACGGATGTTGGCGTGCCGCTCGCTGAAAGTGCCGTCTCCAAACAGGTCCATCGACTCGGCCGAATCGGCAAGCTTCGTCACCTCGCCGAAAAAACTGAGGTAATCCTCGAATTCAGGTTCCCAACGCGACCAGTCAATGCTGAAGCTGTCGGAGCCGAACTTCAAGTTTTTGAGCTCACCATTCATCTGGCGCAAGGTGCGGATACCGTCGTCCACACGGCTCTTGATTTCCACACAGAACTGTTTTGTGAAAACATCATGGAAAGATTTTTCGGCCTTATCCAGCTCGCGGCTGTTGTTGTACAAGCCAATACTACGCAGTCCGTCCAATGTCTTGACAACCACCTTAGCCATTTCGATCAATGCATAGTAGGTGGCGTCAAACGACTGGGTGTCATGCCAGGCGGTAAGTGTGACGACAAACCGCTCGTCTGGCTTGGCCTGACTGTTGTAGTGGGTCAGCGCCTCTCGGGCGTCCACCAACAAGTTACCGGGCTTAACTGCCAGGTCCCCAAGCGCATTCTTTGCTACTTCCAGGGTTACCGGTGCTTGAGAAAGCCTTTCGTCAATCCCGGCCACCAGCGCCGGATAGGTGAATGCGGGGTTGGACGCAACTAACTTCTTGAGCTTTTGGATTTGCCCCTCCAGCGCCTTCAAATGGTCCTGCTTACTCGCTTGAATCCCTTTGATGGCAGCTTCCGCGTTAGCCATGGCGCTGTTGTGCTCGCCGACCCGCTGGTTCGCAGCCGAAATGCTTAAATAGAAGTCGCGAATTTCGCCCTGAATCCGCAATAGCGTCTCTTGCATCACATTGAGTTCTGTGATGTCGAGGGTTTCCAGGGACGCTCGCGTCTTTTCAATCAAATTGGCCGCATCTCGCAACGCATTGGCGTCGAAACGTGGTGCCTTGAGACCTAGCAACGCGGACTTTATCGAATCCAAGAACGCCTGGGTGTTTCCCAATGCAAGAGCCTCAGCTTCAGCGATTTCCAATTCTTTCGTTACCTTGACAAGTGCTTGTTCACGCGCCTTGATACCAAAGACATTGTTCGACTTTTTCTCAGCAGTGAACATGGAGCGGCTTCCAGAGCCGATGCCGTCCAAGGTGATACCGCGCTTGGTATATCGCAAAGCTTCGGTATCGGCGACCTTGACAACGCCACCGTACTGCTCGACCAAGTACGCCCATGCGATGGGGTTGGCAGCCGTCAGCTCCCTTACGATGGAGTCGGTTGGCAGTACCTTGCCCTCTGCGTCCTTCAGGCACATTGCACCCTGGATGATTTTTGCAGAGATGGCGCGTGACTTGAGAAAGTCCACGCACCTGCGCTCCCACTCTGGAGAAACAATGATGTTGAAGCGCGCGTTCCCCAAGTACCCCTCGATAGCCGTCTGCCACGTTTCCGACTTGGGCTCGACCAAGTCACACAAGACTTGTGCATTGGCATCCCGGAACTGTTCATGGAGCAAGTCCAGCCCCCGCTGAACATAGGGGGGATACGAGACCTTACCTTGTAAAAGTCGGGACTTCTGACTGCCCAAATCGCGCACCTTATCGTCGGCCTTGGTTTTAATCTGTGAAACCGTAGTCGCCTCCGCTGAAATCGCCATGGCCACGCTTTCGTCCGTGCCAACTAGTGCTACGTGCAAATTGTCGATGCCTTGGTTGATTCCGGACAGCGCCGAAACCACGCTGTACAACTTCCAGACGTTCAACTCTTCACCCTTTGTCGCTTCTGCCACGCTGTCACGGCAAGCTGCCAGACGGGGGAAGTCGACTTGCCCATAAGCCTTGGCAACCCGGTCTACGGCTTTCTGCAATTCCTTGAAGGACTCCGGAATCGGCTTTGAAATCAACTCTTTTGAGCGCTGTTCCAACAGGCCGGCAGCTATCAGGGAAAGTGACAGCTCATCCAGACTAGCTCGTGCAGTGGCCGTAGCCTTGGCCAGATTGCTATCAAGCTCCATCTTTTGGTTGTGCACCGGGATGCCCTGAAGCTGGGCAGTCAATTGCACACGCTGGTCGTCAATGACTGCCAGTCGCGCGTTCCACGAAGTGATTTTCCCGTTCTCTTCCTTGATGGCTTCGTCTGCCTTGCTTATCAGCTTCTTCTTGGCTTCTATGGCGACATCGTCGTTGCTCAGCTGGAGTTTTGCGACCAACATGCCTTGCATCACGTGGGCTTCGTGGGCCTTGGCGGTTTGGTCAATGGCTGCCTGCAAAGTTGCGAGCCGTACAACGCTATCCTTTAGACGCACGCCTTCCTGCCGCAGATTACTGACCTGCTTCATGAGCCCACTGATGCGCTCAATGTCTTGCTGGAGCTGCCTCTCGTCGAAATCCAGAATCTCGTCTCGTACCAATTCATGGACAGAGCCAATAGGGCGGTAAGCAATGGACTGAACCCAAGCCTTGGCTGCATTGGTCGCCTCATCCTTGGTTACGCTGGACTTGCCCCGAAAGCGCCCGTACAGCGCGCACAAGTAGTCCATCTTCTTCTCATTGAAATCATGGACTCGGCTGAATTTGGACTGAAGGTGCCGCGCGATGCGGTCCACAGCAATGCACTCATTGGTCTCAACGTCCTTCATGAAATCTTCGAAAGTCAAAGCGGCGTCATCCACGATGACGAGCTGCAGGCTTTCCAACTTCGCTTGGCGCGTATCAGCGGTGGAGCCTTCCACCCGTGCAGATGCCGCAACGAGGGCCGTGAAGGGCTTCAAGTGTTCTTCACCCTTGCTTTGCCGGAAAACTGCAGCCATGTAGCCTTGTGCGCCGTCCTTGCGGGAGAAGTTGTTGTACTCGGCGCCGACAACGTAGGATTCCAGCGTGCGCTTGGTTTTGCCACGGCGCTGGCCCTGAGTCACTTCGTCTTGGCCGGGGTTGTAATTCATGACGCCTTTGTTCGCAGCGGTCATCACAGTCTGCAGGGCGTCGAGCATCGTCGATTTGCCAGAACCGGTTTCGCCGGTCAACAGCGTCATGTCACCCATTTCAAAGTTGCCAGGGCGCAGCTGTCCCCAATTTACGAGAATCAATCGGTCTAATTTCATTCTTGTGGCTCCTCAACCTGCATGACAGGTTCGATTTCACCGTCGGCATCCATTGCAACAGCTAAAGCTTCGTTACTGACAACGCCCAAGATGGTTGGTCGTATCGCGAGGTAGGCGTCTTCATCGCTCACGCTGAACGTGGATGAGTACCTGAGAAGGCGGTGTCTTTTCAGCTCTGCCAGAAGCCCCATGCGCTCACCATCGCGCTCCGGAAGTTGCCGCTTGAGCTGGGTTATCAGCGTCAATGCAAGGTCGTCAACGCTGATAAGTGCCTCGGCCTGGGTGTCGATGAGCCCTTGGTTCAACTTTTCTTGATAGAGGAACCGCAGTGCTATGGCCGCAGCAACGAAGTCGGTAGACACCCGTGCCTTCAACGAAGGTACCGGAGAAAAGGTGTCCTCCCGGATCCCGTCAACAACAGCGCCGGGAGCGTAGAGGCGAAAGAACTGGGCGTTGACGTCGTGATGCAGGTACATCCCGACTACCTCGAAGTACTCTGACAACAACGATTCCACCTGACGAGTTTCGTCGTACAGCGCCTGTTCTGTACGATCTTCATCTCGCACCAGCACGCCGTATGACAGCAAACGGGTTGCGATTTCACGAAACCGTTCCATCGTGACAGTGGTTTTCGCCAGCTTCTCGCGCAATTCGGTTGTGAGGCTCATAAATCTCTCTTGAAATCAAATTCGTAGTCGTAGCCGCTGTAGAACTCATTCTCAACGCGGCCTGGGAGCCTTGTGGCCGCCAGGTCACGTCCTTTGGTATTGCGCACGGCTTCAACGGCTTGCATGTTGCTGATGAGGTCCCGCGCCGTCTCTGGAGGCAATGACGACAGGTGAATTGGATGCTGAAACAATCGAAGGTCACCCCGCAACTTGCTCGCAAGCTCTTCGTTAGCCACCGCAAAGGCTTCAGATTCGGCGCGCTTCATGAACGATTCAAGGCGCGCGGCGCGGCTGGCGCGAGGTTGTATGGAAATGGTGGCGGCTTTGCGTCGTTGTGTAGCAGACCGCAACTTGAAGCTGGATGGGTCCAAAAGGCGGATTTCTACGCAAGAAATTTGTTCCCCAATGGTCTGCAATAGCTTGTCTTGCCCGGCTTTGTCGCGTTCGGCGAGCTTGGAGATGGCATTGAGGTAGGCATGGCGGTTTTGCCCGGTACGCAGCATCATGGACTGCTGCACAAGGCCCGTGATACGTCGAATGTAGGTGTCCATGGCACGCACGAACGTGGGCTGCTTGGTGTCGCAGGCGGCATTGACGATGTCATCAATGCGGTCCAGCAGCCATTCGAACACCGAAGAACCAGTATGTTCTTTGACAGCCCACTGAGCAATGTCTTGAAGCTGCTCTTCAACGCGCTTGTATTTTTGGCTGTCTAAACTGACCCGAAGCATTTCAATCTTTTGCCGAATACCCTGTCGATTAAGCGTGGCGCTGTCAGCAGTCAGTTGCTTGGAGTAGTCCCGTTGAAACCGGTCCAAGAATTCTACGAAGTCATCCCACTGGGAGTGCACAGTGGCTTCCTGCATGAGGTGGCGGATTCGTTCCTGCAGGTAGTCGATGCCCTCGGTCAGGTCTTCGATGACCTTTTCTGCGTACTCATAGGCGTCTACCAGGTCATGCGCGTCGCCACGTTCGCTCAGTGCGGCTTCAAGGGCATTACGGCAGCCGCGCATATTGCGTTGCCGGCTGCGACTGGGACGGTGGAGCGCCCAGAAGGCCTCGGCGAACAATTTGCCAGGCCTCGAGAATCGGAATGCGGTGACTAAGCCATTGCGGTCCGGATACTGCTCCAGCCACCCGTCCCGTAGTAGCGCACGAATGACCGTGACGGTGAGCTGCTGGGGATCGACCGCGTCCGTTGTGTTGAATTCGTCCTGCTCAGCATCGGTATCGAGTTCGCTTTGGTGCTCGCGCACCACAGGAGCAATAAGCTCCTTGAGGGCTTCTCGATTCAGGTTGTGGACATAGTCTGCAGCAGGGCCGTGCAGCCGCTCGAACAGTGCACGTAAACAGGCTGAAACCAGCTCCCGTCGGGAACTGCTTAAAGGCCGGAAAAACCTCTGCCGTTCGGCTTCAAAAAATACGTTTGCGCTCAATAAATCACTCCCTTGAAAATTTTCTCCCTATCCCTGTCTTGTCGAGGAATTTGGCAACTCTGCTTGACGTCAATATCTACTAAAGGCAACGTTCTTAGAGTGCTGATCGTCAGCTGACCAATACTTGATTCATCATTGGAAAAAGTAATTATTTGAACCTACTTAGCGTAAGTGTATTGGACTTTCGCACATCAAAAGATGAGAGTAAGAGTCCTGCAATTAACGTGCGGCCAAATCTACCAAACCGCTCAGAGGTAGGCTGGTACCAAATCCGCAACGCCCTGGCCGAGCGCAACAAAAGCGGCGACACCGCCCCCGTCAACTTCACCCCCTTTGAGTCGGCCTACCAAGCCCTGACCGACAAGTTGCGCCCGCAGGTGTTTAGCCTGGGCTTTTTACGATAAAGGCCACATCGTGAACACCCTAAGAAACGGTCCAGTGATGCCCGGCGAATTCCTGCTCTACGAGACCGAGGATGGCCGCACCCGTGTGGAGTGTCGGTTCATCGAGGATTCGCTCTGGCTAACGCAAGCCTTGATGGCCGATTTTTTTCAGGTCAAGGTGCCCACCATCAACGAGCATCTGAAAACGCTTTATGCCGATGGCGAGATTGAATCTTCGGCAACCATTAGGAAATTCCTAATAGTTCGGCAAGAGGGTGAGCGAACCGTCAACCGGAACATTGACCACTACAACCTCGACGCCATCCTGGCGGTGGGCTACCGTGTTCGCTCGGCACGGGGCACGCAGTTTCGCCGCTGGGCCACCGAACGCTTGCGGGACTATCTGGTCAACGGCTTTTTGCTGGATGACGAGCGCCTGAAGAACCCGCCTGTGGGGGATTCGGCGGCGCCCGACCGTTTCAACGTGTTGCTGGAGCGCATCCGCGACATTCGCGCCAGCGAACGGCGCATGTATCTGCGGGTACGGGAAATTTTTGCCATGGCAGCGGACTATTCACCGTCGCTGCCCGAGACCACACGTTTTTCCCGCTTCATACAAAACAAGCTGCATTTCGCCGTCACAGGCAAAACGGCCGCCGAATTGATCGCTGAGCGTGCCGACAGCACCCAGCCACACATGGGCTTGACCACTTGGAAATCGGGCAGCGTACAAAAAGCAGATGTCACAGTGGCCAAAAACTACCTTCATGAGCCTGAAATTCAATCACTCAACCGCATCGTGACGATGTGGCTGGATTACGCAGAAGACCAAGCCCTGCGACGTAAAGAGGTGTTTTTGAAAGACTGGGCCGAAAAGCTGGATGGGTTTTTGACTTTCAACGAACGCCAGGTGCTCGAAGGCGCTTTCGCTCAGAGTTCGTCCACGAGTCACTGATCGATTCCGCGATTTGTTCAGTTGATGTCAGGCGCGATCAATCGCACCGTAGGAAAGTAGCTCGCATAGCGACGCACATCCCGCGTCAGCACGGGCAAGCCCGCCACCGCAGCATGTGCACCAATGAAGAAATCGGCCAGCACGTTGCTTTTGGTTCCGCCTTGCCTGCGGTATTGCACAAAGGCTTTACCCGCTAAAAACAGCGCGGGCTTGGGCGTCTCGACCACCGGGATTTGCAAG
Organism: Limnohabitans planktonicus II-D5; assembly: GCF_001270065.2. Classification (GTDB taxonomy): domain Bacteria; phylum Pseudomonadota; class Gammaproteobacteria; order Burkholderiales; family Burkholderiaceae_C; genus Limnohabitans_A; species Limnohabitans_A planktonicus. The sequence goes on from NZ_LFYT02000032.1 coordinate 40,481, forward strand.
TCGGCCAGCGTGGCGTCCAGCGCTTCCACGTTGCTGAAGGTCAGCGACAGTTCGGCGTAGATCACAGGGTTGATGACCAGGCGGTGGATTTGCGCTTGGGCGCGCAGTTGCGCGATGGACCAGTCGGCCCATGTGGGATCGTTTTCAAGCACGTCCACCAGGACGTTGGTGTCGACCAGCATGCGTCAGGCTTTACCCTGTGTCACTGGCGTGCCTGCAATTTCGCTGATGCGGTCATGAACCAGCACCCCATTGCGCCTCACCACCAAGGCTGTTTGTGTGCGCATGGCCACTTCGCGTGCCCGTTGCGCAGCGCGTAAAAGCGCAGCAGCCGAGCCGCGTAAATCGCTGTTTCGAGCTTGTTCAATAGGAAGTTGTGGCTTCATTCTTCACTCCATTCGATCAACTTTGGCACTTCGCCGGAGTTGTCATAAACCGCCCAGACATTGACCAGCGGTTGGTAAATTTGTGCAAGGTTTTTCAGTCCTTGCTCAAAGCGACGACGAATCACCTCATCAGGGATGTGGTGCCCGCCTTGCAATACGCGTTGGGTCACACGCGCTATGGCCTCTTGTGCGTCGTGCAGTTTTAAGAAAATCAACTCGACTTTGTAGCCTGCAGCTTGCCAGCGACGGATGGCATTCGCATAAGCACGGCCAGAAAGGGTGGTTTCAAAAGCGAAACTTTGCCTTTGTGAAAAGTGCCGCTTCAGTTCTGTCAACATCAGTCGCCCGGCTTGTAGCGCTGCTGTCTCTGGCGCAAAAGGTGCCAACCCTGCGGCAATGAGGTCGGCATTCACGAAAGTCGGACACGCCGCCTCGTTAGGCAAAAATTCGCGTGCGAATGTGGTTTTACCAGCGCCGTTGGGACCGGCAATGATGATGACTTTCAAATCTGTTTGAAGCGACATGGCTCAGCTCAGCCACGCAGCAAGGCCATCAGGTCTTGCGTTTTCCAGGCCACGTCGGCTTTGCCTCGGGCGGCTTCGAAGCGGTCGGGCTGGGGCTTGGCCTTGCGGGTGGCCTTGCCGCTGTCGGCTTTGTGCAGCACCACTTCGCCGCTGCGGTTGACGGCAAAGTCAATCGAGGTGCCAGGGGTCAAACCCATGGCATCGCGGATGGGTTTGGGGATGGTTACCTGGCCTTTGACGGTGAGGGTGGTGCTCATGCGAACTCCTGAAATTCTTACTTGATTTTACTTGAGTAATACTTGACCGTTGATTTGAGCTTTGAGCTTTGAGCTTTGAGCTTTGAGCTTTGAGCTTTGAGCCCAGCGGCCCGCATGGTGTCTCGCTGTTTTGAAAAGATACCATATTGGTATCATGATGCAGCATGCGAATCATTGCGATATCAACGCTCCGTGCTTTTTGGGCAAAACATCCGGATGCACAAACACCGTTAATGGCCTGGTACGCGCTGTCCAGCAGAGCGCAATGGAAGTCGCCAGCTGACATCCAAGAGGCCTATCGACATGCAAGCTTTACAGCCAACAACCGCGTGGTGTTCAACATCAATGGCAATGACTACCGATTGGTGGTGCTGGTGCGTGATGACAAAGGCTTGTTGTTCGTGAAGTTTGTCGGCACACATGCGCAATACGACAAGATTGATGTGCTCACTGTTTAAAGGAAAGCCCCATGGAAATCCGCACCATTCACAACAAAAAAGAATACAAAGCTGCATTGGATCAAATCGAGCAGCTCTGGTCTGCCCCCGCCAAATCCGCGCAAGCCGAGCGACTGGATGTGCTCACGCTGCTTGTCGAGCATTACGAGAAAACACACTATCCCATTGCCGACCCTGACCCCATTGAATTCATCGAGCACGTCATGGAAAGTCGTGGTCTGACTCGCAAAGACCTGGAGCCCATGATTGGGCCTCGTGGCCGTGTTGCCGACATCCTGAACAGAACACGCCCGCTGACACTGGAGATGATCCGTCGCTTGGTCGCCCAGCTTCAGTTGCCTGCGGAAGTCTTGATCCAGCCTTATCTTTTGCGGGATGAATGGTTGGCTGCTTGAGGCCTGCCCTCAAGCCATCGCCAAGCGCGCATCCTCTGCCAGCAAATCAATCAAGTCCCGCGCAAAGCCCAGGCGTCAGACAAGGGCACCAGGCGAATGGCCATGCTGCGGGCGTGGCGACGGGCGGCGGATTCGGGCAGCACGCCCACGCCAACACCGGCTTCAATCATGCGGCAGGCCGACTCGAAGTTGCTCACCTAGATGCGCAGCTTGAGTGGCTTGTTGAGCTGTTCGCATTCGCGGTTCAAACACGTCAATTCAGCATAAAGAGTTTGATAATTTTGCTATTAAACAATTAAAATGATAAATTTATTAGTACTTTATTTGCATTTTATTGAGTTAAGATTTCCTTCGGCACCTGTAAAAATTGCTGTAAAGGAAAAAAATGACCAAATTCCATTTGCCATCAACGCCCGCTGTCAAGCTGTCGGCCATGAGCATGGCCTTCTTGTTGATCTCCGCCTGTGGTGGCGGTGGTGGTGCACCCAACACACCTGACACAAACACGAGTTCATGGCCTAAATCAGGGAGTTATGAAGTGGTCTTGAAGCCCTCCGGCTTCACAACAGCATCACCCTTGCAAACTTCACTTTCACTGGTGCATGCATCCACACCAGATACCGAATACCAAATCGACACATCGGCTGCAGCAACGCAGTTGGGGGTCTCTTTGAGTCAAGGTCAATGGAACCCAACCAAGGGACAGTTCACTGATTTGCAGAATGCGGCCTATGTTGACCATCGCAATGGCACTGTGCGCGTCACGTCGTTGCTCGCCAATGGTGCACGTCCTGTCCAATCGACTGCCCCTGCAGCCGACTTGTGCAGCACAAGCCAACTGGCGAGAAACTTTTCCAAACCTTTTGCCAGTCAAATGATTGTCGATACTGCTGGCACAGACGGCTTGTGCAACACCAGCGATGACGGACAAATGCTGATCACGTTTTCAGATACTGGCGTACCGTACATCTCCACTGTGTCATCTAAAAATCGATATTTGGGTTACTTGCGCTCACCCACAACGGGACAACCCACCCATTGGCTTGTCACCTGGAAAGAAGGCGGCCAAATTGACTTATGGTCTATTGACCAGCCTGGTACAACCGCCATTGAATCCGGTTTTTCTACAAACACCTCTCAATTTTCCAGTGTTGCCAACTTGTCGGATTTGATTCTTTACACACAAAACGGACTGCTCAAAGCCATGCGAATGGTCAACGGGACGCCCAGTATTTCAAACGTTCCCGCGTTATCAGGCACTTCCGGCTGGAAACTGGCGGGTAACGATGCGTCGAATGCTTATGCTTATTTCAGTTCTGGTGCCAGCACCTCATGCACAGGCACTTGGCGAATCACCTCTGTTTCGAGATCTGCCGCATCAGCCAATACTTTGGCTACAGGCACCGGAAGTTTGATCGCAGCGACCACACTCAATGGCGCTGTGTACGCCTCGGTCTGCTCGGGCAGCACAGGGTCATTGATCAAAGTGGACACGACAACAGGTACTCAAACCGTCTTAAAAGCACCATCGTCCACGATTTATATGGCCTCATCCTTTTCTGGCGAATTGGCCGTGACGGGAATTTCCTCTAACAACGGCAGCTGGTCCCTGAATTTTCTGAACCAAACCGACAACTTACTTTACGACGCTGGTAACGCCATGGTCTATGGTTCCAATCAAACAGTCTACGATGCGTCCAACAACACTTTCAGGGGTGACAGCGTTTATGTTGTGCCACAGACATTAGGTACAACAGGAACAGGCGGAACACTGCAGAGGTGGGATGTAGCAAACAATGCCATGCACACCGTAGGCACTCTTCCATCAGCCACCGATTTGGGTGGAACTGCTGGCAATCGTGTTTTCACAGGGCCGATGTCCCCCAGCGCGTTGATCGGAGGAACCTTTGTGGCACGGATTTCTTCAGACAGTCAGATTCAACTATCAGGCAGCAGGATTTATACCTTTCTACCCAAGACGGATAACAGCTTGGTCCTGACCACCAAGCAAGTTAAGTGAATGTGTCATGAGTCCTGCAGGCAGCCTTCATGTAAGGCTGCCTGCAGTTGTAAGGAAGCCTTCCAAGCGATAGCTTCATCTGATGTCTGAACACTCAGACCATTCAACCCCTCGCCAGCCTTGCATCCTCCGCCAGCAAATCAATCAAGTCCCGCGCAAAGCCCGGCAGTTCGTCGAAGTTGCGCACGCAAATCTGCATGGAACGAATCGCCCAGGCGTCGGACAGCGGCACTAGGCGGATGGCCATGCTGCGGGCGTGGCGGCGGGCGGCCGATTCGGGCAGCACGCCCACGCCCACACCGGCTTCAATCATGCGGCAGGCCGACTCGAAGTTGCTCACCTGGATGCGCAGCTTGAGCGGCTTGTTGAGCTGTTCGCATTCGCGGTTGAGGAAGGCGTGCAAGGCGCTGGCTTCGTGCAGGCCCACATGGTCAAATTCGAGTGCGTCGATCAAGGGCATGCTGGGCATGTCGGCCACGGGGTGGCCATCGTGCACCACCAACACCAGGCTGTCAGACCGGTAAGGCAGGGTTTGCAGGTTTTCAGTGCGCACCGAACCGGCCACGATGCCGATGTCGGTCTTGCCGTCCATCACGGCACGCACGATTTCATTCGACGGCTTTTCCTGCAGGTCGATGTTCACATCGGGGTGCGTGGCCAGGTAGCGCTTGAGCACTTCGGGCAAGAACTCGCCCAGGGCCGTGGTGTTGGCATACACGCGCAGGTGGCCTTTGATGCCGCTGGCGTATTCCTGCAGGTCGCCGCGCAGGTGTTCGATCTGGCCCAGCACCAGCCGCGCCCGGTGCACAAAGGCTTGCCCCGGTGGCGTGAGGGTCACGCCCTGGCTGTGGCGGTTCAGCAGCTTGGCGCCAATGCTTTCTTCGAGGTTTTTGATGCGCGTGCTGGCCGCAGGCAGCGAAATGTGCGAGGCCTCGGCTCCTTTGGTGAGGCTGTTGGCTTCAGCCACCCGCACCATGAGTCGCAAATCCACCAGATCGAAATGAACAGACATGGGGGGATTGTGCCAGCCGCTTGCTCTGGCAAAGGCTCACGTCGGGGTCTTCGACCACCGACCTACAAGTGTCTTGTGGTTTGCCCGTAGGTCGGCACTCGCAGAGTCCGACATTTGCCCATTGCTCTTCAGCCGCATCCAACTCGCCACGGGGTGAACTCCCACCTGTTGGGGTCTTCGACCAACGACCTCCATGGGGTCTTGTGGTTCGCCCGTAGGTCGGCACTCGCAGAGTCCGACATTTGCCCATTGCTCTTCAGCCGCATCCAACTTGCCACGGGGTGAACTCCCACCTGTTGGGGTCTTCGACCACCGACCTACAAGGGGTCTTGTGGTTCGCCCGTAGGTCGGCACTCGCAGAGTCCGACATTTGCCCATAGCGCATCAGCCGCATCAAAATTGCCACGGGGTGAACTCCCACCTGTCGGGGTCTTCGACCATCGACCTACAAGGGTCTTGTGGTTCGCCCGTAGGTCGGCACTCGCAGAGTCCGACATGGGGCTTTCAATTGACCAGTAAAGCGCCCACCTTGGGCCAAGTGGCCACTTGCCAGAGCGCGTCCACGCTTTGGCGCATGGCTTCGGGTGTGGCACCGCCGCTGAAGGCGGCCAGGCGCAGGGCTTTGTCGGTGATCTCCTGGCGCGAGAGCGTGTTGCCCGGATCGCCCTTGGGCTCGTCCACGCGGCCGTGCAGCACGCGGCCGTCGGTGGTGGTGACGATCACTTTGCCGATCCAGCGTTTGGGGTAGGCGCTGTCCACTTCGGCGTCCAGAACCATGCTGACTTTGTCGCGCAAGGCCTGGGTGGGTGCACTCAAAAAGTCGCGGTCGAATTCGGTCAGTCCCGCGTGGCCGTGTTGCGCCACCAGCGCCAGCACCGTTCCCATCGAGAACTTGCTCTGGTGCACCGTGACGGGCCGCACCACCGGTCCCAGCACATCGATCGCACCTTGGTGCACATGCGTCACCACTTGGGCCAGGTCTTCGATTTTCAGGCCATGGGTCTGCATGACGTGCAGCAGCGCATCGGCCGCCGGGTGGGTGTGGCGGCAGCTGGCGTGGTACTTGAACGAGGTCTCGGCCGTAGCCCAGCGCGTGCCCAGGCCGTCCACCAGGCGGCTCGGGTCGGCGTCGCTCGACATGCCTGCGGCCATGCCTTGCGGGCCTTCCAGAATTTCTGCTGCGCCCGTGAAGCCGTCTTGGGCCAAGTAGGCGGACATGAGGCCCGCTGCGGCGGCGTGCGCGGTGTGCAGCTGCTTGCTGTCGGCCGCCGTGCGCAAGAACTCCCACAGGCCTGCCGACTGCGTGCCGGCCGAGCCCAGCGCGTGCTGCATTTGCTGCGCGTTCAGACCCAACAAATGGCCCACAGCAGCGCCCGCTGCCAAGGTGCCTGCGGTGCCGGTGGTGTGGAACACACGGTAGTGCGAGCGCCCCAAAAATTCACCCACACGGATACCGACTTCGTAGCCCACCACCGATGCGGCCAGCAGTTGCTTGCCGCTCGCGCCCAGAGCTTGTGCCACCGCCACGGCAGGCGAAAACACCACCGTGGCCGGGTGGAACACCGAACCGTTGTGCACATCGTCTTGCTCGGCCACATGCGAGGCCGCAGCGTTGGCCATGGCCGCCAAATACGGCGTGGTGCGTGCGCCGTTGATGATGACTTCAGACGGGCCTTGGGCCTGCCCCATGGCTTGCGCAAAGCGGGTGATGCTCTCCACCGGGCGCGATCCGTGCCCGGCCACGGCCGAGCCGAACCAATCCACCAACAGGTCTTCGATCTTGCGGACCACCGGCTCTGGGATGTCGTCGAAACGCAGCGCGGATGCGAAGGCGGCGAGTTGGGCGGTGTTGGATGTCGTGTTGTTTGTCATGACTGTCTCCTTGTGTTCTGTATCAAATGGCTTGGCTGATCCCTGTCGGCTCTGTTGCCGCCGACCTACGGAAAACCACAGGCCGCGCCCTGTAGGTCGGAAGCTTCAGCTCCGACATCTGTTCGCTCCGGCACAGGCTGCATGTCGGGGCTAAAGCCGCCGACCTACGAAAAACCAAAGGCCGCGCCCTGTAGGTCGGTAGCTTCAGCTCCGACATCTGTTCGCTGTGGCACAGGCTGCATGTCGGGGCTAAAGCCGCCGACCTACGGAAAACCGCAGGCCTGGCCATGTAGGTCGGAAGCTTTAGCTCCGACGTTTGTGGGCTCCGGCATAGAGTCAATGTCGGGGCTAAAGCCGCCGACCTACGGAAAACCACAGGCCTTGCCTTGTAGGTCGGTAGCTTTAGCTCCGACATCTGTTCGCTCCGGCACAGGCTGCATGTCGGGGCTAAAGCCGCCGACCTACGGAAAACCACAGGCCTGGCCATGTAGGTCGGTAGCTTCAGCTCCGACGTTTGTGGGCTCCGGCATAGGCTGCATGTCGGGGCTAAAGCCGCCGACCTACGAAAAACCACAGGCCTTGCCTTGTAGGTCGGTAGCTTCAGCTCCGACATCTGTTCGCTGCGGCACAGGCTGCATGTCGGGCTAAAGCCTCCGACCTACGAATAATCACAGGCCGCGCCCTGTAGGTCGGTAGCTTCAGCTCCGACATTTGTGGGCTCCGGCATAGAGTCAATGTCGGGGCTAAAGCCGCCGACCTACGAATAATCACAGGCCTTGCCTTGTAGGTCGGTAGCTTTAGCTCCGACATCTGTTCGCTCCGGCACAGGCTGCATGTCGGGGCTGAAGCCGCCGACCTACGGAAAACCACAGGCCTTGCCTTGTAGGTCGGTAGCTTTAGCTCCGACATCTGTTCGCTCCGGCACAGGCTGCATGTCGGGGCTAAAGCCG
>NZ_LFYT02000033.1 GCF_001270065.2 Limnohabitans planktonicus II-D5
CGGGGCTGAAGCCGCCGACCTACGAATACCGCGCCCCGTAGGTCAGCTTCAGCTCCGACAATGCTGGCTCCGGCACTGGCCCATGTCGGGGCTGAAGCCGCCGACCTACGAATACCGCGCCCCGTAGGTCGGCAGCTTCAGCTCCGACAATGTTGGCTCCGGCACTGGCCCATGTCGGGGCTGAAGCCGCCGACCTACGAATACCGCGCCCCGTAGGTCGACAGCTTCAGCTACGACAATGCTGGCTCCGGCACTGGCCCATGTCGGGGCTGAAGCCGCCGAGCTACAAACAGCGCGCCCCGTAGGTCGGTACTCGCAGAGTCCGACGTTGATACTCACCAGCGCTGCTGGCTGAGTTCATCAAACAGCTGCGCGTAAATGCGGTGCCTGCGCACGCTGATGGTGCCGGGGTGCTCGGCGGTTTCGACCTGCGCCAGCACAGCGCATCCGGGCTCGTGCAAATGCGTGCAGTTGTAGAACTTGCAGCCCCCCAAATGCTGGCGCAAATCGGGCATGCAGTCAGCCAAGCGGGTGGGCTCAATGTGGTGCAAGCCAAATTCCTGAAAGCCAGGAGAATCGATCAAGGCCGTCCGAGCAGCGCCATCTTCAGCAGACCCATCCAGCGCGGGCACCCAGTACCAACGCGTGCTGGTCGTGGTGTGCTTGCCCGAGTTGAGCGCCAGCGAAATCTCACCCGTCTCGACCAGCGCATCGGGCACCAAGCGGTTGATCAGCGTGCTTTTGCCACTGCCCGACGGCCCCAGCACCAAAGTGGTCAGGCCCTGCAAATGCTTGCACAAGGCGGCCACGCCGTCGTCGGCTACTGGGCTGCGCGGGCTCAGGCTGATGGGCATGACGCTGTAGCCCATGGCGCGGTAAGGGGCCAGGCGCTCCCAAGCTTGGGCAAAGGGCTGAGCCAAATCACTCTTGTTGAGCGCGATGATGGGCGTGATGCGTTCGGCTTCGGCCGCCACCAAGGCGCGTGAGAGTTGGCTTTCTGAATATTCGGGGTCGGCGGCGATCAAGATCAGCACGCGGTCCAGATTGGCTGCAAAGGATTTGGTGCGGATTTCGTCTTGCCGGTAAAACAGGTTGCGGCGGTCTTGCAGTTTTTCGATGCTGCCTTCGTCGCCTGCGATTTGCCACAGCACCTGGTCGCCGACCACCACCTGGTTTTTCTTGCCCCGGGGGTGGCAAATCAGGCGTCGGCCTTCGGGCGTCTCCACCAAACAATGGCGGCCATAGGTGGCGACCACCAAGCCCGGCTCCAGATCGTGGGCCTGGGGCAAGGCCGGTCGTGTTTTGGGTTTGTTCATTCAGGCTTTTGCCGCTAACAAGGCGTCGGTCTGGGTGGCCGCCTCAAAATCGAGTCGGCTCAGGCCGCGCACATCGTGCGTGCTCCAGCGCACCACACAACGTTTGTAGGTCAACACCAGCTCGGGGTGGTGGTTGAGCTTTTCAGACAACCAGCCCACGCTGTTGACGAACAGCAGTGCGTGTGTGTGCTCGGCAAACTCAAAGGTCTTTTCAATGGCAATGTTGTCGCCATCGCCCGACAAGCCCCAACCCGAAATTTGGCTCAGTGCCATGATGATCTCGGTGGGCTTGAGAGCCCTCACTTCTGGGGTGCTCATGCGGTTTTCATCCTCAGCAAACGCTCGCTGGCCGGGGGGTGCGAGTAATAAAACTTCACATACCAAGGATCGGGCGTGAGGGTCGAGGCGTTGTCCTGGTACAGCTTGAGCAGGGCCGAAGACAAGTCTGCGCCCGGGGATTGCGAAACGGCATAGGCATCGGCCTCGAACTCTTGCTGGCGCGATCGCCAAGAAGACACGGGCGCAAAAAACAAAGTGAACACGGGCGTCACCAACATGAACAAAACCAGCGCCAGCGCATCGTTGCTGCCCGACAAATTGGGCATCACGCCCAAGCCTGTGTAAAACCAAACCTGCTGCGCCAACCAGCCCAGCAGCGCCAGACCGGCCAACGTCATGGCAAAACTGGTCACCATCATTTTCACGATGTGTTTGTGCTTGAAGTGGCCCAGCTCATGGGCCAGCACCGCTTCCATTTCAGCCGGGCTCAATTGCTTGAGCAAGGTGTCAAAAAACACCACTCGCTTGCTCGCCCCAAAGCCTGTGAAAAAAGCATTGGAGTGCGCCGAGCGGCGGCTGCCGTCCATCACAAAAAAACCTTTGGCGGTGAAGCCTGCGCGTTGCATCAGGCCCTGCACGCGGGCCTTGAGCGACTCGTCTTCCAAAGGCGTGAATTTGTTGAACAGCGGCATGATCACGTTGGGCGCAATGGCCATCAAAAACAACTGCCAGCCCACCAACACCCCCCAGGCCCACAGCCACCACCAGGAGCCCCCGGCTTGCATGAGCCACAGCACCACCCACAATAGCGGCAGGCCCAGCACCAAACCCAGCGCCAGGCCTTTGGCCATGTCGCCCAGCCACAAAGCGGGTGTGATCTTGTTGAAGCCAAAACGCTGCTCAACGCCAAAGGTTTGCATGAGCGACAGGGGCAATCCGATCAGACCGCCGACCAGCGTGAAGCCCAGCACCAGCGCGATTTGCTGCGCCATGCCCGGGCCCATCCAGCCCAACAGTACCTGGTTCAGCGCATCCAGGCCGCCCAGCAAGGTCCAGCCCAGCAAAACGGCGGCATCCAGCGCGATGTCGATTTGCGACAGACGCGCTTTGGCCAGGGTGTAATCGGCCGCTTTTTGGTGATCTGCCAAGTTCATGGTGTCGGCATAGGCTTGTGGCACCGCGCTTCGGTGGCGTGCCACATGCCGCACTTGGCGGGCATTGAGCCAAAATTTAAGCGCCACATGCGCCAGCAAAGCGAGCACCAGCGTCAAGGTCAAAGTCAGGGAAGGGTTCATCGGCGTATTGTAGAAGCGGCCTTGTCTGGCTGATGTTGGCAAGGGCTTGAGTCCACAGGGCCTTGGCATCATCCATGCATGCGCGCATGCCCATCGTTGGGCGATGAAGCTCGTGCGCATCAGCGACAATCCCCGCATGTCTGATGTGAACACCACCCCCCAAGAAGCGGCACAGCTGCCCAAGTCTGACCAAAACCTGGTCTGGATCGATTGTGAAATGACGGGCCTCGACCCCGAAAAAGAACGTCTGCTGGAGATCGCCGTGATCGTGACCGGGCCACACCTCACGCCCCGCATCGAAGGGCCTGTGCTGGTGATTCACCAAAGCGACGAGCTGCTCAACCAAATGGACAAGTGGAACAAGGGCACCCACGGCAAAAGCGGCTTGATCGACAAGGTCAAAGCCTCCACCACGAGCGAAGCCGATGCCGAAGAACAGATCCTGGCCTTTCTGAAAAAGTACCTGCCCAAGAGCGCCTCCCCCCTGTGCGGCAACACCATCAGTCAGGACCGTCGTTTTCTGGTCAAGTTCATGCCCAAGCTGGAAGCGTTTTTCCACTACCGCAATTTGGATGTGAGCACGCTCAAGGAACTGTCTCGCCGCTGGAAGCCCGAGGTGTATGCCAATTTCAAGAAGCAACAAAAGCACACCGCGCTGGCCGATGTGCACGAATCCATCGACGAATTGGCGCATTACCGCGAGCATTTCATCCGACTGTGATTTTTTTCAGGGAAAACCCTAGCGATTTGTACGCAGACGTGCCATAATCGCGGGCTTGCTGCATTTCAGGTGCAGCATTTCTTACATCTCCCTTCATGCCTTGACCCAAAGATAGGGTCACTCACAGCGGCCAGGCTCCACGCCCAGCGCCCCTCGCGAGCACCGTTTGATGGTTGATGTTTTTTCAACCTTGCGGTGCTAAGACCCTATGCAACAGTTTCCTGTTGGCGGTCGTTGTTCCGTGCGAGTTTTTTGATACACACATGACCGACACTTTGAACACAGTGCAGGACGACTTGTCGCCTGCCGAAATCACATCCATGGCCACCGAGTCGACTGCACAAGCTGCAGCAAGCAACTTGGCCCTTGAAATCATGGCCGCCGCAGCGGCCGAAATCACCCCCGAGCCAGCCGCTGAACTCACCCCTGAAGCAGCCGAAGAAGTGGAAGCCGTCGCCGACGTGCCCAATGGATTCATCGAACTGGGCCTGGCCCCCGAGCTGGTGCAGGCCGTGGCCGATCTGGGCTACACCCAGCCCACCGCCGTGCAATTGCGCGCCATTCCCCTGGCCCTGCCCACAGCCGGTGGCTCCAAGGACGGCAAGTCCAATGGCTACACCGACCTGATGGTCTCCAGCCAGACCGGCAGCGGCAAAACCGCCGCCTTCTTGCTGCCCGTGCTGCACACCCTGATCCAGCAAATGGCCGAACAAGAAGCGGCTGAACGCGCCGAATTCGAACAAGCCTGCGCCGACGCTGCCGCCAAGGGCGAGCCCGCCCCCAAGCGTGCCAAGCGCAAAGACCCCACCAACCCCCGCAACTTCAAGGCCCCCACGCCTGGTGCCCTGATCGTGTGCCCCACGCGTGAATTGGCCCAACAGGTGGCGCAAGACGCCATCGAATTGGTCAAGCACACACGCGGTCTGCGCGTGGCCAACGTGGTCGGCGGCATTCCTTACCAATTGCAGATTGCCAAGTTGCAAAACGCCAACCTGGTCGTGGCCACCCCCGGCCGTTTGCTCGACCTGCAGCGCTCCATGCAAATCAAGCTGGACCAAGTGCAATTTTTGGTGGTCGACGAAGCCGACCGCATGCTGGACCTGGGCTTCTCGGACGACCTGGCCGACATCAACGACCTGACCAGCCAGCGCCGCCAGACCATGATGTTCAGCGCCACCTTTGCGCCGCGCATTCAGCAACTGGCCATGCGCGTGATGCACGACGGTGGTTCTTCGGTCCAGAAAATCCAGATCGACAACCCGCAGGAAAAGCACAACAACATCAAGCAGGTGCTGTTTTGGGCCGACAACGCCCAACACAAGCGCCAGATGCTTGACCACTGGTTGCGTGACGCCACGATCGACCAGGCCATCGTGTTCTCCAGCACCCAAATCGAGTGCGACGGCTTGGCCGCTGACCTGCAACAAGACGGCTTCTCGGCTGTGGCCCTGCACGGTGCCTTGAGCCAAGGCATGCGCAACCGCCGCCTGATGGCGCTGCGCAATGGCCAGGTGCAAATCTTGGTGGCAACCGACGTGGCCGCTCGCGGCATCGACGTGCCCACTATCACCCACGTCTTCAACTTCGGCTTGCCGATGAAGGCCGAGGACTACACCCACCGCATTGGCCGCACAGGCCGCGCTGGTCGTGATGGCCTGGCCGTGACCTTTGCCGAAATCCGTGACCGCCGCAAGATCGGTGACATCGAGTCCTACACACGCCAGCCTTTCAAGGCCGAAGTGATTCCAGGCCTGGAGCCCAAAGTGCGCATGCCCGAAGCCCGCAAGCCCATGGGCCGTGGCGGTGACCGCTTTGGCGGCGAGCGCAACTACGCCAATGCAGGCGGTGGTTTCCGTGGCGGCCGTCCCGCCCCCGGTGGCCGCGACTTCGGTGGCAACCGTGATCGCGATGGCGGTGGCTTTGACAACCGCGCCCCGCGTGGCAACTTCCGCGACGAGCAGCCCCGGTTTGAGCAGCGCAGCGAACCCCGCTTCGATGCCCGCAAAGACGGTGGCCGTTTTGACGCCCCCCGTGGTGAACACCGCGGCGGTGACCGCTTTGAGCAGCGCGGCGCACCTGCCCACCCTTGGGACAAAGGCGACAGCCGCCCTGCCCCACGCCAAGACGCCCGCCAGGACGGTCCACGTCAAGGTGGCCGCTGGGAAGACCGTGGCGGTGACAACCGCAACGCCACCCGCCCAGCCCCTCGCGGCGCAGCCGGTGACAAGTTCGCCCGTGGCCCCAAGCAGTTCGGTGCCAGCAACTTCAAACCCCACGCTGCAGGCGAAGGCCCTGCGGGCAAGCGCGGTGGCACACGCGTGCTGAAAATCACACGCGGCTGAGATGGGGCGGGCTGGGCTTTAAACAGCCCCGTTCGTTGACAATCTGCTTCAGTCAAAAGGCCTTGCGCTCACGCGCAAGGCCTTTTTTTTGTGTGCATCCCCAAGGGGCGAAGAGATCAGAGGGGTCACACCTCGGGCACTGCAAGTGCCGCCCCAGACAAGACGTCTGCGCTGATGTGAAACTCGATAGTCAGAGCGCCCGTCAGATCAGTGGGTATGCACAAAAGCACTGACCAGCATCACCATGCCCATGCCCAGCGCCAGCCACATGACTTGTGCCGCCGTCTCGCGGGCCGTCAGGCGTTTTTGCAGTTGAGGAATCAAGTCAGCCAAGGCCACATAAACGAAACTGCTGCTGGCCACCACCAAAAAATAAGGCAGTCCATCGTGCAAGGCATCCACCAGCACATAACCCACTGCGCCACCCAAGGCCGTGATGGCACCGGCCATCGACACTTTGAGCACCGCGGCCTGACGGTTGCCACTGCCTTCACGCAACACCACCAGATCACCCACGTGGTGCGGCACTTCGTGGGCCAGCACGGCCAGCGCCGCCAGCCAGCCTAAATGCATGTCTGCCATGAAAGCAGAGGCAATCAAGATGCCATCGCCAAAACAATGCACGCTGTCGCCTGCCAACACCGCCCACTGACCGACGGGGCCTCGGCTTGGGGTGTGGGTGTGGTGGGCATGACTGGGGTGATCTTCTTCAGCATGAAGGTGCCCTGCTGAGTGGTGTCCATGCTGATGGTTGTGTTCATGCCCGTGGTGCCACAACTCGGCCTTGTCGAGCAAAAAGAAGAACACCAAGCCCAAGAGCAAGGTCATGAACAAGGCATGCGCTTCGATGCCACTTTCAAAAGCCTCGGGCAGCAGATGCAAAAAAGCTGTTGCCAGCAAAGCGCCTGCAGCCAGGCTGAGCATGTGCTGCGTATAGCGGCTGATAACCCCAAAGCTCAACCAAGCCGCCAGCCAGACGCTGCCAATGCCCGCAACCAAAGTACCCAACAAAATCGCCAATAAAGTCATCTTTTTCCTAAGAGTGCACCGAGCACCCATCAAACAAACCGCCCCGAAGGGCGGCTGTTGCTTTTTCAAAATCAGGCCACGCCCTGGCGTTTGAGCCAAGTCAGCAATCGCTGCCAACCGTCCTCCGCTGCCGCTTTGCGATAGCTGGGACGGTAGTCGGCATGGAATGCATGCGGTGCATCAGGATAAACCACAAATTCACTGGTTTTGGCTGCGGCACTGCCTTGGGCCAAGGCTGCTTTCATCTTATCCACCGTGTCAAGCGCAATACCGGTATCGGCAGCCCCATAAAGCCCCAGCACCGGTGCCTTGATCTTGTCCACCAGATCGAGCGGATGACTGGGCGTTTGGGCAGTTGCAGCCCCCACCAAGCGGCCATACCAAGCCACGCTGGCTTTGAGTTTGGGCTGGTGCGCAGCATACAACCACGCAATGCGCCCGCCCCAGCAAAAACCGGTAATGGCCAGTTTTTGGGTATCGCCGCCGTTTGCGCCCGCCCAGGCCATCGTCGCGTCCAAATCAGCCATCACCTGGGCATCGGGCACTTTGGAAATCACCTCCGCTTGCAGTTTGGCAATTTCGCCATATGAGCTGGGGTCGCCCTGACGCACAAACAACTCGGGGGCAATCGCCATGTAGCCTGCCTGCGCCAGGCGGCGTGTGACATCGGCAATGTATTCATGCACGCCAAAAATTTCGGAAATCACCAGCACCACCGGCAAGCCTGTTTTGCCAGCGGGGGCGCTGCGGTAAGCAGGCATCTTGAAACCATTGACATCAATGGTCACCTCGCCCGAAACCAGCCCGGCAGCCGGTGTTTTGATGGCCGTTTGCGCCATGACAGGCGCCGCAGCCGCTGCATAACCCACGCCCAAAGCCGCTTGCAAGGCCAAGCGGCGGGTGGCCCCGGAAGATTCGATGCGGCCTCCCAGCAAAGCCTGCGTGTCATTCATCAGATCATGGTTCACTGTGTGTCTCCTGTGATTTCGGTCAAAAAAGGGGCATCTTTGCACAGACCTCGCCATCTTGCTGTGCTCTGGAATTCAGCCAGTCACCACCGAATGAAAGAACAGATCTTTCCAGTGGTTCATGGGTGTTGTTGCAACAGCCACAACAATCCACTGAGGGTAAAAAAAGAACCCACAGTGGTCACCAGCAAGGCAGCAGCGCTGATCGCACCGTGTCCGTGGCGCTGACTCAAAACAGTGTAGATGCCCAGCATGGGCAAGGCCCCTGTGAGCAATGCCGCCGAGCGCAAGGCCGGATCAGCAATGGGCACCAGCCAAGCCAGTACGGCCCACATGGCCAGGGGGTGCAGGAGTAATTTGCCGACAGCGATTTGGGACACCGTGCCCTTGAGTCCATCAGCTTTAAGACCTACCAGCGCGCCGCCAATCACAAACAAGGACAAAACCGCGCTGGCCTGTGCAAACAGGTTGATCGTGCGTCCCAGCACTGCCGGCAGGGTCCAGCCCGACCAGGAAAACACAAACCCACCAACGATGCCCCAGATCATCGGGTTCTTCACCAGGTTCGTGAGCGTTTGCCGCAGCACCTGTTTCCATTGCCCACGCTGGCCGTCTACTGAATCGGCCACAGCCAACAACACCGGGATCATCAGCAGGTTTTCCACGATCATGTTCAGCGCCAGCGCCACACCGGCCACGGGACCAAAGCTCAACAAGATGATCGGATAGCCCACAAAACCACTGTTGGGGCACGACATACCCATGGCCATCATGCTGCTGTAGCTCAGGCTGTGCCCCAGCACCTTGCGGGCCCAAAACAGCCCCCCCAAAATCATCACCATCGAGCCCAGCGCATAAGCCAGCAAGTAGTCGGCATTGAGGATTTCGCCCAGACTGCGCTGCGACAAGGCATTGAACAGCAAAGCGGGCAAAGCGAGGTTGAGGGTGAACTTGCCAAACACTTGCATGTCGGCCTTGGCAAACATGCCCTGGCGGGTGAACACATAACCCAGCGCTATGACCAGGTAAATCGGGCCGGTGATGCCCAAAATTTGCAAAATGGCGTTCATGGTTCAGTCAAGTCTGTGCTGGTGCCCAGCACATGCATGGGCAATGGCTGAGGGTCTGACAACGACAAGCCAGTCCCGTATCGCTGGCGCAAGAGCAGTGGACGCAGAGGGCTTGGCGCGTAAACCGAAACAAAAAAGACGCAAAGAAGGATGAAGAAGAAGGCCATCCCCCCGGGCTTTGCGCATCACAAATCCAGCACCAAGCTTGCCGTCTGACTGCGAGAGCAGCAAATCAGCATCTGGGTGTTGGCAGCTTGCTCTTCGGGGGTGAGGTAGCTGTCCCAATGGTCGGGTGTGCCCGCCACCACGTTTGTCAGGCAAGTGCCGCAGATGCCTTCCGAGCAAGAAAACGGCACGTCATGCCCGGCGTCTTGCAGCGCTTTCAAAATGGACTGGTCTTTGCTGATCTGCAAAATTTGGCCGCTCTTTTGCAACTGCACTTCAAAACGGCCATCGGCTGCGATCGGGGTTTGGGTCAGGTCTGTGGTGTTCATGCGGTGACGACGGGGGTGTTTTCCAAGGCCAGAAAACGCTCGATGATACGGCGAGACTGCACACCACCGGAGTCGATGTTGAGCATCAAGAGTTTGCGGTCTGGCCATTGGCTGATGTTCGCTTGCTGAAGTTGCAGCATTTCCATGTCTTCGTTGAAGATGCCGCCTTGGCCCGCACGGATCTTGGCGGTCAGCTCAGCATCGTGCGGCTTGAACTGGCGTGCCATGCCCCAGTGGTACCAGTGGGAGGTCTCGGTCTCGGGGGTGATGAAGTCCACCACCACGCTGTAGGCCTTGTGTTCGGGCGCGGCGTCAAATCCGCCCTTGCCTGCCAGTGCCACGCCCACGTCGATCATGATGTGACTGGGCGGCGTGAAGCGGCAGATTTGCCAGCGGTCCACCTTGGCCTGCGGGTCCAGACCATTGGCGCTCATGGCCATTTGCCAAAACGGTGGTGCCTGAATACCCGTCATGTGGCGCTGCAAAACGACCTGGTCACCCGCCACCGTGGTGGTGCAAGGCGCCTCGTCGATCTCGGGCTGGCCGATGCTGTTGGCGTGCACATAGGTCTCGTGCGTCAGGTCCATCAGGTTGTCGATCATCAATCGGTAATCGGCCTTGACGTGGTAGAGCCCACCGCCATAGGCCCAGGTGGGGTTTTCAAAAAATTCGAACACCGGCATCTTCGATTCTTCGACCTTGGAGGGGTCACCCGGCCAGACCCAGACAAAGCCATAGCGCTCAACCACGGCAAACGCTTTGATGGCCGGAAAGCCGCGCACGCGCTGGCCGGGCATCTGCACGGTTTTGCCATCCGTGCCCATTTCCAAGCCGTGGTAGCCGCACTGCAAATGGCCTTTGCACACCTTGCCCAGCGACAAGGGCGCGCCCCGGTGCGGGCAAAAATCTTCCACCGCCGCCACACGGCCGTCCGGGCCTTTGAAGAAGGCCATTTTTTCGTTGCAAATGGTGCGGCCCAGCGGCTTGTCGCCCAGGGCTTCGAGTTCGCTCAAGGCGCAGGCCACATACCAGGTATTTTTGATGAACATCTTGTCCTCTCTTGTTCAAAACTCTTCTTCAAAGCGCTCGTTCAAAGCTTGCGGGCCACGCCCAGCAGGCTGTCCAGCAGATCTGGGTTCTCTCGCAGCGTGTCGGCATCGCTGGCGTGCACCACCCTCCCGTGGTCCAACACCACCGCGCGGTGACTGATCTTCAAAATCGCTTGCGGGTGCTGCTCCACGATGATGGCCGACAGGCCCTCTTCGCGGGTGATGCGGGCAATGGCACGCAGCAGCTCTTCCACGATGATTGGTGCCAAGCCTTCGAGGGGCTCGTCCAGCAAGAGCAAGCGCGGGTTGAGCACCAGCGCCCGGCCTACGGCCAACATCTGCTGCTCACCGCCCGACAACTGCGTGCCCAGATTGGTTTTGCGCTCGGCCAAACGCGGGAACAACTCGTACACGCGCTCGGGCGTCCAAGCGCGGCTGCCATGCCAATGGCGCCCAGGCCGTTGGACTGCGGTCAGGTTTTCCTGCACCGTGAGCGATTTGAAAATGTTGCGCTCTTGCGGCACCCAGCCAATCCCAGCGGCCGCCCGCTCGTGCGAAGGCAAGGTGTGCAGCGCTTGGCCGCCCAGAAAGATTTGCCCGCCGTGCTGACGCGTGGCCCCGGCCAAAGTGTCCATGAGCGTGGTTTTGCCAGTGCCGTTGCGGCCCAACAAGGCCAAGGTTTCGCCTTCGCCCAGCGACAGGCTGATGTCGTTCAGCACCACGGCTTCACCGTAACCGGCGCTCAATTGCTCGACTTGCAGCAATGTCGTCATAAAAAGCCCTCATCTGTAGGAGCCAGCCCTGCTGGCGATTCGGGGTTTGCGGTCCGCGGTCCATCGCTTGCAGGGCAAGCTCCTACACAAAGCAGATCAGCCATCGGCCATTGGCATTGCAGCAACGTCGTCATGCAGCAGAACCCCCTGTAGGAGCCAGCCCTGCTGGCGATTCGAGGTTTGTGGCCCGCGGTCCATCGCTTGCAGGGCAAGCTCCTACACAAAACAGATCAGCCATCGGCCCTTGGCATTTCAGCAACGTCTTCATGCAGCAGACCCCTCTGTAGGAGCCAGCCCTGCTGGCGATTCGGGGTTTGCGGTCCGCGGTCCATCGCTTGCAGGGCAAGCTCCTACACAAAACAGATCAGCCATCGGCCCTTGGCATTTCAGCAACGTCGTCATGCAGCAGCCCCCCTCTGTAGGAGCCAGCCCTGCTGGCGATTCGAGGTTTGCGGTCCGCAGCCTATCGCTTGCAGGGCAAGCTCCTACATGACAGTAGTCAGCCATGGACCACCTCCTCGCCATGCCCCAAATACACGGCCTTGACTTGCGGGTCGGCGGCGATCGCTTCGGGCGTGCCTTCGGTGAGCACCGCACCGTTGACCAACACGGTGATGCGGTCGGCAAATTCAAACACCAGGTCCATGTCGTGCTCGATCAGCAAGATCGACACTTCGGCGGGCAGCGCCGCCACGGTTTGCAAGAGCTCTTCGCGTTCGCCCGCAGGCACACCGGCCACCGGCTCGTCGAGCAGCAGCACCTTGGGCTCGCAGGCCAGCGCAATCGCCATCTCCAGCAAGCGGCGTTTGCCGTAGGCCAAATGCTCGGTGCGCTGGTGCATGACTTCAGTCAGGCGAAACAATTCAAGCAAAGCTTCGCAGCGCTCGACCACGGCGGTGTCTTGCCCCAGCTTTTGCCACCAACGCCCGCCCAAGCCGCGCTGCTGCGACACCACCATGGCCAGCGTTTGCAAAGGCGTCATGCTGGCAAACAGCTGGTTGATCTGAAAAGTGCGCACCATGCCTCGGCGCACCCGCAGGTGCGGCGCGAGCTGGCTGATGTCAACGCCGAGCAACTCAATGCGGCCCGAGGTGGGCGGCAAGACGCCGGTGAACAAATTGATGAGCGTGGTCTTGCCCGCGCCGTTGGGGCCGATCAGCGCATGGCGGGCGCCCAGACGCAGCTCCAGATTCACGTTGTCGGTGGCAGTGATGCCACCGAATTGTTTGACGAGTCCCTGGGCCTTCAAGACGACGGGTGCGTTCATCACAGCTTGATTCATAGCGCACCACCTTTCTGATCCGCAGTGCGGCCAAACCACCGCCAAGGGCGAATCAAACGCTCACGCCCGACCATGACCAGCACCACCAAAAACAGGCCGATCCAAAACGTCCAGTACTGTGGCGTGATGCCCGCGATCACGTCGTGCATGAGCTTGAACACCACCGCGCCGACCACCCCGCCATACAGCCAACCCACACCACCGATGACCAGCATCAGCATCACGTCGGCCGAACGCTCCAAAGCAAACACATCCAGCGATGCAAAGCCCGTGGTCTGCGCCATCAAGGCCCCTGCAGCGCCAGCCAATGCGGCGGCCACGGTGTAGACCACGGCCAGACGGTTGTGCACCGGAATGCCAATGGCCATGGCCCGCAGCGGGTTGTCGCGCACCGCCATGAGCGTGGCGCCCCAGGGCGAATGCACCCAGCGCCGCGCCAGCACAAACAAAATCAGCAACACCGTCAGCGAATACCAGGCCGCAGTCTGGCCATACAAATCAAATTCAAAACGGCCCAGCACCGGACCCATCATCACGCCCTGCAAACCGTCCGAGCCGCCCGTCAGCCAGTCCAGCTTGTTGGCCAGCTCCATCAAAATCAACGCCATGCCCAGCGTGACCATGAGCCGCGTCAGGTCGGTGCCGCGCAAGATGGTGAGCGAGCAGGCCGCGCCCAGCAGCGTGGCGCAAAAGGTGCCAAACAAGAGGCCGACCACGGGGTCGGGCATCACATGCTTGGCAAACAAGGCCGAGGCATAAGCTCCAAAACCCAAAAACGCCGCATGGCCCAGCGACACGATGCCGGTGTAGCCCAGCACCAGATCGAGCGACACGGCGAACAAAGCGACGATGGCGACCTCGTTGACGATCAGCGCTTGGCCCGGCACCAGCAGGGGCAAGGCAAACGCCACCAGCCAAACCAAAGGCTCCCAGCCGCGCATGCGGGCAGAGGATAAAAGTTGTTGACGAGCATCCATGGGTTTGTTCATGTCAGCGACCTCCCTTGCGCACAAACAGCCCTTGCGGACGCCAGATCAAAATCGCGATCATCAGCGAGTACACGATGAAGGAACCGAGCTTGGGCATGTAGTACTTGCCCGCCACATCGGCAATACCCAAGAGCAGCGCCGCCCACAACGGCCCGGTGATGGACGAGGTGCCGCCCACGGCCACCACGATCAAAAAGTACACCATGAACTTGAGCGGAAAGGTCGGGTCCAAGCCCAGCACTTCAGCGCCCAGCGCCCCGCCCAAGCCGGCCAGGCCCGAGCCCACGGCAAAGGTGGCGGCAAAGATCAAATTGACGCGGATGCCCAGCCCTGCGGCCACGCGGGCATCGTCCACACTGGCCCGCAAGCGGCTGCCAAAGCGGGTTTTGGCCAAGATGAATTGCAATCCCACGGTGAGCGCTGCGCACACCGCGATGATGAACAGGCGGTAGTGGCCCATGCCCAAGGCGCCGTCCCACAACTCGGTGCGGCCCCGCAGCCAATCGGGCAACTGCATGATCTGCTGCTGCGAGCCCATCAAATAGTCCACACTGGCCACCGACATGAAAGCCAGACCGATCGAAAACAAAACCTGATCGAGGTGGGGCTTCTTGTACATGTGCCGGTACAGCGTGCGCTCCAGCACCGCCCCCAGCAAAGCCGTGGCCACAAAGGCCAGCGGCAGGCACCACAAAAAAGGCAGCTCAAAGCGCTGCATCAGCACCACCGTGAGGTAGCCACCCGCCATGGCAAAAGCGCCATGCGCCAGGTTGATGAAGTTCATCAAGCCCATGGTCACGGACAGGCCCACGGCCAAGATGAAGAGCAACATGCCGTAGGCGATGCCGTCGAAAAGAATGGTCAACATGGTCGATTACCGGGGGTTCGCGGGGTCATTTCAAAAATCAGACAGGGGTGCACGAAAAACTGGATTGCCGCGCTTCGCTCGCAATGACGGGATACAGACTCCTTGTGACACGAAGAACTGGATTGCCGCGCTTCGCTCGCAATGACGGGATAGAGCCTCCTTGTGACACGAAGAACTGGATTGCCACGCTTCGCTCGCAATGACGGGTACAGACTCCTTGTGACACGAAGAACTGGATTGCCGCGCTTCGCTCGCAATGACGGGATAGAGCCGCCTTGTGACACGAAGAACTGGATTGCCGCGCTTCGCTCGCAATGACGGGATAGAGCCGCCTTGTGACATGAAGAACTGGATTGCCGCGCTTCGCTCGCAATGACGGGATAGAGCCTCCTTGTGACATGAAGAACTGGATTGACGCGCTTCGCTCGCAATGACGGGATACAGACTCCTTGTGACACGAAGAACTGGATTGACGCGCTTCGCTCGCATTGACGGGGCAAGCGATCGCAATGACGGGGAAATCGTCATTGCGAGGAGCGAAGCGACGTGGCAATCCAGTTCATGCAAACCACGAGCGCATCACTGCGCTCAACAGCCGTTTACCGACTCTTGCCCGGGTCTTTCACGTCC
This sequence comes from Limnohabitans planktonicus II-D5, assembly GCF_001270065.2. Classification (GTDB taxonomy): domain Bacteria; phylum Pseudomonadota; class Gammaproteobacteria; order Burkholderiales; family Burkholderiaceae_C; genus Limnohabitans_A; species Limnohabitans_A planktonicus. The sequence continues at coordinate 15,106 of NZ_LFYT02000033.1, forward strand.
TTGATGGTCGCGAATTCCTGGTTGAACAACTGCCCCCCCACCTTCTCCACCTTGCGGATGTAGATGTTGTGCACCACGTCGCGGGTTTGCGCGTCGATGAACATGGGGCCACGGGGGCTCTCAAACACTTGGCCTTTCATCGCGTCGAGCAAAGCCTCGCCGCCTGCGCCTTTACTGGCCTTGGCCGCTTCGTAGATCACGCGCATGCCGTCATAACCGCCCACGGCCATGAAGTTGGGACGCAGGCCGTTGTTGGCCTTTTCAAAAGCCGCCACGAACTTCTTGTTCAGAGCCGAGTTGTGCGAGGCCGAATAGTGGTGCGAAGTCACCACGCCGTTGGCCACATCGCCCATGCTGTTCAAGATGTCGTCATCGGTGATGTCACCGGTGCCGATCAGCTTGATGCCCGCCTTGTCCATGCCGCGCTCGGCAAACTGTTTCATCAAGGCCGCGCCTGCGCCCGAGGGCACGAACACATAAACCGCGTCGGGCTTCAAGTCACGCACTTTTTGCAGGAAAGGCGCGAAGTCGGGGTTGCGCATGGGCACGCGCAGGCTGTCGAGCACCTGGCCTCCGTTGAACAACAAACGGTCTTTGAAGAACTTCTCGGCGTCGATGCCGGGGCCGTAATCGGACACCAAGGTCACCACTTTCTTGATGCCGTTGTTGGGCGCCCAGTCGGCAATGGCCACGGCCGCTTGCGGCAGCGTGAAGCTGGTGCGCACGATGAAGGGCGAGGCTTGCGTGATGGCGGAGGTGGCTGCGGCCATCACCACCATGGGGGTTTTGGACTGCGTGGCAATCGGAGCGGTCGCAAAGGCCAGCGGTGTCAAACCAAAGCCCGCCAGCACGCTGACTTTTTCATTGACCACCATCTCTTGCGCCAAGCGCTTGGTCACGTCAGCAGCGCTGGTGTCGTCTTTCACGATCAGCTCGACTTTTTTGCCCGCCACCATGTCCCCGTTTTGCGCGATGTACAGGCGGGCTGCAGCTTCGATCTGCTTACCGGTGGAGGCAAACGGACCGGTCATGGGCAAGATCAGGCCGATCTTGAATTTGTCTTGCGCCATCGCCGTGGAGGCGGTCATGGCCAGGGTCGCGCAAGCGATGGCGCTCAAAAATTGACGTTTGTGCATGCTCTGTCTCCTCGTTAAAAATCTGAATTCAGGAAGGTCTGATGAGTTGCACACCGGGCGTGCCCGATGCCGCAGGGTTCCGTAAGGCCAGCTGCATGTGTTGCCGGGCAATGCGCGAGTGTTCGCGCATGAGGGCTTCGGCCCGCCCGGCTTCACGCCGCTCAATGGCGTCCAACACCTGGCGGTGCTGGTGCTGCGCCACCACCAGGGTGTCGCGCGCTTGACTGTCATGGATGTGCACGCCCACAAAACCAGAGGCCGAGGCAAAAGGCAAGCTCGAGGCCCGTTCAATCTCACGGGCCAGCACCGCACTGTCGGCCATCTCGGACAACTGCTTGTGGAACTGACCATTGAGCTCGACGTAGGCAGAAAACGTCTCGTCGTCCAAGGCCGAGGCACGCAGCACCGCGTCAATCTGGTCCAGGCACAACCGCGCTTGCTGGATCAAGGCAGGGCGCACACCCCGCTCGGCGGCCAGGCGGGCGGCCAAGCCTTCCAGCGTGCCGCGCAGTTCAATCGCATCGGCCACTTCGCGTTCAGAAAAAGTGCGCACCGCATAGCCACCACCGGGCAGCGGCTCCAGCAAACCCTCTTGTTTGAGGTGCATCAGCGCGGCGCGAATGGGCGTGCGCGACATGCCCAGGCGATCGACCAACGCCAACTCGGCAATGCGGGCACCCGAGGGCAAATCGCCCGCCAAAATCCATTCACGCAGGCGCTGCTGGGCCTTGACGGCTTGCGAGCCGCCTGCTTCGGCCAAGTCGGTATCCACAGTGCGAACGGGTGATGTGCTCATGAGCAAGTGGGTGAGAGTTCAACGGATTAAATCACCGATACCACGATCAATGTATACAGAAAACCCTTGAAACCTTGTTTTTTGCTCAGGTTTTAAGCAATTTAAGGCGTTAATGTATCCAAAGAGACAGGCAGGCATTTGGCTTCCAAGCGATCGCCTACGCCTCAGATCGCCAGCAGGGCTGGCTCCTACAAACAACCCCTCCTGTAGGAGCTTGCCCTGCAAGCGATAGCCCACACCCCGCATCGCCAGCAGGGCTGGCTCCTACAAACATCGCCCCTGTAGGAGCTTGCCCTGCAAGCGATAGCCCACACCCCGCATCGCCAGCAGGGCTGGCTCCTACAAACATCGCCCCTGTAGGAGCTTGCCCTGCAAGCGATCACCCATGCCCCGCATCGCCAGCAGGGCTGGCTCCTACAAACATCGCCCCTGTTGGAGCTTGCCCTGCAAGCGACAATCGACGCATGGGATCCTCACACCACATGACATTGGAATTTTTAGAATTTGACTGCAGCGAAGACAGCGAAGGCGGGGTCTGCTGGGACGCGCTGGCCCAACCCGCCGCACGCCACACCCCCGCCCTGCTGCACGAGGTGACGCAGCTGCTGGCCTGGGCACACCGCTTTGGCCCGCAAGAGCCCGGCCCCATCGAAGACGGCGCGGATTGGGACTTTGACTTGCACATCCGCTGTGGCAAGGCCCCGATCACCGCCCACTGGAACAGCGCCGACCAGACGCTGGCGCTGTCGCCAAACCCATCGACAAACGACGAAATCACCCTGAGCCTGAGCATCAGCGGCACCCCCGCATTTGCCCAAGCCTTTCGCGAACACTGGAACGCGCCTTGAGCCACCCCCATCGCCCTGCCCCGGTCAGCTTTGCGCAGGCCCTCAAATTCTGGTTCTGGCTGGGCTGCGTCAGCTTTGGCGGCCCGGCAGGGCAGATCGCGCTGATGCACGAAGAGCTGGTGGTGCGCCGCCGTTGGATTTCAGAAAAGCGCTACCTGCACGCACTGCACTACTGCATGCTGCTGCCCGGCCCCGAGGCGCAACAACTGGCCACCTACACCGGCTGGCTCATGCACGGCACGCGCGGCGGCATTGCGGCCGGTGCCCTGTTTGTGCTGCCCAGTCTGGTGCTGTTGATCTTGCTCAGCTGGGCCTACACCGTGTGGGGCCAACACCCCTGGGGGCAGGCGCTTTTGTGGGGCCTCAAGCCCGCCGTGACCGCGCTGGTGTTGCAAGCCGTGCACCGCATGGCCAAACGCATACTCAAGGCCCCGTGGTTGTGGGCACTGGCAGCGGCATCGCTGCTGGGCACGCTGTGGGGCTTGTCCTTCCCTTGGGTCATCTTGGGCGCAGCGCTGTGTGGATATGGCATGGCACGCCATCGGCCTGTGGCTGCGGCGGCGCACGGTGCTGCCAGCGCGGTGCCCGATGCGCCCGCCTGGCTGGACGACGACACCCCACAACCGACTCACACCCATTACAGCCATGCCCGCCTGCTGCGCGCCCTGCTGCTGGGCGTGGGTTTGTGGGCGCTGAGCCTGGGCACCATTGCGCTGCTGCTGGGCACGGCCCACACGCTCACGCAAATGGGCGGCTTTTTCACGCAAGCGGCATTGCTGACCTTTGGCGGCGCTTATGCCGTGCTGCCCTTTGTGACGCAAGCGGCCGTCATGCAATACGGCTGGCTGAGTGCCACGCAAATGATGGACGGCCTGGCCCTGGGCGAAAGCACACCGGGGCCGCTGATCATCGTGGTGGCCTTTGTGGGCTTCATCGGCGGGCACAGCCAGGCCCTCTTGGGCAACCCTTTGCTGGGCGGCATCGCAGCGGCCTGCGTGGTGACATGGTTCACCTTCTTGCCCTCGTTCGTGTTCATCCTGGCGGGCGGCCCGCTGGTGGAAACCACACGCCACATGCCCTCATTGGCCGGGCCCCTGCAAGCCATCACGGCAGCTGTGATTGGCGTGGTGCTGCACCTGGCCGGCGTGTTTGCCTACGCCACCTGGTGGCCGCAAGGCTGGCCACAAAGCCCCGACTTCAGCGCCATCGCGCTCACGGCAGTGGCGGCGTGGCTGTTGATCGCCAAGCAGCGCCCTGTGATGCAGGTGCTGGGCCTGTGTGCGGGGGTGGGGTGGGTGCTGCAGGCTTTGACATGAAGGACTGTGATGAAAAATAACGGGTGGACATCGGCCATGGAATCCATGGCTGATCTGACAACGCTGTCCTTCGCTTCCAAGGCTTTGTTGATCTACGGCGGCTTGATGTTGCTGGCCTTGGGGCTCACCTGTTGGGTGTCACTGAGCGATGCCCGCACCCTGCGCGATGTGGGCATTTGGGTCAAGCCCATGAAGTTCATGGCCGCCACCGCCTTGTTTGTCTGGACCACCGTGTGGCTCTGCGAATGGGCCAATCCCGCTGTGGCGCAAGGCGATGCCTACAAGGGCATCTGCCTGTTGATCTTTCTCACCTCTTTGTTTGAAGTCGTCTACATCACCTTTCAGGCATCGCAGGGCGAGGCGTCGCACTACAACACCAGCGACCCGTTTCACGCCTTCATGTTTGGACTGATGGGCCTGGCGGCGGTCGGGCTGACGGCATCACAGCTCTGGCTGGCCTGGGAGATTGGGTCAGCCCGTGGCCCTCAAGGCCTGACCGTCACCGCATGGGGCGTCGTGGTGGGCTTGGTGCTCACCTTCGTGCTGTCCACCGTCAGCGGATTCATGCTGGGCGGCCACCAAGCACCCGCAGGCCAAGGCCTGCCCTGGGTCGGCTGGCACCTGCACCAAGACATTCGCCCATCGCATTTCTTGGGCGTGCACGCCCAGCAGCTCATCCCCCTGTGGGGCCTGATCGCTGAACGGTGCTTGGGCAGTTACGCCTCACAAGCCCTGGGCGCTGGGTCTGCGCTGTATGTGGTGGCGTGGGGCGTGCTGACTTGGATGAGTCTGGGGGTTTGAATGAGCCGTGGGCGCGAAAAGGTGAACGCTGCGTGGTCTTGATCGACTCTGAACTGATCGATGACGGCCAGTGCGTGGAACGCTAAGGATATTGATGAGATTCTGCTGTGCAGCGATTGCAGTCGGCTGACGCAGCAAGGCACGACAACATTAATGCCACAAAGCGGCTCTTCGTTTTGGTGGATGGGGCTACATTGAGTGGCGGCTATGAGGGGTAATGCAGTCCTAGGCAGTGAGTTACACGACAAACGCGAATTCACCGACCGTTCTTCGACTGCCTGTACTGGCGGTTTCGACCCGAAGCAGACGCTGACCTGTGCGCAAACAACCTATAAGATTCTGATCAGCGTTCAACGTTGGGCAACGAAATAATGACGAGCGCTGAACTAGGTTCCAGGGCAAGCAGCCATACTGGAGTTCGTTGTTTAGGAACATCAGCTGCCCAGGCAGAAGGATGACCGGACCAGTGGGCTGAGATACCGTTAAGCGGCCCTCGACGCAGTAGATAGTGATATAGCCGGCTACCTTGTGGGGAGGGAAGGTCACCTTCGCGCAGTTGTGTATCGTTTGTCTCAGCGTGTACTTCTTCAGGTTGTGGCCGAAGAAGGCAGAACACTGCTTTTCGGTCTTGCCCCGGTTTTAATTCAGATTCTGGCTCAAGGAACGATGGCGGTGAAGAGATACACCGCAAAGATCACCAGGTGAACGGTTCCCTGCATCACGGTCGTGCGTCCCGTACCCAAAGACAGGGATGCCACAAACAGCGAAAGCACAAGCAATACCGTCGACTTTGCATCAATGCCAAGCGAGAGCGTCCAGCCGGTCATCAAGGAAACAAGAGCAACGGCCGGGATCGTAAGTCCGATGCTGGCCAGTGCAGAGCCGAGGGCCAGATTGAGACTGGTCTGCAGGCGGTTCGCCCGCGCCGCATGATAAGCGGCAATGCTCTCGGGCAGCAGGACCACCAAAGCGATGATGATGCCCACCACGGTCTTAGGGGCCCCCATGCTCGCGACAGCCATCTCCAAAGCGGGTGACAGTGCCTTGGCCAGCAGCACGACCGCACCCAAGCAAACCAATAAGAGCGCCGCGCTTAGGCTCGCCATCTGGTTAGAGGGCGGTGGCGCGTGCACTTCCTCGTCTGCCTCAGCAACCACGGGCAAAAAGTAATCCCGATGACGAACGGTCTGGACCAATATGAAAGTGCCGTACAGCACAAGCGAGACCACGGCAATGAAGATCAGTTGGCTGCTGCTGTAGAACGGACCCAAGATGGTCGTGGTGTAGTTGGGTAACACCAGGGCGAGCACCGAGATGGCCGCTAGGGTGGCCAAGGCCGTTGACACCCCGAACAAACCAAAGGTTTGCTCGCCATGACGGCGTCCGCCGGTGAGCAGGCAAAGTCCAACCATACCGTTGAGGATAATCATCACCGAGGCAAACACCGTATCTCGAGCCAACCCGCTGGCGGCCTCGCCTCCCGCGATCATGAGCGACACGATGAGCGCGACCTCAATGCCTGTGACCGCAAGTGCCAGCACCAGCGTGCCATAGGGCTCACCCACTCGGTGAGCAACAACTTCCGTGTGAAAGACGGCCGCGAGGACGCCCGCAACAAGGCCAGAGACAAGAAGGACCTCAAACAGTCCACCCAGCCCGACTCCGTGCCCTGTGAAATTCAGGACGAGCAAAACCCAAGCAGCTATCGGGCAGGTGATCGACCAGACGGGTAATCGAGAGGGTAGCTTCATGATCGGAGTTTATACCGACCCATTTGCTTGGACCGGGGCGTGAAAAGCTTGGATTCGCCCACACCGATGTGATTCTCAGACTCCAAAGAACTCAGCTTTTTGAGACTGCTTCTGGCCGAATGCGCTGGTTGACGGCCCCACTCGTTTGCAGTCATCAGTTCAACTGGAGTGATCTCTTCTGACTTGATATAGCGCAAGGCGGTTATACCCCAAAAGCGCATGCTTTGCTCCCCTCAACTCGATGGGAGACCATCATGGAAACCTCAACCAATGTGGTTCATCACGAACCGTGGAACAAGGGCAAGATCGTCGGGCAGAAAGCGCCCTTCAAGGTGAAAGACATCTGGGCCCTACGCGTACGGCTTCAGATGGAAGGACGGGTTCGCGAGCTCGCCCTCTTCAACCTTGGTATCGACAGTAAGCTTCGCGGATGTGACCTCGTATCACTCAAAGTCCGCGACGTGACCCATGGCGATCAGGTGGCCAACCGAGCAATCGTCATGCAACACAAGACCAAGCGCCCAGTGCAATTCGAGATCACGGCTGTCACCAGAGAGGCCTTGCAAGCGTGGATCAAGCAGGCGGCATTGAAATCCGACGACTTTCTTTTTCCGAGCAGGCTCCACGACTCCCCCCACCTCGGAACCCGGCAGTACGCTCGGATTCTCGGGCACTGGGTGGATGAGCTTGGTCTGGATCGTTCCGAGTATGGGACCCATTCGATGCGAAGGACCAAAGCCACGCTGATCTATCGACGCACTAAGAACCTCCGAGCCGTGCAACTGCTGCTCGGTCACTCCAAGCTGGAATCGACCGTGAGGTACCTGGGTATCGAGGTCGACGACGCTCTTGAAATCTCCGAGCAGACTGAAATCTGAGACGGTCATTGAAGGCGGCCTTTGTTCCGACACCGGGTCGACCGCCTTCAATGGCAGCTATGTGGGTGCATTCAAAAGTGTTGCTTTCGGCCAATTGCTGTCGGTCATGAGTGACTGCTTTTGTGTGTGCAGGCGTGACATCAAATTGGCACAAAACTAGACGAGCCATTTGAATCTGCACATTTTGGCGTATTTTGATTGCTGATTGGCGCGCTTGGACAGTGTCAGTTCCTTGCCTCCCGTCTACATTTATTGCAGGAGGTTCAAGACCATGAACAAGACTGTATTGATCACCGGGGCATCCAGCGGGATCGGCAAAGCCACCGCAAAACGTTTCCAATCAGCCGGCTGGAACGTTGTCGCAACCATGCGCTCTCCCGAAGACGAACGGGAGTTGAATAACCTGGATCGCGTCCTCGTCACAAGGCTGGACGTACTGGACTTGCCCTCCATCCAGTTAGCCGTGCAAGAGGGATTAGCTCGGTTCGGCAAACTTGATGTACTGCTGAACAATGCCGGATACGGTGCGTATGGGCCGCTGGAGGTCACACCCATGGAGAAGATTCGTCGGCAGTTTGACGTCAATGTAACGGGTCTGTTGGCCACAACTCAGGCTGTATTACCGTACTTTCGTGCCCAGCGAAGCGGCACGATCATCAACATCTCGTCGATTGGAGGGAGAATAACTTTCCCCCTCGGTACGTTGTACCACGGCACCAAGTTCGCGGTGGAGGGCCTTTCCGAATCACTGCACTTTGAGTTGCTGCCTCTGGGGATTCGGGTGAAGCTCGTGGAGCCTGGCATGGTGAAAACAGACTTTTCTGGACGTTCGTTCGATTTCAACAACGAACCTGCACTGCCCGATTACCAGCCGTTAGTGCAGGCCTTCATGTCGGCACTCGGGCCCATGGCAGAAAATGCCTCTCCAGCGGAATTGATTGCCGACACCATCTTCGGCGCTGCAAGCGACAGTGCCGATCGACTTCGCTATGAAGCGGGTGCTGACGCTGTTCACCTATTGAACGCTCGTCGCCAATCAGACGATGCCACTTTTATTGGTGGTATGCGATCACAGTTTGGATTGAGTGCATGATTGGCTAAATGCACTCCACTACCTACGCTCTGGACTCCACCTGGCGCCCCCTACTCAAAGATTTGGGGGTGTCTGGTGCGAATATATTGCGGCGAGCGGGATTGCCTGAAGATTTGCTACTCCGTCCATCGGTCCGCCTAGAGGCCGAGGATTTCCACAGGTTTTGGCAAGGCATCGAGGCGGAGATTGCTGATCCGTTGCTTCCCCTAAGACTCTGCCGCGATGTGCGCAGCGAATCGTTCTCCCCGCCTCTTTTTGCTGCATTGTGCAGCCCCAACTTGCTCGTGGCTGCACAGCGCATAGCGCGTTACAAGGCCCTGGTTGCCCCTGTGCGGCTGGAGGTGCGCGAAGACGAGCAAGAGGTAGCGTTCGAGTTTGTGTGGCTGAGCGCGGGTAACAAGCCTCCTACCTCGCTGGTGGTGACGGAACTGCTCTTCGTTGTGACATTGGCGCGCATGGGTACGCGTGAGGTGGTCAATCCGCTGATGGTCACCACCACCGCATTGCCGCTGGAAACTACTCCGTATGCAGACTTTTTGGGCGTGAATTTGAAAAAAGGCAGTGCTCACTGCATCACGTTCTCCAAGGCTGATGCTTTGCGTCCTTTTCTTACCTCGAACGAAGAAATTTGGGCAGCATTCGAACCGGAATTACGAACACGATTGGCACAGCTCGATGCTTCCGTACAAGTAGGTCAACGGGTCCGATCGGTCTTGCTAGAAGCATTGCCGGGGGGAGGGGTGGGTATGGAGGCGGTGGCACGGAGGCTCGGGATGAGCCAGCGATCGCTTCAAAGACATCTTGAGCAGGAGGGCCTGACCTATACGGGATTGCTGCAAGCCACTCGGCAATCGCTGGCACAGCATTACCTCCTGAAGACTGATTTGCCAACAGCTGAGATCTCATTTCTTCTCGGGTTTGATGAGCCAAACTCATTCTTTCGAGCGTTCAGGGGTTGGACTGGACAGACCCCCGACGGTCTGCGCCAACTGCTACGCGCCGCACCTTGATGAATCATCTTTCACGCTTATTCCGATTAGGCGCTCAGACAGTAATTGAAAGGAATTTTTATGACCGGCACACCATCTGATTCAGGGCTACTTGAAGCCATGCAAATTTACTTCCAAGGCGAGAAATTGGAAGCGTTGGTCTTCATCCTCCCGGCCGGTCTGATCAGCCTTGTGGTCGGAGCCTGGTTGATGACTGACAGCCCCACCAGTTTTGCACGAGGTGTTGCAATACCTTTCCTTCTGATGGGATTGCTTATGACTACGGTGGGCGCTGTAGTGGGCTACCGCTCGCCAGCACAAGTGCAAGCTCTTGAGCAGTCACTGAAAACTAATCCCCATGCGGCTGTCACAGAAGAATTGACACGGATGAGCAAGGTCAATAAAGCATGGCCCGTCTACTTGGCCATTTGGGGCCTGTTGGGCGTTGCCGGTTTAGCACTCCGCTTTTTAACCTCTGCCGATTTATTGCAAGGGATCGGCATTGCTCTGGTCTTATTTGCCGGAGTAGGTTTGCTGGTTGACGGATTTGCTGAGCGAAGAACCCATCCCTACACCTCAGCACTCCATGCTTTGGGTTGAGTGCGGCCAGTTACGTGAGCGAATGGGTGCTCTATTTGAAAATATTGCAGTGAGGTATGACTGCTTGAGTGACCACTCAACCTGTTCCCACTTCCGCTTTGGGTCGGGAGTGTCTTTACAGCTAGCGCTAGACCGGTCGTTCATGTTCGCTAAAGCGCTAATCACCTGCACAGCATGTCAAGTGCCCGGTATTGTTAGTACAGCAGTCTTTGGAGGCACTACCTGTTGTATGACGGGTAGTGATAGAGGCGGCCATAACGACCGCTCACCACGAGTGGCTCAGTTCAGCCTAAAGCCGCCCAACGCCTACACCAATCACCAATCACCAATCACCAATCGTGGCTTATCCATGGCCATCCCAACAAGCCATAGCGACAACCACTTTCGCCCCCTCACTCCTCCGTAATCCTCTCATCCTTCACGATCTTGGCCATAGCCGGAATTTCCGCCTTGAGCCAGTTGCCAAACTCGGCTGGGCTCATGGCTGATGGCTCGGCGCCCAGCGTGGTCAGGCGTTCGCGCACTTCGGGCATGGCGGCGATGCGTTGCACTTCGGCGTGCAGTTTGTCGATCACCGCTTGGGGCGTGTCCGCCGGGGCCAGCAGGCGCTGAAAACTGCCGGATAAAAAAGCCGGGAAGGCTTTCGGCCACGGTGGGGGTGTCGGGCATTTGCGCGTTGCGTTTGGTGCTCGATATCGCAATCAGTTTGATCTTGCCCGCCTTCACATGCGGGTAGGTGGCGACCATGCCGTTGAACATGGCATCCACCTCCCCCTCATTCGAGTTTGATGTTCGCAGCCTTGATGACCTGCGCCCATTTGTCGATTTCGGCTTTCTGAAAAGCCTGCACCTGCTCCGGTGTCAACGTTGAAGGCTGCATGCCCAGCCCTTTGATGCGATCTTGCATCTCGGGCGTTTGCATGATTTTCAAAATCTCGGCATGCAGTTTGTCCACGATGGGCTTGGGTGTGCCAGCAGGCGCAAACAGCGCTTGCCAAGACACGACTTCAAACCCGGCAGTGCCCGGCCAGCCCGATTCGGCCACGGTGGGCACGTCGGTCAGCGCATCGGTCAAGCGCTTGGCCGAGGTCACGGCCAGTGCGCGCAGCTTGCCGCTTTGGATGTGGGCACCGGCCACCACGGTGGTGTCGAACATGAAATCCACCTGGCCGCTCATCACGTCTTGAATGGCGGGGGCACTGCCTTTGTAGGGCACATGGGTGAATTTGACGTCCCCTTTGAAGGCCAGCAACTCTTGCGCCAGGTGTTGAGATGTGCCGTTGCCCGCCGATGCACCCGACAATTTGCCGGGGCTCGCTTTGGCGGCGGTCAACAGGTCTTTGAGTGTTTTGTAGGGGCTGTTGGCCGCCACCACCAGCACCACCGGGTTGGTGCCGTACAGGTACACGGGCGTGAAGGACTTGATCGGGTCGTAACCCAGCTTGGGGTACAGGCTCACGTTGATGGCGTGTGAGCTGATGGTGCCGCCCAGCAGGTTGTAGCCGTCGGCCGGGGCGCGGGCAGCAATCTCGGAGCCCACACTGCCACCAGCGCCGCCTTTGTTTTCGATGACCAGGGTGGTGCCCAGCGCGGTGCCCAGTTTTTGCGAGACCACGCGGGCCAGGATGTCGGTGGTGCCCCCGGCCGGAAAGGCGACCAGGTAGTTGATCGGCTTGGAAGGCCAAGGCGCTGCCTGACTGAAGGCAGCCGGAGCCATGGCGGCAACGGCGCACGCGGCGGCGGTCTGGATGAATTGACGGCGTTGTGTCATGAGATGTCTCCTCGTTGTATTCAGGTTTTTCAGGTGATGGGTGCAGGGTTGAACAGCACCAAGGCGTTGTGCAGCTTCCAGTGCTCGGCCCAGGTTTTGCGGCCACTGGCCACGTCCAGCATCATGCGAAACAGTTCCCACCCGGCTTCTTCGATGCTGATCTCGCCATCGGCAATGCGCCCGGCGTTCATGTCCATCAGGTCGTGCCAGCGGCGGGCCAGGTCGGTGCGTGTGGCCACCTTGACCACAGGGCAGGCCTGCAAGCCATAAGGCGTACCCCGCCCCGTGGTGAACACATGCACATTCATACCCGCAGCCAGCTGCAAGGTGCCGCAGATGAAATCGCTGGCGGGCGTGGCGGCAAAGATCAGGCCTTTTTGGTCGGCTCGGAGTTTGTTGCCCGGTGCCAGCACGCTCGATATGACCGAGCTGCCGCTCTTGATGATGGAGCCCATGGCTTTTTCGGCGATGTTGGACAAGCCGCCCGCCTTGTTGCCCGGCGTGGTGTTGGCGGTGCGGTCCACTTTGCCTCGGTCCAAATACTGGTCGTACCAACCCAACTCGCGCACGATGTCTTGGGCCACTTGGGGCGTGGCCGCGCGGCTGGTGAGCTGCTCCACCGCATCGCGCACTTCGGTGTTTTCTGAAAACATCACGGTGCCACCGGCCCGCACAATCAGGTCGGCCATGTAACCCACCGCCGGGTTGGCGGTCACACCCGAAAACGCATCGCTGCCGCCGCACTGCACGCCCACCACCAGCGCGCTGGCGGGCACGGTTTGACGGCGGCGTGCGTTCAGGCGCTCCAGGTGCGGACGGGCGCTTTGCACGATGTGATCGATCATGGACATGAAGCCCACATGCGCATCGTCTTGCAAGCACACCAGATCAAGTGCCTGCGCGCCCATGGACTGCCACGCTTCGCTCGCAGTGACGGAGACTGGCTGGATCGGGAAGGTGCCCAGTGGCAGCAAGCGATCAGGCTGCAGTTTTTCGCAGCCCAGGCTCACCACCATCACCTCGCCGCCAAAGTTGGGGTTCAGGCTGATGTGGCGCAAAGTGCGGATCGGTATCTCGGCACCCGGTGCGTCAATCGCCACACCACAGCCATAGCTGTGCTCCAGGCCCACCACACCATCCACATGCGGAAAGAGCGGCAACAATTCGCGCTCAATGCGCTCCACTGCAATCTTGACCACGCCAGCCACACATTGCACCGTGGTGGTGATGGCCAGCAAATTGCGTGTGCCCACCGAGCCATCGGCGTTGACATAACCGTCAAAGGTGAAACCTTCCAGCGGGGCTTGCGGCGCAGGCTGCACGGTGGCCATGGGCAGGCCTTGCAGTTCACGCGCAGGCGGAATGTCGAGCAAACGCTCGTGCACCCAACTGCCTGCCGGGATGGCTTGCCGGGCATAGCCCACGGGCACGTTGTAGCGCAGCACCGCCTGGCCTTGGGCCAGATCGGTCAGCGCCACTTTGTGACCTTGCGGCACCTTGTCGCGCAATACCAGCCCTTCGGCCACACCGGCAGGCAGGACGGTACCTGCAGGCAGCCCGCCATCGTTGGCGATGATGGCCACGTTGTCTGCCGCATGCATGCGGATCGCCAAAGGCGGGCGTGAAGTGCTCATGTTCTCAGCCGATCACTTCAACAAGTTGGGCAGCCACAAGGTGAACACGGGCACATAGGTCACCAAAAGCACGGCCACGGTCAGCGCCCCGTAAAAAGGCGCGATGGTGCGCATGACCTGCCCCACCGAAATTCCGCCGATGGCGCAACCCACAAACTGCACCGAGCCCACGGGCGGCGTGTTCAGGCCCAGGGCGCAGTTGATCAGCAGCATGATGCCGAACTGCATCGGGTCCATGCCAAAGTGCATGGCGATCGGCAAGAAGATCGGGGTGCAAATGAGGATGGTGGCCGCCATGTCCAAAAAGGTGCCCAAGATGAACAGCAAGATGTTGATCATCAAAAAGATGACCCAAGGCTCGGTGCTGATTTTTTGCATCAGCGCACCGGTCATCTGCGGCACCTCATACAGCGCCATGAAATAGCCGAAGGCGTTGGAAATGCCTATCAAGAGCAGAACCACGCCGGTGGTTTTGCAGGCCTTGGCGCAAGCCTTCAAGAAGTTTTGAAACGTCAAACTGCGGTAAACCACCGTGGTGACAAACAAGGCCCAAGCCACCGCAATCGAGGCGGACTCGGTCGCGGTAAACGCCCCCGACAAGATACCGCCCAAGATGATGACAACGACAAACAGACCCGGCATCGCTGCGCCAAAGGCCTTGGTCACCTCCAGCCAACCCGGAAAATTGCCGTGGACCGGGTAGCCCCGGCGCACCGCCACCCAGTAAGCCGCGCCCAAATTGCACAGCGTCAAAATGATCGCAGGCACCAAGCCCGCCAAGATCAAACCCAGCACACTGACCGAGGCCAGGCCTGATGCGGCCAGCGTGAAGATGATCATGTTGTGTGAGGTGGGCATGATGGCCCCCACCAAGGAGGCGTGCGTGGTCACGTTCACCGCGTAGTCGGCGTCGTAGCCTTCCTTCTTCATGAGCGGAATCATGACCGAGCCTATGGCCGACACATCGGCCAAAGGCGAGCCCGCCACGCCGCCAAAAATGGTGCAGCCCACCACGTTGCTCATGCCCAGGCCGCCGCGCACATGGCCGACCAGGCTGTTGGCAAAACGCACGATGCGGTCGGCAATGCCGCCGTAGAGCATCAGCTCACCGGCAAACACAAAAAACGGAATGGCCAGGAAGGAGAACACCTGCATGCCCCCGACCATTTTTTGAAACACCATGGCCACCGGCAAACCGGCTGCGATGATGGTGGCCACCGAGGACAGGCCAATGGCAAAGGCCACAGGCACGCCCAAGATCAAGAGCAGCGTGAAGCTGAGGGCAAGGACGGTGAGTTCCATGTCAATTGACCTCCGCAGGGCCGCCCCAAGGAGGGCAAGCGCCCCCTCGGGGGGCAATGACGTACACGAAGTGACGAATGTGGGGGCTCATATTCATTCCCAAACGGGCTTCACGACTTGACCACGCAGCAGCGCCACCATGTGCTCAACAGAGAACAAGACAATCAAAGCGCCGGCAATGATCACCGGCACATAGTCGATGCCGTCGGGCACGGGCAGCATGGGTTTTTTTTCGCCCCACTTGGCGCTGGCCCACAGCCAGCCGCCTTGCACCATCAAAAAGCCAAACAAAGCGACCAAGGCGTGGATCAACACTTCGATGCGGTGCTGCCATTTTTCGGGCAACAAAACCACCAATGACTCCAAACCAATGTGCCCGGCATCGCGCACGCCCACAGCCAAGCCAAAAGCCGTGACGAACAACACGATCAGCATGGCCAAAGCTTCGGCCCAAGTGGGCGTGTCATTGAGCACATAGCGACCGATGACCTGCCACTGCACACACAGGATCACGGCGATCAAGCCAAGCACGGCCAAGACCAGGCAGATCTTGGACACGGTTGCACAAAATTTGGTGAACATGAAAAGCTCCAGCCCCCGGCTCTTGCCTGGGGCATATGGAAAAGCCCGTTACTGGGTGTCTTGAATGGTTTTGATGGCCCGCTTCATTTCGGGCGTGGTCATGAACTTGTCATACACCGGGCCCATCACGGCCTGGAAGGAACGCTTGTCCACTTCGACGATTTCGGCACCGGCAGCTTTCACGTTGGCCAGCGATTTGCCCTCGGCTTCATCCCAAGCCTTACGCTGCACTGCCACCGACTCTTTGGCCGCTTGGCGGACCATGGCTTGCTCGTTGGCGGGCAGCTTGTCCCACACCACTTTGGACATCACCAAAATCTCGGGGGCCATGGAGTGTTCGGTTTTGGAGTAGACCTTCACGGCTTCGACGTGTTTGGCGGTGTCAAACGAAGGGATGTTGTTTTCTGCTGCGTCGATCAGGCCGGTTTTCAGGCCGGTGTAGACCTCGCCATAAGGCATGGGGGTGGCGTTGGCACCCATGGCACCGACCAGGGCCACCCACAGGTCAGACTGCTGCACCCGGATCTTCAAGCCCTTGGCATCGGCCACGTTCTTGATCGCTTTTTTGGCATAGATGGAACGGGCGCCGCTGTCGTAAAAGGCCAGACCCACAAAGCCCACCGATTCACAACTCTTGAGGATTTCTGCGCCCACGGGACCATCGAGCGATTTGCGCATGTGGTCCACCGAGCGGAACAAAAACGGCATGGTGGGCACCATGGTCATGGGGCAAACACCGTTCATGGGAGCCACGTTGACGCGCACCAAATCCAGCGCACCGATCTTGACCTGGTCGATGGTTTCTTTTTCAGAACCCAAAGCGCCTTTGTTGAAGACCTTGATCTTGTGTTTGCCACCCGAGAGTTTGTCGAGCACCGTGCTCATGTGCTTGACCGCCACCACCGTGGGGTAATCGTCGGCGTTGTGAATGTCGGCCGAGCGGAACTCGACCGCTTGCGCCGACAAGGCCAGACCCGCGGCAATGGCGATCAGTGATTGTTTGAGTTTCATCATGGGAGTCTCCTGTTTAAAAATTGAAAAAGAACCGTCACACACTTGCGAAAAAACACTTCAAGCCGGAGCAGGAAAGCGAGAGAACAACGGCTCTGGCAGACCCCGCACACCGGGCTGCAGGGCAATCACAGCCCCACTGCTGCCGCGCATGGCATCGGTGGTCTGCGCGGGGATGATCGAAGTCACAAACAACTGGTCCAGATCGGCCCCACCAAAGGCGCACATGGAGGGCTTGGGCATGGGCACGGTCAGCGACTGTGTCCACTGGCCTTGTGCATCGAAGGCGTGAATTTGCCCCGCGTCGTTGCCGCAAATCCAATAACGGCCATCCGCATCGACCGCCGCGCCATCGGGGCGACCGGGCCAATCGTTCATGTCCACAAACACCCGTTGGTGGCTCAAAGCCCCTGTGGGCAAATCGAGGTCAAAGGCCCAAATTTTTTGCACTTGCGGGTGAGAGTCGGACAGATACAGGGTGCGCCCGTCCGGGCTGAGCCCCAAGCCATTGGGCGTGAGCAAGCCCTTGACGTGCGGGCCGGTGAGGCCCCTTTCGTCCAGGCAATACAAACCGCCACGCGCCGAGGCCAGCGACATGTCCATCGCCATGGTGCCCACCCAAAAGCGACCGCTGGCATCGCAACGGCCATCGTTGAAGCGCATGCCGGGTGCCGGGTGTGTGATGCGGGCAAGCCACTGCCAATCCACCTGACCACCATCGCGCAGAGTGACGAAGGCGATGCCGGTTTCCATCGCGGCGATCAATTGGCCTGATTTCTCAGTCAAGGCGATGCAGCCCACACGCTCAGGCATGTGCCAAGACTCAAGGGGTGCGACCACCCCAGGCTGGCAGCGGCGAATGAATGCCCCTTCGATGTCCACCCACCACAAACACTTGGCACGGACATCCCACACGGGGGATTCGCCCACAAGGTCCGGCACATCAGCAATGGTTTGATAGGGGTTCATGAAGAAAAGGCCATCGGCTGCAGTGTTCTGATACATTGCCACTGTGAGCACGATGTGATCTGTTGTCGTACAAGTTCATTATGCAAACTCAAGCCCGAACCGGAATGCGTACTTACCCGATGAACAGCCCAGCAGCCCCCGCCGAAAAGCGCAAGACGCGCAGCCTGACCGCTGAACTGGTCGATCAACTCAGCGCCGATATTCAAAAAGGCGAGCTGATCAGCGGCCAAAAATTAGCCACCGAAGCCGCGATCATGGCGCGTTTTGGCGTGAGCCGCACCGTGGTCAGGGAAGCGATTTCAAAGTTGCAGGCAGGTGGCCTGGTGGAGACACGGCACGGCATCGGCACCTTCGTGCTGGCCCAAACAGACACCCCCTCCTTCCGGATCACCCCGAACCAACTGAGCACCTTGCACGATGTGATCGCCTTGCTGGAGTTGCGCATCAGCATCGAAACCGAGGCCGCCGCCCTGGCCGCTGTTCGGCGCACCGAGGGCAATCTGCGCATCATGCAAGAAGCCATGCAGGCGTTTTCAACGGCGATCGAAGCAGGCCGTGATGCGATTGCCGCCGACTTCCAGTTCCACCAAGAAATTGCCCGCGCCACCCAAAACAAGCACTTTGCAGACATGATGAATTCGCTGGGTGCGCAGTCCATTCCGCGAGCCCGCCTGGAGACCACATCCACGCTTGACGCCACCCGACTGGCTTACCTCAGGCGCGTGCACCAGGAGCACGAAAACATCCTGAACGCCATCGCGCAGCAAGATGCAGAATCGGCGCGTGCCGCCATGCGGACCCATTTGTCCAACAGCCGCGATCGGCATAAAAAAGGCGCATCCAGCCACCACTGAACGCAGCGTTGAGGGTTAACACGCATCACCCAAATCGGTCTTAGTTGTACGATGTCTGTTCAATAAACAGCCATCTTCCCATGTCCAAGCCTTCCCTCACCCCCGTGATCACCCGCATGCAGGTGATTCCTGTGGCCGGTCACGACGGCATGTTGCTCAACCTCAGCGGCGCCCACAGCCCTTTTTTCACGCGCAACATCGTCATCCTGACCGACTCGTCCGGGCACACCGGTCTGGGCGAAGTGCCCGGCGGCGAAAAAATCCGCCAAACCCTGGAAGACGCCCGACCACTCGTTGAAGGCCAGCCGATTGGTCACTACAACGCCGTGCTCAACACCATGCGCCAGCAGTTTGCCGACCGCGACAGCGGCGGTCGGGGCCAGCAGACTTTTGACCTGCGCACAACCATCCACGCTGTCACGGCGGTCGAGTCTGCGTTGCTGGATTTGCTGGGCCAGCACCTGAACGTGCCGGTCTGCGCCCTTTTGGGCGATGGACAGCAGCGCCAGCGGGTGCAGATGCTGGGTTATCTGTTTTATGTGGGCGACCGCCAGCAAACCGATCTGGCCTACATCAGCGAACCAGATCAGGCCGACGACTGGCTTCGCCTGCGCCACGAAAAAGCCATGACGGCCGAAGCCGTGGTGCGCTTGGCCGAAGCGGCCCAAGCGCGCTATGGCTTTCAAGACTTCAAACTCAAGGGCGGCGTGCTGCGCGGCGAGGAAGAAGTTGAAGCCGTGGTGGCGCTGCACGAGCGTTTTCCCAAGGCGCGCATCACGCTCGACCCCAATGGCGGCTGGCTGCTCAAAGACGCGGTCCGCCTCTTGCGCGACCACCGCAGCACCATGGCCTATGCCGAAGACCCCTGCGGCGCAGAAGGCGTGTTCTCGGGCCGCGAGGTCATGGCCGAGTTCCGCCGCGCCACGGGCTTGCTGACGGCCACCAACATGGTGGCCACAGATTGGCGAGAGATGGCGCACAGCATTCAGCTGCAGTCGGTCGACATTCCGCTGGCAGACCCGCATTTCTGGACACTGCAAGGCTCGGTGCGCGTGGCCCAGCTGTGCCAGATGTACGACCTGACCTGGGGTTCGCACTCCAACAACCACTTTGACATTTCACTGGCCATGTTCACCCAATGCGCTGCTGCTGCGCCGGGCAAAGTCACGGCGATTGACACGCATTGGATCTGGCAAGACGGCCAGTTCCTCACCCATGAGCCGCTGCAAATCAAGGACGGCTATGTGGAGGTGCCCGCAAAACCCGGCTTGGGCATCGAGCTGGACATGGGCGCGGTGATGAAAGCCCACCAGCTTTACCAGCAACACGGCCTGGGCGCACGCAACGATGCCATTGCCATGCAGTACCTGATCCCCGGCTGGAATTTCAACAACAAAATGCCTTGCATGGTGCGCTGAAATCATCGCCACCACATACACCACCCCCTTTGAGGAATCACACCATGGACATGCCCATCAACCATTTCAAACACGCGATCCAATCCGGTCAAAAGCAGATCGGTCTGTGGTCACACCTGTGCAGCAACATCAGCACCGAAATCCTGGCGCACTGCGGCTTTGACTGGCTGCTGCTGGACATGGAGCACTCGCCCAACGACTTGCCCGAAATCGTGGCGCAATTGCAAGCCATGAAGGGCAGCCCGACCACGCCAATAGTGCGCCCACCGTGGAACGACATGGTGACCTTCAAGCGCTTGCTCGATGTCGGGGTGCAAACCCTGTTGGTGCCCTATATCCAGACCGAAGCAGAAGCCCAACAAGCGGTGTCCTACACCCGCTACCCACCCCACGGTGTGCGCGGTTATGCGGGGGCTCCACGCGCCAGCCACTATGGCCGCGTCAAGGGCTACGCCCAGCACAGCAGCGACGAAATTTGCGTCTTGCTGCAGGTGGAAACCGTGGAGGGCCTCAAGAACATTGAAGCGATTGCCAACGTGGACGGCGTGGACGGTGTGTTCATCGGGCCTGGCGATTTGTCGGCGGCACTGGGCCACTTGGGCAACCCCAAGCACCCCGAAGTGCTCAAGGCCATTGACGAGGCAATTGCCCGCATCCGCGCCTGCGGCAAAGCGGCTGGCATCTTGACGGGCGACGAAGCCCTGGCCAAACACTATGTGGACCAAGGCTGCCTGTTTGTGGCCGTGGGGGCTGACCAGAACGTGCTGCGCGACAGTGCCACGGCACTGGCTGGCCGATTCAAATCCTGAACAGGGGACAAGACATGCTGAACACCCCCGCCTCCGCTATCCGATTTCCCCGCTTGCTGCTCACGGGCGCGGGCGGCAACCTGGGGCAAGTGTTGCGCCCCCGGCTGAAAGCCTATTGCGATGTGCTGCGCGTGAGCCACCGCCGCGATTTGGGCCTCGCAGCAAAGGGCGAAGAGGTGCACACCGCCTCGCTCGAAGACGCCGATCAAATGCTGGCTTTGCTGGATGACGTGAACGCCGTGGTGCACATGGGCGGCGTCTCGACCGAGCAGCCCTGGGCGCCGATTTTGGCGGGCAACATCGTGGGCATGGTCAACCTGTACGAAGCCGCACGCCTGAAGGGCGTTCAGCGCATCGTGTTTGCCAGCTCCAACCATGTGACCGGTTTTTACCGCCAAGATGAAGTCGTCAACACCCGCATGCCACCCAAGCCCGATGGCTTTTATGGCCTGTCCAAAGCCTTTGGCGAAGACTTGGCCCAGATGTATTGGGACCGCTGGGGCATCGAAACGGTGAGCCTGCGCATTGGCTCTTCTTTCGCCGAGCCCAAGGACCGCCGCATGCTGGCCACTTACCTGAGCTACGACGATCTGGAGCGTCTGGTGGTGGCCGCGCTCACCGCCCCCATCGTGGGCCACAGCATCATCTACGGCATGTCGGACAACCAAACCACTTGGTGGGACAACACCCATGCCCAGCACATTGGCTACCGGCCCCAGGATTCATCGGACGTGTTCCGCCCGGCGGTCGAGGCCCGCCAGCAACACATCGACCGGCAAGACCCGGCCGCCATTTACCAAGGCGGTGCGTTCGTCAAGGCCACGCCGCACGGCTGAAGTTTGTGCCGCATGGGGTATCCTCCGGCATGATAAGGAACTCCATGAGCACCCTGCCCCCCCTGCCCTCAATGCCACGATGGATACACCTGCGAAGATGGCTTTGGCCCCATGCAACTGAAATCCGAATTTGTCAAAAAAGCCTGATGCAGGCATGAGCGACGACAACCAGATCTACTTGCCCGAGAGCTTCACGGCGCTGTATGTGCCGCCCGGCAAGATCAAGCCCAGCATCGGTCACCGCGAAATGGCCGAACGCTACGAGCTGTGCGAAGACCTGGCCAACTTGCTGACCGAGCAAGCGGCCAATATGCAGTTCACGCTGGGCATCACCGAAGAAGTGGTGCTGGAGCAGTGCGAACAGGGCCTGCTGGCCGAGCCCTCGGTGGTCTCGCCCGTGGAGGCCCGTTGGGTGGTGTGCCGCCTGGCCGAACTGCTGAATTGGCCGATGGCCTCACTGCTGCAAAGCACGCGGCCCGAAGACCCTGCTGCTTGAGCTTGAGCTTGCGTTTGTCGACGCTGAAGCTCCGACGGACAAGGCAAGCAGCAGACCTGTCGCACAAGTCAACCGCCCGGGCGGTGCCAACTGCCAAGATCTGCGCATGAGCACACCCCAGCACGATTTGCAGCGCATGCTGCACGGCCCGATCCTGTCCACCCTCTTGCGCCTGGCAGCCCCCAACGTGCTGGCCATGGTCATGACGGTGCTGGTGGGCATTGCCGAGACCTATTACGTGGGCCGTCTGGGCACGGCACCTTTGGCAGCCATGGCGCTGGTGTTTCCCTTTGCCATGCTCACGCAGATGATGTCGGCAGGCGCCATGGGCGGCGGGGTGTCGGCCGCCATCAGCAGGGCGCTGGGGGCTTCAGATGTGCCGCGTGCCCAAACCCTGCTGCAACACGCCTTGGTGATTGGCCTGGGCGCTGGCATCCTCTACAGCGCCATCTTCCTGATCTGGGGACCGGGCTTTTACCGCTTGCTGGGCGGCAAGGATGCTGTTTTGAGTGAAGCAGTGCGCTACGCCAGCGTGTTGTTTTCGGGCGCCCTGCTGGTCTGGCTGCTGAACACGCTGGCATCCATCATTCGCGGCACGGGCAATATGCGTGTGCCCTCGGTGGGTCTGGTGGCGACGGCGCTGCTGCAAATCGTTCTGGGTGGCGTGTTGTCTTTGGGGGCGGGACCGGTGCCTGCCATGGGCATGGTGGGCGTGGCACTGGGGCACATCATCGCCACAGCGGCAGGGGTGGGGTATTTTTTCTGGTATTTGGTCAGCGGCCAGGGACGCCTGACGCTGCGCTGGCAAGGCTTTGAGATGCAGGCCAGTTTGTTTGCCGACATCCTCAAAGTGGGCGCCACCGCCTGCCTGTCGCCCGTGCAGTCGGTGCTGGCAATTTTGATCTTCACAGGCATGCTGGCGCAACTGGGCACCGAAGCGCTGGCGGGCTACGGCATTGGCCAGCGGCTTGAATTTTTGCTGATCCCGATTGCCTTTGGCATTGGCGTGGCCTCGGTGCCCATGGTCGGCATGGCCATGGGGGCTGGCGATGTGGCCCGGGCCCGGCGTGTGACCTGGGTCGCAGGGGGAGTGTCGGCCTTCAACCTGGCCCTGATCGGGGCCGTGGTCACCCTCGCGCCGGACCTCTGGGCGCGCCTGTTCACCAGCAACGAAGCCGTGCTCGGCTACGCCCGGCAATATCTGGTGACCGCCGGCCCGGCCTTTCCCTTCTTTGGCCTGGGCCTGACCTTGTATTTCGCTTCTCAAGGCGCTGGGCAGGTCATCGGCCCCGTGCTGGCGGGCACGGTGCGTTTGGTGCTGGTGGCGGGGGCGGGCTATTGGCTGTCACAACACCAAGGCACTGCAGATCGTTTTTATGAATTGATCGCCATCGCGATGGTGCTTTATGGCCTGGTCACTGCCGCAGCGGTCAAATGGACACCTTGGGGCGCGAAAGCCTGAGGCCTGGGGGTGGCACCTTTCCACGCATAAAATGTGCGGTTGCACAGCAAGGAAGCTCCATGGCACGCACGCTTTACGACAAGATCTGGGACGAACATGTCGTCCACACCGAAGAAGACGGCACCTCCGTTTTGTACATCGACCGCCATCTGGTGCACGAAGTCACCAGCCCGCAAGCCTTTGAAGGCCTGCGCCAAGCAGGCCGCAAAGTCTGGCGCATCAGCTCCATCGTGGCCACGGCCGACCACAACACCCCCACCACCGGCTGGGAGCTGGGTTACGACGGCATCACCGATCCGATCAGCAAAGAGCAAATCACCACGCTGGATGCCAACATCAAGGAATACGGCTCTGCAGCCTTCTTCCCCTTCCTGTCCAAGCGCCAGGGCATCGTGCACGTCATCGGCCCTGAAAACGGCGCCACCCTGCCCGGCATGACCGTGGTCTGCGGCGACTCGCACACCTCCACCCACGGTGCGTTTGGCGCGCTGGCCCATGGCATCGGCACCTCCGAGGTCGAGCACGTCATGGCCACGCAAACCCTGTTGGCCAAAAAGGCCAAGAACATGCTGATCAAGGTCGAAGGCACGCTGGCCAAAGGCCTCACCGGCAAAGACATTGTTCTGGCCATCATCGGCAAGATCGGCACCGCAGGCGGCACCGGCTACACCATCGAGTTCGCAGGTTCGGCCATCCGGGCTTTGAGCATGGAAGGCCGCATGACGGTTTGCAACATGGCCATCGAAGGCGGCGCACGCGCCGGCTTGGTGGCGGTGGACGAGAAAACCATCGACTACGTCAAAGGCCGTTTGCTCTCGCCCACGGGCGTCGAGTGGGACCACGCGGTGGCCTACTGGAAGACCTTGCAATCCGACCCCGGTGCGCACTTTGACGCCGTGGTGGAACTGGACGCCAGCGCCATCGTGCCACAAGTCACCTGGGGCACCTCCCCCGAAATGGTGCTGGGCATCGACGGCCACACGCCCGACCCCGACAAGGAAAAAGACGACGTCAAGCGCGACGCCATTGAGCGCGCACTGACCTACATGGGCTTGCAGCCCGGCAAGGCCTTGGCCGACATCACCATCGACAAAGTGTTCATTGGCTCTTGCACCAACAGCCGCATCGAAGACATGCGCGAAGCCGCCGCCATCGTCAAAAAGCTCGGCCAAAAAGTGGCCAAGAACGTCAAGCTGGCCATGGTCGTGCCGGGTTCGGGCTTGGTCAAAGAACAAGCCGAGCGTGAAGGCCTGCACGAAATCTTCAAGGCCGCAGGCTTTGAGTGGCGCGAACCCGGTTGCTCCATGTGTCTGGCCATGAACGCCGACCGCTTGGAGCCCGGCGAGCGCTGTGCCTCCACCAGCAACCGCAACTTCGAAGGCCGTCAGGGCGCGGGTGGCCGCACCCACCTGGTCAGCCCCGCCATGGCCGCCGCTGCGGCGGTGCACGGCCACTTTGTTGACGTTCGCAAATTCGCTTGAGTCACCCGCAGACATCAACCCAACTTATTTCGACAGGGACAAGCACATGGCATTCGACGACCAAGCGCGAAAAGAGTTTTACAACGTGCTCAAGGTGGATCACAGCATCAATTTTGCGGACGAAGCCGAACGAGCCAGGTATGTTGAGCATCTGCATGGCAACGAAGACGCCATGAACTTGCTGAAAACAGAAATTGAACTGTGTGATGGCCAAGGGGTTTTCTTATTCTCGGGCCAAAGCGGCACAGGAAAAACTACCGAACTACTGCGTCTACAACACGCTTTGCGCACAAGCAGTTCGTTCAAAGGGAAGGTGTTTTACACCGATATGACCGAATGGCTCAACCCCACCCAAAAGGTGGAACTGGCCAGTTTCATGCTTGCACTCACAGCGTCGTGGGTGGATTCGCTGGGCAATGAGCAAGGCCAGCGCTCGGCCTGGGAAAAGCTTTGGTCATTCTTGAAAAATACCGATGTCACGCTCGAGTCTTTCAGCTTCAGTGCTGGAGCGGCTCAAGTTGAGGCCGATGCAACCGCCATCCAGGTCGGTGCCAACTTTGGCCCCTTGTCCACCAACATCAAATTGGCTCTTCAGAACGATCAGCAATTTCGCAGCACTCTAGAGGATGCTCTGAAAAAGAACAAGACCGGATTTGTCAAACAACTGCATGACTTCGTACGTGAGCTCAAAATTGAGTTGTGCCCTCACCAAGAAAAGTGCGTGCTGCTCATCGACTCTTTAGAAAAGATTGTGGGTGGCGGAGAAAACACCAAAGAGGTTCTCTCCAGCGTGCTGCAGTTGTTTGAACAACAAAGCAGCGTGTTGCAACTGCCTTTGATGCATGTGGTGTACTCCATTCCGCCGTTCATCTTGCGGCAAAACAGACAATTGCCTGCGCGCCTGGGCAATGCTGCGGATGTGAGCCTGCCGTCCGTTCATGTTTTCAAGCGCAAGCCATACACCGTTGATCGGTCTGAACAAGGGGGCCAAAGCAAGCTGCGCCGCTTGCTGAGCATGCGTTACCCGCCATGGAGTAACTTCTTCACCGAAGATCAAATCAACGCCATCATTGAAAACACCGGAGGCGACATTCGCGACTATCTGCGAACCCTTCAACTGTGTCTGCTCAAAGTCAGCCCGGAACAAGCGCGGGTCACCGAGACCCACATTCAAACGGCTTTCGACCGCATTCGCCCCAACATGGACCTGCCCGAACAGGAAAAACACTGGCTGGCGCGAGTCAATGACACGCACGAATCGTGCTTGGGTGAGCACATCGATGTGTACACCCTTGAGTCGTACATCAAGACCAAGCATGTGCTGGCCTACATGAATGGCGAAACTTGGTATGGCGTACACCCGCTAATCCTTGATCGATTGCCCCGTTTAACAAACGCCGCACAGGGTGTTACGGGCTGAATCCCATGACCACGCAAACGCCCCAAGCGCCCTATTTGGTCTTTGGTGAACTGCAACAATGGTGGCAGATTCACGAGGGTTTTGGCCTGAGTTATGTCTTCAGTGACGATGCACTTGGCATGGCTTGGCTCCGGGAGCGTGTTAATGAAGGCTTGCAATCCCCCGCCACTGAGTTCAAGCTGATCACAGTTGACCATCTCCAAGACTTGGAATCATTCTTTTTGGGTTTACAGCACCCCTCGCATGCGCTGCCAGACTTGGGTCAGCGCCAAATGGTGTGGATAGCTCCCGCCATGGATCAGGCTCACGGTGTTTTGCAACGACTCAACGAAATGCGGCAACTGCTCTTGCGCAGCCCGCACCTGTACCTGATCGCCCTGCCCTCAAGTTCGGCACTGGGTGCGGCACGCTTGGCCTCAGACCTGTGGTCTGTGCGCAGCTTGGTGTTGTCGGCGCAAGGACAGAATTGGCGCGCACAACGCTCACCGAGCTGGGACCAAGAGATCACCGGTACAACCACGCCCTCTGCTGATGCCTCAACACCCACCATCAAGGCTTGGTGCCACCACCATGCCCAATGGTCCACACTGGCCGATTCATCCAACCGCAGCCGGTTGTCTTTGCAAATGGGTTTACAAGCCATGGCAGATGCCATCGCTTTGCGCCGTTTTGAACAAGCTCAGACCATAGGCAAACAAGTCATTCAAGTCAGTCAATTCCAACAAGACGATCTGGGCCGCGCCAACGCGCTCCAGGCTTTAGGCGATCTGGACCGCCGCCTGGGCCAAATCGCTTCGGCGCGGGCCCTTTACACCCAAGCCATCGCCCTGTACGAAAAAGAACAAAACGATCTGGGCCGCGCCAACGCGCTCAGGGCTTTGGGCGATCTGGACAGCCGCTTGGGCCAAGTCGATTCGGCGCGGGGCCTTTACACCCAAGCCATCGCCTTGTACGAAAAAGAACAAGACGATCTGGGCCGCGCCAACGCGCTCAGGG
>NZ_LFYT02000034.1 GCF_001270065.2 Limnohabitans planktonicus II-D5
CGAGTTTGAGCTTTGCATGAAAACGTCGGGGTCTTCGACCGCCGACCTACGCAGGCGCTGTGCCTTGTAGGTCGGTACTCGAAGAGTCCGACGTTTGGACGCTTCGGCACAGGGCCATGTCGGGGTCTTCGACCACCGACCTACAAGATCTTTGAGCATTGATTTCGCAGGTCGGTACTCGCAGACTCCGACATCTGCTCGATCCACCACCCTCGCCCGCCATGCGAGTTTGAGCTTTGCATGAAAACGTCGGGGTCTTCGACCGCCGACCTGCGCAGGCGCTGTGCCTTGTAGGTCGGCACTCGCAGAGTCCGACATCTGCTCGAGCCACCACCCTCGGCCGCCATGCGTTTTTGAGCTTTGCATGAAAACGTCGGGGTCTTCGACCGCCGACCTACGCAGGCGCTGTGCCTTGTAGGTCGGCACTCGCAGAGTCCGACATCTGCTCGATCACCACCATTGCCCGCCATGCGAGTTTGAGCTTTGCATGCAGACGTCGGGGTCTTTGACCGCCGACCTGCGCAGGCGCTGTGCCTTGTAGGTCGGTACTCGCAGAGTCCGACGTTTATGAGATCTTCAGAGTGGGATCTGACCCCAATTAACATGCCCCGCTTCGCTCGCCATGAAACAAGTGGAAAAATTAATCGGGATCTGACCCCCATAAAAGATCAGTGCTGCAGGATCTTGTTGAGGAAATCCTTGGTGCGCGGTTGGCGGTTTTCGGGGTGGTTGAAGAACTCGTCTTTGGAGCAGTCTTCCAGAATGCGCCCGCCCACGTCGATGAAGATCACGCGGTTGGCCACTTTGCGGGCAAAGCCCATTTCGTGGGTGACCACCATCATGGTCATGCCTTCGTGGGCCAGTTGCACCATCACGTCCAGCACCTCGCCCACCATCTCGGGGTCGAGTGCCGAAGTCGGCTCGTCAAACAGCATCACCATCGGGTCCATCGACAAGGCGCGGGCAATCGCCACGCGCTGCTGTTGACCGCCAGAGAGCTGACCCGGAAACTTGTCCTTGTGGGCCAAGAGACCCACGCGATCCAGCATCTTCAGGCCCCGCACTTTGGCATCGTCCAGGTTGCGGCCGAGCACCTTGACCTGGGCCATCGTCAGGTTTTCAGTGACCGACAGGTGCGGAAAGAGTTCAAAGCTCTGGAACACCATGCCCACACGCGAACGCAGCTTGGGCAGGTCGGTGCTCGGGTCGTGCAAGGGCACGCCATCGACGGTGATCTCGCCTTTCTGGAAAGGCTCCAGCGCATTCACGGTCTTGATGAGGGTGGACTTGCCGGAACCCGAGGGGCCGCAGACCACCACCACATCGCCTTTATTGATGCTGACCGAGCAGTCGTTGAGCACCTGCACCGGGCCGTACCACTTGGATACATTTTTGATTTCAATCATTTTCATTTCCCCAATTGAGCACGCGCTTCAGCGCACGATGGCAATCTTGGCCTGCAGGCGCTTGACGCTCCAGGACAGTGCAAAACAAATCACAAAATAAACGATGGCCGCCAGGATGTAGGCCTCCTCGGTGCGACCATAAATCTTGCCCGCATTGGTGAAGCCTTTGAGCAGGTCATAGGCACCAATCGCATACACCAGCGAGGTGTCTTGAAACAAGATGATGGTCTGCGTGAGCAGCACCGGCAGCATGTTGCGAAAGGCCTGCGGCAAGATCACCAGGCGCATGTTCTGGCCATACGTCATGCCCAGCGCCTGACCTGCGAACACCTGCCCTCGCGGAATCGACTGGATACCCGCGCGCATGATTTCGCTGAAGTACGCCGCCTCAAACGCCACGAAGGTGATGATGGCCGACCACTCGGCACCAATCGGTCGGCCGATCACAAAGGGCATCAGCAAATAGAACCACAGGATGACCATGACCAGCGGCACCGAGCGCATGCCATTGACATAAAAAGTAGCCGGAGCAGCCAGCCAACGCGAGCCCGACAAGCGCATCAAAGCCAGCACCGTGCCAAAGATCACGCCGCCAATGGTGGCCATGATGGTCAGCTGCACACTGAACCACAGCCCGCCCAAGACGAACTTGCGCAGGACTTCCAGATCGAAGAATGAAAAATCGAGTCCCAACATCTCAATGCCCTCCCGTTCCACCCGAGACAATGAAGCCGGGCACGCGCACTTTCTTTTCGATCAGCGCAAACACACGGTTCACCGCAAAGGCTGACAAGGCATACAGAGCCGTCACCGCCAGGTACACCTCGATGCCGCGTGAGGTTTCTTCCTGCGCTTGCATGGCGAACATGGTCAGCTCGGCAATCGAGACCGCAAACGCCACCGAAGAGTTCTTCAACAGGTTCATCGACTCGCTGGTCAAGGGCGGCAAGATGATCCGAAACGCCATGGGCAAGATCACGTAGCGGTAAGACTGCGCAGTGGTGAAACCCATGGCCATGGCCGCATAGCGCTGGCCTTTAGGCAGGGCCTGTATGCCCGCACGGAACTGTTCAGCAATCCGCGCCGAGGTGAAAAAGCCCAATCCAAACACCACCAGCAAAAAGCCGGGGACTTGCTGGAAAGCCGGAAAGACTTTGGGCACCACGAAGTACCACAAGAAAATCTGCACCAACAGCGGAATGTTGCGGAACAACTCCACCCAGGCATTGGCCAAGGCCGCCACCACAGGGCGCCCGGGCAAGGTGCGCAAAGTGCCCACCACCGCGCCCACACACATTGCCACCAGCCAGGAACTGGCCGCCACGGCCAGCGTCCAGCGCCAGGACTCCAACATCCATTCGAGGTAGGTACGGCCACTGCCGTCATCGGTCAAAAAGACCTGCCAATCCCATGTCATTTTGTGAACTTTCTACGAATTCAAAGGCGTCGCCCAAAAGAAACCCCGCCCAAGTCATCCCCGGCGGGGTTTGCTCAACGCATGGAAGGATTACTTCTTGGCGTAGTCTTCAGCAGGCTTGTCGTTCAAGTTGGCCCAAGCCGCCTTGGTGCTGTCGCTCAAAGCCAGACCGACTTTGACGTTCTTGGGAGGGATGGGTTGCAGGAACCACTTGTCCCACAGCTTGGCCATGTCACCGCTCTTGACCAAGTCACGCACGGTGTCGTCGGCCAGCTTCTTGAAAGCGGCGTCATCCTTGCGGATCATGATGGCGATGGGTTCGACCGACAGCACTTCACCCACGATGCGGAAGTCTGCGGGATTCTTGGCGTTGGCAATGTTGCCTGCCAGGATGGAGCCGTCCATCACGAACGCGTCGGCACGGCCAGAGTCCAGCAGCAAGAAGCTGTCGGCGTGGTCCTTGCCAAAGACTTCCTTGAAATCCACGCCATTGGCGCGCTCGTGCTTGCGCAGCAACTGAACCGAGGTGGTGCCGGTGGTGGTGGCCACGTTCTTTCCAACCAACTGAGCGATCGAGGTGATGCCCGAAGCCACTTTGGTCGCAATGCGCACTTCTTCCACATAAGTGGTCACCACAAAAGCCACGTCTTTTTGACGTGCCGTGTTGTTCGTGGTGGAACCGCACTCGATGTCCACGGTGCCGTTTTGCACCAAAGGAATACGGTTTTGCGAAGTGACGGACTGGAACTTCACATCCAGCTTCTTGCCCACTGCTTTTTCTACGTTGCCAATGATGCGCTGGCAAACCTCGTAATGGAAACCGGCGTACTTGCCGTCACCCAGGGTGTAGGACAGCGCGCCCGAAGAGTCGCGCACGCCCATGGTGATCGCGCCAGAGGCTTTGACCTTGTCAAGTGTGTCTGCTTGTGAGGCTACGCAAGTCAGGGCGGCCAATGCAACAGCCAACAATTGTTTTTTCATTCATTTCTCCAGAAAAGATCGCAAAGTCGAAAAAAAACAACCACCGCAAAACTGCAGCAGTTGTGCACCTCAAGGGTCAGCCCCCTGACTGTACCCTTCGAATTCAGCACAAAACGTGCCTGTCATTGAATAAGGCGAGACTATAGTCAGTTTAATGTCAGGTCCATCTCAGGGTGTACCCGAGTTCTCATGCAAAAAATGCATAACTCTATGAGTCACCTGAACCATGCAAAGAGGGTTTGGTGATGCCACTCAAATAGGCCCAAAGCTCCAATGCGCTGCGCTTGCCGCTATGACGAGCACCGGTTTTTTCTCGGTAGGCGCGCACTTCCATGGTCAAAGACATCAAAGCATCACCCGGCAAGGTGACTTCGATCAGTGCGCCAGCCAACACTTCCTTGCGGACAGCGCTTTGGGGCAAAAATGCGATGCCATGCCCCTCCAGCGCCATGACTTTGAGTCCTTCGGCCATGTCGGTTTCGTAAACACGATCCAGGTGAATGGGGGTTTTGGCTTGTTTGAGTATCCAGTCCGTCACGCCGCCCAAATAAGCCCCCGGGGCATAACCCAGGTAAGGCAGGGGCCTGGCCGCTGTGCCCGGCAAACTGACAACCGGATGCCCCAGCGCCCCCGCCTTGGTATAGGGCGCGATCACCTCTTCACCCAAAACCACCATTTCATAACGCTCTGCATCCAGCTGCAAGGGCTGCGAGGGGTGGTGGTAGGCGATCAGCACATCACAGCCACCTTCGACCAAGCGCATGGCCGCGTCGTGCACGTTCAAGGCAATCAGGCGGCTCTTGATGGGGCCAAAACCTTCACGCAAGCTCGCCACCCAAGCCGGGAAAAAAGTGAATGCCAAGGTGTGCGGAACCGCGAATTCAATGAAGTCCTGTCCTGCCGAGTTGTGCCCGCGCAGCATGGCCCGAGTGCTTTGCAAGGACTGAAGCAACTCCAGCGCCTGTGCATACAAGGTCTCTCCCGCAGGCGTGAGTTTGGTCGGGTAAGAGCTGCGGTCCACCAAATCAGCCCCGGCCCAAGCCTCCAAGGACTGGATGCGCCGCGAAAAAGCAGGTTGCGTCACATGCCGCAACTGCGCTGATCGGCTGAAACTGCGGGTTTCAGCCAAGCTGACAAAGTCTTCAAGCCACTTGGTTTCCATGTGGTGATTATGGCTTTGCGCCACGCGACGATGTCGGACTCTGCGAGTGCCGACCTACGGGGGCAGCTGTTTGGTAGGTCGGCGGTCGAAGACCCCGACGTTTGCATGCAAAGCTCAAACTCGCATGGCGGGCAATGGTGGTGGATCGAGCAGATGTCGGACTCTGCGAGTGCCGACCTACAAGGCACAGCGCCTGCCAAGGTCGGCGGTCGAAGACCCCGACGTTTGCATGCAAAGCTCAAACTCGCATGGTGGGCGATGGTGGTGGATCGAGCAGATGTCGGACTCTGCGAGTGCCGACCAACAAGGCACAGCGCCTGCGCAGGTCGGCGGTCAAAGACCCCGACGTTTGCATGCAAAGCTCAAACTCGCATGGCGGGCGACGGTGGTGAATCGAGCAGATGTCGGACTCTGCGAGTGCCGACCTACTGGGGTAGCTGTTTGGTAGGTCGGCGGTCGAAGACCCCGACATTTGCATGCAAAGCTCAAACTCGCATGGCGGGCGATGGTGGTGGATCGAGCAGATGTCGGACTCTGCGAGTGGCGACCTACAAGGCACAGCGCCTGCGCAGGTCGGCGGTCGAAGACCCCGACGTTTGCATGCAAAGCTCAAACTCGCATGGCGGGCAATGGTGGTGGATTGAGCAGATGTCGGACTCTGCGAGTGCCGACCTACAAGGCACAGCGCCTGCGAAGGTCGGTGGTCGAAGACCCCGACGTTTGCATGCAAAGCTCAAACTCGCATGACGGGCGATGGTGGTGGATCGAGCAGATGTCGGACTCTGCGAGTGGCGACCTACAAGGCACAGCGCCCCCGTAGGTCGGCGGTCAAAGACCCCGACGTTTGCATGCAAAGCTCAAACTCGCATGGCGGGCGATGGTGGTGGATCGAGCAGATGTCGGACTCTGCGAGTGGCGACCTACAAGGCACAGCGCCTGCGCAGCTCGGCGGTCGAAGACCCCAACGTTTGCATGCAAAGCTCAAACTCGCATGGCGGGAAATGGTGGCGAATCGAGCAGATGTCGGACTCTGCGAGTGCCGACCTACAAGGCACAGCGCCTGCGTAGGTCGGTGGTCGAAGACCCCGACGTTTGCATGCAAAGCTCAAACTCGCATGGCGGGCAATGGTGGTGGATCGAGCAGATGTCGGACTCTGCGAGTGCCGACCTACAAGGCACAGCGCCTGCGCAGGTCGGCGGTCGAAGACCCCGACGTTTTCATGCAAAGCTCAAACTCGCATGGCGGGCGAGGGTGGTGGATCGAGCAGATGTCGGAGTCTGCGAGTACCGACCTGCGAAATCAATGCTCAAAGATCTTGTAGGTCGGTGGTCGAAGACCCCGACATGGCCCTGTGCCGAAGCGTCCAAACGTCGGACTCTTCGAGTACCGACCTACAAGGCACAGCGCCTGCGTAGGTCGGCGGTCGAAGACCCCGACGTTTTCATGCAAAGCTCAAACTCGCATGGCGGGCGAGGGTGGTGGCTCGAGCAGATGTCGGAGTCTGCGAGTACCGACCTGCGAAATCAATGCTCAAAGATCGTGTAGGTCGGCGGTCGAAGACTCCGACATGGGCCTGTGCCGAAGCGTCCAAACGTCGGACTCTTCGAGTGCCGACCTACAAGGCACAGCGCCTGCGCAGGTCGGCGGTCGAAGACCCCGACGTTTTCATGCAAAGCTCAAACTCGCATGGCGGGCGAGGGTAGTGGCTCGAGCAGATGTCGGACTCTGCGAGTGCCGACCTACAAGGCACAGCGCCTGCGTAGGTCGGCGGTCGAAGACCCCGACGTTTTCATGCAAAGCTCAAAAACGCATGGCGGGCGAGGGGGGTGGATCGAGCAGATGTCGGACTCTGCGAGTACCGACCTACAAGGCACAGCGCCTGCGCAGGTCGGCGGTCAAAGACCCCGACGTCTGCATGCAAAGCTCAAACTCGCATGGCGGGCAATGGTGGTGATCGAGCAGATGTCGGACTCTGCGAGTGCCGACCTACAAGGCACAGCGCCTGCGTAGGTCGGTGGTCGAAGACCCCGACATGGGCCTGTGCAGAAACCACTCACGTCGGACTCTGCGAGTAACGACTTATGAGATGACATGTCTCACACATTTCAAACTTCAGCGTTCCGAATCCATAGGCTTCGGGTTTTGTCACCTTGCCCACTTGGCGGCGCACTGATTCGATGGCTGGCATGTCGTCTCTCAACTCCACACCATCGACCGTGAGGCGTAAGTTGTCTCTTGCGCTGTGAGCCGGTGGATGCACCACGGCAATGCATTGAACCCAGAAAATGCACTTGAACACCCCCAGGCCTGTGCCACCGGGTGCGTAGCGGTGTCACCCACAAGGTGAACGCTTTCTTGCTCACAGCGTTCAGGACGCACAAGGGTTTCCAGCGGGTTCAAAGCGGTCAATGGTGTTTTTTTAGGTTCAATGGCGCGGCCCATTGGGTTGAGCGTTGCGTAGCTGATTGTTCTTGCACAGGTTTGGGTTCTGGCTGCTTGGGTGCCTTAAGGGCTTGATCGCGCTGAAAAATCGAATA
Source organism: Limnohabitans planktonicus II-D5 (assembly GCF_001270065.2). GTDB lineage: Bacteria > Pseudomonadota > Gammaproteobacteria > Burkholderiales > Burkholderiaceae_C > Limnohabitans_A > Limnohabitans_A planktonicus. Next base: position 7,505 of record NZ_LFYT02000034.1, read on the forward strand.
GGAGGATTTTTGGGGGGCTTGGTCTGTTTTGGGACAATACGGCCCATGACTCAAGACCTTCCCCAAGAACTCACCCTCACCCGCCCGGACGACTGGCACCTGCATGTGCGCGATGGCGCTGCCCTGAATGTGGTGGTGCCGCACACCGCCGCGCAGTTTGGCCGCGCCATCATCATGCCCAACCTCAAGCCGCCCGTGACCTCGGCCGAGCAGGCACTGGCTTACAAACAGCGCATCCTGGCGGCTGTGCCCCAGGGCATGGCGTTTGAGCCGCTCATGACCCTGTACCTGACCGACAACCTGGCCCCGGCAGAAATCACCCGCGCCAAGGCGGCTGGCGTGGTGGCTTGCAAGCTCTACCCGGCAGGTGCCACCACCAACAGCGACGCGGGCGTGACCGATTTGCGCAAGATTTACCCCGTGCTCGAAGCCATGCAGCGCGAAGGCCTGTTGCTGCTGGTGCACGGCGAAGTGACTTCCTCCGACATCGACCTGTTTGACCGCGAAGCGGTGTTCATCGAGCAGCAACTGATCCCGCTGCGCCGCGACTTCCCGGGTCTGAAAATCGTGATGGAGCACATCACCACGAAAGAAGCCGCGCAGTACGTGGCAGGCGGGGACGACTTGCTGGGCGCAACCATCACCGTGCACCACCTGCTGTACAACCGCAACGCCATTTTCACGGGAGGCATCCGCCCGCACTATTACTGCCTGCCTGTGCTCAAGCGCGAAACGCACCGGCTGGCGCTGGTGCAAGCCGCCACCAGCGGCAATGCCCGTTTCTTTTTGGGCACCGACAGCGCACCGCACCCCGCGCACCTCAAGGAACACGCCACCGGATGCGCAGGCTGCTACACCGCGCACGCCGCCATCGAGATGTATGCCGAAGCCTTTGACCAGGCGGGTGCCCTGGACCAACTTGAAGCCTTTGCCAGCTTCAACGGTGCAGACTTTTATGGCCTGCCGCGCAACAAAGGCACGATCACCTTGCGCCGCGAAAGCTGGACGCCCCCCGAAAGCTTTGCCTTTGGCGAGGCCGAACTCAAACCCCTGCGCTCCGGCGAGAGCTTGCCTTGGCGTCTGGTCTCGGCCTGAGTGAACTCAGCGTCACGTCCAAGTCCCGAGATGGATCGCTTCGTTCCTCGAGATGACGACAAGGCCGACACCGACGGACCTGTCAACATGCCGAGCGAAGTGCGGCAATCCATGGCTGTTGTGGCCAACCCAGGTGTCCCAGACATTGACTGGGCTGCCCCCTGGCTGGCCGACTGGTGCCTTGTGGGCGAGCCCATTGCGCAGCGGGTGGTGGCGGGCTGCCTGCAAGCGCAAGCCTTGACCGAGGCGGGGCTGGCACCGGTGGCCTTTGTGCCGCAAACCGAGCTGCCTGAAGGCCAGGCTTACGAAGACTTCATCTTTGCCAAGGGCCAAGTGCCGACCCGCGAGGGCTTGCACGACTTTTTCAACGCCCTGTGCTGGATGCATTTCCCGCTGGCCAAACGCCAACTCAACCGCATTCAGGCGACCGAAATCGCCCGCCAAGGTGTGGGCCAGGTGCGCGGGCCAGTGCGCGATGCGGCCACCGTGTTCGATGAAAACGCGCTGCTGATCCAGCCTTCAGATGCGTTGTGGGCGGCCCTGACCGAGCACCGTTGGCAGGACGCCCTGCTTGGCCTGCGCCACGAGTGGACTCACACCCGCCTGTGGGCTTTTGGTCATGCGGCGCTGGAAAAGCTGGTGCAACCCTACAAGTCGATCACGGTGCACCTGTGGCGCGTGCCGCAAACTGTGGCCCCGGCAGACATCGACATCTGGCTGGCGCAGGACCTCTCGCCCGAGAAACTGGCCACCAAGCCCTTCAGTCCTTTGCCCGTGCTGGGCGTGCCGGGCTGGTGGTCTGCCAACGCGGCACCTGCCTTTTATGACGATGCCGAGGTCTTTCGGCCCCGACGTGTGCGGGTGCCGGTCAAAAAACCGTACGCCAATGCGGACATCGTGCCCTCCGCTTGATTTTGATGGGCCAGCCCCTACCATTCGACTCCACGCGTCCGCGTGTTCCGGACTGAAAGTGAAAACATCATGAAACGTATTTTTCTGTTTGCATTGACCAACATTGCGGTGGTGTTGGTGCTGGGCATTGTGGCCAGCTTGCTGGGCGTCAACCGCTTCCTGACCGCCAACGGCCTCAACCTGGGGGCGCTTTTGGGCTACGCCCTGATCATGGGTTTTGGTGGTGCCATCATTTCCTTGCTCATCAGCAAGCCCATGGCCAAATGGACTTCGGGCGTGAAAGTCATCGCTGAGCCTGCCAACGCGGACGAAGCCTGGATCGTCGACACCGTGCGCAAATTTGCCGACAAGGCCGGCATCGGCATGCCCGAAGTGGGCATTTTTGAAGGCGATCCCAACGCTTTTGCCACCGGTGCCTTCCGCGACTCGGCCTTGGTCGCCGTGTCGACCGGCTTGTTGCAAAACATGACGCACGAAGAAATTGAAGCCGTCATCGGTCACGAAGTGGCCCACATCGCCAACGGCGACATGGTCACCATGACCCTGATCCAGGGTGTCATGAACACCTTTGTGGTGTTCATCTCGCGGGTGGTCGGTTACGCGGTGGACAGCTTCTTGCGCAAGGGCGACAGCGAAAACACAGGCCCCGGCATCGGCTACTACGTGACCACCATCGTGATGGACATCGTCCTGGGCTTTGCCGCTGCCATCATCGTGGCCTGGTTCAGTCGGCACCGTGAATTTCGCGCCGATGCCGGTGCCGCCCAACTCATGGGCCGCAAGCAACCCATGATCAACGCCCTGGCCCGTCTGGGTGGCGTGCACACCGCCGAATTGCCCAAGAGCGTGGCCGCCATGGGCATTGCCGGGGGCATCGGCCAGCTGTTCAGCACCCACCCACCCATTGAAGAGCGCATCGCCGCGCTGCAAAACAGCCCCAACTGAGGATCTTGCAGGTCGGCGGTCGCAGACCCCGACATCGGCCTGATTCACCCACAACGCCCACTTCGACCACGCCGGTGCCCCGGCAATTGCCGACTCTTCGAGTACCGACCTACGGGTTGGACGCGCTGGATCGTTCATCCTCGGACGCGGCGCGGGCCGAGCAAAAGTTGGATGCACCCGATCGGTCATCCTCGGACACTGCTCGGGTCGACTTGCGGAGCCTTGTAGGTCGGCGGTCGAAGACCCCGACATCGGCCTGATTCACCCACAACGCCCACTTTGACCACGCCGGTGCCCCGGCAATTGTCGGACTCTTCGAGTACCGACCTACGGGTTGGACGCGCTGGATCGTTAATCCTCGGATGCGGCGCGGGCCGAGCAAAAGTTGGGTGCACCCGATCGGTCATCCTCGGACACTGCTCGGGTCGACTTGCGGAGCCTTGTAGGTCGGCGGTCGAAGACCCCGACATCGGCCTGATTCACCCACAACGCCCACTTTGACCACGCCGGTGCCCCGGCAATTGTCGGACTCTTCGAGTACCGACCTACGGGTTGGACGCGCTGGATCGTTAATCCTCGGACTCTGCGAGTACCGACCTGCGAGATCACCTTTCTCACAGATTTCAAACTCAGCGTGCCGGATCAATGAGAGCGGCGCACCCGTTGCGATAGCCGCTGCAGTGAGCATCGATTCACCCCGGGATTGGTAACCGAAGTGACTGTCGTTTTCGGGGCCATCCCTATGATGAAGCGGTGATTCACCTTCTTAATTGTGGGCTTGCATGAAACCGCGCAAGTCTTTCTTGACTCCCCCTCGTCAACTGTCTGTGTTGCGACGACGCAGTTTGCGCACCATGGCCGCTTGGCCTGCGGCCGTGCGGGGCATGGTGTGGATGGTGTTGGGCGGGGTGTTGTTTTCGGTGATGAACGCCCTGTCCCGGCAACTGAGCCTTCAGCTCGATGACCAGCTGGTGCTTTTTTTGCGTTACTTGTTTGGCCTGCTGGTGATCTTGCCCTGGGTGTTTCGCCAAGGCTGGCGCAGCTACAAACCCGTCAACATGGTCGGGCAGTTCTGGCGTGGGGGTGTGCACACCCTTGGCTGTGTGTTGTGGTTTGCCGCCTTGCCGCACATGCCCCTGGCGGACACCACCGCCATTGGTTTTACCGGGCCGATTTTCATCATGCTGGGGGCCGCCTGGTTTTTGGGGGAGCCCATGCGCCAGGACCGCTGGATCGCGGCCTTCATCGGCTTTGCCGGGGTCATGGTGGTGGTCTTGCCCAAAATGTCGGGCGACGGTGGTTGGTTCAACCTGGTCATGCTGGCCTCTTCGCCGGTGTTTGCCGCATCGTTTCTGATCACCAAAGCCCTCACGCGCTACGAGAAACCCGGCGTGATTGTGCTGTGGCAAGCCCTGACGGTCACCCTGCTCAGCTCGCCCATGGCCTGGTTTCATTGGCAAATGCCCACGCCCTTGCAATGGCTGGCTTTTGCCGCCACGGGCGTGTTGGGCACGGTGGCCCACTATTGCCTGACACGGGCCTTTGCCTTGTCGGACATTTCGGCCACCCAGTCCTTGCGTTTTCTGGACCTGGTCTGGGCGTCCTTGCTGGGTTGGCTGATTTTTGGCGATGTACCCAGCCGGTCGACCTGGCTGGGGGCTTTTGTGATTTTGTGGGCCACGGTGTGGATTGCCCGGCGCGAAAGCAGGAGAAGGATCACCGTACCCGATTGACGGGGTATATTGCCGCCTCTATGGAGGGAGGGTGTTGTGATCGAGATTGAGCCATTGCGTTACACATGGACCCCGGGGGGGTCTGACACCCTGACGCTGGGGCGCTTGCAGGTGAACCCCGGACAAACCGTTTTCCTGCATGGCCCCAGTGGCTGCGGCAAAAGCACCCTGCTGGGCCTTTTGGCGGGTGTGTTGTCTCCCCGCCAAGGGCGAATCTCTTTGCTGGGACAAGACTGGGCCTCGCTGAAAGCCGGCCAGCGCGACGCCTTTCGGGCCGACCATGTGGGCGTGATGTTTCAGCAGTTCAATTTGCTGCCGTTCTTAAGCGTGCTGGACAACGTCACCCTGCCTTGCCGCTTTTCCAATCTGCGGCGTTCTCGCTGCCAGGCCAGCGGTGGCCCCGAGGCCACGGCCCAAAGCTGGTTGCAGCGCATGGGCTTGCCCGAGCAGCTGTGGAGCCGCCGCGCCGACGCCTTGTCAGTGGGCCAGCAGCAGCGCGTGGCCGCCGCCCGCGCCCTGATGGGCCAGCCCGAATTGATCCTGGCCGACGAGCCCACTTCGGCGCTCGACGCCGCCTTGCGCTTGGGGTTCATGGACTTGTTGTTGCAGGCCGCACGCGAGGCGGGCAGCACCTTGGTGTGCGTGAGCCACGACGAGCAGCAAGCCATGCGCTTTGATGTGCAATGGTCCTTGCCCGCCTTGCAACAAGCAGGGGTAAGCGCATGAACAGCCTGCTCAACATCGCCCGGCAAAGCGCCTGGAACCGCCGCAGCACGCTCGTGTGGGTGGTGGTGTCGCTGGCGCTGGCCACCGCCTTGTTGTGGACGCTCGAGCGTTTACGCCACGACATCCGCCACAGTTTTTCACAATCAGTCAGCGGCGTCGATTTGATTGTGGGCGCGCGCAGCAGCCCGGTGCAGCTGATGCTGTTTTCGGTGTTCCACATCGGCAGCGTGCCGCAAAGCATGAGCATGGACAGCGTGCACAAACTGGCGCAGCACCGCTCGGTGTCCTGGGTGGTGCCCTTGAGTCTGGGCGACTCGCACCGGGGCTTTCCGGTGCTGGGCACAACGCCTGCATACTTTCAGCACTTTGCCTATGGCGACAAACAGCCGCTGGTTTTGCAACAAGGCGCGGTGTTTGCAGACACGCTCGATGGTTTGTACGAGGCGGTGATCGGGGCCGAGGTGGCCCGCAAGATGGGTTATGGCCTGGGCCAAAGCATCACGCTGGGCCATGGACTGCATGACCATGATCATGATCACGAAGCTGAAGGCAACAAAGAAGATGAACACGCCGACAAGCCCTTCAAGGTGGTCGGCATTCTGGCCCCCACGGGCACCCCGGTGGACCGCACGGTGCATGTGAGCCTGCAAGCACTGGAAGCCCTGCACCTGGGCTGGGTGGCGGGCACCCCCATGCCGGGCGGACACATCCCGGCCGATCAGGCCCGTAAATTCAACCTGCAGCCCGAAGAAGTCACCGCCGCCCTGGTGGGGCTGAAAAGCCGGGCAGCGGTGTTCAATGTGCAGCGCTTTGTGAACCTGTACGAAGACGAAGCGCTGATGGGCGTGATGCCCGGCGTGGCGCTGGGTGAGCTGTGGTCGGTGCTGGGCCTGGGCGAAAACGCCTTGCTGGCCGTGTCGGCCTTGGTGGCTTTGGTGAGTGTGGTCTCGCTCATGGCTGTGGTGCTGGCGGGCCTGAACGAGCGCCGCCGCGAACTGGCCGTGCTGCGCGCCGTGGGGGCAGGACCCCGCCATGTGCTGGGCCTGCTCACATTAGAGGGGCTGTGGGTCACCTGCGCCGGGGTGTTGTTGGGTGTGCTGCTGGCCTATGCAAGCATGGCCTTGGCCACGCCCTGGCTGCAGCAGTCGCTGGGCATTCGTTTGCAACTGGCCGCGCCTTTGCCCACGCAGCTGGCTTTGGCGGGGTGCGTTTTGTTGGCCGGATGGTTGGCCAGTTTGGGGCCCGCCTGGCGGGCCTACCGCATGTCCCTGGCCGATGGCCTGTCGCCACGCGTGTGAGTCCTGCCCGCCAGAATCGTGTTTTTGCCGGTCGGCGGCTTTGGCCCCGACATGGAGCCTGCGCCGAAGCCAGCAATGTCGGAGCTGAAGCCACCGACCTACGGGGAAAGGTCTCTTGTAGGTCGGTACTCGCAGAGTCCGACGTCTGTGGGCTTGGGCGCTGAACTTGGTTCAACTTTGGCGGGATTCAGCAGGCCCATGTCGGGGTCTTCGACCGCCGACCTACAACACCATTGAGCATTGAACACGTCACGGGGTCGGATCATTCGCTGAAAAAAACCAAGCCCTTGAGCCAGCTTGCACTCGTTCAAGAGACCCAACTGGCTTACAGTTCTCGCATGGGAGTCCACATGAAAAAGACCTTTGTTTTTCAACACACCGCGCTGCTGGCAAGCCTGCTGCTGGCGGGCTCTGTCTTGGCGCAAAGCGTGCGGGATACCGTGCGCGACATGGTGCCGCAAGTCCAGCCGTCTTTGTCGGCCGGGCCAGCCCCACAAGGCGCCAGTACACCCGGTCCGACCCGAACCATTGGCTGGGAGCAGCTCATTCCGGCCGGCTGGGACCCCTACAAAGACCTCAAAGCCTTGAACCTGCAAGGCCTGAAAGACAACGATCCGAGGGCGGATGAGGCGCTGAAAAAAATGCGCCAAATGTGGGACAACGCCCCCATCAACCCCTTGATCCTCGGGCAGAACGTGCGTTTGCCCGGGTTTCTCGTCCCGCTGGAAGACTTGCCTGAGGGCATCAAGGAATTTTTGCTGGTGCCGTACTTTGGCGCTTGCGTGCACTCGCCACCACCGCCCGCCAACCAGATCGTGCATGTGAAATTGGACAAAGCCGTCAAGCGCTTTCGCAGCATGGACACCGTCTGGGTCTCCGGCACCTTGAGCGCCACCAAAACCGATTCCCACATGGGCGTGTCCAGCTACCGTATCGACGCGAAGTTGGTTGAGCCCTATACCGAGAAAAGGTAAACAGCGGGCCTTCTCCTTTTGGGCGTGGCACCCCTGCCGTGATAGCCCCCGCACAGTCTCCCCGCAAGGCCTCCATCCGCGAACGGCTATGCTCGACGCTGTTGCCATAGCCCATGGCCCAAAGCGTTCAAACTGAACTGGAGCCCACGATGCCCGTCACACTGGAAGGCCAACTGGTCGTTGCGATTTCTTCGCGGGCCTTGTTCGACTTTGAAGAAGAAAACCATGTCTTTGAGCAAGGCGACGACCGGGCCTACATGCAGCTGCAGCTCGATCGCCTGGAAGAACCTGCCAAACCTGGCGTGGCGTTTTCGCTGGTGCGCAAGCTGCTGGCCTTCAACGACGCCGATGCGCAGCGCGTCGAGGTGGTGATCCTTTCGCGCAACGACCCGGTCTCGGGCATGCGCGTGTTCCGCTCGGCCCAGCATTACGGCTTGCCCATTCAGCGCGGCAGCTTCACGCGGGGCCAGCCGCCTTGGCGTTACCTCAAGCCCCTGAACGCCAACTTGTTCCTGTCGGCCCACCTCTCGGATGTGCGTGCTGCGCTCGATGCGGGCGTGCCCGCAGCGCAGGTCTACCCCCATTCGGCCTTGGCCTCAGAAGCGCATCCGAACGAAGTGCGCATTGCCTTTGACGGCGATGCGGTGCTGTTTTCCGACGAGGCTGAGCGCGTGTTTCAGGCCCAGGGCCTGTCGGCTTTTCAGCAGCATGAACGCGACAAAGCCAGCCAGCCCTTGCTGGCCGGGCCTTTCAAACCCCTGCTTGCAGCCTTGCACCGCCTGCAGCAAGAGGGCACACCCGCCATGCGCATCCGCACCGCGCTGGTCACGGCCCGCAGTGCGCCCGCCCACGAACGCGCCATCCGCACCTTGATGAACTGGAACATCGAAGTCGATGAAGCCATGTTTCTGGGCGGCTTGCCCAAGGGCGAGTTCCTGCGCGAATTCGAGCCCGATTTCTTCTTCGACGACCAAACCGGCCACATCGAATCCGCCGCCAAGCACGTCCCGGCCGGGCACGTCGCTTCGGGTGTGTCCAATTCCTAGTTTGAAACGCGCCGTGTACGAGGATTACCGATTAGGCGCGTCCAAGCCGTAGGTCGGTACTCGAAGAGTCCGACATGGCTCCAGTCACCCCTGTCGCCCGCACAAGCGCAAATGCGCAACCCACCGCCTACGTCGGGGACTTCGACCGCCGACCTACAAAAAGACACGCCTTGCCCGCCGTAGGTCGGTACTCGAAGAGTCCGACATGGCTCCAGTCACCCCTGTAGCCCGCACAGGCGCAAATGCGCAACCCACCGCCCACGTCGGGGTCTTCGACTGCCGACCTACAAAAAGACACGCCACGCCTTGCCCCCCCGTAGGTCGGTACTCGAAGAGTCCGACAATGGCTCCAGTCACCCCTGTCGCCCGCACAAGCGCAAATGCTCAACCCACCGCCCACGTCGGGGTCTTCGACCGCCGACCTACAAAAAGACACGCCACGCCTTGTCCCCCGTAGGTCGGTACTCGAAGAGTCCGACATGGCTCCAGTCACCCCTGTCGCCCGCACAAGCGCAAATGCGCAACCCACCGCCTACGTCGGGGACTTCGACCGCCGACCTACAAAAAGACACGCCTTGCCCCCCGTAGGTCGGTACTCGAAGAGTCCGACAATTGCCGGGGCACCGGCGTGGTCGAAGTGGGTGTTGTGGGTGAATCAGGCAGACGTCGGGGTCTTCGACCGCCGACCTACAAAAAGACATGCCACGCCTTGCACCTCGTAGGTCGGTACTCGAAGAGTCCGACGATGGTCTGGTCAGGGTATGGCCTGTTTGCAGGCCCCTCATTTGACAAACTGGTTCATTTCCATGATGGGCATGAGCACCGCCAGCACGATCAGCATGACCATGCCGCCCATGCCCACAATCAGCAAAGGCTCCAGGATGGTGGCCAGGGCCATGGCGCGGCGTTGCACTTCGGATGACAGCTGCGTGGCGGCCCGTTGCAGCATCACCGGGAGTTGGCCGGTCTGTTCCCCCAGGCGGGCAAACATGGACAGCAGGCCGGGGAAGCGGGCGTTTTGGGCCAGCGCGGTGCCCAGGGGAGCGCCTTCGCGCACCCTTACCAATGCTTCAAGCGCGTCGGCGCGCAGGGCCTGGTTGGACAGCGTGTCGGCCGCCGCCTGCAAGGCCTTGAGAATGGGCACGCCAGCAGCGGTGAGCATGGCCAAGGTGGAGGCAAAACGGGCGCTGTTGTAGCCCCGGGCTAGGCGGCCAATCAGGGGCAAGCGCAGCCAAGCGGCGTCAAAGCGCAGGCGCAAGGCGGGGTGGCGAAGCGCCAAGCGGCAGCCTGTCACCGTCAGCACCAGCGACAACAGCATCAGCCAGCCCCAGTGGCGCACCACATCGCTGATGGCCAGCATGGCCACCGTGAGCAGCGGCAGTTGGCGCTTGGTACCTGCAAACACCCCGGCCACTTGCGGCACCACCGAGGTCACCAGAAAAATCACAATCGCCAGCGCCACCAGGCTGACGATGGCCGGGTACAGGGCAGCGCCCATCAGTTTGGCGCGCAGCTGCTGCTGGTCTTCCAGGTCGTTGGCCAGTTGGTTGAGCACATCGCCCAGGTGCCCGCTTTGCTCGCCTGCGGAAATGACGGCCAGGTCAATCGCCGGGAACTCATTGGGATGCAGGCCCAGCGCCCGGCCCAGGCTGCTGCCCGAGTTGACTTCGGCGCGGATGGCGGCCATCAGCAAGCCTTGTTTCTCGTCTTCGGCTTCATCGGCCAGGGCCGACAAGGCGCGTTCGACCGGCAGGCCGCTGCTCACCAGGCCGGCCAGCTGGCGCGTCCACACGGCCCGCTCGCTGCTGCTGAAGGCGCGCGAGCGGCCCACCGGGCGCTGCCACCAGGGCACATCAGGGCCGCTGGCGCTGCTGCCTGAGGCAATGGCCTCAACGCTCAAGGGCACCAAGGTCTGGGCGCGCAGTTGGCTGCGGGCTGATTTTTGGCTGTCGGCCTCGATCACGCCCTTGCGCATGGCGCCATCGGCTTGCAGGGCTTCAAAACGGTAGGCAGGCATGGGTCAGGGGTCTTCAGTGGCTGAAATAAATCACGCCCAGCTGGCCACCGACAACGGCCGCTTGGCCGCTGGGCAGCACGGGGTTGATGAACTGGCTGGCGCTCAGTTGCGAATAAAACGCCCAGCGCGGCGTTAAGCGCTGGCGGTAAGTGATTTGCGCGCCCCAGCTGCCCAGGCCTGCATCCTGGCGCAGGGCCGAGCCGGGCGAGCGGGCTGCCGTGCTTTGCCAGTGTGCAGCAGTGCCCCAGGTGGTGTAGGCGCTCAGCAGCATGGCGCTGTCATGGTCCAGCGGCTGGATGTAGGTCACCGTGGGCGAGACGGTGGTGCCGTCGCCACGTCCGAGCACGTCTTGCGTCAGACTCAGGCCCGCCAGCCATTGGCGAGAAAACTTATAGTCCAGATTGGCCCGCAGGCGCAGGGTTTTGCGGCCGCTTTTGAAGGCATCAAAGTCGGCGTCCTGGTCCAGGTTGATCACGCTGGCCGACAGGCCGGTCTGCCATTTGCTGGTCTTGATCCAGTCATAGGTCAGGGCGCTGGTTTGCAGGGCTTGGCCAAAGCGGTACCAGTTCGCGCCCTCCACCGTGCCGACCCGCCAGCGCCCATAGCGCAGGCCCAGGGTGGGTCGCAGGCTCATTTGGCCAGGCTGGCGCAAGTTGCCCATGTCCACTTTGGCACCCAGGCTGTAGTCCCAACGGTTTGGCGGGGGTGTGGGCTCGGTCGGTTCTGTGGTTGCGGGCAAGGGCTCTGCCGCTGTTGTGGCCTGCGGTGTTTGCGCGATAGCCTCAAACCCAGCGCCCAGCAGCAGCACAAGCAGGACCAGATTCATGTAGGAGCCAGCCCTGCTGGCGATGGGGCGATGGGGCAGCGCAGCCCATCGCTTGCAGGGCAAGCTCCTACAAAATGCGGCCAGGGCTGCATATCGCTGTGCGAAAGCGCCAGGCACAGCACCCAGCCGCGCGAGCAGGACCAGATTCATGTAGGAGCCAGCCCTGCTGGCGATGGGGCGGTGGTGCTTCGCAGGCAATCGCTTGCAGGGCAAGCTCCTACAAAATGCGGCCAGGGCCGCACATCGCTGTGCGAAAGCGCCAGGCACAGCGCCCTTCAGCACAAGCAGGACCAGGTTCATGTAGGAGCCAGCCCTGCTGGCGATGGGGCGGTGGTGCTTCGCAGGCAATCGCTTGCAGGGCAAGCTCCTACAAAATGCGGCCAGGGCTGCATATCGCTGTGCGAAAGCGCCAGGCACAGCACCCAGCCGCGCGAGCAGGACCAGATTCATGTAGGAGCCAGCCCTGCTGGCGATGGGGCGATGGTGCAGCGCAGGCCATCGCTTGCAGGGCAAGCTCCTACAAAATGCGGCCAGGGCTGCATATCGCTGTGCGAAAGCGCCAGGCACAGCACCCAGCCGCGCGAGCAGGACCAGATTCATGTAGGAGCCAGCCCTGCTGGCGATGGGGCGGTGGTGCAGCGCAGGCCATCGCTTGCAGGGCAAGCTCCTACAAAATGCGGCCAGGGCTGCATATCGCTTGCAGGGCAAGCTCCTACAAATACCTGTGCCCCAATGGACATCAGCGCGCTGCAGGCGTGCTGGGGCCAAGAACGCCAAGAGGGACGTTGGAGCCAGAAGTGCGGTCAAATCGCGCATCAGTCCCGCGTCACGCGCAGCAGTTCTTCGGCGCTGGTGATGCCCGCATCCACCAGGCGCTGGCCGTCGCCCTTCATGAGCACCATGCCCTGGTTCAGGGCGGTGGAGCGCAAGTCGGCTTCGGCGGCGCGGTTGTGGATGTGTGCCTTGATGTCCTCACTGGCCACCAGCAGTTCAAAAATGCCGGTGCGCCCGGCGTAGCCGGTGTGGCCGCAGGCGTCGCAGCCCGCGCCGTGACAGGCGGTGCAGCGCTTGCGCACCAGGCGCTGGGCCAGCACACCCAAGAGCGAGGAGCTGAGCAAAAACGGCTCCACCCCCATGTCGATCAGGCGGTTGACGGCGCTGGTGGCGTCGTTGGTGTGCAGCGTGGCCAGCACCAAGTGGCCCGTGAGCGAGGCCTGGATGGCAATTTGCGCGGTCTCAAAGTCGCGGATCTCACCGATCATGATCACGTCCGGGTCTTGACGCAGGATGGCGCGCAAGGCTTTGGCAAAGGTCAGGTCGATCTTGGCATTCACCTGCGTCTGGCCCACGCCGGGCAGCTCGTATTCGATGGGGTCTTCCACCGTCATGATGTTGTTGCGCGTGGCGTCCAGGCGCTGCAGCGCGGCATACAGGCTGGTGGTTTTGCCCGAGCCGGTCGGGCCGGTGACGAGCAAGATGCCATGCGGTTGGTGGATCAACTGGTCAATTTGCTGCAAGACGCGGCCTTGCATGCCCACCGCCTCCAGCGTCAGGCGCGCTTCGCTCTTGTCGAGCAGACGCAGCACGGCGCGTTCGCCATACGCGCTGGGCAAGGTGGACACGCGCACATCGACCGCGCGTGAGCCCAGGCGCAGGCTGATGCGGCCGTCTTGCGGCAGTCGTTTTTCGGCAATGTCGAGTTCGGCCATGATTTTCAGGCGCGAGATCAGTGCAGCGTGCAGCGCCCGGTTCGGTTGTACAACCTCGCGCAGCGTGCCGTCGATGCGGAAACGCACACTCGAATGGCGTTCATACGGCTCGATGTGGATGTCGCTGGCCCCGTCGCGTGCGGCCTGGGTCAGCAAGGCGTTGAGCATGCGGATGATGGGGGCGTCGTCGCTGGCCTCCAGCAAATCTTCCACAGCGGGCAGGTCTTGCATCATGCGTGAGAGGTCGGCTTCGGACTCGACTTCGCTGACGACTGCCGCCGCTGTCGAGCTGCTGTGGGCCTGGCCACCGGAATAGGCCTGGTGGACGAGGCGGCTCACCTCTGACAGCGTGCTGTGCTGCAGGTTCAGCGCGGTAGTGCCGAACTTGCGCGTGACTTCAGACAGTGCGGCCCGGTCGCTGCCAGGGCACAGCCAAAGGGTCAGGCCTTGGCCGTCGTCTTCGAGCAACAGGTGGTGCGTGCGCGCAAACGCGTAGGGCAGGGGGTAACGCATACCTGGCTCAGGGCTTGGCGGGAGTGGCGGGGGTGGCTGGCGCAGGCACAGGCAAGGCAGGCAAGGCGGGCAGCACGGCCGCGCCCGAGATGGGCAGGGTGCTGCTGGCGGCCGGTTGTACGCCTTGCTGGTTCAAGCGCATTTGCTCGTAACGGCCCATGGACAGGGCTTCGGTGGCCGCGCCGTCACGCACCACCACCGGGCGCAAGAAGACCATGAGGTTGGTTTTCTTGCGGCTGCGTGCTTCAGACTTGAACAGGTTGCCAAAAAAGGGCAGATCGCCCAGGCCCGGCACCTTTTCCTGGCTGGTGCTGGTGTCGTCTTGCAGCAAACCGCCCAGCACCACAATCGAGCCGTCTTCGACCAGCACGCTCGACTCGATGGAGCGCTTGTTGGTGATCAGGCCCGAGGTGGACGAGCTTTTGCTGTCGATGCTGCTCACCTCCTGGAAGATTTGCATCTTGACGGTGCCGTTTTCGCTGATTTGCGGCTTGACCCGCAGCGTCAGGCCCACGTCCTTGCGCTCGATGGTCTGGAACGGGTTGACCGCGCCAGTGTTGCTGTTGTTGGCGGTGTACTGGCCGGTCACAAAGGGCACGTTTTGGCCGATCACGATTTTGGCTTCTTCGTTGTCCAGGGTCAGCAAATTGGGCGTGGACAGCACATTGGCGTCGCCTTCACTTTGCAGAAAACGGGCCAACGCGCCCAGCGCCAACACCCCGTTGCGCTGCTGCCCCACGGCCACATTCAGCCCGGTGGACGCGGTGTATTTGCCCGTGGCCGCATTGGCCGCCAGCGTCAGCAAATTGGTGCCGCCCACTGAAAAGTTGGTGCCCAACAAACCCACCGCGCTGCCACTGGTGCCGGTGCCGCTCATCCACTGCACGCCAAACTCGGCGGCCTTGTCGGCGCTGACTTCGGCGATCAGGCTTTCCACAAACACCTGGGCGCGGCGCTGGTCGAGCATGTCGATGACGCTGCGCAACTGGCGGTATTGCGGCTCGGGCGCGGTGATGATGAGCGCGTTGGTGGCCGGGTCGGCCTGGATCTGGCCGCCAGTAGAGGGCTGGGCGCTGGCATTGCTGCCTGTCCCTGTGCCTGCAGCCCCGGGCATGCCCGAAGGGACAGAGCTGATGCCGCTGCCTGTCGTGCCGCTTGCCCCGCTGGCGCTGGTGCTGATGGCAGCGCGCAGCGTGGCAGCCAGTTTGGTGGCGTCGGCGTTCTTCAGATACACCACATGGATGTTGCCGCTGGCCGCGTTGGCACCACTGGCGTTGGGCTGGTCGAGTTGTTCGATCAGGCTGCGCGTGAGCGCCAGACGCGCGGGGTTGGCAGCCCGCACGATCAAGCTGTTGGTGCGCACTTCGGCCAGCACGGTGGTTTTGAAGCCGGTGTCGGTTTGGCCGGCGGTGGCGGGGGCACCCCCAGCCGCACCAGCTGCGGCACCCGAATCCAGCAGGCGCTGCACCAGCGTGGCCACATCCGGGGCGATGCCGTGTTTGAGCCGGATCACCTCAACCCCGGTGGCGTTGGACACATCGAGCGCGGCAATGATGCGGCCTAAGCGCTGCAGGTTGTCGCCGTAGTCGGTGATGACCAGGGCGTTGGTGCCTGGGTTCACGTTGATGGTGTTGTTGGGGCTGATCAGCGGGCGCAGCACCGGCACCAGGTTGTTGGCGTTTTCGTGGTTCAGACGAAAGATTTGCGTCACGATCTGGCCGCTGCTGGCGGGCACGGCACCGGCCGACACGCTGGCGCTTTGCAGCTTGGCTTCGGCTTCGGGCAGCACGGTGTAAAGACCGGCCGACTCCACCACGGCAAAGCCCTGGGTGCGCAGCTGGCTGGCAAACAGGCGCAGCGCCTGCGCCGGGGGCACGGGCACGGTGCTCGACAGCGTCATGGTGCCCTTGACACGCGGGTCCACCACCACGTTGTGCCCCGACAAGGTGGCCAGGGTGCGGGCCACAGCGTCGATTTCGGCGTTTTGAAAGTTCAGCGTCACCGGCTCTTTGGGGTTGATCGGCTTGGCGGTTTGCGCAGCGGCGGGCGTGCCCAGGCAAGCGATGCAAAGGGCCGTGGCCGTCAAAAGATGGGGCAAAGCAGGCAGGGTGTGCATTTTGTAAAAAGTTGGCATGTGGTGCATGGGTTTATCCCAGTGAAAGCAGGCTGCGCGTGCCCTGACGGCGGCCGATGATGTTGAGCAAATTGGACAAGGCGGCCTCGCTGCCCTCTTGGGCACTGGCTTCGCCGGTAAAGCGCAGGCGCTGGCCCACCCATTGCCCCTGACCTTGCAGTTGCAAGGGGCCTTGCAGGGTGCTCAGCTGCAGGTCGGGCGTGGCCGAGCCTTCGGGCGTGCCCCGCAGCTGAATCCGGTAACTGCCCATGGGCTGCAAGGTGCTGAGTTTGGAAGACATGTTCAGGGCGTCGAGTTTGGCCAGGCCCTGCAGTTGCAAACGGCCAGCGGCCCAGTTCAGTTGCAGGGCTTCGGTGTGCAACTGCAGTTGTCCGGCCGCTTGCAAGGTGTTCCAGGGTGCGCCCAAGCCCGACAGCAAAGCGGCAGGCCAGGTGGAGGTGTGGTCGCTCAGTTGCAGCTGCAGCGTGGACAGGCCTGCTTGAAGACGGGCATTGGCGGGCTGCTGCATGCAGCAGTCGGCTAGAAATTGCAGTTTCAACGACATCCAGCCGGGTGAAATTTGCCACTGCA
This sequence comes from Limnohabitans planktonicus II-D5, assembly GCF_001270065.2. Classification (GTDB taxonomy): domain Bacteria; phylum Pseudomonadota; class Gammaproteobacteria; order Burkholderiales; family Burkholderiaceae_C; genus Limnohabitans_A; species Limnohabitans_A planktonicus. Next base: position 24,003 of record NZ_LFYT02000034.1, read on the forward strand.
AGCGCCCAGGCAGGGCTTGCGCGTCGCGGCTGCCCGCGCCGCCACTGAGCACCAGCTGGGCCGAGCCCTGCCAGACCGTGCCCCGCGCTTGGTGCAGCTGAATTTGCCCCAGGCTGGCTTGACCCACGCCCCAAGCCAGCCAGCGGGCAGGTGCCCACAAGAGCAGCGCCAGGCACAGACCCAGGCAGGCGCCCCAGACGGCCGGGCGCCAGGGGCTGCGTGCTGGGGCAGCGGAGGGGGGCAGGCCTGTGCGCCGGGCCATGGGTTTCAAATCCAGGCGCTTCAAGTTCAGGCGGGAAGGGGTGGGGTGCATCACGGCAGGTCGCTTCAAGGCAGGCTCAAAACCAGGGTGCCGCTCCAGCGCACAGCGCTGCTGCTGGCGGCGGCATCGGGGGCCTTGACCGCTGGCGTTGCCGGGCCAGGCTTGGCCGCTGCGGGCACGCTGACTTGCCGCAGCTGGGCTTGCACGGGCAGGGCCTGAGCGTGTTCGCGGGCTTGTTGCAGCCAGGGGGCCAGGCCATCGGCGGGGGCCGCTTGCAGGCTCACGGTGGCGCGTTCACCTTGCAGGCTGAGCTTGGCATCAGCCCCCAGGCCGGAAAGGTTGCGTTCGAGCCACTGCACGGCGTCGGCGCGGGAGATGGCCGAAGGTTTTTTCAGGCTTTGGGCCTGCGCTTTCAGCTGGCGCATTTGGGCGCTTTGGCGGTCGAGTGCGGCTTGGCGGGCGGGCGCTTCGTGCCAGGTTTGCAAGGCCGGGGCCAGGGCGATGCGCCAGACAGCGGCCAGGGCCAAGACCACGGCAGCCAGGCTCAGCAGTTGGCGTTCGCGTGCGCTGCGTTGTGCCCAGGCGGCGATCAGTGACGCGCGCAGGGGGGCAGCCACGGCCTGAAGTTGTGGGGTCCAGCGGCTCATGGTTGTCCCCCTTGGGTGCTCATGACCCCGGCTGTGCCGTCGGTGCGCCAGGCATAGCCTTGGGCGTTCAGCGCTTTGGCCAGGGCTTGCTGCGCGCTGTCGTTCAGGGTCAGCTCGGGCAGGCGCAGCTGGCCGGGTTCAAACTGATACTGAGACGGGGCAGCGGTGCCTGCAGGCCAGCTTTGCCCCAGGGCGCTGAGCATGGTTTCCAGGTCGCTTGCGCTCAGTTGGCCTGAGCCTTGGCGCAGCCGGGCCACTTCGCGGGTCATTTGCAAAGGCGCATCCACCACCACTTGGGTTTTGGGAAAGGTCTCGCGCAGCATCTGTGCCCAGCTGTTTTGCTGGGCCTGCCAGTCGGCGCGTGTTTTGAAGGCCCACACATTCAGGCCCAGCAACTGGCTGGCCAGCAAGACCCCCAGGCCCCAGCGGGCCGGTCGCCAGTCGCGGCTGTGCCACAGGTGGCTGGCGCTGCGTTGCCAGTTTTTCAGGCGCCGCGCACGGGCGTTGGCCTGAAACTCAAACTGCGCCAAATCCCAGCCTGTGCCCAAGGCCTGCAGCCAATGCTGCTTGGGGGCCACCATGGGCGCTTTCAGGCCCAGGCGCTCGGTCACCCAGGTCACCACGCCGGGCTCGGCGCTCAAGCTGGCGCTGCCGCGATCTTCGTCGCTCAGCACATCTTGGGCCGTCAGCACACTGGCCATGGGCAGGCCCCACACGCCGCGATCGGCCTGCTGCAGCCACAGCCAGCCTTCATCGGCCGGGCCAACGGCTGTGATGTGCAGCGCAGCGCCCACGGGCGCAAATTCGGGCACGATGCGGTGCACCGTGATGCCGGCGGACTCCAGGGCCTGCAGCTGTGCGCTCAACCAGGCTCTGTCACAGGCGGCCACCCAGGGTTGTTCGGTGTTTTTCCATTGGGCTTGCAAGGCCAGGTGCAGCTGGGCCGGGTCGTCAAGCAGGGCGTCTTCGAGCAGACCTTGCAGTGCGGCTTGCAGGCGCGACGCCTGTTTGTGCAGCCCGGCGGGCAGCGTCACCCGGTGCCAAGACAAAGCCCCGGCGGGCACCAGGGCCACCACTTCGGTCTGCCGGTCGGCGCGGGGCAGCAAAGGGGTTTGCGCCCATTGCACGTTCAGTGAGGCTGGTGGGGAGTCGGTGTGCACCAGCGCATGCGCATACACCGTGGTGGTGCCAGGCATGCCAAAGGGCAGTTGAATGATCAGAGTTCGCATGAGCTTTTCATTTTAGAGGCGGGGCCAGCGTGAGCTGCGGGCTGCGCACGCGCCAGAGCATGCGCACCTGGTTGCCTTCGCGCCGCAGCAGCGCCAGGTCTTGCTGCACCACATTGTCGATGCGCATGCGACCGCGCACCTCGAAATAACGGCTGCCCACGCTGTGTTGTTGGTCGTTGACCCCTGTGCCTGCTGCCCCCAGGGCCTGGCGCACGGCGTCCAGCGATTGCCAGGGGGCCTTCTCGCGCTGCGCCACCAACTGGCGCGCAGCGCCCAGGTCCAGACCGGGCAGGCTGGCCATCATCACCTCGGCACTGGCCGTGTTCAGATTCACCGGCGTGGCTTCGGGCAGCACGCTGACAAAGCCATCGAGTGCCCGCACGGTGGCCGGGCTCAGACCCAGCCAGACCAGCTGCGCAGTTTGCTGGGGCATGAGGGGTGTTTGGGCGGTGTTGCCTGCGGTGGCTGAGGCTGGTGTGTTTTGCAGCGCCGCCTGCAATTGGCGCGACAGCGTTTGCAGCTCTTGCAGCGGCAGGTCCAGGCGCTCAAACAAGCGCGCAAAACGCGCCAGCTGGGCCCTGGACACCTGGCCGTCCTCGATCAGGTTGCGCACATTCAGGCGGGACTGCGCATCGGTGATCTGGCCCGACAAAAAGACTTCTGCATCGCCTTCTTGCCACTTCTGGTCTTGCGACAGAAAGTTTGACAACTTGGATTCCTGCACCGGCAAGGCCCAAGGCTCGCCCAGGTGGTCCACACTGCCGCTGGACAAACCGTCTTCGCGCAAGATCAGGCGTGTCCAGTCCAGCGCACCGGTCATCAGCCAGGCCGTTTGGCTGCGCCCGCGCTCGGCCGACTCGATCTCCACCTGACGCCACTGCTGCCAGAGGGCAGCGCTGGCCAGCGTGGCGACCAGGGCCACGATCAGCATCGCGGTCAACAAGGCGGCGCCGCGTTGCGGCTGTCGGTTAACGAGGCGGTGGTGCTTGTGCAGGCACATGTCGGACTCTTCGAGTGCCGACCTACGGGGTCCGTGGCCGCATGCAGCAGGGCGATGTCCTTGTAGGTCGGTGGTCGAAGACCCCGACATGGGGCGTTGGCCATGCGTCGGACGCTCAATGTTGCTGCCGTCCATGTCGGACTCTTCGAGTGCCGACCTACGGGGGTCTTGGCCGCATGCAGCAGGGCGATGTCCTTGTAGGTCGGTGGTCGAAGACCCCGACATGGGGCGTTGGCCATGCGTCGGACGCTCAATGTTGCTGCTGTCCATGTCGGACTCTTCGAGTGCCGACCTACGGGGGGCTATACGAATGCGGTGCTTGTCATGGCGCTGCTCTTGTGGATGATGTGCTGCGTTCATGACTGGGCTCCTGACAAGGTCGGGCGTATCCAGTCGAGGGTCAAGGCACCTGCGCCAGACGGGCCGGGTGGCAGGGTCAGGATCAGGCGCACGCCGTCGGGCGGTGTGCTGCTGGCAGCGGAGCCGGTTGCAGGACCACTTGCCGGCGGGGGCGTGCCTGCTGTGTTGCCGGGTGAGCTTGTGGATGAACCCGGCGTGACCGCATCACTCGACAGCGGGTTGGTCCAGCTGCCGCCCCGGTGCACAAACAACTGCCAACCGCTCAAGGGGTGAATGTTGACCTCGCCTGCCTGCGAGGCGGGCGTGGGCGTCTGGCTCCATTCCCGGGCCAGGTTCCAGGCGTTTTGCCAGTCAGCGCGCAGTTGCAAGGGCGCAGATTGCCATCGCAGCCAGTCTCCGCCGCCGGGGCGTCCCGGGTTGTTGCGCCAGGTCCAGGCCACGACCTGCACCTCGGTGCCCAATGCTGCACGGCGCGTGATCCGCAGCACCTTGCCGTCCCAGTCCCAGCTGGGCGTGTTGCTGAGCTCTGCCAGCTGGTCCAAATCGGTTTGCCACTGCGCCAAACCCGCTTGCAGGGTGCGCACCTCGTCAGAGCGTGTTTGCAAGCTGCTTTGCGTGCGCAGCATCCCATCCAGGCCGCGCCAGGCCATGAGCGACATCAAAGCCATGACGCTGATGGCCACCAGCACCTCAATCAGCGTGAAGCCTCTGCAAGCCGATGTCGGACTCTGCGAGTGCCGACCTACGGGGGCCGTGGCCGCATGCCGCAAGGCGATGTCCTTGTAGGTCGGTGGTCGAAGACCCCGACATGGGGCGTTGGCCATGCCTCGACCGCTTGATGTTGCTGTTGCCCAAGTCGGACTCTGCGAGTGCCGACCTACGGGGAAAGCCTCCGCATGTCGGTGCGCCATGCCTTCGTAGGTCGGTACTCGAAGAGTCCGACGCTGCTCATCACACATGCCCAATGCCAGTCGTGCCATCAATTGCGCCCCATCACGGTGGACAGCTGCAGCACATACTGCCCCTGGTCCAGCACGCGTGCATCCACGCGCCTGAAGTTGGGGTTGGGCGTGGTGCGCACCGACAGGTCCACCACCAACAGGCGGCCCACTTGTGGGCATTCAATTTGGGTGTTGCCGGTGTCGGGCAATTGGCGCAGCAGCCGCAAGCGGATCAATTCGTTTTCGGCGCAAATTTGCCCCAGCATGCTCACGCCTTGGCGCTCGGCGTTCTGGCTGAGCGAGCCGGTGGCTTTGAGCCCCGCCAGCAAAGCCACCGCCACAATGCTCAGCGCTACCAACACCTCGATCAAGGTGAAACCGGTTTGCCTCGTGGCCCGCTGATGGTGTAAGGGTGCATGGGCGTTTGTGGCCTGACGCACGCTCCATGTCGGGGTCTTCGACCGCCGACCTACGAAAGCCATACGGCCACAGCCTGCGTAGGTCGGTACTCGAAGAGTCCGACGTGGCTCGACCCACCCACTGCTCATGGTTTCAGCCCTGTGCGTGTGCTTTGCACCTTGAAGGGCCGCAGGCCGTCGGTGACGACCCACACGGTGCGCGTGGCAGCGGTGGTGTTCAAGGCAATGGCTTGGGGGGCGATCAAGGGTTCGGGGCCCAGCACTATGGGCTGGTCAATTTGGGCGCGGGTGGTGTCTGAAAGCCAGCGTTTGGGCAAGCCCGGTGCGGGCAGGCCTTCAAACACAAAGCCTGATCCTTCTGCCCGCCACACCACAGGCAAGCCGCTGGCGCGTGCTTGGGCACGGGCGGTTTCGAGCAAGGCGGCCAGGCGGTCGGCGTCTCGGTCTAGGGCGCTGTCTGCGCTGTCGCGCAAGCTCAGGCTGACGCCCGCAGTGGCGATGGCGATCAGGGCCACCACGACCAGCAACTCCAGCAAGGTGAAGCCGCCAGCGTGCGCGTGTGCAAGGCGGCGGGGCTTATTGCCAACTGCCGATGTCGGCATTGTTGCCTTCGCCGCCGGGCTGTCCGTCAGCGCCAAAGGACATCACATCCACCTCGCCCTTGATGCCGGGGTTCATGTATTGGTAAGCGCGGCCCCAGGGGTCATTGGGCAGTTTGTCCAGGTAAGGCTTCCAGTTGCCGGGCACGGGCTCGGTCGTGGGCTTGGCGTTCAGGGCTTTGAGGCCTTGTTCGCCGCTGGGATAGCGCTGGTTGTCCAGCTTGTAGAGCTTGAGCGCCTGCATCAAATTGCCCACATCGGTGCGGGCGGCGGTGATGCGTGCATCGTCTGCGCGACTGAGCACATTGGGCACGATGAGAGCGGCCAGCACACCAATGATGGCCAGCACGACCATGAGTTCGATCAGGGTGAAGCCGCGTTGGCGGCGATCAAGATGTCTATTCAAGTGAAGTTGTGGCATGTTTTTTTGAATACGAACGAATAAAACCAACATTGTCCCAGATGATGCGTGATTCCAAAATGGGTTAAAAAAACGCCGACTGTTTCCAGTCGGCGTTTCAATGGTTAACTGAGCATTGATTGAGTGCTACATCACTTTGTGAATGACTGGTCAGCTTGTTCAATGCTCAATCTATAGACTCCATAAGGTGTCTTGCCTCAACAACTCAGTTGCCGAAAGTCAGGTCATCAAAATAGAAGGTGCCACCACCACCGTTAGCCCCAGAGGTGCCGAATTTGAAAAACACGCTGGCTTTGTTGTAAGTGGTACTGGTATTCAGAGCAGCAGTACCAGTTGCCTGGTTCGCGAAATTGAAAGTCAGTGTTTCCCAGGTATTGCCTTGGGTCGTGGTTGCTTCTGTCTCCACAGATTTTGTGTCGTTTGAGGCATCTTCTACTTTCAATCGGACAACGATGCCGGCTGCTGGGACATAGACCTTCAGTTTCATGATGGTCGCCGTGCTTGTGAAAGGGATTCTGGCGATCGACTTGTTGGCCGTATTGATGTAAGCCGTTGTGCCTGCCCACGGTTGTGCTGAGCTGGATTTCACGACTTTTGCTACTTTGTTGGTTGAAGTCACAGGGTCAGCCGCAACAGTGGAGTCTTCAGCACCTTCAAAGCCAGTAACGGCGGCGCAGTCAGTGTCGAAACTCACCAAAGTCGAAGCGTTAGAGGATGTACTTGGAGTGCAGGTACTGCCAGAAGTGCCACCACTCGACGAGCCAATGGGGTACTTCAGCTCATCAAAGTAATAAGTTGCAGCGCCGCCACTCTTTGGGGCATTGATTGTGAAGTCAGGGAAGATGCTGACCTTGTTATAGATGGCGGCAGGGTCAAAAGCGGGGGTTGCCTGTGCGAAGTCGAACGTCAGTGTTTCCCATTCGTTCCTCTTGGTTGTGTTGGTCTTTACCTCCATAGTTTTACTGCCGTCGGCGTTTTCGAACTTCAGCAAGATGGCTTTGCCTAGTTCTGGTGAGTATGAGCGCAGCGTGGCCGTTTTGGTGGTGGAGAAGTTTGCAGTGACGACTGTATTGGCCGTGTTGCCCGTAGCGGCTCCGGTCGGGTTCACGGTGCCACCGGCCCAACCATCTGTATTAGCTTTGAAATCGTATTTGGCGACTTTATTGGTGCTGTCCTTGGGGTCATTGGCGACTGTTGAGGCCATATCTGCGCCGAATGGTGAGATGGCCATGCTGGCTTCAGCAAATGAGTAGCACTGTTGGGTTGCTGTGGTGATGCAAGTAGAGACGGTGACAGTCACCTCGCTGGAGGTGGCGGCCGAATAGGAGCCGTCTGCAGCTTTTGTTGCGCTGATCTTGCAAGTACCTGTTGAGGCAGCTGCGGTTAACGTGGTGCCGCTGATGCTGCAAGAGCCTGAGGTGATGCTGTAAGTGACTGCGCCTGTGCCATTGCCGCCGGTGGTGCTCAAACCGGTGGTTGCTGATGGGGCCAAAGTGGATGCCCCAGGAACCACCACAAGTGCGGCTTGTGCCATGGGGGTTGCTGTGTTGCTGACCGTGATGTCTTTGGACACTTGAGTGGCTGCTGCAAACGTGGTGTTACCGGCCTGATCGGCTTTGACGTTGCAGGTGCCTGCGCCGACCAGCGTGAGCGTTGTGTCCTTGACGGTACACACTGTTTCAGGGCTGGCGGTGAACCTGACCGCAAGTTTGGAGCTGGCGGTGGCCTCTAGTGTGATGGGGGTGCCCACGGTGCCTGTCGTGGCGGGCGTGAAGCTGATGGTTTGGGAAGTCAGGGGGGCGGTGGCATCTCCGCCGCCGCAAGCTGCCAGCAAGGCGGTGGCTGCAAAGGCGATGGCGTTCATGCTGAATCGCTGCATCAAAAATTTCATGCGTGTCTCCAAAAAAGATCGGGTGATTGAAAACGCTTTCTGAAAGCGCTTTCACGATAATAAAAAGCTTGTAAGTAGATTGCAAGTATTCATTTCATCGGGACTTACCCTTGGTGTGATTCAGGGTTTGTTGTATTTGTAGATTCGGACGTGCTCAACTGACATAACGGCTGGAAAAATCGTGTCGTCCACAACGCCGCCCAGGTCGCCGCCAATGGCGATGTTGAGCAACAGGTATTGGGGGCGGTCAAATGGCCAGGCCCTGGGATCGTTGTCTTGCGGCTTGGCATATTCAAAGTAAATGCGGTCGTCCACACCGATGGCGATTTTGTCGGCGGTCCAACTGAGCTGGTAGTTGTGAAAGGCGGTGCATGCATCAGGCACAAGCGCTTTCAAGGTGGTCGGAGGAATGCCGCCATTCCAGTTGTATTTGGCGTTGTGCACCGTGGCAAACACATGCGTGGGATCGCTGCCGACGTATTCCATGATGTCGATTTCGCCATCATTGGGCCAGACCATGCCGTTGGCGCCCCCCACGCCCAAAGTCCAGATGGCAGGCCAGGTGCCCGCGCCGCAAGGCATCTTGGCGCGGATTTCAAAAAATCCATAAGTCCAGCTGGCCAGCCCGCGTGTCAAGAGCCTGGCCGAGGTGTAGTTTTGTCCCCCGAAATCGGGGGCTGAACTCAGGCGTTCTTTACGCGCCGTGATGAGCAAGCGGCCGTCTTCAATGCGGGCGTTTTCAAGCCGATTGGCCGCGTAGTACTGCTTTTCGTTGTTGTACCAGCCCCATCGGTTGCGCTCGGTGTCATAAGCCCATTTGCGGGGGTCGGGCAAGCCGTTGGTGGTGAATTCATCCGACCAGATCAAGGTCATGCCCGGCTTGTCTGCAGGCGAGGATGTCACAGATGCGGCAACCGTCGAGGACGTTGATGTTGCCGAAGAACCTGCCGAAGTTGAGGCCGAAGATGAGGCCGATGATGCTGCGGTGCCCGTGGAGGCACTGGACGGCGTCACGGAAGCGCTGGAGTTGGTGTTCGTCATGCTGGAATCACCACCACCACAACCGAGCAATGCAACAGTGCACAGGCACAACAGGGAAGGGCATGGCTTACTGTTCACGCGTGAGCGCGCCGGGTGCAACGCGCAGTTGTTTGCCATCGCTGAAGACCACATCAATAGGCGTTTTGCCCGCATTGAAAGCCAGGTAGGTTTTTTCGCCTTGGACAGTCTTGAACACGGAATAAAAAGTGGTGTTGGCAGTGACCGTGGGGTCGGGTGTGCCCATGGCTTGCAAACTCAGCATCCAGTGCAGGGCATGCGAACGAGTGTCGCCCAGTTCAAACGAGCCCCATCGCTTCCACTGCGCCAATGCGTCGCTGGGCTTGGCCAGTGCCAGGTATTTGGCAAAGATGTCCTGCCAGATGTCGGGCGGGTTGGCGTATTTGCCACGGCTGGCATACAAAGCCATCTCAGGCGCCAGTGCAGCCATGTTGCGCTCGATGTAACGCGGATGCCTGCCCAGATAGGTGGACGCTGTGGTGATGGGCAGCAAGTTGATGCCTTTGATCTGGCGGGGCTCGTCGGTCCACCAAGTGTTGTGCGCCATCTTGCCGCCAAACACCATGCTGACTTCAACGTTCTTGTACTCAGGTGGGAAAACCAGCCCATGCACGTCAAACCAATAGTGTTCAATGGCTTCAATTTCGGTGGTGTACAGGTAGATGCCCAGGTCGCGCAAACGTGTGTTGCCCGTGACCTCGCCCCACTGAATCAAGCCCGCCCAGGCGTTGATAGCTTCTGAAGATGATTCTTGGTTGTTGCCATCTGCGCCCAGGCCCACGCCCGATGCCCAGGAGTGTCCTTCGTAGGGGTCAAAATTGCGCAGGAACGGGAAGTTTTTGCCCCCACGTTCCGGGCTGGCAATGTCGGCAATCAAGGCTTCGACCATGCCGCCCCATTGGGTCTGGCTGGCCCATTCAGGGTCGCGCAGCGCGATGTCTGCCATGGCCCGAATCCAGTAGCCGTAGTGAAAGTGGTGGTCGTTCATTTGCTCGACACTGAAATATTCTTCCGGGTACGAGGTGATGGTGCCCAGTTGCTTGTCGAGGTGGAAATAGGTTTTGCGGTCTTTGCCAGAAAACCATTGTTCGATGCGTGACTTGAGCAAAGCCAACAGTTGGTCGCGTGCCGCCAGGTCGCCTTGTTGCTCTGCCACGTCCATGAGTTTGGTGATGCGTTGCAGGCCTTTGCCTTGCCAATAGGGCCCTTGTCCAATTTCCAGCATCATGCGGCGGGCATTGCGCACATCGGTTTTGATCACGTCTTGCAGCTCTGCGGCTTTGTCTTTGGCCGTGATGCCCGGCCAGAACGGTACAAAGCCCTGGTAGGTGGATTGGGTGCTGAAGGTTTTGCCCGCCAGCAATTTGATGGGGCCGCGCAAACTGGGGTATTGCACACCGGTCAAAGGGGGCAGGCTGGCATTGGCATGCCACTGATGCGGGTACAGCCCGATCAGTGGGGTGTCGCTGGTGCCTTCCATGGCTTGGGTGTCGACTGTGAAATCAGTCTGAACCTGGCTTTTTTGCGGGTTGTAACGCCATTGCACGCGTGTGTCTGTGATGAAGACGTAGGCATGGCGGGCCAACAACTCCAGAGTGCCAGGTGCAGTGTCTGGCAGACCGGCGACAGAAAAATAGCCCCGTCCTTCGGGCATGTGGGCACGCCACTGGGTGTCAGACATTTTTTCCCAGCGCACACCCGTGGGGCCAAAGATGGCGTAGGACCGGTCTTTGAATTGCAGCGCCAAAATTCTGGGGTCCGCGCTGGCGATCCTGTGCATGGCCGCTTCTGGCAAATCGAGCACCACATCGCCCGACACGCGCAACGATGCATAGGGGCTACCGTGGGCGATGGTGGCCTTCCATTGCTGTTGGCCTGATGACATGTCAATGTCAATCGCCCAATCGGATGCCTTGCTCAAAATCGCTTTGGAGGGGGTAAATCCTGCCGGTGAAAACTTGATCGGTGATTGGTGTTCGTGATGGATTTCGACATCCTTGCGCTCTGTGGGCACCACAGATTTCACGGGCAAAGACACCTCAAAACCAGACGCCGTGGGCCGTGCCGTCAAGGGGTGGGCATAGATAGGAAAGGGCGTGGCATGGAACAGCAATGTGGAATACCACTGGTTGGTCTGCGCTGCGGTGGCTTTGAGGGCGTCTGATCGGTAGGGGGCCTGAGGGGGCGATTTGTCGCCGCCTTGGGGCGCCAAAAGCAAAGCGCCAGCGCCCACAGGCAGGGTCTGTGCAGAGGCCTGAAGGCAAGTGAGCGTGAGCACTAAAGCGAAATGAGCAAGAAAGAGTTTCATAAAAAGAAAATAAAGGCAGATTGGGTATGGATACGGCCCTGTGAAGACTTGAGTGGTGAAGGATGTTGTAGGTCGGTGGCTTTAGCCCCGACAAGTGTCCGCGCCCATTCACCACTGTCGGAGCTAAAGCTACCGACCTACAAAATTGCCATTGCATGAGGGGGTCAGGCTTTTCAAACTTCAGCAACTCGGATTGATAATGTATGAAAGCGCTTTCAAAAAAGCCATGAGGGTTTCCCCTTAAAAATTGAGAACTAGGGTAAACGAGGTACTGAAACCGTTGAAATCGATACTTGCATATTCTATGATTGCGTGAAAGCGCTTTCAAGAGGATTCAAATGAACCGTTCAAAATTCAATAACAAGAACTTCACACGCCAGAAGAGAGTTGTGTGGCAACCCTGGGCCAAGGCAGCAAGTGCAGGTGTGCTGGCTGCGCTGAGTGTGCAACCGGTCTGGGCCATCGACTTTGGGCCTGATGGCATGTTCAGCCTGACGGGTTTTGCAAAGGCTGAAGTACAACGCGGCAGCAACCATTGCACCAATTGCCAGCAGTTTCCTGCCGAAGACAAGCAACGTGCCTGGGCCGATGATTTGGTGGCCGGTCGCCCTTATAAAACCACCAACACCAATGTGACACTGGCCCAGCCCTGGCTGGGCATGAAGTACGACCTGGGGGGCGGCTACAAATTCAATGCCCTGTTGAGCCAACGCTGGAGAGATGGCAGCGAAGACATTCCAGGGTATTGGTACGAAAAAAACGCAGCCATCAGCCATGAAAATTATGGCTCGGTGCGTATTGGTGCCATGACCACCCGCACCTGGAGCATTGCCGACTACCCCTATGGCACCAATGTGGGTGTGGCCGATGTCTGGGGCTCCAGTGGCGCAGGCTATGGTTTGTTGACGCGTGCTTTGCGTTACACCGCGCCCGTGATCGATGTGGCCCAGGGTGACCTTGTGCTGGAGGCCACTTATGACCAAGGCAATACCGATTTCAAAATCCACAAACCACGTTTTCTGGAGCTGTACGCGCAGTACCACAAGGGTGATTTGGTCATTGATGCGATGCATCAAGACACCCGCAATGGCAACCCACAGGCCTGGAGTCATGGTCCGTTTTATGCCTTGACGCCCAACGCGGCAGACGACAGCAAACTCGGTGGTTCAGGCCAGGCCATCACCATGGTCATGGCCCGCTACCAGTGGAATTCCCAACTTGAGTTGTCGGGAGGTGTCAGGGCCAACCGCTGGAGTGGTGCGTATGCCGTCATCACGCAAGCGGGCACGGCCGCGCAATGGAACAACATGTTCAACGTGGATTGGAACGGCTCGCTCAATGGCGTGAGCAACCCCGGATATGCCGCCACGTCAACAGACTGGATGCTGGGCGCTCGCTACAAGATGGGGCAATGGACGGCGTCCACAGGCATGGTGCATCTGGGCAAAGCCAGCACGGCCAACCCCAGCGAACGCGGACAAAGCAATGCAGCCGAAGTGAACACTGTGGGCCTGAACTACAACTTCAACAACGGCTTCCAGGTGTATGCCTTTGCAGGCATGGTGCGTTATGCACGTCTGGGCCTGTCGCCCATGTCGATGCCCGGCAACGCGGCCTTTACCAATGTGGATTCACGCGTTACCAAAACCGGCAACTGGGCCGGTGTGGGCGCTGTGTACGTGTTCTAAAACAAGGCAGAACACACCATGACAACGAATGAATTGAACCCTATGAAAAAAACCATTGAGCGCGTTTTTGCAGGCCTGATCGCGACCCTCATGGCCCTGGTCCTGGCCGCTTGCGGCGGTGGCGGCGTGGTGCCCTCGGGGGGCGTGACGTTGCGGTCTTTGAGCCCTGAATTCACCAATCGAAAGGCTGTCTCATATTCGCCATATCGCACATCAAATCGTGACACGGAAACCATCACAGATGCCAATGTGGAAGCAGACTTGAACCTGTTGGTGGCGGGCAACTTCAAGTTGATCCGCTTGTTTGACAGCTCGGACAAAGTCGCTGCCCGAGTGATCAAGATCATCCATGACAAAAAGCTGGACATCAAAGTTCAATTGGGCGTGTGGATTCAAAACGGCCAAGATGATTTGAACAAAGCCGAAATTGTGCGAGGCGTGAAGCTGGCCAACACCTACAAGGACATAGTGCTGGCCGTCAGCGTGGGCAATGAAACCATGGTCAGTTGGGCGTTCAATCCTGTAACGCCTGCACTCATGGGGGGCTACATCAAATCGGTGCGTGATCAAATCACGCAACCGGTGACGACCAATGACAACTGGGCATTTTTTGCCAAAAATACAGGCGAGCCCAACAACCCCAAATCCATTGTGCTGGCCATTGACTATGTTTCCATGCACACCTATCCGCTGGCCGACAGCATCCACAGCGCGACCAAATGGAATTGGAAGCAAGCCGAAGTGGCCGCCAATCTGCGGGCCACAGCCATGATGGACGCGGCCATTGAAGCGGCCAAGTCAGACTTTTCCGCAGTGCGCAGCTACCTCGACGGCATTGGCATGACCAGCCTACCCATTGTGATTGGCGAGACCGGTTGGAAAAGCGTGGCTTCAAACAACGAAACCAGCCGAGCACATCCGGTCAATCAGAAGATGTTTTATGAACGGCTCAATGCCTGGATGAGCAGTGCGACCACCAGCAAACCAGCTGTCATTTTTTACTTTGAAGCCTTTGATGAACCCTGGAAAGGATCGGATGACAAGTGGGGCCTGTTCAACGTTGAGCGCAAAGCCAAATATGTGATTCAGGACCTCTACCCTTCCGCTATCTGGGAGACTGGGACCTATGCGGCGGCTGATGCGCTGTACTACATCCCGACAGCCACCAACTCGACCATCACGGCCAGCAGGTATACGGTCTATTCAGATGTTGCCGTCCCGGGTGAGGCCAAAACAGCGGTGGACCCATTGTGGGTGGGTTGGGAGTCAACGCCGACTGCATTTTCCGGTTCTGGTCCAAGCGGTTCTGCCCCCGAGGGCAGCAACATCAGAGAAATCACGCCAGCGCCTAAAGAATGGGGTTGGGGCATGATTGCGGCATTGGTGGGATCGTCTGACGATTTGTCCAGCTTTGCAGCCACAGGCAAGCTCAATTTCAGCATCATGACCACATATCCCGGCAGCATCGAAGTCGGCTTCCTGACCGGCACTGCCGATGAAAGCTCTGCCTACGATGTGTACAAAGTGCTGACGCCAGGCAGCTATGGCTACAACAACAACGGTGCATGGCATCAGGTATCGATCCCGATCAGCGACATCATTCCAAGCGGTGGGATTGGTTACGAGATGGACCCCACCAAGTCCAAGCTGGATTTGAGCAAGGTGACCAATCCATTTGTGATTGCTGATCGATATGCCAAAACAGGAAAGCCAGCCAACACCAACAGCACTGTCAAGATTTACATTGACAACGTGTACTGGTCGAAGTGATGGCCTAAGTTGAGGTGGAGGTGCAGACGGGAAGTGATGGACTTCCCCACTGACGTCATTGCGAGCGCAGCGTGGCAATCCAGTCTCTGCGCCATCATCAGCGTCCTTACTGGATTGCCGCGTCGCAAGCTCCTCGCAATGACATTCAGCCTGTCATTGCGAGCGCAGCGTGGCAATCCAGCCTCTGCGCCACCACCAGCGTGCTTACTGGATTGCCGCGTCGCAAGCTCCTCGCAATAACATTCAGCCTGTCATTCCGAGCGCAGCGTGGCAATCCAGCCTCTGCGCCACCACCAGCGCCCGAACTGGATTGCCACGTCGCAAGCTCCTCGCAATGACGAGAAAACGAACCCCACCCTGATATGGCCGTCACGCACACTGCCGTCATTGCGAGCGCAGCGTGGCAATCCAGTCTCTGTGCCACCACCAGCGCCCGAACAGGATTGCCGCGTCGCAAGCTCCTCGCAATGACATTCAGCCCGTCATTGCGAGCGCAGCGTGGCAATCCAGTCTCTGCGCCACCACCAGCGTACTTACTGGATTGCCGCGTCGCAAGCTCCTCGCAATGTCATTCAGCCCGTCATTGCGAGCGCAGCGTGGCAATCCAGTCTCTGTGCTACCACCAGCGCCCGAACTGGATTGCCGCGTCGCAAGCTCCTCGCAATGACATTCAGCCCGTCATTGCGAGCGCAGCGTGGCAATCCAGTCTCTGCGCCACCACCAGCGTGCTTACTGGATTGCCGCGTCGCAAGCTCCTCGCAATGACATTCAGCCTGTCATTGCGAGCGCAGCGTGGCAATCCAGCCTCTGCGCCACCACC
>NZ_LFYT02000035.1 GCF_001270065.2 Limnohabitans planktonicus II-D5
TTGTACTCCCCGTGCTTGTGCTCCCCGTGCTTGTGCTCCCCGTGCTTGTACTCCCCGTGCTTGTGCTCCCCGTGCTTGTGCTCCCCGTGCTTGTGCTCCCCGTGCTTGTGGCGGGCGGCGTGGGCGGCATGACTGGGGTGAGCGGGGTGCTGAGGTTGATGCCCATGGACAGCACGTTGTCGATTTCGCCGCCGTCCTGGTTCAAATTGCCCGCCGCATCGCCAAAGCGTTCACTGGACACAAACACCAGCGCACTGGTGCTGCTGGTATTGGGGGTGAACAAGGCGGTGTAATTTTTGCCACTGCCCTGGAACTGGCTGAGCGTGCCGCCCATGGCCGTGATGTCATCCAGGCCAAAGTCCAGGCTTTCTTCTGACAGGGTGAAACTCAGCTGGGCCGTTTGCCCTTTGAGCAAGGTGACTTTGTCGCTGCCCAGCACGATGCTGGGGGGGGCACTGTCCGGGGAAGAGAGCGCAGCGGCGCTGACGACGGGACTAGCGGTGGGCGTGATGGCTGCAGTGCCGGTGATCGAACGGGTGTCAGCGTTGGCGCGGGTGTCCAAAATGTCCAGACCCATGTCGAGCGCCGCAGCCCGCGAGGTGTCGCTTGGGCTTGCAGGGCTGGGGTTTGCCGTGCTGCCAGGCGATGGCCATGCGCCCTGCGTGGTCACACTGTCCATCAAGGCCACGTTGGGCTGAGCCGCCTGAACAGCGTTCACCAGTGCGGCATCGGCGCGCAAAGCGCTCATGACTTCGGCGGTGTGCTGCGCCACATCCAGCCACTGCACCATCAGTGCCTGCGTTTTGCTGGGGCCCAATTGCTGCCACGCCCTGCCAAGGCTCGCGTCGGACAACAACAAGTCTCCCAGCTGGGCTGTCAGTGCGTGGGCGGCCCCGGTCCACAAGTCCTGCACGGCTTGCTGGCGGTTGACGGGCGGCTGGACGATGAGCTGAAACAGCTGAACGCTCAGGGTTTGCTTGATGGCTTCGTCAATGCCCCTGGCCTGTGCCGTTTCCAGCAAGGTTTTGGCAGCCATCGCGTCATCGCCCTGCAAGGTGAGGGCTTGAGTGGCATAGGCACCTGTCTTCAACAGGTAGTTGCTGTTTTGGATGGACATATCAAAAGTTTTTTCTGTTCAAAAGACAAAACAAGGCGGGCAAGTTGTTTTTTTGATGGCCTTCTTGTCACCCGATGGCACTTCGATGGTTTTTGTAGACATTGACGAAGTACTCCTCGAATGTTTGGAAATTAATTAAAATTCACAATTAATTAAAGTATTTGATTCATTAAATGCTCTAAATCTTGTGATTTTGAAATTTAATCCAATTTGTCATTTTGGTCAATTGAAAAAAAGAATAGTGATGAATATGTCAATTTCATATACCCTTTTGGCGTACTACTTTTGAAATGACAGACGGAAAGGAAAGCAGGGAATGGGAAAAATTCGGGTGTTTGACGAGCAACACCATGAGAATTCAAACGAGATGGGGTGCGTGTGGAGAACCAGGTTTTGCAGCCCTGGTCATTTCAGCCCCTGATAATTCGGCCATGACCGACAAACTCAGCCTTTATCTGGATCTGATCCGCTGGAACCGGCCTGCGGGCTGGTTGCTTTTGCTGTGGCCATCGCTGGCTGCTTTGTGGGTGGCCGCAGGGGGATTCCCGGGCTGGCACCTGATCGCAGTGTTCACCCTGGGCACTATCCTCATGCGCAGCGCGGGGTGTTGCATCAACGATGTGGCCGATCGCGACTTTGACAAACACGTCAAACGCACCGCCAACCGTCCGGTGACCAGTGGGCGCATGGGCACGAAGGAGGCTTTGCTGGTCGGAGCGGTTCTGGCCGTGTGTGCGTTTGGTCTGGTCTTGACCACCAACGGGGCCACCATCGCCTGGTCTTTCGCGGCGCTGGCCGTGACCTTGGGGTATCCCTATGCCAAGCGTCATGTGTCCATGCCGCAGGCGGTGCTGGGGGTGGCATTCAGTTTTGGCATTCCGATGGCGTTTGCCGCTGTGCAGGGCGCTGTGCCGCTGCTGGCTTGGGGCTTGTTGCTGGGCAACCTGTTTTGGGTGCTGGCCTATGACACCGAATACGCCATGGTGGACCGCGACGATGACCTGAAGATCGGCATGAAGACCTCGGCCATCACCTTGGGCGACCACGACGTGCCCGCCATCATGGGCTTTTATGCGGCCTACCTGTTCATATGGGGGGCCTTGCTGAACGCCCCGCAGCAAGGCCTTTGGTTCTGGCTGGCCTGGGCCGTGTCGGCAGGCCAGGTGGTCTGGCACTACAGCCTGATCCGCCTGCGCAGCCGCGAAGGCTGCTTCAAAGCATTCAGGCTGAACCATTGGCTGGGCTTCAGTGTGTTTGTGGGGGTGGTCTTGTCTTACCGTTGAGTGCCAAGGGTGATCCAGCATGTGTCGGAGTCTTCGACCACCGACCTACTAGGAATTGGCAAGGGTTTGCTTCGTAGGTCGGTACTCGAAGAGTCCGACAAGTGCTCGCCCACCCTGTGACCCGTTTCGGGCACCCAGGCTAGCCAAAGATTTGTCGGAGTCTTCGACCGCCGACCTACGGGGAATTGCCGAGGTGTGACTTCGTAGGTCGGTACTCGAAGAGTCCGACAAGTGTTCGCCCACCCTGTGACCCGTTTCGGGCACCCAGGCTAGCCAAAGATTTGTCGGAGTCTTCGACCGCCGACCTACGGGGAATTGACGAGGTATGCCTTCGTAGGTCGGTACTCGAAGAGTCCGACATCTGTTCGCCCACCCTGTGTCCTGTTTCGGGCACCCAGGATGACCAAAGATATGTCGGGGTCTTCGACCGCCGACCTACGGGGAATTAACGAGGTATGCCTTCGTAGGTCGGTACTCGAAGAGTCCGACAAGTGTTCGCCCACCCTGTGACCCGTTTCGGGCACCCAGGATGACCAAAGATTTGTCGGGGTCTTCGACCGCCGACCTACGGGGAATTAACGAGGTGTGACTTCGTAGGTCGGTACTCGAAGAGTCCGACAAGTGCTCGCCCACCCTGTGACCCGTTTCGGGCACCCCGGATGGCCAAAGATTTGTCGGAGTCTTCGACCGCCGACCTACGGGGAATTGACGAGGTATGCCTTCGTAGGTCGGTACTCGAAGAGTCCGACAAGTGTTCGCCCACCCTGTGACCCGTTTCGGGCACCCAGGCTAGCCAAAGATTTGTCGGGGTCTTCGACCGCCGACCTACGGGGAATTGACGAGGTGTGACTTCGTAGGTCGGTACTCGAAGAGTCCGACAAGTGCTCGCCCACCCTGTGACCTGTTTCGGGCACCTCGGATGACCCAAGATTTGTCGGGGTCTTCGACCGCCGACCTACGGGGAATTAACGAGGTATGCCTTCGTAGGTTGGTACTCGAAGAGTCCGACAAGTGCTCGCCCACCCTGTGACCTGTTTCGGGCACCCAGGCTAGCCAAAGATTTGTCGGAGTCTGCGACCACCGACCTACGAGGAATTGGCAAGGGTTTGCTTCGTAGGTCGGTACTCGAAGAGTCCGACATCTGTTCGCCCACCCTGTGACCCGTTTCGGGCACCCAGGCTAGCCAAAGATTTTTCGGGGTCTTCGACCGCCGACCTACGGGGAATTGACGAGGTATGCCTTCGTAAGTCGGTACTCGAAGAGTCCGACAAGTGTTCGCCCACCCTGTGACCCGTTTCGGGCACCCCGGATGGCCAAAGATTTGTCGGAGTCTTCGACCGCCGACCTACGGGGAATTAACGAGGTGTGACTTCGTAGGTCGGTACTCGAAGAGTCCGACAAGTGTTCGCCCACCCTGTGACCCGTTTCGGGCACCCAGGCTAGCCAAAGATTTGTCGGGGTCTTCGACCGCCGACCTACGGGCCCGCTCAGGCTTTGCCGAATTCGTCGCCCAACTCGCGGGCCCGCACTTCGGCGGCCTGCATGGCTTTGACAAATGAGGCTTTCACGCCCGAGTCGTCCAGCGAGGTGATGGCCGCATAGGTGGTGCCGCCTTTGGAGGTGACGCGTTGGCGCAGCACTTCGGGGGATTCGGTCGATGCTGCTGCCAATGAGGATGCGCCCGAGAAGGTGGCCACCGCGAGTTGGTAGGCCTGCTCGGCGCTCAGGCCCATGCCCACGCCGGCTTGGGTCATGGCTTCGAGGAAATAAAACACATAGGCGGGACCGGACCCCGACAAGGCGGTCACGGCGTCCAGATGCGACTCTTGCTGCACCCAGAGGTATTGCCCTGTGGTGCGAATGACTTGTTCCACCAGCACTTTGTCTGCGGTGGTGACCGACGGGCAGGCGAACAGGCCGGTGATGCCTTGGCCCACAAGGGCGGGGGTGTTGGGCATGCAGCGCACCACGCGGTCGGTGCCCACCGAGCGGCAGATGCTGTCGGTGCGGATGCCGGCCATCACCGACAAGTGCAGTGCTCCTCGCGTGTGCGGCATGACGGGGGCGGCTGCTTCGCTGAAGACTTGGGGCTTGACCGCCCAAATCACCAGATTGGCCTGGGCCAAAGCGGGTCCTGCGGCAGGCAGGGCGCTGATGCCGAAGTCCTTGAGCAGTTTGGCGGCGGTCTCGGCAAAGGGTTCGACCACGGTGATTTGCTCAGGCTTCATGCCCTGGCGGATCAGGCCACCGATGATGGCGCTGGCCATGTTGCCGCCGCCGATGAAGGCGATGTGGGGTGTGGAGTGAGACATGGGATGTTCAGTCGTGTGCTTTGTGGGACGGGCCAGGCGCTTGGCGTCCGGCTCGGGTCTGAGGAATCTGAATTGTCGCTGCTTACGCGAGGGGTCTGAAGACGGTGGATCTGAACTTGGTGTGTCACCGGGCAGTGGCCTGGCGCACGGCCCGCTCCCAGCGGTCCATGCGTTCTTGGGCCTGGTCTCTGGGCAAGGTGGGGTAGAAGGTGCGGTCGGCGCGCCACTGCTGGCTCAATTCATCCAGGCCGCTGTACACGCCAGCGTGCAGACCGGCCAGATAGGCGGCTCCCAAAGCAGTGGTTTCGGTCACGGCGGGGCGCACCACGGGAATGCCCAGCAGGTCGGCCTGGATTTGCATCAAGAGGTCGTTGACGCAAGCGCCCCCGTCCACGCGCAATTCGGTCACGGCCACGCCGCCACCGCTCACGGCATCGCGGTTCATGCTGTGCAGCAAGGCGGCGCTTTGGAAGGCGATGCTTTCGAGCGCTGCGCGCGCAATGTGGGCCACGGTGGAGCCCCGTGTGAGCCCCACAATGGCACCACGCGCTTCGGCTTCCCAATACGGGGCACCCAAGCCTGTGAACGCTGGCACGAACATGACGCCCCCGGCGTCTGGCACGCTGTGGGCCAGGCCTTCGACCTCGCCGCTGCTGGAGATGGCCCGCAGGCCGTCGCGCAGCCATTGCACCACAGCGCCACCAATGAAGACGCTGCCTTCGAGCGCGTATTGCGGGGTGCTGGTGGCCTGGGCGGCTGAGGTGGTGATCAGGCCGTTTTGGCTGCGCTGAAAGGTGTTGCCCGTGTGCATGAGCATGAAGCAGCCGGTGCCATAGGTGTTTTTGGCCATGCCGGGGGTGAAGCAGGCCTGGCCGAACAAGGCGCTTTGCTGGTCACCGGCCACGCCGCCAATGGGCAAACTGGCACCCAGCAGCGCGGCTGTGGTGTCGCCAAAGTGGGCACTGGAGGGCAAGACCCGGGGCATGAGCGCGTCCGGGATGTTCAGCAAGCCCATCAGTTCGCTGTCCCAGGTGTTGGTGTGGATATTGAACAGCATGGTGCGGGCGGCGTTGCTCACATCGGTCACATGCGAGCGGCCATCGGTGAGTTTCCAGATCAGCCAGCTGTCCACCGTGCCAAATGCCAACGCGCCTTGTTCGGCCAGGGCCCTGGCACCCGGCACTTGATCCAGGATCCATTGCAGTTTGGTGCCAGAAAAATAGGCGTCGATGCGCAGCCCGGTTTTGCTCAGCACCGTGTCTTCGTGGCCTTGCGAGCGCAAGGTGGCGCAGGTGGGTTCGGCGCGGCGGTCTTGCCAGACGATGGCGTTGTGGATCGGCTCGCCCGTGCGGCGGTTCCAGACCACGGTGGTCTCGCGCTGGTTGGTGATGCCGATGGCCGCCATGTCACTGGCCTTGAGTTGGGCTTTGGCCAGCACTTCATGCACGGTGGCCAGCTGGGAGGACCAGATTTCCTGCGGGTCGTGCTCGACCCAGCCGGGTTGGGGGTAAATCTGCCGGAACTCGCGCTGGGCCATGGCCACCACCTGGCCGGCCTGGTCAAACACGATGCTGCGGGAGCTGGAGGTGCCCTGGTCCAGGGCGAGGAGGTAGCGCATGAAAAATCCTCAGAGGGTCATTGGGGGGCGGCCGTGACGCATTCCACATGGGCTTGCGTCATGAGCTCGGCAAAGCTGGCGGGGGGGACTTCGTCGGTGAACAGCACGTCGATGTCGCGCAAGTGGCCCAGCTCGACCATGGCCGGGCGGTTGAATTTGCTGTGGTCCGCGGCCAGCCAGACTTCGCGGGCATGTTCAATGATGGTGCGGGCGACCTTGACTTCGCGGTAGTCGTAGTCGCGCAAGGTGCCGTCGGCTTCGATGCCGCTGATGCCAATCAGGCCAATGTCGACCTTGAACTGGCGAATGAAGTCCACCGTGGCTTCGCCCACGATGCCTTGGTCGCTGCCGCGCACCAGCCCCCCGGCCACGATGACTTCGCAGTCGCGGTGGGTGCTCATCAGCGCGGCGATGTGCAGGTTGTTGGTGATGACGCGCAGGCCCCTGTGGTTGTGCAGTTCATGGGCCACGGCTTCGATGGTGGTGCCGATGTTCATGATCAGCGAACAGCCGTTGGGTATGCGCTGGGCCATGGCTTTGGCGATGCGCAGCTTACCGGCCGATTGCATGGCCTGGCGTTGGCGGTAGGCGATGTTTTCGGTGGTGGAGCCGGGAAGCCGCACGCCGCCATGAAAGCGGGTGAGCAAACCGGCTTCGGCCAGCCGCTGCACATCGCGGCGCACGGTTTGCAAGGTGACGCCAAAACGTTCGGCGAGGGCTTCGATGGTCACGGGGCCTTGTGATCGAACGGCATCGATCAGGGTTGATTGTCGGGGGTTCAAATCCATGGTGTTTTCTGTCAATGGGGTGTATTCGAACATAAACGAACATATATAAGACGATATAGAGGGTAACTACGGGCTATAAAAAAACGCAAGCGAACAATAAAATCCGTGAAGCGAAAAAAATGGAACTGAAATGATCCTGAATTCTCAATGCGGAGATGCGTCATGCAACTGAGCCTGGAAGGGGTGGGCAAGTCTGTTTCGGGCCATGTTCATCTGTATCCCCAGAATCTGGCGCTGCATCCAGGGCAGGTCACGGTCTTGCTGGGTGCAACGCAGGCGGGCAAGACCAGTTTGATGCGCATCATGGCCGGGCTGGACACCCCCACAACAGGGCGCGTGCGGGTGGATGGGCACGATGTGACGGGTGTGCCGGTGCGCCGCCGCGATGTGGCCATGGTGTACCAGCAGTTCATCAATTACCCGTCGATGACGGTGTTTGACAACATTGCTTCGCCCCTGAAATTGCGAGGGCAAAAGGATGTGACCCAACGGGTGCATGAGCTGGCGGCCAAGCTGCACATCGAGATGTTTCTGCAGCGCCTGCCCGCAGAGCTGTCGGGCGGGCAGCAGCAGCGGGTGGCTTTGGCGCGGGCCTTGGCCAAAAATGCGCCGCTGATGCTGCTGGACGAGCCCTTGGTGAATCTGGACTACAAGCTGCGCGAGGAGTTGCGCGAAGAGTTGACGCAGTTGTTTGCCACAGGCGATTCGACGGTGGTCTATGCCACCACCGAACCGGCCGAGGCCTTGCTGTTGGGGGGCTACACCGCTGTCTTGCACCAAGGGCACTTGTTGCAATACGGCCCAACCGCCGAGGTGTTTCATCAGCCTGCGTCCATCCAGGTGGCCAGCGCGTTCAGTGATCCGCCCATGAACCTGTTGACTGCGCAGACGAGCGCCACAGGTTTGGTTTTGGCAGGTGGTTTTGAGCTGCCCTTGGCCTTGCCTGCTTCTGCACCGAAAGACGTGGTTTTGGGCGCACGCGCCAGCGCCTTGCGCGTGCAGGGGGAGCCGGGTGATCTGCAATTGCCGGGTGTGGTGGAGCTGGCAGAGATTTCCGGCTCGGACACCTTTGTGCATGCCAAGACCCCGGTGGGCAATCTGGTGGCGCAACTCACGGGTGTGCATGAGTTCAAGCTGGGGGCTTCCATCCATTTGTTTTTGCAGCCTTCGCAGGTGTATGTGTTTGAGGCTGCAGGCCCCTTGGTGATGGCGCCTGTGCGCAAAGGAAGGGCGATCTGATGGCTCAAATTGAATTGGACTTGGCGCATGCCTACACACCGAATCCGCAGTTGGAGACGGACTACGCCTTGATGCCCCTGAAGATGACGTTTCGCGATGGTGGGGCCTATGCCTTGCTGGGGCCTTCGGGCTGCGGCAAAACCACCATGCTCAACATCATGTCGGGGCTGGTGGTGCCCTCGCAAGGCACGGTGAAGTTTGACGGGGTCGATGTCACGCGCAGCAGCCCGCAAGCGCGCAACATTGCGCAGGTGTTTCAGTTTCCGGTGATCTACGACACCATGACAGTGGCGCAAAACCTGGCGTTTCCGCTCAAAAATCGCCAGGTGCCCGCCGATCAAATCCGCCAGCGCGTGGGCCAAATTGCCGAAATGCTGGACATGAGCCACCAACTGGACATGCGTGCAGCGGGTTTGTCGGCCGATCAGAAGCAAAAGATCTCGCTGGGCCGGGGTCTGGTGCGCTCGGACGTGTCGGCCGTGCTGTTTGATGAGCCGCTGACGGTGATTGACCCGCACCTGAAATGGCAGCTGCGGCGCAAGCTCAAGCAGATTCACCATGAACTCAAGCTCACGCTGATTTATGTGACACACGATCAGGTCGAGGCGCTGACTTTTGCCGAAGAGGTGGTGGTCATGACGCGCGGCAAGGCGGTGCAGGTCGGCTCGGCAGAGGCCTTGTTCGAACGACCGGCGCACACCTTTGTGGGGCATTTCATCGGTTCACCCGGCATGAACTTTTTACCGGCGCAAGCGGTTGGGGGCGAGTTGAGCTTGCAAGGCCAAGCGGTGCAAGTGCCGCAAGGCTTGGCGGTGCCCGAAGGCGACCTCAAACTGGGCATTCGGCCGGAATACCTGGCTGTATCCGAGGTGGCCGAGGCGGGTACTTTGGCCGCCGTGGTGCGCCAGGTGCAAGACGTTGGCACTTACCAAATGGTCACTTGCGATGCGGTGGGCGTCCTGCTGAAAGTGCGCTTGGCACCACAAACGCAGGCGCCGCAGGTGGGGGCTCAGGTGTTTTTGCGTGTGTTGGGTCCGCACACCTGCTTTTACAAAAATGAGGAGCTGGTGGCATGAACGCGACTGAAAAACCCGTCAATCAAAAAGCCTGGTGGTTGGTGTTGCCGGTCTTGGTGTGTGTGGCGTTTTCAGCCATCTTGCCCCTGATGACGGTGGTCAACTACTCGGTGCAAGACATCATCTCGCCCGAACGCCGGGTGTTTGTGGGCACCGAGTGGTTTGCTGCCGTGATGCGCGATGAAGAGTTGCACGGCGCCCTGTGGCGGCAGCTGAAGTTCTCGCTGGCCGTGCTGGCGGTGGAAATTCCGCTGGGCATTGCGCTGGCGCTGTCCATGCCCGCGCAAGGCTGGAAGTCTTCAGCCGTGCTGGTGCTGGTGGCCTTGTCTTTGCTGATTCCGTGGAACGTGGTGGGCACCATCTGGCAAATTTATGGACGCGCCGACATTGGGTTGATGGGGCACACCTTGCAGGCTTTGGGGTTTGACTACAGCTACACCGGTGACCCGGTTCACGCCTGGTTGACGGTGTTGATCATGGATGTGTGGCACTGGACACCGCTGGTGGCTTTGCTGGCTTTTGCGGGTTTGCGCAGCATTCCCGATGCCTATTACCAGGCAGCCCGCATCGATGGGGCCAGCAAGTTTGCGGTGTTTCGCTACATCCAGCTGCCCAAGATGCGCGAGGTGCTGATGATTGCGGTGCTGCTGCGTTTCATGGACAGTTTCATGATTTACACCGAGCCTTTCGTGCTGACTGGTGGCGGCCCCGGTACGGCCACCACCTTCTTGTCGCAGTACCTGACGCAAAAGGCCGTGGGGCAGTTTGACCTGGGGCCAGCGGCGGCGTTTTCGCTGATCTATTTCCTCATCATTTTGCTGCTGTGCTTTGTCCTCTACAACTGGATGCAAAGCCTGGGCGCAGCCCACAAGGAGCACGCACATGCATGAGCAGCGTTTTCACAAGCGGTCGATTTTTCTGGCCGCCTACATCGTCTTTGCCTTGCTGCCCATTTACTGGATGGTCAACATGAGCTTCAAGACCAATGAGGAAATCCTGTCGAGTTTTTCCTTGTGGCCGCAACACTTCACCTGGGGCAATTACCTGAAGATCTTCACCGATCCGTCCTGGTACTCGGGCTACATCAACAGCCTGATCTATGTGGCCATCAATACGGTGATTTCGGTGTCGGTGGCTTTGCCTGCGGCTTATGCGTTTTCACGCTACCGCTTTTTGGGCGACAAGCACATCTTCTTTTGGCTGTTGACCAACCGCATGACGCCGCCTGCCGTGTTTTTGCTGCCGTTTTTTCAGCTCTACACCACGCTGGGCCTGATGGACACGCACATTGCCGTGGCCATGGCGCATTTGTTGTTCAACGTGCCCCTGGCGGTGTGGATTCTGGAAGGCTTCATGAGCGGCATTCCGCGCGAAATTGACGAGACGGCCTACATCGACGGCTACAGCTTTCCGCGCTTTTTCGTCATGATTTTCTTGCCCCTGATCAAAGCCGGGGTGGGCGTGGCCGCGTTCTTTTGCTTCATGTTTTCGTGGGTGGAGTTGCTACTGGCACGCACCCTGACCAGCGTGAATGCCAAGCCGATTGTGGCCACCATGACGCGCACTGTGAGTGCCTCGGGCATGGACTGGGCCACGCTGGCGGCAGCCGGTGTGCTGACCATCGTTCCGGGGGCCATCGTGATCTGGTTTGTCCGGCATTACATCGCCAAGGGCTTTGCCATGGGAAGGGTTTGACATGTTTGACTGGATGGTCTGGACCACGCCTGTGGCCGTTTTCTTCTCGTGCATCGGGCTGATGCTGGTGGGCATGACGGTGTGGGAAATCAAGTCCCCCACGGTGATGCGCAAGGGCTTTTTGCCCATGGCCACCACCCGCGGTGACCGATTGTTCATCGGTTTGCTGGGGGCGGCCTACATCAACCTGGCGTTTGTGGGCGTGGCCGGTTGGCTGACTGAGCTGATGTCGCTGGACAGTGAGCCCAGCGTGTGGATCAGTCTGGGGCTGTCCATCGTCTGGCTGCTGGGCGTCATGCGCAAGGGCTGATTCGTACTTTTTTCCGAAATTGTGGCCCGGAGTTTCCCCGGGGGGCCGCATGACATTGTGTCTGTCACCGGGGAACTCACACCATTGGGGAGACTTCATGAAATTGCGCTATTCCATTTTGGCCGTTTCGGCGGCCCTGGCTCTGGGCTCGAATGTGGCTTGGTCTGACGAGGCTGCGGCCAAGCGTTGGGTTGATACCGAGTTCCAGCCGTCTACGCTGAACAAAGACCAGCAGCTCGCTGAGATGAAGTGGTTCATCGACGCGGCCAAGAAGCTTCAGGCCAAGGGCGTGAAGGAAATCTCGGTGGTGTCAGAGACCATCACCACCCACGAATACGAGTCCAAAACCCTGGCCAAAGCCTTTGCCGAAATCACGGGCATCAAGGTCAAGCATGACCTGATCCAAGAGGGTGACGTGGTTGAAAAGCTGCAAACCTCCATGCAGTCCGGAAAGTCGATTTATGACGGCTGGATTTCAGACTCCGACCTGATCGGCACCCACTACCGTTACGGCAAGATCCTCAACCTGACGGATTACATGGCCGGTGCGGGCAAAGAGTGGACCAACCCCGGCCTGGACCTGAAGGATTTCATCGGCACCAAGTTCACCACTGGCCCCGATGGCAAGTTGTATCAGTTGCCCGACCAGCAGTTTGCCAACCTGTACTGGTTCCGCGCCGACTTGTTTGACCGCAAGGATTTGAAGGACAAGTTCAAGGCCAAATATGGCTACGACCTGGGCGTGCCCTTGAATTGGAGCGCCTATGAAGACATTGCCGAGTTTTTCACCAATGATGTGAAAAACATCGACGGGAAGGCGATTTATGGCCACATGGACTACGGCAAGAAAGACCCCTCTTTGGGCTGGCGCTTCACCGATGCCTGGTTGTCCATGGCGGGCACCGCCGACATCGGCGCGCCCAACGGCTTGCCGATTGACGAGTGGGGCATTCGCGTGGCCGACGACAAGTGCACCCCGGTGGGCGCGTCGGTGTCTCGCGGCGGTGCCACCAACTCGCCTGCAGCGGTCTATGCGCTGACCAAATACGTGGACTGGATGAAGAAATACGCGCCCAAGGAGGCCTCGGGCATGACCTTCGGTGAAGCCGGTCCGGTCCCTGCACAAGGCCAGATTGCGCAGCAGATCTTCTGGTACACCGCCTTCACGGCCGACATGACCAAGCCAGGGCTGCCTGTGGTGAACGCCGACGGCACACCCAAGTGGCGCATGGCCCCCGGCCCCAACGGCCCTTATTGGAAGCAAGGCATGCAAAACGGCTACCAGGACGTGGGCAGCTGGACCTTCTTCAAGAACCATGACGCCAACCGCACGGCTGCAGCCTGGTTGTACGCCCAGTTCGTGACGGCCAAAACAGCCAGCCTGAAAAAGACCTTGGTAGGCTTGACACCCATCCGTGAATCCGACATCCAAAGCAAGGCCATGACCGACATGGCGCCCAAACTCGGGGGTCTGGTCGAGTTCTACCGCAGCCCGGCCCGTGTGGCCTGGTCGCCCACAGGCACCAACGTGCCCGATTACCCCAAGCTGGCCCAACTGTGGTGGCAAAACGTGGCGCAGGCTGTGACGGCCGAAAAGACCCCCCAGCAGGCCATGGACAACCTGGCTGAGCAAATGGACCAGGTCATGGGCCGTCTGGAGCGTGCGGGCATGGAGCGTTGCGCGCCCAAGCTCAACAAGAAGGAAGACCCCGCCAAGTGGCTCAGCGACAAGCAGGCCCCCTGGAAGAAGTTGGCCAATGAGAAGCCCAAAGGCCAAACCATTGCCTATGACCAGTTGCTCAGCGCCTGGAAGAGTGGCCGCGCTCGCTGATCGCCTTCGCGCCTGAGAGTTGTTCCCCAACTGCCCTGTGGTCACTCGACCACAGGGCCTTGAATGTCTTGACTATGAAACGCGCTGAACTGCTGAGCACTCTGGGCACGCACCCGACCTATGACCTGGTGGTCATCGGTGGCGGGGCGACTGGGCTGGGGGTGGCTCTGGATGCAGTTTTGCGCGGCTTCTCGGTGCTGTTGCTGGAGTCTCATGACTTTGCCGGGGGCACATCATCGCGGTCCACCAAATTGCTGCATGGCGGGGTGCGCTATCTGGCGCAGGGCAATATTGCTTTGGTGCGTGAGGCACTGGCAGAACGTGCTGCTGTCTTGAAGCTGGCACCGCATCTGGCCCAGCCTTTGCCTTTTGTGATGCCTTCTTATCAGTGGTGGCAGACGCCGTTTTATGGCTTGGGGCTGAAGCTTTACGATGTATTGGCCGGTAAAGCTGGCTTGGGTCAGACCGAGTGGCTCAGTGCTCATGAAACCCTGGCGGCATTGCCAGGTCTTCAATCTCGAGGTTTGAAGGGTGGCGTCAAGTACTGGGATGGCCAGTTTGACGATGCCCGGCTGGCGCTGGCCTTGGCGCGCACGATTGAGCGTGCGGGTGGTCAGGTGCTCAATTACATGAATGCGGAGCTTGTGCACGGCTTGCCGACCGTGCGGGCCGATGGTGCGCGCTTTGAGCTGTCTTTGGCAGATCAGCGGCAAGCAGGTGCTTACCGTGTGTTTGCCCGTTCAGTGGTCAATGCGGCGGGGGTGTGGGTTGACGCTGTGCGCCAGCAATCCCTGATCGATTCTGGCCAGGTCATGCCCGAGCGGATTGTGAGTGCAAGCCAAGGCGTGCATCTGGTGGTCAGCCGTGATTTCATGCCAGGGCGGCATGCCTTGCTGGTGCCCAAAACCCAGGACGGCCGGGTGTTGTTTGCCGTACCATGGATGGGGGCTTTGATCCTGGGAACCACCGACACACCCAGGCAGGATTTGCCGCGAGAGCCTCAGGCCTTTGAGGCTGAGTTGGAATTCATTCTGAGCGAGGCCAGCAAGGTGCTCAGTCGCCCCGTGACTCGGGCGGACGTGAAAAGCCTGTGGGTAGGCTTGCGCCCCCTTGTGGGTTCGAATCAAGCCCAATCAGGCACCAAGAGCCTGTCCCGTGAGCACACCATCGTCACGGATGAGAATGGTTTGATCACCGTGACGGGTGGCAAGTGGACAACTTACCGCTCCATGGCCGAGGATGTCATGCGGGTGTGTTTTGAGGCCGGTGTCTTGCCCCCGCGCGATGGGGTGTCCAGCCAAAATCATCTGCTCATGGGTGCTACCTCAGAACTGGGCGGCTTGGGGGTTTGTGATGCGCCAGGCTGGCACCTGTATGGCAGTCAAGAGGTTCAAGTGCGTGCATGTCCTGGTGCCGAGCGCCTGTTGGGGATGGGTCTGACGGAAGCCATGGTGCGTTATGCGGCCCGTCATGAATATGCATGGACGGTGGAGGATGTGCTGGCCAGGCGCTGGCGGGCCTTGTTTCTGGATGCGCGTCAGGCCATGGGCATGGCCGCTGAAGTCGCGCAGATTTTGCGTGAAGAAACCGGACAAGACCCCCATTTGGCCGATTTCATGGCCTTGTCAGAAAAGTATCATTGATAAAGGCCTGACAAAGGCCCTCACCTTCGTCGGGTGGGGCAAGAACTGATGTGTTGCAAGCACCCCACCGAGGGCATCAACAGGCGGCAGCAGTGAAATGACCAGCCTGTTCGGTCTGAAGAAAGCCCTCCACCATCGCAGCCTGGGGTATGAAGATCGTTTATTTGTAGAAAATCTTCAATAAAGTATTGCCCAGGCCCCTTTTTTCTGCCACAATCGAGGGCTTCGCTTTGCAAAAAGCGTAAGTATCTGCCCAAACTGAAGCTCAGCAAGTGGTTTGCTGAGTGAATGACGGGTCCAAGACTGATTCCTGTTTGTTGGCTTTTGGGCTGGCAGGCAAAGAATACAAGTTGGGAATAAAGAAATGATCCAGACAGAAACTCGGTTGGATGTGGCCGACAACACCGGCGCAAAGTCCGTGCTGTGCATCAAGGTGCTCGGCGGGTCCAAGCGTCGCTATGCAAGTGTTGGCGACATCATCAAAGTGAGCATTAAAGAAGCTGCGCCCCGTGGCCGCGTCAAAAAAGGCGAGGTTTACAGTGCTGTGGTGGTTCGCACCGCCAAAGGCATTCGCCGTGGCGATGGCTCGCTCGTTAAGTTCGACGGCAACGCTGCAGTGTTGCTGAATGCAAAATTGGAGCCTATTGGCACCCGCATCTTCGGCCCCGTTACGCGTGAATTGCGTACCGAAAAGTTCATGAAGATCGTGTCCCTGGCTCCTGAAGTACTGTAAGGACGCGCCATGAACAAGATTCGCAAAGGCGACGAGGTGATCGTCATCACAGGTCGTGACAAAGGCAAGCGTGGCACCGTGTCACAGCGAGCCAGTGACTCGCACGTGTTGATCGAAGGTGTGAACCTCGTCAAAAAACATGCCAAGCCAAACCCCATGAAGGGCACAACAGGCGGCATCATCGAAAAGGCCATGCCGATTCACCAATCCAATGTGGCGATTTTCAACGCCGCAACGGGCAAGGCTGATCGCGTGGGCATCAAGCTGCAAGACGATGGCAAACGCGTTCGCGTTTACAAGTCCAGCGGCGAAGAAATCAAGGTGGCATGAGCATGGCACGTTTGCAACAACTCTTCCGCGAAAAAATCGCTGCTGACCTGACAGCCAAGTTTGGCTACACGTCGCCCATGCAGGTGCCTCGCATCACCAAGATCACCTTGAACATGGGTGTGTCTGAAGCAGTGGCTGACAAGAAAGTCATGGACCACGCTGTGAGTGACCTGACCAAAATCGCCGGCCAAAGGCCTGTGGTGACCAAGGCCAAGAAAGCCATTGCGGGTTTCAAAATCCGTGAGCAGCAGCCTATCGGTTGCATGGTGACCTTGCGTGGCGTTCAGATGTATGAATTCCTGGATCGTTTCGTGACCGTGGCTCTGCCTCGCGTTCGTGACTTCCGTGGTATTTCAGGTCGCGCATTTGATGGCCGTGGTAACTACAACATTGGCGTCAAAGAGCAGATCATTTTCCCTGAGATTGAGTACGACAAGGTGGATGCCTTGCGCGGTCTCAACATCAGCATCACCACAACGGCCAAGTCTGACGAAGAGTGCAAAGCGCTCTTGACAGCTTTCCGCTTCCCCTTCAAGAACTGAGGTGTCACGTGGCTAAAGTAGCTTTGATCGAGCGTGAGCTCAAGCGTGAAAAACTGGCGGCCAAATTCGCGAAAAAATACGCGGAATTGAAAGCCATCGCCAACGATGCCAAGCGCAGCGATGAAGAGCGTGCAGCTGCCCGTCTGGGTCTGCAAAAGCTCCCGCGCAACGCCAACCCGACCCGCCAACGCAACCGCTGTGAAATCACCGGTCGCCCACGCGGTACGTTCCGTCAATTTGGTCTGGGTCGCGCCAAAATCCGTGAATTAGCCTTTGCAGGCAACATTCCGGGCGTGACCAAGGCCAGCTGGTAAATCGGCAGGAGAGATACAACATGAGCATGAGTGATCCTATTGCCGATCTGTTGACCCGCATCCGTAATGCACAGATGGTGGCTAAAGCTGCTGTGATGGTGCCTTCATCCAAAGTGAAGGTGGCCATTGCCCAAGTGCTGAAAGATGAAGGCTACATTGACGGTTTCCAAGTCAAAACCGAAGACGGCAAGTCCGTTCTCGAAATCGCCCTGAAGTACTATGCCGGTCGCCCTGTGATCGAACGCATTGAGCGCGTGAGCCGTCCCGGCCTGCGTGTGTACAAAGGCCGTGATGCTATTCCTCAAGTCCAAAACGGCTTGGGCGTGGCCATCGTCACTACACCTCAGGGTGTGATGACTGATCGCAAAGCACGTGCAGCCGGTGTCGGCGGCGAAGTGCTGTGCTACGTCGCTTAAAGGGAGAAAAAGAATGTCCCGCGTAGGAAAAATGCCCGTGACCATCCCCGCTGGCGTGGATGTGTCGATCAATTCAGATCAGATCAACGTCAAAGGCGCAGGTGGTCAATTGGCCATCGCCGCCAACGGCTTGGTCAAGGTGAACAACGAAGGCGGCAAGCTGAGCTTTGCACCTGCCAACGATTCGCGTGAAGCCAATGCCATGAGCGGCACCTTGCGTCAGCTGGTGAACAACATGGTGACTGGCGTGACCAAGGGCTTCGAAAAGAAGTTGAACCTGGTCGGCGTGGGTTACAAAGCGGCTGCCTCTGGTGCCAAATTGAACCTGGCTGTTGGTTATTCACACCCCGTCAACATCGACATGCCTGCGGGCATCACGGTGGCCACCCCAACCGCGACTGAAATCGTGATCAAGGGTGCTGACCGTCAACGTGTTGGCCAAATCGCTGCTGAGATCCGTGCTGTTCGCCCACCTGAGCCCTACAAGGGCAAAGGCATCCGTTATTCGGATGAGAAGATCACGATCAAAGAGACCAAGAAGAAATAAGGAGCTGCATCATGATGACCAAGAAAGAGCAGCGTCTGCGTCGTGCACGCCAAACACGTATCCGTATTGCACAGCAAGGCGTGGCGCGTTTGACAGTGAACCGCACAAATCTGCACATCTACGCCAGCGTTATCTCTGGTTGCGGCACCAAAGTGCTGGCCAGCGCATCTACAGCAGAAGCCGAAGTGCGCACAGCCCTGGGCGCTTCTGGCAAAGGCGGCAATGCAGCAGCAGCCTCAGTGATTGGCAAGCGCATTGCTGAAAAAGCTAAAGCTGCCGGCGTTGAGAAGGTCGCTTTCGACCGCGCAGGTTTCGCTTACCACGGTCGTGTCAAGGCTTTGGCCGAAGCAGCCCGTGAAGCAGGTCTGCAGTTCTAAACGGATCGGAGTTACAAATGGCTAAATTTACAGCAAAACCGCAGAGCGACGGTCCTGAAGACGGTCTGCGCGAAAAGATGATCGCGGTCAACCGCGTGACCAAAGTGGTCAAGGGCGGCCGTATCCTCGGTTTCGCAGCCTTGACAGTGGTCGGTGACGGCGATGGCAAAGTGGGCATGGGCAAAGGCAAATCGAAAGAAGTGCCAGCAGCTGTGCAAAAAGCGATGGAAGAAGCCCGTCGTAACCTGGCCAAAGTGCACCTCAAAAACGGCACGATCCATCATGCAGTGCACGGTCACCATGGCGCTGCCCGCGTGATGATGGCACCAGCACCCAAGGGTACCGGCATCATTGCAGGTGGTCCTATGCGCGCTGTGTTCGAAGTGGTGGGTATCACTGACATCGTGGCCAAAAGCCATGGATCGTCCAACCCTTACAACATGGTTCGTGCCACATTGGACGCTTTGTCCAATTGCACAACAGCCTCCAACGTGGCAGCCAAACGTGGCAAGTCCGTTGAAGAGTTGTTCGTCTGAACCGGAGATCGAACATGTCAAACCAAGCAATCGTGAAAATCCAATTGGTGCGTAGCCCAATCGGAACCAAGGTCTCGCACCGTGCCACTGTCCGTGGCCTGGGTCTGCGTAAGCTCAATTCGGTGAGCGAACTGCAAGATACTCCAGCTGTGCGCGGCATGATCAACAAGATCAGTTATCTGGTCAAAGTTCTCTAAGAGGCCGATGATGGAACTCAATAGCATCAAGCCCGCAGACGGCGCAAAACACGCAGCACGTCGTGTCGGTCGCGGTATCGGATCGGGTCTGGGAAAAACAGCTGGTCGTGGTCACAAAGGTCAGAAGTCCCGTTCGGGTGGTTACCACAAAGTCGGTTTCGAAGGCGGTCAAATGCCTTTGCAACGTCGTCTGCCCAAGCGTGGTTTCAAGTCGCATTTGCTGAAATTCAACGCTGAAATCACATTGACAACACTGAGCAAACTCGGTTTGGCTGAAGTGGATTTGTTGGCGTTGAAGCAAGCAGGCCTCGTGCCTCAAATTGCCAAGGTGGTCAAGGTCATCAAGTCTGGTGAACTCGCGACTGCCGTCAAGTTGACAGGTATTGGTGCGACTGCAGGTGCCAAAGCAGCGATTGAAGCTGCTGGCGGCTCCTTGGCTTGAATGTTGAATAGCGAGACTCACTGTGGCCACCAACGCTAATCAGATCGCCAAGACAGGCAAGTTCGGTGACTTGCGTCGCCGGCTTGTATTCTTGCTGCTCGCGCTGGTGGTTTACCGTGCAGGCGCACACATTCCTGTGCCAGGAATTGACCCTGATCAGCTCAAGCAGTTGTTCAATGGTCAGCAAGGCGGCATTCTGGACATGTTCAACATGTTCTCAGGTGGTGCCTTATCAAGATTCACTGTTTTTGCGCTGGGCATCATGCCCTACATTTCTGCTTCCATCGTGATGCAGTTGTTGACCTATGTACTGCCTTCTTTCGAGCAATTGAAAAAAGAGGGCGAGGCCGGTCGTCGCAAAATCACACAGTACACACGATTTGGTGCTCTGGGTCTAGCAGTGTTCCAGTCTTTGGGTATTGCAGTTGCGTTGGAAGCTTCGGCGGGTTTGGTGATCAATCCAGGAATGGGTTTTCGCATGACAGCAGTCGTCAGTTTGACGGCTGGGACGATGTTCTTGATGTGGTTGGGTGAGCAGATCACTGAGCGAGGATTGGGTAATGGTATTTCCATACTCATCTTTGCAGGTATCGCTGCGGGTTTGCCAAGCGCTATGGGTGGCTTGTTTGAATTGGTTAGAACAGGTGCAATGAATCCCCTGATATCAATGTTGATCATTGTCGTGGTGGTTCTGGTCACGTACTTTGTTGTGTTCGTTGAACGCGGTCAGCGCAAGATCTTGGTCAATTACGCGCGTCGTCAAGTCGGTAACAAGGTTTATGGGGGCCAGTCTTCTCATCTGCCATTGAAATTGAACATGGCAGGTGTGATTCCTCCCATTTTTGCTTCTTCAATCATTTTGTTGCCCGCGACAGTCATCAATTGGTTCAGTTCCGGTGATTCCAACAGTGTGGTTATCCGCTTCTTCAAAGATGTAGCAGGCACATTGTCACCAGGTCAACCGATCTATGTGATGTTGTACGCAGCAGCGATCATTTTCTTCTGCTTCTTCTACACCGCTTTGGTATTCAATAGCCGTGAAACTGCAGATAACTTGAAGAAAAGTGGCGCATTCATTCCTGGTATCCGTCCAGGGGATCAAACCGCTCGGTACATCGACAAGATCTTGCTGCGATTGACGGCCGTGGGTGCTGCTTACATCACTTTCGTATGTTTGTTGCCTGAATTTTTGATTCTGAAATACAATGTTCCGTTTTACTTTGGCGGAACATCCTTGCTGATCATCGTGGTTGTGACCATGGATTTCATGGCTCAGGTCCAAAATTATTTGATGTCACAACAATACGAATCGCTTTTGAAGAAAGCGAGCTTCAAGTCTTGACTGATTTGACATTGATTTTCTGCGCCGCTTGCGGAGCAACCATTTAAACCTGGCCCAAAGCCAAGTTAACGAAGAGTTTTAGGAGAGAACCATGAGAGTTTCTGCTTCGGTAAAAAAAATTTGCCGTAACTGCAAGATCATTCGCCGTAAAGGCGTTGTTCGTGTGATCTGTACTGATCCACGCCACAAGCAGCGTCAAGGCTGATTGAACTAGTTTTAGAGGACGAAAATGGCACGTATCGCTGGCATCAACATTCCGCCACACAAACATGCTGAAATTGGCTTGACAGCCATTTTCGGAATTGGCCGCACCCGCGCTCGCAAGATTTGTGAATCTTGTGGCATCGCTTACTCCAAAAAGATCAAGGATCTGACGGATGGCGACCTGGAAAAAATCCGCGACCAAATCGCTGCTTTCACCATTGAAGGTGATCTGCGTCGTGAGACCACCATGAACATCAAGCGTTTGATGGACATCGGTTGCTATCGTGGATTCCGTCACCGTCGTGGATTGCCCATGCGCGGTCAGCGTACAAGGACCAATGCTCGCACTCGCAAGGGTCCGCGCAAAGGTGCAGCGGCTCTGAAGAAATAAGCAGGATTAAGAGACCAATATGGCTAAAGCACAATCAAACAGCGCCGCCCAACGTGTCCGTAAGAAAGTTCGCAAGAACATTGCTGACGGTATTGCTCACGTTCACGCGTCGTTTAACAACACCATCATCACCATCACTGATCGCCAAGGCAATGCATTGTCTTGGGCTTCTTCCGGTGGCCAAGGCTTCAAGGGATCGCGCAAATCGACACCTTTTGCAGCTCAGGTTGCTTCTGAAGTTGCAGGTCGCGCGGCCCAAGAACAAGGCATCAAAAACCTTGACGTCGAGATCAAAGGCCCAGGCCCAGGTCGTGAGTCTTCGGTGCGTGCACTGGGTGCATTGGGTATCCGCATCACTTCGATCGCCGACGTGACCCCTGTTCCCCACAACGGCTGCCGCCCTCAAAAGCGTCGCCGTATCTAATCTCAAACCAAGCCCACCGCCAGGCCATGCTTGCATCGCCTGGCTCCCGCATTTTTTGATGCGGTAGTTGCATAAAAGGAAAATCAAGTGGCACGCTACCTCGGCCCCAAGGCCAAACTTTCACGCCGTGAAGGCACCGATCTGTTCCTCAAGAGCGCACGCCGTTCGATCGCGGACAAATCAAAATTCGACTCCAAGCCAGGCCAACATGGCCGCACTTCTGGTCAACGTACCTCCGACTACGGTCTGCAATTGCGTGAAAAGCAAAAAGTCAAGCGGATGTATGGCATTTTGGAGAAGCAGTTCCGCCGCTACTTCGCAGAAGCAGACCGCCGCAAGGGCAATACGGGTTCCAACTTGTTGGGCTTGTTGGAGTGCCGCCTCGACAACGTCGTGTACCGCATGGGTTTCGGCTCCACACGTGCTGAAGCACGTCAGATGGTGTCGCACAAAGCCATCATCGTGAACGGTCAATCCGTGAACATCCCTTCGTACTTGGTCAAGGCCGGTGATGTGATCGCTGTTCGCGAAAAGTCCAAAAAGCAAAACCGTGTGGTTGAAGCTTTGCAATTGGCTTTGCAAGTGGGCATGCCTGCTTGGGTTGAAGTCAACGCCGACAAGGCAGAAGGCACCTTCAAGAAGGTTCCTGATCGCGATGAATTCGCTGCAGACATCAACGAATCGTTGATCGTCGAACTGTACTCGCGTTAATTCTGAGTCGTTTCAATCGTTCCCGGGCATCCTCACAAGGTTGCACCGGGTGCTTCATCAGCCTTACCGGTGTAACGGACCGGGGGTATTGAGAGGAAGTCTGAATGCAAACCAATTTGTTGAAACCCAAAGCCATCCAAGTCGAACAATTGGCCGCCAACCGTGCAAAAGTCACGCTGGAGCCATTCGAACGTGGTTATGGTCACACACTCGGCAACGCGCTGCGCCGCGTTTTGTTGTCCTCCATGGTGGGTTACTCCGCCACTGAGGTCACCATCGCCGGAGTGGTGCACGAATACTCATCCATTGATGGCGTCCAGGAAGATGTGGTCAACATTTTGTTGAACCTCAAGGGTGTCGTGTTCAAACTTCACAACCGTGACGAAGTGACCTTGAGTTTGCGCAAGGACGGCGAAGGTGCCGTCACTGCTGCGGACATCCAGACACCCCATGATGTAGAAATCATCAACCCTGAGCACGTCATTGCCAATCTGTCACACGGTGGTAAATTGGACATGCAAATCAAGGTCGAAAAAGGCCGTGGTTATGTGCCAGGAAGCATGCGTAGATTTGCCGATGAGCCTACGAAGGCTTTGGGTCGTATCGTTTTGGATGCGTCGTTTTCGCCTGTCAAGCGCGTGAGCTATACCGTTGAAAGCGCTCGCGTTGAGCAGCGCACTGATCTGGACAAGTTGGTCATTGAAATTGAAACCAACGGTGCGATCAGCGCTGAAGATGCTGTTCGTTCTTCGGCCAAGATTTTGGTCGAACAATTGGCGGTGTTTGCGCAACTTGAAGGCAGTGAGTTGTCTGCATTCAACGAGCCTGCTCAGCGCGGTGGTGCCGGCAGTTTTGACCCGATTCTGTTGCGCCCTGTGGACGAACTTGAACTCACCGTTCGTTCGGCCAACTGCCTCAAAGCAGAAAACATTTATTACATCGGCGACTTGATTCAACGTACCGAGAATGAATTGCTCAAGACCCCTAACCTGGGTCGCAAGTCACTCAACGAAATCAAGGAAGTTTTGGCATCGCGTGGTTTGACTTTGGGCATGAAGCTCGAAGCCTGGCCACCAGCGGGTCTGGAAAAGCGATAATTGAAAGTTCCCGGAAATTTCCGGGGTGTGCACGGGCAGTACCTGATACGGCTGCCTGTTTAATAAAGAAAGGTAAGCACCATGCGTCACGGACACGGTCTCCGTAAATTGAACCGCACCAGCGAGCACCGCCTCGCTATGTTGCGCAACATGATGAACTCGCTCATCGAGCACGAAGTCATCAAAACCACATTGCCCAAAGCCAAAGAGTTGCGTCGCGTCATTGAGCCGATGATCACTTTGGCTAAAGAAGACAATTTGTCAAACAAGCGCCTGGCGTTCAACCGCCTGCGTGACCGTGACAACGTTGTTAAATTGTTTGCTGATCTGGGTCCACGTTTCGCCAAGCGTCCTGGTGGTTACACACGTATCCTGAAAATGGGTTACCGCGTGGGTGACAATGCACCAATGGCCTTGGTTGAATTGGTAGATCGCGCTGATTCTTCTGCTGAAACAGCTGCAGAGTAAGGTATAATTCGAAGATACCGCGGGGTGGAGCAGTCTGGTAGCTCGTTGGGCTCATAACCCAAAGGTCGTTGGTTCAAATCCGGCCCCCGCAACCAATTTTCAAATTCATTTGAAAAATTAAAAAAACCCTCTTCGGAGGGTTTTTTCTTTTCAGGAACTGTTTGAATCAACTAGGCAGGCGTTTGAATAAGCCTTCTAGGGCGCATTCTGTGGTGGCGACCCTGATTTGCCAACGGTCTCCAGAAAATTGCCGAAGCTCAGTGTGCACACACCCGTCAATGCACCACGCCAGCCAAACCGAACCGACAGGCTTTTCTGGGCTTCCGCCGCTTGGTCCGGCAACACCCGTGACAGCAACAGAGACTAAAGCTGTTGAACGGTAAACGGCCCCCAGGGCCATAGCCTTGGCCACAGGCTCACTCACTGCTCCATGGTGCGCAATCATCTCTTCAGGAACACCGAGCATGTTCGACTTGGAGAGGTTTGAATAAGTCACAAAGCCCCGTTCAAACCAAGCACTGGAGCCTGCCAGGTCGGTGCATCTGCTGGCAATCATGCCGCCCGTGCAGCTCTCGGCGGTGGACAGCATCCATCGCAATTGAATGAGTCGCTCTGCCAAATGTTGGGTGACGAATTGATTCAAAAAGACCTCCAAAGTGCGATGGTCAGAAGTGTGCAAAAAGCAGCTACAAGATCATCAAAGATGATGCCAAAGCCACCTTTCCAACCGAATCCTTTGAAAAGTTGATCTGCCCATGCAACAGGGCCTGGTTTGACTGCATCAAAAAAACGAAACAATGCGAATGCAGCCAGTTGCCCCAAGAAGCTGCTGGGCATGAGCAAACAAAAAATCAACCACATGGCGACTACTTCATCCCAGACAATGGATCCAGGATCACTGACGC
Source organism: Limnohabitans planktonicus II-D5 (assembly GCF_001270065.2). Classification (GTDB taxonomy): domain Bacteria; phylum Pseudomonadota; class Gammaproteobacteria; order Burkholderiales; family Burkholderiaceae_C; genus Limnohabitans_A; species Limnohabitans_A planktonicus. The sequence goes on from NZ_LFYT02000035.1 coordinate 24,889, forward strand.
CCATGTGGTGCGCAGTCACAGTGCATGCCCACCAACCCAGGAGAAGACCGGTAAAGATAAGTATGGCTTGTGCAGGCATGGCCAGATGCTGTTGAATCAGCAGCCATGATGCCCATCCCCATAAGCTGCCGATCGTCCCAGGTGCTTTGGGTGCAAGACCAGAACCAAAGCCCAAAGCAATCATGTGTGCAGGGTGAGACAGCATGAATGACGCTGTGGGCTTGATCAGTGGAAGGTGTTGAAGCTTGTCTTTGGAGAAGTTCATCTTCAAGCAAAGTGGTCAAATGATTGAAATGAGGTGGTGATCGGCAAGCCACCAACACCCAACAAGACCAAACGCTGAGAATCGGTCACCCGTCCAATGCGCGTCACAGGGGTTCCGGAGGATTTGGCTGCAAGTTGTACTTGCGAAGCGGCCAGGGGTGAAGCGCAGAACACCAATTCATAATCATCACCACCCGACAGAACACAGGTCAGGGCTAAATCATGAGGGCAGGACCAAAGCGTTCCGGTTTGCATCAGTGGGATCACGGCAGAGGTGTCAATCTCGGCCCCCACTTGGCTGGCTTTGAGAATGTGCCCCAAATCACCCAGCAAGCCATCGCTGATGTCCGCCATGGCGTTGGCAATGCCGCGAAGGGCTTGCCCCAAAGCAACACGGGGTGTGGGGCACTCCATGCGGCGTCTGGCACTGTCAAACACAGCTTGAGGCAAGCTCACATTGCCCTGAAATGCTTCCAGTGCCAAGCGTGCATCACCCAAGTGACCGCTGACATAGAGGTCATCGCCCGCCTGCGCGCCCCTGCGTAAAATGCTTTGCCCTTGAGGTGTGTCGCCCATGACGGTGATCGCAATGTTCAAAGGGCCTTGTGTCGTGTCACCGCCGATCAGTTCACAGCCATGCAGCTCTGACAACTGAAACAAGCCTTCTGAGAAACCAGACAGCCAGGCTTCATCTGCGCGAGGCAAAGACAGTGACAACAAAAAGGCTTGAGGCGTGGCACCGCAAGCAGCAAGGTCACTCAAATTCACGGCCAGGGATTTGTGACCCAGGAATTTCGGATTGACGGTGGACAGAAAGTGACGACCCTCGACGAGCATGTCGGCAGAGAAAGCCAGTTGATGCCCGGAGCGGGGCGTCCACACGGCGCAATCATCTCCAATGCCCACATCCGCACGCTGAGCGGGGCGTTTGAAGAAACGTTCAATGAGGTCAAATTCACCCATGGTGCGAGCTTAACTGCAAGGGGTCAATCAATGCTCAGTGGAGTGTGCGGCCTGAAAAGCCAGCGGACGAAGACTCCAGAACAAAGGTTCCAATCGGGGCATCGAATCGGTGCCCATCTTCGGCCACAAAAAAGTAGCTGCCGTGCATGGTGCCGCTGGGAGCGCGCAGTCGGCAGCCGCTGGTGTACTGGAAGGATTCGCCAGGACGCAGCAAAGGCTGTTGGCCAACCACGCCCAGGCCTTTGACTTCCTCGCTGTGACCGCGCTCGTCCTGAATGACCCAATGGCGAGAAATCAACTGCACAGGCACCCGGCCCGTGTTGGTGACCGTGACGGTGTAGGCGAAAGCGAAAACATCCTGAAGAGGATTGCTCTGGTCTGCAACATAGTGGGGCAGTACATCAATTTGAACGGTGTAGGCGGACATGTGCGCATGTTAACTGCGACAATTCAAGGATGACGACGACCTACCGCATTGCCCCTTCCATCCTCTCGGCTGATTTCGCCCGTTTGGGCGAGGAAGTCAAAAGCGTCATCGACGCTGGTGCCGATTGGATCCACTTTGACGTGATGGACAACCATTACGTGCCCAACCTCACCTTCGGCCCCATGATTTGCCAAGCCCTCAAGCCGCATGCCAAAACGGCATCCGGTGTGGCCGTGCCGATCGATGTGCATTTGATGATTTCGCCCGTCGATGCATTGGCTGCATCATTTGCCGAGGCTGGTGCCGACCTCATCAGCTTTCATCCCGATGCCAGCGCCCATGTGCACCGCAGCATCCAGGCCATCAAGGGCAAGGGTGTCAAGGCCGGGCTGGTGTTCAACCCGGCTGAACCCCTGGATGTGCTGGAGTGGACCATCGACGAGATCGACCTGATCCTGATCATGAGTGTCAACCCCGGCTTTGGGGGCCAAAGCTTCATCGATTCGGCCTTGCGCAAGGTCGAGCTGGCACGCCAATGGATCGAGCGCAGTGGCCGCGACATTCGCCTGGAAGTGGACGGGGGCATCAAGGCCGACAACATCCGCCGCGTGGCCGATGCCGGGGCCGACACCTTTGTGGCCGGCAGTGCCATTTTTGGCAAACCCAATTACAAAGCCGTGATCGACCAAATGCGTGTGGCTTTGTCCTGAAGCGAGGTCAGCGCATATGCAGGAACTGACGCAGATTGACGCGGTCATTTTTGACCTGGACGGCACCTTGGTGCACACCTTGGGTGATTTTCAGGTGGCCTTGCACCGCACCATGGTCGATCTGGACTTGCCGCCGGTGTCGGACGCGCTCATCGAGCAAACCATTGGCAAAGGCTCTGAGCACCTGATACGCACCTTGCTGGCGCATCAAATCAACCGGCCCGAAGTCAAAGGTGTGGGCCAGGCTTGCCCGGCCCTGTCGGTGGACGCCCTGTTCGGCCGCGCATGGCAGCGTTACCAGCACCACTATCTGGACATCAATGGCCAGTTTGCCGATGTTTACCCTGGTGCCTTGGATGCGCTGGAGGCTTTGGCCGCGCAGGGCATGCCCATGGCCTGCCTGACCAACAAGCCTTTGGCCTTTGCAAAGGCCTTGCTGAAAGAGAAGTCACTGACACACTTCTTTGGCCCCGTGTTTGGTGGCGACAGTTTCGAGCGCAAAAAACCCGATCCCCTGCCCTTGCTCAAAACCTGTGAGGCGCTGGGTACCAACGCCGCACGCACCTTGATGGTAGGGGATTCCAGCAACGATGCGCAGGCCGCCCACGCTGCGGGATGTCCGGTGGTGCTGGTCACGTACGGCTACAACCACGGTCAGCGGGTGCAAGACACGCCTGCGGCTGCCTGGTTGGACACGCTGGCCGACCTGCCAAAGTGCCTGTACACCCTCGACCAATGATGTGAGGCCCAGAAGGATGTATATCCTGTGAAAACCAACAGCTTGGCTTTGCTACACTCGACAAATCATGTTCCTCATCCACAGCCACTCCAGCGCAGCCAGTCTGCCGAGCCATTCCCCTGCGGAAGGCCAGGGAGCCTGGCCCTGGCGTCGGCCAGCCTGACCCCATCGACTGTGCGGCTTGCCCGCCACCCGCGCCCGGCTTCATGCGCACCATGACCGGGCACTTGGATGAATGAAAAGCACCTCGCGCGAGGTCGCTGAGCGCTGAGGAGGCGCTAGCCTGTGATCACCGAACTTGAATTCAAAAGCCTGGCCAGCCAAGGCTACAACCGCATTCCCCTCATGCTGGAGGCCTTTGCGGACCTGGAAACCCCCCTGTCGCTTTACCTGAAGCTGGCCCACACCAAGGACAACGGCAAATACAGCTTTTTGCTCGAATCGGTGGTGGGTGGCGAGCGTTTTGGGCGCTACAGTTTCATCGGTTTGCCCGCGCGCGCATTGCTGCGCGCCAGCGGTTTCGGGGCCGATGCCAAAACCGAAGTGGTGCGGGATGGCGTGGTCATCGAGACCGCGACGGGCAACCCGCTCGATTTCATCGAGCAATACCAAAAGCGTTTCAAGGTCGCCTTGCGCCCGGGCCTGCCCCGTTTTTGTGGCGGCCTGGCGGGCTATTTTGGTTACGACGCGGTACGCTACATTGAGAAGAAACTCGAAAAAACCTGCCCGCCCGACACCTTGGGTACACCCGACATCTTGCTGCTGCAGTGCGAAGAACTGGCCGTGATCGACAACCTGTCGGGCAAGCTCTACCTCATCGTCTATGCCGACCCGGCCACGCCCGAGGCTTATGTGGGCGCGAAAAAACGCCTGCGTGACCTGAAAGAGCAGCTCAAGTACTCGGTGAGCGCCCCGGTCGTCAAACCCACCCAGTCGTACCCGGCCGAGCGGGACTTCGCCAAGGCCGATTACATCGCTGCAGTAGAAAAAGCCAAGGAGCTGATCGCGGGTGGCGACTTCATGCAGGTGCAGGTGGGGCAACGCATCAAGAAACGCTACACCGAAAGCCCGCTGTCCTTGTACCGGGCGCTGCGCTCGCTCAACCCGAGCCCCTACATGTACTTCTACAACTTCGGCGACTTTCATGTTGTCGGGGCCAGCCCCGAAATTTTGGTGCGCCAGGAGCAAACCGACGAGGGCGCCAAAGTCATCATCCGCCCGTTGGCAGGCACACGCCCACGGGGGGCGACGCCCGAAAAGGACAAGGCCGCTGAGTTGGAACTGATCAACGACCCGAAAGAGCGGGCCGAGCATGTGATGCTGATTGACTTGGCGCGCAACGACATTGGCCGCATCGCTCAAATCGGATCGGTCAAGGTGACCGAGGCCTTTGTGGTCGAGCGCTACAGCCACGTCATGCACATCGTGAGCAACGTCGAGGGCTTGCTCAACCAAGGTATGAGCAATATGGACGTGCTCAATGCCACCTTCCCGGCGGGCACCCTGACAGGCGCGCCCAAGGTGCACGCCATGGAGTTGATTGACCAGTTCGAACCCGTCAAGCGCGGCATCTACGGCGGCGCTTGTGGCTACATCAGCTTTGCGGGCGACATGGACGTGGCGATTGCGATCCGCACCGCCGTCATCAAGGACCAGACGCTGTATGTGCAAGCGGCAGCGGGCGTGGTAGCCGATTCGGTGCCCGAGATGGAGTGGCGCGAAACCGAACACAAGGCGCGTGCCTTGTTGCGGGCCAGCGAGTTGGTGGAAGAAGGCTTGGAGTGAACATGGTGAAAAAAATCAAACTCCTGATGGTCGACAACTACGACTCGTTCACCTTCAACATCGTGCAGTACTTTGGCGAGCTTGGGGCCGAGGTCGAGGTCTTTCGCAACGACCAAATCACGCTCGAAGGCATTGCGGCCCGCCAGCCTGACCGCTTGGTGATTTCGCCCGGCCCTTGCTCGCCAGCCGAGGCGGGCATTTCGGTGGCGGCCATCCAGCACTTTGCAGGCCAACTGCCCATTTTGGGCGTGTGTCTTGGGCACCAAAGCATTGGCGCGGCCTTTGGCGGCAAGATCGTTCGGGCTCAAGAATTGATGCACGGCAAGACCAGTGTCATCACCACCACGCAAGAAGGCGTGTTCGCGGGCTTGCCCGAGCAGTTCACCGTCAACCGCTACCACTCCTTGGCCATTGAGCGGGCCACTTGCCCGCCCTGCCTGAAAGTCACGGCTTGGACGGATGACGGCGAGATCATGGGCGTGCGGCACACCGAGCTGGACATCGAAGGCGTGCAGTTCCACCCCGAATCCATCCTGACCGAGCATGGCCACGCCATGCTCAAAAACTTTCTGGAACGACCATGATCGATTTGCGCAGCGACACCGTGACCCAGCCCACAGCCGCCATGCGCGACGCCATGCTGGCTGCGCCTTTGGGCGACGATGTGTTTGGTGACGACCCCACGGTCAACGCCTTGCAAGAGCGCATCGCGCAAATCACCGGGAAAGACGCGGCGCTGTTCATGCCATCGGGCACGCAAAGCAACCTGTGCGCCCTGATGGCGCATTGCGAGCGGGGTGACGAGTACATCGTCGGTCAAAACGCCCACACCTACCGCTACGAAGGCGGGGGCGCGGCGGTGCTGGGCAGCATACAGCCGCAGCCGTTGGCACAAAACGCTTCGGGTGAAATGGCACTGGCCGACATCGCAGCAGCCATCAAACCCATCGATTGCCACTTTGCCCGAACACGCTTGCTGGCGCTGGAAAACACATGGAACGGCCACGTCATGTCGCAAGACTACTTGGCAAAAGCCTCTGGTCTGGCCAGACAGCACGGCTTGGCCGTGCATCTGGACGGTGCCCGCCTCTTCAATGCGGCTGTCGCACAAGCCGAAGGTGGGTCAGTCATGGCCAGCGTGCGCCGCATCGTGGACCACTTCGACAGCGTGTCGGTTTGCTTCAGCAAGGGTCTGGGTGCGCCCGTGGGGTCGGCTTTGTGCGGCTCGCGTGAACTGATTGCCAAGGCGCTGCGTTGGCGCAAGGTGTTGGGCGGTGGTTTGCGCCAGTCCGGCATTTTGGCGGCAGCGGCTTTGCACGCGCTGGACCACCATGTCGAGCGCTTGGCCGATGACCATGCGCTGGCGCAGCGGCTGGCCCATGGCCTGCAAGGCGTGCCGGGTTTGAGCGTGCGTTCGGCGCAAACCAACATCGTGTTTGTGGATGTGGCCGATGGCCGAGGTCCGGCGCTGCTTGACGATCTGAAGGCCCAAGGCGTTTTGGCCACGGGTTTGATCGGCTTGCGCTTTGTGACACACCTAGGGGTGGATGCGGCGGGTATCGACCACGCCATCACCTGCATCAGGCGCTTCATGTCAAACGAATCCGCTCAAGCAAGTCCCGCTTCCACCCGGACAGGCGTTTACTGAAGCCATGTTTGACGCGCAGCAAGTCCTGATGTTCGTCTTGGCCGGAGTGCTGCTCAACCTCACGCCCGGGCCGGATGTGCTCTACATCGTCAACCAGTCCTTGCGCGGCGGCGTGCGGCGTGGGTTGGTCGCAGCCTGGGGCATCACGGCGGGGTGTTTTGTGCATGTGGCTGCAGCTGCTTTGGGACTGGGGGCCGTTTTGGCCACCTCGGCAGAGGCCTTCAATCTGATCAAGTGGATGGGTGCCGCGTACTTGTTGTGGATAGGAGGGCGTCTGTTGTGGCGCACATCCCAAAGCCGTGGCGATAGCGCGATGGCTCATGAACAGTCGGTGATGGGACACTCTGACCAGCATGTGGATGGGCTTGCCTCCAAAAAGGTGAACGGTTTGCTGGCCGTGTTCTTTGGCGCTTTTGCCACCAACGCCCTGAACCCGAAAGTGGCGCTCTTTTTTCTGGCCTTTGTGCCGCAATTCATCCCAGCGCAAGCCCCCGACCCAGCCTGGTCTTTCGTGCTCTTGGGTTGCTTGTTCAATCTCAACAGTTTGCTGGTGTGCATGGGCTGGGCCTTGGCCGCCTCTTGGCTGGCCGGCAGGGGTCAATGGCTGCAGCGCGGCATGCGCCACCTGGACCGGCTGACAGGCTTGTTGTTTGTCGGTTTTGGTCTGAAGCTTGCCTTGAGCGACGCACCGTCCCACTGAATTTTTTCACGAACCCCATCATCCGAGAGGAAACCCACCATGCCCATCACCCCTCAGGAAGCGTTGCAACGCACCATCGAGCACCGCGAAATTTTTCACGACGAGATGCTCAAGATCATGCGCATGATCATGAATGGCGAACTGTCACCTGTCATGACCGCCGCGCTCGTCACAGGCTTGCGCGTGAAAAAGGAAACCATTGGCGAGATCACCGCCGCCGCCCAAGTGATGCGCGAGTTCTCGACCAAAGTGCATGTGGCCAACCCCTCGCACCTGGTGGACATCGTGGGCACGGGGGGCGACGGGGCCCACACGTTCAACATCTCAACCTGCGCCATGTTTGTGGCCGCTGCGGCTGGGGCCAAAACGGCCAAACACGGCGGGCGCAGCGTCAGCAGTAAATCGGGCAGCGCCGACGTGGTCGAAGCCCTGGGCGGCAACATCCACCTGTCGCCAGAGCAGATCGCGCGTTCGATCGAAGAGGTGGGCATTGGCTTCATGTTCGCGCCCAACCACCATCCGGCCATGAAAAATGTGGCCCCGGTGCGCAAGGAACTGGGCATACGCACGATTTTCAACATCCTCGGGCCCTTGACCAACCCAGCCAGCGCACCCCATATTTTGATGGGCGTGTTTCACTCCGATTTGGTGGGCATTCAGGTCCGTGCCCTGCAGCGCTTGGGGGCCGAGCATGCGTTGGTGGTGTACGGACGCGACGGCATGGATGAGATCAGTCTGGGCGCGGCCACCTTGGTGGGGGAGCTCAAAAACGGCCAGATCACCGAATACGAAATCCACCCGGAAGACTTTGGCCTGACCATGGCCAGCAACCGGGCCCTGAAAGTGGATACACCCGAGCAATCCATGGCCATGTTGCGTGGCGTGCTGGACAATGAGCCCGGCGCGGCGCGGGACATCGTCATGATCAACGCGGGCGCGGCCCTTTATGCGGCCAATGTGGCCAGCAGCATCGCCGATGGCCTGGCGCGTGCGCGTGTCGCCATCGAGTCGGGCGCGGCAAAAGTCAAGCTGGCGCAGTTTGTGGCCTTTGGCCAGAATGCGACTTGAGCCATGTGGCGGGACGAGGGGCCAGGACCTGCTTGGGCATGCCAGCCTTGTTTGTGCTCGTGGCCTGGGTGATGCTCCGCTTCTTTGTTCGCTTTAAAAAAAATGGTGCCACCTGGCCCGCACAGAAAGAAAATCATGAGTGACATCCTGGACAAAATCGTTGCCGTCAAACGCGAAGAAGTGGCTACGGCCCTGAAGCAAAAATCTCTGGCCGTGGTGCGCGCCGATGCCGAAAGCCGCGTGCTGACCCGTGACTTCGAAGGCGCAATGCGTGCCAAAATCGCCGCAGGTCAAGCGGCAGTGATCGCCGAAATCAAGAAGGCCAGCCCGTCCAAAGGCGTGTTGCGGGCCGATTTCATTCCGGCCGACATCGCCCAAAGCTACGCTGAATTCGGTGCGGCATGCCTGTCGGTGTTGACGGATAAGCAGTTCTTTCAGGGCAGTGTGGATTACCTCAAGCAAGCCCGCGCCAGTTGCGACCTGCCCGTGCTGCGCAAGGATTTCATGATCGATGCCTACCAGGTCTACGAAGCCCGGGCCATGGGCGCCGACGCCATCTTGCTCATCGCTGCTTGCTTGGACGATGCCCAGATGGCCGAGATGGAGGCGGTGGCCCGCAGTCTGGACATGGCCGTTCTGGTGGAAGTGCACGACAAAGCCGAACTGGAACGCGCCCTGAAGCTCAAAACACGCCTGGTCGGCATCAACAATCGCAACCTGAAAACCTTCGAGGTGTCCCTGCAGACCACCCTGGACATGTTGCCCGATGTACCCGCTGACCGCTTGCTGGTCACAGAAAGCGGCATTCAAACTCCGGAAGATGTCCGGCGCATGCGCGAGGCCCAAGTCCATGCCTTTCTGGTGGGCGAGGCCTTCATGCGCGCCAGCGAGCCCGGCGAAGCTCTGGCCAAACTCTTCACCTGATGATTGACGGTCAAAGTCAGCAAACCTTCGCGTTTGGGAAGGACTATTTGCCAGGGCACAGCTTGATACAGTGGCCACCCGATGTGCAAGCCTTGGATGAGGGGTGGAGACCTTGGGTGAACGATTTTTTTGCATCCCCGACAGGTGTGTCGCTGTCTGGGCGGTTGAGTCAGGCCTTGGGTGAAGGAAAAATCATTTATCCACCAGAGCCTTTGCGTGCCTTGACTTTGACGCCATTGAAGCGGGTGCGGGTGGTGATCTTGGGTCAAGACCCATATCACGGGCCAGGGCAGGCTGAGGGGCTGGCATTTTCAGTGCCTCGGGGTGTGAAGGTTCCGCCGAGTTTGCGCAATATTTTCAAAGAGCTTCAGCACAGCCTGGGTGTCCCAGTGCCATCGGATGGCTCTTTGGTGCGTTGGGCTGAGCAGGGGGTTTTGCTACTCAATACATGCTTGACGGTCGAGGATGGCCAAGCGGGCAGCCATGCCCACTGGGGGTGGGAGTCGTTGACAGACGTCTTGGTAAAGGCTGCAGCACAAAGCACACAGCACTTGGTGTTTATGCTGTGGGGTGCACAAGCACAGGCGAAAAAAAACTTGATGGATGGCCTGTGTCTGAACGGCAGGCATTTGATCTTGCAGTCCAATCACCCATCACCCTTGTCGGCGCGGCGACCGCCCACGCCATTTATAGGTTGTGATCACTTCGCACTGGCCAATCAATTTCTTGTACGAATGGGACAAAAATCCATTGAATGGTGAAAAGTTATTGTGTAAGTTGCGAAGTCTTTCAAAAAGATGGCATAATCTAAGACTTGCTTTTGGAGGGGTGCCCGAGTGGCTAAAGGGGGCAGACTGTAAATCTGTTGGCTTACGCCTACACTGGTTCGAATCCAGTCTCCTCCACCAGCAACCACGACTCAGTCGTTTGATGTAGAGCAATTGGAAAAGGTTTCCAAGCATTGGCGTTGCATTCACTCGTGCGGCGTCATGATGCGGGAGTAGTTCAATGGTAGAACCTTAGCCTTCCAAGCTAATGACACGGGTTCGATTCCCGTTTCCCGCTCCATTCATACGTGTGGGTTGTTGAGTGATTTTTTTTGCCCTTGTGGCTCAGTGGTAGAGCACTCCCTTGGTAAGGGAGAGGTCGCGGGTCCGATTCCCGCCAAGGGCACCAGTTTCTGAGCGCGCAATTGAGATTGCGCGATCTGTGTCTTGGTTGTTGATGACTTCTTTTCGGAGATGAAAAAATGGCAAAAGAGAAATTCGAACGGACCAAACCCCACGTGAACGTGGGCACCATCGGTCACGTTGACCACGGTAAAACCACCCTGACTGCAGCCATCACCACTGTGTTGGCTGCCAAGTTCGGCGGTGCTGCCAAAGCGTACGACCAGATCGATGCGGCTCCCGAAGAGAAGGCTCGTGGTATCACGATCAACACCGCTCACGTCGAGTACGAAACAGAAAACCGTCACTACGCTCACGTGGACTGCCCCGGCCACGCTGACTATGTGAAGAACATGATCACCGGTGCTGCTCAGATGGACGGCGCAATTTTGGTCTGCTCTGCTGCTGATGGCCCCATGCCTCAGACACGTGAGCACATCTTGTTGGCTCGTCAGGTGGGCGTGCCTTACATCATCGTGTTCCTGAACAAGTGTGACATGGTTGATGACGCTGAGTTGTTGGAACTGGTCGAGATGGAAGTGCGTGAGTTGTTGTCCAAGTACGACTTCCCAGGCGACGACACACCGATTGTGCAAGGTTCGGCCAAGCTGGCTCTGGAAGGTGACAAAGGTCCTCTGGGCGAGCAAGCCATCATGAAGCTGGCCGAAGCTTTGGATACTTACATCCCTACGCCTGACCGCGCAGTAGACGGCGCATTCCTGATGCCCGTGGAAGACGTGTTCTCCATCTCCGGTCGCGGCACTGTGGTGACCGGCCGTATCGAGCGCGGTATCGTCAAAGTCGGCGAAGAAATCGAAATCGTCGGTATCAAAGACACGGTCAAGACCACTTGCACAGGCGTTGAGATGTTCCGCAAGCTGCTGGACCAAGGTCAAGCTGGTGACAACGTCGGTATTTTGTTGCGTGGCACCAAGCGCGAAGACGTTGAGCGCGGCCAAGTGCTGTGCAAGCCAGGTTCGATCAAGCCCCACACCCACTTCACGGGCGAGATCTATGTCTTGTCCAAAGACGAAGGTGGCCG
>NZ_LFYT02000036.1 GCF_001270065.2 Limnohabitans planktonicus II-D5
CAAAAGCCCGCTGTTGCAGGTCGGCGGTCGAAGACCCCGACGGATGTGGGCAAACCGGCAAGACATGAATGAGGCGCGTGGTTGGCGCGGTAAACGTCGGACTCTTCGAGTGCCGACCTGCGGGGTGCTTTGTAGGTCGGCGGTCGCAGACCCCGACAAAAGCCCGCAGTTGCAGGTCGGCGGTCGCAGACCCCGACGGATGTGGGCAAACCGGCAAGACATGTACGAGGCGCGTGGTTGGCGCGGTAAACGTCGGACTCTTCGAGTGCCGACCTACGGGGTGCTATGCAGGTCGGCGGTCGAAGACCCCGACAAAAGCCCGCAGTTGCAGGTCGGTGGTCGAAGACCCCGACGGATGTGGGCAAACCGGCAAGACATGAATGAGGCGCGTGGTTGGCGCGGTAAACGTCGGACTCTTCGAGTGCCGACCTACGATGTGCTTTGTAGGTCGGCGGTTGCAGACCCCGACGGATGTGGGCAAACCGGCAAGACATGAATGAGGCGCGTGGTTGGCTTGGTAAACGTCGGACTCTTCGAGTGCCGACCTACGGGGTGCTTTGTAGGTCGGCGGTCGAAGACCCCGACAAAAGCCCGCAGTTGCAGGTCGGTGGTTGCAGACCTCGACGGATGTGGGCAAACCTGCAAGACATGAATGAGGCGCGTGGTTGGCGCGGTAAACGTCGGACTCTTCGAGTGCCGAAGGGGAAATGGCTTTTGTGGGTTGGCGGCAACAGAGCAGATTTGGGAGATGAATGTGATTTGTAATTACCCAATTGGACATTACTGATACTTATTTAATTGATGAAAATGTCATGTTTAACGTTCTTGGCATTTTTTAATCAATGAGACATACTATTTGTCAAAAATTACAACCAGCAAGGAGTGAAGGCCATTTCTTGTCAATGGGGCGGGAAGATCGGGCTGGTGCGGGCAGGGGCCGCAAGATGGGGCGGTCTGCCCTGGGGCTGGCGCTGTCGGTGCTGCTGGGGGCTTGCGCGGTGATCCCTGACAGCCAGGCCCCGGGGCCATTGGCTGATTTTGCGCAACAAAACCAGAAAGACCGCGAGGCCTCGCAAAAACATGTGGATGCGCTGCAAGGCCCCCTGAGCATGGAAGCGGCCATGGCCCGCGCCCTCAAATACAACCTGGACTTGCGGGCGCGCCAGATGGAGGCTTTGCTGGCTTCGGGCACTTATCGGGCCTCTTTGCTGGAGATGCTGCCCAGCGTGAATGCCCGCGTCAACCGTACCGAGCGGGACAAGGTCAGGCAGAGCCTGGGTGTGGACACGCCGACGCAAGACTTGAGCAGCATTCAGCGGGACTTGGGCGTTTCATGGAATGTGCTGGACACGGCGGTGGCGTATTTCAACGCCCGCCAAAGCGATGGTCGGGCGCAAATTGCCGAGCAAAAGCGCCGCAAGGCCATGCACGCCCTGATGCAGGATGTGCGCAACGCCTTTTGGCGGGCTGCTGCTGCACAGGCCATGCGCAGCAAATTGCGCCAAACCATTGATGAAGCCGATGAGGCCTTGAAAGCCTCTCGCCAGATCGAATCCGAGCGCGTGCGTCCCCCTCAGGAGGCGCTGGCCTACCAGCGGCAACTGGTGGAAAACATCCGCTTGCTCGAAGGCATCGAGCAGGACTTGGCTCCGGCAGAGGTGGAGTTGGCCAGCTTGGTCAATTTGCCCCTGAACCAGCCCATTACCTTGCAGGTGGATTGGCCCAAAGGCGTCATGCTGGACGGCCTGGACAACACCGAGTTGCTCGAAAACATGGCCTTGGCGCACAACGGCGATGTGCGCGACAGCTACATCCAGAGCCAGATGGCCCGCGAAGAAACACGCAAAGTGATGCTGCGCTTGTTTCCGTCGCTCAACTTCAACAGCAGCGCTCGCTATGACAGTGACCGCTATTTGGTGCATCACAACTGGATGGAGACCAGTGCCAGCCTGAGCTTCAACTTGCTGAACTTGCTGACTGTGCCGGTGCAGGCGCGTTTGGCTGAAGCGGGCGTGCAACTGGCAGACCAGCGCCGCATGGTCACCCAGATGGCGGTGCTCACCCAGGTGCACATGGCGCGCATGGCCCTGAAAAACGCGGCCAACGCTTATGCCCGTGCGCAGCAGATGTGGGAAATTGACCAGCGTTTGTTGCAGCAAAGTCAAGCCTTACAGACCGCTTTGCTGCGTGGAAGACTGGAAACGGTGTCTATCCAAAGCAACGCCTTGCTCAGCGAGTTCAGGCGTTACCAGGGCTTGGCACAGGTGCAGATGGCCGAAAGCCGTTTGCAGGCAGCTTTGGGGCAGGAGATGGAACACCAGCCCTTGAGTCAGCCATTGGAAACATTGACCGAGCAGGTGCGCCAGAAAAACTTGCGCACCAGCTGGAGCCCAGCGCAGCCGGTCACAGGGACGGAAGATAAACAATGATCCGAATGATTCGAGCCACCGGACTGGGCTGTGCCCTGTGCGTGTGCGCGCAACTGGGCCAGGCACAAGAGCGTGGGGCACTGCCCGCAGCGCCTGCGGCCAAACCTGCAGCCGCAGCACCTGCAGCACCTGCGGTATCCGCAGCAGCCCTTGCCGCCAAACCTGCACCCGGACCTGCACCTGCACCTGTAGCCGTGCCCAAAGCCCCCGCAGCGTCTTCAGCCCCCGCAGCGTCTTCTGCACCCGCTGCATCCTCGGCACCAGCATTCACGGCCGTGCCCCAGGCCTTGGCACCAGGCCCTTGGGTCATGTCGGCCGGGTATCGGATCGCCGGGTATGTGGCACCTGATGCATCGGGCACCGAAACACCCGCCGCTGGCAGTTTGCCCCATGGGGCGACAACAGCCTCAGGAGCTGCCTCGGGGGCAAGCTGGGGGGCACCCAGCGCGTCGGGCCTGGCCAATGTCGACATCCGGGCCCAGGTGCGTGCCCGCAGCCAAGCCACGGTGTCTGCCGAGGTGGGTGGGGTGCTCATCACGTTGCTGCCCGAGGGCCGTCGTTTTGATAAAGGCCATGTGCTCGCCCGGCTCGATTGCAGCCTGTTTGTGGCGCAAAGGGACAAGTCCCGAGTGGAGGTGAGTGCCGCCCAACTGCAATTCAAGGCGCAAGAGCGCCTGGCCCAGCTTGAAGCGGGCAGCAAGACCGATCTGGCGCTGGCGCGCAACGCCGTCGAGCGCCTGCAGTCAGAACTCAGGATCATGGAAACCCAGGTTTCAAAATGCACCATCGCAGCCCCCTTCAACGGTGTGGTGGGCGAAAACTTGCAGCAAAACCACCAGTTCGTGCAACCGGGCCAGGCCCTGATGGTGGTGCTGGACGATGGCGGTTATGAGATCGAGTTTTTGGCACCGTCCACCTGGTTGCGCCGCATTGCGCCGGGCGACGAGGTGTCCATCCTGGTGGATGAACTGGGTCTGAGCATCAAGGCGCAAGTGCTGCGCACAGGCACCCGGGTCGACCCGGTGAGCCAATCGGTCAAGGTGGTGGCGCAACTGCTCAATCCCCCTGCGAAATTGAAGGCCGGCATGAGTGGCCGTGTGGCGATGGCCACGCCCACTCCGCCCTGAGCCCCCAGGGCCCCCTTGCCGGGGCCTGCCAAGATCCCCCGATAAGGGGTGTTTCTTTCATTGCTGATGGTCCGTCATGAAGAAAAAAACCTCGCCAGTGGCCCCTGCCACCTCTTCGCAAACACATGATGCGGTCCCTGCGTCAGCTTCCACGCCAGGACAGCGCCACGAGCGTCAGCCCGCCCGCATGCTGGCGCTGGAGCAGCGCCTCATGTTTGACGGCGCGGCCCTGGACACAGCCTTGGGCAAAGCCACAGACAAGCTCTTGCCCCCGAACGAGCAGACCTCTTCCCTGCACCGCCTGCCCGAAGCCGGTCGCGCTCTTTTGGCCCCTGCCTTGCCCGATGCGCGCAGCTTGCACACTGAAAAAAGCAAGGCCCTGAACCCGGCTGCCGAATCCGAGGCCACCTTGGCCGATGCAACGCTGGCCCCGTCACCAGCGAGGGTGCCGCAGGACGCCCACGCACTGATCGTGCTGTCGGCCGATCTGTCGGCCCTGAAAGCCGATTTGCAGGCGCAATACCCGCAGGCACAGCTGCGCGTGCTGGCTGCCGACGCCGAGCCCCTGCAAGCTCTGGCCGATGTGCTGGCGCAAGAGACGGGCATCACCGCCTTGCACCTGATCAGCCACGGCGAACCCGGCGCACTGATCTTTGGGGACACGCGTGTGGACCAGGCCTACCTGAGCACGCATGCCCAGACCCTGGCCGCCTGGCGCAGCGCTTTGGCACCCGACGCCGATGTCTTGTTGTATGGCTGTGATGTCGCGGCTCAGGGCACTCAAAGCGTGTTTTTGCAGCAACTGCACACCGTGCTGGGGGCCGATGTGGCCGCCTCGTCAGACGCCACAGGCAGCGCCGCTCTTGGCGCAGACGCCCAACTTGAAGTGGTGCTGGGCCAGGTGGACAGCGCCTCGGTGCTCAGCAGCGACTTGCTCGACAAACTGGGCCTCATGCTCGACAGCACGGCCCCCACGGTCCAATCGGTCAGCGTGGCCGTCAGCGGCAAAAGCCTGCAGCTGAGCCTGCAGCTGAGCGAAGGCGTGGGCACCAGCACCGGCCTGGCCAGCACCCGCCTGTCCCTCACGGTGGGGGGCGAGACCCTGATCGCCACCCTGGACGCAGCCGCTTCAAACGCCGCTGCTGGCCTGCTCGTTTACACCGCCAGCAGCAGCCAGACCCTGGTGGCCGACGGCTTCAGCCTGGGAGCCCTTGACCTGAACAGCGCCGTCATCCAAGACGCAGCGGGCAATGCGCTGGTGTCAGGCGCACTCACTGGCAGAGTCAACGCCATTGACGTGGCCGCCGACAACCGCCTGAGCTTTGACGGCACCCTGACCGGGGCCAGCAGCTTCACCAAAACCGGCGCAGGCGAGTTGGTGCTGCGCAGCGCCAACAGCCAGACGGGCGACATCCGCGTCAACGCGGGCACGCTCACCATCACCAGCGACGCCCAGCTGGGTGCCAGCACGGCGCGTGTGTTGATCGCCGACGGTGCCACCCTCAAGATCGCCAGCAGCCTGGCGCTGGCGGCCACGCGCACGCTGGAGATCACGGGCAGCGGTGCCATCGAAGTGGCGCGCGATGCCACCGTCACTTATGGCGGCGTGCTGGCCGGGGCCAATGCCAGCAGTGGCCTGGTCAAAACGGGTGACGGCACCTTGGTGCTGAGCGGGGCCAACACCTACAGCGGCGCGACCGACATCCGCTCGGGCACGCTGGCCGTCAGCGGCAGCCTGAACGATGTGAGCAGCGTGCGCGTGGCGCGTGGCGGCGTCTACCAGCTCAACGTCAGCGACCGCATTGGCGGGCTCGAAGGCGCAGGCGATGTGCGCAGCGGCGCGGCCAGCGGCACGGTCAATCTGGCGGTGGGCTCGGCCATTGCTGCGGGCGTGAACCAGGTGTTCAGCGGCGTGATCGCCGATGGCACCACCAGCAAACTCTCGCTCACCAAGCAAGGCGCGGGCAGCTTGACGCTGAGCAACGCCAACAGCTACAGCGGCGCCACCGTGATTGACGGCGGCACCTTGTCGCTGAGCACACCCACTTTGGCCACGGCCGGTGCGGTGGTCACCGCCACCAATGGCTATGCCTCGCCCTCGTTTGCCATTGCAGCGGGTGCCACGCTCAATCTGGATGTGGGGGCCAACACCCACCGCAACTTCAACGAAAACAACAGCGCGGTCCTCTTCACGGGTTCGGGCACCCTGAGCAAGACCGGCCAGGGCATGGTGTATTGGCAAGGCCCGGCCACCTTTGCTTTGGGTGCCGGATCGCTCATTGACGTGCGCGAGGGCACTTTTGCAGGCGGCAACAACGCCAACGATGTCTGGACGAACAACCAGTCGAGTCTGAATGTGGCCGCAGGCGCGGTCCTCACCACCGTGGAGGCGGCCATGCGTGTGGACGCCCTGAGCGGCGGCGGCACCGTGCGCATCGGCTACCCTGGCCACCCCGCCAGCCTGACGGTGGGGGTGAACAACTTCCTGGCGGGCACTTACAACGCCGCAGGCACCAGCACCTTCAGCGGCAATCTGGAAGAAAACGGCGCAGGCCTGGGCGTGTTCATCAAACTGGGCACGGGCACGCAGATCATGACGGGCCAGCTCAATCACAGCGGTGCCACCACCATCAGCGGCGGCACCTTGCAGTGGAGCGACGGCAGCCCCCGCCAGGGCGCGTCCGTGTTGGCCAGCGCCATCAGCAACCAAGGCAGCCTGGTGATCAACCGCAGCGACGACGTCACCTTGAGCGGTGCCATCACCGGCACCGGCAGCCTGGCCCAGCAAGGCACAGGCACGCTGACCCTCACCGGGGCCGACACCCTCTCGGGCAACATCACCGTGAGCGGCGGCACGCTCAAGTTGGGCGGCACAGGCTATCTGGGCGCAAATGCCAACTACGGCGGCAGCATCAGCCTGGCGGCGGGCACCACGTTGGAACACGCCTCCACACAGGCGCAGATTTTCTCGGGCGTGATCTCGGGCGCAGGTCGCCTGGTGCAGTCGGTGTCCAACCTCACCTTGTCGGCGGCCAACACCTACACCGGCGAAACCCTGGTGGCCGGGGGCACCCTGACCCTGGGCGTGGCCAATGCCTTGGGCGCAGCGGGCAACGCCAACAACACCGTGGTCGAGATCGCCGATGTCGCCACCCTCAACGCCAACGGCCTGGCCCAGCGCATCGGTGCGCTGCAAGGGGCCGGCACGCTGACCCTGGGCACCAGCGTCTTCACCGTGGGCGGCAACAACAGCAGCACCCGTTTCACCGGCACCTTCAGCAGCAGCGGCAGTGGTGTCCTGGTCAAGGAAGGCACAGGCACCTTCACCCTGGGCGGTGCGGTTAGCAACACCGGCCGCGCCGTGGTCAATGCCGGCACGCTGGTGCTGGACAAAGCATCGGGTACCAACGCGGTCAACGCGCTGGGCGGCGTGGATGTGGTGGCCCTTGACATCAAATCGGGCGCCACCGCCCGCCTGGCCGGTGCAGGCCAGGCCCAACTGGGGGCCAACAGCAATGTGATCGTCAACAGCGGCGCAACGCTGGACACCAACGGCCAAAGCCTGACCCTCAACAGCCTCAGCGGCTCCGGTCAAGTCATCAACAACCTGGGCAACAGCACCACCGTGCTGACCCTGGGCAACTACAACGCCAGCTTCACCCTGAACACCTTGCTGGCCAATGGTGGCGCAGGTGCCACAGGCCTGATCGCCCTGAGCAAGGTGGGCTCGGGCACGCTGACCCTCGGTGTGGCCCAAAGCTACAGCGGTGTCACCACCGTTCATGCAGGCAGCATCACCTTCAGTGCGGCCAACCTGGCCTCACGCAGCAGCGATGTGGTGCTCAACACCAGCACCAACGTGGGTTTCAATTTGGCGGGCTTCGCACAAAGCGTGGGCTCGATCGCGGGCAATGGCGCAATAGCCCTGGGCGCTGCCACCCTCACCGTGGGCGGCACCGATGCGTCCACCCGCTACACCGGGGTCATCAGCGGCGCGGGCGGCGCACTCGTCAAGACCGGCAGCGGCACCCTGGTCATGACCGGCGCGCAGACCTACACCGGCAGCACCACCGTGAGCGCAGGCACCTTGCAACTGGCCGATGGCGCGGCGCTGACTTTGCCCGCCACCAGCGCGGTGGTGAACAACGCCCGATTGGTTTTCAGCAGCAGCAGCGCCCTGAGCCTGGCGGCCAACTGGATCAGCGGCACCGGAACGTTGGTGCAGCGCGGCACGGGCGTGCTGACCTTCAATGGTGCCAACAGCTACAGCGGCGGCACCGTGCTGGAGGCGGGCACCATCGCCCTGGCCACCAGCGATGCCGCGCTGGGCACAGGCAGCTTGCAGGTGCAGGCGAATGCCAGCCTCAAGGCCGCCACCGGTGCAGCGCGCACGCTGGGCAATGCCGTCTCGGTGGCCAGTGGAGCCGCCTTGACGCTGGACGCTGCGGCTGCCAGCTTGCAGATGAGCGCCAATGTGGGCGGCGCGGGCAGCCTGGTGGTGCTTAACAGTGGCGTCAACGCAGCTATTTTGGCGGGGGATGCCAGCCTCACGGGCGCGGTGACGGTCAATGCGGGCGGCACCTTGCAAGTAGGCGCGGGCGGCAGCAGCGGCAGCCTGAACGCCTCGGGCATCAACAACGCGGGCACGCTCAAGTTTTCGCGCAGCAACAACAGCATTTTTGCCGCCCCGGTCAGCGGCACGGGCGTGGTCACCAAAGAGGGGGCAGGTGCCCTCACGGTGAGCGGCGTCTGGAGCCACACCGGTGCCACCAACGTCAACGGCGGCAGCCTCGTCATGGGCGCGGCCCAGCGCCTGTCGGCCAGCAGCGCCGTGGCGGTGGCCGCCGCCAGCGTGCTCGATTTGGCCAGTTTCAGCCAGACCCTGTCCACGCTCAGCGGTTCGGGCGCGGTCACCTTGGGCAGCGCCACGCTGAGCCTGGGGCACGCCAGCACCGCCGCCACCTTCTCGGGCGTGATCTCCGGCTCGGGCGGTTTGTCCAAATCGCTGGGCAATATTCAAACCCTGTCGGGGGCCAACACCTACACCGGTGCCACCAGCGTGGCCGACGGCGGCCTCACCCTGAGTGGTGGCAGCAACCGCCTGTCGGCCAGCACCGACGTCAGTGTGGCCAGCGGTGCCACCCTCACCCTGAGCGGCACCGCCGCCAGTACCGAGCGCATGGCCAGTCTGTCGGGCGCAGGCAGCGTGGTGCTGGGCGCCACCGTGCTCACCGTGGGCGCGGGCAATGCCAGCAGCAGCTACAGCGGCACGATCAGCGGCACTGGCGGGCTCATCAAAGAGGGCACGGGCGTGCTCACCCTGAAGGGCCCCACCAGCAGCTTCTCAGGCAGCACCACCGTCAACGGCGGCACGCTGGACATCGGGCGCAACCCGGCCAACAACAGCGTGCTCACCGGCCCCCTGGTGGTCAACACGGGTGCCACGCTGGCGGGCAACGGCACCGTGGGTGCCAGCACCACCACCGTGAACAGCGGTGCCACCCTGAGCCCGGGCAGCACCGACGGCCCTGCGGGCGCAGGCCCGCTGAACATCAGCGGCATCCTGGTGCTGGCCAGCGGCTCGACGCTGCAGCTGCATCTGGCGGCCAACGGCGACAGCCTGGCCGACGACGAAATCACCGGCGTGAGCAACCTCACGCTGGGCGGCACGGTGCAAGTGGGTGGCCTCAGCAGCTTCAGCGGCCTGGGCCAAGGCACCTGGAGCCTGATCAAATACTCGGGCACCCTGACCGGCACGCTCAGCGCCCTGACCTTGGGCAACACACCCGGCCAAGTGGCCACAGGCTCAGCGTACAGCCTGCTCAGCGATGGCCCCAACAAAAGCATCAACCTGCGCCTGGCCCCTGCCAGCAGCACCCTGCAAAAACCGCCCTTTGCTCTGCGCCTGGCGGCGGCCGATGACACGGGCCTGAGCAACAGCGACGGCATCACCGGCAACAGCACTGCACTGACCATCAGCGGCATTGCCGAAGACGGCACCCGCGTCTGGCTGTTTGACGACCAGAACAACGACGGCGTGGTCCAGGAAGGCGAGCTGCTGAGCAACAGCATCTTGCCCACCGCAGGCACCCGCGCGTTCAGCCAAGACATCGCCCTGGGCAGCGGCACGCACTTCATCCGGGCCGTCTCGGTGGATGCCACAGGCGTGTTGGGCACACCCAGCAACGCGCTGGTCATCACCGTGGACTTGATGGCCACCAACGCGGTGCGCCCGGGTCAGGTGCTGACCGATCCCGCACTGAACCCCACCGGTCTGACGACCGCCGACGACCGCATCAACACCGCCTTTCCCACCGTGCGCTTTGGCCTGCCGGTCAGCGATGCCGATGTGCGTGCCCGGCAAAACGCCCAGGCCGGTGACGTGTTCGAGTTCCGCAACGGCACCACCGTGCTGGCGCGCAAGGCCCTGACGGCGCAAGACATTGCACAGGGCTATGTGGACGTCGCCCCCGACCGCGCCCTGGTGCCCAACGGCCTGAATGCGGCCACTTATCAGGAGTCATTGATCGGCGTGGTGATTGACGCTGCGGGCAACGCCAGCAGCCTGGATGCGGTCTACACCCTGCGTTCGCTGTCGGTGGACCGCACCGCGCCTGCCGTGCCTGCCTACCTGATGCTGCTCTACAGCAGTGACACTGGTCGCGCCTTCAACGACAGCGTGACGAACCAGAGCAGCGGTTTTTCGATGCGCATCTACGGCGACAACGAAGCGCAGCTGATCGAGGTCTTCATGACCTCACCCGACGGCAGCAGCGTGAGCCTGGGCACGGTAGCCAACCCAGGGCAAGACTGGAGCACCTTCACCTACCGGGGCATTCCCCAGCCCGATGGTCGCTACACCCAGCCAAGCCTGGCCGACGGCAGTTACAGCTTCACGGCCCGCGCCATGGACCAGGCGGGCAACTGGAGCGCGCTGAGCACCACGCCGCTCACGGTCACCATCGACACCACACCCCCGGCCACCCTGATGCCTGTGAGCCTGCTGGCCACGGACGACACCGGGCGCCTCGCCAACGACGGCATCATCCGCAACAGCACGGCTTTGACCTTGAGCGGCAGCGCCGCCGCCAGCAGCGCACCTCTGACACAGGTGCGCTTGCTCGACTACGGCAGCAACGCCGCTTTGACACTGGCCGACGGCAGCCCCGCACCCTGGGTGCAGGTGGCCCAGGTGGCCTGCGACGCCGCAGGTGCCTACACCTTCAGCAGCCTGAACCTGGCCCCGGGCGTGCACCACCTGCGTGTGGTGCAAGACGATCTGGCGGGCAACTGGAGTTTGCCCAGCGCCGTCACCCGCATCGAAGTCGACAAAGTCGCCCCCAATGCGCCCACCGTGGCCCTGCAGCAAACCAGCAGCACCACCCCCACACTCAGCGGCACTTATGACGCGGCCAACACCGACACGCTCACCGTGCGCGTCAACGGCGTGGCCTATGGCCAGGCGGCCGGGCGCGAGGTGCTCATCGACGGCGTGAGCACCACCACCGTGGATGGCCTGAGCCTGAACGCAGCCACAGGCAGCTGGAGCCTGACCATCCCGCGTGAACGGGCCTTGCCGGTCAGCACCACGGCCTACAGCGTCACGGTGCAAAGCACCGATCTGGCGGGCAACAGCGCGGTCAACAGCGCCATCAATGCCTTGCTGGTCAGCGCCGTGCCCACAGACCCGCTCGCGCCCCGGGGCATCAGCATGCTGCCCGGCGACAGCCGCTCCGACACCGGCGTGCTCAGCAGCGACAGCATCACCCAAAACCTGTCGCCCGTGCTGCGCGTGGCCCTGAATGTGGACGGCCAGCAGGGCGTGCGTGCAGGCGACACCCTGCGACTGCTGGTGGGCACCACCGAATTTGGCCGATACACCCTGAGCGCGGCCGACCTGCTCAACCGCAGCAGCAGTGGCGCAGCGGCTTACTGGGTCGACGTGCAGTTGCAGACCGCTCTGACCAACGGCAGCACCTACACCCCGGGCAGCAACAACGCGATTGCCGCGCAAATTCAGCGCCTGAGCGACAGCGGCGTGAGCACCAGCGCCAATGCGGTCCTGCCCACCCTGGTGGTGGACCGCACCGCCCCCACCGCACCGCCACCGCCCACGCTGGAGCGCGGTGACAACAGCGGTGCCAGCAACACCGATGCCGTGTTCAACCGGCCCAACGGCTTCAGCCTCAGTGGCGTGGTCTACGCGGCAGAACGAACGGTGCAAGTGCAGGTCTATGCCGATGGCGTGCTGCTGGGCAGCACCGGCGTGAGCAACGACAACCCACCCCGCTGGAGCTTTTTTTACCCCAGCACAGCGGCCGCGCTGAGCCAGGGCGAGCGCACATTCACCGTGGTCGCCATCGACGCTGCGGGCAACGCCAGTGCCCCCTCGGCGGCACTGGCGCTGACCCTGGACAGCCGCATCGCCAGGCCCACCCAGCTGGGCCTGGACAAGTCGCGCGACAGCGCCACGGTGGGCGACGGCCTCACCAACAGCGCAATGAGCTCCGACTTCATCTTCACCGGCAAAGGCGAGGCTGGGGCCAACACCACCCAGGTGCGCCTGTTTGACGATGCCAACAACAACGCCGTGCTCGATGCGGGCGAAGAGCTGACCGTCACATCGGGCAGCGCCGTGGACAGCAGCGGCAACTTCAGCGCGGCCATCCGCGCCTGGAGCATGGCCGAAGGCGTGCACCTCATCCGTGCCCTCCAGACCGATCTGGCGGGCAACACCAGCGTCGCCAGCGAAGCCTTGCGGCTCACGGTGGACCGCTCGCCCCAGCCGCCACTGACGATAGATCTGGCCCCCGGACAAGACAACGGCCTGTTTGCCGACGACAAGATCACCAGCCATGCCCGCCCCACCTTCCGGGTGACGCTGGCACCGCAGGCGCGTGCAGGCGATCGCATCGAGCTGTACAACGCCATGACCACCCACCCGTCCTACCTGATTGGCAGCGTGCAGCTCAGCGCCAACGACCTGGCGCGTGGCCATGTGGACGTGACCAGCACCAAGGACCTGAGCGGCACCTACAACCCCTATGCGGGCAGCTACAGCGGCATTTACGGGCGCACGGTCGATGCGGCAGGCAACCCGCAGAACCTCAATGTCGATCCGAGCAGCAATCCCACTTCCTTGTACCGCTACATCGGCGCCATGCCGCGCCTGTATGTCGATGTCAACGGCGTGCCCGGCGCACCCAACATGACCTTCCTGGCCGCAGACCAGGGCCCGGGCAGCACCGGCAACAGCATCGTCACGCGCCAGGCCACGGGCTTTACCCTGACCGGCACCACAGCAGGCACCAACGCCAGCCAGGTGAATTTTTATGCCGGGGACACGCTTTTGGGCAGCGTCAAACCCGGCGACATGGGCAGCGCCTACAGCTTCACCTATGCAGGCCCTGCGCTGGCCGACGGCGTTTACACCGTCTATGCCCGGGGCGTGCGCGCCAACGGCGTGGAAGGCCCCGCTTCTGCGGCCTTGTTCGTGCGCGTCGATGCGCGTGCGTTTGACCCCTCATTCCTCTGGCTGGACAGCACCGACGACACCGGACCCGTCAAGGGCGACGGCATCACCAGCCCGGCCAATGCGGCGCGTAACATCACCCTCAGTGGCCTGGCCAGACCGGGTGCCACGGTGGTCTTGTTCGACGACATCGACGCCGACGGCGTGCTGGACGCCGGTGAGGCGCTCACCACTTACACCGCCAACACCACCACCGCCTTGGCCAGCGTCACGGCCCATGCCACCACGGGCGCTTTCTCGGCAGACGTGATCCTCAGCAGCGGCGCGCACCGCATCCTTGCCCAGCAGACCGTGGGCAGCCAGGTCAGCCTGATCGGCAGCGTGCTGCCCATCACGATTGATGTGGATGTCCCGCTGACCCCCACTTTTGCCCAGCTGACAGCGGTCAACGGCTTGGACGTCATCAACGACGATGGCGCGCGCGTCTCCAGCAGCCCCAACCCCAGCCTGGACATGCGCCTGCCCGAAGGCGTGAAGGAGGGCGATGAAGTCCTGCTGCTCAATGGCAGCACCGTGCTGATTCGCCAATCCATCACGCTGCGTGATCTGGCCAGCGCCACGGCGCGCCTGGACATCACGCCCGCCAGCAAACTGGTCGACGGCACCTACAACACCTTGTCCGTGCGCATTCTGGACCGTGCAGGCAACGCCAGCCCCGACCTGAAACTGCCGCCGCTGATCATCAGCACGGCGGGCTTGGCCGCCTCCACGGCCTTGGATCTGATCGACGACGACGACACCGGCCCCAGCATCACCGACAACCGCACCCAGCGCAGCACCGGCTTGACCCTCACGGGCACTTCGCCGGTGGGCACGGTGTCGCTGCGGATTTACGACGGCAAGACCTTGCTGGGCGAGACCTACCCGGGCTTTGACGCCGATGCGCCGCAGTTTTTCAGCTTCACCTACACCGGCAAGCCCCTGACGCCGGGCGTGCACCCCCTGAGCGTGCGCGCTGTTGACCTGGTGGGCACCGAGGGCACGCCCGCCAGCCTGAGCGTGGTGATCGACGACAGCTTGCTGCCGCCCAGTCGGCTGGTGCTGGACCCGGCCGCCGATTCGGGCAGTTCCAAAACCGACCTGATCACCAACACGGTCAGCAGCATCGGCCTGAGCGGCAAAGCCGAGCCTGGCAGCACGGTGCAGGTGTTTGACGACCAGAACGACAACAACCTGGTGGACCACGGCGAATGGCTGGCCACGGTGACGGCCAATGCCAGCACCGGGGCCTTTGCGGTCTCGGTCAGTCTGGGTTCGGGCGAGCACAAGCTGCGCGCCATCGCCTCCGACGTGCAAGGCAACACCAGCCTGGCTTCGGCTTCACTGGCCTTGACGGTGGACCGTCAGCCCCCCTCGCCACCCGTCAGCCTGGCGCTGGCGCCGGGCCAGGACACAGGCCTGAGCAGCATCGACCGCCTGACCAACCTGAGCCGTGCTGTGCTGCGCGTGGGCCTGCCCAGCGATGTACAAGTGGGCGATGTGGTCTGGATATCTCAGCCCGGCAATTACTACACCACCCTCAACGCCTACAGCACCAGCTACACCGTCACCCTGGCCGATTTGCCGGTCTCCGGGCGCGGCTATGTGGACATCACGCTGGCCAACGACCTGTACGAAACGCCGCCGGGCGCGTACTCGAACAACGGCGTCAACTGGGTGCTCAGCGCCTACATCATCGACCAGGCGGGCAACATCGGCCAACGCCTGGTGGTGCCCACTTTGCAAGTCGACTACACCGCCCCTGCTGCGCCCACCGGCCTGAACCTGAGCGATGCACAAGACAGCGGCCGCTCGCTGACCGACAACATCACGGGCATCGGCACCGGCTTCACCATCAAGGGGGCCATGACCAGCGGCACGCGCCGCATCGAGGTGTTTGAAGGCAGCACCTCGCTGGGCTTTGCCAGCTTGCTCAGCGACACCGCCTGGAGCTTCACCTACACCGGCGCGTCCTACAGCCAGACCACACGGGCCTTCACCGCCCGGGCGCTGGATGAATCGGGCAACTTCGGCCCCCTGTCAGTGCCGCTGGTGGTCGCATTTGACACCTTGCCCGGCGCGAGCTTGCTGCCGCCCAAATGGAGTGCGGCCAGCGACTCCGGCCGCTTGTCTAACGACGGCATCACCAACGTCAGCACCGGCGTCACTTTCACCGGCTATGCCGACCCCAGCGTGGTCACCACGGTGCGCGTGCGCCTGTACAACGACCGCAACAACGACGCCAAGGTCGACAGCCTGGAACTGCTGGCCACCGCCAACACCAATGGCAACGGTCTGTACACCTTCAGCAACATTTTTCTCTCACCCGGCACCCACTATTTGCGCGTGGCGCAAGAAGACATCGCAGGCCACTGGAGCGCCATCAGCGCGGCTGCCGTGCTGGTGGTCGATGAGCTGGCCCCCGAGCGCCCCACCGTCACCTTGCAGGCCACCGACGACACCACGCCGGTGCTGCGCGGCACCTACGATGCGGCCAACACCGATCTGCTCACGGTGCGCCTGAACAACGTGGCTTACGGCGTGAGCGCCGGGCGCACGGTGACGATCGGCGGCGGCACTTTGACCACCGTGGCCGGTTTGGTGCTGGATGCTGCCAACGGCACCTGGCAACTGGCCTTGCGCCCCAGTGAAGCGCTGGCGCTGGCGGCAGCGCCTTACGAGGTGATCGTGCAGGCCACCGACCTGGCGGGCAACACCAGTGTGGACAGCAGCGCCAACGAACTGCTGCTGCGTGCGGCCCCCACCGACACGCTGGCCCCGACCTTTGTGCGCCTGGCCCCGGGCAGCGATACGGGCTATCTGGCCAGCGATGCATCCACGGCCAAACTGGCCCCGGTGCTGCGTGTGGGCTTGAGCCTGCGCGCTGTGGAAGGCGATGTGCTGCGTGTGCTGCAAGGCAGCACCGAGCTGACGCGCTACACCCTGAGCGCTTCAGACATTGCGCGGGCCTATGTCGACCTGCAAGGCCAGACCTTGCTGACGTCTGGCACCGACTACACCGGCACTGCCGCCATCAGTGCCAGCGTGCTGCGTCTGCAAGCCACAGGCACGCTGGAGAGCGCCGCCACGGCCCTGTCACGCCTGGAAATTGACCAGGCCCCCCCGTCTACCCTGGCAGCGCCCAACCTCGAAACTGGCTCGGACAGTGGTGCCAGCAACACCGACAACAGGTTGCGCTTTGGCAACGGCTTCACCTTCTATGGCACGGTGGGCAACAGCGATGTGGTGCAGGTCCTGCTTTACGCCAACGGCGTTTACCTGGGCAGCACCGGTGTGCGGTCTGACCTCAACTACGTCTTCACCTTGCCTGCCACGGCCACCGCCCTGGCCGCAGGCAGCCAAGCCATCACCGCCGTGGCGGTGGACGAGGCGGGCAACCGCAGCGCCATGTCGGCGGCCCTGACCCTCAGCATCGACACCCGGGTGGAAGCGCCCAAAAACCTGTGGCTGGTGGCCACCAGCGATTCGGGTGCCAAAGACGACTGGCGCACCCGCACCGCCACCAACCTGGTCATCAAAGGCCAGGGCGAAGTGGGTGCCACCGTCACCGCTTTTGACGACCTGAACCTCAACGGCGTGGCCGATCCGGGCGAAGCGCTCGCGGGCAGCGCCACGGTGACGGCCGCAGGCACTTTCTCATTGACCCTGACCAGCACCCTGGCCGAGGGCCAGCACCAGATCCGTCTGGTGCAAACCGATGTGACGGGCAACATCAGCGCCCCCAGCAGCGCCCTGCCGGTGGTGGTGGACAGCGTGGTGCAGCGCCCCATCAGCGTGGCGCTGGCGCCGGGTCAGGACAATGGCACCAGCCTGATCGACAGCGTGGTCGCCACAGCCCGGCCCACCTTCCGCGTCAACCTGGCCCCCGATGCCCTGGCCGGTGACACCGTGCAGCTGTACAAGACGGCCAGTTTCTCGGGTGCCAACCTGATCGGTCAGCGCCTGCTGACGGCATTGGACATCGCCCGGGGCTATGTGGACCTGAAGTCCACCCAGAACCTGTCGGGCAACTACGACGGCACACAAAGCACGGGCATTTACGCCCGCATGATCGACCAGGCGGGCAATGCCAGCGGGTTTTCCAACACCCGTGGCAATTTGCCCTGGGTCACGGTGGACACCACGCTGCCCGCTGCGCCCGGCAGCCTGGCCTTGCTCACGCAAGACGACACTGGCATCAGCGCGGCCGACAACATCACGGCGCTGGACACGGGCTTCACCCTCCAGGCCACGGGGGCCGATGAGGGCATCCGTTTCATCGAGGTCTGGGACAGCCAGACCCTGCTGATGCGCGCCCCGGTGGGCAGCGTCAACCAGATCAACGTCACCTACGACGGCCCGGCGCTGACCCCGGGTTTGCACACCCTGTCGGCCCGCTTCATTGACAAGGCGGGCAATGCCGGCCCGTTTGCGACCCCGATGCGTTTGCTGGTGGACACCACTGAAAAAGTGCAGGTGCTGGGCATGGGCCAGCTGGGCCTGCGCGCGGCCTATGACAGCGGCTACAGCCGCAACGACGCAGTCACCAACACCAACGCCTTCTGGCTCGACGGCATGTTGGCGGCGGGTGCCATGGTGCAGATTTTTGAAGACCTGAACAACGACGGCGTCTATTCGCTGGGCGAAGCCGTGGGCGCGCCCACCAACACCTTCGTCACGACAGGGGCCTTTGGTCTGTCGCTGACCCTGGGCACCGGCACGCACCGCTTGCGCGCCGTGGCCTACAACGCCAACACCGGCATGACGATTGGCGAGGTGTCCGAGGCCCTTCAGATCACCATCAAGACCACGCCACCGGGCCGACCGGGCGTGGTGGATGTGCTGGCCAGCAGTGACACCCCGGTGGACCTGGCCGTCCAAGGCGTGAGCGCCGCTGACCGCGTGACCAGCGACACCACCCCCAGCTTGCGCGTGGCCCTGCCCGCCGATGCTGCCGTGGGTGACCGCTTGAGCCTCTACAACGGCAGCACCGTGCTGTATGCCCTGAGCCTGAGCGCCGCACAGGTGCAAACCGGTGTGGCCGAATTCACCTTGCCCGACATGCTGGCCTTGGCCGCAGGCACCTACACCCTGACGGCCAGCCTGACCGACCGCGCGGGCAACGAAGGCGAAAAATCTCCGGCCACCTATCCGCTGGTGGTGGACACCACAGGCCCCAGCATCAGCACCGCCCCCAACTTGTCGGCCAGCAGCGACTCGGGCACCTCCAGCACCGACAACCTGACCCAGCGCAACACGGGCCTGAGCCTGAGCGGCAGCGTGCCCGCAGACACGGTGCGCGTGCTGGTGTACGACACGCGTGCAGACACCACACAGATGCGCACCGGCAGTTACAACCCCGGCGCGGGCTTGACCCTGAGCGTGGCCGATGTGGCGCAGTACGCGGTGCAAGGCGTGGAACTGGCGTATCCAGCCGGTGTGGCCAGTGTGAACATCAGCAACGCCTATCTGGACGGTGCAGGCATCGGTGCGCCTGTGCCTGCCGTCGCCTACCGCGACACCGGCAGCGCCGACCGCTGGCTGCTGGCGTCTTTTGATGCGGCCAGCAACACCACCCGCATGGTGGCGCTGAGCCTGAGCCTGGCCGCCGACGGCAGCTTGCTCGCACGCAGCGCGGGCGCAGCCTGGGCGCGTGGCAACCAGAGCACCGACGCCAGCTTGCTCAACGCCGCCTGGCTGCAACCGGTCAGCACCATCGCCATCGCCGGCAGTGGCGCAGGCGGGGGGTATGACATCACCAGCTTTGACTTCAGCTACACCCCGACCCAGACTGTGCAAATGGGCGAAGCCACCCTCACGGGCAGCAACTACAGCTTCAACACCGGCAGCGCTCAGCCCTTGGCCGCAGGGGCGCACAGCTTCAGCGTGGCCGCCATCGACGCGGCAGGCAATGTGGGCGCACGCTCGGCCCTGCGCACGGTGCTGGTGGACACGGCCATCAGCCGCCCCAACCTGGTCATGGGCACAGCCTCGGCCGATGGCGGCGTCACCCGTGCACTGACCAACACCGGCACCGTGGCCCGCTTCAGCGGCAACACGGAGCCGGGCGCACGCGTGGTGGTGTTTGACGACCTGAACAACAACAGCCAGGTGGACGCCGATGAGCAAATGGCCGAAGTCACGGCCAATGCCTATGGGCAGTTCAATGCCGATGGCGCTGTGCTGTCTGCGGGCAGCCACAACGTGCGGGCCATTGCCTTTGACAAGGCGGGCAACCAGAGCCTGGCCAGCCAGGCCGTCAGCCTGAACATCGACCTGCAGCCACCCATGGCGCCTGTGGGCATCGCCTTGCTGGGCAGCAGCGACGGCGGGCAGCGCAGCGACGACGCGTTCACCGCCGCTGGTCGCGATCTCACGTTCCGCGTGAGCCTCAACACCGCCGATATCCGCGAGGGGGAGACGGTGTCTGTGCTCAACGCCGGCACGCTGCTGGCCTCGACCCCGGTCACAGCGGCCATGCTCAGTGCAGGGTATGCGGACATCAAGGTGAGCGCTGGAACCCTCGCGGCCAACACCTACAACGACACCATCAGGGCCCAGATCACCGACGCCGCAGGCAACGCCGGGGCCACGGTGTCCATGCCCTCGCTCACCGTCAAAGCCGCGCCTGCGGCACTGGCCGCGCCAGACCTGATCGCCGAAGACGACAGCTTCGCCACAGCCGCTTCAGGCAGCAACAACAGCGGCACCTCGGCCGACAACATCACCCGCATCAGCACCGGCTTTACCCTGAGCGGCACCATCGGGGCCGATGTGGTGAGCGTCGAGGTCTATGACGACAGCAGCGCCACCACCCCGATCGGCGTGGCGCAGGTGGACCGCAGCAACAGCACCTGGCGCTTCACCTACAGCGGCGTGCCTTATGCGGACGTGACGCGTGGCTTCAGCGTCAAGGCGGTGGACCTGGCGGGCAACACATCGGCGGCCAGCGCCTGGCTGTGGGTGGCCTTTGACAGCAACGGCCCGGCCAAGCTGCCCCCGCTCACGCTCGACAGCCCGGACGACACCACGCCCGCAGGCGATGGCATCACCCGCAACAGCTCGGCCTTGACGCTCAAGGGCTTTGCCGACAGAGGCGCCAAAGTGCTGGTGTTTGACGATGCCGATGGCAATGGCCTGATCAACACCGGCGAACTGCTGGGCAGCGTCAACGCCGACAGCACCACCGGCGCTTTCACCCTCGATGTGAACCTGCCCCAAGGCACGCACGCGCTGCGTGCGGTGCAATTGGACCGGGCGGGCAACCTGAGTGTGGCCTCGCAAACCTTCAGCCTGAGCGTGGACTTGACGCCGCCTGATCGCCCCACGGTGGACCCCTTGGCCGTCAAAGGGCAGTTCCCACCCAACAACCTCATCACCAACGCCGACTTCGAAACCGATGCGGTGGCGGCTGGAACCATTCAAGGCAGCATCACGCCTGCCGGTTGGACCAAGGTCGGTAGCAACAGCATCGATACCGGCTTGTATGACCCTTCGACCGCTTTCTATGGTTATCCCGCCAACAACAACATGGCTTACATCTATCAGCCCAATGTGGCTGGAGGTGTGCAGTTCTATCAGGACACCACCACGACGCTGAGCACGGGCGATCTATTGACCTTGAGTGTGGATGTGGGTAACCGCGGGGGATCTGTCGCAGCGCATCCCTTGGTGGTGGGCGGGCATGTGGCTTTGTTCCGCACCGATGGCAGCACGGCCACGCTCTTGTCGCGTCGCGTGATCACCACCAGCGATCTGGGGGCGGATGGCACCTTCAAGAACCTCAGCATTTCATACACAGCCCTGGCCCAGGACGCCGGGCAGCGTGTGCGCGTGCTGTATGGCACACCGCAAGATGCCACGGCCAACGCCTATCTGGACCTGGACAACTTCCGCCTGACGAGGCAAAGCGCCGCCCAGCTGGCCATGACGGCAGCGGGCAACTGGCCGGTCAGCACCACCTTGACGGGAGGCTTTGACAAGCTCAACACGGCCTCGCTGAGTGTGACGGTCGATGGCAACAGCTACACCAGCAGCAATGGACTGGTGCTGGATGCGACCCAGGGCAGCTGGCGCTTGACCGTGCCGACCAGCAGCTTCAGCAGTGCCAATCCGATCGTCACCGTGACCGCCAGCGATGCCGCAGGCAACAGCATGGGCAACGTGGAAACGCAGCCGCTTTTGGTGGTCAACGATGCGACCCCTTTGTGGGCCGCGCCCAAGCTGCTCAATCCCACAGGCACAGAGGCCACCTTCAGCAGCAGCGCCCAAGTGAGCTTGCGCCAGGCCCTGGCAACAGGGGTGTCCAGCGGCGACACCTTGACGCTCAAACAAGGCAGCACCAGCGTGCTGAGCTACACCCTGACGGCCACGGATGTGGCGCGGGGCTATGCCGATCTGAGCGCCACGCTGGCTTCGACCAGCAGCAACCCGATCACGGTGGACTACCGCGTGGGCGGCGCAGGTGATGTGGTGGCCCGCAGTTACCTGCCCATGCTGCGCATTGACACCACGGCACCCGCGGTGGCACCCGCACAGCCCACATTGCTCAGCGCTGATGACGCAGCCCTTGCCGGGGGGGCGGCCAACACCGACCTGAACATCGCCATCAACACGGGCTTCACGCTGACGGGCACCGCCAGCAGCGGCCAGGGCGTCACGCGCATACAGGTGCTCGATCAGGCTGGCCCGACGGCCACCGTGCTGGGCCATGCGGATGTGAAGGCCGACAACACCTACGTTTTTGTCTACACCGGCCAGCCCTTGGCCGATGGCGTCCACAGGCTGAGCGTGGTTGAACTCGACGCCGCAGGCAACAGCGCGCAGCGTTTGAGCCATGCCAGCAACCTGACAACCACCGCCACGTCCACAGGCCTGAGCGCTTCACGCCTTGATGCGGTCGAGCTGAGCAGCGCCATCATGAACGGCAAGTCCGTCGATGGCGGCCCCAGTGCCAATGCCAGCTTTGTCCGAATGACGGGCAGCACCGACACCTGGATCGCGGTCTACAACAACGCTGTGCAAACCAAAATGGTCGCGGTGGTCTTGAGCACCAGCGGCACCACTTTGCAGATCCGAAGCACCGGCGCACGCTTTTGGGCGCATGGCGGCAACCTCGCACAGACCGCAGCCGCCGTCAACGCCGCCTGGACCGCAGGCACGGCCATGACGCTGGCCACCACAGGCTCAGCCGACGGCTATGGCCTGGTCAACATCACCGGCTCGGTGAGCAACCGCTCGGCCGACCGGGTGGTGACCATCGATACCCGGGTCTCGCCACTGAGCGCGCCCACGCTGACCACCGCCTCGGACAGCGGCAACCTGAGCAACGACGGCATGACCCGCAACACCTCTTTGACGGTGACGGGCACGGCGGAAGCCGGGGCCACGGTGCAGGTGTTCCGGGACCGCAATGGCAACGCCCACATGGACGATGGCGAGTTGCTCGGCACCGCCACCCTGAGCGGCACCACTTACAGCCTGGGCTTGACTTTGCCTGCGGGCACCCACAGCCTGTATGCCCTGGCCACCAATGTGGCCGGTGCCATGAGCGTGTCAGCCGTCAGCACCGTGGTGGTGGATACCCTGGCGCAGCGGCCCACCGGCATCCAGGTGATGGCCGGTGACAACGGCGTGTTTGCGGCCGACGGCATCGTGAGCCATTTGCAGCCCACCGTGCGCGTGAGCTTGCCTGCGCAAGCGCTGGTGGGGGACAAAATCCGTCTGTACTCGGCCGACAACACCACCTCGGTGCTGGCAACGCTTTTGCTGAGCCAGGCCGACAAGGACCGGGGCTATGTGGACTTTGACCCCCGTGACGGGGTGACCACCGAATCGGTGCTGAGCTTCACGGGCAATGGCTATGTGAACTTCTCGCTGAATGAACCCGAGACCAGCGTCAGCCGGGAAATTGTGTTCCAGACCACCACGGGCGGGGGCTTGTTTGCGGTCAGCAGTGGCGGCGCGTATGACCGGGGCTTGTGGGTCACGCCCGACGGCAACATCGGCTCTTATGTCTGGAACAGCGAGGTCATCTACACCACGGGTCTGAACCTGACCGATGGCGCGGTGCACCGCGTGGTCTTTACCCTGGGTGCCCGAGGGACCGACATTCATGTCGATGGCGTGTTGCGGGTGCAAGGCAACCGCACCAGCTCTGACTACAACTGGGACACCGAACAACGCCTGGGCCACGCCTTTCACGGCGGTTACTTTGACGGCCAGATCCTGAACTATCGAACCTGGAACCAGCAGCTGAGCACGGTGGATGCCCGCGCCTTGTCGGCGGGCACCGCCATCACACCCGTGGCCAGCCACACCCTGGGCTTCACGGCCGGTGGTGCCACCATCACCGACACCCCGGGCGCGGGCGTTGCGGTCATCAGCACGTTCAGCAAAGTGGGCACGGTGGGCAGCGGGTTCACCCTGGCGGCCGACACCGTCTACACCAACGCCATCAGCGCCCGTCTGGAAGACCAGGCCGGCAACCTGAGCGCATCGGTGGTGCTGCCGCGCTACACCACCGACAACACCGCCCCGGCCACGCCCACGGTCACGCTGCTGAACTCTGACACGGGCAGCAGCAACACCGACCGCATCACCCGCATGAGCCGAGGTTTCACGCTCAGCGGCACGGCCACCTCAGGCGCGCTGGTGTCCATCTTTGACGGCGAAGTGCTGATCGGCACCGCGCCGGTCTTGGCCAACAACAGCTGGGTCTGGACGCACAGCGGCGACGCACTCAGCAGTGGCATCCATAACATCCTGGTGCGCTCCAGCGACGCGGCGGGCAACCTGAGCGCCTATTCCAGCACCCTGGTGCTGGACTTCGAGGACAGCGCCACCACGCCCGTGAAGGCCTATGCCAACCGCTTGTGGATTGGCAACAACGCCAGCGTCGATACAGGCAACCCCGACGACAACCTGATCTCGGGCAACAGCATTTCCTTGACCGGCCGCATGGCGCCCAACGCCACGGTCTGGCTGTACAACGACCGCAACAACAACGGCTTGCTCGACAGCGGTGAGCTGATCAGCACCAGTTTGAGCACCGATGCGGCAGGCCTGCTGACGGCCAGCACGGTGACCCTGCCTGGCGGCGTGAACCGTTTGCGTGCCATCGCCCTGGACGGCCAGGGCCAGCTGATCGGCACCCAAAGCGATGCCCTGGTGGTCACTTCGCAGCGCACCATGCCCATGCTGCCCGGCACGCCGCGCCTTTTGGCAGCTGACGGCGTCACGCCGGATGAAGACGGCTTGACCGTGCTGGCGCAGCCGAGTTTCCGCATCGACTTGCCGGTCACCGGCGACGGTGTGGTGCAAGTGGGTGACCAAGTGGTCATGAAAAACAACACCACTGAGCTGGCTCGCGCCAGCGTCACGGCCAGCGACATCGCCCAGGGTTTTGTGGTGCTCAAGGTGCTGCCCAACCAGGCGCTGGCAGCAGCGAATTACAACAACCTGATCAGCGTGCAGCTGATCGACGGCGCAGGCAGCATCAGCCAGGCCGCCACCGTGACCACGCTCACCGTTGCGGGCGGTTTGCCGTCTTCGGCGGTGTTCAGCATCGCGCCGACGGTGGCCTCGGACCTGGGGGCTTCGGCCTATGACCGGATCACCAACACCACCAGCCCGACTTTGCGCGTGTACCTGGGCACAGGGGCTGCTGTGGGCGGCGTGGTGG
The DNA here is from genome assembly GCF_001270065.2 of Limnohabitans planktonicus II-D5. Taxonomy (GTDB): domain Bacteria; phylum Pseudomonadota; class Gammaproteobacteria; order Burkholderiales; family Burkholderiaceae_C; genus Limnohabitans_A; species Limnohabitans_A planktonicus. Next base: position 24,751 of record NZ_LFYT02000036.1, read on the forward strand.
AAGTGTTCAATGCCAGCACAACAGGCACCAACGATGCCAACCGCAAAGGGACGGCCACACTCACGGCTGCCCACCTGAGCCAGGGTTATGTGGATGTGGCCACTTCTGCCTTGGCCACGGGCACGGGCACCAACTACTTCCGTTACACCGCCTCGGGCGCCAGCAAATCGGCCACGCTGACCGCGATCCCCAACCTGACCATCGACACCACGGCACCGGTCCTGGCGGTGGGTCTGAACCTGGCCGACAGTGACGACACGGGGCGCAGCAGCAGCGACAACAACACGCGCCTGAACCAGATCGTCACCCTCAATGCCACTGGCACGGTGAGCAATGCGGCCGAGATCGCCTGGCTGAACGTGTACGACGGCAGCCAACTGATCGGGCGCGCCAGTGTGGGCAATGTGCAGGGGGGAATTGTTTTTTCCTTCACCCTGCCTGCGGGGGTGACGCTCAGCGATGGGCTGCACCGTTTTGCGGTGCGCCCGGTCGATTTCGCGGGCAATGAAGGCGGGGCCGTGTCGCTCGATGTGACCATTGACGCCACCGCACCGACGGGCCTGACGGCCAGCCTGGCCAGTGCCGACCTGACCGACACGGTCAACCGCCTGACCAGCAACGTCAATGCCCTGACGCTCAGTGGCGCGGCCGAAGCCAATGCCCGCATCAGCGTCTTCAACGACAGCAACAACAACGGCCGACGCGATCTGGGTGAAGACCATCTGGCGCTCTACACCAAGGACACCGGCACCGTCATCACCAGCACAGTGGTGGCCGATGGGGCAGGGGCCTACACGGTGGATCTGCGCGGCCTGGCCGTGGGGGCCTACAACTTGCGCGTGGTGCAAACCGATGTGGCGGGCAATGAGCAAGTGAGCACGGCGGTGGCCTTCACGGTGGACACCAGCGCCCTGGCACCCCCAAGCATGGTGCTGCTCGCCAGCAGCGACACGGGGGATTCGCCCTACGACGGCAAGACCAACGACAACACGCCTACGTTCCGCATCGCCTTGCCCGGCGATGCGGTGCCGGGTGAGAAGGTGCGCATCAACACCAGTTCTGTGGTGACCGGCACCCAGCTGGGCCTGGTCACGTTGCAAGCGGTCGACATTGCCAAAGGCTTCATCGAGTTCACGCCGACCACCGCCATGAATGCGGGCACGGCCGTGACGTATTCAGCCGGCACGGCGGTGACGGCCTTCATGATCGACCGGGCAGGCAATGCCAGCGCGGGCGTGACTTTGCGCACGGCATTGGTGGTGGACAACGCCTTGCCCACGGCCCCGGCCGCTGCGCCCGATCTGCTGACGGTGGACGACACCGGCACCTTCAGCACCGATGTCACCAACACCGATAACCGGGTGAACCGGGGCACGGACCTGAGTTTTGCCTCGTCTGGCGCCTTGCCTGCGGGCACCACGCGAGTGGAGTTGTTTGACACCTTTGGCGGCGTGACCCAAAGCCTGGGCTTTGCCGCCATGCCCAGCACCACGACCTGGGCCTTCACTTACCAGGGCCCGGCCCTGGCCAATGGCACGCATGCCATCACCTGGCGCGCCTGGGATGTGGGCGGCAACCGGGGCCCGGCCTCTGCCGCCCTGAGTCTGGTGGTGGACACGGCAGGCGCCTTGCCGCTGGTGCCCACGCTGGGCAGCGACACGGCCACCGCCTTGCGCGTGGCCCTGAAAAATGCGGCGGCCGATGACACCGGCACGCTGGGTGACAACGTCACCAAGAGCCGTTCGCCCACGCTGGTGGGCGTGGCCGAGCCCGGTGCGCGCATCAGCATTTATGAAGACCGCAATGGCTCGGGTGTGGTGGAGCCCTCCGAGCTGGTGCTGAATGCGCTCAATGCCCGTTATGTGGTGGCCCATGCCAGCACTGGTGTGTTTGAGTTCCAGTTGAGCGCCTACCAAAAAGCAGGTGTGCACCGCTACATCGTGGTGCAAAACGATGTGGCCGGGAACATGGTGGCCAGTGCGCCGCTGTCCATCACCATCGACTTCACGGCCACCAAGCCGCTGTGGCTGAACCTGCGGGAAACCGCCAGTGTGGACAGCGGTCATCTGAACAACGACAAGATCACCAACGCCCCGCCGCAAGTCGTGATGCGTTTGCCCGCCGACGCCCGCGTGGGCGACACGGCCCGGGTGCGGGTGCTCAATTACCTCAACGGCACGGCGCACACCACGGTTGACGCCTTGCTGAGCGCGGCCGACATTGACGCCGGTCAGGTGCTGTTTGCGCTGACGCGCGATCAGATGAAGGGCAACACGCCAGGCAACTATTACGTTGACGGTGCCATCGTCGATGCCGCAGGCAATACGCCGCTGTACAAGGGGCTGAACCCCGGCTCCGTCACGGGCAGCTACAACCTGCTGTATGAAACCCGGCCGCCAGCCGACCCCTTCACCGCCAGCCTGTATCTGGGCGATGGCAGCAACAGCACCACCACCGCCAGTCTGGCGGCGCGCACGGCCAGCACCACGCTCAACCGCATGTTCACGCTGGAAGGCGCTTTGCCCACACGCGCTGCCACCGATTCGCTGGCCGATGTGGTCAAGGTCCAGGTCTATGACCGGGTGGGCAGCAGCCTGTATTTGCTGGGTGAGGCGGGCGTCAAGTCGGCCGCCAACGCCTGGGCGCTGACCTATGACGGCTCGGCCCTCAAGCAAGGCGCGCACAGCATTGTGCTGCGCAGTGTGGACATGGCGGGCAATGTCTCGGCCACCGATGCCGAACTGTTGGCCACCACCTCGGTGCTGACGCTGACCGTGAACAACGCGCAAGTGCTGACCGAGCCCACCGACCGGGTGCGCCCGCAGTTGCTGGGGGGCTTGAGCTTCAATGGCGATCTGATCACGCTGAACCTGAGCGAAGCGGTGCAGTCGGCACTGCCTGCCGAAGCGTTTGCCGTGGCGGTGGATGGCGAGCTGGTGGACGTGCTTTCTGTCACGCGGGATGCCAGCGACAGCACGCAGACCCGCTTGCTCATCACCTTGGCCCAGGCCGTGACACGCGGTCAGGCGGTGACCCTGGCCTACACCGATCCATCGCCTGCTGACAACAGCAGCGCCTTGCAAGACTTGGCGGGCAACGATGCCGCCAGCTTCTATGTGAGCTCGGACGCTGTCAGCAACCTGAACCCGCCCACCACCCCGGGCACGCCCGATTTGATCAGCGAAGACGATTCGGGCCGATCCAGCCTGGACAACAACACCCGCGTCAACGGCCTGCGCTTGTCGATCGGCATCCCGCAAGGCGTGGCGGTGGGCGACAGCCTGCAGATCGCGCTCAATGACACCGGCAGCACCGTGCTCAAGACGGTGGTGCTGACCCCCGCCCAGATCGCCATGGAGCGCGTGATCGTGAGCCTGCCCGCCCAGACCACGGGTCTGGAGGCTGTGCAAGGCCAACTGCTGGGCCTGAAGGCCCGCGTCGTGGCCGCTGCCGTGCTCAATGCCGGGACCACCAGCAGCGTGGCTTCGGATTGGTCGGGTGTGCTGAATGTGGTGCTCGATGTGGTGGCACCGGTGCAGCCTGGGCTGGCCCAGATCGACGGCAGTGGCATCGACACCACCACGCTGGAAGGCTATGCGCGCAACAACCGACCGCTGCTCGAAGGCGCGGCCGAAGCGGGCACCTGGGTCAAAGTGGTGGCCAACGATGTGGTGCTGGGCACAGCCTTGGCCGATGCCTCGGGCCATTGGTCGTTTGATACCAACGGCAGTTACCTCTCAGATGGCCGTTATGCCATCGTGCTCACGTCCACCGACACCGCAGGCAATGTCAGCCCGCTCAGTGCGACTTTCACCCTGATCATTGATGCGCAAGCGCCCAAGGTGCCGCAGGTGCTGGCGGTGCAAGCCGACACCGGCAGCCTGGACACCGACGGCGTGACCCGCACCCGAACCCAGGTCATCAGCGGCACGGCACAAGCCCCTGGCTGGGTCGATGTTTACCGCAACGGCCTGAAGCTGGGCAGTGCGCAGACCACAGCCAGCGGCACCTGGGTGTTCAACGATCTGGTGGCCAATGTGCCGCGCAGTCTGGCCGATGGCCGCTATGTGTACACCGCCATTGGCCGTGACCTGGGGGGCAACACCAGCCTGGCATCCAACCCCTTTGTGGTGAGCGTGGACAACGTGGCACCCGATGCACCCATCATCCGCGCCATGACGCCGGACACCGGGGGCAGCCAGACCGACCACCTGAGCAACAGCGCCGCCCTCGAATTGAGCGGCACGGCAGAGCCCAACGCCAGCATCGAGGTCTACATGGGCGGCACCGACGCCAGCCATCTGGTGGGTGTGACCACGGCCAGCGGCAGCGGGGCCTGGGTGTTTGATGTGGGCAGCCTGGCGCTGGAGGAGGGCGACTACGCCTTCCAGGCCAAAACGGTGGACCTGGCGGGCAACGCCAGCGAAGCCTGTGCGGTGTTCACCGTGTCGGTGGACACCACGCCACCGGCAGCGGTCAGTGGTCTGGCCCTCAACGGCGTGGCCTTTGAGGTGTCGGACACGGTGCCCAGCGCCAACCTGAGTTTTTCAGGCCAGGCCGAGGCGGGCGCACGCGTGGCGCTGGCCCTGGATGGGCAGTTCCTGGGTGTGGTCACGGCCGATGCCGTGACCGGCTTGTGGAGCTTTGACGACAGTGCCAGTGTGCTCGATGACGGGGCCTACACCCTGACGGTGCAAACCGAAGACCTGGCGGGCAATCTGGGCGGCATGAGCACGTTTGATTTCAAGGTGCATGCCACGCAGCCCCTGGCACCGGTGATCACGGGGCTGAGCCCTGACACCGACACGGGCAGCAGCAACACCGACCGCATCACCCGCCTGGCTCAGCCTGGTCTGAGCGGCACGGCCTTGCCGGGCAGCACCGTGAAGGTGTATGCCTACAACTTGTCAACCCTGGTGCTGGGCAGCAGTCCGCTGGTGACGGTGGCCGCCGGGGCCGATGGCAGCTGGTCGGCAAACTTGCCTGCGGCTTTGGCCAACGACGGGCGTTATGGCTTCAAGGCCACCGCCACCGATGCCGAGGGCCTGGTCAGCGCCTATTCGGCCGCCTTGGTGGTGCAGCTGGACACCACAGCGCCAGCCCTGGGCAGTCTGTCGGTGGATGCCGTCACGGACGACAACATCATCAACGCGGCCGACTGGCAGCAGGGCGTGTCGCTGAGCGGCACGGCCGAGGCGGGGGCCGCTTTGACCCTGGTGCTGGGCACCGGGGCCTCGGCCAGAACCGTGGAGCCCGAGAGTTTTGGCACGCAATGGTCGTATGCGCTCAGCGCCGATGACTTGGCGGCCCTGGGCGAAGGTTCAGGGCGCAGCATCCGCCTGGTGGTCACCGATGTGGCGGGCAACAGCACGTCCTTGACCCATGCGGTGGAGGTGCTGACCACGCCCCTGGCAGCACCGGGCATGCCCGATTTGCTGACGGCAGATGACCTGGGCCTGAGCGATGTGGACAACCGCACATCGGTGAATGCACCGAAGCTGCAGGTCGTGCTGTTTGATGGCGCAGGCCGCAGGGCCAGTGCCGGTGACATGCTGGCGCTGGTGGATGCGGCGGGCGATGTGTGGGCCGAAATCAGCCTGACGTCCGAGCAAGTCAGCGCAGGCGTGGCAACGGTGCAGTTGGGAGCCACAGCGCCTTTGGCCGATGGCCTCTACACCTTGAACGCGCGGTTGACGGACCGTTCGGGCACCCGCGTGTTGTCGGCCAATGCCCTGGACTTGCGCATTGACACACGCGTGCCGGACGCCCCCGGTGCCCCGGACCTGAACGACAGTGACGACAGTGGTCGCTCTGCGACCGATAACCGCACCCAGGTCAAGCGGCCCGTGGTGACGCTGGAGATTGACACCGCCCAAGTCGCAGGCGCAAGCCTGGTGGCTGGTGATGTGGTGGAACTGTGGCAAACCAACGCAGGCCCCTCGGGTCATGCCCGGGTTTTGCTGGGCAGCACCACTTTGGCCGATGGCTTTGACCCCGCTGTCCAGACCACCGTGACGGTGCAGCCCCTGGCGGACCTGGCCGATGGCCTGTACACCTTGGTGGGCCTGGTGCACCGCACGGGTGTGGCGCTGAGCAGCCCCGACTCGCCTGTGCTGAACCTGGTGGTGGACACGACAGCGCCCACAGCAAGCGCTGCGCCGACGGTGTTGTCCGCAGATGACACGGGCATTTCCAGCACCGACCAGATCACGCGCAAGTTGTTGCCGCGTTTCTCGGTCAGTCTGGTCAACACCCAGGCCGTGGCCGGTGACACCCTGCAACTGTTACAGGGCACGCAGGTGCTGGGCGCGGCCCAGTTGACGGATGCCGACATCAGCGCCGGTGTGGTGGGGGTGAGCCTGCTGAGCGCTTGGCCTGAAGGCCGCTATGCCTTGACGACCCGCCTGCTGGATGTGGCCGGTAACCTGAGCGCCGCCAGTGCGGTGCAGGATGTGACGCTGGACAAGACATCGCCCTATGCGGCGCGCATCGACGGCTTGGCCAACGACACCGGTGAGGCCGGGGATCTGCTCACCCGCGACAGCCGTTTGACGGTGTTTGGCACCTCCGAGCCTGGCAGTGAAGTCGTCTTGCTGGACGGCGTCACGCAGGTGGGTGTGGCCGTGGCAGACAGCCTAGGCCAGTGGCGTGTGACCAGCAGCGCCTTGCTCGATGGCGAGCACAGCCTGACGGTCAAGAACCGCGATGCGGCAGGCAATATCGGTGGCCTCAGTGCACCCCTGGTGGTCAACGTCGATACGGCGGCACCCAATTTGTCGGTGGCCGCCGTGGCGGGCAACGACATCGTCAATGCCGCAGAAAAATCTGCAGGCCTGAGTTTGCGCGGCAGCAGCGAAGCAGGCGCTTCGGTGCAGCTGTCCTGGACCGGTGCGCAGGGCGTGCTGGACTTGCCCGCCACGACCGACGCCACGGGGCAATGGACCCTGGAGCTGAGTGCCACCGATCTGCAGACCTTGGGCGCGGACGGCCTCACCACGCTGACCGTGAGCGCCACCGATGCGGCAGGCAACGTCAGCCGCATCACGCGCAGCATCACGCTGATGAGCACGCCACCGACAGCGCCTGTCTTGAGCGCCTTGACGGCTGGCACGGACAGCGGGCGCAGTGCCAGCGACGCGATCACGGCCAACACCCTGCCCACGCTGGTGGGCAATGCTGTGGGGGCGCAGTGGGTCAAGGTGTATCTGGGCAGTTCGCTGCAAGCCACTGTGGCTGTGAGCGGTGGGCAATTCAGCTTCACGCCTGCGCAACGCTTGGCAGACGGTGTTTACAAATACACCGCTGTCGCCATGGATGCAGCAGGCAACACCAGTGAGGTGAGCACGGCTTTGTCTGTGACGGTCGATACGGTGGCCCCCTTGGCCACCAGCCTGTCTGGCCCTGATGTGACAGGCCAGGCGCGGCCCACTTTGACGGGCAGCGCCGAGCCCGATGCCCAGGTGCGCATTTTGGGCACCGGTCTGAGCACCGAGCCGGTGGTTCAGGCTGATGCGAACGGCCAGTTCAGCTGGCAACCGAGCGTTGATCTGACCGATGGCCACTACAGCCTGATGGCTGAAGTCGTGGATCTGGCGGGCAATGTGTCCTCCAGGTCCGAGCCCTTGCCACTGTTGGTGGACACCCGAGCGCCCAATGCCCCGACATTGGCCGGTTTCAGCACCGTGGGCGGCACGCCCACGGCCTTGATCTCTGAGGTGCAGCAGCAGGTACTGCAAGGCATGGCCGAGGCGGGTGCGCTGGTGCAAGTCTGGCGCGACGGCATTTTGCTGGGCACCCCCACAGCCGACAGCACGGGGGCCTTCACGCTGGACCTGACCGATGCACCGCTGGCCGATGGCACTTACAGCTTCACCGCTTTGTCGACCGACAGGGCCTTGAACATCTCTGCATTGGCCAATGCGTTTGACCTGACAGTGAGCACCACGGCACCTGCGGTCGCAACGCTGGCCTTGACCGCATTCACGGACAGCGGCGACAGCGACAGCGATGGCCTGACGCAAGACAACAGTTTCAGCTTGTCCGTGACAGGGCAGGCCCCGGCAGCAGTGGTGACTTACGAGGTCTCGACGGACGGCGGACTGAACTGGGACAGCACCTCGGCCGAACAAGGCCCGCTGGCAGACGGCAGCTACCAATTCCGCGCGCAAATCCTGGATGCCGACAACAACCTGAGCATCAGCAATGTGCACAGCGTGACCCTTGATACCGTTGTGGCAGCAGGTGTGTTGAGCGTGGAGGGCTTGACCGACAGCGGCAGCCAGTCAGGTGGCATCACCACCACCGACAACAGCTTTGATCTGAAGCTGACAGATCCAGACGCTGATGCAAGCGTGGTGTACCAAGTGTCCACCGACAGCGGCGCGACCTGGAACGCCACCTCCACAGCCCAGGCCAATCTGGCAGACGGCAGCTACCAGTTCCGGGCGCAAGTGAGCGATGCAGCGGGCAACGTGGCCACGACGGCGGTGCAGCGTGTGACGATCGACACCACGCCAGAGCCCGAAACGCCCGTTGAACTGGATGTGATCAAGGCTTATGCAGACAGCAACGGCAGTGGCTCGGCGGCGGTGCCGGACCTGGCTGTGTTCACGGCATGCGCTGTGACCGGGGTCGATGCCAGCAACCTGGACGCCATCCTCAGCGCCTTGGCCAGCAGTGCCGTCACTGCCGCCCAGACCGACACGGTGGCCAAAGTGCAGGCCATCGTCGATGCGTACCAGGCCATTCAAGCCCATGCCGATGGCACATCGGACAAGCACACGCCAGCGCCCTCCCAGGCGCAATACGCCGCCATCGGTGTGACCGGGGTGGACAGCGCGGCCAAGTCCAGCTTGCTGGGCGATGTGATCGACAGCAAAGCCTTTGGCGCAGTTGACAGCGTGAGCGAAGTGCAAGCCTTGGCCGATGCCGTGCAAGCCGTCATGGCCGGCACGCCCAGCCTGGCGCAATTGGCCAGTTTGGGGGTGCAGGGGGTCACCGCTGAAAACCTGGCAGCCGTGCAAGCCGCACTGGCCAGCGTGACCGATGCCACTGAGCTGAGCAGCCTCGTGGGTTTGCAAACAGTGGTGTTGTCCGGCGCATCCAAGCACGCCCAGGATGCAGCCACCGCCGCAACCGCTGCCACCACAGCCGCCGCAGCAGCCAAAACGGCTTTGGACAGCGCTGTTGCCGCCATGAGCAGCCCGGCCACGCCTGCCGAGTTGGCAGACATAGAGACCCAGCAGGCCTCAGCCTTGGCCGCTGCCGCTGAGGCTGCGGCCAAAGCAGCAGCTGCTTCAGCTGCAGCCCAAGCGGCCCAAGCGGCTGCCACAGCCGCCGGTCAAGCTGCACCTGCCAGCGTGGCCGCCGCCAACGCTGCGGCCACAGCTGCAAACGCAGCGGGTGGGGATGCCACCGCATCGGCCACGGCCAGCGAAGCCGCAACGGATGCCAAAGTGGCCAGCTTGGCCACGGCTGCTGCCAATGCCGCAACTGCCGCCAGTGCGGCTGCTTCAGCAGCTACAGCGGCCAAGGCAGCTTTGGACAGCGCCGTTGCAGCCCTGAGCGATCCGGCAACGCCTTCGCAATTGACAGACGTTGAAGCCAAGCAAGCCGCAGCGCAAGCTGCCGCCGCTGATGCGGCGGCCAAAGCTGCAGCGGCCACAGCTGCTGCAACAGCCGCGCAAGCTGCAGCCACAGCGGCGGGTGAAACAGTTCCATCCAGCGTAGCCACTGCCAACGCCGCCGCCACAACTGCAAGCGCAGCAGGCACCGACGCCACCACATCAGCCACCGCCAGCGAAACAGCGACCGACGCCAAAGTGGCCAGCTTGGCCACCGCCGCTGCCAGTGCTGCGACAGCAGCTAGTGCCGCCGCCGCAGCAGCAACAGCGGCCAAGACTGCGCTGGAAAGCGCCGTTGCTGCACTGAGCAGCCCCGCCACTCCAGCTGAACTGGCAGATGTCGAAGCCAAGCAGACTGCAGCGCAAGCTGCCGCAACCGACGCCGCAGCCAAAGCCTCAGCAGCGACAGCTGCTGCAACAGCTGCGCAAGCTGCCGCCACAGCGGCTGGTGAATCTGAACCTGCCAGCGTAGCCACTGCCAACGCTGCCGCCACAGCTGCAAGCGCAGCAGGCACCGACGCCACCACATCAGCCACCGCCAGCGAAACGACAACCGACGCCAAAGTGGCCAGCCTGGCCACCGCTGCTGCCAGTGCCGCGACTGCCGCCACAACGGCTGCCGCAGCAGCGACTGCAGCCAAGACAGCTTTGGAAAGCGCAGTCGCAGCCCTGAGTGATCCGGCAACGCCAGCTGAACTGGCAGACGTCGAAGCCAAGCAAGCTGCAGCACTGACTGCCGCCGCTGATGCAGCCGCCAAAGCCTCAGCAGCGACAGCTGCTGCAACAGCTGCGCAAGCTGCCGCCACAGCGGCTGGTGAATCTGAACCTGCCAGCGTAGCCACTGCCAACGCTGCCGCCACAGCTGCAAGCGCAGCAGGCACCGACGCCACCACATCAGCCACCGCCAGCGAAACGACAACCGACGCCAAAGTGGCCAGCCTGGCCACCGCTGCTGCCAGTGCCGCGACTGCCGCCACAACGGCTGCCGCAGCAGCGACTGCAGCCAAGACAGCTTTGGAAAGCGCAGTCGCAGCCCTGAGTGATCCGGCAACGCCAGCTGAACTGGCAGACGTCGAAGCCAAGCAAGCTGCAGCACTGACTGCCGCCGCTGATGCAGCCGCCAAAGCCTCAGCAGCGACAGCTGCTGCAACAGCTGCGCAAGCTGCCGCCACAGCGGCTGGTGAATCTGAACCTGCCAGCGTAGCCACTGCCAACGCTGCCGCCACAGCTGCAAGCGCAGCAGGCACCGACGCCACCACATCAGCCACCGCCAGCGAAACGACAACCGACGCCAAAGTGGCCAGCCTGGCCACCGCTGCTGCCAGTGCCGCGACTGC
>NZ_LFYT02000037.1 GCF_001270065.2 Limnohabitans planktonicus II-D5
CTCAAGAGTCTGACCTGGGGCATGCGCCGCAATCCTGATGGCTGGAGCGTCAATCAGACCAACGCGATGCACTGGCTGCAGCATTCGACCTTGAGGAGTGCCCGCGCGTGGCGGCTGAAGATGGCGCTGCGTACGGTTTATGCCAATGCGGCCAGGCACAACAACGCGACACAAGCCAAGTCTGAATTGAAGGCGTGGCTGAGTTGGGCCACGCGCTGTCGTCTGGCACCCTTTAAGAAGTTGGCCCGCACGTTAAAGCAGCGCTTGGACGGTGTGGTGCGCGGCATGCTGGACAACCGCAGCAATGCTTATGTGGAGGCCATGAATGGTTTGCTCCAACAGGCTAAACGCGCCGCGCGTGGCTTTAGAACTGCAAGAAACTTTATCGCCATTGCGTATTTGCGGATGTCCAAGCTCAAGCATTTGCCAAGCAACCCGCTGGAGCGGGCTGTGCCCAAGAGCAACGTGCTAATCCACCGCTGCCTTTGATGTCAAGTTCCACACTAAACGACGAGGAGCCCGAATTTCCCGGTTTGATATATCCCGAGCCAGGCGCATGACCTGTTCCTGACGCTCAATGAGTCGCAAGCGCAAGCGCTGCTGGGCATATTCCACATCACGCTTGATGGCTTCTTGTTCGCGTTCGACTTCTTCCACGCGAAGGTACCAGAACGCACTGGCAATGGCCGCCAAAAAAAGTAAAACAGCTGCAACCGGTGCCAAGTTGGCAAAACGGTCTTGATGGTTGGGGGTTTGCCGTTGCCACCAACTGCGCCACCATGCCCAGGGGCCCACTTTTTTGACAACGGAAGCGGCTTTGTTCAATTCCATGACTTGAGTTTAGAGGACAAGCCTGACATCTGGCTCCAGCGACTGTGAATGTCCATCTTTGAAATTGGCAAAAATTTCATTATGCGGAATGACAGTGCACTATTTGAAATTCAAGAAAAATATGCGAAACTTACGTCATTCACTGATCCCAACATTCAACAGGAGACAAACATGACAGCGGCCACACCACACCAAGCGGGCGCGGACCTCGATGCCCAGGAAACCCGTGAATGGATGGACGCTCTGTCCGCCGTGATCGAAAAGGCAGGCCCTGAGCGTGCGCACTTTTTGCTGGAAGAATTGCTCGAAGAAGCCCGCCAGCACAGCATCGATTTGCCGTTTTCGGCCACCACCGGTTATGTCAACAGCATCGAGCCCAACGAAGAGGCCCGCTGCCCCGGCAACATCGAGATCGAAGAGCGCTTGCGCGCCTACATGCGCTGGAACGCGATGGCCATGGTGGTCAAGGCCAACCGCCACAACCCCGCTGACGGTGGCGATTTGGGCGGCCACATCGGCTCGTTCGCTTCGCTGGCCCACATGTTTGGCGCAGGCTTCAACCATTTCTGGCACGCCGAGAGTGAAAACCACGGTGGCGACTGCCTCTACATCCAGGGCCATGTGTCGCCCGGTGTGTATGCCCGCGCCTATCTGGAAGGCCGATTGACCGAAGAGCAGTTGCTCAACTTCCGTCAGGAAGTGGACGGCAAAGGCCTGTCGAGCTACCCGCACCCCAAACTCATGCCCGAGTTCTGGCAGTTCCCGACTGTGTCCATGGGTCTCGGCCCTTTGATGGCTATTTACCAAGCCCGATTCCTGAAATACCTGCACGCCCGTGGCATTGCCAACACCGAAAACCGCAAGGTCTGGGTGTTCTGTGGTGACGGCGAGATGGACGAAGTCGAATCGCTGGGCGCGATCGGCCTGGCCGCCCGTGAGAACCTGGATAACCTGATCTTTGTCGTCAACTGCAACCTGCAGCGCCTCGATGGCCCGGTGCGCGGCAACGGCAAGATCGTGCAAGAACTCGAAGGCGAATTCCGTGGCTCCGGTTGGAACGTGATCAAGCTGCTCTGGGGCAGCGAGTGGGACAGCCTGCTGGCCCGCGACAAAGATGGCGCGCTGCGCAAGCTCATGATGGACACGCTGGACGGCGACTACCAGGCCTTCAAAGCGAATGACGGTGCTTATGTGCGCAAGCACTTTTTTGGCCGCGACCCGCGCACACTGGAAATGGTGGCGCACCTGTCGGACAACGACATCTGGAACCTCAAGCGGGGTGGTCACGACCCGCAAAAGGTCTATGCCGCTTACCACCAGGCGGTGAACACCCAGGGCCAGCCCACCGTGCTGCTGATCAAAACCGTCAAAGGTTTTGGCATGGGCAAGGCGGGGGAGGGCAAGAACACTGTTCACCAGACCAAGAAGCTGACGGACGAAGACATCAAGTACATGCGCGATCGGTTCAACATCCCGATTCCGGACAGCGAGTTGTCCAAGATCCCGTTTTACAAGCCCGCCGACGACACCCCCGAAATGCGTTACCTGCACGAGCGCCGCCAAGCGCTGGGTGGCTACTTGCCTCACCGCCGCACCAAGTCCGAAGAAAACTTCACCGTGCCTTCGCTCGACACCTTCAAGGCTGTGATGGAGCCCACCGCTGAAGGTCGTGAAATCTCCACCACCCAGGCCTATGTGCGCTTCTTGACGCAGCTGCTGCGCGACCAGGCTTTGGGGCCACGCGTGGTGCCGATTTTGGTGGACGAAGCCCGCACCTTTGGCATGGAAGGCTTGTTCCGCCAAGTGGGCATCTACAACCCCGCTGGCCAACAGTACACCCCGGTCGACAAAGAACAGGTGATGTACTACAAGGAAGACAAAGCCGGTCAAATCTTGCAAGAAGGCATCAACGAAGCCGGCGGCATGTCGAGCTGGATCGCGGCGGCCACCAGCTACAGCACATCCAACCGGATCATGATCCCGTTTTATGTGTATTACTCCATGTTTGGTTTCCAGCGCATTGGCGATCTGGCCTGGGCTGCCGGTGACATGCAGGCGCGCGGCTTTTTGCTCGGCGGCACATCGGGCCGCACCACTTTGAACGGCGAAGGCTTGCAGCACGAAGACGGCCACAGCCACATCATGGCGGGCACCATCCCCAACTGCGTGTCTTATGACCCGACCTTCGCGCACGAAGTGGGTGTCATCCTGCACCATGGCTTGAAGCGCATGGTCGAGAAGCAAGACAACGTGTTTTATTACCTGACGCTGCTGAACGAAAACTACCCGATGCCTGGCCTCACCGCAGGCACCGAAGAGCAGATCATCAAGGGCATGTATTTGTGCAAAGCGGGCGCTGCCGGAGAAAAACGCGTGCAACTGCTGGGCTCGGGCACCATCTTGCGCGAATCGATTGCTGCGCAAACCCTGCTGGCCACCGACTGGGGCATTCAGGCCGACGTGTGGAGCTGCCCGAGCTTCAACGAACTGACCCGCGACGGTCAGGACGCCGAGCGTTACAACTTGCTGCACCCCATGGAAACACCTCGTGTGTCGTTTGTGGCCCAACAATTGGCCTCGCACAGCGGCCCCGTTGTGGCGTCGACCGATTACATGAAGGCCTATGCCGAGCAGATCCGTCCGTTCATTCCAAAAAATTCGGACGGAACAGGTCGCACCTACAAAGTGCTGGGCACCGACGGTTTTGGCCGCTCCGACTTCCGCAGCAAGCTGCGCGAGCACTTCGAGGTCAACCGCCACTACATCGTGGTCGCCGCGCTCAAGGCGCTGAGCGAAGAGGGCAAAGTTCCTGTCGCGCAAGTGGCCGAAGCCATCCAAAAGTACGGCATCAAAACCGACAAGATCAACCCCTTGTACGCATAAGAACAGGAGACGAACATGGCATTGGTAGAAGTTCAAGTCCCGGACATCGGAGATTTCGATGAAGTGACCGTCATTGAGTTGATGGTCAAAGTGGGCGAAACCGTGAAAGCTGATCAATCGCTGATCACGGTTGAATCCGACAAAGCCTCGATGGAAATCCCATCGAGCACAGCGGGCGTGGTCAAGGAAATGCGCGTGGCGCTGGGTGACAAGGTCAAGCAAGGCTCGTTGGTGTTGGTGGTGGAGGCCGCCGGAGCGGCTGCTGCGCCAGCTTCCCCAGTGGCCGCCCCCGCAGCTGCGAGCACATCCCCTGGCATGGCGAGCCCTTCACCCAGCATGGCGAGCCCTTCCCCCGTCATTGCGAGCGAAGCGCGGCAATCCAGTGCAGCGCCCGCCGCACCTGCAAGCTCTGCTTCATCCGGCCCAGTGCAAGTGTTTGTGCCCGACATCGGCGACTTCAAAGACGTGGTCGTGATCGAAGTCATGGTCAAGCCCGGCGACGCCATCAAGGTCGAGCAATCGCTGATCACCGTCGAGTCCGACAAAGCCTCGATGGAAATCCCGTCATCGCACGCGGGCGTGCTTCAAGAGCTCAAAGTCAAAGTGGGCGACAAGGTCAACATTGGCGACCTGTTGGCCGTTCTGGAGGTCCAGCGTTCTGCGTTGAGCGTTGAGCGTGAGACGGTGTCCGCTGCAGTCCCCGCATCTTCTCCGCCTGCTTCCGCTAAAACGCCTGCAATGCCATCCCTCGCCTCATCGTCAGCACCTGCGCTCAACTCCGAACGCCCAACGCTGAACGCCCCGCAGGGCTTGCCCCACGCGTCGCCATCGGTGCGCAAGTTCGCCCGTGAGCTGGGCGTGCCTTTGGAAGAAGTCAATGGCAGTGGCCTCAAAGGCCGCATCACCGCTGACGACGTGCAAACTTTCACCAAGGCAGTCATGTCGGGTGCTGCCCAAACCAAGGCGCAAGCGGCCAAAGCCCCTGTATCTTCGGGTGGTGACGGCGCGGCTTTGGGCCTGATCCCTTGGCCCAAGGTCGACTTCGCCAAGTTCGGCCCCATTGAGCGCAAAGAAATGGGCCGCATCAAGAAGATCAGTGGTGCCAACCTGCTGCGCAACGCCATCATGATCCCGGCCGTCACCAACCACGACGATGCCGACATCACCGACCTCGAAGCCTTCCGCGTCTCGACCAACAAAGAGAACGAGAAGAGCGGCGTGAAGGTGACGATGCTGGCCTTCTTGATCAAGGCTTGTGTGGCCGCGCTCAAGAAATACCCCGAGTTCAACAGCTCGCTCGACGGCGATGCACTGGTCTACAAAAACTACTGGCACATCGGCTTTGCCGCTGACACGCCCAATGGTTTGATGGTGCCGGTCATCCGCGATTGCGACAAAAAAGGCGTGCTGCAGATCAGCGCCGAGATGTCGGAGCTGGCCAAGAAGGCTCGAGAAGGCAAACTCAGCCCCGCCGAAATGAGCGGCGCGACCTTCACCATCTCCAGCCTCGGCGGCATTGGTGGCAAGTACTTCACGCCCATCATCAACGCGCCCGAAGTGGCCATCTTGGGTGTGTGCAAAAGCACCATGGAACCCGTGTGGGACGGCAAGCAATTTGTGCCGCGCCTGATGCTGCCTTTGTCTTTGACATGGGATCACCGCGTCATCGACGGCGCCGCAGCGGCACGCTTCAACGCGTTCCTGGGTCAAATCCTCAGCGACTTCCGTCGCGTATTACTTTGAACTTTGGGGGCGGGCCAAAGCGCAGCTTTGCTCGGACCCCAACAAATTGAGAAGACTATGGCACTGATAGATATTCAAGTCCCTGACATCGGCGACTTCGACGAAGTGGCCGTGATCGAGTTGCTGGTCAAACCCGGCGACACCGTCAAGGCGGAGCAATCGCTCATCACCGTGGAGTCCGACAAAGCCTCGATGGAAATCCCGTCCTCCCACGCTGGCGTGGTGAAGGAACTGCGCGTCAAGCTGGGCGACAAGGTCAAGCAAGGCTCGGTGGTGTTGGTGCTCGAAGGGCAGGCCGTTGAGCGTTCAGCGGTGAGCGTTGAGCGTGAACAGCCTGCAGTCGCACAGCCTGCGCCGGCTGTTGCAAGCGTGTCTTCCACGCCCAACCCTCAACCCTCAACGCACAACGGACAAGCCGACCTCGAATGCGATGTGCTCGTGTTGGGCGGTGGCCCCGGCGGTTACTCGGCAGCGTTCCGCGCGGCTGACCTCGGCTTGAACGTGGTCATCGTCGAGCGCTACGCCACCTTGGGCGGCGTGTGTTTGAACGTGGGCTGCATCCCATCCAAAGCCTTGCTGCACGTCGCGGCCGTGATGGACGAAGTGGCCCACATGGCTGACCTCGGTGTGGACTTCGGTACACCCGCCGTCAACATCGACAAGCTGCGCGGCCACAAAGAAAAAGTCATCGGCAAACTCACAGGCGGCTTGGCGGCCATGGCCAAGATGCGCAAGGTCACCACCGTGCGCGGCTTGGGCCAATTCGTGGGTGCCAACCACCTTGAAGTGTCCGAGACCACTGGCACCGCGCAAGAACAAAACGGCAGCAAAAAAGTGATCGCCTTCAAACGCGCCATCATTGCTGCGGGCTCGCAAGCCGTGCGTCTACCTTTCATGCCTAACGACCCACGCGTGGTCGACAGCACAGGCGCTTTGGAACTCAAAGAAGTGCCCAAGCGCATGCTCATCTTGGGCGGCGGCATCATCGGCCTGGAGATGGGCACTGTTTACAGCACGCTGGGCGCACGCCTGGACGTGGTGGAAATGATGGACGGCCTCATGCAAGGCGCTGACCGCGACTTGGTGAAGATCTGGCAAAAGATGAACGCCAAGCGCTTTGACAACATCATGCTCAAGACCAAGACCGTGTCCGCACGCGCCTTGCCCGAAGGCATTGAAGTCACGTTTGCACCGGCAGAAGAGGGCGGCACAGCCCCCGCGCCGCAGGTGTACGAACTCGTGTTGCAAGCCGTGGGCCGCACGCCCAACGGCAAAAAACTCGCCGCTGAAAAAGCAGGCGTGGCTGTGACCGACCGTGGCTTCATCAACGTCGACATCCAAATGCGCACCAACGTGCCGCACATCTTTGCCATCGGCGACATCGTGGGCCAGCCCATGTTGGCGCACAAAGCGGTACACGAAGCACACGTGGCGGCCGAAGTGATTGCGGGCGAACTGCAAGGCAACAAAGAGCTGGCAGCGGCGGCGTTTAATGCACGCGTCATCCCGAGCGTCGCCTACACTGACCCCGAAGTGGCCTGGGTGGGTTTGACCGAAGACCAAGCCAAAGCACAAGGCATCAAGGTGAAAAAGGGCTTGTTCCCTTGGACAGCCTCGGGCCGAGCCATTGCCAACGGCCGCGACGAGGGTGTGACCAAACTGCTGTTTGACGATAGCCCCGAAGCGCATGGCCACGGCAAGATCTTGGGCGGCGGCATGGTGGGCACGCATGCGGGCGACATGATTGGCGAGATTGCTCAGGCCATCGAGATGGGCGCAGACGCTGTGGACATCGGCAAAACCATCCACCCCCACCCCACGCTGGGCGAAAGCATCGGCATGGCGGCGGAAGTGGCGCATGGGAGTTGCACGGACTTGCCGCCAGCGAAGAAGTAAACGCTTCGCGCTGTAAATAAAGAAGCCCGGACGGGTAGCTGTCCGGGCTTCTTTTTTTTTCTGTGAGCGTCTGGTCATGGCCGCATTTCATGCGGTGATTAAGCGGCGTACTCGCCGCACCCATGATGTGCATTTCGAAAAATACGTCTCAAATTTTGAGTCGTATCGCTCAAAACTCAGAGCAACCAAGTCAATGCCCTCAGCTCTGCAGCCACAAATCCAGTGGCATGCCCCCCGTGCCAATGATCAGCGGCTGTGCCTGTGGAAACTGCTGCACAAATGCGCTCAGGCCCGACACATTGCCCACGTTGTGGCCACTTTTCACTTCCAGTGCGTGCAGCGTTTGGCCGTCGCGCAGCACGTAGTCCACTTCTTTTTGGCCGTTGTTCCAGTAGTGAATGACGGGATGGCGGCTGCTGTGGGTGAGGTGACGGGCCAACAATTCAGTGCCTACGGCGCTTTCTGCTAGCCGACCCCACACCTCAGGGCGTGTTTGCGCTGCTTGCAGTCCCACACCTTGCGCGACCCAGTGGCAGCCCATCAGGGCGTTGTTGAACACTTGCAGCTTGGGACTGGATGCGCGTTGGCGCACCACTTGGCCCATGTATTTGGGCAGGCCGCAGGCCATACCCGCGCCTTCGAGCAAGTCGAGGTAATGGGCGAGGGTGGTGGTGTTGCCCGCATCGTCGAGCTGGCCCAACATTTTTTGGTAGCTCAGGATCTGACCGCTGTACACGCAGGCAAGGTCAAACACGCGGCGCAACAGGGCAGGCTTTTGTACGGGGGCCATCAGCATCACGTCTTTGCTGATGGTGGTTTCGATCAGCGCGTCGCTCACGTAGGCGGCCCAGCGGGTTTCATCGTGCACCAAGGGGGCTGCGCCGGGGTAGCCACCATAAAAGATGAACTGCTCCAAGCTAAAGCCAAAGGCGTCGCGCATTTCGGCGTAGCGCCAGTGGCCCAATCGGGTGATCTCAAACCGCCCAGCCATACTTTCGCTCAAGCCCCGAGCGATCAACAACGGGGCCGACCCCAGGATGACCACGCGCACATCGCGGCCAGCGGCGGTGTCTTCGTCCCACAGGCGTTTGACTTCTTCCGTCCAGTTGGACACTTTTTGAATTTCGTCCAGAACCAAAACACAACGGCCTGCTTGCGCGGCCAGTGCACGGGCCACTTGCCATTGGGTGTTTAACCAAACTTTTCCTTGCAAACCGGGGCCATCGGCACTGGCGCTGTGTTGCGCCAATGGGGTGTTGCTTTCGGTTTTGGCATCACGCTGCAAGCGCTCCAGCGCTTGGCGTACCAGTGTTGTTTTGCCCACTTGGCGTGGGCCAGCCACAACTTGGAGAAAACGGCGGGGCTCTTTGAGCCTCGCCACCAATGGGGCCAAAGATTCGCGTTCGATGGTCATTTTTTCTTTGCTCAGTTCGTTGAGTAATTTATCTCATTGTATTGAGTAAATTTAATTTCATCCATCCATCCATTCCTACCTGCCCGTCAATGCGCCTCTAGCTAACAACCCACATCCCACGTTGAGCGAAAGCATCGGCATGGCGGCGGAGGTGGCGCATGGTAGCTGCACGGACTTGCCGCCGCGCAAGAAATAATCGGCTTCAGCGCTGCACGAAGCAAAAGCCCCGGACTGGAAACTGTCCGGGGCTTTTTTGTGGCGGGCATGCTGACGAATGGCTAAAATGGCCAATCGATTCAGGAGTCCTGCATGCGTGTCACCGCCACCGAAGCCAAGAACCGTTTTGGCAGCCTCTGCGCTCAGGCCAAGCGCGAGCCCGTGTTTGTGGAGAAAGCCGGTCAGCTCGACTCGGTCATTCTGTCCGCCGAGCAGTACCAGGCGCTGCTGGCAGGGCACGACAAGGCCAGCCGGGCTTCGCGCAAACAGGCGTTTGAAGCCGAATTTGGCGACTGGATCGCTGCGCAGAACGCCCGGGTCGAAGCCCACGGCATTCCGGGCGCTGACCTTCGCCCCTGGTGAGCGGCCCATGGCGCAGTACGACGTGTTTCCCAACCCAAGCCGCAGCGGGGCGGAGGGTATTCCGTATGTGGTGGTAATTCAGAGCGACTTGCTCGATGGCTTGGCCACTCGCTTGACGATGCCCCTCGCTCAGCCCGACACCATGGGCAAAGTGCCCAACGTGCTGTGCCCAACCATCCATGTGAACGGGCAGCGCCTTAACGCGCTGGCGCTCTACACCGCGCCACTGCCCGCCAAACTGCTTCGGAGCCCGGTGGACAACGTGGCCGCGCATGCCAGCGCACTGGCGGCGGCGATGGATGCGGTGCTGTCGGGCATCTGAGGAATGGAGCGCTTGGCTGCTCAATGCCCCATCTACCCCGTGTAATACTTGTGGGCTATCAGGTTGAAACCCCAGCCCCTCGTTCGTAAAAAATGACCCAAGAAACCAACAACCTTGCCGCCGACCTGTGGACGCTGGCCGACTTGCTGCGCGGCGACTTCAAACAGAGCCAATACGGCCGCGTCATCCTGCCTTTTGCCCTGCTGCGCCGTCTGGAATGTGTGTTGGAAAGCAGCAAATCTGCTGTTCTGGCCGAAGCCGCCAAGGTCGAGAAGATGGCCATTGCCGAAGAGGCCAAGGAAAAGCTGCTGCTGCGCGCTACCGGGGGCTTAAGCTTTTTCAACACCTCGCCCATGGACCTGAGCACCCTGGGCGAGTCGGGCATCAAGGCCAATCTGGAGCGCTACATCCAGTGCTTTTCCAAAGACGCCCGCGAGATTTTTGACCACTTCAAGTTCGCCGAGTTCATTGGCCTGCTGAATGACGCCAACCTGCTTTACAAGATGGTGCAAAAAGTCCGCACCATGAACTTGCACCCCAAGGCCGTTTCCAACTACGAGATGGGCCTGGTGTTTGAAGAGCTGATCCGCAAGTTTGCCGAAAGCTCCAACGAGACGGCGGGCGAACACTTCACCCCGCGTGACATCGTGCGCCTCACCACCTCGCTGGTGTTCATGGAAGACGACGAAGCCCTCACCAAGCCCGGCATCATCCGCACCATTTATGACCCAACAGCGGGGACGGGTGGCTTTCTGTCGGCGGGCATGGAATATGTGCACGAGCTGAACCCCCAAGCCGTCATGCGCGCCTTTGGTCAGGAGCTGAACCCCGAAAGCTACGCCATCTGCAAGGCCGACATGCTCATCAAAGGGCAGGATGTCAGCAATATCAAGCTCGGCAACACGCTCTCCAACGACCACCTCTACGCCAGCAAGTTCGACTACATGCTCTCCAACCCGCCGTTTGGCGTGGACTGGAAAAAGATCGAAGGCGACATTGCCGACGAACACACCCTCAAAGGCTTTGATGGCCGCTTTGGCCCCGGCCTGCCGCGAGTGTCCGACGGCTCATTGTTGTTTCTGCTGCACCTCATCAGCAAGATGCGCGATGTGAAGGACGGTGGTTCACAGGGCGGCTCACGTATAGGCATCATCCTCAATGGCTCGCCGCTGTTCACCGGCGGCGCAGGCTCGGGCGAATCCGAAATCCGCCGCCATATTCTGGAAAGCGATCTGCTCGAAGCCATCGTCGCCCTGCCTACCGACATGTTCTACAACACGGGCATTGCCACCTATGTGTGGGTGCTCTCGAACAAAAAGCCCGCCGAGCGCAAAGGCAAGGTGCAGCTCATCAACGGCGTCAACCTCTGCGGCAAGATGCGCAAATCGCTGGGCAGCAAGCGCCATGTGATGGACGAGACCGACATCGCCACCATCACCCGCTGCTTTGGCCAATTTGAGGTGGTACAAGCGCAGGCGCTCGACAAACCGGCTGAAGTCAAAAGCAACCGTGGCCGCCAAGCCACTAACTCCAAGCTCACCCCCAAGCCCGAAGCCGTCAAAACCTTCGCCAGCAAAATTTTCGCCAGCCATGAGTTCGGTTACCGCCGCATCACCATCGAGCGGCCACTGCGTTTGTCGTGGCAGTTCAGCCATGAGCGCATTGCCAACCTGCGCTTTGAGTCCGGCGCGATCGGCAGCGCCATGCAGTGGATCTACACCGAGTATGGTCAGGACCACTGGCAAGATGCGGCAGATTGCGAGCTCTACGGCCAGCTTGACGACTACGCCGTCGAAATCCGCGCTTACCTCAAAAGCCACTTTGCCGACCTCAAGGAAAAGCAGATCAAAGACCTGCTCGACGCCAGCACCTGGCTGGCACAAAAGGCCGTGCTGCTAAAAGCCCGCGCCCTGCAACGCGAAATCGGCAGTGCCCAGCACGACGACTTCAATGGCTATGACGAAGCCATCAAGGTCGCGAGCAAGCTGGCATGTATCACGCTCGACGCCAAAGAGAAAAAGCAGATCGCCGATGCCGTGAGCTGGAAGAACCCCGCCGCCGAAAAGGTGATCAAGAAAACGCACAAAGGCAAAGCGAACCCCCTGTACGGCCTGTTCGAAGTGAACAAAGAAGTCATCGAATACCAAGCCGATGGCGAGCTGCGCGATTTTGAAAACGTGGCCCTAGACCCCAGCCGCACCGTGAGCGAAAGCGTCGAAGCCTACTTCATGGCCGAAGTGCAGCCGCATGTGCCCGATGCCTGGATAGACGCCAGCAAGTGCGATGCCAAAGATGGCGAGATCGGCATCGTTGGCTATGAAATTCCCTTCAACCGCCACTTTTACCAGTACCAGCCGCCACGGCCGCTGGAAGAAATTGATGCCGATCTGGATGCCGTGAGCGCCGAGATCATGGCGCTGTTGCGCGAGGTGCATTCATGAGCGATCTCATTACCCCCGACCATGACTTCATGGCTGTCGTTCAGCTCATTGAGGCGGCAAAGCAGCGTGCCAGCCGCGCCGTCAATACCGAGCTGATTGATTTGTACTGGGCCGTCGGCGAATACGTGAGCCAGAAACTCGGCACCGAGGCCTGGGGCAAAGGCACAGTCGAAGCGCTGGCCGACTTCATTCAGCGACGCCAGCCCGGTTTGCGTGGCTTTTCGGCCAAAAACATCTGGCGGATGCGGCAGTTTTACGAGACTTACCGCGACACGCCAATTCTCTCAACACTGTTGAGAGAATTGGCTTGGTCGGCCCATCTCCACATACTGACCCGCTCCCAGTACCCCGAAGAACGGGCGTTCTATCTCCGCACAGCCGCTGAGCAACGCTGGTCGGTGCGGGAAGTCGCAAGGCAAATGGACAACCAACTCTTCGCTCGGACCATCACTGCGCCAGTCAAAATGGCCCAGGCCCTGAAAGAGACACGGCCGCAAGCCAACAACGCTTTCAAAGACAGCTACTACCTTGAGTTTTTGGGTCTGCCGCAAGAGCCCGCCGAGGCGGATCTGCAGCGCGCATTGCTGCAACATCTGGGCCGCTTCCTAACCGAACTGGGGCGTGACTTCTGCTTCGTAGGTTCAGAATTTCCCTTGCAAGTGGGAGGTCAGGACTTTGCCCTTGACCTGCTGTTCTTCCACCGTGGCCTCAACTGTCTGGTGGCCATCGAACTCAAAACCACCCGCTTTTCGCCCGAACACCTAGGCCAGCTCAACTTCTACCTCGAAGCGCTGGACCGCGACCACAAAAAGCCCCACGAAAACCCCACCATCGGCCTGCTGCTGTGCGCCAGCAAAGACGACGAAGTGGTGGAGTACGCCCTCAGCCGCAGCCTGTCCCCAGCCCTGGTCGCCCAATACCAAACCCAGTTGCCGGACAAGAAACTGCTACAGGCCAAACTGCATGAGTTCTATTTGGCTAACGTGGGCAAGGGGGAGGCGGAATGAGTCGGTACAAGGCTTATCCAGCGTACAAGGATTCGGCAGTCAACTGGCTGAATAGTATTCCCACGCACTGGGGGCTTAATCGCTTTAAGAATATCTTCAAAATCCAAAAGAAAATTGCAGGCGCGCTTGGGTATGACGTTCTGTCCATCACCCAGCGTGGCGTAAAGATCAAAGATACTGAAAGCGGTGACGGGCAGCTTTCGATGGATTACTCAAAGTATCAGCTTGTGCGCAAGAACGATTTCGCAATGAACCACATGGATCTATTGACGGGCTACGTTGATATTTCAAAATTTGACGGTGTGACTAGCCCTGACTATCGGGTTTTTTCGCTTGCTGATGAAAATCAGCATCCAAGATATTTTTTGTACTTGCTACAACTTTGTTATATCGCGAAAATTTTCTACCCGTTGGGGCAAGGCGCAGCACAGATTGGTCGGTGGCGATTGCCAACCGAAGCATTTAGCGAGTTTGTTGCACCAACTCCCGCCTATGCCGAGCAACAATCAATTGCTGCCTTTCTCGACCACGAAACAATGAAAATTGATGCCTTGATCGAGAAGCAGCAGCGGCTGATTGAGTTGCTCAAGGAAAAGCGCCAAGCCGTCATCAGCCATGCCGTCACCCAAGGCCTCAACCCCAACGCCCCGATGAAAGACTCCGGCGTGGAGTGGTTAGGCGAAGTGCCTGCGCATTGGTCTCTACCAAAAGTCAAATGGTTTTTCTGCACGGAAAGCGGCGGAACTCCAAATACAGCCAAACACGATGACTACTACCTAGATGGAACTATTCCATGGATTAGAACCACGGACCTGAATAATGACGAGCTTTATGAAACACCGATCAACATTACTAAGAAAGCCGTCGTCGATTCGGCTTGTGCATTGCTGCCAGTAAATTCTGTTCTTGTAGCAATGTACGGTGGTGCGGGAAGCATAGGGAAGCATGCGTTGCTGAAGTTTGAATCAGCTATCAATCAGGCTGTGTGTGCAATTCTGCCGAATCCCAAAATTGGACCGGAATTCCTTCATCTGTATGTCGAGTTTTATCGTCCTTACTGGATGGTGGGTGCTGAAGGAACAAGAAAAGACCCGAACATTAATCAAGATGTTATCCGCGAGCTCATTGTTCCTTGCCCTCCATATGACGAACAGCGGAAGATCGTGGAGACGATTAAGGTAGGTTTATCGAAAATCGACTCGACCATCAAAAGATGTGAAACCAATATTGCATTAATCCAAGAACGCCGCACCGCCCTGATCTCCGCCGCCGTCACCGGCAAGATCGACGTGCGCGATTGGCAAGCCGTCGCTGTTCAAGAGGGTGTCGGCGTCGAATCTTGAGCCAACTTATCCCAACTTATGTCGAAAACCATAAGTTATACTTTTTTCCATAAGTTGCCATAAGTCGAGGTCCAAGATGCGTGCGATCAAGCCGTTTACCTTTCACCGCCCAACTCTGGCGGAGAGTTATTGCGAAAGCCTTGGGGGCCACGGCTTGGCGGACAGTCGCTCCGGCTTGTTCCTGGCAGCGCCAAGACGCACGGGGAAAAGCACTTTCCTGCGTGAAGACATGCTGCCCGCCATGCAAAAGCGTGGCTGGACCACGATCTATGTGGACTTGTGGGCGGACAAATCCAAAGACCCGGCTTTGCTCATCACCAGCGCCGTCAAAGCAAAAAGCGGTACTTTTGCGGGTGTCATCGCCAAGATGGCCAAGTCGACCGGGCTGGAAAAAGTGAACGTGTTTGGCGCTCTGAGCCTCAACCTCGATTCCCTGGAACTGCCAACGGGACTGACGCTGGCGGATGCTCTGGAGGCGTTGGTTGAAGCTGGAAAGGCGCCAGTCGCCATCGTCATTGACGAAGCACAGCATGCGCTCTCTACCCAGGCTGGCGTGGATGCCATGTTTGCCCTCAAGGCAGCACGCGATCACTTGAACCAAGGCAGTGGGCAGCAAGGCCTGTTTATTGTTTTAACGGGTTCCAACCGTGACAAGCTGGCCCACTTGGTGTTGAAGCGTACCCAGCCTTTTTTTGGCTCCCAGGTGACGCGTTTTCCCTTGCTGACCAAGGACTTTACCGACGCTTATACGGACTTCGTGAACCCCTTGCTGGCCAATGACAACCAGTTCCGTCACGAGGATATGTTTGAGGCCTTCAAGTTGGTTGGACATCGCCCTGAGATGCTGCGCAGCATCGTCGGCGAGATTGCCTTGGATGCAGGCGCGGACCACCTTGGCGAAGCGCTGAAGAATGGTGCGGAAGAAATCAAGGAAAGAATGTGGGGAGCGATGGAGAGCGAGTTTGCCGGTTTGCCCGACATTCAGCGGGCGGTGCTGGAGACGATCATCGATCAGGGCAAAAATTACGTTCCTTTCTCCGAGGCGTCTATGCGCGCTTATGCCAACTTGGTGCAGCAAGAAAAAGTATCGGTTCCATCGGTTCAGGCTGCGCTGGACACATTGCGTGAAAAGGGATTGGTCTGGCGGGCCGCCTATGGTGACTATGCACTTGAGGACGAAAGCATGGCCGGTTGGTACAAAACCAAGATGCAAGGCTAAAGACAAGGATAAGCATGAGCGACCAAGCCACCGAACGCATCTTTCAAGACGACATCATTCGCCAGCTGCTGGCCAATGGCTGGCTGCTCGGCTCGCCGGACAAGTACAACCGCGAACTGGCCTTGTACCCCGAGGATGCGTTGGGCTTTGTGCAAGAGACGCAAGACGCGCAGTGGCAAAAGTTTTGTGCCAACCACCCCAAAGATGCCGAGCAGAAGTTTTTGCAACTGATCTCCACGCAACTGGGCAAGGCCGACCCGAATGCCACGCACAAGGACAGCCGCACCTTTGGCACGCTGGGGGTGCTGCGCCACGAGCTGCGCGACCGCAATGCGCGCTTGTCGCTGTGCCAGTTCAAGCCCGAGCACGAGCTGAACCCAGACACGCTGGCCCGCTATGCCAAAAACCGCCTGCGTGTGGTGCCGGAGCTGGTGTACAGCCCGTGGGCGACTGATGCTCACCTGCTGGAGACAGGAAACAGTGACGCAAAAAAGGCCAAGGCATGGCGCATTGACCTGGTGCTGTTTGTGAATGGTGTGCCGGTGGCCACGTTGGAGCTGAAGAGTGAATTCAAACAGGCGGTGGACCGCGCCATTCGTCAGTACAAGACTACGCGCCTGCCAGTAGACCCGGTGGCAAAAAAAGCGGAGCCGCTGCTGACCTTCAAGCGCGGTGCGCTGGTGCACTTTGCGGTGAGCCAGTACGAGGTGCACATGGCCACAAAGCTGGAGGGGGAGGGCACCTACTTTCTGCCATTTAACAAAGGCACGCACGACGGCGGCGCGGGTAATGCTGTGCCGTACGACATCAACCGCTACGCCACCGATTACCTGTGGAACGAGGTGCTGCTGCCGGACAACCTGCTCAACATCCTGGCCCGCTTTGTGCACTTGCAGATTGAGGACAAGGAAGACTGGGAAGGCCGCAAGTACAAGAAGGAAAGCCTGATCTTCCCGCGCTACCACCAGTGGGACGTGGTGGGCAATCTGCTAGCGGCGGTGCGAATTGAGGGGCCGGGGTTTAAGTACCTGATTCAGCACAGCGCGGGTTCGGGCAAGTCCAACTCGATTGCCTGGCTGGCGCATCAGCTCTCGTCGCTGTACAAGTTTGACGGCAAGAAGCAGTTTGATTCGGTGATTGTGGTGACGGACCGCACCGTGCTGGACGCGCAGTTGCAAGACACGATCTACCAGTTTGAACATACCGATGGCGTGGTGGGGCGCATAAACAACAAGGAGGGTGATGGCTCCAAGTCCGATAAGTTGGCCGCCGCCCTAGAGTCTGCCCAGCCCATCATCATCGTCACCATCCAGACCTTTCCCCATGTGTTGAAGGCGATTGAAAACAGCGTGAGCCTCAAAGACCGCTGCTACGCCATCATTGCCGACGAGGCGCATTCATCGCAAAGCGGCAGGGCGGCGCGGCAGCTCAAAGAGGTGCTGATGAAGGAAGCGGGCGAAGAGACTGAGGAGCTGGACAGCGATGACATCATCGCCGCCACGGTGGCTTCGCGCCGCGCATCGGGCAACCTGAGCTACTTTGCCTTTACCGCCACACCCAAGCCCAAGACGCTGGAGCTGTTTGGCCGCGTGCCGCGCCCGGACGAGGTGGCGTCAAGCACCAACAAGCCAGAGGCGTTTCATGTGTACAGCATGCGCCAGGCGATTGAGGAGGGCTTCATCCTCGATGTGCTGAAGAACTACACCAACTACAAGGTGGCGTACAAGCTGGCGCTGAAGGTGCAAGATGCCGACGCGGAAGTGGAAAGCAAGCGGGCGAAGGTGAAGCTGAACCAATGGGTGCGCCTGCACGACCACAACATCGCCCAGAAGGTGATGGTGATCGTGGAGCACTTCAAGGACAACGTGATGGGCTTGTTGGGTGGGCAGGCCAAGGCCATGGTGGTCACCAGCTCGCGCAAGGAGGCGGTGCGCTACAAGCAGTGTTTTGACAAGTACATCGCGGACAAGGGTTACCAGAAGATTCGCGCCTTGGTGGCGTTTTCGGGTGAGGTGTTGTTCACCGACAAAGACCCAAACACGGCGGGAGAGATCACGGCGGGCCTGATTGGTGAGAAGTTCACTGAAAGCCATATGAACCCGAACCTCAAGGGCCGCGATATGCGCAAGGCTTTTGATTCGGACGACTACCAGGTGATGATCGTCGCCAACAAGTTCCAGACCGGGTTTGACCAGCCCAAGCTTTGCGCCATGTATGTGGACAAGAAGCTGGCCGGGGTGGAGTGTGTGCAAACGCTGTCGCGCCTGAACCGCACCTACCCCAACAAGGCCGAGACGGGCACCTATGTGCTGGACTTCTTCAATGAGCCGGATGAGATTCTGGAGGCGTTTCAGCCCTACTTCCAGACCGCTGAGCTGTTGGATGTATCCGACCCGAACCTGATCTTTACGCTGCAAGACAAGCTGCGTGCCGCTGGCATTTTTACTTGGGCAGAAGTGGAGCAGTTCTGCACCGCGTTTTATGTGAAGAACAAGAGCAACGCGGCGATTGCCAACATCTGCAAGCCAGCGGTGCAACGCTGGCAGCTGCGCTACAAATCGGCGGTGGAGGCTTTCAAGATTGCCAAGGAGATGTTTGAGCGCACGCAGAAAACGGGCGATGCGGTGCTGATTGCGAACGCCGAGAAAAGCCTGAATGAATGCCAGAAAGAAAAAGACGCGCTCGAAATCTTCAAGAAAGACCTGGGCACCTTTGTGCGCTTTTACGAGTTCATGTCGCAGATCGTGGATTACGACGATACCGATCTGGAAAAGCTCAGCCTTTACGCCCGCAACCTGCGGCCCATGTTGCGCGAAACCTTGCTCGATGAAGACGACATCGACCTGGGCAACGTGGTGCTGAGCCACTACCGCGTGGCCAAGATACGCCAGCAGGATTTGGTGCTCCGAGAAAATACCGGTGAGTACAAGCTGGAGCCGGGCGAAGGCCTGGGTACGGCCAAGCCAAAGGACAGACAAGAAGAGTTTTTGTCGCAGATCATCAACCGCCTGAACGAGGTGTTTGTGACCGACCAGCTCACCGACAAGGACATGGTGAACTACGCCTACACGATCCGCGACAAGGTGGGCGAGAACATCAAAGTGATGATGCAGATCGAGAACAACTCGGCCGAGCAGGCCCTGCTGGGTGACTTCTCGAAGGCCATTGACGACGCGATCATGGACAGCAGCGAAGCCCACCAGAACCAGATGATGCAGCTACTGGCCGAGCCAAGCAAAGCGGCCAACTTTGCGCGGATTGTGTTTGATCTGCTGGTGCAGGGGCAAGCTAGGTGGTCTTGACCCCGTAACCCAGTACCGTCGGTATGTTTAATTTACCGCTCGTTTCTCCCTGAATAGCTTGTACTGCAGCTTACCCAGTTTGTCGCGACACTGACACGACATTTTGCTGGAGCCACTTTGTCAACTTATGCCCCTAAAAAGGGAGAACAAGCACGAGTTCCAAGCGGGGAAAGAGGTCCTCCATGGGTTTCAACCTATGCGCCGTCACCCTGGTGCAAAGCAAGCTGCCGGTTAGGCTCTGGCGACTTTGACCCCGCAAGCAACAAGATCAAGTTGATGACCATGAAGGTCAGCAAAGGCTTGGAATTTCCCCTGGTGGTGTTGCCCGGCTTATGGCACATGACTGCGGCGGGGGAAGAAGAGAACGAATCGGCGCGGATGTTTTATGTGGTGGCGACTCGGGCGACGCAGAGGTTGGTGATGGGTGTCGGTGGGAACGGGAAGTTCCCCAACCGACTAAACCAACAGCTAGCAAGTTAGCGCGGGCTCTCAGCAAACGACAGGAAGTCCGTCAATCGTTTGTCAGCGGTCACCGTGTCGTGAGGCACCAAGAGGTATTTCCAGGGCTTCGCGCCCGTTGTCTTGGCATGCTCGGAAGCGTGTTTGCACCACAGCGCTCCGGCCTGCGCCTTGGCCTTGACTTCATCGCTCCCCAGCTCGTTGCGCGCTTTGGTCTCCACCATCAACAAGTACTGCGCGGTCTCCGCTACGAAGTCTGGAACATATTCCGGCTGCTCCACACCCAGCTTGTAGAACATCTGGAACTGTCCCTTGGCGGGCTTGAGCCACTTGTCAGAATCGCGCTCCAGCAGCACTGCAAACTTGCGCTCGGTATCGGAGTCAAACTTCTGCAGTGGGTACAGGCAGTGGTTAAAGCCACCAAACACCATCTGTTTGATGCGGCTTAAGTCTTCGGGTGTGTCCCGGAAGTCCCGCACCGCCTGCCCCGCGCCCACGCTGTAGGTTGGCTCTTTCAGCGCCGTAAACCCGCGCCGCACCTCCACTGCGTATTCGGTTGCGGATTCATAAAAGTGCGCCTGCATCTGCGCGTAGATGTTGTCGGCGATGAGCTGGCGATCCAAGTCCAGCACATTGCGCACTTCGTTTTCATCGCTCAGGTAGCTACGCAAGTGATTCACCATTTGCCCGGCCAGGTCATACAGCAGACTGCTCTGAGTGACGTAGTCAATATCGTCACGGTCAATCAGCGTGTGAACAATGTAATCCTCCAGCCGACGCTCCACAACGCCAGGCTGCGCCGTGAAGGTGAACTGCTTGTGGTCACGCAAGTTCTGCCCCACCAAAGACCGATCTTTGGGCTGCAAGTGCAGTCCGCTCAGATCCAGCGTGAAGGGTTTGAAACCACTGGTCACCACGCCTTTGGGCACCACGGCTATGCGCGGAATGTCAATGGTCTGCTTCACCACCACGTCTACCGCCCTACGAACGACCGACGCCAGGTCCAACTCGGGCGCGGCGTCTTCCCCCAAGGGCAAATCTGCCTGCGCGGGTGGCAGCTTCTCGCGCACTGCTTCGGCAATGCGGGCTTGCAACTCGGGCACCAGAAATGCTTGGCGCGTGGGCGCGTCTTGGGTCTTGACCTCGTAGCTGGCCAGCACTTCCATCACCACAGCTGCCGCTTGGCGTTCACGTTCCGTGGTGAACACCGGCGCAGTCACAGGTGCACCATGGTCCGGCTGCGGGGTGGTGCTAACCGCCAAACCCAACGCCACAGACAAGTTAGGTGCCACAGTTACGCTCTGCGGCCGATCGTCGCCCGCATCCGGAACATCCAAAATCAAGGTCTTGAGCTTGATGGGCGAATCGGCCTTGTTGGCATCGTCAATGATTTCCTGAAACCGATCGTGCGCAATGATGCTCAGGCGGTCCACCGCATCCACCCCCGTGCGCCTGCCATAGGGCAAACGCAGGCCACGGCCTATGGACTGCTCCACCAGCGTGCGCGCATTGGCGGCGCGCAATGGCACGATGGTGTAGAGGTTGGTCACGTCCCAGCCCTCTTTGAGCATGTTCACGTGGATGACGATTTCGGTGGGCTCATTCACACTCTCAACCGCCAGCAGCTTGCGCACCATTTCTTCTTCTTCTGCGCCCGTTTTGCTGCTGTCCACCTGGATCACCTTGTTGCGGTAACGCCCAGCAAAGAAGGATTCCGATTGCAGCTGCGCCAACAATGCAGCCGCATGGGTGGTGTCCCGCGCAATCACCAGCATGAAGGGCTTGACCTCTTTCACGCCATTGCTGCGGGCATAGGTCTTCAGCTCCACCTTGGTCGCTTCGTGCATGCGCACACCGTCTTGCAGCTTGACACGTTCCACCTCTTCGGGCGGCATGTTCTTCGCATCAAAGTTGCGCTGGGTCACCACAGCGGGCTCTTTCACAAAACCGTCTTCCATGGCACGGGCCAGTGGGTAATCCATCACCACGTTTTTGAAAGGTACTGGCCCTTTGGTGGTTTCCACAAACGGGGTTGCAGTTAACTCCAGACCCAGAAGCGGCTTCAGGTCGTTAATGGCCCGCAAGCCCGCAGTAGCGCGGTATCGATGCGACTCGTCCATCAACAGTACCAAGTCGGGCAAACCGGCCAGGTAGTCGAAATAGCTCTCACCGATGTACTCGCTCAAGCGCTTGATGCGCGGTGCCTTGCCGCCCCGCACTTCGGACGTGATCTTGGCAATGTTGAAAATGTTGATGGTCACAGGCGAAAGCAAATCGCCGAGGGCTTGGGCACGCTCTTCGTAGTTGTCGCCGGTAATGATCTCGGG
Organism: Limnohabitans planktonicus II-D5; assembly: GCF_001270065.2. Lineage (GTDB taxonomy): Bacteria > Pseudomonadota > Gammaproteobacteria > Burkholderiales > Burkholderiaceae_C > Limnohabitans_A > Limnohabitans_A planktonicus. Next base: position 21,767 of record NZ_LFYT02000037.1, read on the forward strand.
TGGATACGCCGCAAACTCCGCCACGCCCTTGAACACATACTTGGGCGTGTTGGGCGTAAAGTCACCAATCAGCTTGTCGTAAATCGTCAGATTGGGCGCCAGCACAAAGAAGTGCTTGATGCCATGCGCCGCATACAGGTAGCTGATGAATGCGCCCATCAGGCGTGTCTTGCCCACGCCGGTGGCCAAGGCGAAGCACAACGAGGGGAAGGCGCGTTCAAAATCTTGCAATGTGGCGAACTCGCCTTGCAGCACCTTCAGCACATCGGCCAACTCCGCGTCGTCGCGGTCATGCTTGAGCATGAGCGGGCTGGCCTCCAGAGCAGCGGCAAGCCGCTTGAGCGACTCGGCTTGTGGAGCCCGCAGGCTCAGGCGGCCTGTTATCGCGTTAACTTCGCGTTGACTCATGCATCTCCCCCAGTAAACAAGTCATCCTGCGCAGGCTCTGTGGGCTTCTTTTGTGCCATAGGCAGGTTGGACACGTTCAGGCTGTAGTCGTCGTGGCCCCACTCGCAACGGTCTTTCACCATCTTGGGGATTTTCTTGATCGTGAGCTGCGGCCAGCGCTGCGCGGCCTGCGCCGCCGTCACGCCCCGGTAGGCTCCGCAGCACACCAGCAGGCTGCGCTCAAACCCCACCTCGTCGGCTAAAGCATCCAGCTGCTCGGCACTCAGGGTTTGGGTGGTCACATAGATGAAGTCGCGCTCGCTGCTATGGCCGTGCTGCCACCACAGCGTCTCGGACGGCGCGTAGTCAAAGCCCTCCAGCTTGCACATGGCAGCGGACAACATGCCCGCGTCGTACTCGGGGTTGATGACCAGATTGCCCCATCGGTCGGTAGCCAGCAGCGTGGGGGCCAACTCGTAGTAGCGAAAGCCACCACCGCCCTGCCAGCCAGTGGTCGACGTCACGCCGCCTGGGTCTTGCCCGTCAACCACCTTTTGCAGGCGCGGCACGATGTGCGTGTGGCAATGCTCGCCTAGTTCCACCATGATCCAGCGGCGACCCATTTTGTGGGCCACTGCGCCGGTGGTGCCGGAGCCAGCAAAGGAGTCTAGGACTAGGTCGCCTGGGTTGGTTGAAATGGTAAGTGCTTGTTTGACCAGCTTTTCTGGCTTCGGGGTGATGAAAACATCCTCGTTAAGCGCAAGAGCATTTATCTCGTTCTTGGCTTCAGCGTTGTGTCCAGCTTCGTCGTAGAACCACATGGTCGAGGGCGACACCCCCTGCTTGACTTCCGTTAGAAAGCTTTTTTTGTTAGGAGTACCCTGACCATCTCGCCCCCACCAGAGGCGATTTTCACTAGATAGCTTGTCAAACGAATCCCGTGAGATTGCCCAATACCTACCCGGAGGAGGCACAAACTTCTTTCCCTGGGGCGAGGTGACTTCATACGATCCCAGGCTGTAGAAGTTTCTCGCATGCAGCGGTGTCGACTTCCATGGCCCGCGCGGGTCATTGTCAGGATTACTGTATGCCTTATCTTGCTTTTCACTCCGAGGCAACTGATTCAAGACCCAACGTTCCTTGTCTTTTGCATACACCAGGATGTGATCATGCATAGCAGAGAAATACTTTGCGGAGTTCTTGCTCGTGTATACCTTCTGCCAAGCAATGGATGCTATGAAGTTACTGCGCCCCAACACCTCATCACACAACACCTTGAGGTAATGCGCCTCGTTGTCATCAATCGTGATCCACAGCGAACCATCGTCAGCCATCAATCGGCGGATGATCTCCAGCCGGTCGCGCATCAGCCCCAGCCAAATGGAGTGCTCCAGGCCGTCGTCGTAGTGCGTGAAAGCGCTGCCGGTGTTGTACGGCGGGTCAATAAACACGCATTTCACCTTGCCCGCAAACTCGGCCTCCAGCGCTTTGAGCGCCAGCAGGTTGTCGCCCTTGATGAGGCGGTTATCGAAAATATCCTGATCCGACACCCGCTGCTTGGCGTGGTAACTGCGCGCCGGGTCTTCCAGCAAGATGCGCGGCTCCAGCCGGGGGCGCTGGTCCTTGCCGATCCAAGTGAGTTCTAGTTTTTGATGTGCCATGGTCTTATTGTCTATGCTGCAAGTTTCATCATTACGAGACCTTTGAGGCGCTTCATATTGGTCAAATCCGCGAGTACTGTCGCCGGTTCGGCATCGGCCCAGTTTTCATTGCCATAAACTTCAGACAGCTTGATGCGAACTTGCTCCGTTTCTTTGGAAATCGCTTCCCGCTCAGCTGCCGTCAAATTCAAGGTAATGCCGTCGCACAGGTGCCGTTGGCGCGAAAAAACAAGGTTCAAGATTAAATACAGGGCCGCGTTCTGTAACGCCGCCTCGGCAGGCGACAACGATGGGATATCTGCGTCGACTATGTCTCTGATCATGCGCCCAATTTGGGTAGTTCTCCACAAGCGACGAGCCGTCAAGCTGTTTGGAAACAAGCAACCGTAAACAGAATCCTCTACCTTATTGACACTCGCCCCGACGAAGTTCCTTTTTTGGTCCCAAAGTGCCCCCGAGTCTGCTATCACCAACTGGAGGCCTTCTGCCCAAGTTAGTCCATCTTTGCTGGCGCAAGCCAAGTAGTTGGCAGCCTCTTGTGCCGTGAACACTCTTTCAGCTGCGTGGGGGTCTTGGGCGCTGGGTTTGTAGATGTACCTTATTCCCGAGACTTGCAAAGTTTTGCGCCAGTTTTCTTGGTTGTCGTCCAAGGCAATGAAGTCTTCTGTTCGAACGGCGTTCTGGTTATTGCGGTACTCCGTAACGCGATCACCGAAGTCAGCGGGGTCACCCGCAGACTGGATACAAGTCACAAGTACATCGGCAGGATTGGCGTCATAGTGGGCTAGGGGTTGCTGCGCGACGGTACCCACTGTTTGCGCTCCGTTGATGATGGAAACGCCTTCCAGTCGAAATTTCCCAACTTTTCTTTCCGTATCCATGGCTCCAATGGCCGTTATCTTTTCGCACAACAACGTAACGCCATTGTTGAAATAGACAAAGTGCTCTGGTGAAGTGAGTAGCGTTTTCGTAATCTCGGCATTGACACTGGACGACCCTCGATAGCGCCGGATATTCTCACGGACCAAAGCATGGTCATGCTCGACATAAAGCGAGGCCAGATCGCGGATGCGCATGACTCCGTAGAAAGCACGCGCGGGCTTATCGATAAGGCCATAGTTGCGCAGTTCAACTTCCGCGGTGATGGATTTTTCTGCTCTTTTGGCGATGACCGCTTCGTGAAAATCACGCAGGCCAAACCTGACGAACCGCGCACGTCCCGGTTGCACCAAATTGATTGCGTCCTCCAGATCGCGGAACAACTGGATGCGATCGTCATGCAACGAAGTGCCGGTGTATACCAATGCAAAGTGGATGGAGTGCGCATTATTCATCGCGGTGCGAATAGCAGGAAGTTTGACCTGCAAGGCTGCATTGAATCGTTCGAACTTGGCGCCAGCGAAGTCTTTCACGCCATCTTTGAACTTGGACGCATCGCCCAACAACGGTTCGCCTCTACCTTCGTGGATGTACTTAGACTGTACGAGCCAAAAGACTCCTGTCGGGCTGATATAGACCGAGTCAATTCCGTGGTCGTTTCCACCATCAATGCTGGCAGCAACTGCGTCCGCTTTGGTCGCGCCTGCATGGGCTATGAGGAAATAGGCGGCCAGCGCCTTTGAGAGAAAGTTTCTTTCAATATCAACAGCGTTCTTGCCAGTACCAACAATCGCCCCATTGAACTCCATTTTGAGAAACGCTTGTATTTGTTGAATTTCTAGTGGTCTTGCATCCGTCGCCATTAAGCCAACTCCCATTGGATTTTGAATATGTCTTTTAGTGTTGATGTAGATGCCAGACGGCCTTCCAAGTCGTCAATCAATCGGCTGCGCTGCCCGTCAATCTCATCCTGTCGGTCAAAAATCCGCCGTCTCAGTTGGCTACGCTTGTCTTCCAACTCACGCTGTCGTTTCTGCCAGCTCAGCTTTTCTTCCAGCGTGGCGGCCACGGTGGCGGTGCGGCGCACGTCTTTAATTTCACGGTCCAGCTCTTTGACTTCGTTTTCCAAGCCCACTTTCAGATCATCCGCCCAAGCATCGAGCTTTTGCACCTCGGCATCAAAGTAGCCTAGGTTGCGGGTGTTGACGGCTTGAATGTGCTGGCGCTCCAAGCGCAGCACTTCTTCATCCAGTGTGGCGGGTGGTTGCATCAGCAAGTCGTCTTGCAGCAGCTCTGCTGGCAGGCGCAGCAACTTTTCGGCGTCTTCTTCGTGCATGGCTTCGCCCGCATTAGTTATTGCCACTACCAGCAAGTAGTCTTCTACCAAGCCAAGTGCATCGATCGACAGTACGCTGAATGACAGCCAGCCGCTTTGGCCGCGCAGGGCTTTGAGTGTGGAGACGTTGGAGCCATAGGCATCGTAGTCAAAGCGTATTCGGGCGGGGGGCAGGATTCGGCCTTTGGCTTGCGCAATCAGCGCCTGGGCCAACGGGTGTCCGGTGCGATACAGGTGCGCATCACCACTGCGGCGGGGCAGCTCGTAGCGGCCTGAGGGTACATCGCTTGGCGTCAAACCCGGAGGGGTTTGGTTCAGGGTAAAGCCTTCGTGGTCAAACTCGGCGTGATCTCGCAGTTCGGCATGGGTCAAGTCCATCAGCAAGCGCTCGTAGCGGTTACGGGCGCTTTTGCTCTCGGTTTGCCGTACCTTGAGTTTGTCTTGCACCGCCTCATCAAAGTTCTCCAGCAACAGCTGGCGGGTTTTGAGCATGGCGGCGTTGATTTCGCCGGATAGGTCCAACTGCAATTGCTGGAAGGATGTTTCTATCTCTTGCGGGTTGCGGCAGGTTTGGTAAATCTCGGCAATACGACGCTCAAAGTCCACGCCGCTGCCGATGGTGCCCAGCACTTCGTCGCTGGCGCCAAACACGCCTTCAAAAAGCTGAAATTTTTGCGCCAGCAGCTCATACACACGCTTGTCTGCCGGGTTGCTGTGATCGATGAAGTTAACCACCACCACGTCGTGCTTTTGCCCGTAGCGGTGGCAGCGGCCAATGCGCTGTTCAATGCGCTGCGGGTTCCAGGGCAAGTCGTAGTTGATGACCAACGAGCAAAACTGCAGGTTGATGCCTTCGGCCCCGGCCTCGGTGGCGATCATGATTTGCGCGGAGTCTCTGAAGTGCTCCACCAGCGCAGCACGGGTGTCTGCTGTGCGCGAGCCGGTGATTCGGTCGGTGCCTGCATGGCGTTGCAACCAGGCTTGGTAGATGGCGGTGGCTTGGTCGCTGGTGTTGGTGCCGTTGAATAGAACGGCCTGCCCGGCGTAAGGACTCAACTCGATGAGCTGCAGCAAATAGTCTTGTGTGCGGCGGGACTCGGTAAAGATTAGGGCTTTTTTGTTGGCTCCCAGCTCTTCCAGTTCGGCAAAGGCTTTGCCTAGCGCTACCAGCAGGGCTTGCCCCTTGGCGTTGTCGCGAATGGTGGTGGCCAAGCGCTGAAACTCGCGCAGCTCGGCTATTTCTTCGGCCACGCTGGCTAGTGGTGGGCCTGAATCGTCGCCATCCTCTCCCCACTCTTCTTCGGTTTCGTCGAGGGACTCGTAGTCTTTGTCCAACTCCTCACTTAGCTGCGCATTCGTTTTGTCCGCTAACGCTGCGCCCAGCTTGTCCTGCAGGCGCTGGGCCATGGTTCCCAACGCGCCGCCAATGGCATGGCTGCTGGATGCCAGCAGCTTCCACAGCACCAGCGAGATGAGCTGGCGCTGCCCGGCAGGCAGGGCATTGAGCGCAGGGCGACGCAAGTAGTCAGACACCATGTCGCGCAACACTTGCTCATCTTGAGACGGGGTGAACTGCTCCACCATGGGAATGCGCTTGGTGTACGAGATGTAGGGCTGCACCTGGCGGCGCAAGGTGCGCATGCATACCGGCTGGAGGCGTTCGCGCAGCTTGGTCACGGTTGCAGCATTGTTCAACGCGCCAAACTGGTCACGGAAGCTAGGCAGATCGCCAAACACACGCTCGTCGACCAGACTGACCAAGCCGTAAAGCTCCAGCAGGGAGTTCTGAAGCGGCGTGGCGGTGAGTAGCACTTTGGGGGCATTTGCCAGGGCTTCTTTCAAAGCTTTGCCAATGACGTTGCTCTGCTTGTAAACATTGCGCAGGCGGTGGGCTTCGTCCATCACCACCAAGTCCCAAGCCACACGGCGCAGGTCGTCAGCCTTGGACTTGGCGAACTGGTATGAACAAATGAGCACCCGAGCTTGGTCAAAGGGATGTTTCGTGCCCGCCTTCACCAATTCACGGTAGCTTTTGGCCTCCAGAATTTGGGCCTGCAAGCTGAACTTGTCTTGCAGCTCTTGGTGCCATTGCTTGCGCAAGTTGGCCGGGCAAATGACCAAGATGTTCCGTTTGCGCTCCGCCCAGCGCTGGGCGATGACCAAACCGGCTTCAATGGTTTTGCCCAAGCCCACTTCGTCGGCCAGGATAACGCCTTTGGATAGCGGGCTGTGGAATGCAAAAAGAGCGGCTTCTACCTGATGGGGATTCAGGTCCACCTGCGCGTCGACCAACGTACTGGCGAGCAAGTCGGCAGCGTCCGCCCCCATTCGGCGGGACAGAAGCCAAGCGATGTACTGGGATTGGTAGGGAGTTGAGGTATTCAAGTTGAGTTTCTTTTCGGGTGATTATGCCGACTTGATATAGCGACTTGATTTGGTCGAAGATTGCATTGTGACAAGCGATTCACTAAGTTACTTCATTACGCCCGCTATGCTAATGCTGCTATCCGCTCAGCCATCAAGAAAGGGCTCCATTCTCATGCATGAAATCATCTGCCCCCACTGCCACAAAGCCTTCAAGATTGACGAGGCGGGTTACGCCGACATCCTCAAGCAGGTGCGCGATGGCGATTTTGAAAAGCAGTTGCACGAGCGGCTGGAGTTGGCCGAGCGGGAAAAGCAGGGCGCTATTGCCTTAGCCGAGGCCAATGTCACCAATGCGCTGCAAAAAACAGCGGCGGCCAAAGACACTGAGATTCAGGCGTTGAAAGCCCAGCTCGACGCGGGCGAGGTGGCGCGCAAGCTGGCGGTGTCGGAGGCTTTGGGCACGGTGAGCAAAGAGCGCGATCAGTTGGCCAACGAGCTGAAGACCGAACAGGAGAGGGCGCGCAACAGCAGCCAAGCGGCAGCCCAGTTGGCCGAGGCCAAGCTGGCCCACGCGCTGCAGGCCGAAGCTGCCAAAAAGGACGCTGAAATTCAGGCGCTGCAAGCCAAGCTGGCGGCCACCGAGACAGCGCGCCAATTGGCCGTGAACGAGGCCGTAGGTGTGGTCGCCCGAGAGCGCGATGGTTTAAAAAATGATCTAAACCTCATTGCCGTGAAAAACCAGCTGGAAGAGAAAGCCATCAAGGAGCAATTCGCCTTGCAGCTGCGCGACCGTGATGGTGAGATTGCGCGCCTGCGGGATATGAAGGCGCGGCTGTCGACCAAGATGGTGGGTGAAACCCTAGAGCAGCACTGCGAGATCGAGTTCAACCGCATCCGTGCAGCCGCCTTTCAACGGGCGCATTTTGAGAAAGACAACGATGCCCGCACCGGCAGCAAGGGTGACTACATTTTTCGCGACTCAGACGAATCGGGTGCCGAGATCGTCTCCATCATGTTTGAGATGAAAAACGAAAGCGACGAGACGGCCACCAAGAAACGGAACGAAGATTTTCTGAAAGAGCTGGACAAAGACCGCACGGAAAAAGCCTGCGAGTACGCGGTGCTGGTGTCCCTGCTGGAGCCGGAGAGCGAGTTGTACAACAGCGGCATCGTCGATGTGTCGCACCGCTACCCCAAGATGTACGTGGTGCGGCCACAGTTTTTTGTGCCCCTGATCACGCTGTTGCGCAATGCGGCTTTGAACGCGATGAAGTACAAGTCCGAGCTGGCCCTGGTGCGCTCGCAGAACGTGGACATCACCAAGTTTGAAACCCAGCTGGACGAATTCAAGACGGCGTTTGGCCGCAATTGGCGTCTGGCCTCTGAGGGTTTTGAAGAAGCCGTCAAGCGCATTGACGAAGCCATCAAGGACCTGGAAAAAACCAAGGAAGCGCTGCACAAGTCAGCCAACAATTTGCGCCTGGCCAACGACAAGGCCGATGACTTGACGATCAAGAAGCTCACCCGAGGCAACCCCACGATGGCCGCCAAGTTTGCAGAGTTGCCGGGGAACACCCCCGACTGAGACGGCGTAGCGGGCGCTGGAATTTGCGCTGAGTGTTCAAAGCTCAATGCGCCCCGAGGTAACAGCCCTCAGCCAGCTCCCCATCCGCTTCATCACCTTCTTCGCTGCACAGCGCCGCAATCAAGGAGTGGCGCACGGCAGCTGTACCGACTTGCCGCCTGCTAAGAAGTAAATGCACGAGCCGGTAACGGCACCAAAGAAAAAGCCCGAACTGGTAACGGTTCGGGCTTTTTGCTGGAGGCGCACAGCGGGCTTTCGGTTTCTCCTACGCCGAAGTGATTCGCGATCGCTTGGTGTCGCGCTTGAGCCGAATTTCGACAGTCCTACCCACTGCGCTGGCCGCTTTGACCAGGGTGTCGAGCTGAATGGACAGGTTGCTCGGGTCCAGCAAGCGGTCCAGTTGGGACCGACTGGTGGCCATGCGTTGTGCCATGTTCACTTTGCTGAGCTTGCCGTTTTGCATGGCGTCGTTCAGTTGCTCGGCCAATGCGCGTTTGAGCGCACGGGCCTGCACTTCTTCATAGATGCCGTCCTCTTTGAGGAAGTCATCAAAACTGCTGCCCGTGTGGGGATTGACTTTAGTTGCTTTGGCCATGGGTCCACTCCTTCAAGCGTTGGGTCGCCAGTTCAATATCTGCGGGGTTGGTTTGCTGGGTCTTCTTGACAAAGGCATGCAGCAAAATCATTTCGGACTACTCCACAGTAAAAAAGCACGCGTGCGATGCGGTTGCCGATCTTGCTACTTGTGGGCGGTGCTGATTGCCCGCATCTACGAGGTGTTCCCGCTGGTATGCCCCATCTGTGGCGGGCCAATGCGCATCATCGCCTTCATCACCTACAGCGCTGACATTCGCCAAATAGCGGCGCTTGTATGGGAATTGGCTGCAGGTTGAAGGCAGTCGCTGGATTGCCGCGCTTCGCTCGCAATGACGGGGAGGGGCTCGCAAGGGCGTAGGGGCACTCTCAATGACGGTATTGGGGCTCTCAATGACGATATTGGGGCTCGAAATGACGTGAATGGTAGAGCCGTCATTGCGAGGAGCTTGCGACGCGGCAATCCAGCAGCGGCGCTTGTAACGGCATTGGCAACGTGTTGGAGGCAGTCGCTGGATTGCCGCGCTTCGCTCGCAATGACGGGGAGGGGCTCGCAAGGGCCTAGGGGCGCTCTCAATGACGGTATTGGGCCTCTCAATGACGATATTGGGGCTCGAAATGACGTGAATGGTAGAGCCGTCATTGCGAGGAGCTTGCGACGCGGCAATCCAGCAGCGGCGCTTGTATGGGCATTGGCTGTAGGTTCACGGCAGTCGCTGGATTGCCGCGCTTCGCTCGCAATGACGGGAGGTGCTCGCAAGGGCGGAATGGGGGTTCGCCATGACGGCAAGGCCGCTCGAAATGACCTCAAGTCGCCTCGCAATGACCGATTTGCACACATTCAATGTCTCAATACAGACAAATTCAGTCAATAAACCAGCAAAAAGATCAATCGGCCTACCCCAATTGGGGGTTCTTTAATGTCATTTTTAACGATAAATTTATTTTGACCGATAAATTCATCAATAAATAATTCATATCAATCATTGATGAATATGACGTTATTTGAGTTTTAAGGCATTGAAATCATGAGGATGAAATGAATTTCGAAGGACTTCACCAACGGGGCACCGCATGGTCTTTTAAAGAAGGGGGTGAGGTGCTTTGGCGCATCTTTTTGAAGGGCTATTTGATTCGTGCAGCAGGTCAGGCCGTAGCGCTGGCACCTCAGGCCACAACAGCCCAGACACTGACTCCAACACACACCGCAATGACCATCACCACGGTACGGACATGACCATCAACAATAAAAAATTCACGCTCAATTTAGGCGTATTTACAACTCAGCCCCTCTCGCTCACGGGGGCAAATCTGGCAGCAGCCACCACCTTGCCGCAAACCGGGCAGAGGCTGAAGGTGGACGAGGCGATTCGTCAGACATCAACAACCTCGCCAGCTTCAGCATCAACGCAGCTGCCATTGCATCCACAGCGCCCGCCGCGCCTGCTGACATCCTCGACCCCATCAGCGACAGCGGTGCCAAAGGTGACCAACTCACCAACGACACCACCCCCACCATCAGCGGCACCGGCACGCCTGACAACACCATCGCCATCAAAGAGCCCACTAGCAACACCATCGCCACATCAACCGTGCAACCCAACGGCACTTGGGTGGCCACCCCGATCAATCCACTGCCCCAGGGCCTCAACAACCTGAGCGTGGTTGAAACCAACCCCACCGGTCTGTCCAGCCCCGCCTCATGATGCCCATCAACATCAACATCAACAGCGCAGCACCCACCATCGCGCTCAGCATCACGGCATCGACCATCGCCACTGGCCAAACCGCCACCATCACCTTCACCCTATCTGAAGCCAGCGCAGAATTCACCACCGCAGACATCACCACCTTGGGCGGCACCATCACCGGCCTGACGCAAAGCCCCACAAACCCGCTGGTCTACACCGCCACCATCACCCCCACAGCCGGTGCCACCAGCGTCGCTGTGCTGGTGAGTAGCAACAAATTTGCAGATGCCGCAGGCAACATCAACCTCGACGGCGTCTACACCAAAAACGCCCAGTCCTTCAGCTTCCGCGAAGCCCCTGCCCCCACAGACCTGACGGCCACCCTGGCCAGCACCAGCGACAGCGGCGTGCTCGAAACCAACCCCACCGGTGCCAGCACCACCGCCCAGTTGCCCATCACCATCGTGGTGGACACCGCAGCCCCTAAAGCGCCCGCAGCCATGCTCTCGCCCAGCAGCAACAGCGGCTTGCTGACCGACACCATCACCACCGACACCACGCCCACCCTGAGCGGAAGCGGCACGCCTGGCGACACCATCACCATCAAAGTCGCTGCGGGGAAGACCATCGCCACCGCCGTGGTGCCAGTATTTATAAATTGTCTTCCGAAATTAAAAATGATGAGTTCTTTTATTATTTTTTCAATTTTGAGTTTTAATGTGTTTGCGCAAGTGACTCCTTTTGATTTTATAGAAGCGAGTAAAAAAATGAATCAAGCTGAGCGTGCTTTGCAAAATTTAAACTCGAAAAAAAATTATGGTGAAAAATGTGAAACAATTCAAACCTCGTCGGGTGAAGCTGTTGCGACATGCGCTGTGCTTCCTGAAGATTATAAAAAACTGATTGTAAAAATTGAATATCCTGCCGATCAGATTCCAGATCTTATGCAGAAGCAGATAACAAAAAAATTTGTTCAAGATGTTAAAAACAAAAAATTATCTTGTATTTATAGATATATTCAATCAAATGATAATCAGGTCATGGTCGGTCGAGGGTTAAACCCTGATAAAAATGAAAATCTAAATATATATGGAGATGATTTTTACAGAACCCACGGATTAGCTGTTGGTATCAGCTGCGCCAGTGAAGACGGGATTTCGAATTCTTTTGGTTACTCGACAGAACTCTATTCTGATCCAGATCTTTCGACGGGTCGCGGAACTACTGAAGGCAATGTTTCAATGAATCAAAAATTTACATCTGAAAATATTTTTTCATTTATTCAAGATAATATCAACAAAGGAAATTTCACGTATTGGAAACGTGGTGTGGGTTTTATTAATCTTTCAGATAAAAAAAAATGGGGACTGTTGCAGTCCACAGGGCAGCAACAGTGGTTCCATAATGTGCTCAACCGAGTTTCTAAAGCCAGTTCCTACGAATACACTTATGAAGAAGGGTCAAAAGACACGTGGGGTGCTTTTGTGACTTTGGCTATAGGGCTTCAGGAAAATAGAAAAATCGGTGATCGCTGTCAGCTAAAATTAAATGCCGATGTCGGAGGACGAATTTCCACATTGAAAGATACAAGCACTTTCAATATAAATGCTCAGGCTAAATTAGCTTATCTTGTCACTGACAATTTGTCAGTCTATTTACGTGCTCAGTCTGAAAAAATAGAAAGATCAAGCAGTCAGATCACTGAAAATACACTTGCTGCTGGTGTAGAAAGTCAAGCTGGTAGTTATCTCGAGCTGGGTGCGATGGGACAGCGTGGAAACAGAAAAGATGTCCCAGATCGTCCGAATTTTTTCACAGGAAAAAATGACTTGCAAGTCATTTTAAAAGTTGGCTATAAATACTAAAGGTTCTTCGAGTCCATATCAAATATACCAATAAATTTAGTGCCTAACCCCTCTATTTGAATGACAAAAATATCATTTTCGAGCCCAAAATCAGTTAAATTTCTGTTGCCGCATGCGCGGGGATTGCGCAGAATAAATTAATGATCAAAATCTCAAAAAATAAATTCTTTATCGTCATATATATTTTAATCATAGCAATTGTAATTTATCAATGGACCAAGATGTGGGCTGTCGACAAATAAAATCCAGTGCACCGATTGAATTTATGAATGGAGTTTTTCAATTGATCTATGCAGAAAACCCTGCTAAATCGGCAGAACGCAGTGCTCGCCACTCGCATCTAATCTCGATAAATTAAAAACGCTGTCATTTTACGCCTGCGCTTGCCGTGGCGCAGCTGTTCCCCTGGGCCGCCTCGGGCCGTGCCATTGCCAATGGCCGCGACGAAGGCGTGACCCAACTGCTGTTTGACGATTCACCCGAGGTGCATACGAACGGGGGCCACGGCAAGATTCTCGGCGGTGGCATGGTGGGCACACACGCGGGCGACATGATTGGCGATATCGCGTTAGCGATTGAGATGGGCGCAGACGCTGTGGACATCGGCAAAACCATCCACCCACACCCCACGCTGGGCGAAAGCATTGGCATGGCGGCTGAAGTGGCGCACGGCTCTTGCACGGATTTGCCGCCTGGCAAGAAGTAAACGATTCGGGCTGTTTATAAAAAACCCAGTCGGACAACCGTCTGGGTTTCTTGCGATGGGGGCAGGTCAATCACTGAGATTTTCAACTTCAAGGATCCTCATTGGGTTCCTTTGAGTTTGTTTGCGAGCAGGTGAGTTGAGCAACTCCAGCTTCGTTCTGGGCTGCAAGCCTTACGCTGGTCGAATCCTCAAATTCGAAAAATATCCGGTTGTGCCGTCGTCAACCCACAGTCCGATGCCTCCCGATTTTCCGCCTAAGCGCAGGTCATCCACCGTCAGTATCTCGATGCCATCGACCAACGCACGCAGTTTCTTGCCTGAAATGTCCAGGCGCAGTGTGTGCCAGGTGTTCAGTGCAATCTGTGCACCGGCCTC
>NZ_LFYT02000038.1 GCF_001270065.2 Limnohabitans planktonicus II-D5
TGATTTTTTTGAATGAATGAATTCCAAAGAACTCAATTATTCTGTAATTTGGAACGGCGCGGTATCTCATGACATTCAGGCAGGCCCCAACAAGGCGGCTGTGCGGCCCGAAATGGGCCTGCAAACAGGCGAATCCCACACTCCGAGCAAGTCAGAACGATGGATTCGGCACGCTGAAGTTTTCAATGCTCAAAAATGTTGTAGGTCGGCGGTCGAAGACCCCGACATGGGTCTGTGCCAAAGAGGCAAAACGTCGGACTCTTCGAGTGCCGACCTACGAGATGACATGTCTCAAACATTTCAAACTTCAGCGTGCCGGATCAAAAGAAGGATTTGCTCAACGATCGCTTGTTCTGTGGGGTTCCTGAACCTGCAGATTGCAGAAAAGGCGGATTTCTTCCACTTTCACGCCGCCCAGCTCCATGGTTTTTGCAGGAACCACATCCCGCTCAAACCCGGCCGCCTGGTAAAAACGCATCGCCCGGGTGTTTTGTGCCAGAACCCACAAGCAACAGCGGCGAAAAGCTTGTTCACGCATGGTGGTTTGAGCCGCCCACCACAACTGACGCCCCACACCTGTAGACCAGACAGCAGGCGAGGCATACAAGGCCCAGATTTCGGCATCTCCCTTGGCTGCATCCTGATCTCGACAAGGCCCGGTATTGATCCAGCCCAACAGGCGAACACCGTCGATGGCCACTTGCAAATGACCTTGTTTCTCTTTCAGAAACTGTGCCCAGAATGCCTGCCGAGAGGCCACCGTCAAGGATTTCAAAAATTCTTGAGGAAAGATGTCCGCATAGGCGACCTGCCATGCCTCGACATGGATTTCAGCCACGGCCCGGGCATCTTCAGGCTCTGCGTGACGAATTAGCATCACTCAATCCTTTTCAAAGTGAACCTCCAATCAGGCACCCATTTGCACTTCACGTTGAAGGTACGCATCCTTCTGTGCATTTCGGTTGGAAGCTCCTGGAGCATTCATGGATCTTGCCAATTTTTGCCAAATTAACTTTCTGATTACATGAGCACCAAGAACATTTCCCCGCCTGAAACCTTGAAGACCTTCGTGGATCATCAAGTCAGCCAACGCGGTCACGGCACCAGCAATGGGTCCGTGCGTGAACTGATCCGCAAGGACCAGGGTCGGCTTCAATTGCGTGAACAACTCCTGACTGGTGCGAGTTCCGCCCCCTCGGCTCCCGTCAATGCCGCTTACTTTGATGGCCTGCGGGATCGGGTTCTCCAGGCTGGCGCCTCATCACAGCCTCAAGCACCCGTTGACAAGTGGTAAACAAAGAACTGCTCGTCCTTTGCCCACCCCATCGCACTGTACAAAGACTGTGCAGGACTGTTGGTCACGGCTGTAGAAAGTGACAAACGAATGGCACCGACTGTTTTCGCAAACTCAACGGCCGCTGACATCAAGGCGCTGGCCACACCATTCCTTCGCCCCTCTTCAGTCACGAACAAGTCATTCAGGATGAACGTGCGTGCCATGGAAACAGAAGAAAACGAAGGGTAAAGCTGAGTAAACCCCAAAGGTACACCCTCGCGAAGGGCCATAAAAATGACCGACTCACCATGGTTGAACCGGTCCAGCAAAAACTGCCTTGCTGCATCGAGGTCGGTAGCGCGCCCGTAAAACTGACGGTAGCCATCAAACAAAGGCGTCAGCATCTCCAAGTCGGTCACATTAGCTTGCCGTACAGCGGTGTGAGTCATGCTTATCTCTCCCCAAAAAAAGGAATTTAATTTTAGCTTTGCACTACAAATCCCCCTGCCAGCTCCGCACTCAAATGCGCCACCAACGCCGTCACGGCCCGGGGCACATGCGGCGCATACGGCCGGATCGCGTAGATGGTTTCGGCAAATGCGCCTACGGGTTTCCAGTCGGGCAGCACCTGCACCAAGTGACCCTTTCGCAATTCGGCTTGCGCGCTGAAGTCGGGCAGAAGGGCAATGCCTGCGCCGGTCAAAGCCGCTTCGCGCAAGGCTTCACTGTTGTTGGCGGCGAAGTTGCCACTCACAGGCATCGTGATGCGCTCACACGCTGCTGAAGGCTGGCGCGGCTCGAAGGTCCAGGCCGGGGTGTCTTGCGAGCGGGGGTAATGCAGGCAGTTGTGGGCTTGCAGCTCGGCGGGGGTTTGCGGCTCGCCCTGCTTGCGCAAATAGGCGCGGGTGGCCACCAACACCGATTCGGTCGCACACAAGGCCCAAGCCACATGGGTGTCGGGCGGGCGAGCCGTGTGGCGAATGGCCAGGTCGTAACCCTCGGTGGCCAAGGCACTCAGCCGGTCGGACAGGTCGAGCTCGATGCGCACATCCGGAAAGTCTTGCAAAAAAGCGGCCATCAGCGGCACCAGCTGCTGGCGGGCCAGCGCCACCGGGGCGGTCACGCGCAGCAAACCGCTGGGCTGTTCGGCCAGGTCGCGCACCTGGGCAAAGCTTTGCTCGATCTGCTCGAACGAGGCGCGGGTCTCGTCGACCAGCCGCTGCCCGGCCTCGGTCAGGCGCAAGCTGCGGGTGGTGCGCTGCACCAAGGTGACCTTGGCAGCCCGCTCCAGCTCGGCAATGCGCTGGCTCATGGCAGCCTTGCTCACGCCCAGGCGGGCGGCGGCGGCCGTGTAACTGCCTTGCTGCGCCAGCACACTCAGCCAGTGCAGGTGGGTCCAGAGTGTGTTGATTTTTTGATTTTCCATGCAGGTATTGTTCATTATTTTGAACAATCAATTCAGCTTTGCGGTCTTGTGGCGGGTGGAGGGGGTGCCTAAACTCGCAAGCTTCGGACATGGATTGCCGCGCTTCGCTCGCAATGACAAACCTGTGGATGAGGGTGTGGTCGCCTGTTCTGATGCACTTCAGACATGGATTACCACTCTTCGCTCGCAGTGAAGAACATGTGGCGGTATGTAGCGCCTCATTCACCGTCATTGCACTGTCTCTTGCACAGTGTCATTGCGAGCGAAGCGCGGCAATCCAGCAACGGGCACTGGCACAGGCCACACCTTTTTGCGTACCGCCGTGCAGTCCCAACCACAAACTATTGAGGAGATCAACATGAGCACCACAAACATCGGTCATTACATCGGCGGCCAAGTCGCCGCAGGCACTTCGGGCCGCAGCCAGAACGTGACCAATCCCGCCACCGGCGCCGTGACCGGCAATTTGGCCTTGGCCAACAGCGCCGAAGTGGGCCAAGCCGTGGCCGCTGCGCAAGCGGCCTTCCCCGCTTGGGCCGACACACCACCGCTGCGCCGCGCCCGCGTGATGTTCAAGTTCCTCGAATTGTTGAACGAACATAAAGACGAGCTGGCCCACATGATCACCGCCGAGCACGGCAAGGTGTTCACCGACGCGCAAGGCGAAGTGAGCCGCGGCATCGACATCGTGGAATTTGCCACCGGCATCCCGCAGCTGCTCAAGGGCGACTTCACCGACCAGGTCTCCACCGGCATCGACAACTGGACCCTGCGCCAGCCTTTGGGCGTGGTGGCCGGTATCACGCCCTTCAACTTCCCCGTCATGGTGCCCATGTGGATGTTCCCGGTCGCGATTGCAGCGGGCAACACCTTCATCTTGAAACCCAGCCCAACCGACCCCAGCGCGTCGCTGTTCATCGCCGATTTGCTGAAAAAAGCCGGTCTGCCCGACGGTGTGTTCAACGTGGTGCAAGGCGACAAAGAAGCCGTGGACGCTTTGCTCGAACACCCCGACGTGAAAGCCATCAGCTTCGTCGGCTCCACCCCGATTGCCAACTACATCTACGAAACCGGTGCCCACCACGGCAAGCGCGTGCAAGCCCTGGGCGGTGCGAAGAACCACTTGGTGGTCATGCCCGACGCCGACATCGACCAGACCGTGGATGCACTGATCGGTGCAGGCTACGGCTCGGCCGGTGAGCGTTGCATGGCCATTTCGGTGGCGGTCTTGGTCGGTGATGTCGCGGACAAGATCATTCCCAAGCTGATCGAGCGCACCAAAGCCCTGCAAGTGCTCAACGGCGAGAACCTGGCCGCCGAAATGGGCCCCATCGTGACCGACGCGGCGCGTCAGCGCATCAAGGGCTACATCGACTCGGGCGTGGCCGAAGGCGCCAAGCTGCTGGTGGACGGCCGCGAGTTTGACGGCGCGAAAGCCGGTGCGGGATGTGACAACGGTTTCTGGCTCGGCGGCACGCTGTTCGACAACGTGACCACCGACATGAAGATCTACAAGGAAGAAATTTTTGGCCCGGTCTTGAGCTGCGTGCGCGTGCCCGACTTCGCCACCGCCGTGCAAATCATCAACGACCACGAGTTCGGCAACGGCGTGAGCTGCTTTACACGCGATGGCAACGTGGCGCGCGAGTTTTCGCGCCGCATCCAAGTGGGCATGGTCGGCATCAACGTGCCAATCCCGGTGCCCATGGCCTGGCACGGCTTTGGCGGCTGGAAGCGTTCGCTGTTTGGCGACATGCACGCCTATGGCGAAGAGGGCGTACGGTTCTACACCAAGCAAAAGTCCATCATGCAGCGCTGGCCTGAGAGCATTGGCAAGGGTGCTGAGTTTGTGATGCCGACGGCCAAATAAAGTCCGTTTTTGGACTTGATAGGTTGTTTCCGCGAGGGTGACTGGCCGGGGCCGCTGGGCCTGTAGGTCGGCGGTCGAAGACTCCGACATAAGGCCGGTGCCGAAGCCCACCCTGTCGGAGCTGAAGCGCCAACCTACAAGGTCCGTGCCCCTGTAGGTCGGCGGTCGAAGACTCCGACATGCAGCCTGTGCCGAAGCCCACCCTGTCGGAGCTGAAGCGCCAACCTACGCGGGTCCGTGTATCTGTCGGTGGCTAAAGCCCCGACAAGCTGTTTGCCGAAGCGCCAGCACCGGCCCGCAAGAAGGCACAATCGTCCGATCAGGAGACCGGGTACAACATGAACGACAACACCTTCGACTACATCATCGTGGGCGGCGGCACGGCAGGCAGTTTGCTGGCCAACCGCCTGTCTGCCGACGCCAGCCGCCGTGTGCTGCTGCTGGAGGCGGGCAAAAAGGACGATTACCACTGGGTGCACATCCCGGTGGGTTATCTGTACTGCATTGGCAACCCGCGCACCGACTGGCTTTACCAGACCGAGCCAGCCGAAGGCCTGAACGGCCGCAGCCTGCGTTACCCGCGTGGCAAGGTGCTGGGCGGGTGCTCCAGCATTAACGGCATGATCTACATGCGCGGGCAGTCGCGTGACTACGACCAGTGGGCGCAGATCACCGGCAACGACGAGTGGCGCTGGGACCAGACCCTGCCTTACTTCAAGCTGCACGAAGACCACTACAAAGGCGCCAACGAGTTTCACGGCGCCAAAGGCAGCAAGTCTGAATTGCTGGCCCCCAACGATTTGCCCAAGGGCAGCTACCTGCACACCCTGCGTGGTCGTGTGGCGGGCGGCGAATGGCGCATCGAAAAGCAGCGCCTGCGCTGGGACGTGCTGGACGCATTTGCACAAGCCGCTCAGCAAGCGGGCATTCCGGCCACCGACGACTTCAACCGGGGCGACAACGAAGGCGTGAGCTATTTCGAGGTCAACCAGAAAAACGGCTGGCGCTGGAACACGGCCAAGGCCTTTTTGCGCCCCACCTGCTATGCCCGCCCCAACTTCGAGCTGTGGAACAAGGCGCAAGTGGCCAAACTGATCATCGAAACCCAAGCCGACGGCAGCAAGCGCTGCACCGGGGTGCAGGTCTGGTCGGGCGTGGAGATGGTCGAAGTCAAAGCCACCCGCGAGGTGATTTTGAGTGCGGGAAGCATCGGCTCGGTGCAGATTTTGCAGCTCTCGGGCATTGGCCCGGCCGATTTGCTCAAGAGCAAAGGCGTGGAAGTCACGCACGATTTGCCCGGCGTGGGTGCCAACTTGCAAGACCATTTGCAGATTCGCTCGGTCTACAAGGTCAAGGGCACGAAAACGCTCAACACCATGGCCAATAGCTTGCTGGGCAAGGCCATGATCGGCCTGGAATTCGCCATGAAGCGCACCGGTCCCATGAGCATGGCGCCCAGCCAGCTGGGGGCGTTTACCAAAAGTGATCCTTCCCAGCCGCACGCCAACATCCAATACCACGTTCAACCCCTGAGCCTGGACGCCTTTGGCGAGCCGCTGCACAGCTTCCCGGCCATCACGGCCAGCGTGTGCAACCTCAACCCCACCAGCCGGGGCAGCGTGCAGATCAAGACCAGCCGCTTTGAAGATGCCCCCGCCATTGCGCCCAACTACTTGGCCACCGACGCCGACCGCAAAGTGGCCGCCGACAGCCTGCGCGTGACGCGCAGCATCATGGAACAGCCCGCCATGAAACCCTTCCAGCCCGAAGAGTTCAAGCCCGGCGTGCAATACCAGACCGATGAAGAGCTGGCCAAACTGGCCGGAGACATTGCCAGCACCATCTTCCACCCCGTGGGCACCACCCGCATGGGGCGTGACGATGACCCGATGGCGGTGGTCAACGCGCGCCTGCAGGTGCGCGGCGTGGCCGGCTTGCGCGTGGTGGATGCGGGCGTGATGCCCACCATCACCAGCGGCAACACCAACAGCCCCACGCTCATGATTGCGGAAAAAGCCGCGCAGTGGATTGCACAAGATGCCGAGGCTGCTGCCTGAAGTCCTGCATCTGCCCCTTGGGGGTCAGTTGGACGTCAGTTCTGGTCAGGGATTTCCCCAGAGTCGGGAAATCCCTGAGGCTTTGCTCAGCCGCCAGCCCTTACATTTCAGGCAGTTGATGCAAAGCACGACTTTGCATCCTGAGGGCCGAGGAGACAATTCGAACCCCTAAGAACTCCAACATGAACCAACATCCGAACGAGATGTGATTTTTCAGGCGCCGCGCAAGCGGCGCTTTTTTTTGCCTGCTTGAAAGCAGTCCTTGGGAATGTTCTGATCCTTTGGCATGCAATGATGGTTGTGGGAGCCAGCCTGCTGGCGATGCGGGCAGGAGTAGGTCCACAGGCCATCGCTTGCAGGCAAGCTCCCACAGGCACCTTGGTTGAGGTAGATCACAAAAACACAATGCGACAATCCTCTGCATGGAATTACTGATTGTTTCGCTGGCCTCGCTGCTGGCTGGCCTGGTGGACGCGATTGTGGGCGGCGGCGGCCTGATCTTGCTGCCCGCCCTGTTCGCCACTTTCCCCACTGCTGCTCCCGCCACCTTGTTTGGC
Source organism: Limnohabitans planktonicus II-D5 (assembly GCF_001270065.2). Classification (GTDB taxonomy): domain Bacteria; phylum Pseudomonadota; class Gammaproteobacteria; order Burkholderiales; family Burkholderiaceae_C; genus Limnohabitans_A; species Limnohabitans_A planktonicus. The sequence continues at coordinate 7,187 of NZ_LFYT02000038.1, forward strand.
ACCAACAAGAGCGCCTCCATCTGGGGCACCGCTTTTGCCACGGTGCAATACAGCCGCAAGGTGGTCATGCCCTGGCGTTCCTTGCTGCCTGCCGCTGTGGCTGGTCTGGTGGGCTCCTTGATCGGGGCCTGGGCTGTCACGCTGGTGGACCCCTCGCTGTTTCGCAAAGCCTTGCCGGTGATGCTGGCCGTGCTGCTGATCTACACCCTGGCCAAAAAAGACTTGGGCCGCAGCCACGCGCCACGCTATACCGGGGCGCTGGAGGCCTGGGTGGCCGCCGCCATCGGCTTGACCATCGGCTTTTACGACGGATTTTTCGGACCCGGCACGGGCAGCTTTTTGGTGTTTGCCTATGTGCGGCTGATGGGCTACGACTTTTTGAACGCCTCAGCCTCGGCCAAGCTGATCAATGTGGCCACCAATTTTTCTGCGCTCATGCTGTTTGCCTTTCAGGGCCATGTCTGGTGGCACCTGGCCTTGGCCATGGCGGTGTCCAACATCGTCGGCAGCCTGATTGGCACCCGGCTGGCCCTCAAGCACGGCGCGGGCTTTGTGCGGCAGGTGTTCATCCTGGTGGTGCTGGCGCTGATCGTGAAGACCGCTTACGACACCTGGCTGCGCTGACCCCTTCAGCGCAAGCGCCACTTGATCTGGCCTGCGTATTGGGCCAGGGCCACGCCCAGCAAAATCACCCCCGCTCCGGCGATCTTGGTCCAGGTGTAGTGCTCACCCGACCACGCCCAGGCAAACAGGCCGGCCATGGGTGGCATCAGGTACATCAGGGGTGCAGTGCGGGCCACGCCGCGCACGGTGTTGATCCAGCCCCAAGCCAGCCAACCAATGAAAGCCGACACCAGCACCGACCACAGCAAACCCACCCAGGCCCACACGTCCAGTTGTGCCCAGGGAGCCTGCAGGCCCAAGGGCACCGACCAGATCAGCAGCGGCAAACCGCCCAGCAGGGTGGTGTAACCCATGGTAAGCACCGGGCCATACCGCTCCATGACCGGCTTGGCCGCCACGGTGTAATACGAGAAAAAGCTGGCTGCCACCAAAAGCACCAGATCGCCACCACCTGCGCGCCAGTTGCCGCTCAATAGCTTGTCAGACAGGAACATCAACACCCCACCCAGCGCCAGTGTGACCCCGGCGACCTGCGCCATGGTCAGGCGTTCAAAACCTTTGTATTGGAGGATCAGCAAGGTGAAAATCGGCCCGCAAGCCAAGATGACCGAGCTGGAAAACGCGGTAGACCAGTGGATGCCATAACTAACCATGCCCACATGCAGCGAATGGCCCGCAAAGCCCAGCCAAGCCATGTGCAGCAAGTCTTTGCGCGGCAACGGTGGCAACCAGTGCCCCAGACGCCAGCGCATCAACAGCAAGGCGCACAAAGGCATGAGGATGTAGCGTGCCATCAAAAAACCGGCGGGCGAGAGCAGGTTGAACAGGTGCTTTTGCAGCGTGAAATTGGCACCCCAGATGACGATCAGGATCAAGGCCACGGTCAGGGCCAACTGGCTGTGGCGGTGCGGGGGGGCTCTGTGGGGCATGGCTTGATTGTGCTGGCTCCAGCGCTCGAGTCGTGTCCCGCTTGCGATGACATCTCGTAGCGTGGATTGAAAGTGAAGCTCGGAATTGGGCGAAGGGATAGCTTTGCAGGTCGGCGCTCGCAGAGTCCGACATCTGCACGCCCAAGCACTGCCGCAAGCACTGCCGCAAGCACTGCCGCAAGCATTGCGCCATCAGCGCCTATTCACCCCATGTCGGGGTCTTCGACCACCGACCTACACAGGCCCCGCCACCGTAGGTCGGCACTCGCAGAGTCCGACACCTGCCCGCCCAAGCGCTGCCGCAAGCATTGCGCCATCAACGCCTATTCACCCCATGTCGGGGTCTTCGACCACCGACCTACACAAGCCCCGCCACCGTAGGTCGCCACTCGCAGAGTCCGACATCTGCACGCCCAAGCACTGCCGCAAGCATTGCGCCATCAGCGCCTATTCACCCCATGTCGGAGTCTTCGACCGCCGACCTACCCAAGCCACGCCACCGTAGGTCGGCACTCGCAGAGTCCGACATCTGCACGCCCAAGCACTGCCGCAAGCATTTCGGCATCAGCGCCTATTCACCCCATGTCGGGGTCTTCGACCACCGACCTACACAAGCCACGCCACCGTAGGTCGGCACTCGCAGAGTCCGACATCTGCACGCCCAAGCGCTGCCGCAAGCATTGCGCCATCAGCGCCTATTCACCCCATGTCGGGGTCTTCGACCACCGACCTACACAAGCCCCGCCACCGTAGGTCGGCACTCGCAGAGTCCGACATCTGCCCGCCCAAGCGCTGCCGCAAGCATTTCGGCATCAACGCCTATTCACCCCATGTCGGGGTCTTCGACCACCGACCTACACAAGCCCCGCCACCGTAGGTCGGCACTCGCAGAGTCCGACATCTGCACGCCCAAGCACTGCCGCAAGCATTTCGCCATCAACGCCTATTCACCCCATGTCGGGGTCTTCGACCACCGACCAACAAGACTTCGGCTCAGTCCACCGCTACCGGCACACGCTGGGCCAGCGCACACATCAGCTCATAGCCCACGGTGCCCGCAGCCTGGGCCACTTCGTCAATGCTGAGCACCCCGCCATTGGCTGCCTGGCCCCACAGCGTGACGGTACTGCCCACGCCCGCATCGGGAAATGGACTCAGGTCCACCGTCAGCATGTCCATGCTCACGCGGCCCACGGTACGGCCCCGCACGCCGTCTACCAGCACCGGGGTGCCTGTGGGGCAAATGCGCGGGTAGCCATCGGCATAGCCGCAAGCCACCACGCCAATGCGCATGGGGCCATCGGCCACAAAACTGGAGCCATAGCCCACGCTGTCACCGGCTTGCAGCTGCTGCACCGCAATGATCTGCGCATTCAGGCTCATGGCGGGTTGCAAACCCCAGTGCGCGGCGCTGTGCTCGGGAAAGTCGGGCGAACTGCCATAGACCGCGATGCCCGGGCGAATCCAGTCGGCTTTCACTGTCGGCTCTTGCGCATGGCGCAAGGTGGCGGCGCTGTTGCTCACACTGCGCTCTCCGGGCAAGTCGCGCGTGGCTTCTTCAAACCGGGCCATCTGCTCGGCGATGCCTTTGGGGCCATCGGCATCGCTGAAATGGGTCATGAGCGAGATTTCGTCCACCTGGGGCAAGGCGTTCAGGCGCGTCCAGGCCGATCGATATCGCTGCGGTGCAAAGCCCAGCCGGTTCATTCCAGAATTCATCTTGAGGAAGACACGGTGAGGCTCATGGGTCTTGTGCAGCGCCAGCATGTCGATTTGCTCGTCGCAATGCACCGTGTGCCACAGGTGCAGGCGCGAACACAGCTCCAAGTCTCGCGCCTCAAAAGCGCCTTCGAGCAACAAGATCGGACCGCGCCAGCCCAGAGCACGCACGCGCTCGGCCTCGACCAGATCCAAAAGCGCAAAGCCATCGGCCCCGCGCAGGCCTTCAAACGCGCGCTCAATGCCGTGACCGTAGGCATTGGCCTTGACCACCGCCCAGGCTTGGGCATCGGGTGCGGCTTGGCGGGCTCGCGCCAGGTTGTAGCGCAGCGCGGTGGTGTGGATGGTGGCTTGTATGGGGCGGGGCATAAAGTCAAAAAGCAAAAAGGGCCGATGAAGTATGCCAGCTTCATCGACCCTGAAAACGCCAAGGCCAAACTGGCCCACCATCATGCAGACAAGGCTCAGCGGGCTTTCAAAAACTCGCCCACTTCCAGCAACACCAGTTCGTTGTCGTCCGCCTTGTTGGGGTCGCGGCTGCTGGAAAAGGGCAGGTTGTTGTCGTTGCCCACCACAATGTGCGTGGCGTCCACCACGTCCACGTTTTCAATGGTGAAGAAGGGGAAACTCAATGTCCCGTTGACCAGCGGCTTGCGGGCCAGTTTGTTCGGGTCTTGCATGTTCATCAGGTCGATGTAGCCGATCTTGCGCAGCGGGCCGCCCACGTTGGCTTCGTTCAACTCGACTTTGTAAACGCGCTTGAACTTGGGCATATCGTGGAAACAATCGGTGCGCTTGACGCCCTCGGGGCAAGCTTTGTCGGGTGTACCTTCGCCGTTGTCTCGCTCGATGATCAGACCCGTCGTGTCGTCGATCATGTTGAAGTCACCGATGGCGTGGTGATGGGCTTCCAGCACGTATTTCCAGTGGCGTCCGGTCCATTTTTCAGCTTTCACGTCGAATTCGAGCACACGCAAGTAGGGCTTGCCGCCCAGCGTTTCAGGGGCTTTGGCCGCTTCGTCCCACAAAGCGCCTTCCAGCAAGGCATAGAGCTTGCTGCCGTCTTTGGAAGCGGCCATGCCTTCATAACCCTTGGAACGACGGGCCTGAAATTTCACCGCCTGGTCTGGAGAGCCCGGCGTGGTGACAGCCGGGTGGTCTGGCGAGCGCACCACTTGGCCGTCCACTTGCGTTTCAAACACCGCCAGCACTTTGCCATTCAGGTCGGCCTTGACCAAGAATGGGCCAAACTCGTCACCGATCCACAGGGCACCTCCGGCGAATTGGAAGCTCTCTGTGTCCAGATCCGAGCCGGTCAGGTAGCGCTGCTTTGTGCCTTCGTGGACGATGCGAAACGGCACTTTTTTGTCTGGGTCGTGCAAAAACACCGTACGCAGGCGCTTGAATTCGCCCGTCTTGAAATCGACCTTGTACTGGTTCAGGTGCAGCATGAAGTCGGGTGAATTGGCTTTGGAGCCTGCGCCGTTGTCGGTCAGCAACCAATAGCTGCCATCGGCCATGCGCTTGATGCCCGAATGGCCCTGCACAGGCTGCCCCTTGAAGGGCAAAAACACGCCAGTGGGGCGCCCCGCCGACAGACCTTCGACGCTGCCGATTTTCTCGACGCGCTGTCCGGTGGTGAATTTGCCGCTGACCTGCAAGTCAGCCGGGGCGTCTTTGGGCGCGGGGATCAGGCTCTGGGCGGGCAACACGGCGTGACCGGCCAGCGTGGCAGGAAATGCGCTTTGCGCTGCGGCAGGCAACGTCCAAGCAGCGGCGGTGAGCAGCAGCAGACGGGCCACTGTGGTGTGCAAGAGTTGAGGCAAGCTGTTCATGGCGGGGTCCCTTTGAAGTTGGTCTGCACCCAGCGTAATCAACCGACATGAAGCGTCTGTGACTTGAGCATGACCAGCACAAGTCAAGCCGCCAGGCACTTTGTGCGAACCCGCCCCCCTGAAAACCAGGGTGAATCCCCGCCCATTCCCCGTCCCGGAAGGGCTATACAAATGCTTTACACTGGCGCGCAGCCTGCCGTCCTCGTGCATTTCGCCACCGGGGTTCCGGGCTGGCTGGACCTTGAGATTCATGGAAGTTTTTCAGTTTTTAATGCCCATCTTCACCGAGTACGGCTACTGGGCCGTATTCCTCATGCTCTTGGTGTGCGGTTTCGGCGTTCCCGTGCCTGAAGATGTGACCCTCGTCACCGGCGGCGTGATTGCAGGATTGGGTCACGCCGATGTGCACACCATGTTTGCGGTGGGCATGGCAGGCGTCATGATTGGTGATGGCCTGATGTTCACCTTGGGTCGCCTGTACGGTGAGCGAATTTCCAAATTGCCCGGTTTTCGCAAAATCCTCACGCCCGAGCGCTTTGCCAGCGCCCAAGACGCCTTCCAGAAATACGGCAAATGGGTCATGTTCGTGGCCCGTTTCTTGCCCGGTTTGCGCACTCCAGTGTTTTTCTCGGCAGGCATGAGCCAGCGCGTGAGCTTTGGCACCTGGTTTCTGATGGACGGCTTTGCCGCCCTGATCAGCGTGCCGATCTGGGTCTACCTAGGTTACTTTGGCGCGCAAAACTGGGACTGGATGTTTGGTGTGTTGCGCCAATTCCAACACGGCATCTTTGCCCTGCTGGGCATCGGCATCGTCTGGTTGGGTTGGCGCTGGTGGCGCAAGCGCCAAGCTACGGCAGCGGCCAAAGCCTCTGGCGACGCCTCTTAAACCGCCCACGCATGGGCCACCCCTCCACCAAAAGCCTGGCGGTTGCCGGGCTCCTGTTCAACGCCTTTGTTTGGGGCGTGTGCTGGTGGCCCTTCAAACAACTCGAATCCCAAGGCCTGCACCCGCTGTGGGCCACAGCGCTGGTCTATGCCTTTGTCTTCGTGTCCATCGCCTTCTGGCTGTGGCGCAGCGGGCAGCTGCAAAGCTGGCGCGGCCACCCTGGGCTGTGGCTTTTGCTGCTGAGCTCGGGGCTGACCAATGTCGGCTTCAACTGGGCCGTGACGGTGGGCGACGTGGTGCGCGTGGTGCTGCTGTTTTATTTGATGCCGGCCTGGTCGGTGCTGGTAGCCTGGTGGCTGCTGGGTGAAAAACCCACCCCCATGGCCTTGCTGCGCTTGCTGCTGGCGCTGGCCGGTTTGTTCATCGTTCTCAAAACCCCCGAAACGCCCTGGCCCGTGCCCGAGAGCTTGGCCGATGGCCTGGCCCTGATGGGCGGCCTGACGTTTGCCATCACCAATGCCTTGCTGCTCAAGCTCAAGGACACGCCCAGCGCCTCGCGCACCCTGGCCATGTTTGGCGGTGGCGCGGTCATGGCCACGCTGACGGCCATGGCCGGTTTGGCCACAGGGGTGGTGGCCATCGGTGCGGCCCCCGCCTGGAGCTGGCTGCCCCTGGTGGCCCTGCTGAGCCTCTCGTTTTTGTTGGGTAACTTGGCGCTGCAATACGGCGCTGCCCGCCTGGCCGCGCACACCACGGCACTGGTCATGCTGTCCGAAGTGCTGTTTGCCAGCGTGTCTTCGGTGCTGCTGGGCGCATCCAGCTGGGACAGCCGCACCCTGATCGGCGGGGCTTTGATCTTGCTGGCGGCTTTGCTGTCCATCGTCGGGCCGGGCCACAAGGCCAAATGACTCAGCTTGCACAGCCATAGGCTGTCGCTGGCATGATGTCCTTTTGCCCACTTCCACCTGAAAGTACCCCATGAGCCTGTACGACCTCGAAGCCCAAAGCATCGACCACCAAACCGTGCCCCTGTCGCGCTACAAGGGTCAGGTGATGCTGATCGTCAACACCGCCAGCGCCTGCGGCTTCACGCCCCAATTCACCGGTCTGGAAAAACTGCACCAGCAATACGCCGACCAAGGCCTGGCCGTGCTCGGTTTTCCCTGCAACCAGTTCGCCAGCCAAGACCCGGGCGACGACGCACAGATTGCCAACTTTTGCCAGAAGAACTACGGCGTGAGCTTTCAGATGATGAGCAAGGTCAAAGTGAACGGCGACGAGGCGCACCCGCTTTACCAATGGCTCACGGCCGAGGCCCCCGGCATTTTGGGCAGCAAGGCCATCAAATGGAACTTCACCAAGTTTTTGGTGGGGCGCGACGGGCGTGTGATCAAGCGCTATGCACCTCAGGACGCGCCAGAGAAGATCGCCAAGGACATTGAGGCAGCGCTGGCGGGGTGATCAAAACAGCGATGTCTGGAACGCTGCAACCGATTCAGACTTCTCGCCACACCCCATCTCCGCTGCGATTTTTCGGAAATCAGCCTCGCTGATCCTGAGCTGGCCAAAGCGAAACACCGCCCCCCAATGGGTTTTATCGGTGATGAATTCCAACTGTGCCATCAAGGGCTTGATGGGAACCGGTTGCGCAAGCTGGTAATCCACATCGATGCGCCAAGGCACAAAGCCCGGCACGCCGTCGGGTGTCATGTCGTGCGGATACACCTCGCCTGATCTGATGAACCCCAAGGCCGTGAACGCCTGCAAAGGCGCGCCATCGGGATACGCCTCACGCGGGGAGTAATAAATCAGCCCATCCCCCGCCTTCATGCGCTTGAGTGGGGCTTGCTTGCCGTGGTTCATTTGCGCAAAACCACCCGCCACCCCGCGCTGCACATGCGAGTGGCTGACCACACCGATCCAGTAGTTCATGTTGCAGTCAGTGCAATGCAGATGTCCACCACACCGTCTGGACCATAGCGCTCAAAGTCGGTGGTGTACGCCCTTTGATCGGGGCAATTCGGTTCCGCAAAGTGGGCCCATACACGCCCCCAAGCCTCAATCACCGCATTGGGCATGGCCCCTTGCGCCCGAAAAACCGCATACGGTCCCTCTTGAATATCGATCACGGACCATGGCTGGGCATCGATGGTTGCATGGCGTGTCAGCACATCACCGCCCACCAACAGATCGTAAGAACCGTTTAAATCCGACTCGTAATGGTGATACACGCCATAAGTCACAGCCCCATCCGCCAAATGCGGCACCACTTGTGCAGCAAAGTCGCCCCACAAAGCGCCTATGCGTGCACTGCCTGGATGCGCCTCATCTGCATTGCAGGTGCGCACAGACACGCCTTGGATGCACAAGCCTTGAACTTCTTCGATATGCATAAATTCCCTTTTTTGAAATTGACCCTCAGCGGCCTTCAGCCAGAGCTTGTGGGTCCACGCCTTGTTGGCGCAAATAATCCATCAGACGTTGTCCGTCGGACAGCTTGAAAGTTTCGGTAAGTCCCTTCATGGACTGGATACGGTCCAGGCGAAAACTGCGGAAAGCTTGGCGCTTTTCGCACCAGGCCACCAGTGTCCAAACCGCGCCCCAAAAAAAACTGCCCAGCGGCCACACCGTGCGATCACTGCTGCGGCCTTGTGCATCGCTGTAAGCCAGCGCCAACTTGTGCATGCTTTGTGTCGCCTCTCGCCACGACTGCAAATGTGGCTGTTGCTCTGCTGTTAAGCCCCAAGGCGGCGAATACACCGGCGTGTGCTGCGCCGCATGACGCTGGTCTGCGGGCAGCACACTGAGCACCCGCGACAAAGCCGATTCGCTCGCTCGGGCCAGCGCCGGGTCCAGCCACTGCTGCGCCACCCGTGTCATCACCACCAAAGCCTGCGCTTCTTGCGGGGTGAAGATCAGCGGCGGCAAATCAAAACCCTCGCCCAAACGGTAGCCCACACCGGCCTCGCCCTCGATGGGCACGCCTTGGTATTGCAAGTCGGCCACATCGCGGTACACCGTGCGCTCGGACACTTCCAAGCGCTGCGCCAGCCACTTGGCCGTGGTCAGGCGGCGGCCCCGGATGAGTTGAACAATCTGGAAAAGACGGTCAGCGCGGCGCATGGGATGAACAGTTGGGGTGGACAGATCAAACGCAAATTGTCAGGCGTACGCGTGCAAGCCGACCCGGTTGCCATCCACATCGAGCATGTGCGCCATGAAGCCCAGCCCCTCGGGCAAGGCCACGCGCCCCATGAGCACCTGCCCGCCTGCGGCCACCACGCGCTGCAAGGCGGCATCCAGCGATGCGCCCGCGTACAGATACACCAGCGCCCCACAAGCACCCACCTGCAAAGCCGGGTGTCCCGACATCAGCGCGCCCTTGGTCGCATCGCCCTCCCCCGCAAACACCGCCATCTGCATGCCCGGCCCCGCGTAGCTTTCGCGCTGCAAAGTCGTTTGCAACACGGACTCATAAAACGCCTGGGCACGCGGCATGTCGCTCACCGGAATCTCAAACCAATCGATCACTTTTTGCATTTGTCTTTTCCCTGAATGTGCTCAGACCGTCTGTGCACTGGGGAGGACTTTGCCTGAGGGGTACTGACAACGGGGTGTCAGCAGCGTGCAGAAGTGGTCATCAAGCGTTCATAAGCCCAACAATCAAACACCCATTGAGCAAAGTGCTCAAGTGCGACCCTCTTGATTCAACCCCACCAAGTCAGTCCCACCAACCAAACCAACATCGCCACGCCACCCCACACCAACACCCGCGTGCGCAGGCGCAGCATTTCCACGGCGCTGACCAAGCGCGCATTTTGTTCGGCCAAATCGGCCAGGGTTTCGGTGAGTTCGCGCTGTGTCTGGGCTTGGCGGTCGATCTGGCCTTGCGCGGCGATCAAGGCGTTTTTGAGCTCGCCCAAGCTGGGCACGGCACTGACCGGGGTCGTGGCGGGGGTGCCTGCTTGACCGAGCGGCTGAGGGGGTTGGCGGTCCATCAGCTTGCGTGCGGCTTTGAGCACGGAAGGCGCGTGCTCGATCACATCGCCCCAGGGAATCACTTTGAGCGCCATCAACCAAGGTATCGCCATCGTCTTGTCCTTTGTTTGCGCTTTGCAAGCGCGGTCTGCCATCCAGCGTTGAATCCTACCCGGCTGGGCATTTGGGCGTGCTCGGGCGCGGGCCTTGCCGGATGGGGAAAAGGACTTATGGGGCTGGCAATTCAGGTCGGCGATCCAGGATTAACCCATTAAACATTGAAATACTAACGCCACACGTTAAAATTTCAAGGATGATTGACCGTCAAACCCTCAGCACGCTGTCTGAACGCCTGCACGAAGCCCCGGCCGTGGTGCTGCTCGGACCGCGTCAGGTGGGCAAAACCACCTTGGCGCTCACGCTGGCCGACACCTGGCCAGCAGGCTCAAGCTACCTCGATCTGGAACGTCCCGCAGACCGTTTGCGGCTGCAAGACGCCGACGCATTTTTGCGCGCCCAAGGCGGCAAGTTGGTGATTCTCGATGAAATCCACCGCATGCCGGGCCTGTTTGAAGTCCTGCGCGGCATCATCGACGAGCGCCGCCGTGCAGGCCAGCGCTTTGGCCATTTCTTGCTGCTGGGATCGGCCTCGCTGGACTTGATGCAGCAAAGCAGTGAAACGCTGGCTGGGCGCGTGGCCTATCTGGAGATTGGCCCTGTTCACGGACTCGAATGGCCCGCCGCCGATCTCGACACGCTGTGGCTGCGCGGCGGTTTTCCGGACAGCTTGCTGGCCGCCAGCGATGCGGCCAGCCTGCGCTGGCGCGAAGACTTTGTGCGCAGCTACCTGCAACGCGATGTGCCCATGTTTGCGCCGCGCCTGCCAGCCGAAACCGTGGGCCGTCTGTGGACCATGTTGGCACACCAGCAAGGCGCTCTGCTGCAACAAAGCCGTTTGGCCAGTGGCTTGGGCGTGAGCAGCCCGGCAGTGGAACGCTACATCGACTTGCTGGTGGACCTGCAACTGGTACGCCGCCTGCGGCCCTGGAGCGGTAATGTGGGCAAACGCCTGGTCAAAGCGCCCAAGGTCTATGTGCGTGACAGCGGGCTGGTGCACGCTTTGCTGGGTCTGGGCAACTTGCATGACTTGGCCGGGCACCCTGTATGCGGCCCCAGTTATGAGGGCTTTTGCATCGACAACCTGATGGCCGCCGCCCACCCGCAATGCACGGCTTACAGCTACCGCACCCATGCGGGGGCCGAGATCGACCTCTTGATTGAGCGTGCCGGTCAACCGTGGATGGCCATCGAAATCAAACGATCCACCGCGCCCACCCTGAGCAAGGGCTTCGACATCGCCTGCGCAGACCTGAACATCGCACAGCGCTTTGTGGTGTATCCCGGCACCGAACGCTTTCCGATGCGTTATGGCACACAAGCCATTGGCTTGGTAGAGTTGATGCAGGTATTGCGCGAGGCTTGATCGGCGAGGCTGTCCTTTTTCGTCCCCTTCTGGTCTTGCCCAGCCCTGTGCAGCGTCGTGTCTGATTCGCACAATGGACACATTTTCAACGCCCACACCAGCGCAGCATGACCAGTCAACACACACACCAAAAATCCGCACTGCTCATCATCGATGTGCAGCAGTCCTTCATGCACATGCCGTATTGGTCGTCTGGACAACTCGCGCCATTTCAACAAGCGCTCCTGAAGCTGGAGGCGGGTTGCCGTCAAGCCGATGTACCGGTGGTGCACATTTTTCACATCGATGACGATGCGCCTTTTTGTGCCGACTCGGGCCTGATCCGTGCCATGGACTGGCTGCCGGGCCAGCCCGCCGCACGCTTTGACAAGCATGTGCACAACGCTTTCACCGACACCGGGCTCGACAACTGGCTGCGCCGTCAAGGTGTGCAGCGCCTCATCATCAGCGGCATCCGCACCGAGCAGTGTTGCGAGACCACGGCCCGTGTGGGCTCGGACCTGGGTTATGCGGTGGACTTTGTGTCCGAAGCGACACTCACTTTCCCGATGACGCACAAAGGCACCGGCCAAACTTTCAGCGCCCAAGACATCACCACGCGCACCGAGTTGGTCTTGGCTGACCGCTTTGCGCGCATCGTGAATGTGGATACTTGTCTGTCCAGCCTTTGAACCGCCCATCAGGAAACCCCATGCTCCAACTGCGCCCCAACTGCGAATGCTGCAACCGCGACCTGCCGCCTGAGGCGCTGGATGCACGGATCTGTTCGTTTGAATGCACCTTTTGTGCCGATTGCGCTGACACACGCCTGCACGGCCACTGCCCCAATTGCGGTGGCGAACTGGTGCGCCGCCCGGTGCGCCCTGCGGCCAAGCTGTTGAACAACCCGGCCTCGACCGAACGTGTGTTCAAACCTCAGGGCTGCGCGTCCGAATGACTGGCCTTTAAAAACCAGGCATGACAGTCAAGCTGCTCAACCGCTGGCCATGGAAAACTTGAGTCTGTCGGTTTATCTGGTTGTCACGCCAGGCGTGCTTCTGCTCGACTACGCCGGCCCGGCCGAGGCACTGCGCATGGCACGCGACATGGGCGCACCGCTGAAATTGCACACCTGCGGGCCACTGCCCGATGTGCCCACATCTCTGGGCACGCAGCTGGGCGGGCTGGCACCCCTGCCCACCCAGATGCCGCCCAACAGCCTGGTGCTGATCACCGGCAACAGCCATGAGCGTGAAGATTACGCCACACCGGCAGCCCAGCAAGTGGTGCGCTGGCTGCAAACAGCCATGCGGCCCGACACGCGCTTGGCCAGCATCTGCTCGGGTGCTTTGCTGCTGGCCATGGCGGGCCAACTGGACGGCCTGCGTTGCACCACACACCACACGCTCCTCGATGATTTGCAAGCCTTGGCCCCCACCGCACACGTTCAAGCCGACCGGATTTTTGTGGACGATGGCCGGGTGCTGACCAGCGCGGGCATCACCACCGGCATCGATCTGGCGCTTTACATCGTTGAACAAGTGGCCGGTGCCGCACTGGCCGCCCAAGTGGCACGGCGCTTGGTGATGTACACCCGGCGCGGCCCCAACGACCCACAGCTCTCGCCTTGGCTGGCGCACCGCAACCACATGCACCCGGCGGTGCACCGCGCACAAGACGCCATCGCGCACAGCCTGGCCCAAGACCCGACACGGCGTTGGTCACTGCCGGAGTTGGCCGACATCGCTTGCGTCAGCCCCCGGCATTTGTCGCGCCTGTTCATGCAGCACTCCGGCATCAGCGTGCTGGACTACCAGAAGCACCCGCGCATGACCCAAGAGCAACTGGCCGAAGCTTGCGGCTTTGCCTCGGCGCGGGATTTCAGGCGGATGCGGATGCGTGACTTGATCCATCCATGCTGATCGCCTCATTCAGAAACTGCTTACAACCAACTGCAGCTTGTATTCATTCTTCAAATCAATTCCACTGACTACTGCGACACGCGCTTTGCAAGGCAACACACCACTTCAATGCCCTGTTTTCAACCGCCGCCGAATACGCGAGAGTGCCACATCGGTCACGCCGAGATAACTGGCTAGACGGTGCTGAGGGACCTGTTCTAGCCAGCCCGGCGCTTCTTGCAAGACCTTCAGGTAACGTTCTGCGGCACTGAACATCAGCCACTGATGTTCTCGTTGAATCAACCGCTGGCGCTCAGCCATCAGGGCTTGCAGCATCCAGTCGTGGACACGCTTGTCCAACAATTTGGCTTCATCCAGTTGTCGGGCGTCCATTACCAAAAGACGACTCGGTACTTGAGCCTCAATCCGCCAATCCTGCGCGGGCAACCCGAATGGCGGAGTCAACCAATGGGCAGCAGAATGGAAATGGTGGACCCGCTCTCGCCCCTGTGCGTCGGCAAACACGGTCGCCAGCAGACCGGTCTCCACCCAGCAAACAGCGTCACTTTCAGCCCCTGTACACCAAGCTTGGCCAGCTGCCAGATTGATGCGTGGCAAGCCATCCCAATAGTGGCGCATTCGGACATCAGCGCACAGACTGATCAACCAGCCCGGCTCACAGACGGTACACGGCGCTTGTCCGGCGGGGTGGATTTCCAATGGGTAATTCATGAACCTGGGTTAATGCGGCCTGCTGCTCTATTGCTCAAAGTGATGGTTTTCACAAATGAGTTGAACCATGAATTATGAGTCGCCCAACACATCCAGCCGCCGCACCCACAAAGTTGAGGTCAACACACTTTTTTTAGGCCGGTGGAACCTCGCCCATCTGCTTGGACTGATCTTGTTTTTCCCCCTCGGAACATGGATGCTTGCAATGTGGTCACCCACCACCACAACGGCCATTTGGCTGGTCACCTGCCTTTTTGGCTTTGCCATGGCCGAAAAATTTTGGCCATACCGTATCGACTGGCGGCCTGCGCGCAAAGACATGGGCACCGATGGGCTTTTACTGCTGGCAGCGGCACTGGTCGATGGACTCCTCAAACACGGTGCCCTTTGGCTTGCCCAATGGGCGGCAAGTGAGGGTCACAGCCCTGGGTGGGCCAGTGCTTGGCCCTTGGTGCTGGCCGTGCCTGCTGCCATTGTCCTTGGAGAATTGGGTCCCTATGTATTGCACCGCTGGGCCCACACTCACCCCTTGGGTTGGCGCTGGCACCACCTGCATCATGGCCCTGTACAAGTCAACGTCAGCAACAGTGTGCGCGTTCACCCAGTCAACTTGGCATGGAACGTAGCCTCGCGCGGACTGATCTGGTGGGCCTTGGGCTTCACCCCCGAAACGCTGACCTGGGCAACGATGTTCATGCTGCTGCAAAGCGTGGCTGTACATGCCAATGTGCGAGGACACATCGGCCTTCTGGCATGGGTCATAGGGAGTGCCGAAGCCCACCGTTGGCATCACAGCACACAAGCAGATGAGGCGTTGAACTTTGGCACTTCCGTGCCACTGTGGGATCAGCTCTTGGGTACTTGGCGCTGGCCCAGCCACTCAGGACCCAAGGCGGTTGGCCTGCATGATTCTTGATCCGGCCCTGTAAATTTTTCAAAGCTCAAAGATGTTGTAGGTCGGCGTTCGAAGACCCCGACATGGGCCTGTGCCGAAACCCATCATGTCGGACTCTGCGAGTGCCGACCTGCGAGATGACATGTCTCACACATTTCAACCTAGAAAACGCAGTTGAACGCGCCCGAGGGTGCAGCCATGGGGGGCAATGGCCAGGCGCGAGGAGGCCGCGGGCTGCACCCCTGCAACGACGAGCAACGCCGCCAGTGCCCCCCCAGGGCTGTGCCATCGGGTGCGTAGCGGTATCACCCACCAGGTGAGCGTCTTCGTGCTCACAAAGTTCAGGATACATCAGGGTTTCCAGCGGGTTAAAGCGGTCAACTGCGTTTTCTAGGTTCAAACTTCAGCCTGCCAGACCCATAGAAAACGCAGTTGACTGAATTGAACCCGCTGGAACCCCTGTGAAGCCCAAAATGCAGAACGTTGGTGACCGCAGTCTGTGCAGCGAAGGAACAGCGCGATCTCTGACATAAAGAGCTCGGCAAGTCATGGGAAGATCGGGATGTGTTGCCGCCAAGCTCTTTTCAGCTGCGTGACGCGCTTCTTCACCTTGTTCCGCTGACCAAAATCGTCAGGTCATTTCGAAGGAATCCAGTGCTTGGACTTTCCAACAGAACAGGCAGCCATGCTGCATCGGCCATTGGTTGGACGCATCGGGACCCCTTCAGCAAAGCGCTCACATCGAATGGGGACCGGTGCCTGGCCGTGGCACCATTCGGGGATGGATGACAACTTTCAAACACTTCCCACACCCCATGGCCTGGCGCAGGCCATGGTGCTGGCAGCCGGTCGCGGCGAGCGCATGCGGCCTCTGACGGACACCACCCCCAAACCCTTGCTGCCGGTACGCGGGCAGCCTTTGATGCAGTGGCCCATGCAAGCCTTGGCAAAGTCGGGCTTTACCCGGCAACTGGTCAACACCGCGTGGCTTGGGGAGCGCATCGCCGAACATTTCGGTGCCCATAAATGCTGGCCAGGTGTGCCCATGGTGGACTTATCGTATTCGCACGAAGGCCGCGATTTCGGGTATGCCCTGGAAACAGCGGGGGGCATCGTTCGGGCCTTGCCGCAATTGGACGAGGTGTTCTGGGTGGTGGCGGGTGATGTGTTCGCACCGGATTTCAGTTTTGAGCCCGCCGTGATGGCGCGATTTGCAAAGAGCGATGCGCTGGCCCACCTGTGGCTGGTGCCCAATCCGGCGCACAACCCAGGCGGCGATTTTGGTTTGGCCGCCGATGGGCGCGTGCTGAACTTGCCCAAAGGCCATGTGGACCGGCACCTGACCTTCAGCACCATGGCGCTGTACAAGCGCGCATTTTTTGACACCCGCCGCACCGGCCTGCCGGTCGGCAACCCCCAGGGCGTGGCCGCACCCTTGGCCCCCATGCTGCGCGCCGCCATGGACCGTGGCGAGGTCAGCGGCGAAGTTTTTCTGGGTGCCTGGACAGATGTGGGGACCCCAGAACGGCTCGCTGAGCTCAATGCCGGGCCTTTCAATTTGTAGATCGGCGGTCGAAGACCCCGACGTTTGGCCTGTTTGACCACCTTCACCTGCAGCCTGCGCGTTGGGTCAAGCTTGCAGCGTCGGACTCTTCGAGTGCCGACCTACGAATGCCCACTTCCCGTAGGTCGGCGGTCGAAGACCCCGACGTTGGGCCTGTTTGACCACCTTCACCTGCAGCCTGCGCGTTGGGTCAAGCTTGCAGCGTCGGACTCTTCGAGTGCCGACCTACGAATGCCCACTCCCCGTAGGTCGGTGGTCGAAGACCCCGACGTTGGACTTGATAGACCACCTGCGCCTGCAGCCAGCGCGTTGGGTCAAGCTTGCAGCGTCGGACTCTTCGAGTGCCGACCTACGGATGCCCACTCCCCGTAGGTCGGTGGTCGAAGACCCCGACGTTGGACTTGATAGACCACCTGCGCCTGCAGCCTGCGCTTTGTGCCAGGCTTGCAGCGTCGGACTCTTCGAGTACCGACCTACAAATACCCGCTCCCCGTAGGTCGGCGGTCGAAGACCCCGACGTTGGGCCTGATTGACCACCTTCGGCAGCAGCCAGCGCTATGGGTCAAGCTTGCAGCGTCGGACTCTTCGAGTACCGACCTACGAATGCCCACTCCCCGTAGGTCGGTGGTCGAAGACCCCGACGTGGGCATCAGCCCAGCGGGTTGGCGATCACGCGGCAGCCTTGGTGGGTGTCGTCGCTGGGGCAGTGCAAATGCCCGTGCAGCCAGGCCCGGACGCGTGGCAGCAGCGCATCGAGTGCATCACAAAAACCCGCCGCACCTTTGGCCCCTTTGCTGCGCGCCGCCATGGACCGTGGCGAGGTCAGCGGCGAAGTTTTTCTGGGTGCCTGGACAGATGCGGGGACGCCAGAACGGCTCGCTGAAGTCAATGCCGGGCTGTGAGGGTGTTTCAAGGCCGGTTGATCCAGTTCCGAGCGAGGCCTGAAACAGCTTGGGCCATGAATGCCGTTGTGCTCCACAGCATTGACACAGCCTCAAGCAAGCCACACTGCACCTGCATGGCTGCCCGATGCCCCCATCAAATGGTCTTTTTGACAAAACTTTGCCCCACGTATCGGGGTATATCCCGATCATCTTGCGCAATAAAGTACAGATACCAGCGATTTTTGTATAAATACCGAAGTTATTCATCGCGAAAATTCTCCCCACGGTTGCTTCAACCGTTGCGCTCGCATCCCACCTTATCAGGAGACCTTTGTGAAATTCCGCTTCGCTTCAGTCCTCGCCGCCTCGCTGTTCAGCGCAGGCATGGCCCAAGCCGCTACCGAACTCGTGATCGCCACCGTCAACAACGGCCACATGATCGAGATGCAAAAACTGTCCAAGAACTTTGAACAGGCCAACCCCGGCATCACGCTCAAATGGGTCACTTTGGAAGAAGGCGTGCTGCGTCAGCGTGTGACCACCGACATCGCCACCAAGGGCGGCCAGTTCGACGTGATGACGATTGGCATGTACGAAACCCCGATCTGGGGCAAAAAAGGCTGGTTGCAGGAACTCAAAACCGATGCCGCCTATGACGTGGACGACCTGCTGCCTGCCATGCGCAATGGCCTGAGCGTGGACGGCAAGCTGTTTGCCGCACCGTTTTACGGCGAAAGCTCGATGCTGATGTACCGCAAGGACCTGGCCGACAAAGCCGGCGTGCAAGTGCCCGAGCGCCCCACCTGGCCGCAAATAAAGGACCTGGCCGCCAAGATTCACGACCCCAAGAACGGTGTGTACGGTATTTGCTTGCGTGGCAAACCTGGCTGGGGCGACAACATGGCCTTGTTGTCCACGATGGTCAACACCTTTGGTGGCCAGTGGTTTGATATGAACTGGAAACCCCAACTCGAATCCAAGCCCTGGAAAGATGCGGTCAACTTCTACGTCGACCTGCTGAAAAACTACGGCCCACCCGGCTCTGCAGCCAACAGCTTCAACGAAATCCTGGCGCTGACCAACTCGGGCAAGTGCGGCATGTGGGTTGACGCGACGATTGCGGCCTCGTTTGTGAGCGATCCCAAGCAGTCCAAAGTGGCGGACCAGATGGCCTTTGCACAAGCGCCCACCATGAACACACCCAAAGGTGCCAACTGGTTGTGGGCCTGGTCGCTCGCCATTCCTGCGGGCTCCAAAAAGGTCGATGCAGCCCAGAAGTTTGTGACTTGGGCCACGTCCAAGGACTACATCAACCTGGTGGGCAAGACCAATGGTTGGGGCGCTGTGCCCACCGGCACGCGCAAGAGCACCTATGCCAATGCCGACTTCCTGAAGGCTGCGCGTTTTGCCAAGGCTGAAAAGACAGCCATCGACTCGGCCAACCCGAACGACTCGACCTTGCCCAAGAGCCCGTATGTGGGCGTGCAGTTCGCGGCCATTCCCGAGTTCCAGTCGATTGGCATTGCCGTGGGGCAGCAAATGAGCGCGGCTTTGGCAGGCAAGTCCAGCGTGGATGCCGCTTTGAAGGCCAGCCAGACTGCGGCTGACCGCGAAATGAAGAAAGCCGGTTACTACAAGTAAACCGCCTATGCGGATCACAGGCGGGCACCACGGTGGTGGGCCTGCCTGTTTTGCCTGAAATTGCGCCACTGCGAAAGCGGTGATGAAGGGGCAGCCAGGCCCTGCGTCAGTTCTGCCGCCTTCCTGCCCGTTGAGAGATTCCCCATGAACCGCCCACGCCCCCAACTGCTGCCCCGCCTCCTGCTCACGCCTGCCGTGGCCACGCTTTTCCTGTGGATGATCGTGCCGCTGGTGATGACGATTTATTTCAGCGTCATCCGCTTCAACCTTTTGCAGCCCGACCAGACCGGTTTTGTGGGGCTCGAAAACTTTGAATATTTCATCACCGACCCCTCGTTTGGCACCGCAGTGATCAACACAGTGCTGCTCTTGGGCAGCGTGATCGCCATCACCGTGGTGCTGGGCGTGGCCATTGCGCTGCTGATCAACGAGCCCTTTGCCGGGCGGGGCCTGGTGCGGCTGCTGTTGATTTCGCCCTTCTTTGTCATGCCCACGGTCAATGCGCTGATGTGGAAGAACATGATGATGAACCCGATCTATGGCGTGCTGGCGCAAGTCTGGCTCTTCTTCGGTCTCACGCCCATCGACTGGTTGACCGACTTTCCCCTGCTGAGCGTCATCATCATGGTGTCGTGGCAATGGCTGCCTTTTGCCACCTTGATTTTCATGACCGCGCTGCAAAGCATGGACCGTGAGCAACTCGAAGCCTCGCGCATGGACGGTGCCCACTACGGCCAGCAACTGCGTTACCTCTACCTGCCGCACCTGGGTCGCTCGGTGGCCGTGGTGGTCATGATTGAGCTGATTTTCTTGCTCAGCGTGTTCGCTGAAATTTACACCACCACGGGGGGAGGTCCGGGCGACGCCAGCACCAACGTGGCTTTCCTGATCTTCAAGCAAGCGCTGCTCAACTTTGATGCGGGCGTGGCCTCGGCGGGGGCGCTGTTCGCCGTCGTGCTGGCCAACATTGCAGCCGTGTTCATGATCCGCATGGTCGGCAAAAACCTTGACAAATAAGACCTCGCCCATGTCCCGAACTTCTAACCTGACCCCCGCGTACCTGGTGCGCACCCTGGCCGCCTGGGGCGTGGCTTTACTGCTGTTTTTCCCGCTGGGCTGGTTGCTGCTGACCGCCTTCAAAACGGAGTTGCAGGCCATTGCAGTGCCACCAGAACTTTTCTTCACGCCCACACTGGAAAACTTCCACGAAGTGCAAGAGCGCAGCGACTACCTGCTGTATGCCAAGAACTCGGTCATCACCAGCGTGGTGTCCACCTTGCTGGGGCTGATGATCGCCGCGCCTGCGGCATATGCCATGGCCTTTTTCAAAGGCAAATACACCAAAGACATCCTGATGTGGATGCTGTCCACCAAGATGATGCCCGCCGTGGGCGCGCTGGTGCCGGTGTATGTGCTGGCACAAAAAAGCCATTTGCTCGATTCGCAGCTGGCACTGATCATCGTGTTCACCCTGAGCAATTTGCCCATCATGGTGTGGATGCTGTACTCGCACTTCAAGGACATCCCGCACGAAATTCTGGAAGCGGCCCGCATGGACGGTGCCACGCTGTGGCAAGAAGTGCGCATGGTGCTGCTGCCGCTGGCCATGGGGGGCCTGGCATCGACTGGCTTGCTGTGCCTGGTGCTCAGCTGGAACGAGGCCTTCTGGTCGCTCAACCTCACCGCCGCCAAAGGCGGCACTTTGGCCACACTGATCGCCAGCTACTCCAGCCCCGAGGGCTTGTTCTGGGCCAAGTTGTCGGCGGCCTCGCTCATGGCCATTGCGCCCATCGTCATCTTCGGCTGGTTCAGCCAAAAACAACTGGTGCAAGGCTTGACCTTCGGCGCCGTCAAGTAAACCTTTTTCGAGATCACACACCATGGCTTACCTACAACTTCAGGGCATTGAAAAATTCTTTGGGGAGCACCGCGCCATCAAAGGCATTGACCTGGCCATCGAGCCGGGCGAGTTCATCGTCTTTGTCGGCCCATCGGGCTGCGGCAAATCGACCTTGTTGCGCCTGATCGCGGGGCTGGAGCAAATTGACGGCGGCAAGCTCAGCCTGGAAGGCCGTGACATCACGCACTTGCCTTCCAGCCAGCGCGATCTGGCCATGGTGTTCCAGAGTTACGCGCTGTACCCGCACATGAGTGTGTTTGAGAACATGAGCTTTGCGCTCAAGCTGGCCAAGGTGCCCGCCGAGGTGATCCGGGACAAAGTGGCGCGGGCTGCTGACATCCTGAACCTCACGCCCTATCTGCAGCGCACGCCCAAAGAGCTGTCGGGCGGTCAGCGCCAGCGCGTGGCGATTGGCCGCGCCATCGTGCGTGCGCCCAAGGTGTTCTTGTTTGACGAGCCGCTGTCCAACCTGGACGCTGCTTTGCGTGGACAGACCCGCGTTGAAATCGCCAAGCTGCACCGCGACCTGGGGGCCACCACCATCTATGTGACGCACGACCAGGTCGAGGCCATGACGCTGGCCGACCGCGTGGTGGTGCTGCGTGATGGCCAGATTGAACAAGTGGGCACGCCGCTGGAGCTCTACGACCGACCGGCCAACCAGTTTGTGGCCCAGTTCATCGGCACGCCACAGATGAACGTGGTGCCGCTGGAAAAACTGCCGCCCGTGGTGCAGCAGCTGGCCCCCGCAGGCGCTGCAGGCGGCGCTATTGGTTTGCGCCCCGAAAACGTTCTGCTGCGCCCAGGCGGGCAAGGCCCCATCGCAGGCCGGGTCGATCTGGTCGAAGCCTTGGGCGCTGAAACCCTGGTCTACGTCAGCACACCCGCAGGTGCCACCTTGGTGGCCCGCCTGAGCGAGCGCACACCACTGGTGGCGGGCAACACGGTCACGCTGGACGTGGCCACCGAGCATGCCCACTGGTTTAACCCCAGCGGCCGCGTGGTGCGACAGGCCGACAGCGTGTCCGCCGCCTGAGCCTGACCTGAGATGTGTGCCACTTCAACACTGACCCCACCATGAACAACTCACTCCCTTTGAGCGGCCAGGTGGCCGCCGTCACCGGAGCGGCATCCGGCATTGGTTTGGCCTGCGCGCAGGCCATGGTTGAGGCGGGCGCGACTGTGGTGCTGGTAGACCGCGACAGCCAGGCGCTGGCCAAGGCCTGCGCCCGATTGGGTGCCCAAGCCTTGCCGCTGGTGCTGGACCTGCTGGACCCGGTGCAATGCGCAGCCATGCCCGAGCAGATCTTGGCCTTGGCCGGTCGGCTCGATATCTTTCACGCCAATGCGGGCTTGTATGTGGGCGGTGACTTGCTGGATGCGAGCGATGAAGCCATTGACCGCATGCTCAACCTCAACGTCAACGTGGTCATGAAAAACGTGCGCGGCGTGCTGCCACACATGATCGCGCGCGGCGCTGGCGACATCATCGTCACCAGCTCGCTGGCGGCACATTTCCCCACACCCTGGGAGCCGGTGTATGCCTCCAGCAAATGGGCCATCGACTGTTTTGTGCAGACCACACGCCGTCAAGTTTTCAAGCACGGCATCCGCATGGGTGCGATCTCGCCGGGGCCGGTCATCACGGCACTGCTGGCCGACTGGCCCGCAGAAAAACTGGCAGAAGCCAAAGCCAATGGCAGCTTGCTCGACGCCGCCGAAGTGGCGCAGGTCGTGCTGTTCATGCTCACACGCCCACGCGGCATGACCATCCGCGACGTGGTCATGATGCCCACAAATTTCGACCTTTGAACCTGTTGATTCGGCCCATGACGCTTGCTTTTTTGACTGCTGGGTTTGCGATTTTGGACAGTGTGTGGGAGCTTGCCCTGCCAGCGAAAAGCCTGTGGTTCCCCAGCGCCTTATCGCCAGCAAGGCTGGCTCCTGCAACACATTGTTTGGGTGCCTCAGTACAGACTTCAGCACGCCGCAGCCATGGCCTGTCCACCCGCATTTTTCCGCTCAAGCGAGTTCCAGAACCCCTCTTTCTTTATTGACCATGAACACCATCTTGCACCTGGGCCTGGGCTCTTTCCACCGCGCACACCAGGCCGTTTATGTCCACCAGCTGCGCCAAAGCGGTGACTTGGGCTGGGGCATCGCCGCTGGCAACCTGCGCCCCGACATGCCGGGCACCATCGCGGCACTGCAAGCCCAAGGCGGTGCCTACACGCTCGAGACCGTGACCCCGCAGGGCGAAAAAACCTACACCCGTGTCACGTCCATCCAGCGCGTCATCCCCTACCAGGACGACCTGGCCCCGCTGGTTGCGGTGGGGATGGAGTCGGCCACGCGCATCATCAGCTTCACCGTCACCGAAGCGGGCTATTACCTGAACGCCCACAACCGGCTCGACTGGGCCAGTTTTGCGGACCTGCGTGCCGATCTGGAAGCGGTCAAGGCGGCCCATGCGGGCCACACCATTTATGGCGCGCTGGTCACCATCTTGCGTGCGCGCATGCAGGCCGGCAGTGGCCCGGTCACGCTGATGAACTGCGACAACCTGCGCCACAACGGCGACCGTTCGCGCAGCGGCCTGTTGCAATTCATCGAGGCCCTGGGCGACAGCGCTTTGCTGCAATGGGTGCAGGACCACACCACCAGCCCCAACGCCATGGTTGACCGCATCACGCCCCGGCCCACGCCCGATGTGGCCGTGCGCGTGCTGGCGGCCACCGGGCAGAACGATCCCGCCGCCCTGATGGCCGAGAGCTTCATCCAGTGGGTGATTGAAGACCGCTTCATCGCCGGGCGTCCCGCGTGGGAGCGCGTCGGTGTCGAGATGGTGGATTCGGTGGATGCGTATGAAGAAGCCAAAATCCGCTTGCTCAACGCCACCCACAGCTGCATCGCCTGGGCGGGCACGCTGCTGGGCTACCAGTACATCCACGAAGGCACACACGATGCGGTGATCCGCCGCATGGCCTATGACTACGTGACCGACGACGTGATCCCCGTGCTGGACACGCCTGAAAAACCCTGCCCGCTGAACCTGCCGCAGTACCGGGACGTGGTGCTCGACCGCTTTGGCAATCCCGCGATTTGCGACACCAACCAGCGCGTGGCCATGGACGGCTTTTCCAAGGTGCCGGGCTTCATCGCCCCCACCATCCGCGAGCGCCTGGCGCGTGGCGACAGCATTGACAGCGTGGCCATGCTGCCCGCGCTGTTTCTGGCCTATTTGCAACGCTGGCATGTGGGGCAGATTCCCTACACCTACCAGGACCAGGCCATGCAGCCCGAGGTAGCGCACGCGATGTGTGATGCCACCGACCCGGTGGCCGCCTTTTGCGCCGACACCACCTTGTGGGACGAGCTGGCTGCAGACCCCCGCCTGGTGGAGGCCGTGCGCCGCGCCCATGATCGGGTGGGCCGCTTTGTCAGCGCCCACACGGGTGCGCCCGCTGTGCCAAACTGACAGGCCAACCACCTGAATCGCGCCATGACCGTCCGAAACCGCACCGTGCCCCGCCAGATCAAGCCCGAGTTGGAGCATGAACTGGTGCGCTCGCCCAATATGGGCTACGAGTCGTCCACCGATGTGGGCTTTGTGCGCTGCCTGGCACACGGTTTTCCCACCCCGCTGGCGCGCTGGCACTACCACGACGAATACGAGCTGCACTTGATCACGGCCACCTCGGGCAAGGTGTTTGTGGGCGACTGGATCGGGCCGTT
This sequence comes from Limnohabitans planktonicus II-D5, assembly GCF_001270065.2. Lineage (GTDB taxonomy): Bacteria > Pseudomonadota > Gammaproteobacteria > Burkholderiales > Burkholderiaceae_C > Limnohabitans_A > Limnohabitans_A planktonicus. Next base: position 31,872 of record NZ_LFYT02000038.1, read on the forward strand.
TCAGCCCGGCCAGCTGGTGCTGACGGGCCCTCGCCTGCCGCACAACTGGGTCACCCTGGATTTGCCCGAGGGGGGCGTGGCCGAGCGTGATCTGGTGATCCAGTTCGCCCATGATCCGCTGGTGCAGGCCAGCCAGACCATCCCCGAGCTGGCCGAGGTGCTGCCACTGTTGGAGCGGGCACGCCACGGCATCGAGTTTTTTGGCGTCTCCGAAATCGCCCATGCCCACTGGCACAAGGTCAAGGGCTCACATGGCCTGCGTCGGTTCACCGCATTTTGTGAATTTTTGGCCGATTTGGCCGCGTGCAACGATTACCGCCTGTTGTCCAGCGCGCAGCTGCAAAGCGACAACGACGACACCTCTTTGGACCTGATCAACGACGTGGTCAGCCGCATCACCGAACAGCTGGCCGAACCCCATTCTGCCGCCGCCTGGGCCGCCGATTTGGGCATGAGCGAGAGCCGCTTCAGCCGCTTTTTCCGCAAGGCCACGGGCAACACCTTCACCGATTTTGTGAACCGCGTGCGCATCAGCCGCGCCTGCCAATTGCTGATGGACACCGACCAGCAGATCACCCACATCTGCTACGAAGTGGGCTTCAACAGCGTGGCCAATTTCAACCGACGCTTTCTGGAAATCAAGGGCATGAAACCCTCGGATTTCCGGCGGCAATCGCTCACCCGCTTCAGCGGGGCGCACTGATTTTTTTTCTGAAAGCTTGCGGCATGTTTCTCGGCCTCGACCTGGGCACCTCCGAACTCAAGGCCTTGTTGTTGAACGAACAGCACCAGGTGCTGGCCACGGCGCGTGCGCCGCTCACCGTGCAGCGCCCGCAAGCCCTGTGGTCCGAGCAAGACCCCGCCAGCTGGTGGCAGGCTTTGCAGCAGGTCATGGACCACTTGCAGCGCAGCCACCCAACAGCGCTGTCTCAGTTGCAGGGCGTGGGTTTGTCCGGGCAGATGCACGGCGCGGTCTTGATGGACGCGCAAGGCGAGGTGCTGCGCCCGGCCATTTTGTGGAACGACGGGCGCAGCGGTGCGCAGTGCGAACAGCTCACGGCGCAAGTGCCTGACTTGTCGCGCATCACCGGGAACTTGGCGATGCCGGGCTTTACAGCCCCCAAGCTGCTGTGGGTGCGTGCGCATGAGCCTGAGTTGTTTGCCCGCACGCGCCGGGTGTTGCTGCCCAAAGACTGGCTGCGCTGGAAGCTCACCGGCGAAGCCGTGAGCGACATGTCGGACGCCGCAGGCACGCTCTGGCTGGACACCGCTTTGCGCGACTGGTCGGACACCCTGCTGGCCGCCTGCGGGCTGGACCGCAGCCACATGCCGCGTCTGGTCGAGGGCAGCGAGGTGTCGGCCTTTTTGAAGCCCGAGCTCTGCCACCGCTGGGGCCTGCCCGAGCGGGTGGCGGTGGCCGGGGGCGCGGGCGACAACGCGGCCAGCGCGGTGGGCATGGGCCTGGTGCAACCCGGGCAAGGCTTTGTGTCGCTCGGCACCTCGGGTGTGGTGTTTGTCAGCGGTGCGCGTTTTTCGCCCAATCCGGCGCAGGGCCTGCACGCGTTTTGCCATGCGCTGCCAGGCCGCTGGCACCAGATGTCGGTCATGCTGAGTGCGGCCAGTGCGGTGACCTGGGCGGCCAAGCAATTGGCATTTGCCGACGAGGCCAGCTTGCTGGCGGCGGCTACACAACTGCCTGAAGCAGACCGGCGCACCGCCCCCTTGTTTTTGCCCTACCTCAGTGGTGAGCGCACCCCGCACAACCAGCCCCTGGCCACGGCCAGCTGGTGGGGCCTGACGGCCGCTCACGGGCGCGAGGCCCTGGCCTATGCCGTGGCTGAAGGCGTGGCTTTTGGGCTGCGTGATGGCTTGCAGACGCTGGGCACTTCGAAGCCCGAAATACAGCATTTGTCTTTGGTCGGCGGAGGGGCGCGCAACGCCTGGTGGGCTCAGCTGATGGCCGATGTTCTGGGCCTGTCCCTCACCTTGCATGAAGGGGCCGAAACCGGCGCGGCCCTGGGGGCGGCACGTTTGGCCTGGCTGGCATGCGGCGGCGCGCTGGATGCGGTGTGCACCACCCCCCCCGTGACCCGATCCTTCACCCCCAACGCCACGGCCCATGCGGCACACAGCCAGCGCCACACACGCTTTCAGGCGCTGTATCGGGCCGTGTCACCGTTGATTTAATCTGGCCCCGTCCTCCCCGTAGGTCGTCGGTCGAAGACCCCGACGTTGGGCTAGATTCACCACCTTCGCCTGCAGCCTGCGCGTTGGGTCAAGCTTGCAGCGTCGGACTCTTCGAGTACCGACCTACGAATACCCACTCCCCGTAGCCCCCTGTGTCAGACTAGTTGTCGTCTCTCTTCTTTTTCCAAGCGGACTCTCCGCTGAGGCGATAAATAATGAAACATGCTCCGTATCCCACTGAATTTATTGAACAATCATTGCGTAAGGCTCGCGAGCGCGGCGATCAAACTCTGGTCAGCGTTGCAGTTGAACTGAATGTTCCTCTGACAACCTTGAAGGGTTGGCGCCGAGATGCCGCCAAAGCTGCAAGGGGGGGGCCCCATGTAGCCCACCCTTTGCACGGCGAACTTTCTGCCCAAGCTTGGGCCCCCCGCGAACGCCTTCAAGCGCTTAACGAAAGCCATCTGCTCGTGGGTGATGATCTGCATGCTTGGTGCCGCCACAAGGGGCTGTACGCACACCAGCTGCAGACTTGGCGTGATGCCTTTTGTGCAATGAGCGAGCCCAGCGCCAAGCAAAATCTGGGTGCCATGCGAGAGCTGCAGGGCAAACACGATCAGCTGGAGCGGCAATTGCGTCGCAAGGACAAAGCTTTAGCGGAGGCTGCAGCACTGCTGATATTGCAAAAAAAATTCCAGGCGCTGTGGGCGGACGAGGCATGATGAACTCCACCCTACAGCGCCAAATCCTTTTGCCATTGATCGAGCAGGCTATCGCTGATGGTGCCCGCGCTCAACAGGCCTGCGCCCAAATTGGCATGAGCGTTCGCACCTTGCAGCGCTGGGTACACCCTTGTGGGCACGAAGGAGACCGGCGTGTCAGCACGCTACGTGCGCACAGCGTGCC
>NZ_LFYT02000039.1 GCF_001270065.2 Limnohabitans planktonicus II-D5
GCCCTGAGCGTGACCTTGAACGCCGCAGCCTCAGACGTGGCAGGCATTGCCAACAAGGCAGACGCCTTGTCTGCGATGGGCATTGACCACATCGACCTGGGCGGCAGCAACAACGTGTCAGTGAGCATCGATCAGGTCGAGGCCAACGCCTTGATCCATGCTGGACTGGACTTTGCAGCGGGCGACACCATCACGCTGAACGTGGACACAGCTGCCTCGGGCACGCACCTGAGCAACAGCCTCAAAGACCTGAACAAGCTGGGCGTGGACGCCATCATGGTGACAGGTGGCGACCAGATCAACGTGGACCTGGGCGCAGGGGCCTTGTCTGCCAACGGCACAGGCGGCATCAACTTCGAGCTGCCCACCTTGTTTGGCGACCTCAACGGCGACCGCGTGCTGAGCGAGCGTGAAAACGCAGCCCTGAGCGTGACCTTGAACGCCGCAGCCTCAGACGTGGCAGGCATTGCCAACAAGGCAGACGCCTTGTCTGCGATGGGCATCGACCACATCGACCTGGGCGGCAGCAACAACGTGTCAGTGAGCATCGATCAGGTCGAGGCCAACGCCTTGATCCATGCTGGACTGGACTTTGCAGCGGGCGACACCATCACGCTGAACGTGGACACAGCTGCTTCGGGCACGCACCTGAGCAACAGCCTCAAAGACCTGAACAAGCTGGGCGTGGACGCGATCATGGTGACAGGTGGCGACCAGATCAACGTGGACCTGGGCGCAGGGGCCTTGTCTGCCAACGGCACAGGCGGCATCAACTTCGAGCTGCCCACCTTGTTTGGCGACCTCAACGGCGACCGGGTGCTGAGCGAGCGTGAAGATGCAGCCCTGAGCGTGACCTTGAACGCCGTAGCCTCAGACGTGGCAGGCATTGCCAACAAGGCAGACGCCTTGTCTGCGATGGGCATTGACCACATCGACCTGGGCGGCAGCAACAACGTGTCAGTGAGCATCGATCAGGTCGAGGCCAACGCCTTGATCCATGCTGGACTGGACTTTGCCATCGGTGACGGGATTGATGTTCAGGCATCAGGAACACACTTGAGCACCAGTTTGAAAGATTTGCAGAAGCTGGGTGTAGATTCGGTGACGGCTCAGCACAATACATCGGTCATGCATCTCGACTTGGGTGAGCATGGCACGTTGACCAGTTCAGCACTTCCACAGTTTGACCTTGATTTGGACCTGACCCTGAACCTTGGCAGTCAGCAACTGAGTCAACTCGCCTCGGTTGCGCAGGTTTTGGCTGACGCCGGCATCGACCACATTTCTTTGTCACAAGAGCAGATGCTGGCTGACGATGCGGCCACGCAAGCTCTCATCAATGCCGGTATCGACTTCAATGTCCTGGTGGGCAGTGCACCCGCAGTGACCAACACGCCAGACACGTTGGACGATATTTTCAATATTGTTCAAGATGGCGTTGATGTGTTGGGCAATATGCTGACCCAAAATGCATCCATGGGTGAATTGGTCAATTCGCTGGGCGATGCCGGTATTCATCGCATCGACATTGACAAGCCAGCTCAGGTCAGTATTGGCGATGATTTGGCTGCGGCTTTGTATGAGGCCGGTATGCTCACTGCCTTGCCGGAAGCCGGTGTGGAGATCAATGCCGGTGCCGCCATGCAACTGCAGACAAGTCTTTCTGCCATGGCGACCCTGGGCGTCGATCACGTCTTGGCGCAACAAGGCGCACAAATCAACTTGGGCGCTCAGTTCAGCGAAAACGAGTTGGCCAACTTGCTGGGTCATTTTGTGGATGAAGGTCAGCAAGGCGGTATCAAGCCGATCTTTGACCATGGTGCCGAACTCAACATGGGTCAGACAACTGGTTTCACGGAAGAAACACTGCAATCCCTGCTCCAATCGGGCATGGGCAGCCAGCTTCACGATCTGGGCATCAGCAAAGTGGTGGCGCAGGTCGAAACACCGGTGGGCGTGATTGGTGATTTCAGTTACGAAAACATGGAATTTGACTTAGACGCCTTCCATAAAAAGCCCGGACAACCCTGATCGGTCACAATTGACCCATGACTGACCCCCAGCCCAAAGTCGCCACCCGAGGCGACAAGCAGCCTGTCAAGAAAATCCTGATGCAAACGCGTCAGGCCTTTTTCTTCGCCATGGGCTTGACATTTGTCATCGACATTCTCAGCATCACGCCCCTGCTGTACATGATGAGCGCCTTTGACCGCGTCTTGTCCAGTCGCAGTGGCGTCACGCTGGTCTCGCTCACTTTGGTGGTGATTGCTTTTTATGTGTTTTGGTCCGCTCTGGAGTGGATTCGCTCCCGGCTCATGATCCGATTGTCTCTGCGCATCGACTGGGATTTGGCTGCTGATGTGTTTGATGCTTCTTTCAGGCGCTATGTGGGCCGTAAAAACGTCAACGTTCAGCAACTTCTGGGTGATTTGCAGTCCCTGCGCCAATTCATGACTGGGCCACCTGTGCTGTCCATCATGGACGCACCTTTCGCCTTTATCTTCATTGGCATTGGGGCAGTTTTTCATCCCTACTTGGCCATCTTTGCCTTTTGCGCTTGTTTGCTGATGCTGATCGTGACCTACCTCACGACCAAGGTCACAACCCCCATCCTGAAAGAAGCCAATGATGCCAATACCGAAGCCAGTCGCGTGGCAGGCAACAGCTTGCGTCATGCCGAAGCGACTTTGGCCTTGGGCATGTTGGGTGCGGTGCGCAAACGGTGGTACGACCAGCACCGCAATTACTTGACCAACCAAGTCAGCGCCAGCGAGGCCACGGGTCTGATGGGGGGGGTCTCTGGATTTTTGCAAAAAGCCTTGCCCTCACTGCAATTGGCCCTGGGTGTTTGGCTCGCCATGGAAAACCTCATCACGGGCGGCATGGTCATTGTGGCCAGCATGCTCATCGGAAAATCTGTGGCCCCCATTCAAAAGCTGATGGCCCACTGGAAAGACATCGTCGCAGCCCGTCAGGCCTATGAACGCCTGAACGACCTGTTGGCCGATGACTTTGAAAACACTCAAAAAATGCAATTGCCTGCGCCTCAGGGCAAGCTGGATGTGGTGCAAGCCGTGGGCGTTCCACCTGGTCATAACAAAGCCGTGTTGGCGGGCATTGACTTTGCCCTGCGCCCCGGCGAGGTGCTGGCTGTGGTGGGCCCCAGCGCAGCTGGCAAGTCCAGTTTTGCCAAAATGCTCATGGGTTTGTGGAAGCCTGCATCCGGCTCTATCCGGCTCGACGGTGTCGAGCTCAGTGACTGGAGTCACGATGAAGTCGGACCGCTGGTGGGCTATGTGCCGCAAGAAATTGACTTCTTTGAAGGCACTGTGGCCGACAACATCGCCCGATTGGGCGAGATTGACCCCGCCAAAGTGGTGCTTGCTGCGCAATTGATCGACATGCACGACACCATCCTCACCTTCCCCAAAGGTTACGACACGCCATTGGGCGAGACCGGTTTCGCGCTTTCGGGCGGTCAACGCCAGCGCTTGGCCATTGCCCGTGCTGTGTACGGCATGCCCAAATACGTGGTCATGGACGAACCCAATTCCAACCTCGACGAAGTGGGCGAAAACGCGCTTGTCAAAACCGTGCAAGCCCTCAAGGCCAACGGCTCCACTGTTGTCTTGACCACGCACAGGCCTAGGCTGGTCGGTGTGGTTGACAAAATGCTTGTGCTCAAGGCGGGGCGACAGGTTGCTTTTGGCGACGCCCGCGAAATGCTGGACGCCGTGCGCAAACTGCAAGTGGTCAGCGCTGACGGTGCTGCCGAGCCCGCCACGGTTCAAGCAGGTGCGGTCCAGGTGCAAGCAGCTTTGCCCACAGTGGCACAGGGGGGTGCTCAATGAGTCCCGAACCCACCAATGCCATGGTTACAAACGCCGAGCCGGGATTTTGGGGCCGTCTGGACGCACGACTGGGCCGATGGGTACAAGGCTGGAACCCTTATGAGCCCAGCAAACTCAACCGTCACGGCCTGCAGCCCGTGCAAGTGGAAGAATCGGCCATCCGGAAAAATGCAGCGCGTTGGTTTCTGGGCTTTTTTGCGGTGTTCTTGATCTGGGCACTTTGGGCGCCCATTGACGCGGGTGTCACCGTGCAAGGCACAGTCAGCGTTTTGGGCAACCGCAAAGCTGTGCAGCACCCCACCGGGGGCGTGGTCGAAGAGATCAACGTCAAAGAAGGTGCAGAAGTCAAACAAGGCGACGTGCTCCTGCGCGTCAACCCCCTCAAGACCGAAGCCGAAATGACCGGGGCCGAGCTGACCTACATCAACCTGCTGGCCAGCGAATCGCGTCTGAAGGCCGAACGCGACAACTTGGGCACCATCAACTGGTCAGACGAACTGCGCAAGCGCTTCAAGCCCGGCGACACCCGCGTCGAAGAGGCCAAAAAGCTGCAAGTCCAATTGTTCAATTCGCGCCGCGCCGAATACAACAGCCAAGTGGCCAGTCTCAATGAGCAAATCACTGGGCTCAATGCGGTGCTCAAGTCACGCCAAATCCAGGTCAAAACCCTGGACGAGGAAATGAAAAACACCCGGGAGTTGGCCCAAAAAGGCTTTGTGCCCCAAAACCAGGCCAATCAGGCTGAACGGCAAAAAAGCGATATCGACTCCAGCATCGCCAACACACAGGCCGACATCTCACGCGCCCGTCTGCAGATCAGCCAAGTGCGCAGCACCTTGCTCAAAGATGTGGACAACCAGCTGCAAGAGATTCAAAAAAACCGCGATGCCGTGTCCACGCGTCTGGACTCGGCCAAATTTGACCGCGAACTGGCAGAAATCAAATCCCCGGTGACGGGCAGTGTTGTGGCCCTGAAAGTCTTCACCGTGGGGGGCATCATCACCAGCGGCATGGTGCTCATGGAAGTGGTGCCCAAAGATGAAAGCTTGATCATTCAAGCCAAGATCCCCAACACCATCATCGACAAGGTGCGGGTTGGCATGCCCACCGACATGCGATTTACCGCCTTTAACCAGTCGACCACTCCTGTCATTCCTGGCGTGGTCAAGGTGCTGGGCGCCGACAAAGAGGCCGGTGCGACACCTCAAGAAGGCGAGTTTTATATGGCCCAGGTAGAGACCACCAAAGAGGGGCTTGACCTGCTCGCTGGCCTCAAAGTGCAGCCCGGCATGTCGGTGGATGTGGTCATCAAAGCGGGCGAGCGGTCATTCATGAGCTACCTGCTCAAACCACTGACCGACAAGATGGCCCGGGCCTTTAAGGATTGATCATTTTTTATTTCGTATCGAGGCGTCCATGAGCATCTTTGTCACAAGCCTTAATTTTTTAGTTATAAAGTAGTGTTTTTATAAATGTAGGACTTCACATAAGATGATCATTTAGGAAAAGTTTCTGTATCAATTCGAAAAAAACATTTTGATACTATAGAATTTAACAATCATTGTTGTAATTGTTGGGAATATTTCAAATATGAGAATTTTGAAAAAAGTGTTGGTGGCACTTCCCACTGCGGTAGCAATGATGAATCATGCTTTCTCTCAAAATTTGCCACTGGATTTTGAGAAATCCCTGGTCTTTGACCCCACCTTCCAGTCCGCCAAAGCCGACTATGAAGTCGGTCAACGCAACGTCAAGCAAGCACGCTCGGTCTTCTTTCCTGAGGCCACTTTCAGCACCCAACGCTTGGCCACAGACACCGGCAACCGCACCACCTTCACAGTGTCTCAACCCTTGCTGGATGCACAACGCTGGATGATCTTGGGTCAAGCTGCCCCTCAGCAATTGCTGGCCGAAGTCAACTTGCAGGGCAAGCGACAAGATCTGGCTACGCGCCTGGTCAAGGCCGCCAATGCCATCATCTTGGCCAATGAAAACATCAAGCTCAACGGCGCCAAAATGGAAGCGCTTGACCAGCAAGCCTTGGCCGCCAAGCGCAAACAAGAATTGGGGCAGGGCACCATCACCGACCTGCGCGACATTGAAGTCAAGGCCAGCCAAGCCAAAGCGCAGCAACTGACCTTCAAAACCCAGCTGCAAAACGCCCTCAAGGCCTACGAGGCCATCACCGGGGTGCTGCCCCAAGCGAGCAATTTTGTTTTGCCCACCACACACGGCTCGTATGGACTGCGCCCCTTGGCAGACTACACACAAGTGGCTCTGAGCGCTGGCCCCAATGTCTTGGCCGCACGTTACAACGTTGAAATTGCCGAATACGAAGTCAAGAAAATCAAAGCCAGCTTTTTGCCCGCAGTGACTGCCCAATATTCCTACAGCAAAACCACAGGTGCAGCCACAGTCAATAACTATGTCGGTGTGGGCTTATCGGTACCGCTGAAAGCGGGCACTCTGTACGGCATGGACGCTGCACAAGCAGGCGTTGTCAAAGCCCAGGAAAGCCTGCGCGAAACCGAATCCAAAGTTCGCTTGGAAGCTGACCGATTGGCCGCTCTGGTAGCCACCGGCATAGAAGCCCTGCGCATACAGCGCGAAGCCATCGCCTCAGCCGAGCTGAGCGTGGAAGCCAACCGCCAAAGCTACCAAGGCGGGGTGCGCACAGCAGTGGACGTGATCAATGCCATCCAGACTTCTTACCAGGTCAAAAGTGAATACTTCACCCTGGCCACCACGCAGTCTGAAAACATCCTGAACCTGATTTTGTTGGCTGCTACAGACCCAAAAGATGCAGTGACAGAAACCTACCGCTACTTGTTTGCAAAACAGTGATTGAGTTATTGATCCGGCCCTTTGAAGTATTCAATGAGCAATGGTTTTGTAGGTCAGCATCTTCTGGTCCGAGATTGCGGGCTTAGGCGTAGGCTGCATGTCGGCGCTGTTGGCATCGCCCCACGAAGTGCCGATGCCAAAAAATCAAACTTCAGCGTGGTGGACCAATACGATTGCAAAAGGAAACACCTTGAAGTTCATCGGTAAAGAAACTCAAAAAAAGATTGACTTGCAAATTCAAGATTTGAAAGAGCAAGTCAAGAATCTGCAAGAAGCGCTGCGCGGCAACGATTACAGCTTGCTGGGTGTCACAAATGAATTGGCTGAACTCAAGCCCAAGCATGCTGATTTGCTTGTCAAGAAAGATGCACTTGAAACGCAAGTTGCGCTGGAGCTTGTAGAGATCGCTTCATTGAACAGTCAACTTGCGCAAATTCGGCAAGAACTGAAAAATGCACTTACTGAAAAGTCAACGGGACTCACCCAAGTCAAGTCAGATGCAGACATGCTCTTGGAGCAACTGCACCAAGTTCAAGAAGAACTTGAGACTGTGTTCCTGCGCGAACAATCTGTTCAAAGTCAGCTGACTCAATTCAAGACCCACATTGAAACGATCGAAAAAGAAAAAACAGCACTGCTCAATGACCGTGAAGGCAAAGCCAAACAACTCAAAGAAACCTTGACAGCCAAGGATGCATTGGCCAAAGAAAAAGCACAGTTCATTGCCGCACGAGATGCGCAAACCAAACAACTGTCAGAGCTCAAAGCAGCCAAAGAGGCTGTAGATAGGGAAAAGAACCAGCTGAGCACAAAGAAAACCGAACTTGAGAAAGACAATGAACAGTTACTTTCTCAACTGCACACAGTTCAGCAAGAGCTCGAAACTGTTTTTCTGAGAGCGCAATCTGTTCAAACTCAACTGCCACAGGTCAAGACGCAGCTGGAAGCGTTGCAAAAAGAAAAGTCCGAGCTTGCTACATCACGCGATGCACAAACCAAGCAACTGACTGAACTCAAATCAGCCAAGGATGCAAGCGACAAGGAAAAGGCGGCACTGCTTGCTGAGCTGGCAGGTCTCAAGACTCAATTGACTGCGCAACAACGCGATCTGAAGCAAGAAAACGACCTCATGCTCTTGCAATTGCATCAAGTGCAAGAAGAGTTGGAACACCACTTTTTGGAGCACCAAAAAATCCAGAAAGCTGAGCAGGCACAAACGCAGCGCTGGCAAAGGCTGGAGTCCCGCCTGCCCAATTATTTGGACTACGAAACCATTACACCCGTCAACGTGGACTCGTTTGCCGACACCCCCACGGTGGGCTGGAAAGTGACCCAATGCACTTTGGATGGTCAAGTACTTCCTGAACTTGAATTCGTCACCTGTCTGGTCAACGGCAAAGTTGGCATTCGCCTAGGTGATATTGAGATCATTCCACGTGCGCTGGTGGTGCCAATTTTCCGAAGCATGACGACTTCACAGTGGCGCAAGATGCGTGCTGCAGCGACTGCCATCGAGTATTTTTTTGCAACTCAAGGTGCAGCAAGCCCAGCCCTTGAAGACTTCGATGTGGGTTTCTGGCGGCAAGCCTTGTTGCCGCTGGTGGCAGACATCCGTGCTTTGCCAAGTGTCTTCCGTTACAACACGGTGCAAATCAAGCGGGAACTGATCCACTCCGACTACGAGCACCTCTGGTTGGTGTTTACGGGGGCAAGCTATGGGCGACAAGCCTGGCCTAAATTCGAGATGCGCCTGGGTGCCTCCAACATTCAGCCTGGGGCATTTTCCAAGTTCCCCAAATTGGAGTTCCCGCGGATTGACGGCAAAACACCACCGTTTGACAGCTGGTTTGAAGAGTCCTGGGACGACTTTGGTGGCAAGCTTGAATTGCGTTTTGACTTGACCAAATACGTATCGGATGTCGGCGTCTGGACCAAAGTGAGTGCCCAAGACCAAGCATTGCTGGTTTCTTTGATCTCTCTGCTGCCACTGGTTGTGCAGCAAATGCAAGCCAACAAACTCGCCATCTCCAGACCGTGGGCTGATTGGGCTGCAATCGTCAATGGCATCATCGAAACACTTCGCAAATTGATGACCCCGCCCAAGCCCGCTGTGGTTGCCCCCGCCAACCCTGCGGTGACAAGTCAAGAGGCTCCTCTTAAATTGAGCCCGACAGACAAGGCACCCAAGCCCAAAGCAGCAAAGACTGCTGCAGCGAAAAAAACTGCAACAAGCAAAAAACCGGCAGCCAAAACAGTCAGCAAGAATGCCTAAACGCAACATCAAGCAATCAGCGAAACCGCCAGTGCCAGCTTCTGCAGAAGCCTTGTCTGCCATGCAGTCAGTTCTGACTAAACAAATTGGCAATGCAGTCAAGCAAATTGAAGCCTACATTGGCATCCAGCATTACCTGAACACAGGCACTGTTCTGCCTTCATTTCATGGCTGGCCGATCAGCCCGGATCTTGGGCACTTTCTGATCGGTCGCATTGAATCTCAATCGTACGATCTCATCATTGAATTCGGTTCAGGCGTATCAACTTGGGTGATTGCTCAAGTTCGAAAAAACAAAACCTTCCAACATTTGGCATTCGATCACTTGCCAGAGTTTTTTGAGAAAACCAAACAGCAACTGTCTGCACAGGGTCTGATTGCAGGGGTCGACCTGCGCCTGACACCGTTGATCCCTTGGGTGGGTCCAGATCAAGTGGTCTATCCCTACTATGGGTGTGATGCAGCATTGAGCGAGCATGCGGGGCTGCTCAACCAAGCAGGAAAACGATTGCTGGTGTTGATCGATGGACCGCCTGCATCCACCGGACACCATGCCCGATACCCTGCAATGGCGCACGTCTTAAGACATTTCCCATTGGCGGACGTGGATTTCTTAATGGATGACTACATCCGACTCGATGAGCAAGAGATCCTGGACCGTTGGGTTTCGGAGCTGGATCAATCCCATGTGAACTATCAAAAAGAAATATTTCGTATGGAAAAAGACATTGCAATGCTTTTTGTTAAAAAATGACGGTATTATCGTATTTCACGAATAAATGTTAACATGAAAATCCTCTCTGTCTTTGGAACCCGCCCTGAAGCCATCAAGATGGCACCCATTGTCAATACGCTCCGCGCAGCGCCTGACATCCATTCAGAAGTGTGCGTCACAGCCCAGCACCGCCAAATGCTGGACCAGGTGTTAGAGCTGTTTGACATCCAGCCAGACCATGACCTCAACATCATGAAACCGGGACAAGACCTGACAGACATCACCAGCAACATCTTGCTGGGCATGCGTGACTTGTTCAAAAAGAACAAATACGACTTGTTGCTGGTGCATGGTGACACCACCACAACCATGGCGGCTGCACTGGCCGCTTTTTACGAAAAAATTCCAGTGGGTCATGTGGAGGCTGGTTTGCGAACGGGCAACATCTATGCGCCTTGGCCCGAAGAGATGAACCGCAGCATGGTGGGTCGCATCGCTGCCTTGCATTTTGCCCCCACTGATCGTGCCAAAAACAGTCTGTTGCGTGAAGGTGTGGCGGACAAGCAAATCCTGGTGACAGGCAACACGGTCATTGATGCCCTGCAGCAAGTGGTTGAGAAGCTCAAAACCCCTGAACTGAGTGAAGAGTTCAAAAAGAAATTCAACTTTTTGAATCCACAAAAGCGCTTGATTTTGGTCACTGGGCACCGCCGTGAGAATTTTGGTGATGGTTTTGAGCGTATTTGCCAAGCCCTGAAAACCCTCAGCGAGCGCCCTGATGTGCAAATTGTGTACCCCGTGCACCTGAATCCCTCGGTGCAAGAGCCTGTCAAGCGCATTTTGGGCAAGGCCAGCAATGTGCACCTCATCGAGCCGCAAGACTATTTGCCTTTTGTGTATCTGATGAGCCAAGCCCACATCATCATCACTGACTCGGGGGGGGTGCAAGAAGAAGCACCATCTTTGGGCAAGCCGGTGCTCGTAATGCGCGAAACCACTGAACGGCCAGAAGCTGTAGAGGCCGGAACAGTGAAATTGGTTGGCACTGATATTGCTTCTATTGTTTTTGAAGCCCACAGATTGCTTGATGACACTGCCGCCTACCAAGGCATGGCCCGTGCTCTCAATCCCTATGGAGACGGTTTGGCATCGAACCGAATCCTGACCGCCATTCGTTCATTCAAACCTTAACTTCAAGAGAGTCACGTCATGTTCAATACCATTTCAATGATTGGTCTGGGCTACATCGGCCTGCCTACTGCCACCATGTTTGCATCTCGCAAAAGAAAGGTGATTGGGGTTGATGTCAATCAACATGCGGTTGATACGATCAATCAAGGCAAGATTCACATCATTGAGCCTGACCTTGATATCTTGGTGCAAGCGGTGGTGCAACAAGGCTATTTGAGGGCAACCACCAAGCCAGAACCCGCAGAGGCCTTCTTAATTGCAGTGCCTACGCCTTTTACCGACGGCCATAAGCCAGACCTGAGTTACATAGAGGCTGCTGCCAAGTCAATTGCACCGGTGCTCGAAAAAGGTAATTTGGTCATTTTGGAGTCCACCTCTCCAGTGGGTACCACTGAAAAACTGGCTCAGTGGCTTGCTGAGGCTCGGCCAGATTTGACGTTTCCTCAACAAAAAGCTGAAGCGGCAGATATTCAGGTGGCCTATTGTCCAGAGCGCGTGTTGCCTGGCCGCGTGGTGCATGAACTGGTGTCGAACGACCGTGTACTGGGTGGCATGACAAGAACGGCCACATTCATGGCGGCGGCACTTTATAAGACATTTGTGCAGGGCGATTTGGTGGCCACCAACGCACGAACTGCCGAGATGTGCAAACTCACGGAAAACAGCTTCCGCGATGTGAATATCGCATTTGCCAATGAACTTTCGATGATTTGCGATGACTTGCAAATCAATGTATGGGAACTGATTGCTTTGGCCAATCGTCATCCCCGGGTCAATATTTTGCAACCCGGTTCAGGGGTGGGTGGACACTGTATTGCTGTCGATCCTTGGTTCATTGTGGACACCAGCCCCCAAATTGCCAACATCATCCGCACGGCGCGTGAAGTGAATGACTTCAAGCCGGAGTGGTTGCTCGACAAAATCAAGATTGCAGTCACCGAGACCCTGTCACGTCAACCAGGTCGAAGCATGGCGGATATCAAGGTTGCGTGTTTAGGCCTTGCATTCAAGGCTGATATCGATGACTTGCGGGAAAGCCCAGCAGTTGAAATTACAAATAAAGTGATTCAGTTGGGCTGCCAAGTATTAGGTGTCGAACCGAACATCACAGAGCTGCCAAGCAAATTAAATGCTCACAACTTGCAATTAAGTTCACTCCAAGTAGCACTGGATAACGCGGATGTGGTGTGCGTATTGGTGAAACATGGCGTGTTCGTTGAGCACTTGGCTGACATCCGTGCACATGCACAAGTCATTGACGCAGTTGGACTATTGGCTTAAACCTATTTGTAGGCTGACATGAAACCCTCGATCGTTAGACAAGCGGCTGAAGCATTCCAATCTGGGCAATATGCTGAGGCATTTGAGTTTTATAAGCAAGCATCAAGCATGTTGGGCGAAAACATGTTCTGGGCGAATATTCGC
The DNA here is from genome assembly GCF_001270065.2 of Limnohabitans planktonicus II-D5. GTDB lineage: Bacteria > Pseudomonadota > Gammaproteobacteria > Burkholderiales > Burkholderiaceae_C > Limnohabitans_A > Limnohabitans_A planktonicus. The sequence continues at coordinate 12,299 of NZ_LFYT02000039.1, forward strand.
ATGTGTGAACAGCGACTCTGGCGAACACAAGGAGGGCGTGATTATGCTCAGATACCATTAGCCAAGCTGCGTGTGGCTTGTGTGATGGATGAATTCACTTACCACAGTTACGCGCCAGAATGTGAGTTATTTCAATTAACGCCTGATCATGTGATTCAGGAACTGGAAACATTCAACCCAGACTTGCTGTTCATTGAATCTGCTTGGCGCGGCAAGGATGATCTTTGGGACCGAAAAATTGCCACACTGAGTCAAGAATTGCGCAGTGCTTTGCAGTGGTGCAAATCAAAGCATATTCCTACAATGTTCTGGAACAAAGAAGATCCGGTGCATTTCGATACATTCTTGACCATGGCACAACAGTTTGACCATGTGTTTACGACAGATATTGATTGTATTGCTCGCTACAAAGCTGCTTTTGGGCATCAGCGTGTTTATTTTCTTCCATTTGCTTGTCAACCCAAGACACACAATCCAATTGAACTATATGAACGCAAAGACGCATTTTGTTTTGCTGGTGCCTATTATGTTCGCTATCCAGAGCGTACGATTGACTTGGAAAATTTTGTAAAAGAATTTCCTAAATTCAGGCCTTTGGAAATATTTGACAGAAATTTCGGTAAAGAAGACAGTAATTACCAATTTCCAGATGCATACCAGCCTTATATTGTGGGAACATTGCCGTTCAACGAGATAGATAAGGCTTATAAGGGTTACAACTATTCAATTAATCTGAATTCAGTCAAGCAATCACAAACCATGTTTGCTCGGCGTGTGTATGAGTTGCTGGGGTCAAATACATTGACAGTCAGTAATTTCTCGCGAGGCATACGCGTCATGTTTGGCGATTTGGTGCTTGTCAGCGACAGCGGGCAGGAGATCGTACAGCGTTTGCAGTCGATGGACACTGAGCGCAGTTCTAAGCACCGTTTGGCTGGCCTTCGCAAGGTGATGCTCGAACATTCCTACGGTCAGCGTTTGTCATATATTGCCAGCAAAACGCTTCATCGGATGCGTCTCAATCCCTTACCATCCATTGTTGTTTTGGCATCCGTGAAAACTGTCATGGAATTCAAAAATATTGTGACCGGATTTTTAAATCAGAGTCATGAAAAAAAGAGATTGGTAATTATCATTGGTGACGCGGTGGATAATGGTCGCATGAAATTAAATGATGACCCATCAATAAAAATAATTAGTGAAGATAAAGATGGTGTAGTTAAATTTGGAGAACTTGTTCAGCAAGGGGATTGGATTTCCTTAATGCATGCTGAGGATTATTATGGGGAAAATTACTTACTCGATTTGGCAATTGCTACTCTGTATACGGATAAGGGGATTATTGGCAAGAAATCATTCTATCAATCAATTCAGGATGAAATACAACTGACAGAGCCGAATTCTTCTTATCAAGAGAGCGCATTCGTTGCTGTCCGATCCAGCATCATCAGTGCATCTCAAGTTGATAAAAAATTGGATATAAAATCTTGGATAAATAATAATCGTGAATTATTTTATTCCATGGCAGGTTTATCTATCGATCCATTCAATTATTGTAAAAAAGGATGGTCTCATTCATCCATCGAAGCCATAAAAAAACGAGTTGATGATGAGGATTTGGATGTCGGTGTGTCCATCGATGAATTGATTTTGACGGCGGAGCAAATACCTCCCGCTCAATCTGATGAGTCAAGCGTACCCACTTGGGATGCTCGTAAACTCATGGAATTGACGGGCAAAAGCACCAATGCAGCCGTTAAATTTGAAGTTGTTCCAGAAGGTTTCCGTGTGCAAGCATCACTGGAGGATGGAAAGCATCAATATATTTATTCAAAAGTTGATTTGCCGTTGTCACAGTTCACAGAAACTGATATGTTTTCAACGCACATGGACAACAGTCCTGGATTGAATTTGCAATATGTATTTGTATTTTTAGATGATAAGAAGCAAAAAATTAGCCATTCTATTCATACAGGTAATCGTAATCACAAGTCTGTTGTCCCTGAGAATACAACATTTGTACGATTAGGTTGGCGTGTCATGGGCACTGGTGTTACTACAGTGAAGATGCTCATGTGGGGGCACCGGCAACTTGCGCCAGAGCGTGTACTGGGTCGCAGTGATGTATTGGTATTGACCAACAATTACCCAACATATGATGATCTTTACAAAAATGGTTTTGTTCACAGTAGGGTGGTCGCTTATGCACAAAACGGCGTTAATGTCGATGTGTTCCGTTTGAGAAAAGATGAAACGCATTCTTTTCATGAATTTTCAGATGTAGATGTCATCACGGGTTCACAGGAAGTTTTACATAGGCTTTTGACTGGTGGGCATTATAAAAGTGTATTGGTACATTTTTTGGATGCTGCTATGTGGGAGGTATTGCAGCATTACATCGACAAAATAAAAGTTACTGTATGGGTTCATGGTGCTGAAATCCAGCCATGGCATAGACGTGAATATAATTATGAGAATGATGACCAGCGAAAGACTGCAATTTTGGAGAGTGATGTCAGAATGAAATTCTGGCAAAGTCTTCTTGGAAATATTTCGAATAATTTAAAATTTGTGTTTGTTTCTAAATACTTTTCTGAAGAAGTGATGCACGATCAGAAAATTAAAATCCAGAAAAATAATTTTAAAATAATTCATAATCCTATTGATACTGAATTGTTTTCATTCGTTTCAAAGGATGCAAGTCAGAGGAAGAGAATACTATCAATTAGGCCTTTTGCTTCAAGGCAATATGCAAATGATTTGAGTGTTCAAGCCATTCTTGCATTGTCGAAAAAGCCTTGGTTTAAAGAGTTGGAGTTTAGAATCATTGGAGATGGAAAACTCTTTGATGAAACTCTCGCACCTTTGCGTCATTTTGAAAATGTAATCATTGAGCAACGCTTTTTAAAACAATCTGAGATTGCTCAGTTGCATAAAGATTATGGTATTTTCCTGTGTCCTACCCGTTGGGATTCTCATGGCGTTTCCCGCGATGAAGCCATGTCATCAGGCTTGATTCCTGTGACCAATGCTGTTGCTGCTATTCCAGAATTTGTGGATGAACGTTGTGGCTTTACTGCGCCTGGTGAGGATTGGCAAGGTTTAGCTGATGCTATTGCAAGGATGTATGATTCTCCAGAACTATTTTCCTCAATGTCAAAATCTGCCAGCCAACGTGTTCGAAACCAAAGCAACAAGAAATTTATCATTGAACAGGAAATGAATATTTTTAACTCTTAAATTGAATAATATTTTTGGGCATTAATTCATTCATGCTTAAATTAATTATTTCAATATTTATTTATTTTTGTCCGGCAATTGCCATTTCTGATGAGGTGGTGTTGGTTTCGCTTTTTTCTGTTCAGAATCAAATATCAAAATTTGGAGGTGGAAAGACGTTTAATCAATGTAGAAATTTACCTTCATTGCCACACAAAGTAGAGTCTGTATCATATTACACTGACAAGAAATCGTCTGTTGTTGATTTGACACTTCATGCGCGTTTTTTGGAGCTCAGAAAAGTTATTTCAGATGCACAAAATTACTTGGCTACGCAAAATATACACTTAATCACGTCTACCTCTTCCTCAAGGTCGAGTATTGCTGAATGCAGTGTGAAGCATCTTTTGCAATTTGCCAAAGATGATGCATTCACAGGCTCAGATGATATACGTGGTGGCGGTGCCATACGTTTGATGTCAGTCACACCATTGATGACTTATTTATTATTGCGTGATGCTGGTTCGATTGAACCCGAACAAGATATTTTGATACGTTCATGGATAACTCGCTTGGTTGATCGTTTACTTTGGCTTGAAAATAAATACAAATATGACAACAACATAGAGGACTGGACTGGTGCAGCATTTGCATTATCAGCGGTTGCATTGAATAGACCGCAATTGCTTGAGCATGCCATACAAATTGCACGCAAAAAATCCCAAATGGTAAATGCAGATGGTTTTTTACCTGCGGAACTAGATCGTGGTCAAATGGCTGTAGTTTACAACTTGTCGGCCTTGCAAGCTTTATCAATCATTATTTCTGTTGCTCAGGCTAACGGCATTGATCTGTTGAGTCCCCCTTCCCATGATGGTCTTTTTCGCATGATGCAAAGAATGTTGCGAATTATTGAAGATCCCGAATCTTTCCTTCCATTTGCAACGACACCTGAAGCTATTTCCAGTGTGCATTTTGATCGTCAAAATATGGGATGGCTACTTACCTATTTTTTAAAGTCAAAAGATTTACGTGCTTTAAAAATTATTTGCGACAAGAAACCCTTGTATTCTTGGAGGACCGGGGGTGATTGGTTTGTTTTATTTGGAAATCCCAATGCGTGCTCCTAGAAAGTAAAAAATTTTTATTTACTAATTATGAATTTATTGAAGGTTGCTGCCATCTTGGATGATTTCAGTTTTTCCTGTTTCTCTCCCGATTGTGAATTGCTTCAACTTCAGCCGCATTGTTGGTTAAATCAATTGTTGGACTTTAAGCCAGATATTCTTTTTGTTGAGTCTGCTTGGTTTGGTGACATGGGGTTGTGGCATGGTAAGCTGACACATCACTCACAGGAAATGACCGATCTGCTTCTTTATTGCAAAAAAATCGGGATAAAAAATATTTTTTGGTGCAAAGAGGACCCTGTTGACTTCCATAGATTTATTGGTGTTGCAGAAAAATTTGACTTTGTGTTTACCACCGATATTCAATGTATACCCTTGTATAAACGTTTACTAGGACATTCCCGTGTCCATCTTTTGCCTTTTGCTGGACAACCTAAATTCCACAATCCTATTCAAAAATTTAAACGAGAAAATTCAGCCTGTTTTGCTGGTTCTTATTACGTTCGTTATCCTCAGCGTACTCGTGATTTGGATGCTATTTTTGAATCGGTTAATTTAATTTACCCCATGGTTATTTATGATCGATACCATGGAAGCTCAGATTTGAACTACAAATTCCCTGATAAATTTAATGATTTTATTGTTGGTTATTTGCCATCAAATGAAATAGATAGGGCCTATAAGGGTTACGCATTGGGTATCAATCTGAATACAATTAAAAATTCGGAGTCCATGTTTGCTCGTCGTATTTTTGAGCTGTTGGCTTGTGGGACTGTCACCGTCAGTAATGAGTCGCCAGGGCTTCATTTTCTTTTTGGTCAATTGATATTGGTCAGTGATCATCATGACGTATTGTTGGAGTTGTTGGGGAAGGTTTCTAAGCAACCTTTGATGCTTTCCAAGCTTGCACTCGCTGGCTTAAGAAAGGTGATGCTTGAACACACGTATTCCCACCGGTTGGGTACTGTGATGCAAAAGGTTTTCGATGTGGATCAAGGACCCTTATTGCCTTGTGTTTTTGTCATTGCTCATGCTCTTAAGCATGATGATTTTAATCGACTGCAGTCTATGCTTATAAATCAGACTGAGGTAAATTGGCATGCTTTAATTCTGATTTCAGAAAATTTTAATATTAATGCATTTACTTTCGATCCGCGAATTCAGGTCTTGCGTGCTTCAGAGGTCGCTGAAGTTGCTGTTTCTGATTTCGTAGACCAAGAGGCGTGGGTGGCAGGTATGTCTGCTTCAGACTATTATGGCCCCAATTATTTACTTGATTTGATATTGGGCACTCGCTATAGCAAAGCGTTGGCATTTGGTAAGGCGGGTTTTTTTGACGCATCTTCAGGTGCTCCTGTACTTTTGCATCAGGATCTATGCTATTTCGAGATAAAAAAAATAAAGCCCCGTTCGGGCATTTTTGCCTTTGAATTGATGAATGCAATGAAGTTTTCAGACTGGGTAAATGCCATGGAGGCAGATACAGCACTTGATGTGGGTGAGCAAGGACAAGCATTGGATTGTTTCAACTACTGTCTGGGTGCCTTCTCTGTGGGTTTATCGGCACATGAGGTGTCTCCATGTGTGGACGATCTGTTAATCGATACTGGTCAAAGTATGGACGCCCTTTATGAAAAAGCTGACGCTATGGGTGTTCATATACCAGCTTGGCTGGGCAAGCCTGCATGGCGTTTGCAAAAGTTGGCAGATGCTTTTGGTGCAGCCGGAGAGGGCGAAGCCTTACACGGTTCACTCGACAAGTTTGGTTGGCATTTGGTCTCGGAGATTCATGACGGTGACTTTGCCTCGATCTGGGCAGAGAACACGGTACCGGTTGACGAGTTGGGGGGCGCCGCAGGTTTGAAGTTTCATGTGGTCGAGGGGCCCGGTTTGCCAGTGGAACTTCTGGTGCGCTTTGAAACTGAAGGTGGCCAATTACTTGCCGAACTGAAATTTGAGACAAATTCAAACCAGCAATGGGTGGTGCCTGATGGAGCGGCGCATGTCCGATTGGGTTGGCGCGTTTTTTCAAGTGGTACGACACGCATCATGCGGTTTGCACTCACATGGTTATGATCCACGTCTTCAGCGTGCCAAATAGCGCTAAAAAATAATAATGAGGAGAATGATTTGCTGACACACGATGACGTCGTTTTGGCCTACAGATTGATGTTGGGTCGTGATCCGGAAAATGCGGATGTGGTCAACAATTTGTGCCAGACAGTGCACACCGTGGCCAAACTGCGCGAGGTGTTCATTGGTTCTGCTGAGTTTCAGCAACGCATGGGTGAGTTGTTGGGCTCTCAGCAGTTTGTTCGCCAGCGGCATCCATTCACCATGCCCAGCATTCCCGTTGAGGTGGGTGTCAGCCGTGAGGCTTTGGCTCAAATGTTTGAACGCATTCACCAGGCATGGGAATACCTGGGGGAGACGGATCCTTATTGGTCGGTGGTCACGCAGCCGCAGTACCACATGGATCAGTTCGATTCGCACAAGGATCAGTTTTTCAAATCGGGCAAATACAGCGCAGATCTTTTTTTCGCCGCACTTCGTCGTAACCATGTCAACCCCAATTTGATTGGTTTATGTCTGGAGGTGGGCTGCGGTGTTGGCCGTGTCACCAATTACCTGGCCCAAACGGTGGAACGGGTACTGGGCGCAGACATTTCGGCCCATCACCTGGAGATTGCAAGGGACCATCTGGCCAAAGAGGGGCGTAGCAATGTCACGCTCAAGCAATTGACTGATATTCGGTCCTTGAATGATTTGCCCCCTGTAGACGCTATTTTTTCAGTGATCACTTTGCAGCACAATCCGCCGCCTGTGATTGCATGGATGTTGCGCACTTTATTGGGCTGCCTCAAACCCTCCGGCGTGGCGTACTTGCAAATACCGACCTATCGAAATGGGTATTTGTTTGAGGCTGATCGTTATTTGAATACACCGCCTACAAAGTCTTTGGAAATGCATTTTTTGCCTCAGCATGAGATTTTCAAAATTGTGGATGAGGCCGGTTGTCGTTGCCTTGAGATTCGCGAAGACAGCATGGTGGGAGAAGAAAGCAAGATGCTCTCCAATACGTTTGTATTCCAGAAGTCGGCTTAAATTGATCGAGCAATGAGGCTGTCAAATGTTTGAGCCGGGGGTTGATCTTTTGCCATTGGCCAAACGTTTTGTTTGGCGCTTACGGGAGGATGTGCGCAAGGGGCAATCGGCGGGCTTGGTACCCGCACCCAAGTCGTTTGATTTTTGGTGGTTGACACGGGGGCGTTCTGAATACCCGGCCTGGGCCAAGCTGACTGAGCAGGATCGGCAACAGCTGTCTGAGCCCCGGGGCTCGATCAAATTAGGTTCGGCTGAACTGCCTGTGCCCCAGGCCTTGGCACTGGTTTTGCAGTTCAGACCTGATGTGGTGGAGAAGTTCACGGTCAACGGTCAGCTCGATGTGTTGGCCGTTGCGGGTTGGTTTTTTGCCATCGGCCAGAAAGAGCATTTGTTGCAAGCGCTGGTAGACGACAAGTTGTTGCGTTTGCTGGACAAGCCGCTGCTGTTGGAGGGGGACTCTGCTGCCGAAGCAGCACCATCCGTGACCCTGTTGATGCGCTTGGTTTGGCACATGCTGGATGTGTCTTTGCAAAAAGCCATGCCCTTGACCCAGGCCGTTACGCGTGAGCGTTTTATGGCCTGGTTTTTTGTGGTCGCCGTTCCTACATTTGAGTTGCAGCCCATGGTCGCCAGTCGTTGGCGGCATTGGTTGCTGCAAGAGATCGCTTTGCCCGAGCCAGCTCAGAGGGTGTTGCCCAGATTTGCGATGCTGGTGCATGCTTTATCACCCGATTTTTCCGCTCGTTATGATTTGTTGACCGAGGCGGGCGTCAATCAGCTTGCGTATTGGGCCGAACAACAGACTCAGAAAGAGAATGCTCCATGGCATTGGCTCAAGGTAGGCAAGGTATTTGAGTCTCAAGCTGCCCGCCCTCTGGAGCCCTTGCCTTTGGCCCAGCATCCTTTTGGCGTGAATCTTTACGGATTTGCCTATGGCGAGTTGGGTATTGGAGAGGATTTGCGCATGGCCGTGGCCGCGTGTGAGTCCGCAGGTATTCCTTACCGTGTGGTCAATATTGATGCGGGCAAGGATTTGCGCCAAGCCGATGATGTGCTCAAGCATCGTGTGCAAAGCAGTCAGGACCAGGCACCATACGCCTTCAACATTTTTTGCGTGCCAGGTTTTGACATGGTGTCTCGCGTGTTTTTGCGCAAGGGGCCTGACTTATTGCGCAATCACATCAATATTGGCTGGTGGCCTTGGGAGTTGCCTGTCTGGCCCAAGGCCTGGAATGAGGCCTTTGATTTGGTAGATGAGTTGTGGACGGGGAGCGAATTTACCGGTGCTACGTACAAAAAATCGACAAACAAGCCCGTACACCTGATGTCTTTGCCAGTATCCGTTGATCGGGGGCGCTCCAAACCACGTACCGATTTTGGCTTGCCTGATGGGGCGTTTTTGTTCCTGTTCATTTTTGACTTCAACTCACATCTTGCGCGCAAGAATCCGGGGGCAATCATTTCGGCCTTTGAGCAAGCATTTACACCGAGAAATACGGATGTCGGCCTGGTACTCAAGGTGATGAATGCACAGAAACAAAATCCGATTTGGCAAGCATTTGTGAAGCGCTGTGCAAAAGACAAGCGCATCAAGTTGATCACTGAAACCATGGATCGTCCGGATGTGTTGGGTCTGGTTGAGTCTTGTGATGCCTATGTGTCCTTGCACAGAGCAGAGGGCTTTGGCCGCACCTTGGCTGAGGCCATGCTGTATGGCAAACCCGTCATTGCGACGGCGTATTCAGGCAATGCCGATTTCATGCACCCCGAATGGAGTTTTCCGGTAGCGTATGAAGAGGTTCCGGTGAATGCAGGTGAGTATCCCTTTGTCGAAGCAGATGATGCAGCGCAATGGGCAGATCCTTCGGTGGCAGATGCTGCGCGTCAAATGGTATTGGCCCGCAAGCGCGCACGGGAAAGGGGATTTGCCGAGGGAGTCCAAACATTTGCGCAACAGCAGTTTTCGATTGCGCGCATTGGGCAGTTGATGAAAACACGCTTACAGGCGTTGGCAACGTTGCACGGTATTCCAGTGAATTGATACTTCGGCCTTTTCAAGCCGCAAGACCGTGTAATTGCTACAGGCGTTCAATATTCAGTGCGCTCTTATCTCCACAAAACTGCCCAGCGACTGGGCCTCACCTTGACCTTTGAAGGCGAGGGCGTGAACGAAACGGCCAAGGTGGCCCGCATCACCGGCGACAACGCCCCTGCACCCAACGTGGGCTAAGTGGTGGTGCGTACCGACCCACGTTATTTCCGCCCCACCGAGTTGGAAACCTTGCTGGGCGACCCCAGCAAAGCCAAACAACACGCGCTGCTGAACATGGCAACAACATATCCGAGACCGTGTTCGGTAGTTGTTCAGAAAATATTTGGAAGATAATGATTTTTTAAGAAAATCTTTTCCTCCGAAAGAAAATATGAGCCTCCTGGGTTACGCCTATCTTCATTCGCATTTGGAGCTGACGGCGTTTGATCCATCCACGTATGCGAGGCGGGGGGCGGTACGCGAGTGACGGCAACGACGGATGGCTTGCTTGCAAAACAAGTGCAAGGTGTAGGCCAATCGGCGCAAAAAGTTTGCCAGCACTGTCCCTGAGGCTGTCTTAGATGCCATAGAGGAAGAATGGCAAATGTTGTTTGCCTCCATTGAATGAACTTCGTAAATCTGAACTAAATGCACATGTCTCCATTAATTCCAGTGGTGTTGTCCGGCGGCAGTGGCTCACGCTTGTGGCCTCTGTCGCGTTCCTTGCGTCCCAAGCAGTTTTTGGGGGTGACCGAAGATGCCTCGCTGTTTCAGCTCACGCTGCAGCGGCTGCAGGGCATCACGGCCGATGTCATGCGGCCCATTGTGGTGGCCAACAATGACCACCGCTTTTTGGTGGGCGAGCAATGCCGAGAGGCGGGCATTGAGCCCTTGAGCATTTTGCTGGAGCCTGTCGCTCGCAACACGGCGCCCGCCATCACCGTCGCAGCATTGGCTTCGCAAGAAGGAGGCGATGATCCGGTGTTGCTGGTGCTGCCGTCTGATCACACGTTTGCCAATGTGCCCGCTTTTCACCATGCCGTGCGCGTGGGCTTGCAAGCGGCTGAAGCTGGGGCCTTGGTGACGTTTGGCATTGTGCCCACACATGCCGAGACGGGTTATGGCTATGTCAAGGCCGCACAGGCACTGAACGCCAATGCGGCAGTGCCCGTGGCCCAGTTTGTTGAAAAGCCCAATCTGGCAACGGCACAGGCGTATCTGCAAGAGGGCAGCTACACCTGGAACAGTGGCATGTTCATGTTCAAGGCATCGGTGTTTTTGCAAGAGTTGGCGCAGCACAATCCGGCCATGCTCGCAGCCTGCGAGGCCGCCTGGCGTCTGGGCAGCAAAGACCTGGAGTTTGTGCGACTGGACAAAGAAGCCTTTGCCCAAAGCCCATCTGATTCGGTCGATTACGCGGTGATGGAAAAGACCGCCAAGGCCGTGGTGGTGCCGCTCGATGCGGGTTGGAGCGATGTGGGCGCATGGTCTGCGGTGTGGCAAGTGTTGCCGCAAGACGATCAGGGCAATGCAACACGCGGTGATGTTTTGCTGGAAGGCGTGACCAACAGCTATGTTCATGCAGACAACCGTTTGGTGGCCTTGATTGGGGTGGATGGGTTGGTGGTTGTAGAAACATCAGACGCTGTGCTGGTGACCCACAAGGACAAAGCCCAGGATGTGAAAAAAGTGGTGGATCGCCTGAAGGCGCAAAAGCGGCCCGAGGTGGATGTGCACCGTGAGGTGTTTCGTCCATGGGGGTCTTATGACTCTGTGGACAGTGGCGAGCGCTTTCAGGTCAAGCGCATTGTGGTCAAGCCCGGTGCCAAGTTGTCGGTGCAGATGCACCACCACCGTGCCGAGCATTGGGTGGTCGTATCGGGCACGGCCAGTGTGTGCATAGGCGATGAGACGAAGTTGATCACCGAAAACCAATCGGTGTACATCCCGGTCGGGGTGGTGCATTCGCTCGAAAACCCGGGCAAGCTGCCTTTGCATTTGATCGAGGTGCAGTCGGGGTCTTATTTGGGCGAGGACGACATTGTGAGATTTTCTGACCAGTACGGTCGTGCGTAATGAGGCTGCTTTTGCTCGCATGCCGGTTGATGGGCTTGTGAGGTTGGTTGATTGATTTTTTTGATGCGAGCCTGATGAAAATTGCTATCGCTGGAACGGGGTATGTGGGTTTGTCCAACGGCATTTTGTTGGCCCAAAACCATGAGGTGGTCGCCCTGGATGTGGTGGCGTCCAAGGTGGAGCAGCTCAACCGCAAGGTGTTGCCGATTGAAGATGTGGAGATGGCGGACTATTTGTCCAACAAGCCACTGAATTTCAAGGCGACGATGAGCAAGGAAGAGGCTTACCAGGGGGCGAGCTTTGTGATCATTGCCACACCAACGGATTACGACCCGGTGAGCAATTGTTTCAACACCCAGTCGGTCGAGTCGGTGATTGCGGACGTGTTGGCCATCAACCCACAGGCCACGATGGTGATCAAGTCCACTGTGCCCGTGGGTTTTACAGAACGCGTGCGCTTGAAGTTCATGACGCACAACGTGTTGTTTTCACCAGAGTTTTTGCGTGAAGGCAAGGCCTTGCAGGACAACTTGCATCCCAGCCGCATTGTGGTGGGGGAGCGTTCCGAGAGGGGGCAGGCCTTTGCTGATTTGTTGGTCGAAGGGGCCATTAAAAAAGACATGCCTGTGTTGCTTGCCGACAGCAAAGAGGCCGAGGCCATCAAACTGTTTGCCAACACTTACCTGGCCATGCGCGTGGCCTATTTCAATGAGCTGGACAGTTACGCGGCGTCTTTGGGGCTGGATACGCGGCAGATCATTGACGGGGTATGTCTAGACCCGCGCATTGGCAACCATTACAACAATCCTTCTTTTGGTTATGGTGGGTTTTGTTTGCCCAAGGACACCAAACAGTTGTTGGCCAACTATGCGCAAGTGCCGCAAAACATCATTCGTGCGGTGGTCGATGCCAATAGCACCCGCAAAGACTTTGTGGCCTTTGATATCTTGAAGCGCAAACCCAAGGTGGTGGGCATTTACCGTTTGGTCATGAAGGCGGGCAGCGACAATTTCAGGGCCAGCAGTGTGCAGGGCATCATGAAGCGGCTCAAGGCCAAAGGGGTTGAAGTGGTGGTGTATGAGCCTGTGCTTCAAGAGTCACACTTTTTCAACTCCGAGGTCATTCAGGACCTGGCTGTGTTCAAGCAGCGAGCCGATCTGATTGTGGCCAATCGCCAGACAGATGATTTGGCCGATGTCTCTGCCAAGGTCTACACGCGGGATTTATTCGGTTCGGACTGAGAGCAGGCGAATTTTCCTGTCAGCTGCGATGGGTATGTCGACAACTCCCGCAGCAACTCTTGAGACGGCACGCTGAAGTTTGAAACGGGTGAGCGATGTCATCTCGTAGGTCGGTACTCGCAGAGTCCGACATGATGGGTTTCGCCGCAGGCCCATGTCGGGGTCTTCGACCGCCGACCTACAACATCTTTGAGCATTGAAGTTTGAAACGGGTGAGCGATGTCAGCTCGTAGGTCGGTACTCGCAGAGTCCGACATGATGGGTTTTGGCACAGGCCCATGTCGGGGTCTTCGACCGCCGACCTACAACATCTTTGCGCATTGAAGTTTGAAACGGGTGAGGGATGTCAGCTTGTAGGTCGGCACTCGCAGAGTCCGACATGATGGGTTTCGGCACAGGCCCATGTCGGGGTCTTCGACCGCCGACCTACAACATCTTTGAGCATTGAAGTTTGAGACTGGTGAGCGATGTCATCTTGTAGGTCGGTACTCGAAGAGTCCGACATGATGGGTTTCTCCCCAGGCCCATGTCGGGGTCTTCGACCGCCGACCTACAACTTCTTTGAGCATTGAATACTTCTCAGGGCCGGATCAACAGCCGCTGTTTCATCGCAGGTACGTTTGCAAAACAGGCTTGTACTTGTTTGCCAGGCCTTCGTAAGAGAATTGTTGCTGCAAGGCCAGACCCGCCAGATTGCGTCCTGTTCGGGACTTTTCCCGGGCTTCGTGCAAGCGCTTCAAGGCGTGGGTTTCATCGGGCTCGGCCCACCAGCTTTTGACCGTGAGGTTAGGGTAGTCGTGGGCCTTGACTTCTGAGCGGGTCCAGTTGACCAGCAGGGTGTTTTCGGCTGTCACAAAATCTTGAGGCCCTGAAAAATCCGTGCACACCAGATACAGGCCGTTTTGCAGCGCTTCAACCAGGGTGCGGCCAAAACCTTCACTGCGATGCAGGGACAAATAGCAATCAGAACTGGCGTAAAGATCGCTTAATTCACTGGGCTCCAAGGTGTCTTTGATCACTTTGATGCGAGGGTGCCGGGGCAGCCAGTTCAAGGCATCTGGCCCCATGTTTTGCCACCGGCTGATTTTGAGGATGAGGTAGGCATCAGGACAGGTTTGGGCCATTTCCAGAAAAACCCGCAGCACTGCCTGCGGGTTTTTTCTTTGCAGTGTCGAATGCAGGTCGAACATATACAGTGACACGAAAGCATGGGCCGGGATTTTGAGCTTCTTCCTGAAGTCCACGCCCCGGCCAGCTTGTTGCACGACAGGCAAGGGCAGTGCCAAAGTGAGTTGTCGCGATTGGGCAAAAAAGGCTTGTTGCACAAATCGGGTGGGGCACCAGATGTGGTCCATCAACTGGAGTGCAGGGACTTGATCGGCAGGAAAGTCCGGAAGTTCCCAGAGAAAATAGCCCACCTTTTTTTGGGGCTGTGTGAGCAGTTTGGGATGCAGGCGAACCAGTCGTTCACACTCCGTGGCGGCCATGAAAAAAATGCTGGTGGCGTGGTCTTGTGTGGTCATGTGCCGCCATGAAACTTGCACGCGGCCTTGAACATCGGTGGGCACATCGATGACCGAAAAAGCAATGCCCAGGTGGTCGAGCATGGCCGCAAAAGTACGCAAATCCTCACCCAGTCCCATGGGTGAAGTGGCGTAGCCTACAAGATTGAATCCGGGGGGGGCACTCATATGGGAAGTGTAGGTTTAAACTTGTAAATTCCAGAATCAATGCCTGCATAAAGTTTTGCAGGTGCAGGAGAACAAAATTGGCGACATCCAAGAAAAAAAATGCGGTCAAACCTGTGGCTCAAAAAACTTTAAGCCCAGGCAAGACGCCCTCCAAACCGGTATCTGGTAAGCCCGCAGCGGCTGAACCCGTAAAGCCTGTGACGCAAGGTGCGGTGCCGGATCATGCAGCCGCGCTTGCCATGCCAAGCCCAAATGCAGTCAGCGTCTCTGCGATCAATTCTCTCGCCCCCGGGTCAGCGCCAGTAGCGGCGCCAGCTCAAGTTGCAGAGGATGAAAAGACCAGCACGCCCGATTTGCCTGAAGCTTCAGGGCCCAAGCCAGAGGTGGAAGCTCAACTGGAGCGCAAGTTGTCGCAAGAGCCACCGCGTGCATTGAATTCACCGATCAGGATTTTCCAGATTTACTTTGAGGGTTGGCAGCGGGAATTGCTGGACCCGGCTTTCTATCCGCTGGACAACAGCCGCAATTCATCGGAACTGATGGAGTTCAATGTCTTCGAGCAATTGCAGCGCAATGCAGCGACACAGGGTGTCGAACTTTGGGGTGCGCTGTCCTGGCGATTTGCAGAAAAGACCGGCATGCAAGGTGCTGAATTGGTCAAACAGATTGTGGACCACCCGGGCTATGACGTTTATTTTTGCAATCCACATCCCAATAACGAGGCCATTTATCACAACATGTGGGTGCAAGGGGAGGTGTCACATCCTCAATTCCTAGAATTGGTTCGACTGTTCTATGCAGCCGCAGGTTTGGATGACAAAGAGTTGACTGCCATTGAGCCTTCGAGCAATTTTTCAGCGGCCAATTATTTCGTCGCGTCCCAGAAGTTTTGGAGTTTGTTCATACCGTTTGTCAAACGGGTCTTGGTGACGGCAGACAAGCGATTGGACCCCAAAATTCGGGATCTGATTCACTCCAAAGTGGCTGATGACAAGGCTTTGCATGCGGGGGCGACCTACATCCCGTTCATTGTGGAGCGTTTGTTCATGGTGTTCATGCGCAGCGAAGGCAAGGGGCTCAAGGCTTACAAAGTGGCTTTGCCCGAGCGGGAACGGGAATTGAATGTTCACCTGAAATTGTTGCGCGAGATGAAAGATGTGGCGCATAAAACCCAGTCCGCCTGGTTGGCTGCCTGTTGGGTCAACTACCGTAACCTGTACTTGAGTCAGACCAATGGCAAGGCTTGGTGTGAAAAGTACTTGCGTGCCATCACGCCGATTGAAGTCAAATTTGGCTCTTGATTCGGCCCGGTGAAGTTTTCAATGCTCAAAGAGGTTGTAGGTCGGCGGTCGAAGACCCCGACAGGGGCCTGTGCCGAAATCCATCATGTCCGACTCTGCGAGTGGCGACCTGCGAGGTGACATGTCTCACGCATTTCAAACTTCAGCGTGCCGGAACCATAGGTCGGCATCGTCAGATCGGACACTGCGGACTTCGGCTCAGGCTGCAAGCTTGCTCTGTCGCCAGCGACCTACGGGGTGAAGTTGCAAGTGTTTCAAACTTCAGTGTGCCGAATCAATAATTTCGGCATTGGGGCCGTTGGGCCGTTGTGAAATAGGGGTGGTGTATGAGTTTCTTGTCTTCGTTGTTTGGGAAAAAAAGTCCTACGCCTATGGTGCCCGCGATGGAGCAGCCAGAGAAAGAGCCTGCACCGTTTCCGGTCGAGGCAGCGGTGGCTCAGGTCCAGGCGCAATTGAGGGAGGCGGCCAAGGGTGATTTGCAAGACGCCGCTGGCATCTTGGCTGGTTTTACTGGCACGCCTGCACCAGTGCCAGAGCCCGCACCAGCGCCAGCGCCCAAGCCAGCGCCAGAGCCCAAGCCAGCGCCAGAGCCCAAGCCAGCGCCAGAGCCCAAGCCAGCGGCAGAGCCCAAGCCAGCGCCAGAGACCACACCAACCCCAGAGACCACACCAACCCCTGAACCAACGCCAACACCTGAACCAACGCCAGCACCCGCACCCGCACCCGCACAGCTTGTTGATAAGCCTGCGGTGCCGGCTATCGGTAGAGATGAAGTGATCGCGGCATATCGCTTGTTCTTGCGGCGTGATCCGGAATCAGAAGCGGTCATTGCGCCGCGCCTGGGCATGTCGCGAGAAAATTTGCTGAGCACTTTTGTCATGTCGCCGGAATTTTTGCAAAGACCCGAGCACGTCAAACTTTTGTTGGAGGTGGCAACGTCCATTGAAGTGCGCAAGAAAATTCCAGACAATTTAGTCGGGATGCCATCGGTCACAGAGGGCGATATTGAGGCTGCAAAAAGAATTTTCTGGCCAGAGCCGCAGGCCCAGCCTTTGGAGCCTTTGCCCGGACAGTCAGCAGAGCAGGCCTTGGCGCAGATGATGCGTTCTGAGCATTTTCAAAAAAACGAGTTCAATGCCAAATTGGTGACCGTCGTCGCTGGACAAATCATTGAGCGTTTGAGTAAAAAGTAGGTGCCCCGCCCTCGGGGCGATGTCTGGTGGACTGTGAGGCTCCAACGCGGCGAGGGAGCAGCTCCCACAAAAAAGCGCTCATGCAAACATCAGCGTGCCTGATCTGTGAAGTTTTCGATGCTTAAAGATGTTGTAGGTCGGCGGTCGAAGACCCCGACATGGGCCTGCGGCGAAACCCATCATGTCAGACTCTGCGAGTACCGACCTACGAGCTGACATCGCTCACCCGTTTCAAACTTCAATGCGCAAAGATGTTGCAGGTCGGCGGTCGAAGACCCCGACATGGGCCTGCGGCGAAACCAAAAATGTCGGACTCTGCGAGTACCGACCTACAAGATGACATCCCTCACCAGTCTCAAACTTCAATGCGCAAAGATGTTGTAGGTCGGTGGTCGAAGACCCCGACATGGGCCTGCGGCGAAACCAAACATTTCGGACTCTGCGAGTACCGACCTACGAGATGACATCGCTCACCCGTTTCAAACTTCAATGCTCAAAGATGTTGAAGGTCGGCGGTCGAGGACCCCGACAAGGGCCTGCGGCGAAACCAAAAATGTCGGACTCTGCGAGTACCGACCTACGAGATGACATCGCTCACCCGTTTCAAACTTGAATGCTCAAAGATGTTGTAGGTCGGCGGTCGAAGACCCCGACATGTGCCTGTGCCGAAACCAAACATACATGTCGGACTCGGCGAGTACCGACCTACGAGCTGACATCGCTCACCCGTTTCAAACTTGAATGCTCAAAGATGTTGTAGGTCGGCGGTCGAAGACCCTGACATGGGCCTGCGGCGAAACCAACCATGTCGGACTCTGCGAGTACCGACCTACGAGGTGACATCGCTCACCCGTTTCAAACTTCAATGCGCAAAGATGTTGTAGGTCGGCGGTCGAGGACTCCGACATGGGCCTGCGGCGAAACCCATCATGTCGGACTCTGCGAGTAACGAACTACGAGATGACATGTCTCATACATTTCAAACTTCAGCGTGCCGGATCACTGAGGAATCGTTTGGGGGGCAGCGATGGGGCTGGCGCCTCTGGCGATGATGGACACGACGGAGTTGTGTGTTTGTTCGTAGAGCTGATAAGGCCTCAACACGGTGCTCAGCGACAGGTTTTGCTGTCTGACCGTGACAGGTGTCGTTTGCAAAAACTGGATCAGAAGTGAAGAGCGCAGTGCGTAGTTGACGTTGACCAGCAGGTCCTGTGTGCGCTCTGCGATTTTTGGGGTGTTGAGCTTGCGTTGCACCATGCCCACCACCGTGCCATCTGGCCCGAGCACCGGGCCCCCCGAATTGCCTTGCGAGACTTCGGCACTGATTTGCATGAACCCGCTCTCGGTGTTGTTGGAGTTTTCGTTGCGATAGCCGTTGATGATGCCTTGGGTGATTTTTTTGCTCATGCCCTGAATGCGAGGTTGCGGGTAGCCAATCACGCTGACCTCCAGGCCCAGGGGGACTTGTGTGCCGGGGTACAAGGCCAGTGGCGGCAGTTCGATGCGGGCTTTGAGCAAGGCCAGGTCCAACACGGCGTCAGTTTGCAGCACTTGCGCCAGTGCCCAGCGCGGCTGACCAGCGGAGTTGTGTCCCACCGGGCCGACCAGCACGCTGGTGCGGCCTTTGACCACATGCAACGCCGTCAGAACGTAACCTTCGCTGACCACAAAGCCGGTGCCCCAACTCACGGCTTGTGCCGCCGGTAGGGTGGCAGATGGGGGAGGAGGAGGGGGGACTTCGCTGTCTTGCGCGTGGCTAACGCAAGGCATCGTCAGCAGTGCGCACAGCCACAGGGCGACGCTGCGACCTGATGCTTGGTGCCAGCGGTTCCGTATGGGTGTCATGAGCAAGGTCAAAGGCATGAAATCAGTCGGTTGGCAAGGGGTAAACTTGTCTGCAATGTACACATTTCTGGTTCCACTCAGGATTTTGGGGCTTCGCTGCCGGGGAGGTCGTTTGTGCAATCGCTCTTGATCGACGCGCGTGAACTGGCTCAAGAAGCGCCCAGGCTGGTCAGTGCCGGGCCATTGATGGTGATGCCGTGCACCGATGTGCAGGCGGCCCAGCGGGCCATGGACCTGGCATGTTCTCGCGCCCAAACTGATGGCTTGATGGTGGCGGTGCTCGATGTAGATCGCATGGGCTTTGTGGACGTAGCCAATCAGGTGTTTCGGGCCTCTCAAAGCCCATGGTTTGGTTATCTGGCCCAAGATGCTTTTGCTGGCCGGGACTGGATGGCCCTGGCGCTGCGTGCTTTGCAAAAACCTTCTGCCGCACTGCTGGGCTTTAACGACGGCAAGTGGCATGGTCAATTGGCATCGTTTGGTCTGGCCTCGCGGGCTTGGGCGCAAACGGTGTACGGGGGGGATTTGTTTTTTCCGGGTTACCGCAGCCACTTTGCCGATGTGGAGCTGACTTTGGTGGCGCGCCAGCAGGGGGCTTATGTGTATGAACCCGACAGCGTGTTGATGGAAGTGGACTGGGGCAAGGACCGCGCCACGGTGCGTGCCGAAGACCGCAGCTTGTTCAAGGCGCGTGCCCGCCAGGGCTTTGGGCAGCGCGTGACTGATCCTGCCTTGTTGGGTTTGTTTGCATGAGCATCCGCCAGATCAATGCCAGTTATGTAACCGATGAGGACCGGGTGATGCTGCGCCTGACCACCTTGACCCATGAAGAGTATCGGCTGTGGCTCACGCGGGCGGTGGTGGGCGGCTTGATGCAGCAGACCGAGGCACTGGCGGTGAAAAAACTGACACGCAACCACAAGGTGCAGCAGGCCCAGGCGGTGGCGCAATTGCAGCAACAGGCTTTGCAGCAAAACGCCAGCTACACCCAGTTTGAAGGGGCTTCGCGTTTGCCCTTGGGGGCCGATCCGGTGTTGGTCAAAGCCGTGCAGACGGGTTTGCAGGATGACGTGCCGCTGCTGTTGCTGCAATTGGCCAAAGGACAAAACCTCAGCCTGCGCCTGAGCGACGATTTGCTGGGCAAGATCCAGTTGCTGATGCACAAAATGAACGATGCCGCCCGCTGGGCATTGCGTGTTTTGCCCACTGCTGGCTTGGCCACGCAGCCCGCGATGGATGATGAAGGGCGGGCAACCAAAGACCGGCTTCTTTCTCGCGGGGCGGCGATCGAAAACCCCGACATCAAGCCTGCACCAGGTCAGGCGGCATCGGCCCAAGCCCTGCCCGACCCAGACCCACTCGATGAACTCACGCCCGGCGACAGTCTCCCGCGCAGAAAGTTGTTGCACTGATGAGCCCCCAAGAACAGGCCCTGCGTCAACTGCTCACACACGCGCAGCAGGCCATGAATGCCGGGCGCTGGTTGCAGGCGCACCAGGGCTTTTATCAGGCCCTTCAAAGCGGGTCGCAATCTCCCCAGGTGCACCACAACCTGGGTTTGTGCGAATTGGCGCTGGGGCGGCATGACGCGGCACTGCGCCACGCCCAACAAGCCCTGAATTTGTCGCCATCACTGTGGCAAAGCCGCATGGTGCAAGGCAAGGCGCTCAAGGCCCTGAAGCAGCCCGAGGCCGCAGATGCGGCGTTTGCGCAGCTCTTGCAAACCCAGCCTGACAACGGCGAGGCCTTGTTGGCCCGGGCCGATTTGGCCATCAATGTGTTTGGCTTGCCTTTGCAGGCCATGCAGTGGGTGCGCCCCTTGTTGCAAAGCCCGGAGCATGGCGAAGATGCACAACTGACTTTGCTGATGGCCAGTGTGTATGACCGCGACAGCACGGCGCAGGTGCTCAGTGATGCGGTCAAGGCTTTTTCCCGGCGTCATTTGCGCTTGCCTGAGGGGGTGTTGACGACTCAGACCATCACCCCACAAGAGCGCAAGCCAGGGCCGGGCGGTTTGCGCCCCCGCGTGGCCTTGCTGTCGCCACATTTTTCGGCTTCGCCGGTGTATTTTTTGACGATTGCCGGATGGCGCCATGTGGCCAAGGGCTCGGACATCGTGGTCTTCAATCGGGGCTACCAATCGGACTGGGCCACCGAGCAGTTCAAAGACCTGGCCACCGAATGGGTGGATGTGCAGACCTTGTCCGCCGAGGCCCTGGCCCAGCGCATCCATCAGGCCGACATCGATGTGCTGTTCGACCTGGGCGGCTGGATGGACCCGATGGGTCTGAAGGCTTTGTCGGCCAAGCCTGCACGCGAGATGTTCAAGTGGGTAGGGGGGCAAAGCCTGACCACGGGGCTGGAGACCTTTGACGGCTGGATCGGCGATGAATGGCAGTCGCCCAAACGGTTTCAGCACCTGTACACAGAGCCCTTGGTGAACATTCCGGGCGGCTACGCCACCTACACACCGCCGCCTTATATGCCCTCGGTGCCCCAGCACAAACACAGCACACCCGTGATTTTTTCCAACCCCGCCAAATTGTCCCGTGGCTTTTTGGCCTGGCTGGCCAAATTGCCCGGCCCCAAGCGTTTTGTGCACCACCAATTCCGTTTTGAACGAACCCGCCAAAAAGTGCTTCAGGCCTTGGGCACGGCCGGGGTAGAGTTCATTTGTCCCGCAAGCCACCGCGAAGCGCTGGAAATTTTGGGACGCCACGAGTGGATGATTGACACCTTTCCCTACAGCAGCGGCCTGACTGCCCGTGAAGCCGCCGCCATGGGCATGAAGGTCAAGGTGTTTGCTGGCGAGTTGTTTTGCGAACGCCACAGCCTGCATTTGCAAAACTGAAAACGTCGGACTCTTCGAGTACCGACCTACGGGGCATTGGTGTTTTGTAGGTCGATGGTCGAAGACCCCGACATGGGCCTGTGAAGCCCACAAACGTTGAATCAGGATAGCGCCCAAGCCCACAAACGTCGGACTCTGCGAGTGCCGACCTACAGGGGCATTGGTTTTTTGCAGGTCAGTGGTCGAAGACCCCAATATGGGCCTGGTGAAGCCCACAAACGTTGAATCAGGATAGCGCCCAAGCCCACAAACGTCGGACTCTTCGAGTACCGACCTACAGGGGCATTGGTTTTTTGCAGGTCAGTGGTCGAAGACCCCAACATGGGCCTGGTGAAGCCCACAAAAGTTGAATCAGGATAGCGCCCAAGCTCACAAACGTCGGACTCTTCGAGTGCCGACCTACAGGGGCATTGGTTTTTTGTGGGTCGGTGATCGAAGACCCCGACATGGGCCTGGTGAAGCCCACAAACTTTGAATCAGGATAGCGCCCAAGCCCACAAACGTCGGACTCTTCGAGTGCCGACCTACAGGGCATTGGTTTTTTGTAGGTCGATGGTCGAAGACCCCGACATGGGCCTGGTGAAGCCCACAAACGTTGAATCAGGATAGCGCCCAAGCCCACAAACGTCGGACTCTTCGAGTGCCGACCTACGGGGCATTGGTTTTTTGTATGTCGGTGGTCGAAGACCCCGACATGGGTGCGAAATCAAAAGCCTTAAACGGCCCCTCAAGCCCAACGATCACTGACCCGTGAA
>NZ_LFYT02000040.1 GCF_001270065.2 Limnohabitans planktonicus II-D5
GACCTACCAATCACCGCCATCCCGTAGGTCGGCACTCGCAGAGTCCGACATTGTGGGTTGGGCACAAGCCCCTGTCGGGGTCTTCGACCGCCGACCTACAAATCACCGCCATCCCGTAGGTCGGCACTCGCAGAGTCCGACATGGTGGGTTCGGCACAAGCCCCTTGTCGGGGTCTTCGACCACCGACCTACCAATCACCGCCATCTTGTAGGTCGGTACTCGCAGAGTCCGACATGGTGGGTTCAGCACAGGCCCCTGTCGGGGTCTTCGACCACCGACCTACCAATCACCGCCATCTTGTAGGTCGGCACTCGCAGAGTCCGGCAATGTGGGTTCGGCACAGGCCCCTGTCGGGGTCTTCGACCGCCGACCTACCAATCACCGCTATCTCGTAGGTCGGTACTCGCAGAGTCCGACAATGTGGGTTGGGCACAAGCCCCTGTCGGGGTCTTCGACCGCCGACCTACCAATCACCGCCATCTTGTAGGTCGGCACTCGCAGAGTCCGACATGGTGGGTTCGGCACAGGCCCCTGTCGGGGTCTTCGACCACCGACCTACCAATCACCGCCACCTTGTAGGTCGGTACTCGCAGAGTCCGACATGGTGGGTTCGGCACAGGCCCCTGTCGGGGTCTTCGACCACCGACCTACCAATCACCGCCACCTTGTAGGTCGGCACTCGCAGAGTCCGACAACGTGGGTTCGGCACAGGCCCCTTGTCGGGGTCTTCGACCACCGACCTACCAAACACCGCCATCTTGTAGGTCGGCACTCGCAGAGTCCGACATTGTGGGTTCGGCACAGGCCCCTGTCGGTGTCTTCGACCGCCGACCTGCACCATCTTTGAGCAATTCAAAACTTGAGCCTGCCGGACCAATAAGACCCATCTCATCCGATCGCGGCTGCTGAAAACACCCAGCCCCTTCACGAACCAATACCCGCCCAAAGCTCGACACATATGTGCCTGATCCGCAAGCCCTTTGCGGTCGTACCCTGCTGCGAGAGGTCACGCGAACTAGCGGATGCAAGACCTTGATATTCATGACACTGTTTGTGGGCACGGTGTCAAAAACCCCTTTGGCGCTCTCAAAAGCAGTCACAAAACCCTGCTTTGTGACGCCTGTAGACACGCCTTGAGCTGACATTTTGTGGTTTTTTGATCAAACCGCAAAAAAACCTGTCAAAAGTGTCAAAAAAGTCATGGGCATACCCCAATTGGGGGTTATGACGTCATGAAATTCTCAGTATCTTCAGAATCAAATTGCTTTATTCAACAAAAAACACAAGACCTAAATATTGTGAGCGATTGATGTTTTTGTGGTGTACGGCACCGCAAACATTGGAGATGTCAGTGAAAACAAAAAAACTGCTGAAAAATTGGAGCCAAGCTTTGCTCACTGAATTGTCGGTGTGGGCAGCGCTGTGTCTGTTGCTGGCTCCTGTGCAGCTCAAATCACAACCTGCACACCCTGTGAGTGTAGAGGCCAAGCATGCAGGAGTGACGGCGCAAATTGATGTGCTGGGTCAGGCCTTTCGTGCGCCTGCGCCAGTGGCAAGGGATCAGGCACGCATCATTGTTTACCGAACCAATGACAACCGCTTGCCCGGTGCCACCAGCATTTTCATTGATGACCGTTACCACGCATCACTGGTGCGCGGTGCCTGGAGCGCTTTGTGCTACCGCGTGGGCAACATAGAAATAGGCGCACGCCAAATGGATGCCGCCAACCGTCCCAAAGACCTGGTCGATGCCATCACAGTCACGAGATTGGAGGGCGGCACCACCCACTATTTCAAAGTGCAGGACGTCAACGGACGCCCGGTCATGCAGCCCATACCCGCTGTCAGAGCGCAGCAGGAAAACAGCGCTGCGCTGGAGCAAATTCACACCGTCTCCCGCATAGCGCAGGAGTGCCGCATTGACAACTCGCCGCAGCGTCAACGCGTCACCGAAGAAATCACGCTGGGTGCGCACACCTTGTTTGCCTTTGACCGCTCTGACCCGGCGGCCATGACCGAACAAGGCGTGAGGTCCATCAATGACATGGTCGACAAAATCCAGCGCGACTTTTTGGATTTGGAACACATGCACCTGATTGGGCATGCAGACCCCTTGGGCAAAAAAGATGCCAATGAAATGCTGGGCATCAACCGTGCGCGCACGGTCAAGCAATACATCGAACGAAGGTCACTGCCCGGTGTGCGCATCACCACCGAAGGGCGAGGCGACCGTGAACCGATTGTCACGAACTGCTCCCCCATAGATACCCCAGAAAGCATTCGCTGCAACCTGCCTAATCGGCGCGTGGTTGTGCAAGTCACGGGCATCAAACGCAACCTCAACCAGTGATGACAAGAACATGGTGACCCTCATCGCCCCCCATCTGAGCCAACGCCCGCATGAGCGGGTTGTTGCGTTGGTGCAGATGTTTCAAGGCGCATCGGCACCCGGTCACTGCATGGGCGCCCAAGCGCCTGACCATCCAATCACAGCCCTGTGCCTGGCACAGGACGGTGGTGCTGAAGACAGCAAAGCATAACTATGGCCAAGCAATACAAAGTCATCGCCCAAAACGGCAAAGACGCTGCCAAGGATGTCCTCATCGAGCAGGATCTGGGCGCGCGAGGGCAGCCCATACGCATCAAAGCGGTGGCAGGCGTCAAATACGTGCTGGAAGACCTGCAGCGCGACAAACCTGTCGGCCCCGACTACGTCAAAGTACGCCGCTCTGGCAAAAATCTGCTGGTCATCTTTCCCGGTGAAAACGAAGCCTCACTGATTCTTGAGAATTACTACGAGGTCATGCCCCCCGGCCACGTAGGCCTGATTGGCCGGGCCGAAAACGGCAAGTACTACCCCTACATTCCCGAAGACCCCAAAACCATGGGCCTGGTGGCCGTGCTCAGCGACGGTGCACAAGCCGTCAACGTGGCCTTGGGCCAAGCAGAGGTCATCCCCTTTGGCATGCCTTCACCTGGCAATGCGATGCCGGGTGCAAGCCCTGGCACCTTAGCTGGTGGATTACCGGGCACATTGCCCGTGGACCCAACAGGTGCGCTTCCAGGAGGCCCAGGCTGGAGCCCCTTGTTACCGTTGTTGGGACTGGGGGCCGTTGCCGCACTCGCTAAAAATAGCGATCCCGGCCCCAGCACACCCACAACGCCGCCGCCGCCCGTGCCGGGCGCTGCACCTAGCATCATCGTCACCAGCGACAAAGAACAACTGGCCGCCGGGCAGACTGCCACCATCACCTTCAAGCTCAGTGAAGCCAGCACCGACTTTGCCGCTGGCGATGTCACCGTGGTGGGCGGCACGCTGAGCAACTTCACCGGCTCGGGTACCACTTACACCGCCACTTTCACACCCGCAGCAGGGGCCACCAGCGCCGCCATCCTGGTGGGCAGCGGCACCTTCCGCAACGCCGCAGGCGTCACCAACGACGACGGGGCCGAAGCCAACAACACCGTCGCACTCAAAATTGGCGACCCCGTCATCGGCAACCCCGGTGACAAAGTGCCCCCGACCGTCATCGTCACCAGCAACAAAAGCCAGCTGGCCACGGGTGACACTGCCACCATCACCTTTGACCTGAGCGAGGCCAGCAGCAACTTTGGCCTTGCCGACGTCACTGCCGTGGGTGGCACCTTGAGCAACTTCCAAGGCAGCGGCACGCGCTACACCGCCACCTTCACGCCCGCTGCCAATGCCAAAGGCGGCGCGGTGGTCGTGGCCAGTGACCGCTTCACGGATG
The DNA here is from genome assembly GCF_001270065.2 of Limnohabitans planktonicus II-D5. GTDB lineage: Bacteria > Pseudomonadota > Gammaproteobacteria > Burkholderiales > Burkholderiaceae_C > Limnohabitans_A > Limnohabitans_A planktonicus. The sequence goes on from NZ_LFYT02000040.1 coordinate 3,754, forward strand.
CAGCAGGCAATGCCAACAAAGACGGCTCGGACACCAACAACGCCGTCGCGCTCAGCCTGGGCGCTGACGAAAGCATTGACAGCGAACCGGGTGATAACGGAGGCGGTGGTAGCGGAGGAACAGGTGGCGACACCGCCCCCCCAACCATCATCGTCAGCACCGACAAAAGCCAGCTGGCCACGGGCGACACCGCGCTCATCAGCTTCACCCTGAGCGAGCCCAGCACCGACTTCAGCCTGGCTGATGTCACCGTGGTGGGCGGCACACTGTCCGATTTCAAAGGCACCGGCACCAGCTATGTGGCCACCTTCACGCCCACAGCAGGTGCCACCAGTGGGGCCATCGTGGTGGCCAGCAACACTTTCAGCGATGCCGCCAAAAACTTCAACGCCGACGGCCAGGAACCCAACAACACCGTCTCACTGAGCCTGGGCGGAACCAGAAGCGGAACGGGTGGAACGGACGACACCACACCCCCCACCGTCATCGTCAGCAGCAACAAAACCGACCTGGCCACTGGCGAAACCGCCACCATCACCTTCACCCTGAGTGAAGCCAGCACTGACTTTGCCGTGGGTGATGTCACCGTGGTCGGCGGCACATTGAGCAACTTCACAGGCAGTGGCACCAGCTACACCGCCACCTTCACGCCTTCGGCAGGTGCAGTCAGCGCGGCCATCGTGGTGGCCAGCAACACCTTCAGCGACGCGGCCAAAAACTTCAACGCCGACGGCCAGGACATCAACAACACCGTCTCCCTGAGCATCGGCAGGGGCACAAGCACGGGCACACCCGACACCGTGCCCCCCACCGTCATCGTCGCCAGCAACAAGACCCAGCTGGCCACCGGCGACACCGCCAGCATCACCTTCACCCTGAGCGAGCCCAGCACCGACTTTGCCGTGGGCGACGTCACCGTGGTCGGCGGCACATTGAGCAACTTCAGCGGCAGCGGCACCAGCTACACCGCCACCTTCACCCCCACAGCGGGTGCCACCAGCGGCGCCATCGTGGTGGCCAGCAACACCTTCAGCGATGCGGCCAAAAACTTCAACGCCGATGGCCAGGAATCCAACAACACCGTATCGCTCAGCCTGGGCAACGCCACAAGTGGCGGCGGCACCGCCACAGCCGACACCGTGCCCCCCACCATCATCGTGGCCACGGACAAAACCGAGCTGACCCCCGCTGACACCGCAGTCATAACATTCACCTTGAGCGAAGCCAGCACCGATTTTTCGCTGGCCGACGTGACCGTGATCGGCGGCACACTGAGCAATTTCACGGGCTCGGGCACCAGCTACAGCGCCATCTTCACGCCCAATGCAGATGTCAGCAGCGGTGCCATCGTGGTCGCCAGCAACACCTTCAGCGACGCGGCCAAAAACTTCAACACCGACGGCCAGGAACCCAACAACACCGTCTCACTGAGCGTCCAAGAGTTCATCTTTCCTGACAACAGAAACAACAACAACGACATCATCCCGCCCACCATCGTTGTCAGCAGCAACAAAACCAATCTGGCCACGGGCGAAACCGCGCTCATCAGCTTCACCCTGAGCGAGCCCAGCCCCAACTTTGTCTTGGGTGATGTCACCGTGATCGGCGGCACGCTGTCCAACTTCCAGGGCACAGGCACCAGCTACACCGCCACCTTCACGCCCACCAACGGCGCAACGGCTGCCGCCATCCTGGTGCCCAGCTTCAGTTTCAAGGACTTCAGCGAGAACTTCAACGCCGACGGCCAGGAACCCAACAACGCTGTGGCCCTGAGCATCGGCGGTGCCGCCGCAGGCCCCAACCCCGACAGCACGCCGCCCACCATCATCGTGGCCAGCAACAAAACCGGTTTGTCCGCAGGTGAGACGGCCACCATCAGCTTCACCCTGTCCGAATCCAGCAGCAACTTTGGCCTGGCCGACGTCAACGTGATTGGCGGCACCTTGAGCAACTTCCAGGGCTCGGGCACCAGCTACATCGCCACCTTCACGCCCACAGCGGGCGCCAGCAGCGGCCAGATCTTGGTCGACAGCGACCGCTTCACCGACACCGCAGGCAACGCCAACAAAGACGGGGCCGAGCCCAACAACGGCGTCACCTTGAGCCTGGGCCTGCCCGCAGGCACAGGCGGCACCACCACGCCCAACCTGGCCGACACCACGCCGCCCAGCATCATCGTCACCAGCAACAAGGCGAACCTGGCCAGCGGCGAGACGGCAACCATCAGCTTCAACCTGAGTGAAGCCAGCACCAACTTTGCCCTGTCTGATGTCACCGTCGTGGGCGGGCAGCTGAGCAACTTCATCGGCTCGGGGTCCAGCTACAGCGCCACCTTCACGCCAACCAGCGGCTCCACCAGCGGTGCCATCGTGGTGGCCAGCAACACCTTCAGCGACGCGGCAGGCAACACCAACGGCGACGGCGGCGAACCCAACAACGCCGTGGCTCTGAGCATCGCGCTGCCCGCATCGGGTGGTACGGGTGGGGGCACCACGCCCGGTGCCGACATCACGCCGCCCACCATCGTCGTCAGCAGCAACAAAACCGCGCTGGCCACGGGCGAAACCGCCACCATCAGCTTTTCCTTGAGCGAGCCCAGCCTCAACTTTGCTGTGAACGACGTCACCGTCATCGGCGGCACGCTCAGCAACTTCCAGGGCATAGGCAGCAACTACACCGCCACCTTCACCCCCAACCCCGGGGCCACAGCGGCCGCCATCGTGGTGGCCAGCAACACCTTCAGCGACGCCGCCGCCAAATTCAACCAAGACGGCGGCGAAGCCAACAACGCCGTGGCCCTGAGCATTGGCGCGCCCGCAGCGCCCGGCCCGGCAGGTGACACTGCACCGCCCACCGTCATCGTTAGCAGCAACAAAAACACCCTGGCCACCGGCGAAACCGCCACCATCAGCTTTGCCCTGAGCGAGGCCAGCAGTGACTTCAACATCGGCGACGTCACCCTGGTGGGCGGCACTTTGAGCAACTTCACCGGCTCCGGCACCAGCTACAGCGCCACCTTCACCCCGAGCAGCGGGGCCAACAGCGCCGCCATCGTGGTGGCCAGCGGCGCGTTTTCAGACGCGGCCGGCAACTTCAACGCCGACGGTGCTGAAACCAACAACACCGTCTCGCTGAGCATCGGCACGCCCCCCACGGGTGGCGGCAGCGTCACGCCCCCACCGCCCACCGACACCGTCCTGCCCACCGTGATCGTCAGCGCCAGTAAAAACAACCTGGCCCTGGGCGAAACCGCCACCATCAGCTTCAACCTGTCTGAAACCAGCACCGACTTTGCCTTGAGCGACGTCACCGTGGTCGGCGGCACGCTCAGCAACTTCACCGGCTCGGGCACCAGCTACACCGCCACCTTCACCCCCACCAGCGGGGCCAGCAGCGGTGCCGTCATGGTCTCCAGCACCACCTTCCGCGATGCGGCCGGCAACTTCAACGCCGACGGCCAGGAACCCAACAACGCCGTGGCCCTGAGCATCGGCGGCGCAGCTGCAGGCCCCAACCCCGACACCACGCCGCCCACCGTCATCGTCAGCAGCAACAAATTGGGCCTGACCGCGGGCGAGACCGCCACCATCAGCTTCTCGCTCTCCGAAGCCAGCAGCAACTTTGGCCTGTCCGACATCAACGTCATTGGCGGCACCTTGAGCAACTTCCAGGGCTCGGGCACCAGTTACATCGCCACCTTCACGCCCAACGTGGGCTCCTCCAGCGGCCTGATCCTGGTCGACAGCGACCGCTTCACCGATGCCGCAGGCAACAACAACAAAGACGGGGCCGAGCCCAACAACGGCGTCACCCTGAGCCTGGGCCTGCCCGCAGGCACCAGCGGCCTGAGCACGCCCAACCCGGCCGACACCGGCCCGCCCACTGTCATCGTCAGCAGCAACAAAACCTCGCTGACTTCGGGTGAGACCGCCACCATCAGCTTTTCCTTGAGCGAGCCCAGCAGCAACTTTGCCCTGTCGGATGTCACCGTCGTGGGCGGCACGCTCAGCAACTTCACCGGCTCGGGCACCAGCTACACCGCCACCTTCACGCCCACCGCAGGCTCGGTCAGCGGTGCCATCGTGGTGGCCAGCAGCACCTTCAGCGACGCCGCAGGCAACACCAACGGCGACGGCCAGGAACCCAACAACACCGTGGCCCTGAGCATCACGGCAGCACCTCCCGCAGGCACGGGCACTGGCACCGGAACGGGCGCGGGCACCACCACCCCGCCTGGCGACACCGCGCCGCCCACCGTCATCGTCAGCAGCAACAAAACCACGCTGGCCACGGGCGAAACCGCCACCATCAGCTTCAACCTGTCCGAACCCAGCACCGACTTCACCGTGGGAGATGTGCTGGTCGTGGGCGGCAGCCTCTCCAACTTTCAGGGCAATGGCACCAGCTACACCGCCACCTTCACACCCAACGCCGGTGCGGCCAGCGCTGCCATCGTGGTGGCCAGCAACACCTTCAGCGACGCCGCCAAAAACTTCAACCAGGACGGCACCGAACCCAACAACGCCGTCTCGCTGAGCATCGGCAGTGCGCCCCCCGCAGGCACAGGCACGGGCGGCACCACGCCCCCGGCCGACGTGCTGCCGCCCACCGTCATCGTCAGCAGCAACAAAACGGCGCTCACCACCGGCGAAACCGCCACCATCAGCTTCAGCCTGAGTGAGCCCAGCACCGACTTCAACGTCGGTGACGTCACCGTGGTGGGTGGCACTTTGAGCAACTTCACCGGCTCCGGCACCAGCTACAGCGCCACCTTCACGCCCACCGCAGGTGCGGCCAGCGCCGCCATCGTGGTGGCCAGCAACACCTTCAGCGACGCCGCAGGCAACAACAACCAGGACGGCCAGGAGCCCAACAACACCGTCTCGCTGAGCATGACAGCGCCCACCACCCCCGGCGGCACAGGTGGAACGGGCGGCACCGTCACCCCGCCTGCCGACACCACACCGCCCACGGTCATCGTCACCAGCAACCGCAGCCAGCTCGCCAGCGGCGACACCGCCACCATCAGCTTCAACCTCAGTGAAGCCAGCAGCAACTTTGCCCTGGGTGATGTCACCGTGACCGGCGGCACGCTGAGCAACTTCATTGGCAGCGGGGCTAGCTACAGCGCCACCTTCACCCCCACAGCGGGTGCCACCACGGCCACCGTGCAAGTGGCCAGCAACACCTTCAGCGACGCCGCAGGCAACAACAACAACGACGGCGCAGAACCCAACAACAGCGTGGCCCTGACCTTGGGCCAGGCCACCTCGGGTGGCGGCACGCCCCCACCCACCGACACCACACCGCCCACCGTCATCGTGAGCGCCAGCAAAACCAATCTGGCGCAGGGCGAAACCGCCACCATCAGCTTTGGCCTGAGCGAGACCAGCAGCAACTTCGGCCTGGGCGACATCACCGTCGTGGGTGGCACTTTGAGCAACTTCACAGGCTCAGGCACCAGCTACACCGCCACCTTCACCCCCACGCCCGGTGCCAGCAGCGGGGCGATTTTGGTCTCCAGCGGCGTGTTCAGTGACGCCGCAGGCAACAACAACGCCGACGGCCTCGATGCCAACAACGCCGTGGCCCTGAGCATCGGCGGCGCAGCCGCTGGCCCCAACCCCGACGCCACACCACCCACCGTGATCGTCAGCAGCAACAAAACCGGCCTGGTCACCGGCGACACCGCCACCATCAGCTTCAGCTTGAGCGAGGCCAGCAGCAACTTTGGCCTGGCCGACATCAACGTCATTGGTGGCACGCTGTCCAACTTCCAGGGCAGTGGCACCAGCTACATCGCCACCTTCACGCCCAACGCTGGCGCTGTCAGCGGCCTGATTTTGGTGGACAGCGACCGTTTCACCGATGCCGCAGGCAACACCAACAAAGACGGTGCCGAGCCCAACAACGGCGTCTCCATCAGCCTGGGCCTGCCCGCAGGCACCACCGGCCTGAGCACCCCCAACCCGGCTGACACCGCCCCACCCACCATCATCGTCAGCAGCAACAAAATCGCGCTGACCTCGGGCGAGACGGCCACCATCAGCTTCAACCTCACCGAGCCCAGCAGCAACTTTGGGCTGTCAGATGTGACGGTCATCGGTGGCAGCTTGAGCAACTTCCAGGGCTCTGGCACCAGCTACACCGCCACCTTCACACCCAACGCAGGCTCGGTCAGCGGTGCCATTGTGGTGGCCAGCAACACCTTCAGCGACGCCGCAGGCAACACCAACGGTGACGGCCAGGAACCCAACAACGCCGTGGCCTTGGGCATCACCGCCCCGGCCCCCACGGGCACGGGCACCGGAACGGGCGGCACCACCACCCCGCCCGGCGACACCGTGCCGCCCTCCGTCGTCGTCAGCAGCAACAAAACCACGCTGGCCACGGGCGAGACCGCCACCATCAGCTTTTCCTTGAGCGAGCCCAGCCTCAACTTCGCCGTCAACGACGTGACGGTGATTGGTGGCACCCTGAGCAATTTCCAGGGCAGTGGCAGCAACTACACCGCCACCTTCACCCCCGCAGCAGGGGCCGCAGCAGCTGCCATCGTGGTGGCCAGCAACACCTTCAGCGACGCCGCAGGCAACTTCAACACCGACGGCAGCGAAGCCAACAACAGCGTCGCCCTGAGCATCGGCACACCTGCCGCGCCCGGCCCAGCAGGTGACACCTCGCCGCCCACCGTCATCGTCAGCAGCAACAAAACGGCGCTCACCACCGGCGAAACCGCCACCATCAGCTTCAGCCTGAGTGAGCCCAGCACCGACTTCAACTTGGGTGACGTCACCGTGGTGGGCGGCACTTTGAGCAACTTCACCGGCTCCGGCACCAGCTACAGCGCCACCTTCACGCCCACCGCAGGTGCGGCCAGCGCCGCCATCGTGGTGGCCAGCAACACCTTCAGCGACGCCGCAGGCAACAACAACCAGGACGGCCAGGAACCCAACAACACCGTCTCGCTGAGCATGACAGCGCCCACCACCTCCGGCGGCACGGGCGGCACCGTCACCCCGCCTGCCGACACCACACCGCCCACGGTGATTGTCACCAGCAACAGGAGCCAGCTCGCCAGCGGCGACACCGCCACCATCAGCTTCAACCTCAGTGAAGCCAGCAGCAACTTTGCCCTGGGTGATGTCTCCGTCACAGGCGGCACGCTCAGCAACTTCATTGGCAGCGGTGCCAGCTACAGCGCCACCTTCACCCCCACAGCAGGTGCCACCACGGCCACCGTGCAAGTGGCCAGCAACACCTTCAGCGACGCCGCAGGCAACAACAACAACGACGGCGCAGAACCCAACAACAGCGTGGCCCTGACCTTGGGCCAGGCCACCTCGGGTGGCGGCACGCCGCCGCCCACAGACACCACACCGCCCACCGTCATCGTGAGCGCCAGCAAAACCAATCTGGCGCAGGGCGAAACCGCCACCATCAGCTTTGGCCTGAGCGAGACCAGCAGCAACTTCGGCCTGGGCGACATCACCGTCGTGGGTGGCACCCTGTCCAACTTCACCGGCTCAGGCACCAGCTACACCGCCACCTTCACCCCCACGCCGGGTGCCAGCAGCGGGGCGATTTTGGTGTCCAGCGGCGTGTTCAGTGACGCCGCAGGCAACAACAACGCCGACGGCCTCGATGCCAACAACGCCGTGGCCCTGAGCATCGGCGGCGCAGCCGCTGGCCCCAACCCCGACGCCACGCCACCCACCGTGATCGTCAGCAGCAACAAAACCGGCCTGGTCACCGGCGACACAGCCACCATCAGCTTCAGCTTGAGCGAGGCCAGCAGCAACTTTGGTCTGGCCGACGTCAACGTCATTGGCGGCACGCTCTCCAACTTCCAGGGCAGTGGCACCAGCTACATCGCCACCTTCACGCCCAACGCTGGCGCTGTCAGCGGCCTGATTTTGGTGGACAGCGACCGCTTCACCGATGCTGCAGGCAACACCAACAAAGACGGTGCCGAGCCCAACAACGGCGTCTCCATCAGCCTGGGCCTGCCCGCAGGCACCACCGGCCTGAGCACCCCCAACCCCGCCGACACCACGCCGCCCACGGTCATCGTCAGCAGCAACAAAAACACGCTCAGCAGCAACGAAACCGCCACCATCAGCTTCAACCTGTCCGAAGTCAGCAGCAACTTTGCGCTGTCTGATGTGACAGTCATCGGTGGCAGCCTGAGCAACTTCCAGGGCTCTGGCACCAGCTACACCGCCACCTTCACCCCCAACGCAGGCGTCACCGGCGCGGCCATCATGGTCGCCAGCAACGCCTTCAGCGACGCCGCAGGCAACACCAACGGCGACGGCGCAGAGCCCAACAACGCCGTGGCCCTGGGCATCAACGCCCCGGCCCCCACGGGCACGGGTACAGGCACCAGCACCGGAACGGGCGGCACCACCACCCCGCCCGGCGACACCGTGGCCCCCACCATCATCGTCAGCAGCAACAAGGTCAACCTGGCCAGCGGCGAAACCGCCACCATCAGCTTCGCCTTGAGCGAGCCCAGCAACAACTTTGCCCTGAACGACGTGCTGGTCGTGGGCGGCACCCTGAGCAACTTCCAGGGCAGCGGCAGCAACTACACCGCCACCTTCACCCCCACGGCGGGTGCCACCAGCGCCGCCATCGTGGTGGCCAGCAACACCTTCAGCGACGCCGCAGGCAACTTCAACGCCGACGGCGGCGAAGCCAACAACGCCGTGGCCCTGAGCCTGGGCGCGGTCAACCTACCGGTCACGGGTGGCACAGGCACGGGCGGCACCACCACGCCCCCCGCCGACAACACCCCGCCCACCATCGCCATCACCAGCAGCAAGAGCCAACTGGCCACGGGCGAAACCGCCACCATCAGCTTCACGCTCAGCGACACCAGCAGTGACTTCAGCCTGGCTGACGTCACCGTGCTGGGCGGCACGCTCAGCAACTTCCAGGGCAGCGGCACCAGCTACACCGCCACCTTCACCCCCACAGCAGGCGCTACAGGCGCAGCCGTGCTGGTCTCCAGCGGCCGCTTCAGCGACGCGGCAGGCAACTTCAACGCCGACGGGGCCGAACCCAACAACGCCGTCGCCCTGAGCATGAGCCTGGCCACGCCCCCGGGTGGCACGGGCACAGACACCGGCACGAACCCAGGCGGCACGGGCGGCACGCCCACAAACCCCGGTGGCACGGGCGGCACCGGCGGCACCACGCCCCCGGCCGACACCGTCGCCCCGACGGTAGCCGTCACCAGCAACAAGGCCAACCTCGCCCCCGGCGAGACCGCCACCATCAGCTTCACCCTGAGTGAAATCAGCACCGACTTCAGCCTGGCGGACGTCACCGTCGTCGGTGGCACGCTCAGCAACTTCCAGGGCAGTGGCACCAGCTACACCGCCACTTTCACGCCCACTGCAGGCGCCACCGGCGGGGTCATCGTCGTGGCCAGCAGCCGCTTCAGCGACGCCGCAGGCAACTTCAACGCCGACGGGGCCGAACCCAACAACGCCGTCAGCCTGAGCCTGGGCGGCACCAACCCCAGCACGCCAGTGAACCCCGGTGGCACAGGTACAGGCACGGGCACCACCACCGGCAGCACCGACACCACCGCGCCGACGATTGCCATCACCAGCGACAAAACCGGCGTGGCCGCAGGCGACACTGCCACCATCAGCTTCACGCTCAGCGAGCCCAGCAGCAACTTTGGACCCGGCGACATCACCGTCACGGGCGGCACCCTCAGCAACTTCCAGGGCTCGGGCACCAGCTACATCGCCACCTTCACCCCGACCGCAGGCGCGGCCAGCGGCACCGTCAGCGTGGCCAGCGGCCGCTTCAGCGACGTCTCGGGCAACTTCAACGCCGACGGCTCCGAACCCAACAACGCCGTGGCCCTGAGCATCGGCAGCACCATCGTCAACCCGGCGGCGGCCAACCTCGACCTCGCACCGCCCACCATCGCGGTCACCAGCAACAAAAGCACGCTGGCCAGCGGCGACACCGCCACCATCAGCTTCACCCTGAGTGAGCCCAGCAGCAGCTTTGCCCTGGGCGACGTCACCGTCATCGGCGGCACGCTCAGCAACTTCCAGGGCTCGGGCACCAGCTACACCGCCACCTTCACGCCCACAGCGGGTGCCAGCGGCGCGGCCATCATGGTGGCCAGCAACACCTTCAGCGACGCCGCAGGCAACACCAACGGCGACGGGGCTGAGCCCAACAACGCCGTGGCCCTGAACATCACGGCACCCACCGGCATCGGCACCGGCACCGGCACAGGCACGGGCGGCACTGGCACGGGCACAGGCGGTACGGGCACAGGTGGCACCACGCCACCGCCCGACACCCTGCCGCCCACCATCGCCGTCACCAGCAACCAGACCAACCTGACGCCCGGCCAAACAGCCACCATCAGCTTCACGCTCAGCGAGCCCAGCAGCAACTTTGGCCTGAGCGATGTCACCGTGGTCGGCGGCACTTTGAGCAACTTCCAGGGCTCAGGCACCAGCTACACCGCCACCTTCACCCCCAACACCGGCGCCACCAGCGGCGCGGTGCTGGTCAGCAGCGGCACCTTCAGCGACGCATCCAACAACTTCAACACCGACGGCAGCGAGCCCAACAACACGCTGGCGCTGAACATCAGCAGCGCAGGCACGGGCGGCACAGGGGGCACCGGTGGCACAGGTACAGGCACGGGTGACAACGGTGGCACCGGCACCCCCGTGGACATCAACCCCCCCACGATTGCCGTCACCAGCAACAAAGACAAGCTGGCCACGGGCGAAACCGCCACCATCAGCTTCACCTTGAGTGAGCCCAGCACCGACTTCAACCTGGCGGACGTCACCGTCATTGGCGGCACGCTCAGCAACTTCACCGGCAGCGGCACCAGCTACACCGCCACCTTCACGCCCACAGCGGGCGCCAGTGGCGCGGCCGTGCTCGTCTCCAGCGGCCGCTTCAGCGACGCTGCGGGCAACTTCAACGCCGACGGCACCGAACCCAACAACGCCGTGGCCCTGAGCCTGAGCGCCGTGGACCCCGGCACCGGTGGCACAGGAACGGGCGGTACGGGCGGTACAGGCACTGGAGGAACGGGTGGCACCAACCCCGGCACAGGCGGCACAGATCCCGTGCCCCCCACCATTGCCGTCACCAGCAACAAGGCCAACCTCGCCCCGGGCGAAACGGCCACCGTCAGCTTCACCTTGAGTGAGCCCAGCACCGACTTCAACTTGGCGGATGTCACCGTGGTCGGCGGCACGCTCAGCAACTTCATCGGCAGTGGCACCAGCTACACCGCCACCTTCACGCCCACCGCAGGTGCCACCGGCGGCGCCATTGTGGTGGCCAGCAACCGCTTCAGCGACGCCACAGGCAACCTCAACCTCGACGGGGCCGAGCCCAACAACGCCGTCAGCCTCAGCCTGGGCGGCACCAACCCCAGCACGCCTGTGAACCCCGGCGGCACGGGCACCGGTGGCACCGGAACAGGTGGAACAGGTGGAACAGGTGGCACCACCACCGGCAGCACCGACACCACCCCACCCACGATCGCCGTCACCTGCGACAAAGACGGCGTGGCCGCTGGCGACACCGCCACCGTCAGCTTCACCCTCAGCGAGCCCAGCAGCAATTTCGGCCTGGGCGATGTCACTGTGATTGGCGGCACGCTCAGCAACTTCCGGGGCTCGGGCACCAGTTATGTGGCCACCTTCACCCCCAACGCGGGTGCCACCAGCGCCGCCATCATGGTGGCCAGCAACCGCTTCAGCGACACCTCGGGCAACTTCAACACCGACGGTGCCGAACCCAACAACGCCGTCACCCTGAGCATTGGCGAAAACGTCGCCAACCCCAACGCGGCCAACCTCGACACGGTGCCCCCCACCATCGCGGTCACCAGCAACCAGACCAGCCTGAGTGCAGGCCAAACGGCCACCATCAGCTTCACGCTCAGTGAGCCCAGCACCAGCTTCGGCTTGGGTGACATCACCGTGGTCGGCGGCACCCTCAGCAACTTCACCGGCAGCGGCACCAGCTACACCGCCACCTTCACCCCCACCGCAGGCGCCACCGGCGCGGCCATCGTGGTGGCCAGCAACACCTTCAGCGACGCCGCAGGCAACACCAACGGCGACGGCGCTGAGCCCAACAACGCCGTGGCCCTGAGCATCGCGGCCCCCACAGGCACGGGCACGGGCGGCACAGGCACGACGCCCGACACCCTGCCACCCACCATTGCCATCACCAGCAACCAGACCAACCTGAGCCCCGGCCAGACCTCCACCATCAGCTTCACCTTGAGCGAGCCCAGCACCAGCTTTGGCTTGGGTGACATCACCGTGGTCGGCGGCACGCTCAGCAACTTCCAGGGCTCGGGCACCAGCTACACCGCCACCTTCACCCCCACCGCAGGCGCCACCAGCGGCGTGGTGCTGGTCAGCAGCGGCAGCTTCACCGACGCCGCAGGCAACAACAACGCCGACGGTGCCGAGCCCAACAACACACTGGCGCTGAACATCAGCAGCGCAGGCACGGGTGGCACAGGTGGCACAGGCACAGGCACAGGCACAGGCACAGGTGGCACAGGTACAGGCACAGGTGGCACAGGTACAGGCGGCTCCGGCACCCCCGTGGACATCAACCCGCCCACAGTGGCCATCAGCAGCAACAAAGGCAACCTCGCCATCGGCGAAACCGCCACCATCAGCTTCACCCTCAGCGAGACCAGCACCGACTTCAACCTGGGCGATGTCACCGTCATCGGTGGCACCCTCAGCAATTTCACCGGCAGCGGCACCACCTACAGCGCCACCTTCACCCCCACCGCAGGTGCCACCGGCGCAGCCGTGCTGGTGTCCAGTGGCCGCTTCAGCGATGGCGCTGGCAACACCAATGCCGACGGCAGCGAGTCCAACAACACCGTGGCCCTGAGCATGGTCAGCGTTGACCCCGGCACGGGCACAGGCGGAACCGGCAGCACTGGCGGCACGGGCAGCACGGGCGGCACTGGCGGGACCGGCGATACGAGTGGCACAGGCAGCACGGGCGGAACCGGCAGCACTGGCGGCACCGGCGGTACAGGCACGGGCAGCAGCGACACCGTGCCTCCGACCGTCGTGGTCAGCAGCAACAAGGTCAATCTGGCCAGCGGCGAAACCGCCACCATCAGCTTCACCCTCAGCGAAGCCAGCAGCAACTTTGGCCTGGGCGATGTCACCGTCATCGGCGGCACGCTCAGCAATTTCACGGGCAGCGGCACCACCTACAGCGCCACTTTCACCCCCACCCCTGGGGCCACGGGCGCCGCAGTGCTGGTGTCCAGCAACCGCTTCAGCGACGCAGCAGGCAACTTCAACGCCGACGGCGCTGAAGCCAACAATGCCGTGAGTCTGAGCCTGGCTGGCACCAACCCCGGCACCGGAGGGAGCGGCACAGGTGGCACAGGCACCGGCGGCACCGGCGGCACCGGTACAGGCGGCACGGGCACGGGCACGGGCACCGGCAGCACCGACACCACACCCCCCACGGTGAGCGTCAACACCAACAAAATCGGCCTGGCCCCGGGCGAGACGGCCACCATCAGCTTCACCCTGAGCGAGGCCAGCAGCAACTTCAATCTGGGCGACATCACCGTCATTGGCGGCACGCTCAGCAATTTCACGGGCAGCGGCACCAATTACAGCGCCACCTTCACCCCCACGGCGGGTGCCAGCAGCGCCGCCATCATGGTGGCCAGCAACAGCTTCACCGACGCCGCAGGCAACGCCAATATGGACGGTGCCGAGGCCAACAACGCTGTCTCTTTGAGCATCGGCACCAGCGTGCTCAACCCGACCCCGGTCGACACCACCCCGCCCAGCATCGCCATCAGTGCCAGCACCAGCCAGCTCACGGCGGGCCAAAGCACCACCGTCACCTTCACGCTCAGTGAAGCCAGCACCACCTTTGGCCTGGGCGACATCAGCGTGGTCGGCGGCACGCTCAGCAATTTCACCGGCTCCGGTACCAGCTACAGCGCCACCTTCACCCCCAGCGCAGGCGCCACCAGCGCCGCCTTGTTGGTGAGCAGCAACAGCTTCACCGACGCCGCAGGCAACGCCAACACCGACGGTGCCGACGCCAACAACGCCCTGTCCCTGAGCATCCTGCCTGCCAGCGGCGGCACGGGCACAGGCGGCACGGGCACAGGCGGCACCGGCACCCCGGTCGACACAACCGCGCCCACCGTGACCGTCAGCAGCAGCCAAAGCAACCTGACACCCGGCCAAAGCACCACCCTCAGCTTCACCCTGTCTGAGTCCAGCAACACCTTTGGCCTGGGCGACATCAGCGTGGTCGGTGGCACGCTCAGCAACTTCCAGGGCTCGGGCAGCAGCTACACCGCCACCTTCACGCCCACCGCAGGTGCCACCAGCGCAGCGGTCTATGTGGCCAGCGGGAGCTTCACCGACGCCGCAGGCAACACCAACATCGACAGCCCCAGCGGCAACAACGCGCTGGCGCTGAACATCAGCAGCGGCGGCACAGGCGGCACAGGTGGCACGACCGACATCCTGCCACCCACCGTCACCATTTTCAGCAGCCAAAGCCAGCTGACCAGCGGCCAGACGGCCGTCATCGGCTTCCAGCTGAGCGAGCCCAGCAACACCTTCAACGCCAGCAGCGTCACCGTCGTGGGCGGCACGCTGTCCAACTTCCAGGGCTGGGGCAACAGCTACACCGCCACCTTCACGCCCACCCCGGGAGCCACCAGCGCGGCCGTGTTTGTGGCCAATGGCAGCTTCACCGATGCCGCTGGCAACATGAACATGGACGGTGCCGAAGCCAACAACACCCTCTCACTGAGCCTGAGCACAGGCACGGGTGGCACGGGTGGCACGGGAACAGGCGGCACAGGCACCGGTGGCAGCGACAACACCGCGCCCACCATCGCCATCACTTGCAACACCGATATGGTGCTTTTGGGCCAGACCCCCACCGTCTACTTCACCCTCAGTGAAGCCAGCACCACCTTTGGCCTGGGTGACATCACCGTCATGGGCGGCACCCTGAGCAACTTCCAGGGCAGCGGCACCAGCTACAGCGCGACCTTCACGCCAACGCCCAACACCTACAGCGCGGCCATCTACGTGGCCAGCGACAAATTTGCAGACGCCGCAGGCAACCTCAACAAGGACGGCGCAGACGCCAACAACGCGCTGTCCCTGGGCCTTGAATGCCCCTGCGACCCCGTCAGCTTTGCCGCCACCAGTGGCGTCTTCAGCTACGCCCCCGAGGGCACCAGCGCAGGCGAGCTCAATGGCGACAGCCTCAACGACCTGATGTCCAACGTCAGCGCCAACAGCATGGCTGCCCCGCAGGTGCAAAGCTACGTCGTCTTCGGCGGCATGTCCGACATCACCGCAGCCGTCTTCCACAGCGACAGCACCACCGGCATCGACACCCTGGCCCTGACCGGCAGCAACCAGACCCTGAGCTTCAGCCCCACCGATGGCCAGGCTCTGCAAGGCATCGAAGAAATCGACCTGACAGGCACCGGCAACAACCTGCTGAACCTGAGCCTGAACGTCATGCAGAACCACTTCGGCGCTCACGACGTCTACAACAGCAGCAACTGCACCGGCCTGGCCGCCCACGAAGCCAAAGCCCAGCTCATGATCAGCGGCAACCAGGGCGACCAAGTCGTCCTGTCCGATCTGACGCAGTGGACCGCATCGACCACCCCCGTGGTCAACCACGGTCAAACCTATGTGGCCTACAACCACAACAGCGCCGCTGCGCAGCTGTTGATCGAACAGGCCCTGCTCGTCACCGCCGTGTAAACCCCCCGGAGCCCGCCCCATGGTCACCCGCCTTGACAGGTCACCGGCTTCAGCCCCGACAGGTGCCTGTGCCGGAGCCTGCAACGTCGGAGCTGAAGCTACCGACCTACGAGGGACATGTATGGGTGGGTCGGCGGCTTCGGCCACGACGGGGGCCTGTGCCGGAGCCTGCAATGTCGGAGCTGAAGCTACCGACCTACGAGGGACATGTATGGGTGGGTCGGCGGCTTCGGCCACGACGGGGGCCTGCGCCGGAGCCCGCAATGTCGGAGCTGAAGCTACCGACCTACGAAGGCACGGTATGCGTAGGTCGGTGGTCGAAGACCCCGACGTTTGCATGCAAAGCTCAAACGAAGATGACGGGCGATGGTGGTGGAACGGGCAAGTGTCGGACTCTGCGAGTACCGACCTACGAGGGACATGTATGGGCGGGTCGGCGGCTTCGGCCACGACGGGGGCCTGCGCCGGAGCCCGCAATGTCGGAGCTGAAGCTACCGACCTACGAGGGACATGTATGGGCGGGTCGGCGGCTTCGGCCACGACGGGGGCCTGCGCCGGAGCCCGCAATGTCGGAGCTGAAGCTACCGACCTACGAGGGACATGTATGGGTGGGTCGGCGGCTTCGGCCACGACGGGGGCATGTGCCGGAGCCTGCAATGTCGGAGCTGAAGCTACCGACCTACGAGGGACATGTATGCGTAGGTCGGTGGTCGAAGACCCCGACGTTTGCATGCAAAGCTCAAACGAAGATGACGGGCGATGGTGGTGGAATGGGCAAGTGTCGGACTCTGCGAGTACCGACCTACGGGGCTGCTTTTGTTGTAGGTCGGCGGTCGAAGACCCCGACATGGGCCTGCGCCCAAGCCCGAAACCTCGGCGCTCAAGCGACCGATCTGCGAGACACCAGCAAGTCGGCGGCCGCGCCGCGCAAGGACCTGCAACAACAGCCCTGCAGTTCAAAAATCATGCCCAAAGCAATGATTATGTTGAATTTATCAATTAATTCCAGGCCTTGGCATGCGCCGAAACAAGGTCTATCGGGTTTCGTCAGCAAGCTGAAAAAAATTCGCCAAAAAAGTGCATTGATTACCCCAATTGGGTATTTTGTAATGTCACTTTTGACAATAACCTCAAGCAAAGTTGATACAAATGCCAAAAAAGATCGTCGAAATGAATCCGATCACTTTTTTGAGTTTGGGTTGGGTTTCCATAAATCGGTAGAGATTTGATGAATACCCACTCACTCCCATACAAGGTGCCACTCGCTGAAAGGTGCAAACCACAGCAGGTGGCTTTGTCACGTCTGGACGGCGTGTGTGCGCATGCGGGCGCTGTGCGTTCGCGCCAAAGCGTCGGACTCTTTGAGTGCCGACCTGCGCCAAGCCACAGCCACCCCCCAAGCCACCGTGACCTCGTCGGTCGCCGCTCGAAGATCAAGGCAAATGTTTGCCAGACCGCAGCGCATCGATCAGCAATGTCGGTCAGCGGGCCCTGTCGGACTCTTCGAGTGCCGACCTACGCAGCCCAGCCGACCTGCGCTTACCCGTCAGCCACCCCCATTTCTTCCAACACCCCCGCCGCCAGCCACTGCTGCGCTGCATTGAACTGAATCACTGAGAGAGAGAGACCTGTATGAACGACATGAGCAACCCCTTCATCGCCATCACATCGAGCAAAGCCAACCTGGCTATGGGCGAGACCACCACGCTTTCTTTTGCGCTCAGTGAAGCCAGCACCAATTTCACGGCTTCGGACGTCACCGTCGTGGGCGGCACGCTCTCCAACTTCACGGGCAGCGGCAGCAACTACAGCGCCACCTTCACGCCGAGTGCCAACGTGTCCAGTGCGTTCATCATGGTCGGCAGCGACACCTTCAGCAACGCCGCCGGCACGCTCAACAAGGACGGTGCCGACACCAACAACGGCTCGTCCTTCAGCATCGGTCTGCTGTGCAACACCGACGCCCCCGCCGAAAGCGTGGCCCCCACGGTGATGATCAGCAACACCAAAGCGCGTGTGAAGCCGGGTGAAACCGACATCATCACCTTCACGCTCAGCGAGGCCAGCAGCAACTTCACCGCCAGCGACGTGCGCATCATCGGCGGCACGCTCACCAACTTCACACAAAGCGCCACCAACCCGCTGGTCTACACCGCCACCTTCACGCCCGACCCCAAGTCGCTCAGCGCCGCGATCTTCATCGCCAGCGAAGCCTTCACCGACGCGGCGGGCAACTACAACATGGACGGCGGCGAACTCAACAACACCGCCTCCATTGCCATCCAGTGCAAGATCGACACCACACCGCCCACCATCATCGTCAGCGCCGACAAATCCGCCCTGGCCATGGGCCAGACCGCGGTCGTCACCTTCACCCTGAGCGAGCTGGCCACCGATTTTGCGGCCTCTGACATCACCGTCATGGGCGGCACCCTGAGCGGCTTTGCCCAAAGCGCCACCAACCCGCTGGTCTACACCGCCACCTTCACACCCGCAGCGGGCTCCATGAGCGGCGCGGTCTATGTGGCCAGCAACCGCTTCAGCGACGCCTCGGGCAACTTCAACGCCGACGGCAACGATGCCAACAACGCCACCACCTTCACCCTCGACATCGCGCCGCCCACCATCGCCATCACCAGCGACAAGTCCATCCTCAAAGCCGCAGACACGGCCACCATCACCTTCACGCTGAGCGAAATCAGCACCAACTTTGACGCCAGTGACATCGCTGTCACCGGCGGCACCCTGAGCGGCTTTGCCCAAAGCGCCAGCAACCCCTACGTCTACACCGCCATCTTCACGCCCGCAGCGGGCTCCACGGGTGCCACCGTTTCGGTGGCCAGCAACAAATTCAGCGACGCAGGCGGCAACCAAAACCAGGACGGCGCAGACGCCAACAACACCGTCAGCCTCACGGTCGACCAGACCCCGCCCACCATCATCGTCAGCAGCCCCAAGTCCAGCCTGGGGGCAGGGGAGACGGCCACCGTCACCTTCACCCTGTCTGAAGCCAGCAGCAACTTCACGCTCGACGACATCACCGTGGTCGGCGGCACCCTGAGCAACTTCACCGGCTCTGGCACCAGCTACAGCGCCACCTTCACCCCCACTGCCGGTGCCAGCACCGCCAGTGTCAAGGTCGACAGCAACAAATTCACCGACGCCGCAGGCAACCAGAATGCCGACGGCGCCGACGCCAACAACACCGTCAGCTTCAACCTCGACGTCACGCCCCCGACCATCATCGTCAGCAGCGACAAGACCGATCTGCTCGCCGGTGAAACCGCCACCATCACCTTCACCCTGTCTGAGGCCAGCAACAACTTCACGGCCAGCGACGTCACCGTCAACGGCGGCACCCTGAGCGGCTTTGTCCAAAGCGCCACCAACCCGCTGGTCTACACCGCCACCTTCACGCCCACCAGCACAGCCGCCAGCGCCATGATTTTGGTGAGCAGCAACACCTTCAGCGACGCGGCAGGCAACCTCAACAAAGACGGCTCGGACCTGAACAACGCCGTGGCCCTCAAGACCAACTGCCCCCCACCTGACACGGCACCCCCCACGATTGCCATCAGCACCGACAAGACCGCGCTGGGCACAGGTCAGACCGCCATGGTCACCTTCACTCTGTCAGAGGCCAGCAGCGACTTCACCGCCACCGACATCACCGTCATGGGCGGCACGCTGAGCGGCTTTGCACAAAGCGCCACCAACCCCCTGGTCTACACCGCCACCTTCACACCCGCTGCAGGCTCCATCAGCGGTGCGGTCTACGTCTCCAGCAACAAATTCAGCGATGCAGCAGGCAACTTCAACGCCGACGGCAACGATGCCAACAACGCCGCCACCTTCTCCATCGACGCCACGCCCCCCACCATCGCCATCAGCACCGACAAAGTCGACCTGCTGGTCGGCCAAACCGCCACCATCACCTTCACCCTGAGTGAGGCCAGCAACAACTTCACGGCCAGCGACATCACCGTCAACGGCGGCACCCTGACAGGCTTTGCCCAAAGCGCCACCAACCCGCTGGTCTACACCGCCACCTTCACGCCCACCAGCACAGGCGCCAGCGCCATGATTTTGGTGAGCAGCAACACCTTCAGCGACGCCGCAGGCAACCTCAACAAAGACGGCGCTGACCTGAACAACGCCGTGGCCCTGAAGACCAACTGCCCACCGGCCGACAGCACCCCGCCCAGCATCGTCATCAGCAGCAACAAAGTGTTGCTGGACGAAGGCGAAACGGCCAGCATCAACTTCACCTTGTCTGAAGCCAGCACCGACTTCACCTTGGGCGACATCACCTGCCTGGGCGGCACGCTCAGCAACCTGCAAGGCTCGGGCACCAGCTACACCGCCACCTTCACGCCCTTTGCCACAGCGAAAAGTGCGGCCCTGTTCGTGGCCAGCTACAAATTCAGCGATGCCGCCGGCAACTTCAACCTGGACGGCGCTGATGTCAACAATGCCGTCTCGCTGGGCATCCACTGCGAGATCAAACCCACCACGCCAGCAACACCCGCAGACACCACAGCGCCCACCATTGCCATCAGCAGCGCCAAAGCCCTGCTGGCCCAGGGCGAGACCACCACCGTCACCTTCACCCTGAGCGAAGACAGCAGCGACTTCAGCCTGGCCGACATCACCTTGCTGGGCGGCACATTGAGCAACTTCGCAGGCTCGGGCAAGGTCTACACCGCCACCTTCACCCCCAATGCCACGGCCAAGAGCGCCGCGCTGTTTGTCTCCAGCGACAAATTCACCGACGCCGCAGGCAACCTCAACAAAGACGGCTCCGACAACAACAACGCCGCTTCGTTTGCCATCAACTGCACACCCGTGCCCCCCGCACCCCTGACGCCCCCAGCGCCCAGCGTGGTCGTTGCACCGGGCGGCATCACCACCCCAGACACCACCCCCACCTTCCAAGGCACCGGCACACCCGGTAACACCATCCAGATCAAAGACCCCGCTGGCAACGTGATTGGCTCTGCCGTGGTCGGCCCCAACGGCCAGTGGAACGTCACCCCCACCGCGCCGCTGCCCCAGGGCTCCAACAACCTGTCCATCACCGAAACCAGCCCCTCGGGTGCCGTCAGCCCCTCCGTGCCCTTGCCGGTGGTCATCGACTCCGTGGCCCCTTCGGCACCCGCTGGTGCCATTGCCCCCGGCAGCAACACCGGCTCCACCACCGACAACATCACCAGCAACAACAAGCCCACCCTCACGGGCACAGGCACGCCCGGTGACACCATCAAGATCACCGACCCGCAAGGCAACGTGATCGGCACCGCCGTCGTCGGCCCCAACGGCCAGTGGAGCATCACGCCCACCACAGCCCTGCCCACAGGCACCAACAACCTCAGCATGGTCGCCATCGACCCGGCTGGCAACGTCAGCCCCACGGCTCCGCTGCCCGTCGTCATTGAGTCAGGCAGCCTGCCCGCACCCACAGGCGGCATCAACCCCGGAAGCAACACCGGCTCGACCACCGACAACATCACCACCAACCCGCAACCCGTGCTCAGCGGCACTGGTCAGCCCGGTGACACCATCAAGATCACCGACCCCGCTGGCAACGTGATCGGCTCTGCCGTGGTCGGCCCCAACGGCCAGTGGAACGTCACCCCCACCGCACCGCTGCCCCAGGGCCTCAACAACCTGTCCATCACCGAAACCAGCCCCTCGGGTGCCGTCAGCCCCTCCGTGCCCTTGCCGGTGGTCATCGACAGCGTGGGCCCCTCGGCACCGTCAGGCACCTTCGCCCCGGGCAGCAACAGCGGCTCGACCACCGACAACATCACCAGCGTCACCCAGCCCACACTGACAGGCACAGGCACGCCCGGTGACACCATCAAGATCACCGACCCGCAAGGCAACGTCATTGGCTCTGCCATCGTCGGCCCCAACGGCCAATGGAGCTTGGCGCCCACCAACCCGCTGCCACAAGGCCAGAACAACCTGAGCATCGTCGCCGTCGACCCCGCAGGCAACGTCAGCCCCCCCACACCGCTGCCGATCTTCATCGACACCGTGGCACCCACCATTGCGCTTTCCAGCAACAAAACCCTGCTGGGCAACGGCGAAAGCGTCACCGTCACCTTCACCCTCTCTGAAGCCAGCAGCGATTTCACCCTGGCCGACATCACCGCCATGGGCGGCACGCTCAGCAACTTCCAGGGCTCGGGCACCACCTACTTCGCCACCTTCACACCCAACGCTGGGGCCACCAGCGCCGCCTTGCTGGTCACCAGCGACAAGTTCTCGGACGCTGCAGGCAACCTCAACAAAGACGGCTCCGACCTCAACAACGCCCTGAGCTTCAGCGTCAGCGCGGTTGTGGTGCCCGCACCCGCAGCGCCCTCCGGCACCCTGGCGCCCTCCAGCAACAGCGGCTCGCTGACCGACAACGTCACCATCGACACCACGCCCACCATCACCGGCGTGGGCACACCCGGCGACACCATCAAGATCACCGACCCACAGGGCAACGTGATCGGTACTGCCATCGTTGCCCCCAACGGCAGCTGGAGCATCACGCCCACCACGCCGCTGCCCCAAGGCAACAACAACCTGGCCATCACCGAAATCACGCCCGATGGCCAGACCAGCCCGGCCACCATCCTGCCCATCGTCATCGACAGCGTCGCACCCCTGGCACCCACAGCGGGCATCAACCCCGCCAGCAACAGCGGCTCGCTGACCGACAACGTCACCATCGACACCACCCCCACGATTGACGGCACTGGCACGCCCGGCGACACCATCAAAATCACCGACCCGCAAGGCAACCTGATCGGCACCGCCATCGTCGGCCCCAACGGCCAGTGGAGCATCACGCCCACCACGCCGCTGCCCACAGGCACCAACAACCTGTCCGTCACCGAAATCGACCCCGCAGGCAACATCAGCCCCGCCGTGCCGCTGCCCATCGTCATCGAAACGGCGGTCAGCGCTGCACCGGCCCTGGTCGTGCGCGGCCGCGTCTTCGCAGGCCCCATCGCCGCCACCAGCGCCACGACCGAAGTCGTGGACGCCCAAAACCTCATCCCCGACATCAATACGCTGCAAACCAGCGCGTCCACCAGCGTGACCAGCACTGGCGGCATCAACCTGGTCCAACCCAAAGAAGTCGCCGTCTCGCTGCCCACCGGCACACCCACCGTCATCGCCACCAACCCACCCGTCATCACGGAAAGCTCGGTCAGCAGCGTGGCACCGCCTCCCGGTGCCATGAACGACGGCATGATCCTGACCCCGCCCAGCCTGACCGGCAACCCCAGCGTCACCTCGGGCACGGGCTCCACCGCCACCGGCGGCGGCACCCTGCCCAACACCACAGGCGGCGTCTCTGACAGCTCGGGCAACGGCGTGGCACCGCCTCCCGGTGCCATGAACGACGGCATGATCCTGACCCCGCCCAGCGTCACCGGCAACCCCACCACCACCTCCACAGCTGGCGTCAGCGGGGGTGCAGACGTGTTCGTCTACGACAACACCGGCACCTTGCTGGGCCAAACCGTGCTGGCTGCAGACGGCACCTGGAGCATCACCGCCGCCAACCGTGGCAGCTACCGTGGCCCTGTGCTGGTCAAAGTCATTGACGCCAACGGCAGCGCCATCAACTACATCGACGAAGTCTCTGCCACCGGCAAGTCCTTCGACACCACCTTGCGCGCCCAGGCCGTGGCCGACGTCGGTCAAAGCAACTTCACCGTGGCCGCAGACCAAAGCGCCACCCTGGTCGTGAACATCACGCCCGTCACCGAACTGGCCGTGCGCAGCGCCGGCATTGCCGACAACGCCAACCAGCCGCTGGCCAGCGCCGCCGCCATCAACACCGCCAACGCCAACGTGGCCAAGGCCTTGGGCATGGCAGGCGTGGACATCATTGGTGAGCCCACCACCACCAACAGCCCCACTTTCACCGCCACCAACCGCTACGACGCCAACGGCGTGGTCGTCCTCACAGCCGGTGAAAAATACGGTCTGGTGCTGGCCAAACTCTCCGGTCTGGACAGCGTCAAAGGCAACATCGACGCCAGCCTGGACGCCCTGCAAACCGAACTGCTGGCAGGCGGCACGCTCAGCACCACCGGCGCAACCCTCATGGACACCGGCCGCCTCAACGCCCTGGCCGCCCTCAAGGCCCCCAACACCGGTGCCTCCGAACTCACCTTCCTGATTGACACGCCCCTGAACCGCTGGCTGCTGGGCGACATCGTCGTCACCGCACAAACCATCACGGCCACCACCGTCAACCTGACCGGCTCGGCCCTGCCGGGCAGCACCGTCACCGTCACCTTGCCCGACGGCAGCACCCTGCAAGCCACGGCCAACGCCCAAGGTGTCTTCACCGTCAGCTTCCCCGCCACCAAAGTCAACACCGACAAGGAAGTGGACTTCCAGGGCACCGACGGTCTGGTGCAGCCCTCCGTCAACACCCACACCCTGCCGTCCGCTCCCACCGGCGTGCTCGACCCGAGCAGCAACACCGGCTCGACCACCGACAACCTGACCACCGACAAAACGCCCACCCTGAGCGGCACCGGCACCCCCGGCGACACCGTCAAAATCACCGACCCGCAAGGCAACGTCATCGGCAGTGCAATCGTCGGCCCCAACGGTCAGTGGAGCGTCACGCCCACCACACCGCTGCCCGAAGGCACCAACAACCTCAGCCTGGTGCAGGTCGACCCCGAAGGCAACGTCAGCCCCGCCGTGCCCCTGCCCGTGGTCATCGACAGCGTCGTGCCCACCATTGCTTTGACCAGCGTTCAAAACGCGGGCCAAAACCCCACCGTCACCTTCACCCTGTCTGAAGCCAGCACCGATTTCACGCTGGCCGATGTGACCGTGACCGGCGGCACCCTGAGCGCCCTGACGCAAAGCCCCACCAACCCCCTGGTCTACACCGCCACCTTTGCCCCCGCAGCCGGTGCCAGCACCGCCAGCGTGCAAGTGGACAGCGCCAAGTTCTCTGACGCCGCAGGCAACCAAAACGCCGACGGCGCAGAAGCCAACAACAAGCTGACCTTCAACTTCGGCTCCACCACGCCGCCCGCAGCCCCAACGGGCATTGCCATCGACCCGGCCAGCAACAGCGGCTCGGGCACCGACCAGCTCACCAACAAGCCCCAGCCCACGATCAACGGCAGCGGCACGCCTGGCGACACCGTCAAGATCACCGACCCGCAAGGCAACGTCATTGGCTCAGCCATCGTCGGCCCCAACGGCCAGTGGCAAGTCACGCCCACATCACCGCTGCCCGAAGGCCCCAACAGCCTGGCCGTCACCGTCACCAACCCCTCCGGGCAGGTCAGCCCACCGGCTCCGTTCACCGTCACCGTGGACACCACAGCGCCCACCATTGCGCTGAGCACCGCGCAATCGGTGCTGGCCACTGGCCAAACCGGTCAGGTCACTTTCACCCTGAGTGAAGCCACCACCGACTTCACCCTGGCCGACGTCACCGCCATGGGCGGCACGCTGAGCAACCTGGTGCAAAGCCCCACCAACCCGCTGGTCTACACGGCCACCTTCACGCCCGCAGCCGGTGCCACCAGCGCCGCTTTGCTGGTCACCAGCGACAAGTTCTCGGATGCCGCCGCCAACTTCAACAAAGACGGCGCCGACACCAACAACGCGCTCTCCTTCAGCGTCAACGCTGTCCCTGTGGCACCTGCAGCCCCAACGGGCATTGCCATCGACCCGGCCAGCAACAGCGGCTCGGGCACCGACCAGCTCACCAACAAGCCCCAGCCCCCGATCAACGGCAGCGGCACGCCTGGCGACACCGTCAAGATCACCGACCCGCAAGGCAACGTCATTGGCTCAGCCATCGTCGGCCCCAACGGCCAGTGGCAAGTCACGCCCACATCACCGCTGCCCGAAGGCCCCAACAGCCTGGCCGTCACCGTCACCAACCCCTCGGGTCAGGTCAGCCCACCGGCTCCGTTCACCGTCACCGTGGACACCACAGCGCCCACCATTGCGCTGAGCACCGCGCAATCGGTGCTGGCCACTGGCCAAACCGGTCAGGTCACCTTCACCCTGAGTGAAGCCACCACCGACTTCACCCTGGCCGACGTCACCGCCATGGGCGGCACGCTGAGCAACCTGGTGCAAAGCCCCACCAACCCGCTGGTCTACACGGCCACCTTCACGCCCGCAGCCGGAGCCACCAGCGCCGCCTTGCTGGTCACCAGCGACAAGTTCTCGGATGCCGCCGCCAACTTCAACAAAGACGGTGCCGACACCAACAACGCGCTCTCCTTCAGCGTCAACGCCGCCCCTGTGGCACCTGCAGCCCCAACGGGCATTGCCATCGACCCGGCCAGCAACAGCGGCTCGGGCACCGACCAGCTCACCAACAAGCCCCAGCCCACGATCAACGGCAGCGGCACGCCTGGCGACACCGTCAAGATCACCGACCCGCAAGGCAACGTCATTGGCAGTGCAGTCGTCGGCCCCAACGGCCAGTGGCAAGTCACGCCCACATCACCGCTGCCCGAAGGCCCCAACAGCCTGGCCGTCACCGTCACCAACCCCTCGGGTCAGGTCAGCCCACCGGCTCCGTTCACCGTCACCGTGGACACCATAGCGCCCACCATTGCGCTGAGCGCACCGGCCACCGCCTTGACCAGCGGCCAGACCTCGGCCATCACCTTCACCCTGAGTGAAGCCAGCACTGATTTCACGCTGGCCGACATCACCGTGACCGGCGGCACCCTGAGCGCCCTGGTGCAAAGCCCGACCAACCCCCTGGTCTACACCGCCACCTTCACGCCCACCGCCGGTGCCACCACCGCCACCGTGCGAGTGGACAGCGCCAAGTTCGCTGACGCCGCCGCCAACCAGAACGCTGACGGCGCAGAAGCCAACAACACCCTCAACTACACGCTTGGCCAGCCCTCTGTGCCGCCAACAGCCCCAACGGGCATTGCCATCGACCCGGCCAGCAACAGCGGCTCGGGTACCGACCAGCTCACCAACAAGCCCCAGCCCACGATCAACGGCAGCGGCACGCCTGGCGACACCGTCAAGATCACCGACCCACAAGGCAACGTCATTGGCTCAGCCATCGTCGGCCCCAACGGCCAGTGGCAAGTCACGCCCACATCACCGCTGCCCGAAGGCCCCAACAGCCTGGCCGTCACCGTCACCAACCCCTCGGGTCAGGTGAGCCCTCCCGCTCCGTTCACCGTCACGGTGGACACCACAGCGCCCACCATTGCGCTGTCCACCACGCAGGCCGTGCTGGCCTCAGGCCAAACTGGCGTCGTCACCTTCACCCTGAGCGAGGCCAGCACCGACTTCACCCTGGCTGACGTCACCGCGATTGGCGGCACCCTGAGCAACCTGGTGCAAAGCCCGACCAACCCCCTGGTCTACACCGCCGTGCTCACGCCCGCAGCCGGTGCCACCAGCGCCGCCTTGCTGGTCACCAGCGACAAGTTCTCGGATGCCGCTGCCAACTTCAACAAAGACGGCGCGGAACTCAACAACGCGCTCTCCTTCAGCGTCAACGCCGCCCCTGTGGCACCGGCAGCCCCAACGGGCATTGCCATCGACCCGGCCAGCAACAGCGGCTCGGGCACCGACCAGCTCACCAACAAGCCCCAGCCCACGATCAACGGCAGCGGCACGCCTGGCGACACCGTCAAGATCACCGACCCGCAAGGCAACGTCATTGGCTCAGCCATCGTCGGCCCCAACGGCCAGTGGCAAGTCACGCCCACATCACCGCTGCCCGAAGGCCCCAACAGCCTGGCCGTCACCGTCACCAACCCCTCGGGTCAGGTGAGCCCTCCCGCTCCGTTCACCGTCACCGTGGACACCACAGCGCCCACCATTGCGCTGAGCGCACCGGCCACGGCCTTGACCAGCGGCCAGACCTCGGCCATCACCTTCACCCTGAGTGAAGCCAGCACTGATTTCACGCTGGCCGACATCACCGTGACCGGCGGCACCCTGAGCGCCCTGGTGCAAAGCCCGACCAACCCCCTGGTCTACACCGCCACCTTCACGCCCACCGCCGGTGCCACCACCGCCACCGTGCGAGTGGACAGCGCCAAGTTCGCTGACGCCGCCGCCAACCAGAACGCTGACGGCGCAGAAGCCAACAACACCCTGAACCTGAGCTACAGCGCCGCCCCCGTGGCCCCGCTGGCACCCCCTGCAGGCATCAATCCGGGCAGCAACAGCGGCTCGCCCACCGACCTCATCACCAACCAGAACAAACCGGTCCTCACCGGCACCGGCGTGCCGGGCGACACCATCAAGATCACCGACCCCTCGGGCAACGTGATCGGCACCGCCACCGTCGGGCCCAACGGCCAGTGGAGCATCACGCCCACCACACCGCTGCCCGAAGGCACCAACAACCTCAGCGTGGTCGCCATCAACCCTGCTGGCCAGATCAGCCCCGTCACACCGCTGCCCGTGGTCATCGACACCACGCTGCCCACCGTGGCCCTCAGCACCACCCAGTCGCTGCTGGCCCAAGGCCAGACCGGCACCGTCACCTTCACCTTCAGCGAACCCACGCTGGACTTCACCCTGGGCGATGTGGCCGTCACCGGTGGCACGCTCAGCAACCTGGCCTTGAGCCCCACCAACCCGCTGGCCTACACCGCCACCTTCACGCCCACAGCCGGTGTGCTCAACGCCACCTTGG
Organism: Limnohabitans planktonicus II-D5; assembly: GCF_001270065.2. Lineage (GTDB taxonomy): Bacteria > Pseudomonadota > Gammaproteobacteria > Burkholderiales > Burkholderiaceae_C > Limnohabitans_A > Limnohabitans_A planktonicus. The sequence continues at coordinate 32,257 of NZ_LFYT02000040.1, forward strand.
TGGTCGCCAGCGACAAGTTCACCGACATCGCAGGCAGCCTCAACAAAGACGGCGCTGAAACCAACAACACCCTGGCTTTCAGCATCAGCGCACCGCCCACGCCGCACAGCCTCACGGCCATGCTCGACCTCGTCAGCGACAGCGGCACCGTCGGTGACAACACCACCAACGACACCACGCCCACCATCAGCGGCACCGGCACCGCAGGCGACATCGTCAAGGTCTACAACGCCCAAGGCCTGGTCATTGCCAGCGCCGTGGTCGCGGCCAACGGCACCTGGTCGGCCACGCCCACCACCGTGCTGCCCCAGGGCATCAACGCCCTGAGCGTCACCGCCACCAGCCCCACCGGCAGCGTGCTCAGCACCGGCCTGCCCATCACCATCGTGGTCGACAGCGTGGCCCCTGTGGCCCCCACCGGCATCCTTGACCCCATCAGCGACTCCGGCGTCAAAGGCGACAGCACCACCAACGACAACACACCCACGCTCAGCGGCACTGGCGTGCCCGGCAACACCATCACCATCAAAAACCCAGCGGGCCAGGTCATTGGCACCGCCGTGGTCGATGACGGTGGCAAGTGGAGCATCACGCCCACCACGCCCCAGCCCGAAGGCCTGAACAACTACACCATGACGGCCACCGACCCGTCCGGCAACGTCAGCCCACCCGCACCGCTGCCTGTGACGATTGACACCACAGCGCCGTCAGCGCCCACCGGCGTGCTCGACCCGACCAGCGACTCCGGCGTCAAAGGCGACAAGACCACCAACGACAACACGCCCACCCTGAGCGGCACCGGCACCCCCGGCGACACCATCACCATCAAGAACCCAGCGGGCGAGGTGATCGGCACCGCCGTGGTCGACGCGGGTGGCAAGTGGAACATCACGCCCACCACGCCCCAGCCTGAAGGCCTGAACAACTACACCATGACGGCCACCGA
>NZ_LFYT02000041.1 GCF_001270065.2 Limnohabitans planktonicus II-D5
CATCTCGGCGCCAACCCTTCAAGGTTGTCAGAGGAACATTCAGTTCAACTGCAACGCTGACCAGAGTTTGATCGCCGCGCTCGCGAGCCTTACGCAATGATTGTTCAATAAATTCAGTGGGATACGGAGCATGTTTCATTATTTATCGCCTCAGCGGAGAGTCCGCTTGGAAAAAGAAGAGAGGCGACAACTAGTCTGACACAGGGGGGAACCGCCCGGTGCGGACCCGCATGCCGGGTGGTGTGGCAGGGGTGCCTCCTACCGGAGGCCCCCTATGCCGATATTCACCCTAAACGCCCGCTGCAGGCCCAGTCGGTCAATCCATCATGTGTCGGGGTCTTCGACCACCGACCTACGAATGCATCCCCGTAGTTCGGCACTCGAAGAGTCCGACGTTTTTTGATTCACCCCAAACGCCCGCTGCAGGCCCTGTCGGTCAATCCATCATGTGTCGAGGTCTTCGACCACCGACCTACGAATGCATCCCCGTAGGTCGGCACTCGAAGAGTCCGACGTTTGCCCGATGGGGCACCCACAACTCATGCACGAAGCGCTTACTTGCGCAGACCCTTGATCAGCGGTTGCGCCAGGCGTTCGCCTTCTTGTTGCCAGAACGTCGGGTCGGCTTGCTGGATGCGCACGATGGCATTGCCCATGTGGGCTGCGGCGGCTTGGCGGGCGGCGCTGGGATTGCCGGCTTCGACGGCTTGCAAGATGGCTTGGTGTTCGGTTTGCACTTCGGCGGCAAAGTCCACGCGGCGCGCTTCGTTGGCGCGTGTGACTTGCGTGGCCCCGTGCAAGAACTGTCCGAGGTATTCGAGGGTCTGGATCAAAAACGGGTTGCACGCCGCGTCGGCAATGGCGCGGTGAAATTTCACGTCTTCGGCCACCCCATTGCCGCCTTCTTTGACGGCCGTGTCCAAAGCCTTGGCGGCTTGACGAATGGCGTGCAGGTCGCTCTCGCTGCGCCTTTGTGCGGCCAGTGCTGCAACCTCGGCTTCCAGGGCGCGACGCACTTCGACCATTTGCACCACGGCGTCTTTTGAGGCGGCGTGGCGGGCTTCAAAATTGAGCGGTGCAAAGGGTTGCTGTTGGCTGACAAACACGCCGCTGCCCTGGCGTGATTCGACCAGACCCAGGGATTTCAGGCGCGAGACGGCTTCACGCACGACTGTGCGGCTGACTGCAAACTGCTCGACCAGGCGCGCCTCGGTGGGCAGTTTGTCGCCGGGCAAAAGGCGTCCCTGGCGAATTTCGGCGGCGAGTTGTTCGCCCACTTGGTCAGACAATCGGGCGCCGCTGGTGACGGGGGTGAAGTGGTGGCTCATGACTTGTCATACAAAAGACAAGTTGCCAAGCATAGCCGTAACGGGACGGCTGCGTGTGCCACGCGCTGCACTTGTGGTGTGCGTGGCGTTCTGCGGGCCACTGACTTTCGGTGAGTTGGTATGTGTTGGTCGGCAGCTTCAGCTCCGACGGTGGTGGTTAGGCGCAGGCACTTGTCGGGGCTGAAGCCACCGACCTGCGGGGATGCGGTATTTGTAGGTCGGCAGCTTCAGCTCAGACGGTGGTGGTTCGGCGCAGGCACTTGTCGGGGCTGAAGCCACCGACCTACGGGGATGCGGTATGTGTAGGTCGGCTAGCTTCAGCTCCGACGGTGGTGGTTCGGCACAGGCACTTGTCGGGGCTGAAGCCGCCGACCTACGGGGATGCGGTATGCGTGTAGGTCGGTAGCTTCAGCTCCGACGTTGGTGGTTCGGCACAGGCACTTGCCGGGGCTCAAGCCACCGACCTACGGTGAGTTGGTATGTGCAGGTCGGCAGCTTCAGCTCCGACGTTGGTGGTTCGGCACAGGCACTTGTCGGGGCTGAAGCCACCGACCTACGGGGATGCGGTATTTGTAGGTCGGCAGCTTCAGCTCCGACGTTGGTGGTTCGGCACAGGCACTTGCCGTGGCTGAAGCCGCCGACCTACGGGGATGCGGTATGTGTAGGTCGGCAGCTTCAGCTCCGACGGTGGTGGTTCGGCACAGGCACTTGTCGGGGCTGAAGCCGCCGACCTACGGTGAGTTGGTATGTGTAGGTCGGCAGCTTCAGCTCCGACAGCGGTGGTTCGGCACAGGCACTTGTCGGGGCTGAAGCCACCGACCTACGGGGATGCGGTGAGCGTGTAGGTCGGTAGCTTCAGCTCCGACGTTGGTGGTTAGGCGCAGGCACTTGTCGGGGCTGAAGCCGCCGACCTACGGGGATGCGGTATGCGTGTCGGCAGCTTTATCTCCGACGTTGGTGGTTTGGCGCAGGCACTTGTCGGGGCTGAAGCCACCAACCTACGGGGATGCGGTATGCGTGTAGGTCGGTAGCTTCAGCTCCGACGTTGGTGGTTCGGCACAGGCACTTGCCGTGGCTGAAGCCGCCGACCTACGGGGATGCGGTATGTGTAGGTCGGTAGCTTCAGCTCCGACGGTGGTGGTTCGGCACAGGCACTTGTCGGGGCTGAAGCCACCGACCTACGGGGATGCGGTATTTGTAGGTCGGCAGCTTCAGCTCCTACGGTGGTGGTTCGGCACAGGCACTTGTCGGGGCTGAAGCCACCGACCTACGGGGATGCGGTATTTGTAGGTCGGCAGCTTCAGCTCCGACGTTGGTGGTTCGGCACAGGCACTTGCCGTGGCTGAAGCCGCCGACCTACGGGGATGCGGTATGTGTAGGTCGGCAGCTTCAGCTCCGACGGTGGTGGTTTGGCGCAGGCACTTGTCGGGGCTGAAGCCACCGACCTACGGGGATGCGGTATGTGTGTAGGTCAACAGCTTCAGCTCTGAAATCGGTGGTTCGGCACAGGCACTTGTCGGGGCTGAAGCCGCCGACCTACGGGGATGTGGTATGCGTGTAGGTCGGTAGCTTCAGCTCCGACGGTGGTGGTTTGGCGCAGGCACTTGTCGGGGCTGAAGCCGCCGACCTACGGGGATGCGGTATGTGTAGGTCGGCAGCTTCAGCTCCGACGTTGGTGGTTTGGCGCAGGCACTTGTCGGGGCTGAAGCCACCGACCTACGGGGATGCGGTATTTGTAGGTCGGCAGCTTCAGCTCTGACGGTGGTGGTTAGGCACAGGCACTTGTCGGGGCTGAAGCCACCGACCTACGGGGATGCGGTATTTGTAGGTCGGCAGCTTCAGCTCAGACGGTGGTGGTTCGGCGCAGGCACTTGTCGGGGCTGAAGCCACCGACCTACGGGGATGCGGTATGTGTAGGTCGGCAGCTTCAGCTCCGACGTTGGTGGTTCGGCACAGGCACTTGTCGGGGCTCAAGCCACCGACCTACGGGGATGCGGTATGTGTAGGTCGGCAGCTTCAGCTCCGACGTTGGTGGTTCGGCACAGGCACTTGTCGGGGCTGAAGCCGCCGACCTACGGGGATGCGGTATTTGTAGGTCGGCAGCTTCAGCTCCGACGTTGGTGGTTCGGCACAGGCACTTGCCGGGGCTGAAGCCGCCGACCTGCGAGGATTCGGTATGCGTGTAGGTCGGTAGCTTCAGCTCCGACGGTGGTGGTTTGGCGCAGGCACTTGTCGGGGCTGAAGCCACCGACCTACGGGGATGCGGTATGTGTAGGTCGGCAGCTTCAGCTCTGACGGTGGTGGTTTGGCGCAGGCACTTGTCGGGGCTGAAGCCGCCGACCTACGGGGATGCGGTATGTGTATGTCGGCAGCTTCAGATCCGACATGGATGGTTCGGTGCAGGCACTTGTCGGGTCCAAGTTGCCGGTTTACAACTTCGTTTAAAATTACGGATAGGTAAATCCATTTATCTATAGTAAATTATCGGCTGTTGCACCAGAGGGTGCTTTTCAAAAGATCGGAGACCGTTCATGGGTGCTTACATCAACCCGATTTATCCCTACAAGTCGCCAGCTGACTTGATGTCGACGCCACCGCAGCGTAAACCGTTGATCGTCATTGGCGCGGGACCCGTGGGCCTGGCTGCTGCCATTGATGCCCGCTTGCAGGGCCTCGACGTGCTGGTGCTGGATGACGACAAGACCGTGTCGATCGGCTCGCGGGCGGTGTGCTATGCCAAGCGTTCGCTGGAAATTCTGGACCGATTGGGCATTGCCGACGAGGCCTGCGGCTTGGGCGTGAGCTGGAACATCGGCCGCACTTTTTTGGAAGAAGACGAGGTTTACCAGTTCAACCTGGTGCCCGACGCGGGCCACAAGCGCCCCGGCATGATCAATCTGCAGCAGTACCACGTTGAGGAAATGCTGATTGCACGCGCACTCGAATTGGGAGCCGACATCCGCTGGCAGCACAAAGTGACCGCCGTGACGCGCCATGACGATCACGCCACGCTCACGGTGGAAACGCCCGAAGGCACGTTTGACATCGAAGCCGACTGGCTGGTGGTGGCCGACGGCGCACGCAGCCCGATTCGCCGCCATTTGGGGCTGGACATTGAAGGCCGCGTGTTCCAGGACCGCTTCTTGATCGCCGACGTGATCATGAAAGCCGACTACCCGGCCGAACGCTGGTTCTGGTTTGACCCGCCGTTTCACCCCAACCAAAGCGTGCTGCTGCACAAGCAAAGCAACAACGTCTGGCGCATCGACTTTCAGCTGGGCTGGGACGCCGACCCCGAAGAAGAAAAGAAGCCCGAAAAAGTCATCCCGCGCCTGAAGGCCATGCTGGGCGATGAGCGGCCGTTTGAGCTGGAGTGGGTCAGCATCTACACCTTCCAGTGCCGCCGCATGACCGATTTCCGCCACGGCCGCGTGTTGTTTGCGGGCGACGCGGCGCACCAGGTCTCGCCCTTTGGCGCACGCGGGGCCAACTCGGGCTTTCAGGATGTGGACGATTTGATGTGGAAGCTGGGCTTGGTGATCAAGGGCCAGGCCAGCGAGAAACTGCTCGACACCTACGCGCACGACCGCCAGTTTGCGGCGGACGAGAACATCATGAACTCGACCCGCTCGACCGACTTCATCACGCCCAAGAGCCGCACCAGCAAGACCTTTCGCAACCAGGTGCTGGCGCTGGCCAAGCACCACCCGTTTGCGCGCAAGCTGGTCAATTCGGGCCGCCTGTCGGTGCCCTCTTTCCTGACCGGCTCGGTGCTGAACACGCCAGACGCTGAAGCGTTTGAAGGCAATATGGTGCCCGGTGCACCGATGGACGATGCGCCCGTGCAAGTGGACGGGCAAGACGCTTGGCTGCTCAATCAGGTGGGTAATGGTTTTGCCGCACTGTTGTTTGTCGATGCTGCGCCCGATGCCCAAACCTTGGCCGCGATGCAGGCTTTGCGCCAAGGGCCTGTGAAAGTGGACACCTTGATCGTCTCGGCCACGCCTTTGCAGGTGGAGGGTGCCAAGGTGCTGGTGGATGCCCAAGGGTGGATGGCCAAGCGCTATGACGCCAAGCCAGGCACCACTTACCTGCTGCGCCCGGACCAGCATGTGGTGGCCCGCTGGCGCATGTGGTCGGCAACAGCCATACAGACAGCGTTGAAACACGCGACAGGCCAAACCGCCATGGGCGAGGCTTGAGGAGGATGAACATGAGCACGACGACAAACATCAGCACGAGCACCACAGCCGCTGCGACATCGACGCTGATCACGCAGCCCAATTTTCATGAAGCCGGTCGCCGCTTCTTCCGCGATTTTTCGCCCGGTGACGATTTTTATGAAAACCTGATCGACGCCCACAACGGTCTGAGCGACGAGCAAAGCGAGGCGCTCAACGCCCGCCTGATCTTGCTTCTGGCCAATCACATCGGGGATTTGAAAGTGCTGCGCGAGGCGCTGCAGGCGGCGCGGGCAGGGGCTTGAGCGTAAGCAGTTGAAGGGTGTTTGTAGGCGCTTTCCCTGCACGCGAAAGCCTGCGGACCACAAGCGCGCAATCGCCAGCAGGGCTGGCTCCGACCACGGAGCGTCCGTGGCGATGCCGTGCAGCCTTCAGCGCCGGTGCAGCCACCACTGTGCGCACGCGGCCACAAGGCTGAACGCGAGCATCATCCAGCCCAGGTTCACGGCACCTTCATGGCTGACCAGTCCGACCAGATAAGCGCCTGTGGCACCTGTCAGTTGCTGCATCAGGCCCGCCACTGCGGCGGCTGAGCCTGCCAGCGCAGGCACCACGCCCACCGTGCCTGCCAGCGCAGGCGGGTTCAGCAGGCCATGACCAAAGCCCAAAAGCAGCAAGGGCAGGGCCACGGCCAGTGGATTTTTCAGGCCCGCCAGGCCCAGGGCCAGCATGATCACCAGACCCGTGAGGGTGAACACCTGGCCTGCGGCCATCATGCGGCGCTCGCCCATGCCTTGAATCAAACGCGAGGTCATGAAGTTGCCCACGATGTAGGAGATGGGCACGGCCATGATGAACCAGCCAATGCCGTCGGGGCCAATGCCATAGCCCTTGAGCACGATGGGCGCGCCGCCCAGGAACACATAAAAGGTGGCCGTGGTGGCGGCGAGGATGACCACATAGAGCAGGAAACGCGGCTCACGCATCAGACGTCGGTAAGCGCTGAGCATGGCGCGCAGCCAGTGGCTGTCGCTGGCTGCGTGGGGCTTGCTGGCGGGCAGGCCTTGCCAGGCGGCGATGGCCAGCAGCGGTGCGAGCACAGCCAAAAGCACGAAGTTGGCCTGCCAGCCCCAACGCACATGGATTTGCCCACCGAGCAAAGTGGCCAACGGGGGAATCAGGCCCAGTGACATGCCCACATAGGCCATGACCCGGGTGCGTTGGTGCCCTTGAAACAGGTCTTGCACCAGCGAGCGACCGATCACCATGCTGGCGGCGCAGCCTGCGCCTTGCAAAATGCGCGCGGCCGTGAGCCAACGGATGTCAGTCGCGAACACGGCCAGCCCAGAGGCCACGCCCGCAATCACCAAGCCCACCAGCAGGATGGCCTTGCGGCCATGCCGATCGGACAGGGGGCCATAGACCAGTTGCAAGCCGCCATAGGCCACCACGTAGCCGCTGAAGGTCAGCTGCACATGGGACTGGTCGGTGGCGAAGAGGGTGCCCCATTCCTGCATGGACGGCAGGCACAAGGTCATGGCCAGCAGGCCAAATGCCATCTGGGCCAACAGGTTGGCGATCAGCCAGGGGGAGTGGCTGTGGGCATGGGCGGGGTGATCGGTGTGCGAGGCAGAAATGGTCATGAAAGGCAAGAGAGGGTGGGGCACATGACCGACAAAATCAGCCCGGAAGAAAGCTCAGCGGCGTTGCAATTTGAACACCGCCGTGCCGGCCATCAGGTTGGGTAAATACCGCACTTCATGGCCGTGTTGCAAACCAAACGCGTCGAGGACCCGCAGGTCGTTTTTGCGGGCCAGGTCCGCAAAGTCGGCGTAGGTGCCTACGCGAATGTTGGGTGTGTCATACCACTGGTAGGGCAGGCGCTTGGTCACCGGCATGCGGCCACGCAGCACGCTCAGGCGGTTGAACCAGTGCGCAAAGTTGGGGAAGGCCACGATGCCGATCTTGCCGACGCGGGCGGTCTCGCGCAGCATCACCTCGGCGTTGCGCAGGTGTTGCAGGGTGTCGATCTGCAGCACCACATCAAAGGACTGGTCGGCAAAAACCTTCAGGCCCTGGTCCAGATTCAGTTGCAGCACATTCACGCCGCGCTGCGCACAGGCCAGCACATTGGCGTCATCGAGTTCGACGCCGTAGCCGGTGCAGCCGTTGTGCTTTTGCAAATAGGCGAGCAAGGCACCGTCGCCGCAGCCCAGGTCAAGCACGCGTGCGCCTTGGGGCACCAGGCGAGCAATGGCTTGCATGATCAGCGGGTCGCTCATGCGGCATCTCCCAGGCTGTTGGCGATCTGGCCGAAGTAGGCCCGCACCACGTTCAGGTAGCGCGCGTCGTCGAGCAAAAAGGCGTCGTGGCCGTGCGGGGCGTCGATCTCGGCATAGCTCACGTCGCGGCGGTTGTCGATCAGGCCTTTGACGATTTCGCGGCTGCGTGCAGGCGAAAAGCGCCAGTCGGTGGTGAAGCTCACCAGCAGGAATTTGCAGATGGCGCGTTCCAGCGCTTTGGACAGGTCGCCGCCAAAGGCGCGGGCCGGGTCAAAGTAGTCGAGCGCTCGGGTGATCAGCAAATAGGTGTTGGCGTCAAAGTACTCGCTGAACTTGTCGCCTTGGTAGCGCAGGTAGCTTTCGATCTGGAATTCCACGTCTTGTGTGGAGTATTTGTAGCCCGTGTCGCTGTTGACGGCGTTGCGCAATTCACGGCCGAACTTCTCGTTCATCACGTCGTCGCTGAGGTACGTGATGTGGCCGATCATGCGGGCGATGCGCAGGCCACGCTTGGGCACCACGCCGTGCGCGTAAAAGTGGCCGTTGTGAAAGTCCGGGTCGGTCACGATGGCGCGGCGCGCCACTTCGTTGAAGGCGATGTTTTCGGCGTTCAGATTGGGGGCGCTGGCCACCACCACCGCGTGTTTCACGCGCTCGGGGTATTGCAGCGTCCAAGACAGCGCCTGCATGCCGCCCAAACTCCCGCCCATCACGGCGGCCAGTTGTTCAATGCCCAGCGCGTCCAGCAAGCGAGCCTGGGCGTTGACCCAGTCTTCGACGGTGACCACAGGGAAGTCGGCACCGTACACAAGGCCCGTGTCGGGGTTCACATGCATGGGTCCGGTGGAGCCAAAGCAGGAGCCCAAGTTGTTCACACCGATGACAAAAAAGCGGTCGGTGTCCAGCGGTTTGCCCGGGCCGATCATGTTGTCCCACCAGCCCAAGTTGTTCGGCTGGTCGGCATATACGCCCGCCACATGGTGCGAGGCGTTGAGCGCATGGCACACCAGCACGGCGTTGGATTTGTCGGCGTTGAGCGTGCCGTAGGTCTCGTAAGAGAGGGAATAGCCACGGATCGACGCGCCGCTTTGCAAGGGCAAGGCGGCGTCGAACGGCATGGTTTGTGACTCGGCGATCAACATCGACTGTGTACGGTTCCAAAAAGCAAAAACCCGGCATCGCATTCAGCGGGGCCGGGCTTCAAAGGGAATGAAACACACGCCATTTAGCTGAATTTCGGGACTCTGAGGTCCCGGCGCCCGCAATCGGGTTCAAATCGGCGCAGAGGCACAGTATAAATCCATGCGGACCAAAAAAAAGCCCGTCGCAAGGACGGGCTGGATGCCATCCGGGCTGGTTCGGCCCGGATGATCGTCAGGCGGCTGCGAGCCAGTAACCTGCGTTGAAGGGGCTGCTCATGCGCAGCGCCAGGGGCGAAACGTCCACCAGTTTGTCGGTGGGCATTCTTTCGCCGTCTTCGACCGATTCGGCCATCACGGCGACTTCGGTTTGTGCCTCATTCGCCCGTCCTGCTTGGCTGTTTTGCGCAGAACGGGCTACAGAAAAGAATAGAAGCATCGGAAGGGTATCTTCCGGTCTCCCCAGTAATCGGCTGTGTCGCGGAAGATGTCCAGCAATTGCTCGCGGGCTTCCTTGTCGAACTTGGCGTGTGCGGGAATTTGCTCCAGCACCACGATGAAGCCTGGCTGTGGGCCGGACTTGTGCAAGGGATCGGTCATGCAGTCGTACAAGGCATCAAAGTTTTTGCCAAAGTGCGAGGGCAATGTGAATTGCGCACCAATGAGGTCCAACACGTCTTGTTTGCTCTGGGCTTCAGCCAGGTTGGCGTACAAAAAGTGATGGCCCAGGCCTTGGGCGGCATCTTGCAAGTCGCTCACGCGGTAAGCGCGGATCGACTGCACGATGTTGGACCGCACGCCCTTCAAGGGCGCCTCTTGGTCATGACGAATCGGCGTGTCCATCTCCGTGGTCTTTCTTTAAAGCTAAAAAATCAGTTTTTGTCGACGATCATGCGAAAACTCGCGTAATGGTCTGAGGTGTAGTAACAGGCTTTGGGTTCTTGCGGGACGGGTCCGCCGCAGACGATGCGGCGAGCCCCTCGGTTGCGTGAGCCGGGTGTCCTGACGGTGTATTCGCGGTAAAACCCTCGCGCCTCGCGGGGCAGGATGCGCTCACGATTGCCAAAAACCGTACCGTCCTTTTCGTAGCGGAAAGGACCACCCTTGCGGATGAGTTGGTAGGTTTCCTGGCCTTCATGTGGCAAATCTTGCACCGACAGAGTCGATAAAGTTTGCGCTTCTGGGGTTGAACGAGAATGCACCGAAACAGTGCATGCCATCATTGCCAAGCCCATCAAAACTGCTGTACAGCGTTGAAAAAACCCGGTTTTTTGCGCGACCCTCATGAAAACACCTTTCAGGAGATCCGGGTTAACCCGAAAACTCGAAGGCGCTAGTGTGATGCAATTGTCATAAAAATGCAAGTGCTTGTCTGGCGATCAGGCAAACACTTCAGGCAATTGCCCTGTCAAGCGAGCACTTGACAGGGACAGATGTGCTCAGCGCGCAGCGTTGGCGTCGGCCACAGTCAGCGCCGTCATGTTCACAATGCGGCGCACCGTGGTGCTGGGTGTCAGGATGTGCACGGGTTTGGCGGCACCCAGCAAAACCGGGCCTACGGCGATGTTGCCGCCGGCAGCGGTTTTGAGCAGGTTGTAGGCAATGTTGGCGGCGTCAATATTTGGCAAAACCAGCAAATTGGCGTCGCCCATCAAGGTGCTGTTGGGCATGATGACCTTGCGCGAGGCGGCGTCGAGGGCCACGTCGCCGTGCATTTCGCCATCCACTTCCAGCCAGGGCGCGTTTTGACGCAGCAGGTCCAGCACTTCACGCATTTTCACCGCGCTGGGCTGGTTGGACGAGCCAAAGTTGGAGTGCGAGAGCAGGGCTGCCTTGGGCTGGATACCGAAACGGCGCATTTCTTCGGCGGCCATGACGGTGAATTCGGCCAGTTGCGCGGCCGTCGGGTCGTAGTTCACATGGGTGTCGACCATGAAGACTTGACGGCCCGGCAGCATCAAGCCGTTCATGCAGGCGAAGGTGTTGACGCCCGCACGCTTGCCAATGACCTGGTCAATGTAGTTCAGGTGCATGGGGTTGGTGCCCCAGGTGCCGCAAATCATGCCGTCCACATCGCCTTTGAGCAGCAACATGGCACCGATCAAGGACAAACGTCGGCGCATCTCGATTTTGGCCATCTGTTGGGTGATGCCCTTGCGCTCGGTCATGCGGTGGTAGGTTTGCCAGAAGTCGCGGTAGCGCGGGTCCATCTCGACGTTGACCACGTCGTAGTCCAGCTCTTCTTTCAGGCGAAGGCCAAATTTTTCAATGCGCTCGGCGATCACGGCAGGTCGACCGATCAGCGTGGGGCGGGCAATGCCTTCATCCACCACGATCTGGGCAGCACGCAGCACGCGTTCTTCTTCGCCTTCGCTGTAGGCGATGCGCTTTTTCAGGGCGCGTTTGGCAGCCGTGATGATCGGCTTCATCATGGTGCCTGACGCGTACACAAAGCCTTGCAGGCGGTCGCGGTAAGCGTCCATGTCGGCAATCGGGCGCGAAGCCACGCCGCTCTCCGCTGCGGCCTGGGCCACGGCCGGGGCGATTTTCATCATCAAGCGCGGGTCAAAGGGTTTGGGGATCAGGTACTCGGGGCCAAACGCCAGCGGCTCGCCCACATAGGCTGCAGCCACCACTTCGCTTTGCTCGGCCTGGGCCAGCTCAGCAATCGCGTGCACGGCGGCGATTTCCATCTCCAGCGTGATGGTGGTCGCGCCGCAGTCGAGTGCGCCCCGGAAGATGTAAGGGAAGCACAGGACGTTGTTGACCTGGTTGGGGTAATCGGTGCGGCCCGTGGCCATGATGGCGTCGTCGCGCACGGCTTTCACATCGGCGGGGTCGATTTCGGGGTTGGGGTTGGCCAGCGCAAAAATCAGCGGCTTGGCGGCCATGGACTGGACCATGTCTTGCTTGAGCACACCGCCTGCCGACAGGCCCAGGAACACGTCGGCACCGGCAATCACTTCACGCAGCGTGCGCTGCTCGGTCTTTTGCACGAACTGGATCTTGTCTTCGTCCATGAGTTCGGTGCGGCCTTCGTAGACCACACCCGCCAAATCGGTGACCCAAATGTTTTCACGCGGAATGCCCAGCTTGACCAACAAACCCAGGCAAGCCAAGGCCGCTGCGCCAGCACCCGAGGTGACCAGCTTGATCTTTTTGGGGTCTTTGCCGACGATCTTCAGGCCGTTCAGAATGGCCGCGCCCACCACGATGGCGGTGCCGTGCTGGTCGTCGTGAAAGACCGGGATCTTCATGCGCTCACGCAGCTTGCGCTCGATGTAGAAGCAATCGGGTGCCTTGATGTCTTCAAGGTTGATGCCGCCAAAGGTCGGCTCCAGCGAGGCGATGATCTCGACCAGCTTGTCCGGGTCTTTTTCGTTGATCTCGATGTCGAACACGTCGATGCCCGAAAACTTCTTGAACAACACGCCCTTGCCTTCCATGACCGGCTTGCTGGCCAGCGGGCCGATGTCGCCCAGGCCCAGCACGGCGGTGCCGTTGGTCACCACACCGACGAGGTTGCCCCGGCTGGTGTACTTGAAAGCGTTGGCTGGGTCTTTGACGATTTCTTCGCAAGGTGCGGCCACGCCGGGCGAATAAGCCAAGGCCAAGTCGTGCTGGTTGACCAGTTGCTTGGTGGGGGCAATGGCGATCTTGCCGGGGGTGGGGAACTCGTGGTATTCGAGTGCAGCTTTGCGCAACTGGGCGCGTTTTTCTTCGGCTTGGACCTTGTTGGTCATTGTTTCGGCTCCGTGGTAGGGATGTGCTGTCAGGGCTGCCGGGATTCAGCAGCCATCATGGATGGCAAAAGATTTGTCAACACCCAGGGCGACAGTCAGACGATATTTTCATTGTAGACCCCTGATTCAATGCTTCGGGCCTGGGTAATGCCTCGCGCAAGTGAGTTGGGTTTTGACTTTTTCGCACAAATGGGGGTGGTTCAGCGCAAATGCTTCCAGGCTTTGTGCTGCAAGGCTTCGGTCACGCGGGTGGAACGTGAGCCCGCCAGCACTTGGCATGTGGCACCGGCTTGCAAAACGCCGGGTTTTTCCACCGCCAAATAAAAGCCACAGCGCCCGCTTTGCACCATGTCTTTGGCGGCCAGGGCGTAGCCCATGACGGCGTTGAACTTGCCGCAGGGCTCGCGTGGCTGGGTGACACGCAAGACCACGTCGCCAAAGTCGAGGCGGTCGCCCATGAAAAGTTCATGTTCGAGCAGGCCTTGCAAGCTCAGGTTTTCACCCAAATAGCCCGGTGCCAAAGCTTCTTCAAACATCGTCGCGCCCTGAGCCTGCCGCTGCGCCTGCCACCAAGGCAAATGTTCTGAAGGCAAGGCGTACACCGCCTTGCTCAGGCCCCCATGCACAGACAAGTCGGCTTGTTCGTCACCGGCCAGGCCCAGCACCCCCACCTCGATGGGACCAGAAACGGTGGTTTTGCCAATGGCCGACACCAGTTTGCGCCCGCCCACCATGAGGGGGCGTACCTGGCCGATTTGGATGGCGAGCAGGGTGCCCGACATACCGGGCGGGGAACTCGGCTGCATGGGCCTTTCAGCCCCGCATCAAGGCTTCGATCTCGTCGGCCTTGACCGGAACGCCACGCGTGATCAGCTCGCAACCCGTGGCGGTCACGATGGCGTCGTCTTCGATGCGGATGCCGATGTTGTGGAATTGCTCGGGCACACCGGGTGCTGGGCGCACATACAAGCCCGGCTCAATGGTCAACACCATGCCCGGCTGCAGAATGCGGCTGGGGCGGTCTTTGATCAACTCGCCGCTCAGCGGATCTTTGCGCTCACTGACCTGGCCCACCTGCGAGGGCTCCACATAGCTGCCGCAGTCGTGCACGTCCATGCCCAGCCAGTGACCGGTGCGGTGCATGTAGAACTGGAAATAGCTGCGGTTGGCGATCACATCCTGGGCGTTGCCGACCTTGTTTGTGTCGAGCAAGCCCACGTCGAGCAGGCCCTGCGCCAGCACGGCCACAGTGGCTTCATGCGGGTCGACAAAACGGGCACCGGCCTTGGTGGCGGCCACTGCCGCGTCTTGTGAGGCCAGCACCAGCTCGTACAAAGCGCGTTGCGGCCCGGTGAATGTGCCGTTGGCCGGGAAGGTGCGGGTGATGTCGCTGGCGTAGCCATCCAGTTCGCAGCCGGCGTCGATCAGCACCATGTCGCCGTTTTGGATCAAGGCCGTGTCGGCGCGGTAATGCAGCACGCAGGCATTGGCCCCGCCCGCCACGATGGAGCCGTAAGCCGGGTACTGCGAGCCGTGCTGGCGGAATTCGTGCAGCAGCTCGGCGTCCAGGTGGTATTCACGCACCTCTTGACCCGCACGCAGCATGGCTGCGCTGCGTTGCATGGCGCGGATGTGGGCGCGGGCGCTGATGGCGCTGGCGCGGCGCATGATGTCTTGTTCGTGCGCGTCTTTCACCAGGCGCATCTCGTCGAGCAAGCTGCACAGGTCGCGCTGCTGCTCGGGGCACAAAGCGCCGTAACGCACACGCGCCCGCACAGACTGCAGCCAGCCGTTCACCAGGCTCTCTAGCCCAGCGTGAATGGCAAAGGGGTACCACACGGTGCTGCGGTTTTCCAGCAACTTGGGCATGTGTGCGGCCATCTCGCCGATGGGCAATGCCCGGTTCACGCCCAAAGCGGCAGGTGCCGCGTCTGGCCCCAGGCGGATGCCATCCCAAATTTCGCGCTCCAGGTCTTTGGGCTGGCAAAACAGCGTGCACTCGCCATCGGCCGTGATCACCAAACTCGCTTGGGGCTCGGTGAAGCCGGTCAGGTAATAAAAGTAACTGTCGTGCCGGTACAGGTAATCGCTGTCACGGTTGCGCTGGCGCTCGGGCGCGGTGGGAATGATGGCGATCCCGCCTGCGCCCAATTGGGCAGCGAGGCGGGCACGGCGTTGGGTGTAGAGGGTGTTGGAGGTCATCGGGCCATTGTAGGAGAGCCGTCTAAACGCCAGTGAGAAGCCAGCCATTTGCCTATTCAATGCACGCACAGAGGCAGGCCTTTGCGCCACCATGAAATGGGTACGACCTGCGAGATGGCATTTTTGACACATTTCAAACTTCAGCGTGCCGGATCAATAAAGAAGGACTGAGCGGGTCGGCGCAAGAGCTTTTTTGGCATATGCACAGTCGTGTCAAAAGGGATTGTGACAAGTGCCATGAATGCGTTTAAACTGAGTAGTCACAAAATGGATTTAAAAGTAAAAATCGATCCCGCCATGCTCCACAGATCCTTGCTATACCTGTTTTTCGTCTTGGCCACGGTGGGCGCACACGCCGCTGCACCATCCTGCCCGGCCTTGCTCAACCACACTGTGGAGCGCTTGCAAGACGAAAAGCCTCAGTCTTTGTGCCAATACAGCGGCAAGGTTTTGCTGGTCGTGAACACGGCCAGCTTTTGCGGATTCACCTCGCAGTACAAAGGACTGGAAGCGCTGCACACCCAGTACCAGAGCAAGGGCTTGGTGGTGCTGGGCTTTCCTTCGAATGACTTTTCGCAAGAAACGGGGAGCAACAAGCAAATTGCCGAGTTTTGTGACAACACCTTTGGGGTGAAGTTCCCGATGTTCACAAAAACCGTGGTTTCAGGGGCCGGGGCCTCACCTTTTTACAAGCAACTTTTGGCAGAATCGGGCCAAAAACCGCGCTGGAACTTCTACAAATACCTGATTGGGCGTGACGGCAAAGTGGTCGACAGCTACAGCAGCATGACCGGGCCAGACAGCAAAAGCTTGATCGCGGCCATCGAAAAATCACTCCAAAAAACTGCACCATGAGCGCACGCATGAAATTGGCCATCGTCGGTTCGGGCATTTCAGGCCTGGCCGTGGCCCACACCCTGAAAGGCCAAGCAGACATCACGGTGTTTGAGGCGGGTCACTATTTTGGTGGGCACACCCACACTGTGGACATCACTTTGCCCACTTCGCAAGGTCCGGTGACGCATGGGGTGGACACGGGGTTTTTGGTGTTCAACGAGCGCACCTACCCGAACCTGATCCAGTTGTTTGAAGACCTGCAGGTGGAAACAGCACCTTCAGACATGTCGTTTTCAGTCAAGGTGCCCGGTGCCTTGGGCGGGCGAGCACTGGAGTGGAGCGGCAGTGACCTCAATACCGTGTTTGCGCAGCGCCGCAATCTGGTCAACCCACGCTTTTGGCGCATGCTGGCCGATGTGCTGCGATTCAATGCGCTGTGCACGCGCATCGCCAAGGCGCAGCGTGAAGCCGAGCTGCAACAGCCTTTGATCGAATTTTTGCGGCAGCACAAATTCAGCGAGGCATTTCGGGACTGGTACTTCCTGCCCATGCTCGGCTGCATCTGGAGCTGCCCCACGGATCAGATGTTGCAGTTTCCCGTGGCCACCATGATCCGGTTTTGTCACAACCATGGGCTGATTCAGGTCACTCAGCGCCCCCAGTGGTTCAGCGTGGTCGGCGGCGCCCGTCATTACGTGGACAAGATTTTGGACGGTGTGCCCGACAAGCGTCTGAACACCCCGGTGCGCCTGATTGAGCGCCATGACGCAGGGGTGCGCATCTTGACCGACCATGGGGCCGAGCCCTTTGATGCCGTCGTGGTGGCCACCCACACCGATCAGGCCTTGGGCATGCTGACTGATCCCAGCCGTCTGGAAAGCGAGGTGTTGGGGGCCATCCGCTACCAGGACAACCATGCGGTGCTGCACACCGATGCCTCTGTCTTGCCCGCCAACGCCAAAGCCTGGGCCGCCTGGAACTATGAACGCGCAGCCAGCGATGACCGCGAATCATCACGCGTGTGCCTGCATTACCTGCTCAACCGCCTGCAGCGCATACCTTTTAGTCAGCCGGTGGTGGTGTCGCTCAACCCTGTGCAAGACATTCGCGCTGACACGATCTTGGGTGAATACGACTATGCGCACCCGGTGTTTGACATGCCGGCCATTGCGGCGCAACAACGCCTGCCCTTGCTGCAAGGCCAGCGCCACACCTGGTTTGCCGGGGCTTGGGCGGGATACGGCTTTCATGAAGATGGGCTCAAGTCGGGCATGCAGGTGGGGCGCGCACTGCTGGACAAAATCAAGGCGGACAAGGGCGCATGAACAACACGGGCGCAATGATTGGATGGGGGCAGGTGCGCCACACACGGCATCGCCCTGCCCATCATGTGTTTGCCTACCCCACGGCTTTTTTGATGTTGCCCATGCGCCAATTGCAAAGCCGTCGGGCTGGCGCTTTGGCGGTGAACCGCCGCGCCTGGTTTGCCTTTCACGATGTGGACCATGGCGATGGCCGCAGCGCCGCCCAAGGCGGTGCTTTGGCCTGGCTGGATGAACTTTTGCAGCGTGAAGGCATTGCCGATGCCAGCGGCGAAGTGTGGTTGCAATGCTTTCCCCGTGTGCTGGGACACGCCTTCAAGCCCGTGAGCTTTTGGTACGCGCAGCGTCAGGATGGCACGCTGGCGGCCATCGTGGCCGAGGTCAACAACACCTTTGGTGAGCGGCACTGCTACTTGTTGCCCGCCCCCCAATATGGCCACACACAGCGGACCGACAAGGTGTTTCACGTCTCGCCGTTTTGCGATGTGCAAGGCCACTACGAGTTTCGTTTCATGCGCACGCAGCACCTGGGTCAGCCCCGGGTCGTGGCGCGTGTCGATCACGCCGACGCCGAGGGCCTGTTGATTCAGACCAGTTGGAGCGGCACGCTCGAGCCGGCGAGCCGCAACGCCTTGCGCCGTGTGATGTGGCGATTTCCGCTGCTCACTTTGGGCGTGGTGTTTCGCATCCATTGGCATGCACTGCGTTTGTGGCTCAAAAAAGTGCCGTTTTGGCGCAAGCCGCAAGCCCCCCATCAATTTGTGACCCGATGACCACAGGAGAGAGCCTTTTGGACAGTACCGCAACCCCCCCTGAGTTGAGCCGGACCTTCAAGCCTGCCAGTTTGCCCAAAGCGGCCCGTCAAGTCATTCGCTGGCTAGAGCGCCTGAAAGTGGGCACGCTGACCCTGCACGGACCGGATGGTTCGCAACAGGTTTTTGGCACGCACCAGGCACCCTTTGCCGCCTTGCACATCCAGCGCTGGGAGGTGTGCGCTGCGGTGCTCAAGTCGGGCGACATCGGATTTGCCGAAGGCTATATGGCCGCCGACTGGAACACCCCCTCATTGCCCGATTTGCTGCGTTTGTTCATTGCCAACCGGCGGGAACTCGAAGGCGCCATTTATGGCCACTGGCTGGGCCGCTTGGCTTACCGCGTCAAGCATTGGCTCAACCGCAACAACCGCACCAACAGCCGCAAAAACATCCATGCCCACTACGACCTGGGCAACGCGTTTTACGAAATCTGGCTGGACAGCACCATGAACTACTCGTCGGCCTGGTTCGATGGGGACAAAACCCAGCCCATGGCCGACGCGCAAAAGGCCAAGGTGCGACGTGCCTTGCGCATGGTCAATGCCCAGCCAGGTGACCGGATTCTGGAGATCGGCTGCGGCTGGGGGGCTTTGGCCGAATCGGCCACCACTGAATTTGGCGCGCACCTGACGGGCGTGACGCTGTCAACGGAGCAACTGGCATTTGCGCAGACACGCATGAAATGGCAGGGCTGCACCGATCGGTCCGATCTGCGCCTGCAGGATTACCGCGACATTCAGGATGCGCCTTTTGATGCCATCTGCTCCATCGAGATGATTGAAGCGGTCGGCCAAGCCTATTGGCCGACCTATTTTCAGACAGTGAGTCGCTTGCTCAAACCCGGTGGCCGGGCGTGTATCCAGAGCATCACCATCGACGACAGCTTGTTTGATCGCTACGTGAATTCGACCGATTTCATCCAGCAATACATTTTTCCGGGCGGCTGCCTGCCCAGCCCCAGCGAGTTTCGCAAGCAGGCGCAGGCCGCTGGCCTGCAGGTGGTCGATGAGCTGAAGTTCGGCCCCGACTACGCCGAAACCCTGCGCCGCTGGCGCGACAGCTTCATGGGCAACTTGAACGATGTGCGTTTGCTCTCATTTGATGACCGCTTTGTGCGCCTGTGGGAGTTTTACCTGGCCTACTGCGAGGCCGCGTTTGACGAGGCGAACATCGACGTCATCCAGTTCACCTTGGTCAAGCCGACCTGACAACCCGGACCACCGCGATGCACCCCTACCCAGACCAACCCCAGGCAGTTCGCCCGCAACGGCACCCTCAGCTCATGCACTCGCCGGTGCACCACATGCACTGCGCACGCGGCGCTGTGTACGCGCAGTCGTGGTCACTTTGGGCTGGGTGGGTACTGGGGGGCGCGTTGCTGTGGTCGGCTTTCAGTGGTGCAAGCTGGGCGCAAGCATCTGGCACGTCCAACACGACCTCCACCACCACGTCAACCGAGGTGAGCAGACCCGAAGTCACCGCCCTCAGTGGCGTCAAGCCCTCTGCCTTGGTGCGTTTGCGGGTCTGGGGGTTTGAGGTGTATGACGCCCGACTGTGGACGCCCTCGGGTTTTCGATACAACGCCTACGCGCAGCAGCCTTTTGCACTGGAATTGCAATACCTGCGGCGGCTGGAGGGGGCGCAGATTGCCAGCCGCTCCATTGATGAAATGCGCCGTGTGGGCAGCTTCACGGATGCCCAGGCACAAACTTGGCTGGCTGAAATGCGCGCCCTATTTCCCAACGTCGGTACGGGTGACCGCATCACCGGCGTGAACCAGCCCGGCCAGGGGGCTGAATTTTGGGTCAACGGGCGGCGTGTGGGCCGGGTCAACGACGCACTTTTTGCGCGCCTGTTTTTTGGCATCTGGCTGGACGAACGCAGTTCGGAGCCAGAGATGCGCACCAAGATGCTGCAAGGCCTGACGCCATGAGTGCCCCCATGGCCTTGCAGCCCCGAGACGAGCGCATGGCTGCAGCCTCATATGGCCTGTTGGGTTTGCCGCTGGCCTTTGTGGCCCTGCCCGTTTATGTGCACTTGCCCAATGTGTATGCCCAGCAATACGGCGTGCCCCTGGCCGCTTTGGGGGCGGTGCTCTTGTTCAGCCGAGGTGTGGATGCCGTGGTCGATCCCTGGCTGGGGCGCTTCGGGGATCGTTTGTACCGTCGCAGTTGGCAGGCCGTTTGGGTGGCCGCCCTGTGCCTGGCCTTGGCGCTGATTTCAGGGTTTGTCGCCTTGTTTTTCCCACCCGCCGAACACCTGAGCACCGCGCAGTTGTTGCTGTGGGTGGCGGGGGCGCTCACGCTCAGCCACCTGGCTTACAGCGGGTTGGGCATCTTGCACCAGGCTTGGGCTGCGCGGCAAGGGGGGGGCGGTTTGGCGCAAAGCCGCTGGGTGGCTTGGCGCGAAGGCTTTGCCTTGGTGGGGGTGTTGCTGGCGTCCGCCTTGCCTGCTCTTTGGGGCTGGCCGCTCACGACCAGTTTGCTGGTGCTTTTGTTGGCCCTGGGCTTGTTGGCCTGGCGGCGCACGGCCGGTTTGGCTGCCGAGCGCGAGCGCCAACAGACGCAATCATCACCCGCCGAGGACCGCGCCGCTGAGCCAGGTGTGAGCCTGTGGCAGCCCTGGAAATACGCAGGTTTTCGCCGTTTGTTGGCCGTCTTCATGCTCAACGGACTGGCCAGTGCCGTGCCAGCGACCCTGGTGCTGTTTTTTGTTCAGGACCGTTTGCAAGCCCCCAAGGCCATGGAGCCCTTTTTTCTGGGCCTGTACTTTGCCGCTGGTGCCTTGTCTTTTCCGGTCTGGCTCAAGGTGATTGGCCGCATTGGTTTGCTCAAGACCTGGGCGCTGGGCATGGGGCTGTCCATCTTGGCATTTGTCAGCGTCATCGGGCTGGGGGCGGGTGACACCAGCGGTTTTTTGGTGGTGTGTGCACTGTCGGGCTTGGCACTGGGTGCCGATCTGACGGTGCCCGGTGCATTGCTCAATCAGCTGATTGACCGCTGTGGTGAACGCGGCCGCAGTGACGGGGCCTTCATGGGGTGGTGGAACCTCGCCACCAAACTGAATTTGGCATTGGCGGCGGGCCTGTCCTTGCCCCTGTTGGGCTTGTGGGGCTATGCCCCGGGCCAACAAGATGAACAAGCTTTGCTGGCGCTGGGCTGGGCTTATGGCGTCCTGCCGTGTGTGCTCAAGTTGCTGGCGGCAGGGGCTTTGTATGTCGCGCTGATGAGGAGCCGCGACCACAGCGCAGGGGCCCAAGTTACTACCCATTCAAAAGGGGTAGAGCTGGATGCGCGCACAAAGGCATGATGCCACCATGAAACTCAACAAGGGAGCCAACACATGAGCACCAATATCGATCGTCGCAACGTTTTGGGTCGTCTGGGTGCTTGCGGCGCCCTGGCCGCCACGCCTTTTCTGTCTGGTTGTGCGGGGCCGCAGGTGCAAAGCTATGCACAAGAAAAGCCGCAACTCGATTTGCGCACTTACTTCAACGGCACCATCGACGCCTGGGGTGTTTTCACCGACCGCAGTGGTCAGGTGGTCAAGCGCTTCACGGTGGTCATGGACTGCAGTTGGCAAGGCGATGAAGGCGTGCTCGATGAAGCCTTTGTGTATTCCGACGGCACAAAACAGCGCCGGATTTGGCGACTCAAAGCGGGTGCAAATGGCGCCTACACCGGCCAGGCCGATGACGTGGTGGGGCAGGCCACAGGGCAAGTGAGCGGCAACGCATTTCGTTGGGGCTACACCCTGGCGCTGCCTGTAGACGGGCGCGTGTGGCATGTGGACTTTGACGACTGGATGTATTTGATGGATTCGCGGGTGATGCTCAACAAAGCCACCATGAGCAAATTCGGCATCAAGCTCGGAGAAGTGACCTTGTCCTTCACTCGCCGCACCCCCTTGCCAGGCTTGACCGGGAATCAGCCATGAACGCCGCGTCGCCTGTCTTGACGCCCAAGGAGACCGCCCGCTTGGCCAGTGAGCCATTGCCCGCCCAGCGTCGCTGGTACCAGCTCAACACGCCCATGCCCAGTTGGGCGGGGCGGCGGGTGTGGCTGGTGGGTGCCTCTACGGGCATCGGGCTGGCGTGTGCACAGGCACTGCGCGCTGCGGGCGCTGTGGTGATGGTCTCTGCCCGTCAGCCTCAAGGTGTGCTCGACTGGGCCGCGCAAGACACTGGCGTGCAGTGGCACCCGCTGGATGTCACCGTGCCCGCAGATGTGCAGGCCACTGCACGCCGCATCCTGGCCGATGGTCCGATTGATTTGCTGGTGTACGCAGCCGGTTACTACCGCGCCCAACGCGCCACAGCGCTGGATTTGCCCGACCTGCTGCAACATGACCGTGTCAATTACCAGGGAGCCTTGCTGGTGCTGGATGCGGTACTGCCCGACATGCTGGCCCAGCAGCGCGGGCACTTCAGTGTGATCAGCAGCGTGGCGGGCTGGCGCGGCTTGCCCAATGGCCTGGCTTACGGCCCCACCAAGGCTGCCCTGACGCACTTGGCCGAGACGCTGTACATGGATTTGCAGGACCAGGGCATCGGTGTGAGCGTGATCAACCCGGGCTTTGTGGCCACACCGCTCACGGCGCAAAACCAGTTCACCATGCCCGCCTTGCTCAGGCCCGAACAGGCTGCGCAGGAAATGCTGCGGGGCTGGGCGCGCGGACAATTTGACATCCATTTTCCGCGCCGCTTCACGGTGTGGCTCAAACTGCTCAGGTTGCTGCCTTACCGTTTGTATTTCCCCTTGGTGCGCAAGTTCACGGGGCTGTGAAAGACAGGCCCGCGTGGGTCATCCCAATTGATTGACAAGCATGAACACACGACAAGCCACCCAGGACCTGGTCACGTTTTTTGAAACGCTGTCTCCCGACAGCGTGGCGCAATTGCACACGGTCTACGACGCGCAAGCGCGTTTCAAGGACCCCTTCAACGAGGTGCAAGGCCTGCCCGAGATTGAGCGGATTTTCCGGCACATGTATGTGGCCCTGGAGCAGCCGCACTTTGTCATCACCGGGCAAGTGGTCGATGGGGATCAGGCCTTTTTGACCTGGGAGTTTCGCTTCCGTTTCAAACGCTTTGACACCCACACGCCCCAAACCGTGCGGGGGGCCAGCCATGTGGTGTTCAACGCGCAGGGGTTGGTCACGTTGCACCGTGATTACTGGGATGCGGCCGAAGAGTTGTATGAAAAACTGCCGGTGCTCGGTGGCTTCATGCGTTGGCTCAAAAAGCGCGCAAACAGTGCGTGATTCGGTGCCGTGATGTTGGCGCGGCCCTGGGGTCTATAGATTCGGCCCGATGAAGTCTGAGCAGTGTGGTGCCCGTTGGGAGGAGTTTGTGGGAGCTAGCCCTGCTGGCGATCAGACGCTTGTGGAGCAAAGGCTTTTCGCTTGCAGGGCAAGCTCCCACAAGGTGCAAGGTTGAAGTCAACCTGCAGACTTCACAGGGCCGGATCAATAGGAGCGGCACCACCGCCTCGATGAAATTCCCCAGACCACCACCCATCACCCCGAGGCCGGTGACGGCCACAAATTCATGCGGAGCTTGCGCCCGCTTTAAACCGGCAGGGTGTCGATGAAGCTTTGGCGTTGCGACAGTTTGTCATGGAGCCTGTGCAAATTGGGGTATTGACCGCGCCAGTCAATGCTGGCAAATCGCAAGTCCAGGTAACCCAGCGCGCAGCCCACGGCAATGTCGGACAGACTCAGGTGAATGCCCGAGCAAAATGCTTTGTCGCCCAGGCCCTGGCTCATGGCGCGCAAAGCGTGCTGGATTTTGTTCAGCTGGCGGTCGATCCAGGCCTGGCTGCGCTCGCTGTCCTGACGACCTGCCCAGGCTTGCTCCATGCGGGCCAGATAGGCCGCGTCCATCAGCCCATCGGCCAGGGCTTCCCAGGTTTTGACTTCAGCGCGCTCACGCCCAGCCGGGGGAATCAGTTTGCCCACAGGGGACAACGTATCCAGGTATTCCACGATGACGCGAGAGTCAAACACCGCCTCATGGCCTTCCATGATCAGGCAGGGCACTTTGCCCAATGGGTTGGATTCGTGGATGGTGGTTTGTTCGGACATCACATCTTCGATCACGAATTGGTAGTCCAGTTTTTTTTCGGCCATGACGATGCGCACTTTGCGCACATAAGGACTGGTGACGGAGCCGATGAGTTTCATAAAAATGTAGACGAGTGATTCTGTAGAAAAGAAACGAACTTGATTCTAGGTGAAGGCGGCTGCCAATTTTGGCGGCCGCCAAGTCACAAGGCCCGCGCAGTCGCGCAAGTGGCGGGAATTACAATCAGGTCATGAATTTTCCCCCTATTGCCGCCCTGTCGCCGCTGGATGGTCGTTACGCCAGCAAACTCAACACACTGCGCCCACTCATGAGTGAGCAAGGGTACATGCACCGGCGCGTGCAGGTCGAGATCGCCTGGTTCATCGCCTTGTCCGATGCCGGGTTTGCGGAATTCAAGCCTTTGTCGCTCGGCGCGCGCGCTTACTTGACCGCTTTGGTCAAAAACTTCAACCAAACCGATGCCGAAGCCATCAAAGCGTTTGAAAAGGTCACCAACCACGATGTGAAGGCCGTGGAGTACTGGATCAAATCCAAGTTTCAGGACCGTCCCGAACTGGAAAAAGTCGCCGAATTCGTGCACTTTGCCTGCACCAGTGAAGACATCAACAACACCAGCCACGCCCTGCAACTCAAGGGCGCTCGCGCCCAAGTGATCCTGCCCGGCCTGGACGGCCTGATTGCCAAACTGCGCGAGATGGCGCACAACTTTGCAGAAGTGCCCATGCTCAGCCGCACACACGGCCAGACCGCCAGCCCCACCACAGTGGGCAAGGAAATGGCCAACGTGGTCATGCGCCTGAACAGCTGCCGCGAAAAAATCGCAGCGGTCAAACTCATGGGCAAGATGAACGGAGCGGTAGGCAACTACAACGCCCACCTGTCAGCTTGGCCCGACTTTGACTGGGAAGCCTTTGCCCGCCAAGTGGTCGAGACGCCCGAGTTGAGTGAGACCCAAAGCAGCCAATGGGGCCTGGGCCTGAGCTTTCAACCCTACAGCATCCAGATCGAGCCGCACGATTACATGGCCGAGTTGTTCGACGCCGTGGCCCGCACCAACACCATCTTGATCGACCTGTCGCGGGATATCTGGGGTTATGTGAGTTTGGGCTACTTCAAGCAGCGCCTCAAGGCCGGTGAAATTGGTTCTTCCACCATGCCGCACAAGGTCAACCCGATTGACTTTGAAAACGCAGAAGGCAACCTGGGCCTGGCCAACGCCGTGCTCAAGCACTTGAGCGAGAAGCTGCCGATCAGCCGCTGGCAGCGTGACCTGACCGATTCGACCGTGCTGCGCAACATGGGCGTGGGCCTGGGCTACACCGCGCTGGCCTATGCCTCGCTCATGACGGGCCTGAACAAGCTCGAACTCAACGAAGAGGCGCTGGCCGCCGACCTGGATGCGGCCTGGGAAGTGCTGGCCGAACCCATCCAGACCGTGATGCGCCGCTATGGCGTGCAGGGCGCCTACGAAAAGCTCAAGGAAGTCACGCGCGGTAAAACGGTCAGCGCTGCAGACCTGCACGGCTTGATTGAGGCCTTGGAGATCCCGCAAGCCGACAAGGACCGCTTGCTGGCCATGACGCCGGGCAGCTACGTGGGCAAGGCCGCTGAACTGGCCCGCCGGGTTTGAACCATGGCCCTCAAATCCACCATTTACAAAGCCAATCTGTCGATCGCTGACATCGACCACAGCTATTACGAAGACCACCAGCTCACGCTGGCGCGGCACCCCAGCGAGACCGATGAGCGCATGATGATCCGCTTGCTGGCGCTGGCCATCAACGCCTACAAGCTGCAAGCCGTGTGCAAAGGTGACGGCAAGCTGGCCTTTGGTGCAGGCCTGTCGGACCCGGATGACCCGGACGTGAGCCTGCGTGACTTCACCGGTCAGACACGGATGTGGGTCGAAGTCGGCCAGCCCGAAGACAAGCCCATCATGAAAGCCTGCCAGAAGGCCGATGAGGTCTTGCTGTATTGCTTCAACCACGCGGCCGAAGTCTGGTGGAAAGGCATCGAGACCAAGCTCACCCGCCTGGACAAATTGCAAGTCTGGCGTGTGCCCACCGAAGGCTCTCAAGAACTGGCCAAACTGGCCGAGCGCAGCATGCAGCTGCAAGCCACCGTGCAAGAAGGCTCAGTCACCTTCAGCAGCGACCGGGGCAGCGTGCACATCGAGCTGGTGCGCTGGAAATAAACATCCCGCAACACAGCGTCTGTGAGACGCCCAAGCGCATGCCGTTCAGCGTTGTGTTTGCATCTCGCGCACCAAGGTCTGAGCCTGGCGCAGGCGGGTGTCGACGATGGAGGCTTCGATGTGCTCGCCTGCGGCCAGGCGGTTGTTGCGGGCCCAGTCTTGCGCGGCGCGAAAGCGGTCCACCGCGCCTGTCCAGTCCATGCGGGCCATTTGTGCTTCACCTTCGGCGCGAAGGGCTGGCAATGTCATGCCCTGGGCGGCCAGCAAACTGGCCAGGGTGTTCCAGGCTTGGGCATCCTGGGGGATTTGCTGCACCAGTTCGCGCAAGGTGCCGATGACCTCGTTGCGCATGGGCTGCGGGGGCAGGCGCGCCAAGGCCTGAGCGACCGCGATCAGCTCCGGCCGCGCCAAGGCTGTGCCCGGTGGCGAAGGCAGCAAGAGACTCAGCACTGCGCCGAAGCGCTCTTGCCGGGCCGCCATTTCTGCCTTGAGCAAGCGCACCACGCGGATGGCGGGCTCTGAACCAGAGTCCTGCACCCGTCTTTCCAGGCTTTGCAGGCTGCGCTCGGCCGATGCGCTATCTCTCAACTGCAGGTGGGCCAGGGTGGCGGCGTACAGAGCGCCCACTTGTTGGGTGGGTGTAGCCTGGGGTGAGTTGATTTTGCTGTCCTGCGTCCAGGCCTTGAGGGCGTCGACGTTGCCGTTTGACATGACCCGCGCCCGGGCGGCCAGCATGCTTTGGGTAAGGTCCTGCGTAACGGTGGAGGAATTGCCGCTCAAATTGCCACTCAGTTGCTGGCGTGCCTGCATGTCGGCGATGCGTTCGGAAGTCAAAGGGTGGCTGCGCAAATAGGGGAAAGCGCCGTTGTCGTTCACCCCCGCAGCCTGTTGCAGTTTGGCGAACATGGTGACAAACCCCCGGGGGTCGTAGCCCGCATCGCTCAGGACGCCATAGCCCACACGGTCGGCTTCGCGTTCCATGTCGCGTGAATAGCTCAGCTGCGACTGCATCGCGGCTGCTTGCCCACCCACAATCAAGGCCTGCGCCCCCTGAGCGCTTTTGCTCGCGGCCAGCACGCCCAGAATCATGGAGCCGATCACCCAGGGCGTCATCTTGCTTTGGTCGTCCATGGAGCGTGCAATGTGGCGCTGGGTGACGTGGCTGATTTCATGGGCCAACACCGAAGCCAACTCGTCATCTGACGTGACCACGGCGATCAGCCCCAAGTGGACCCCCAGATAACCGCCGGGCAGTGCAAACGCATTCACCGTGCGGTCGCGTCCCAGCAAGATGCGCCAGGCAAAGCGCTCTTGCAACTCCGGTGACAATTCCCCGCGTGCGGCAGCGGCCTTGACCAAAGGCGCCCACAGTCGCTGGATGTACTCATCGAGCACCGGGTCTTCCAGATAATCGGGGTCGCGGTAGAGTTCGCGCGCAATGCGGTCGCCCAGCTGGCGCTCTGCACCCAAAGAGATGCTTTCACCATGGCCCAGTGTGGGCAGTGCCTGCGGCCAGGCGGGTTGCAAACAAAGTGCAGCAGTCAACAAAGACAGCACCAGGGACGAGCGACAGAATTTGAGTTTCACAGCAAAAAGGGGTCCATTCAATGGCCGTATGATGCGCCATTCTTGTGAATGATTTGTAACCAGATTTGAGCACCCTTGCCATGACACAGCCCTCTGAAGTCTTGACCCATTTTGATGCCCAAGGCCAAGCCCACATGGTGGACGTAGGTGACAAGACGGCCACACGCCGCATAGCCGTGGCCACCGGCCGTATCGAGATGCTGCGAGCCACTTTGGCGCTGATCGCGTCGGGCACCGCCAAAAAAGGCGATGTGTTGGGCATCGCACGCATCGCAGGCATTCAGGGTGCCAAAAAGACCAGCGACCTGATTCCCCTGTGCCACCCGATTGGCCTGACCCGCGTGGCGGTCGAGTTTGAAGTCTTGCACGAGCACAATGCCGTGACCTGCACCGCGACGGCCGAAACGGTGGGCCAGACGGGCGTGGAAATGGAAGCACTGACCGCCGTGCAGGTGGCCCTGCTGACGATCTATGACATGTGCAAAGCCGTCGACCGGGGCATGACCATCAACGGCGTGACCTTGCTGGAAAAGCACGGGGGCAAGTCGGGGAGTTTTGTGGCGGCAAAGCCGTTTTCAGGACAGGTATTTTGACGCCCCAATCAATCGCCCATGGACTCGATGGAGGCTTGGGCGTTGAGAGATGCGTCATCCGAGCGGTCCAGGTGGATTGCCCACAATGACATCTGTGATGAGGCACCTGTCCTGATGTATCCGAGCAGACAGGCCATGTGTGTGTTCACAACTCGCGTTCTCGTTAGGCGGCACATGCTGGTTTGTTCTCAAACTCACAGTTGAGTTTTGGGGGCAAGACAAAGCTCTATGTCGGAATTCTCATCCCTGACTTCGCATACGCATTCCTGAGTGCTGTCAGGTGTACATGCTTGCTGTTGCCAGCCAGTTCTGGTGCCTGCCAGGGCTGCACCTTTGTTCGCATTGTTGAAGCCAGCAAGCGCCAATCGACTGATCGGTGTCACTAAGCGCCACGGATCGATCACAACGGGCGCATTGGCAGTCACCGCTGGATTGATGGTCAGCAATGCATTGTTGATACTGAGCGTGTAGTTGCTCAAAATGGTTTGTGCATTGGCAGGTGCAAGCTTGAGATTTGAGGGATAAACACCCGAAGAAACACCGGCTGCCAAGCCTGTCACAAACACATCTTCACCCAAGACAAAACCCGATTTGAGGGCAGGCAACTGACTTTGAAGTGAGCCGTTGGCCGTCACTGTGGTGGCCGTACCCGTCACGGCAGCAAGCTTGGGCGTGATCTTGCCCTTGGTGCTCACAGATGTCGGCAAGTTGTAGTTGATCAGATCAGTGCCTGTCGCAGCTACAAAATTGTCCGCCGCCAGATTGGCCGTGACGCTGCTCGCGCCCAACACATTTTTATCGTTGTAAATGCCGACAGCTTGAGTCACCGTGGCACTTTCAGTTTGCCCGTCAACGGTCACACCTTCAACTGTAAAGGCGCTGGGGACCAAGGTCGCTGCTGTTGTGCCATCGTAGGTTTTGGTTTGATCGTCGAGGCTGATGATCAGATTGGCCTTTTCAATCGTTCCTGTAGCAACAGATGTGTTGGCAACCGTGTAATTTCGCCCGTTGTTGTCATCATTGATTTCGACAGATTGGACGACCAGCCTGGAGTTTCCTGTGCCCAACGCATTTTTATGGACAAACGCTTGAGTCGCAGTGATGAAGTCCCGAATTTGAGTGCCAATCACAAAAACGGCCTTGTCGGATCTGGTGCTGCCGTCGTAGACCTTGGAGTCGGTCACCGCTGCAAGCGTCAGTTCCTTGGGTGTGATGGTGCCTGTGGCGCTGGCCTTGTTGCCGATGGTGTAGTTGTTGCCGTTGTTGCCATCGTTGATGGTGACTGCGTCCACTTGAAGTGTGGAGTTATTGGCACCCAGCACGTTCTTGCTGGCGAAGGACTGAACAGCGGTGATGGTGTCATCACCTTGCTTGCCCGTCACGGTCGCTGCCTTGCTGGAGCTGGTGCCGCCGTCGTAGATCTTGGTGTCGCTCACCGCTGCGAACGTCAGTTCCTTGGCCTTGATGGTGCCTGTGGCGCTGGCCTTGTTGCCGATGGTGTAGTTGTTGCCGTTGTTGCCATCGTTGATGGTGACTGCGCCCACTTGAAGTGTGGAGTTATTGGCACCCAGCACGTTCTTGCTGGCGAAGGACTGAACAGCGGTGATGGTGTCACCGGTTTGTGTGCCCGTCACAGAGGCTGCATTGCTGGAGCTGGTGCCGCCGTCGTAGATCTTGGTGTCGCTCACCGCTGCGAACGTCAGTTCCTTGGCCGTGATGGTGCCTGTGGCGCTGGCCTTGTTGCCGATGGTGTAGTTGTTGCCGTTGTTGCCATCGTTGATGGTGACTGCGCCCACTTGAAGTGTGGAGTTATTGGCACCCAGCACGTTCTTGCTGGCGAAGGACTGAACAGCGGTGATGGTGTCATCACCTTGCTTGCCCGTCACAGAGGCTGCATTGCTGGAGCTGGTGCCGCCGTCGTAGATCTTGGTGTCGCTCACCGCTGCGAACGTCAGTTCCTTGGCCTTGATGGTGCCTGTGGCGCTGGCCTTGTTGCCGATGGTGTAGTTGTTGCCGTTGTTGCCATCGTTGATGGTGACTGCGCCCACTTGAAGTGTGGAGTTATTGGCACCCAGCACGTTCTTGCTGGCGAAGGACTGAACAGCGGTGATGGTGTCACCGGTTTGTGTGCCCGTCACAGAGGCTGCATTGCTGGAGCTGGTGCCGCCGTCGTAGATCTTGGTGTCGCTCACCGCTGCGAACGTCAGTTCCTTGGCCTTGATGGTGCCTGTGGCGCTGGCCTTGTTGCCGATGGTGTAGTTGTTGCCGTTGTTGCCATCGTTGATGGTG
>NZ_LFYT02000042.1 GCF_001270065.2 Limnohabitans planktonicus II-D5
CATCAGCGTACCCAAATCAATGAGCCACAACATCTTTGAGCATTGAAAACTTCACAGGACACAGGTTTTGTAGGTCGGTAGCTTTAGCTCCGACTTTGCTGGCTTCGGCGTGGGCACTTGTCGGAGCTAAAGCTACCGACCTACGGGGTGACGGTGCAAAAAATTCAAACATCAGCGTACCCAAATCAATGAGCCACAACATCTTTGAGCATTGAAAACTTCACAGGGCACAGGTTTTGTAGGTCGGTAGCTTGAGCTCCGACTTTGCTGGCTTCGGCGTGGGCACTTGTCGGAGCTAAAGCTACCGACCTACGGGGTGACGGTGCAAAACATTCAAACATCAGCGTGCCGAATCTACAGGGCGGCTTTTTCAGCAGCATGGTTGCTGCTGAACCTGGCGCGGCAAGCGTCCTGCAGACGGGCGCCAAATGGGCGGCCCGCCCACTGGGCCACCGCACTCAAGGTGCGTGCAAACGTCCGGCCATCCAGCGGCGGTATTGGCGGGTTTGCCTGAACATCATCCATTGCTGCAGGGCAAATGCCCAAAGCGGCGACACCTTGGGCTGGGTGGCACGCCCCTGGCTCAAGCGCCTGAGCTGAAACTTGACCACCGCCATGGTGGCCAGCGATGCCAGCACTTTGTTTTTCCAGGGGATGGGCGCCAAGGCCGGGCTGGTCTGGGCACCGGCGCGCCATTCGTGCGGCAAGTTGGGCGCAATCGCCAAGGCTGTGGCCATGCCCACCATGGCCACGCCGCTGGCCAGCACCTGCTCGGCCACGGCTGGGCGGCGAATGCCTCCTGTCACCATGAGCGGCATGTGTGCCACAGCCAGCATGTCGCGCGCAAACGCCAAAAAATAGGCCTCCCGGGCCAGGGTCCGTCCGTCGCGTGCTTGCCCCTGCATGGCGGGCGCTTCGTAGCTGCCGCCTGAGAGTTCGACCAGGTCGACCTGCAAACCATTGAGCATCTGCACCACCCGCTTGGCGTCGTCAGCGCTGAAGCCCCCGCGCTGAAAGTCGGCCGAGTTCAGTTTCACGGCCACGGCGAACTGTGCAGACACCGCACTGCGCACCGCTTTGACGATGTCGATCAGCAAGCGGGCCCGGTGCTCGATGCTGCCGCCCCAGGCGTCTTGGCGCTGATTGGTCAGGGGCGAGAGAAATTGGCTCAACAAGTAACCATGGGCTGCATGAATCTGCACGCCGTGAAAGCCCGCCTGCTCCGCCCATTGCGCGGTTTGCACAAAGCGCCGCTGCAGCTCAGCGATGTCGTCCTCGGTCATGGCTTGGGGGACGGAGAACTTGCTGGACAACTTACCCATGTCCAAAGGCACTGCCGAGGCCGAGCGGGTGGTCTGACCCAGCGCGGCCATCATTTGACGGCCGGGGTGGCTGATTTGCATCCACACCTGAGCGCCACCGCTGCCTGCGGCCTGCGCCCACTGCTTGAAGCGCGCCAGGTGCCGCGCGTCTTCGAGCACCACCCCGCCCGGCCCCGTCATGGCCCGGCTGTCCACCATGACGTTGCCGGTCAAAATCAGGCCAGCGCCGCCCTCGGCCCAAGCGCGGTACATGCGCAGCATGGCATCCGATGGCGCGTGCTCGGCGTCGCACATGTTTTCTTCCATGGCCGCTTTGGCGATGCGGTTGGGCAAGTGTGTGCCGTTGGGCAGCGTGAGGGGGTCAAACAAGTTCATGCGGCATGTTCAGAAAGCCTGATCGGGTGCATGCCAGTGTGCAAGCACCGACCATGCGGGGCTGTGCGACAGTGCACGGCTTGTGGGCGCACTGCCTGGGGATCAAACGTGGGCATGGGCCTGCAGCTGATCCAAGCTGATGAATTCGAGGGCTTTGGCATGTGTTGACGCCAGCACGACGGGGGGTGCCACGCCCGCGTCGAAGGCCTCTTTCCAGCGGACCGCGCACAAGCACCAACGGTCACCCGGCTTCAAACCTGCAAATCGGTACTCGGGCATCGGGGTGCTCAGGTCATTGCCCCTTTGGCGCGAAAACGCCAGAAACTCCTGCGTCACTTTGGCGCAAACCACATGGCTGCCTTGGTCGTGCCCGTCGGTGTTGCAGCACCCGTCGCGGTAATAACCCGTCAATGGATCGTAAGAGCAAGGCACCAAAGGGGTTCCGAGCACATTCAATGCGTGATCACTCATCTGCTTTTTCTTTTGAAATGGCCCATGCAGACCCGCTGTGGAGTCAGCCCGTTGACGCATGGAAACCCAGGTTTTGAAAGTCGCGGGCACTGGGCTTGCGTGGCCCAGACCACCGCACACACCACCGCTCAAACGCACTGGGGATCATAGCGACTGGGCTTGCATCGTTCGGCGATCACCGGTCCACCCCCGTCACACCCCCTCACACCATGGGCACTTCTTGCCAGTCGGTGGTGTAGTGGGGTGATTTGCGCGCTTGCAGCATTTGCCAGTCCTTGTAGGCGCCTTGCGTGGACACCTTGACTGCGCCGCGCCCGTAACGCTGATTCAACGCGTCCACGGCCTGCATCAGCCGGGTGTTGCTGGTGGTTTCGGGCTCCAGCAAGTCCCCTTGGCGCTGCGAGACCGGCGTAATTTCGCTGAGCATGACCCCGGCCTTTTTATAGGCATAGCCGGGTTTGAACATGCGCTCACACAGGTAGTCGGCCCAGCGGTTGACTTCGAGGGTGTCGTGCGTGGGATAGGGCAGCGGCACGGTCAGACTGGGCATGTACTGCGGCAGGTCTTTTCTGAACCGGTTGGTCTGCAAAAACACCTGGATCACCCGCGCGTGGCTGCCTTGTGCCCTGAGTTTGGCGCAGCCATTGGCGACGAACATGGACAGGGCATCCTTGAGCACAGGCAAGTCGGTGACCATGCTGCCAAAGGATCGGCTGGAGATGATTTGCTGCTTGTCGGTGGGCAGCTCTTGCAGCGAAATGCACGCCGTTTCTTGCAGTTCGCGTTGGGTTTTTTCCATCACCACACCAAACTCGGCACGCAGCGTGGGCGTGTGCGCCTCGCGCAAGTCATGGGCACTCAGCACGCCGTGCAACGCCAGTTTTTGGCTGAGCTTGCGCCCCACGCCCCAAACCTCTTGCACGGGCAGGCGTTGGAGCAAGCGGTTTTTTTGCTCCGCCGTGAGCGCGTTGTAGTTGAAAACGCCTTGGGATCGGGGATGCTTTTTGGCCACATGGTTGGCCAATTTAGCCAGGGTCTTGGTGGGGCCAATGCCCACGCACACCGGCATGCCCGTCCACTTGCCCACACGTTCGCGCATGTGATAGCTGAGTTCGCGCAGTTGGGGCATGCCCGTCAGGTCCACAAAGCACTCGTCGATCGAATAGACCTCGTGCCGGGGCGAAAACTCGCTCAAGATGCTCATCACCCGGTTGGACAAGTCGGCATACAGCGCGTAGTTGCTGCTCATGGCCAAAATGCCATGCTCCTCGGCCAGGGCTTTGCACTCGAACCAAGGCTGCCCCATCTTCACGCCCAGGGCCTTGGCCTCGTTGGAGCGGGACACCACGCAGCCGTCGTTGTTGGACAACACCACCATCGGCACCCGGGCAAGATCGGGTCTGAAAATGCGTTCGCAGCTGACGTAAAAATTGTTGCAGTCGACCAGGGCCAGTTGCTGCGTCATGGCGTGTCGCTCCCGTGGGTGCGATACCCGGCTGGCCCCACCAGCAGCCAGGACCGCCGGGCGCGCGATGTGTGTTCAGCCATGGGTTCAATACAGCTTGTGCAGGTTGCGCGTGACCACACCCCAGATGAGCAGCTCCTGTCCATCCTTGACCACGATCGGGGGGTACAAGGGGTTTTCGGCGATCAGCTTGATCACGCCGCCCCGTCGGTACAGGCGCTTGACGGTGTAGTCGTTGTTGAGCACGGCCAGCACGATGTTGCCGTGCACGGCCTCGATGGAGCGGTCCACCAGCAGCTCATCGCCTTCGTAGATGCCGATGCCGTTCATCGAATCGCCTTTGACCCGAAAGATGAAGGTCGCCTCCTTGTTGCGGATCAGGTGCTCATTGAGGTCGATGCGCTTGCGCGTGTGGTCTGCCGCCGGAGACGGGAACCCCGCCTGCACCGTCCAGGCGCACAGCTCCAGCCACAGCGGGGTGTCCGGGACAACAACAGGGATCGGCGTGAAATTCAAGGGAGAAGGCATGCGCCAAATATACTGTACAAAACAACAGTCCTTCAAGTACTCAATCTGGCGTCACAAAAAAGGTCACCGCACATTCAGCGCCCCTGGGCGCACAGCATGAGACGCCCCCTGTTCCTATTGATCAGGCACGCTGAAGTTTGAAATGTGTGAGACATGTCATCTCGCAGGTCGCCACTCGCAGAGTCCGACGTTTTCAGCCTCAGGCTCAGGCCAATGTCGGGGTCTTCGACCGCCGACCTACAACACTGCGATGGTCCCTCGTAGGTCGGTACTCGAAGAGTCCGACATGAGCTGTTGACCTCTGCCTCTGCTTTTGCCGCTGTTGCTGAACAAAAATCTGTCGGGGTCTTCGACCGCCGACCTACAACACTGCGATGGCTCCTCGTAGGTCGGCACTCGCAGAGTCCGACGTTTTCAGCCTCAGGCTCAGGCCCATGTCGGGGTCTTCGACCGCCGAGCTACAACACTGCGATGACTCCTCGTAGGTCGGTACTTGAAGAGTCCGACGTTTTCAGCCTCAGGCTCAGGCCCATGTCGGGGTCTTCGACCGCCGACCTACAACACTGCGATGACTCATCGTAGGTCGGTACTTGAAGAGTCCGACGTTTTCAGCCTCAGGCTCAGGCCCATGTCGGAGTCTTCGACCGCCGACCTACAACACTGCGATGACTCCTCGTAGGTCGGTACTCGCAGAGTCCGACGTTTTCAGCCTCAGGCTCAGGCGAATGCCCGTCCGGGGCCATCACCGCGGGCCCCAAGCTGATGTACAACGGCTACGAGATCTGGAAGAGCGGCGCCGAATAATGCGCCCGCTACCGCATCACCAACGCCGCAGGCGGCATGTGCGGGCGCTGCATGAAAACCTGCCCCTGGAACCTGGAAGGCCTGCTGGCCGAGGGCCTGGCGCGTTACGAGTTCAAAGCGCCCGATGGCCGCGATTTGCCGCCCTTCACGGCAGGCGGGCACATCGACGTGGTGATCGCGCCCGAATACCAGCGGCCTTACAGCCTGGCGGGCGACCCGGCCGACCGCAGCCACTATGTGCTGGGCGTGTTGCGCGAGCCGCCCGAGTCTGGTGGGCGCGGCGGCTCGGCGCTCATGCACCGGGCCTTTCGTGAAGGGCGGCGGGTGTTTGTGTCGCGCCCGGTCAACCACTTTGCGCTGCACGAAGACGCCACCCACAGCTGGCTGATGGCCGGGGGCATTGGCGTGACGCCCATGATCGCCATGGCGCACCGCTTGCACGCTTTGGGCAAACCGTTTGACTTTCACTACAGCGCCGCCAGCCGAACAACGGCAGGCTTTTTGAAAGACTTGGCCCAGGCCCCTTGGGGCCACCAGGTGCAATACCACTTCAAAGACGAAGGCCAGCGAGCCGACCTGATGCAGCTCTTGCCCGACTTTGCGCCGGGCCAGCATGTCTACACCTGCGGTGCGCCGCGCTTCATGGACGGCGTGTTTGAAGCCGCCACTGCACACGGCTGGCCAAGTGACGCCTTGCACCGCGAATACTTCAGCGTGCCCGAGGCCGACGCCTGGGTGAATCAACCCTTTGAGCTGCTGCTGCAAAAGTCTGGCCGCCGCCTGCAGGTGCTTGCCGAGCGCAGCGCCACCGATGTGCTGGCCGAGGCGGGCGTGGGCGTCAGCGTGAAATGCAGCGACGGCCTGTGCGGCGTGTGCGCCCTGCCTTACGATGCACAAGCCTCTGACGCGGTGGAGCACCGCGACTTTGTGCTCAGCCACCAGGCGCGGCAGCACAAAATCATTTTGTGCTGCTCACGCGCCCAGCAGGCCGGAGGTGTGATTAGCCTGGATTTTTAACAACAGCAAGGGAGAAGTTTCATGGACATGGTCAAACAAGTTTTCATCACCGGCGGCACCAGCGGCATTGGCGCAGCCATTGCCCGGGCCTTTGCCGCCACAGGCGCCAGCGTCACCGCCACCGGTGCCACGCCTGCCGAAGTGGCGGCGGCGCAAGCCTCAAGCGCCAACCGCCTGATCACCTTCCATGAGCTGGATGTGCGGCAAGCTGAGCATGTGAACAAGGTCCTGGGAGAATTTGCCGAGCTGGATGTGCTGGTCAACTGCGCAGGCATCATCCAGCGCAATGCCGAGCACGACCCGGAAGTGTTCGCGCAGACCGTGGACATCAACCTGAACGGCACCATGCGCGTGTGCGCTGCGGCGCGTGCGGGCCTCAAAGCGCGCCAGGGCTGCATCGTCAACACCGCCTCGATGTTGAGCTTTTTTGGAGGCGGCCTCACGCCGGGCTACAGCGCCAGCAAGGGCGGCGTGGCGCAACTGACCAAGTCGCTGGCCATTGCCTATGCGGCCGACGGCATCCGGGTGAATGCGGTGGCCCCGGGCTGGATCGCCACGCCTTTGACCCAAGCCCTGCAAGACGACCCCACACGCAGCGCCCAGATCGTGGGCCGCACGCCCATGGGCCGCTGGGGCCAGCCCGAAGACGTGGCCGACCCGGTGCTGTTTCTGGCCAGCCCGGCGGCCCGCTTTGTCACCGGCGTGGTCTTGCCGGTGGATGGGGGCTACCTGATTCAGTAAGACGAGTCCACCCTTGGAAGATGGACAAGTCCGGGGCTCAAGGGCCTTTATCGGCCTGTGCCTTCAGGCCGACAGCATGAACTTGTGGCACGGTTGGTGGATCGGTGGGCGGGGTTTGGCCCTATAGGCCCTATAGGCCCAAAGGCGTGAACGGCCTGCACGGCCAGGTGGGCATAGCCCCCGGCAAGCACAGCCAAAGCATGCGCTGCATGGGCGTCAGACATGCGCGTCTGCCACCACACAGACAAGGCCGTGGCTGAAGGCCTAAGGTTTGGGCAGGCATTCACCCCCCCTGCACATCTTCATGAGGAGGTGCCAATGACGCCATCGACCACCCCGCCATCCAAACCTGAGCCGACCGACCCAGACCTTGCCGAGCAGGCTCGGCCTGGCCACGGCATTCCTTCACAAGACCCCGATTCGTCAGCGCAGTTTGTGCTCAATCCCGGAGAGACCGCGGGTGAAACCGAGTCTGTGTTCAATCCCGGAGAGACCCCGCGTGAAGCCGAGTCTGTGCTGGTCGGCGGTGCGATGTTGGGGGGTGCAGCCTCGGGTGCAGGCATTGGTGCCTTGGTGGGTGGGCCTGTGGGCGTGCTGGTTGGTGCCAGTGTGGGGGCTATGGTGGGCGCGCTGGGCGGTGCGGCTGCGGCCGCCACGGTGGGCGTGGAAACACCCAGCAATGCGCCTTTGGAGCCAGATGACGAAGTGCATTTGCACATGGACGACAGCGGGGGCGGTGGCCGTCCGGTGGTCTTGATCCATGGCTGGCCACTGTCTGCGCAGGCATGGGCACCACAGGTGTCGGTGCTCAGCGCTGCGGGCTACCGCGTGGTGACTTATGACCGCAGGGGTTTTGGCCGCTCGGACAAGCCGGATTCCGATTACAGCTACGACACTTTGGCCGACGACCTGCAGCGCGTCTTGGCCGATTACGAATTGCACGATGTGACACTGGTGGGTTTTTCGATGGGCGGGGGGGAGGTGGCGCGCTACATCCGTCGTCACGGCGAATCACGCCTGCACAGCGTGGTGTTTGCAGCCGCTGTGCCGCCGTATTTGATGCAAACCGCTGACAACCCCGAGGGGCCACGCACGCCCGACAAAACGCAAGCGTCGCGCAAGGCACTGGAACAAGACCGAGAAGCCTTCTTCGACGAATTCACACGCAACTTCTTTTCGGCCAACGGAGAGCTCCAAGTGAGTGAGGCGCAGCGCGCAGACGCCCTCGCCCTGTGCCAACAGTCTGCGCAGCATGCCGCCTTGGCCTGCATGGACGCGATCAACACGACCGACTTCCGGGAAGATTTGAAAAAAATCACGGTGCCCACGCTGGTGATTCACGGCGATGCAGACGCGATCGTGCCCATCGCAGGCTCGGGCGAGCGAACTCACCGCGCTGTGGCCCACAGCCAGATGGTGCGGATAAGCGGTGCACCCCACGGCATGAATGTCTCGCACGCACAGGCATTCAACGATGCGCTGCTGTCGTTTCTGCGGGTCTGAAACGCGTGAAGCGAGGCGCAGATGTGTCTTTGCGGCAGGTCTTGAGGTAAATTTTGCGGACTCCATGCACGCCAGTTATGCGTCACTGTGCAGCCGAAGAGCCTTGGCCACCGCGTGACGCTTTGCTGGTGCCGTGTGCCCGGCACCCCTCAGGGTTGTGGTCCCCAGGGGGCCGAGAGCATGAGCTTGTTGGACTGTTCGCGGATCAGCGGGCGGATTTTGGCGACAAAGGCCTGAAAGTCCGCATCGGCATAGACCCCGGCCCAAAAGGCGCGGCGGTCAGCATCGTCGTCAAATTTCCACACATGGATCAATTCGTTGAGAGCGCCCACATCACCAGTGAAGTAACCGACCAGTTTTTGCGGATGCTTGGCCAGCACGGGCCAGCCCTCCTGGCTGTAATGCGCCACGACTTCGGGCATTTTTCCGACGGTCACGCTGTAGGTGCGCAGCTCATAAATGGCCATGAATAACTCCAGAGGTTGAATGACCCGCTCACTGTAGGCGCGCCCAGCCCCAGCGCATGTCGGCAAGGCGACGCCCTGTCGGGTTTAGCCCGAGGCCCGCCAGGCCATTGGCCTGTAAGATCAAAATTTGAGCCCTGCCTGAGCCTGCCCCTCACTTTTTGCCGGAGTCCCCCCATGAACGCCCCGCTTTCTCACGCCGCTTTGTCTCCCGTCCATGCCCCTTTGCAAGCCTCAGACCTGGCCGCCTTGCCCCTGATTGAAAAATGGATCGCCTTTGCCACCGTCTCGCGCGACAGCAATCTGGCCTTGCTGGACTGGACCGAGTCCTACCTGAAGGACCTGGGTATTGCCTGCAGTCGCACCTACGACGACAGTGGTCAAAAAGCCAACCTCTGGGCCACGCTGCCCGCGCACGACGGGGAAACCAAAGTCGGCGGCCTGGTGTTATCTGGCCACACCGACGTGGTGCCCGTAGACGGCCAGCCTTGGGACACCGACCCGTTCAAAGTTGTGATCCAAGGCGACAAGATGTACGGCCGAGGCGTGACCGACATGAAGAGCTTTGGGGCCATCTGTTTGATGATGGTGCCCGAGTTGCTGAAAAGAAAACTCAAGCGCCCGATTCACCTGGCTTTCAGCTACGACGAAGAAGTCGGCTGCATCGGCGTGCGCCGCATGATTGCCGACATGGTGGCGCAGGGCTTCAAGCCTGCGGGCTGCATCGTGGGCGAGCCCACCGGCATGCAGGTGGTGATTGCGCACAAGGGCAAGCATTCGTACCAAACCACGGTGCACGGTTTTGAGGCGCATTCCTCCCTCACGCCGCTGGGCGTCAACGCAGTCGAGATCGCTTGCGAGTTTGTCGCCCACCTCAAAAGCATGCACCGCGAGTTGGTGCAAAACGGCCCGTTCGACCCGATTTACGACGTGCCGCACACCACCATCCACACCGGCGTGATCGCAGGCGGCACGGCGCTCAACATCATCCCGCGCCAGTGCGAGGTGACCTGGGAAATCCGCCACCACCACTTGAACACGCCTGAGGACTTGTTTGCCCAGGCCAAAGCCTTTGGCGAGAGCCTGGTGCCCGCCATGCTAGCGGTGGCACCGGACACGGGCATCACGCACGAACTCAAATCGGTGTTGCCCGGTTTTGCCACGGCCGCTGACAGCGAGATCGCGCAGCTGTGTTTTGACTGCGCCGAGGTTGACCCGGCCAGCGGCGCGGGCAAGGTGTCGTTTGGCACGGAAGCTGCGCTGTTCCACCAGGCGGGAGTGCCCACCATCGTGTGCGGCCCCGGCCACATCGCGCAGGCGCACCAGCCCAACGAATGGGTCACGCTGGAGCAGCTGGCCTGGTGCGAGCGCTTCATGCGCCGCTTGGCCGACCGGGTGTGCGTGGCCTGATCGTGGCCTGGTTTTGAATGTTTTGAACCCTTCACAAGGAAACTCTCATGATGCAACGGCGTGAAATTTTGACGGCCACTTTGGGCACAGCTTTGTTGTCAGCGGTGGGCCTGGCGCAAGCGCAATCCACCAAAACGGTGCGCATCGTGGTGCCTTTTGCGGCCGGGGGCGTGCAAGACACGCTGGCCCGTGCGCTGTCCCAAGAGATGGCAGCGGCCTTGGGCCAGACGGTCATTGTGGAAAACCGCGCAGGCGCAGGCGGCACCGTGGGCACCGGCTATGTGGCGCGTGCAGAAGCCGACGGCACCGTGATGGTGGCCGCTGCGGCCAGCCACAACATTGCCGGATCGCTCTACACCAAGCTGGCTTATGACCCGCAAAAAGACTTTGCACCCCTGGCCCACATTGGCAGCGCCAGCTATGTGCTGATGGTGCACCCCGATGTGCCTGCCAAAAACGCGGCCGAATTCATCCGTCATGCCAAGGCCAACCCCGGCAAGATGAACTACGCCAGCGCCGGTGTGGGCAGCGCCACCCACTTGGCCATGGCCTATTTCACGGGTCTGTCGGGCACGGACCTGGTGCACATCCCGCTCAAGGCCACGGGCGAAGCCATCAACGAAGTGCTGTCGGGTCGCGCCCAAGCGGTGATTGCGGCCAGCATTGGCGCGCTGGCGTTTGCCAAAGACAGCCGAGTCCGCTTGCTGGGCGTGACCTCACCCCAGCGCAGCAAATACCTGCCCGACTTGCCCACCATTGCCGAGAGCGGCCTGCCGGGTTACCAGTTTGATTCGTGGTTTGGTTTGCTGGGCCCGGCTGCCGTGCCTGCAGTACAGGCCAACCGCATCCACGCCGCCATCAGCAAACTGCTCAAAGACCCGGTGATCCTGGAGCGCCTGGACAAGCAAGGCATTGAGCCCCGCGACATGAGCAACGCTGATTTTGGCAAGCTTTTGGCCGCCGACTATGTGCGCATGGCGCAAGTGGTCAAGGCCTCGGGGGCCAAGATCGACTGAGCGTCCGTCCTGCTCAGTCAAAGCCCCGAATCATCAACACGGGCACGGGCGACAGGCGCATGATCTGCTCGGAGCCACTGCCCAGCAACACACGGCCAATACCCCGCCTGCCGTGTGTCCCGAGGACGATCAGATCAGCCCCCCAGTCGCCTGCGGCATCGGCCACCGATTCACCCAGGCGCTGGCCCACGCGGTCGATCACCAGGGTATCGGCCGTGACGTTGACCGCACTGGCCGCCGCCTTGCCGCTGTTCAAAAGCTTCTCGGCGTTGTCGCGGGCCAGCCCGATCAGGTCCCCCGTGTATTCATGCCCACCCAGCAAGGACAACTCGTCAATGCAATGCACCATGCGAATTTGCGCTTTTTCTGATTGGGCCATTTTGATGGCGTAGTCCAGCGCTTTGTTGGACGTGTTGCTGCCATCCAAGGGCACGAGGATTTTCTTGAACAAGGACATATTGGTCTCCCGCAAATGTTGCGGAGCCAGCAGCATCCAGTCGTACGCTTGTGGCCCCAAGAGTTTGATTGCATGGCGTCAATCCATTCCCATGCTAGAGACATGTCAGTCGCGGCAACAGCCATCTTTCGATCAATGGGGCTATGCCGGAAGTTGTATACCCGGCGCAGGCCCCGCGACACCGTAGGTCTGCGGCTTTGGCAAAGACCCACGTCGGGGTCTTCGACCACCGACCTACGATGCCGCTCTTTTGTAGGTCGGCACTCGAAGAGTCCGACGATGGCCTGCTCAAGCGTTGTCGATTGAAACAAGCATCAGCAGTGGTTCAACAAATGTCGGGGTCTTCGACCGCCGACCTAAGAAGTCTCTTTTGTAGGTCGGCACTCGCAGAGTCCGACGTTTGTCTGCTCAAGCGTTGTCGTTGGAAACAAGCATCAGCAGTGATTCAACAAATGTCGGGGTCTTCGACCACCGACCTACGATGTCGCTCTTTCGTAGGTCGGCACTCGCAGAGTCCGACGATGGTCTGCTCAAGCGTTGTCGTTGGAAACAAGCATCAGCAGTGATTCAACAAATGTCGGGGTCTTCGACCACCGACCTACGATGTCGCTCTTTCGTAGGTCGGCACTCGCAGAGTCCGACGTTTGTCTGCTCAAGCGTTGTCGTTGGAAACAAGCATCAGCAGTGGTTCAAACCACGTCGGGGTCTTCGACCGCCGACCTACGATGTCGCTCTTTTGTAGGTCGGCACTCGAAGAGTCCGACGATGGTCTGCTCAAGCGTTGTCGATTGAAACAAGCATCGGCAGTGGTTCAACAAATGTCGGGGTCTTTGACCGCCGACCTACGATGTCTCTTTTGTAGGTCGGCACTCGCAGAGTCCGACGATGGTCTGCTCAAGCGTTGTCGTTGCAAACAAGCATCGGCAGTGGTTCAACAAATGTCGGGGTCTTCGACCACCGACCTACGAAGTCACATCTTGTGTAGGTCGGCACTCGCAGAGTCCGACGTTTGTCTGCTCAAGCGTTGTCGTTGGAAACAAGCATCAGCAGTGGTTCAAACCACGTCGGGGTCTTCGACCGCCGACCTACGATGTCTCTTTTGTAGGTCGGCACTCGCAGAGTCCGACGATGGTCTGCTCAAGCGTTGTCGATTGAAACAAGCATCAGCAGTG
The DNA here is from genome assembly GCF_001270065.2 of Limnohabitans planktonicus II-D5. GTDB lineage: Bacteria > Pseudomonadota > Gammaproteobacteria > Burkholderiales > Burkholderiaceae_C > Limnohabitans_A > Limnohabitans_A planktonicus. The sequence continues at coordinate 12,746 of NZ_LFYT02000042.1, forward strand.
ATTCAAACCACGTCGGGGTCTTTGACCACCGACCTACAAAACCACAGGCTTACGGGGCCACGGCTTCGATGGCGATGTCGATGCGCACTTCATCACCCACGTAAGGCGCGTATTTGCCCGCATTGAACTCGGTTCGCTTGATGGTGGTGAAGGCGTTGGCGCCCAGGGCTGGCTTTTTGATCATGGGGTGGGGCATGGCCTGGAAGCTGGTGACTGTCAGGGTCACGGGCTTGGTCACGCCTTTGATCGTCAGCTGGCCTTCGATGGCTTTGGGCTTGTCGCCTTCAAACACCACCTGGGTCGATTTGAAAGTGGCGATGGGGAATTTGGCCGTGTGCAGAAAGTCTTCGCCCTGGATGTGGCCGTTGAAGTCCACTGAGCCGGTGTTCACCGATTTGAGGTCGATGGTGATGTCCACCGAGCCGGTTTTGGCTTGCGCGTCAAACACGACTTTGCCGGTGGTGTTGCTGAAACTGCTCAGCTGCGTGGACAGGCCAAAGTGCGAATACGAAAAACGGGGGAAGGTGTGCGAACTGTCCACGTTGTAGGTGACAGGCGCGGCCAAGGCCGAGCCTGCGGCCAGCGATGCGAACGCCAAAGCGGTTGCGAGTTTTTTGAAAGATGTCATGGAAAAGCTCCTGTTGGAAAAAGAAATTTGCGGTTGAAAAAAGTGATCTCGGGCGTGATGGCAGGTGTTGGTCAGAGCTGCGGCGTGTACCACGCCGATCGCCAAGGGGTTGGGCTGGCTACCGGCGTTCATCGCTCGCTCATTTGCCCAAGGTTGCGGTGATGGAAAAGTTGACCTGGATGTCATTGGCCACCACGTCGAACTTGGCCCACATGCCTTCGCCGATGCTGTAGTCGGCGCGTTTGAGGGTGAAGCCGCCGGTCAGCAGGCCGTCCTTGCCTTGTGCGCTGTGTTTCATGGGAAATTTCACCTCGCGCGTCATCCCCTTGATGCTCAGCGTGCCTTGCACTTCGTATTGGTTGGCTGCGGTTGGCTTGATCTGCTTGGCCACAAACTGGGCCTTGGGGAAGGCGGCGGTGTTGAACCACGATTTGGTGACCACTTCTTCGTCGGCCTCGCCCGAGCCGGTGTCCACGCTGGTCAGATCGACTTCAAAGCTGGCTTTGGCCTGTTCGGCTTTTGCCGGATCAAAGTGGAGCTGGGCGGCAATTTTTTTGAAGCGGCCGTCCATGGCCACGCCCATTTGCTTGTAGCTGAAGGTGACGCTGCTCTTGGCAGGCACGATGGTCTGATATGGCGCGGCCTGGGCTTGCGCAGCCAGCGCGAGCGCCGACAGGGCGACGATGTGTTTCAAAGCAGTGTTCATGCGTGTTCTCAAAGCAAGGGGTGAATCAACGTGCAGGCAGCATGCGGCGCAGCGTGTCGTCTTTGTGAAAAAAGTGGTGGAAAAACGCGGCCGCTGCATGGCCTGCAATCAGCACCAGCAAGCCGATGTTCAAAGCTTCATGCAACTCGGCCAGACTGCGGCCCAGTGCCTTGTCTTTGCCAATCAGGTCAGGAATCGGCAGCACGCCAAACCAGACGGTAGGCACACCCTTGGCAGAACTCATGAGCCAGCCGCTCAAAGGGATGGCGATCATCAGCACATACAGCAGGAAGTGGCCTGCGTGGGCTGCCATTTGCATAGGGCGTGGCATGCTGTCCGGCAGGGCCGGGGGACGGTGCGTGACGCGCCACAGCAGGCGCAGCCAAACCAGGAAAAACACGCTCACACCCGCCCATTTGTGCCACGAGTAGTACTGCAATTTTTCAGGCGACAGGGGCAGGTCGCTCATGTAAAAACCCAGCGCCAGCAGGCCAAAAATCATCAGGGCCATGAGCCAGTGCAGGCTTTTGGCAGTGCGCGTGTAGTGGGGCGTGTGCATGGTGTGTGTTCCTTGAGGGGGTTCAGTGAAAGCTGTAGCCATCCATGGCGATGACGTGGTCACTGATACCCCGGAAAAACGCCTCAGGCTGTGCGTCAGCACCCGCAGCACCCAGTGCGGTGAACAAGGGCAACAGGTGCTCGTCGCTGGGGTGGGCGCGTTGGCCTTCGACGTGCTGGCGGTACGCCAGCAAGCCGGGCACATCGCGGGCCATCATGTGGGTGTGAATCCAGTCGGCAAAGGCCTGCACATAAGCCGGTGTGCCGCCGCCATGCCTGCTGACCGCCATGAAGTCATGCAGGTTGTGGGTGATGTTGCCCGAGGCCATGACCAGAATGTTCTGCGCAGCCAGCAAGGCCAGTGCTTGGCCCACCCGGTAAGCGTGCGCCGGACCCAGGCGGCTTTGCACCGACAGCGGCACCACCGGGATGTCGGCATCCGGGAACATCTGGCGCAGCGGCATCCAGGCCCCGTGGTCCAGGCCGCGCTGGGCGTCTTGTGCCACGGGCAAACCGGCATGCTGCAAAGCCGTGACGACCTGAGCGGCGACTTCGGGGCAGCCTGTGGCGGGGTATTGCATCTGGTACAGCCGGGGGTCAAAACCGCCAAAGTCGTGAATGGTTTCGGGCCGGGTGGCAAAGCCCACGGTGGGCACCGCCGTGTCCCAGTGCGGGCTGAGCACCACGATGGCGCGGGGCGTTCCCAGTTGGGTCGCAACGTGGCTCATGGCTGCGCCCGCTGCACCGGGGTGCAGGGCAAACATGGGTGAGCCATGGGGCACAAAAAGAACGGGACGGCGGGCAGACATGGGGCTTGCGGTGTAGGTGTTGGGTGACTGTGGCAGCCCTTGATGGAGGTGCAAGGGCTGCCGATGTGTTGAACTGTAGGGCCTTCAGTTGCTTAGAAAAAGTGGCCAATGTGCAAATATTTGTTGCAAAATTGGCAACAATGAACAAACTCGATGCCATGCAAATTTTTGTGCGGGTGGCCGAAGCGGGCAGCTTCACCGCCGTGGCCGAGCAGCTGCAAGTGGCGCGCTCGGCCATCACCCGCCAGATCGCCGCGCTGGAAAAGCAGCTGCGCGTCAAGCTCATCACGCGCAGCACCCGCAGCCTGACGCTCACGCCTGCAGGCTCGGCTTACTTGGAAAAGTGCCGGGTCATCCTGAACATGGTGGACGCCGCCGAGGCCAGTCTGGGCGAAGACACAGCCCTAGCCCGAGGCCGCATCCGGCTGGGTTTGCCCATCAGCTTTGGCCTGGAGCGGCTCATGCCCGCCCTGATCGCCTTTGCGCAGGCGCAGCCGCACATCGAGCTCATGATGGATTTTTCGGACCAGCGCTCCAAGCTGATCGAAGAAGGCATCGACCTGTCGATCCGCATCACCGCCGATTTGCAGCCGGGCGACATCGTGCGGCAGCTGGGTTCCTGTCACTTGATCACGCTGGCCTCGCCTGCGTATCTGTCCGAACACGGGCAGCCCAGCCATCCGCAGGCCCTGGCGCACCATGAATGCCTGGTGTATTCGATGTCCATGAATTCGGCGACCTGGACCTATAGTGTGGATGGCCAGTTGCAGCACTTTCCGGTGCGTGGCCGCATCCGCGCCAACAACGGCTCGGCCCTGACCCAGGCCGCCGCACGGGGCATGGGCATCACCGTGCAGCCGGACTTCATCGCCGAGCCCTTTTTGGCGCGTGGCGAGGTGCTGCAAATCCTGCAAGACTTCGCGCCACCGCCCCTGGGCATTTATGCCGTGCTGCCCAGCAACCGCTACATCCCGCACCGGGTCAATGTGCTGCTGGAGCATTTGGCCAACAGTTTGCGTCCGGCATGAACGGCCACCGGGGATCTTCGCCTGTCACAGGCTTGACGGCGCTGATGCAAAATCCGGCCACAATTCGCGCACGGGTTCACCCTTTGATTTTTCACCCTCCCTTGGCATGGGTTCTCAGCAACCCGACTTCAGGACTACAGCATGACCTACCCCAACACCCAACTCTTCATCAGTGGCCAGTGGTGCGATGCCGCAGATGGCCGCACCCTGCCCGTGTTCAACCCCGCCACAGGCACTGAAATTGGACGCCTGGCCCACGCGGGCATACCTGATCTGGAGCGTGCCGCGCAAGCCGCACAAAAGGGCTTCGAGATCTGGCGCGACACTCCCGCCAACGAACGCAGCGCCATCATGCGCAAGGCCGCCGCCCTGATGCGCGAGCGTGCCCCGCAAATTGCTGAACTGCTCACACAGGAGCAAGGCAAGCCTCTGGGCGAAGCCAAAGTTGAAGCCATGTCGGCCGCCGACATCATCGAGTGGTTTGCCGAAGAAGGCCGCCGCGTCTATGGCCGCATCGTGCCGCCACGCAACATCAACGTGCAGCAGCAGGTGCTCAAGCAACCCTTGGGGCCCGTGGCTGCGTTCACACCCTGGAACTTCCCGGTCAACCAAGTCGTGCGCAAAATGTCAGCGGCCCTGGCCGCTGGCTGCTCCATCCTGGTCAAAGCCCCCGAAGAAACCCCCGCATCCCCAGCCGAGCTGATCCGCGCCTTCCACGATGCGGGCGTGCCTGCAGGTGTGATCGGTCTGGTCTACGGCACACCGGCGGACATTTCCAACTACCTGATCGCGCACCCGCTGATCCGCAAAATCACCTTCACCGGCTCCACCCCCGTGGGCAAGCAGCTGTCCGCTCTGGCCGGTCAGCACATGAAGCGCGTGACCATGGAGCTGGGTGGCCACGCCCCGGTGATCCTGGCCGAAGACGCCGACATCGCCTTGGCCGTGAAAACCGCAGGCGCTGCGAAATTCCGCAATGCGGGTCAGGTGTGCATCTCGCCCACCCGCTTTTTGGTGCACCACACAATTGCCGACGAATTTGCAGCCCTGATGGCCGCGCATGCCGAATCGCTCAAGGTGGGTGACGGCCTGAGCGCAGGCACCCAGATGGGGCCTTTGGCCAACGAGCGCCGCCTGGTGGCCATGCAAGCCATCATGCAAGACGCCCGCGCCAAAGGTGCCAAGGTGCTCACGGGCGGCGAGCGCATCGGCACGCAGGGTCACTTCTTTGCGCCCACGGTCTTGTCGCATGTGCCCCTGGACGCCGACGTGGTGAACAACGAGCCCTTTGGCCCGATCGCCGCCATCCGCACGTTTGAAAAGATCGAAGACGCCATCGCCGAAGCCAATCGCTTGCCTTTTGGCCTGTCGGGTTATGCCTTCACCAACTCGCTCAAAACCTCGCACCTGCTGAGCCAGCGCCTGGAAGTGGGCATGCTCTGGATCAATCAACCTGCAGCGCCCTGGCCTGAGCTGCCGTTTGGCGGCATCAAGGATTCAGGCTACGGCTCCGAAGGCGGCCCAGAGGCGCTGGAAGCCTATCTGAACACCAAGACAGTGTCCATCTTCAACGGCTGATCCGCAACGTCGGACTCTGCGAGTGCCGACCTACAAAAGAGCGACATCGTAGGTCGGTGGTCGAAGACCCCGACGTTGGTTGAACCACGGTTGAGGCTTGTTTCAAACGACAACGCTTGAGCAAATATACGTCGGACTCTGCGAGTGCCGACCTACAAAAGGGCGACATCGTAGGTCGGTGGTCGAAGACCCCGACATGATCTCCGGATACGACATCGCAGGTCGGTGGTCGAAGACCCCGACGTGGGCAGTGAAGCACTCAGGTGCCCATCAGGCCAATGCGGGCAGGATGAGGTGGACTTCGGCACCGCCTTGGGGGGCGTTGCTGATCGTCAGGCTGCCGCCATGGTGCGTGGCGATGGATTTGGAGATGGACAGGCCCACGCCCAGTCCATCACTTTTGGTGCTGAAAAACGCCGTGCTCACTTGGGCCAGCACCTCGGGCGTGAGCCCCATGCCGTTGTCACGGATGCTCAAGTGCGCCAGATTGCCTTCGCGCCAGATGCGCAGGTCGATGTGGCGATAGGCCTGCCCTTGCGTGGCCTGGATGGCGTTGCGGCAGATGTTCATGAGGATTTGTGACAACTGCACCGGGTCACCCATGACCCAAACCGCTTGAGCAGGCAGGTGCAGGCTCACATCCACGGCTTCTTTCAGAATCCAGTCGTTGGTCAGATCCATGATGTCCTTGACCACTTGGTTGAGGCTGACCCGCTCAAATTGGCTCTCTTTGGACTGGATGAATTTGCGAATGCGGTTCAGGATATCGACCGCGTTTTGGGTGTTGCGCTCGATGTCGCCGAGGTATTTGCCCACCGATTGGACACCGGCTTTTTCCACCTCCAGATGGGCGCGCTCGGCAATGAGGTAGATGTTGGTGAGCGGCTGGCTCAGCTCGTGCGCCAGGGATGCGGCGATCTCGCCCACGCTGCGGCGGCGGTCAAGCTGGGCAATCTGGTGACTCAATCGGACACTTTCCTCATTGCGCGCTTGCGCCATGGCCAGCTGCCCGGTCTGACGGGTCAGGCGCTCCAGAAAGACCCCCATGAAGCCGATGTTGCCCACAATGGCGCTCAGCACACCCAAAAAGACCATCAGCATGGTCAGGATGTCATCATTGAGTGCCCCAGCTTGGGACATGTTCAGCAACACCACCATGGAGCGCATCGCCAACACAAGCCCCAATGCCAGATAGACCGCCGCCACCCAGCGTGCGCTGGGGCTGTTGTCTCGCCGGTCAATGGCAAAAGCCAGCCAGGCCAGATGCAAGAGCAGGGCAGCAGTGATGCCCGAGCCCCAGATGAATCGCAGCTGTTCGTTGTGCAAGACGCCATGAAAAAATTCATAGACAAGCGCAAAAATCACCGCCCCGGCCAGCAACCAGACCCAGTGCAGGGGTCTGCCCAGCGCATGGCGCAGCGCAATCACCCGCAAGGCCACGCCCAAAAAAAGAAACGTGTTGGCCACCACATGCGTGAGCCAATCAGGCAATTGCTCCCGGGAACCGAGCAGGATCAGACTCAAGCCAAAGATGACCCCGCCAATGCACCACCAATGGATGGTGGCCGAACGCTGACGGCGCAAAGAAAGCCAGACCCCCAGCGGCATGACCAAGTACAAAAGACCTGCAATGAGATAAGCCGTGGGCAGATGAATCGACATCAATTGCTGTGCACCTCAGAAATCAGTGATTATTGATCCGGTCCCGTGAAGTTTGCAGGGCGACTTCAAACTTGCACCTTGTGAGAGCTAGCCCTTCTGGCGATCAGAACCTTGCGGACCACTGGCTTTTCGCGTGGCTGCAAGCTCCCACAAAATCCTACCAACTGGCAATACACGGCTCAGACTTCATCGGACCGAATCTATGGGACCGAACTGTCTGGTGAAAGTCGCGTCGCGATGAAGAAGTCGTGACGCCAAGTTGAACTGGCACCAACATTCTGCAGACGTTTTCAACACTCAGCTGTTGGCCACCGACTGCATTGTGGAACGCTCAATTGAGAAGGACGCTCGTTGACATTGCCAGAATTCATCGCCTTACCCAAACACACGGATCTCTTGGCTGGAGCAGCTTGAATTCAAATACTAAATGCTTAATAATTGCTTGGAGACCCTCACGAAAATCTGTTGTTTTTGACGAAAAAAATATTTCATATATAATACAAACTACTAATTTACGATCAAGTCACGTCAAAAACTTGAACCAGGGCGCTCTGCCCACTGAATTCCAAGCCGATCTCTCAGCCACAAATCATGGCCCTGAGCACGGATCTGCAAAACCCAATTGAATCGTTTCTTCACATGAACTCGCTTTGCTACAAAACCGTCTTTTCAAAACACTTGGGGGCCCTGGTGGCCGTCGGTGAACATGCCGCAAGCCAAGGCAAGGCCAACGGCAGCTTTTCAGGTTTGAGCACTGCTGCCCGTGGTTCGAATGTCAGCGCTTTTTTCTTGGGAGCCTTGACGCTCACTTTTGCGTGCGTTTCCTTGGCCTGGGCCGCGCCCGCCAACAACGCCTTGCCCACTGGCGGGGTGGTGGCCCAAGGCAGCGCGGCCATCAGCCAAAGCGCCGCCAACATGACCATCAACCAGGCATCGGCCCGTGCCATTGTCAATTGGCAAAGCTTTGACATCGGCCAAAACGCCAAGGTCAACATCGTCCAGCCCAATGCCCAAGCCGTGCTGCTCAACCGCGTCACGGGCACAGCGCCCAGTCAGATCTTCGGTCAGATGTCAGCCAACGGTCAGGTCGTTCTGGTCAACCCCAATGGTGTGACCTTCGGCAAAGACGGCTCGGTCAGCGCAGCAGGCCTGACGGCCAGCACCCTCAACACCACCGACGCCGACTTCATGGCAGGGCGCAACCGCTTCACCCGCGACGGTGCCACCGGGCAAGTGCTCAACCAGGGCACCCTCACGGCCACCCCGGGTGGTTATGTCGCCCTGCTGGGTGCCAGCGTCAGCAACGAAGGCAAAATCATTGCCCCCCAAGGCAACGTGGCCTTGGGCGCGGCAGAGACCATCACTTTGCCTCTGTCCGGCAGCAGCCGCATCAAGATGGAGTTGACCCCTGCAGCCATCAACGCTGCCGTGGCCAACAAAAAACAGGCAGCATCATCACCGAAGGCGGTCAGGTTTACATGCAAGCCGCAGCACTGGGCAGCGCCATGGCCAGCGTCTTGCAGTCCGGCGGCATTGACACCACGGGCGCGCAAGGCGGCGCGGTGCACTTGCTGGCCGACGGTGGCAGCATCAAGGTGGACGGCAGCATCACCGCCAACAGCAGCGCAGCAGGCCAAGCCGGTGGCGACATCTTCATCGGGCGTGATGCCGAAACGGGTGTGCTGGCCAAAGCGACCGATGTGAGTGGTGCCAAACTCGAAAGCAAGGGGGGCTTTGTCGAAACCTCTGGCGATTGGCTGGCCACCTATGGCACCCGGGTCAGCGCCAAAGATTGGTTGCTGGACCCCACAGGCATCGAGATTGTTGCGGGCACAACCAGCTCACCATCCTGGAATGGCACCACCCAAAGCAACTCCACCATTTTGGCCAGCGACATTGGCTACAACCTGAGCCAAGGCACCAACGTGACCATTGCCACCTCGGCCGCCGGGGACGGGATTGCTGTGAATGAGTCGATATACAAGACCGGCGGTAGCGATGCCTCATTGACTTTGCGCGCGCATGGCGACATCAGCATCGCTTTCGGCAAAACCATCACATCCACCTCTGGCAAGTTGCATGTCTTGCTCAACAGCAACTTCAGTGGTGACGGCGGCAGCATCATGATGGGCGGTGGCTCCAGCATCGTGAGCAATGGCGGCAACATCACCCTGGGTGGAGGTACCGCTGGCGATGGGTCCGACTATGCCTGGGGCGCTTCGGGGTCTGGCGCAATCTACGGCATTCTTTTGAGCGGTGCCAACCTGATATCAGGCGGAGGTGACATTCGCTTAAAAGGCCGCACGGACACGGCTGAAGGTATTTATGTCCAGGGCCAAATCAACGCAACCGCGCTGCCCAATTCAACCGGCACGGGCAAGATCGAGCTGACAGGAAGATCTAATGGTGATGGAGGCATCCGTTTTACGGCTGCTGAACTGACTGGTCAAACCGACATCACCCTGACCGGCGAAGGCAAAAATGCATCTGGCATTGATATCAGCAATAGCAGTTTTGTGAAGTCACTCGATGGCAACATCGACATCACCGCCCAAATCAACTCCAAATTTGGGCATGCATTCAATTTGAAAGGCAAACTTGAACTGGAAGGCAGCCAAAAATCGATCTCGATCCATGCCAACACCATGACCTTCAATGCTGCTGCAGTGATCGACGCGGGCAGCACGGGCACGGTGAACCTTCAACGCGCCGACACGAACCCCGATCAAAAAATCACCCTTGGTGCAGCCGATGACCTGATCAATAAGAACTTGGGAATTTCGAACGACGAACTCAACGTCATCCGCGCAGGCACGGTGAAAATTGGCAGCCTCAATGACAACGCACCTTTAATCGTCGACAGCGACATCGTCACACGTCACACCACCGGCAACATCGTTTTGCAAACCGGCGGAAGCATCTCGCTGAACAAAAATTTGACCATTGGTGACGACATCAGCACGTCGACCCTTGAGTACAGCAAAAATCTGACCCTGCATTCGGCTGAGGCGAACAGCACGGTGGACAACGGCACCAACACCATCAAAGCCAATGGCCTGGAATTGCTCGGAACTTCAACCGCCTACGTTTTGGCATCCCCGGACAACGACATCCAAAAACTCGCTGGCAAAACGGGCAGTGTGATTTTGCAAAACAGCACAGGCCTGGCCATCGACACGGTCAACACCGCTGGTTTGAGCACCACTGGCAACACCGCCGGGCTGACCACCACTGCCAACATTTGGATCAAAGCACTTGATGGCGACATCACGCTCAAGCAAAACCTGAGCGCCGTTGCCACGAGCGCCGGTGCCACGAGCGATGTGAGCTTGTATGCCATGAAGGGGGCCATTGTGTTTGACGCGGCTGCGCCGATTCTGCCGGTGGATCCCATGGTTGGCGTGATCACCGCAGACACTTTGCAACTGTATGCGGGCACCAGCATTGGTGCCAGCGACAAGCGCATTCAAACCAGCGTTAACAACTTGACCTTGCTGGCCACCAACGACATCTATGTGACGGAAAAAGACGCCGTCACCGTCGCGGCCGTCAGCAACGTCAACAATGACCTCGGCATCAGCAGCAACATCGACATCCAAACCCAAACAGGCACGCTCACAGTGGGCAATGGCCGTCCCATCAATGGCACCATGTTCTCTGGCATCGCCGCCAACGGCAAAGGCCAACTGACCCTGAAAGGTGGGGCCGATGATTCAGCAGGCGTGGGCGTGGACATACAGCAGACCATCATGGCCGGGGGCAACATCACCATCGAAGGCCGCTCGTTGGATGCGGCGGGGGTCAGAGTTGCCCTCAACCAAAGCGTCGCCACCGTCAACAACAAAGAACTTGATCCTGCCCAAGTGCGGATCAAAGGCGTGACGGCAGGCATGGCCAACGGGGTAGAGGTCTACGGTGAAGTTCAGCCCTATCGCAACAGCTCGCTGACGGTAGAAGGCACCAGCACAGGTGGCGGCGTAGGCATTTACACCCATTACGCGTTCGGGCCTGCTAACACCCAATTCAACACCAGCACCTTGGCCAACGGCGCATTGGGCAACCCGGAAACCGGGGCCGTGACCTTGGTAGGCACCAGCACAGGTGGTGCCGATGACGCATGGGGAACGCCAACCGGCCTGAACCAAGGCTATGGCCTGCTCTTGCGTGGCTCCATCCGCAGCAATCAAAGCATCAGCATCACTGGCAGCGCAGACCACCGGCCTGGGGTTTTCATTCAGCATGGTCTATTGGATAACGACTTCGAATGGTCGGGAAAATATCTCCAACCGACCATCATGGTCCAGCCCAGGTCTGAGGACCAGACATTGACCGGCGACGCCATTTACATCAAAGGCAACAATGTCTTGGGCAGCACCAGCAACCCCAACGGGGTCTTGATTGCGGGTGCACAGATCAACAACAGCAGCAGCGGCGGCGCAACCACGATTGAAAGTGAACGGGGTGGCATAACAGCCATTCATGGCGCTATTCTGGGGGGAGAATCAGCGTTTGGTGTAAATAACAACTACTTCAGTAGTTGGATTTACAACGGACCCAATGCCGGGGCAGTGAATGTCAAAGCAGGCACCAACGCCGACTCGACCGCCAGCATTGGAGAACAAAAGCCCGATAACCTTTCAGGTGCTGGATTTGACCCATTTTGGGCCTTCTCATCTGTGATGAAAATCACTCAGAAAAGTTCTGCCGGCGTCAATGTGCAAACCACAGGACAAGGCCACATCAGTGGACTTGACGTCAATAACGAAGGATCAGGCAATGTGGTCATTGCCGCAGGATCGACCCTTGCTGCCGATATGGATGGCTTGGGCGGACAAGTCAAAAGAAACTGGGGCGTTTCACAATTTGCTGGCGGCAAAACCCTCGTCTTTTCAGGCAATCTGGCAGACACGGGGCCATTGGAAGATATTGCCGGCTTGAATGTTTTATATGCCAGCCAAGTTGACGACAACTTGCGCAATTTGGCGTCCCACCAGGCTTACAGTGCCAGCTACAGCATCCCCAACGGCGGGCCAGCCCAGCTTATTCTTCGCAAAGCAGTCAATCTTGGCACCGTGGACTTCAGCCACACCCTGAACAAAACCTATGGTGATGCCGGGTATACGAAAAGTGACTTGAAGACCGGTAATCGCTCACAGGTCTTGGCCGATGCACGCGAAGCCTTGGCCGCAATGACAGGTGACATGGTGGAAATCAACCAAAGCGGATACACCATCCAATTCAAAAAATCCACCTTGGTGGAGCAAATGGATGCGAGTTTTTATCAGTGGTATTTCGACAATTCCTACAGTTCATCGGGCAATTTGAAAGCATACGATGGAACCAGGGAGTACGTCCTCGTCAACCCCGGCTCGAGTGGTTTTGACATTGATTATCAGCCCACCAAAGCGCTGCTGGCGGTGAACAAAAAAGCTTTGACGGGCAGCATCAGCACGGGTCAAAGCACCTATGGCGCTGTCCTGAATGCAGGCCAGGTGAGCTTCGACAATGTGCTGAATGGTGACGACGTCACACCCGGCACCGTGGGGTTCAACACCTTTGGCAAAACCAGCTCAAGTTGGAACCTCAAGGCTGCGGATACGGCGCACAGTGGTGTGCAAATTCTCTTCGGTCTGAACGGAACAGACGCCGACAACTACAGCTTTGCAGAAGTCAAAGGCGACTACAAGGTCGACAGGCTGGCCCTGACCGGCGCCGCCATCGCTGGGGTGAACACCACCTATGGCACACCAAAGGCTACCGGGGAAGTCAGCTTTGACAACATCCAAGGCCTGTGGCCTCCTTTCAAAGACATCGTCACCGCCACTGCAACAATCGTCGATGCGGCTACCAGCACCAGCGGCAACCTCAAAGCGGGCAACTACAAGCAAACAGTCACCAGCATCAGCGGCGCGGATGCCGAGAACTACAGCTTTGCCGGATTCACCACAGCAGACAAGAACTATGTGGTGGACAAACTCGCTGTGACGGGTGTGACGATTGATGCGGCAGGCCACATCTACGGCGGCACAGTGAGCGCTGGTGCCGTGAAGTTCACCGGCTCTAACTTGAAGACCGGCGATGTGGTGGTCGGTGCAGCGAGCGTGCAAAGCACCTCAAATGACTTGAGCACCAGCGGCAAGCTCAAGGCAGGCAGCTACGGCCAAAAGGTCAGCACCCTGACGAACGGCAATGCCAATAACGACGCAGACAACTACACATTCAGCGCTGTGACCCACGCAGCAAGCTACACCGTGGACAAGAAAACCATCACCACAGCCAGCATTGCAGCCGTGACCGATGCGGTGTATGGCACAGCCAAAGCCACTGGCGCAGTGTCCCTGGGCAGTGATGTCGTCACCGGTGACCTGATCAGCGCAAGCAACCCAGCGACCATCCAAAACGGTGCCAACAGCACCAGCGGCAACCTCAAAGCGGGCGACTACAAACAAACCGTGGCAGGCGGCTTGAGCAGTGGCAACAGCAATGGCGATGCAGACAACTACACCTTCGATGGCGTCACAACCGGCACGAGCAACTACCACGTTGACAAGAAAACACTGATTGTCAGCGGCATCACCGCGAGCGACAAAACCTACAACGGCAATGCATTGGCAACCATCAGCACAGCGAATTTAGTCACCGACGGTCTGGTAGCCAGCGACATCGTGACGGTCAGCACAACAGGCACTTTCCGCAACGATGCCAACACAGCCGATGACAAGAACGTGAAGTTGGACAACGGTGTTGTCGCGGCCAAGATGGTTGCCTTGAGCAGCAGCTATGGCGGCACCGACAAAGACAACTACCTGATCTCCGATCAAACCAGCACCACCGCCAAGATCACGGCCAAGGAACTGACGTTCGCAGCTGTGAGCGACACCAAGATCTACGACGGCGGCACCAGCTCCAGCAATGCAGCCTCTGTGACGGGCACACAAACCGGTGACACCATCACCGCTGTTCAGTCCTTCGCCAGCAAGAACGTGCTGGGTGCCAATAACTCCACACTTCAAGTGGGCGCAGTCACCATCAACGATGGCAACAACGGCAACAACTACACCATCGGCAACAAGGCCAGCGCCACAGGCACCATCAAGGCCAAGGAACTGACGTTCGCAGCGGTGAGCGACACCAAGATCTACGACGGCGGCACCAGCTCCAGCAATGCAGCCTCTGTGACGGGCACACAAACCGGTGACACCATCACCGCTGTTCAGTCCTTCGCCAGCAAGAACGTGCTGGGTGCCAATAACTCCACACTTCAAGTGGGCGCAGTCAC
>NZ_LFYT02000043.1 GCF_001270065.2 Limnohabitans planktonicus II-D5
GGTTTTGCAAAGCATAGTTGCCCGCATCCATGCCTGTGAGGCTCAAGCCGCTGACGGTCACGGTTTTGTTGACCACGTTGCCACTGCCGTTGCGGCTGACGTTTTTATCGCTGAACGCGGCACCGCTATAGGCAAAGCCCACGCTGTCTGCGCCGATGATGTCACTGCTGCTGCCGACCGCAGTTGCTGTGGTGCTGCCGTCGTAAACCTTGTCGTTGGCCGTGGCAACAGCCGTGAGGTTTTTGCGGGCAATGTCCGCCGTGGTCGTGGGTTGCGCGGTGACGCTGTAGTTGCCGATGTCTGCGCCGCCCAAGGTGTGGGTCAAGTTGACCGTCTTGTCCGTTGCTGCGTTTTTGTCGATGAACAAGCCGGTGCTGGCCACGCTCAGGTCATCGCCTGCAACTTTGTCGTTGAAGCTGGCAGACGAGGTGGACACCGTGGCCGCAGTGCCACCGTCATAGGTCTTGTTGGCAGCGGTGATGCCGGTCAGCGTGATGGCTTTCTTGTCGATGTTGGCGGTGGTGGTGTCTTGCGCTGTGACGCTGTAGTTGCCGATGTCTGCGCCGCCTAAGGTGTGGGTCAAGCTGACCGTCTTACTCGTTGCTGCGTTTTTGTCGCTGAACGAGCCGGTGCTGACCACGCTCAGGTCATCGCCTGCAACTTTGTCGTTGAAGCTGGCAGACGAGCTGGACACCGTGGCCGCCGTGCCGCCGTCATAGGTCTTGTTGGCAGCGGTGATGCCAGTCAGTGTGATGGTTTTTTTGTCGATGTCAGCGGTGGTGGTGGCCGATCCTGTGCTGGTCAGGTTGTAGTTGTTCCAGTCGCCCGTGCCGTTGGTCTTGGTCAAGGCGGTGACATCGGCAACGGTGACGGTCTTGCCAGTGTCGGCGTTCTTGTCGCTGAAAGTACCTGAACCGCTGACTGCCAGGGTCTCGGAACCCACGCCGGTGGAGATTGCGCCTGCGGTGATGCTGGCGGTGTCGTTGCCGTCGTAGGTCTTGCCTGCAGCGGTGATGCTGGCCAGGGTGACGTCTTTCTTGGCGATGTCGGCGGTGGTGGTGGCCGATCCTGTGCTGGTCAGGTTGTAGTTGCTCCAGTCGCCCGTGCCGTTGGTCTTGGTCAAGGCGGTGACATCGGCAACGGTGACGGTCTTGCCAGTGGCGGCATTCTTGTCGCTGAAGGTGCCTGAGCCGCTGACGGCCAGGGTCTCTGAACCCACGCCGGTGGAGATTGCGCCTGAGGTGATGCTGGCGGTGTCGTTGCCGTCGTAGGTCTTGCCCGCAGCGGTGATGCTGACCAGGGTGACGTCTTTCTTGGCGATGTTGGCGGTGGTGGTGGCCGATCCTGTGCTGGTCAGGTTGTAGTTGTTCCAGTCGCCCGTGCCGTTGGTCTTGGTCAAGGCGGTGACATCGGCAACGGTGACGGTCTTGCCAGTGGCCGCGTTCTTGTCGCTGAAGGTACCTGAACCGCTGACCGCCAGGGTCTCGGAATCCACGCCGGTAGAGATTGCGCCTGCGGTGATGCTGGCGGTGTCGTTGCCGTCGTAGGTTTTGCCTGCAGCGGTGATGCTGGCCAAGGTGACGTCCTTCTTGGCGATGTCAGCGGTGGTGGTGGCTGATCCTGTGCTGGTCAGGTTGTAGTTGCTCCAGTCGCCTGTGCCGTTGGTCTTGGTCAATGCGGTGACATCGGCAACGGTGACGGTCTTGCCGGTGGCGGCGTTCTTGTCGCTGAAGGTTCCTGATCCGCTGATTGCCAAGGTCTCTGAGCCTACGCCAGTGGTGATCGAACCTGCGGTGATGCTGGCGGTGTCGTTGCCGTCGTAGGTTTTGCCTGCAGCGGTGATGCTGGCCAAGGTGACGTCCTTCTTGGCGATGTTGGCGGTGGTGGTGGCCGATCCTGTGCTGGTCAGGTTGTAGTTGCTCCAGTCGCCCGTGCCGTTGGTCTTGGTCAAGGCGGTGACATCGGCAACGGTGACGGTCTTGCCAGTGGCGGCGTTCTTGTCGCTGAAAGTACCTGAGCCGCTGACCGCCAGGGTCTCCAAGCCCACGCCGGTGGAGATAGAGCCTGCGGTGATGCTGGCGGTGTCGTTGCCGTCGTAGGTCTTGTCTGCAGCGGTGATGCTGCCCAGGGTGACGTCTTTCTTGGCGATGTTGGCGGTGGTGGCGGTTTGTTGGGTGATGGTGTAGTTGCCCAAGTCCGCACCTCCCAGGGTGTTGGTCAGGTTCACGGTCTTGCCCGCAGCCGCGTTCTTGTCTGAGAAGCTGCCGGTGCTGACCACGCTCAGGTCATCGTTTGCAACTTTGTCGTTGAAGCTGGCAGACGAGGTGGACACCGTGGCTGCCGTGCCGCCGTCATAGGTCTTGTTGGCCGCGGTGATGCCGGTCAGCGTGATGACTTTCTTGTCGATGTTGGCGGTGGTGGTGGCCGTGGTACTTTGCAGCGCGTAGTTGCCAGCATCACTGCCGCTGAGCTCAATGCCCGCTACTGTCACTGTTTTGCCTGCTTGTGCCTGTTTGTTGTCAAATAAGGCGCTGCTGTGGTTAAAGCTCACAGTATCCCCGCTGATCAGATCGGCAGAGCTGGCCGTGACTGTGGCCGTGCGGCTGCCGTCATAGGTTTTACTTGCAGCGCTGTAACTGACGGTGAGGTTTTTGGCGGTGATGCTGCTGGTGGTGTTGTCCACGTAGCTGACGGTGTAGTTGGCACCGTTGTTTCCGTCGTTGATGGTCACACCCGATGTCTTGACGGTTTTGTTGCCGCCTGCGTTTTTGTCGGTAAACGCAAAGGTGCCGCCGGTGAGCGAGTCGGAGCCAAAGAGTTGGGTGCTTTGGGTGGCCTTTGCCACGCCATTGGCGCTGGTGCTTCGGTCGTAGACTTTGCTGACATCGGCGCTCGTCAGCACCAAGGCGGCGGGCGTGATGCTGCCGTTGGTGCCCGCGATGCCACTGCCCACCATGCTCAGGTAGTAGTTGCTGGCGTCGCCCCCGTTCAGGCTGATGCCAGAGACGGTGTAGCCGAGATTTTGACCCACGTTCTTTTGGTTAAAAGCCCCTGTGCCGCTGATCGACAAGCTGTCGCCTGTCACTTTGCCGTCCATGCCCAACACCAGGTTGTTCATCGTGGTGCTGCCGTCATAGACTTTGCTCACGCCCGTGACGGTGGGGGAGACGGCCTTGCTGTTGACGGTGAGTGCGCCCACAAAAACCGGGCTGCCCACAAAGTTGCTGCCGACCACCGTGGGGCTGGTGTCTTTGATGTCGTAGTTGCCCACGATGGTGTTGCCCGAGTTGCTGACAGCCGCTGCGCTGCTGCCCGTGTAGGGCTTGAGTTGCATGCTGATAGAGCCGCCCACACCGTCGCTGAAGGTGTAATTGTTGCCTGAGACCGTGGGCGTCAATGAAGCGATTTGGTTGCTGCTGCCGTCCAGGTATTGCGCGGTGGTGGTGTAAGTGGGCGTGCTGCCATAGGTGGTCGTGGTGTTGGTGGTGCGCACCAACAATTGGTTCGCGGCCACGATGGTGTAGTCCCCATTGGCGTAGCTGATGTTGTAGTTGGCCGCGGTCAGTCCGCTGGCCACGAGTGCGCCGCTGTAGTGGCCTGCGGCCTGGGTGGCTGCATTGCTGCGGCTGATGCTCACGCTGCCGCCCAAAACACTGCTGGTTTCGCCTGCCACGAAGCCCGAATAGCTGACGCCGTTGTAACCCGCTGCATCTGTTTGCACCACAAACCGCGCATCTGAATTGGCCGCCACAGTGAGGTTGGCCTTGGCAATGCTGCTCGTGGTGTTGTCCACATAAGTGATGGTGTAGTTGTCCGTCATGTCCGCATTGCTGGCATCTTTGAGGGTCAAGCCGGAAGCCCGCACGGTTTTGAAGTTCCCCGCGTTTTGATCGAGATACGTTTGTGCTGCGGCAGTGTTGACGCTGTCATTGGCCGTGGCCAAGCTGCCCACGGTGGCCGTACCCACGGCGTTGAAGCTGCCGTCGTAGGTTTTGTTGCTTTCGATGGCGGTCACGGTCAAAGCGGCGGGGGTGATTTGGGCCACCGTACTCGCTGTGGGGTTTTGCAAAGCATAGTTGCCCGCATCCATGCCTGTGAGGCTCAAGCCGCTGACGGTCACGGTTTTGTTGACCACGTTGCCACTGCCGTTGCGGCTGACGTTTTTATCGCTGAACGCGGCACCGCTATAGGCAAAGCCCACGCTGTCTGCGCCGATGATGTCACTGCTGCTGCCGACCGCAGTTGCTGTGGTGCTGCCGTCGTAAACCTTGTCGTTGGCCGTGGCAACAGCCGTGAGGTTTTTGCGGGCAATGTCCGCCGTGGTCGTGGGTTGCGCGGTGACGCTGTAGTTGCCGATGTCTGCGCCGCCCAAGGTGTGGGTCAAGTTGACCGTCTTGTCCGTTGCTGCGTTTTTGTCGATGAACAAGCCGGTGCTGGCCACGCTCAGGTCATCGCCTGCAACTTTGTCGTTGAAGCTGGCAGACGAGGTGGACACCGTGGCCGCAGTGCCACCGTCATAGGTCTTGTTGGCAGCGGTGATGCCGGTCAGCGTGATGGCTTTCTTGTCGATGTTGGCGGTTGTGGTGGCGGTGGTGCTTTGCAAGGCGTAGTTACCAGAGTCACTGCCGCTGAGCGCAAGGCCCGCTACCGTCACGGTTTTGCCTGTACCGGCTTGCTTGGTGTCAAACAATGCACCGGTGTTGCTCACGACAACGGTATCTCCAGCCATCACGTTGCTGGCACTGGTTGCCGCTGTGGCAGAGCGGCTACCGTCGTAGGTTTTGTTGTTGGCGGTCGCGCTGACGTTCAATGCGGCAGGGGTGATTTTGGCCGATGAACTCGCTGCGGTGTTTTGCAAAGCATAGTTGCCCGCATCTGTGCCCGTTAGGTCCAAGCCGCTGACCGTCACGGCTTTGTTGATCACGTTGCCACTGCCATCACGGCTGACGTTTTTATCACTGAACACCGCGCTGCTGTAGGCAAAGCCCACACTGTCTGAGCCGATGAGCTCACTGCTGCTGCCGACCACAGTCGCTGTGGCGCTGCCGTTGTAGACCTTGTCGTTGGCCGTGGCAAGAGCTGTGAGGTTTTTACGGGAGATGCTTGCGGTTGTGGTCTTTGCACCGGTGCTCGTCAAGTTGTAGTTCGCCCAATCGCCTGTGCCATTGATTTTGCTCAGGGTGGTGACATCAGCGACCGTCACCGTTTTGTTGTTGGCGGCATTTTTATCGCTGAATGTTCCAATGCCGCTGACGGTCAAGGTTTCTGTGCCCACCGTGCCGTTGATGCTGCCGGTTGTGATGGTGGCTGCGGTCGTGGCGTCGTAGGTCTTGTTGGCTGCGCTGATGCTGACCAAGGTGACATCTTTTTTGTGGATGGTCAAAGTGCCTGCCGTGCTGCTGGCCATGGTGTAACCCAAGCCGCTCAATGCACTCGCAGTCAGCGTGTAGCTGCCTGCATTTTTAGCGCCTTGTGAAGTTCCACCCGCCGTGAGTGTGCCCGCCGTGGTGTCGCCATTGACCAGGCCCGTCGCGGTGTAACCGTTGTGGCCGCTGTAGCTGCTGGCATCGTAGGTTCTGCTTTGGTTGTTGACCTGAATCGCCACATTGGGTGATTCACGGTAAATGCCATACAAGCCCGAACCCAAGGCGGTCGTGTAGTTGGTGGTGCTTTCGTCGCTGTTGTATCGGAAATTACCCGAGCCCGAGCCCACCAAAGCGGTCAGACCGGTACTGCCCGCCACGGAGCCCGACATCAAGGTCGCGCGTCCTCCAGCACCCACACTGACTGCGCCACTGCCGCTGAACAACAGATTGCCACCCGTGCTCGTGCCTGCATTCGTACTCTTGCCTGCATTGATCACGACAGCGCTGCTGGTGGCGTTGGTTGTGGCCATGGGCGCAGTGACCGAGATGTTGTTGTCCGCCGCCAAGTTGACCGTGCCGCCTGTCAGGTTGACAGGACCGGACACCGTCAATGTGCTCGCCGCACCTGTGATCGATGCCGACACATTGCCGACACCCGAGATGCTGTTGGCAATGGTCGTGGCCGCAGAGCGGGTAAAGCTCAGGTTGGCGTTGTTGGACAAGGTGACCGCACCTGTGCCCACACTGCCCGTGCTGCCTGCGCTGCCGAGCGTGACAGGGGCATTCAAGCCGTCTGTGTAGCTCACGCTGGTGCCTGCATTCAAGGTGCCAGCGCTGATGTTGGTGCCACCTGTGTAGGTATTGTCTTGAGTCAATGCCAGGGTGCCAGCACCTGACTTCGTCAGGCTGCCAGCGCCAGAAATCACCCCCGTAATGGCTGAGGTGTTTGCAGCATTCACGCTGATGCCGCCGGCAGCTCTCAAGGCTTTGGTGACGTAGATGTTGTTGGCAGAATTGAGTGCCAAGGCCCCCGAAATACTGAGCGCCCCACCGTTCAAATGGACAATACCCGTACTGCCAGCGTTGGTGACATTGAGGTTCAGAACCTTACCGCTTGTTTCTGTCACCCCGCTGCCAAAATTCACACCGTATTTGTTGCCGGTGAGGCTGAGTGTGCTGTTGCCCGTGGCCGTGATCGCGCCAATTGCTATGTCGCGCATGCCAGCACTGAAAGTACTGCCCGCAGTGCCGATGATCGCGACATTGCCAGAGACTTTCAGATTCCCCGCATATTTGCCCGTATAGCCGTTCTCAAAACCCACGCGTCCTGAACTGGATGAAGCATCGGCAAGCACCGTGAGTTGGCCGCCGGTGTTGGTCACTGTGCCGCCCAGACCCACACCGCCATAAATGTTGCTGGTCCCGGTGTAGGTTCCCTTGATGTTGACGGTGCCCACGGTGTTGAGCGTCGTAGCGTCTTCAAAACCATAAAAACCGTAAATGCTGGAACTTGTGAAATTGAGGTTGGCCGTTCCTCCGGCCAGGCCAATGGTGGCCGTTGCGCCCCCATTGAGTTTGCCAGACCCTGTGCCCGTGAAGTTCAGGGTGTTGGCACTGAGTGTGGTGTTGCCAAAAATGAAGCTATCGGTGGTCGCACCTGCGGTCGATGTGGCATTCAAGGTGGATAAGCTGCCCGTCAGCGCAATGTTGCGGTCTACCGTGATGGGGGCATTGCCCGTCAGCAACACATTGCCAGTGCCCGTGATGCCCGCTGTGTTTGATGCCACGGTGCTCAGGCTGTAGGCGCCCGTGCGGTTGATGTCCAGTAAAGCAGGTGAATTCACCGTCACCGCGCCAGATCCCAAGGTGCCAGTTGCCCCGCCATTGCCCACTTTGAGAGTGCCTGCGCTGACTGTTGTAGCGCCCGCATACGAGTTGTTGCCTGTCAGGATTTGGGTGCCCGTGCCTGTCTTGGTTAAAAAGCCACCGCTGGTACTACCACCTGAGAAGGTGCCCGAGAAAGTGGCTGTGCCTGCTGCGTTGTAGGCGGTCCCAGTGGCGTTGTTGCTCGAGCCTGCAGCCGTGCCATTGACGCCCACCGTCATCCCCCCCGTGTTGTTGAAGCCCAGCTGGATCGTGCCTGCGCCGGTCAAGGCGTCGACCTCTACGCTGGATTCAACCCCTAGGAATATCGCGCCTGAGGCGACGTTCAAACTCGATTTGTTGCCGGCCCAGACTTCATTGCCCCAAGAGCCACCCACAAAAGTGCCCGACTGCACGTCAATGAGGGCACCGGCTGACATGGCAAAGGTGCCCGCAGTGGTATTCCAGCGCACGGTGCCCGCACCCTTTTTAAGGAGCGTGCCAGCGCCCGTGTATTTGGTGGAAGTGCTGTCCATGGTTTGCCCACTGGGCGTGTTGTACGACAGCGTCGCGCCACTGGCAATGCCAATGTTCATGGTCGTCCACCCTGTGCTCAAGGCGGTGACCCCGCGGGCGGTGGTGCCGTCACCGAACTCCCAGGTGCCTTGGTTCACATTGAGCGTGGGCGCAGAAAAAGTATTGGTCGCACGCAGCAAACCCGTGCCAGTTTTGGTGACCACCAGGTTGGCGTTTGTCGCATTGGCAAACCCGTTACCGTTGCTGGCACTGCTCAGCAGCAGGCCCGGGTTGGTCGCGGTAGATGCAGGTGCCACATCAAACGTCACACCGGAGCCCTGCCCCATATTGAAATAACCCGTGATGTTGTTGGTCGCGCCGCCATTGGTTTTGAAAGTGAGAGGGGCGGTGCCCACGTTCATGATGGGGTTGGTGCCTGCGCCCCACGCAACGGTGCCGCCACCTGCGCTGTCAAACACAAAGTTGGTGCCAGCCCAAGTGCTGTTGCCAACACCGGACTGCCCAAAGGTGGTGGCGTTGTTGATGTTGACGTAAGTAGGGTTAAGTGTGTAGTAGCTATTGCCTGTACTGACGTACAAACTGCCTGCGTTGACGTTGTAGGCGTTAGAGACATTGGTGGTCGCAGGTGTTGCTTGCGCCCATGAATCAAGCGTCAACGCACCCACGCCCTCTTTGGTGAAGTTGGCGGCGTTGACGGCCCCGCTGAAAGTGCTCGCCGTGCCCGTGGTCATGGTGACATTGGCGTTTTTGTGGGTGGTATCACCTATGGCACCTGCGCCAGTGATGCCACCGCCGGTGGCCGTCAGGTTGATGTTTGAGCCAGTGCCGGTCGCGCCAGTGGCTTTGATGGCCGCAGCATTGACAATCGAGTAATTCGATTTGATGTTGATCGTAGCTGCCGTGCCCGAACTGGTGATCGAGCCCGCGCTGGTCAAATTGACACCGGTGTTCGTGGTTGCCACATTGCCCAGAATGTTGACATTGCCCGTCGCGGTGATGCTGCTGGCCATGTTGACGGCATTGTTGCTGCTGCCTGAGTTGGCACCCGCTGTGAGGGCGCCGGTGGCCCAGTTGATGGTGCCGGTCGTGTTGTCCACAGACACATTGGTGCCCGACAGCGCTGCGTTCGTCGTGATGACCCCGCCCGTCGTTTGCAACAAAAGACTGGCACCACTGTTGATCGCCCTGGACGTGGTCAAGCTGCTGCCCGACTGCAGGTACACATTGCCCGTGGTCGCAGCCGTGGTCACTGCCGCACTGGTGGTCATGGCACCCGTTGTGGTGCTGCCAATTTTGAGGGTGCCAGCGGTGACGAGATTCATCTCGGCGTTGGTGACGCCCAGAGTTTTTGGGCTAACCGTCACCACATCTGCGCCGCCCACATTGATCAATGTGCCCGCTGTATAGTTCTGAATGGTGGTGGTGGCAGCACCAGAGTTAATAGCTCCAGCAATATTGACACTGTCTGCAGTGAATGTGATGTTGCCGGTGGTCGATTTAACCCCTCCAGTCCCCTCATTGATATTGATGCCAGCTGCCGCATTGGTACCTGCTACACCTGTGATCGATATATGGCCTGCGCCGCTGGCAGACACCGCACCAGAGCCATCCAGTGAAAAACCATAATTGGTAGTTGCCAAACCCCCTCCACCTGAGCCCGTGATGTTGATATTGCCGCCATTCAGTGTTGATACGGTCCCGTTTTTAACCATCACACCATAGGTATAAGTCCCGGAGGTTGTGGCCGCACTGGCGTTGCCCACAATGGTCACGCCACCACTGCCCCCTGTCACCGTAGTCGACAGCAGCCCTACGCCGTTTAAGGAACTCGTGGAACCGCTGGCTCTGCTGGTGCCCGACAAAGTAATGGCACCAGAACCTGATGTCACGATGCTCGAACTGCTGGTGGCGTTGATGCCTGAACCATTGCTGGCATTGCTCGTGCCAGTCATTTTGATATGGCCACCACCCGCCGAAATGGCTGCACCATTCAAGGTGATGCCGGCTGAGGAGGTGGTTGCAGCGGCTGTAGTGGGTGCTGCGGTGCTGCTGCCAAAAGCAGAGCCCGCCCCTGTGCCCGCTGTGCCACCACCCAGGGTGATGTCACCGCCATTGCTGGTCACACCCGAGCCGGTATTGAAAACAATACCGCCCGCGCTGTTGCCATTGCTGTCAGAGTTGAACAGCACATTGAGCTTGCCCGAACTGCCCGTGATGTTGGTGTTGGAGGCCACGGCGATGTCGCCGTTGGCCAGCAAGCTCAAGGTGGCATCCGTGCCCGCCGTTTTGGTGACCGAGCCGTTGACGGCAATGTGGCTGCCGCTGAGCACCGACAGATCGCCCCCGGTGTTGCCCATGGTGCCCATGTTCAGCGCGTTCACGGTGACGGTGCCCGAGCCAGCAAGGAGGCCAACCACGGTTTTGCTTGCGGTGATCTTGCCCAATTCTGCAGCCGATACATCCAGTTGAAGCGTGCCGCTTAAGGTATCGGTGCCGGTACCGCCCACGTTGAGTGTGGTGCTGCCCGTGCGTTGCTGGATGGTGACGGTGCCAGTGCCTGCGTTGACCGAGTCGCTGCTGTTTGTGCTGTTGAAACTGTCGGTGGTCAGCCTGATGGCGGCATTGCCCGAGCTGATGATTTTTCCGCTCGTGGTGCCAGCGCCCAAAGTGATGCCATAGCCCGGGGATGCGGTAGAGACGTTGACGCCGGTGACGTTGATGGCGCCTGTCTCCGAAGTGATGGAGCCATAGTTGATTTCGACCCCGTTGTTGCCGCTGCCTGTCGTGTTGCCGCCTGTGCCTGTGACGGTAACCGTGCCAGCGCCAGTGGCCCCCAGACTGCCTGCATTCTGGATCATGACGCCCGATTGGCTGCTGCTGTTTGCACTGCCCCCACCCGTGCCCGTGACCGTCAAGGAGCCGCCTGTGGTGGTGACCTTGCTGCCGCTGCCATTGATCCAGACGCCGAAGTTGTAGAGACCGCTTGTTCCGCCTGTGCCCGTCAAGGACACTGAGCCCGTGCTTGACCCCGTGATGACTGAGGCCGACTCAACGCTCACCCCGACGCTCAGGACACTGGTGCCGCCTTGCCCGTTCAGGGTGATATTGCCTCCACCTGTGGTGGACACTGCACTGCTCGAAGTCAGCACGATCCCTTTGGCTGCGACGGTACTGCTGGTGTAGCCCTTGCCATTCATGGTGATGTTGCCACCGCCTGCCTTCAATGTGGCGCCGACCAGACTGATGCCTGCTGGGTTGGTGCTGTTGCCCATAGCAAAGCCTGAGCCATTGCCTGCGGTGCCCCCCCCCAGAGCGATGTTGCCACCCAAGCTGGTGATGCCCGAGCCCGTGTTCATCACAATGGCGCCACTGCCATTGCCATCAAAATCGCTGTTCAGCGTGACGTTGAGATTGCCAGCCGTTGAGGTAATGGTTTTGCCTGTCGCCAAGGTGATGTCGCCATGGGCCCGCAGGGTGAGTGAACTTGCGCCACCAGCTGTTTTGGCAATGCTTTCATTGATGGCAATATGGCCTGCGCTTGCCCCCGTCACGCTGGTGGCAATGGTCACCGAAGTGCCCTGGTTCAGGCTGTTATTGATGTCAGAAGCCAAGATCACCGAGTCTGCTGCGGCTGTGTAGGTGTTGGCATAGGCGGTGCCACTGGCACCACTGGCGGCAATGGTGATGTTGGTGGGGTCCAGCAGCCATTCATCGGCTTTCACGCTGATGGCGTCGGCTTTCAGGTAATCACCCGAGGTCTCGACAAATCCTCGCTTGCTTTCCAGGTTGGCACCACTCACATCGGTGCTTTTGGCCAGTACACCCGTATCGGCATCTCGCCCAATGAGGATGTCCCCGCCTTTGTTGCCCGCCGCGGTGCTGTTGGCGGTGATGCTGCCGTCCACCTTGATGCGACCGCCGTCGGCCAACAAATGCACCGCGCCGCCTTGGGCACCCGTTGTATCAATGCTGCCCGACTGCATCACGCTGGCCATGGCGCTGCCCACGGCCGCAGCTTGCATGTAGACCTGACCGCCTTCGGTGACGATGGTGCCGCCTTTTTGGTTGGCCACAGCGGCATTGACGGCAGAGGGGGTCAGCTCCAACTTGATGCGACTGCTGCCATACAGGGGCATGGTGATGGTTTCTGCCGCACCCAAAGCAACATGGCCTTGCGGGGCCACGATCTTGCCTTCGTTGCTGACACTCGCGCCCAGCAGGGCCACATAGCCGCCCGGTGCTGAAGTGAGGGTGCCCTGGTTGAGCACCTGGCCGGTGGCACCGTCTCGGGTGAAGCGGTTGCGCCCGGCCATGAAGTCGGCGTCGGTGGTGTTGAGTGTGCTGGCCGTCAGGCCTGCGGCGCTGACAGAGCCGTCTTTGCCAAAGGTCACGCCGTTGGGGTTGACCAGGACCACTTGGCCATTGGCGGTCATTTGACCAAAGATTTGGCTGGGGGCGGCACCTGTGACGCGGTTGAGCAGCACAGCCTGTGCGTTGGGTTGCACGATGTTGACTTTGGCGTCTTTGCCAATATCGAAACTTTGCCAGTTGACCACGGCGCGGGCCGTGCTTTGTTGGATGGCCATGTTGGCGCCGCTTTGGCTGATTGCCGCTGCGCCCTGGGCCACTTGACCACCAGTAGGCAATGCGGTGTTGGCGGGAGCTGCCCACACCATGGAGACCAGCGCAAAGCTCAGGATCAAGGGTGCGAGGTAGTAGCTGATGCCATTTGAAATGTCATAGGTAAACCCCGCCCCGGCGAAGCTGCCAGTGGCCTTGCCTTGGCTGGCTGCATGCTCGCCAACGGCCACAAGGGCACCCAGGCGTTTGGAGAAGACTGTTTTGTAGCAATTGGCGTTCATGTGGAAATACCTGATGAAGTTGTTTTGTTGCTCGCAAAAAGTATGAAATTAATAAAAATTACAAAATTTTGTTTCTTTTGCTGATTTTAAAGGAGCAGAAAATTGCATTTTTATCAAAAAAATAAATTGATTTTGTGATTTATTTCGTTAATGACTAAATCACATTTAATTCTTTTTATTGAATTCGCGAGCAGTACTCATATTCTCTAAATAGTATTAACAAAAACATTAGTATTATCCCTAAAAAATACTATTATTACTAATTTATTAGTTGTTAATTAAAATGCAAAAAAATCTAACTTATTATTGACAAAGCTAAAAACTGGCAACGGCCACTTCCAAGCTGTTTCCGAGCGGACTCCGGGTGGTAGAGAGCGGGTGATTTTTTGTGTGACCACGTTGTCCCAGAACGTCTTGCTGCGACTGACTGAGGCAGCTGCTACGCAGCAAGTCTTCACCCCGTCAACCCGAGCGAAGCGTGGTGATCCAGTGCTTGCACGACCACTCTTTCTGGATTGCCGCTTCGCAAGCTCCTCGCAATGACGACATGAGGGGCATGGCGTCCTGCACGCCGTTTCTCTGTGGACGAATCTGTGCCGCTGTGAAAAGGCCAGGGTCTGTCAGACGCGGGACTGCACAGTGCGGCGGCAGGCAACTGCCTGTCGCACTCCCTGCTGTTTGCGCTGCGCAAGTTCAAACAGGTGCCCGAGCCGATCCACTTCGTGGTCACCAGCAAAAAGGGGCGCAAGGGCGACAAGCGCTTGCGGGTGCTGGAAACATTCGAGACGCCTTGCACCGTTACGCAGAGCGTGGGGCAGGGCATTCCGGTCACAATCAAGTTCATCGACAGTCAGGGCCAGATCCTGAAATGGTCTTCCCCAACCCCCGCCACTTTCACATGCGCCAGCCCACCCCGTCCTCATCTGTGCAACATCTGGCTTTGGGATGGTTTTCCATGGTGCTGGGCTTAAGTGGCTTGTCCCTGGCCTGGCACCGTGCGCAGCCCTTGCTGGGTGATTTGGCGTGGCGGGTGTCGCTGGGCATCGGCGTGCTGGCGGGGGTGGTTTTTGGGGCCTTGCTGCTGGCCACGCTCTGGCGTGTGCTGCGCCATGCGGCGGCTGTGCGCGAAGAAATCGCGCATCCGGTGCGCCATGTGTTTGTGGCGGCCGTGCCCACCTCTTTTGTGCTGGTGGCCACGGTGATGGTCACCCTCTTTGGCCCCAGTGCACTGGCCCATGGCTTGTGGCTGTTGGGTTCAGCTTCGTTGCTCTTGGCCACCGTCTGGGTCGTGCAGCGCTGGCTGCATGCCGGCCGGGTGCCCGCGGCCTTTTGGCCGGGCATGACACCGGCCCTGTTCATTCCGGTGGTGGGCAATGTGTTGCCGCCCTTAGCCGGTGTGGCCTTGGGGCACCCGGCCTGGTCTGCTGCGCAGTTTGGCGTGGCCGTGCTGCTGTGGCCGGTGGCGCTGACCTTGGTGCTGGTGCGCATCGGCATGCTTGGCCTGTGGCCCGAACGTTTGTTGGCCACCACCTTCATCACCATCGCCCCGCCTGCACTGGTGGGCTTGTCGGGCAGTGTGTTGGGGGCACCTTTGCTGCTGGTGCACATGGCCTGGGGCGTGGCCCTGTTTTTCACACTGCTGTCCTTGACGGTGTTGCGCCGCATTCTGTCCCAGCCCTTTGGCCTTGCGTTTTGGGGCATGTCATTCCCACTGTCAGGCTTTGCCGCCTTGACGCTGCACCTGGTGCCCGATGTGCCGTGGCTGCAAGCTTTGGCCCTGGTGTGGCTGGGCTTGGTGAGCCTGGTGATCGCCTTGCTGCTGTGGTGGACCCTGCAAGGCCTGTGGCAAGGCCGCCTGCTTCAAGCCGAAGTGACGCCTGCTGCGCCATAGGTCCTCGTCGGACTCTGCGAGCCCCGACCTGCGGGATGGTGTTGGTAGGTCGGTGGTCGAAGACCCCGACAAATGGCTGTTCAGCGGTCATGCCTGCCGCAGCCGCAGCAGTGCTTTGCTGGGCGCAGATATCGGCCCCTCTGCCTGATCAGCAGGCCCAGCATGGTTGAAAAGTCACTCACTTTGTAGGAGCAGCACCCTCGCCGCGATGGACGCTCGCAGGCCATGCCCCATCGCCTCTGGGGGGGCTCCTGCAACAAACAAGCCCCCTTGGGAGTGCACTCACAACAAGTGATGACCCCGTGTCCAGAATCTGGGTAAAGTGGATTTTTTTACGCACAAAAAGGAGCCGCGCCATGGACTTGCAACTTAACAACAAAACCGCCCTGGTCACGGGAGCCAGTGTGGGCATTGGCCGTGGCATTGCCAAAGCCTTGGCTGCAGAAGGCGTGCGCGTGGCGGTGTCGGCTCGGCGCGTGGACAAGTTGCAGGAGTTGGCTGCTGAGATCGTGGCGGCAGGTGGCCATGCCCCCGTGATCATCGAGTCCGACCTGTACGCCGAAGACGCAGCCAAGCGCCTCGCGGATGCCGCTTTGGCCGGTTTGGGCAGCGTCGATATTTTGGTGAACAACGCCGGAGGCTCGCGCAGCTTCAAAGAGCTGCATGTGAGCGAAGAGGCTTGGCAAGAGGCCATCACCTTGAACTTTCACCGCCCCCGCCAGGTGGCTGATGCTTTGATCGACCAGATGATTGCGCGCAACTGGGGCCGAATCATCAACATCACAGGCAAGAGCGAGCCCGAGCACACCAATGGTGCGTTTTGCGCCAAGGCCGGTATGCACAGCTGGGCCAAAGGTTTGTCGCGCATGGTGGGCAAGCATGGGGTCACGGTCAACTGCGTGCCCCCCGGGCGCATCCATTCTGAGCAAATTTTTCGCAACTACACACCGGAATACCGCCAGTGGCAGTGCGACAACGAGATCCCCGTGGGCCGTTACGGTGAACCCGAAGATATGGCCAACTTGGTCACCTTCTTGGCCTCTCCCTTGGCCAGCTACATCACCGGCGCAGTCATTCCGGTTGATGGCGGGCTGCGCAAGTACCAGTTCTGACGTCCTGGTGTGTCTGGCATATTCAAACACTTTCCAAAATAAAGGAGACATTCATGAACAACCATCCGCGTCGCTGGGCGCTCAGCGCTGGCTTGTCTGCCCTTGCACTTTGCGCCTGGCCTGCTTTGGCCCAGGCGCAAAGCGCCCCTTGGCCCAGCAAGGCCATCCGTTTCGTGGTGCCGTTTGCGCCGGGAGGGACCAGCGAGATTGTGGCCCGTTCGGTGGCGGCAGAGCTGACCAAGCAGTTGGGGCAAAGCGTTTACGTGGAAAACAAACCCGGTGGTGCCGGAGTGACCGCCATGCAAGACGTGGCCAAAGCCGCGCCCGATGGGCATACCCTCATCCTCACGCATGTGGGCACCCTGGCGGTGAACCCTTACATGCTCAAAAGCCAGCCCTACGATGTGAACAAGGATTTTGTGCCGGTCACTTTACTGGCCAAGGTGCCTAATGTGTTCGTCATCCACCCGGACGTCCCGGCTAAAAACTTCAAGGAGTTTGTGGCCTATGCCAAAGCCAACCCGGGGCAGCTCAATTACGGCTCTGCGGGCAACGCCAGCGCGGGCCATCTGGCCATGGAATACCTCAAGCTGGTCACAGGCATGTACATCACCCACATCCCTTACCGTGGCACCGGTCCACAGTTGACCGACTTGCTGGCGGGACGCACACAGGCCTCGTCTGCAGGCATGCCCGCCCTGGGGGCGCACATCCGCAGCGGCAAATTGCGCGCCATTGCTGTGGGAACACAGCAGCGCATTGCCGCCATGCCCGATGTGCCCACCGTGGCTGAGCTGGGCTTCAAAGAGTTTGAAACTTCGCAGTGGTACGGTATCCATGTGCCCGCAGGCACACCGCCCGAGATCGTCAAGCGCTTGCAGGAAGAGTCGCTCAAAGCTCTTAAGTCGAGCGCGGTGACCGAACGCTTTGCCACCGATAACGCGGTGGGCGGGGGTGGACCTTCCAGCGAATATGCGGCGTTCATCAAGAACGAGCAGCGCATCTGGAGCGACATCGTCAAACGCGCAGGCATCAAGCCTGATTGACCTTTCACGTTTTTGGAGCGGGCATGGGCTTGGATGTGTTAGTGATCGGCGGCGGCAACGCGGCCCTGTGTGCGGCCTTGATGGCCCGCGAAGCCGGGGCCAGCGTGATGCTGCTGGAGTCGGCACCGCGCGAGTGGCGCGGCGGCAATTCGGGCCACACGCGCAATTTGCGCTGCATGCACGATGCGCCCCAAGACGTGCTGGTCGATGCCTACCCGGAGGAGGAGTTTTGGCAAGATTTGCTCAAGGTCACAGGCGGTTTGACCGACGAACACTTGGCCCGTTTGGCCATTCGCCATTCGGCCACTTGCCGGCCCTGGATGGTCAAGCACGGTGTGCGTTTTCAACCGTCCTTGTCGGGCGCTTTGCACACGGCTCGCACCAACGCGTTTTTCATGGGTGGGGGCAAGGCGCTGGTCAATGCCTATTACCGCAGCGCCGAAAAGCTGGGTGTGCAGATTCACTACAACGCCGAGGTGGACAGCGTCGAATTGGACGAAGGCCGTTTCGTGGCCGCATCGGTCATGCACAAGCAGGCCGATGGCAGTGTGCGGCGTGAGCGCATCGAGGCCCGCACCTGCGTGTTGGCTGCTGGAGGCTTCGAATCCAACCGCGAGTGGCTGCGAGAAGCTTGGGGACAAAACGAGCGCGGTGAGTACCCGGCTGATCAGTTTTTGATTCGCGGCACGCGCTTCAACCAAGGTGTGTTGCTCAAGCACATGCTGGAGCAAGGCGCTGACCGCATTGGCGACCCGACGCAGGCGCACATGGTGGCGATCGATGCCCGTGCACCGCTGTACGACGGCGGCATTTGCACCCGCATCGATTGCGTGTCTTTGGGTGTGGTGGTCAACCGCGAGGCGCGGCGTTTTTACGACGAGGGGGAAGACTTCTGGCCCAAGCGTTACGCGATCTGGGGCCGCTTGGTGGCGCAGCAACCTGGACAGGTAGCGTATTCCATCATCGACGCCAAAGCCATTGGCCGTTTCATGCCGCCCGTGTTTGAAGGCACCAAGGCCGACAGCCTGCAAGAGCTGGCCCGTAAGCTGGGCCTAGATGAAGCGACCTTCATGCAAACGCTGAATGACTTCAACGCCGCATGCCGCGAACGCACTTTTGACCACACGGCGCTCGACGATTGCCACACCGAGGGCGTGAGTCCGGCCAAAACCCACTGGGCCAGGCCGCTGGACACTGCGCCCTATTACGCCTACGCCGTGCGGCCTGGCGTGACCTTCACTTATCTGGGCCTCAAAACCGATGACACGACCGCTGTGCGATTCAATGACCAGCCCAGCCCCAATTTGTTTGTGGCGGGCGAGATGATGGCGGGCAACGTACTGGGCAAGGGCTACACCGCCGGGGTAGGCATGACGATTGGCACGGCCTTTGGCCGCATTGCGGGCGAGCAGGCGGCGAAAGCCGTCAAAGCTCAAAAGCAAGGAGCTGCTCATGCAAACGCTTGAAGCCCTGACGCGCGATGCCCGTGCGCTGGCACGCGGTGAGTTGAGCGCGTCCGAGACCGAAGTGGCCCGGCAAATGCAGATTTGCAACGGCTGCCGCTACTGCGAGGGCTTTTGCGCGGTGTTCCCGGCCATGACACGGCGATTGGAGTTTGGCAAGGCTGACATCCATTACATGGCCAACTTGTGCCACAACTGCGGCGCGTGTTTGCACGCCTGCCAATACGCCCCGCCGCACGACTTCGCCATCAATGTGCCCAAGGCCATGGCCCAGGTGCGTGGCCAGACCTATGCCGATTACGCTTGGCCACCTGCTTTGGGCAGCTTGTACCAACGCAACGGCATGACCTTGTGTGTGGCTTTGGCGTTGGGATTGGCGCTGTTTTTGGCGCTGGCCATGCTGCGCCAAGGTACGCTGTGGTCAAGCCCGGTGGCGGGTGGTTTTTACGCGGTGTTTCCGCACAACCTGATGGTGAGCTTGTTCGCCCCCATCTTTGTGTTTGCGGTGCTGGCGCTGACCCTGGGCGTGCGGCGCTTTTGGCGCGATGTGACGCACGCCACCAGTGGGGCCAATTTGTCACCACCCGCCGCTGCCGAGGCCGCGCATGCGGCTTTGCGCCTGAAGTACCTGGATGGCGGCCATGGCGAGGGCTGCCACAACGAGGACGATGCCTGGACGCACGAGCGCAGGCGTTTTCACCACCTGACGTTTTACGGTTTCATGCTGTGCTTTGCCGCCACCAGCGTGGCCACGCTCTACCACTATGTGCTGGGTTGGCCCGCACCGTATGACCTGACCACATTGCCCAAGTTGCTCGGTGTCATTGGCGGGGTGAGCCTGGCGGTGGGCACGGCCGGTTTGTGGCGCTTGAACCTGCGCCGCCACCCGGACCACGGTGATGCGGCGCAAAAGCCGATGGATCGGGGTTTCATCGCCTTGTTGTTCCTGGTCAGCGTGACGGGTTTGCTCTTGTGGCTGCTGGGCCCAACAGCGGCCATGCCTTTGATGCTGGCGGTGCATCTGGGCTCGGTGATGGCGTTGTTCTTGACCTTGCCCTATGGCAAGTTCGCGCACGGTGTGTTCCGCACGGCGGCCTTGCTGCGCTTTGCCATTGAAAAGCGCCAGCCCAATCGGCTGGGTCTGGGCGGGGAGTGAATGATTGATTCGGCACGTTGAAGTTTGAAATGGGTGAGAAATGTCATCTTGCAGAGTCCGACATGATGGGTTTCGGCACAGGCCCAAGTCGGGGTCTTCGACCGCCGACCTACAACACCTTTGAGACATGTCATCGCGCAGGTCGGCACTCGCAGAGTCCGACAGGATGGGTTTCGTCGCAGGCCCCTGTCGGGGTCTTTGACCGCCGGCCTACAACAGCTTTGAGCCTTGAAAACTTCACAGGGCCGAATCAACAGTTGGTCTTTGGGGGCAGGCGCTGGCCGACTGGATCACGCCGCCACCCAAACACACTTCGCCGTCGTACAGCACGGCACTTTGGCCAGGGGTGACGGCCCATTGGGGATCGCTGAACGTCAGCTCAAAGCCCGCAGACCCATCGGCCATGTTGAGCGCTTGCAGGCTGCAGGGCGCATCGGTTTGTCGGTAGCGCGTTTTGGCGGCATAAGCGCCCGGTGCAGGGGCCATGCCCGCGCACCAACTCACATCGGTGGCTTGTAGCTGGGGCGACAGCAGCCAAGGGTGCTCGTGGCCTTGCACCACCCACAAGGTGTTGTTGGGGATGTCTTTGCGGGCCACAAACCAGGGGGTGTGTTCGCCCACACCTTTTTGCGCGCCTTTGGCCTTGATGCCGCCAATGCCCAGGCCCTGGCGTTGGCCCAGGGTGTAAAAGCTCAGACCCACATGTTTGCCAATGGTGCGGCCCGAAGGGTCCTTGATCGGGCCGGGTTCTTTGGAGATGTAGCGGTTCAAAAATTCGCGGAATGGCCGCTCGCCAATGAAGCAGATGCCGGTGGAGTCTTTTTTTCTGGCGTTGGGCAGTCCAATCTCTTCGGCAATGCGGCGCACCTCGGTTTTGTGCAACTCTCCGACCGGAAACAAGGTTTTGGACAGCTGCGCCTGGTTCAGGCGGTGCAAAAAGTAACTTTGGTCTTTGGACGGGTCCAGACCTTTGAGCAGCTCGTGGCGGCCTGTGGCTTCATTGAGGCGCACCCGGGCATAGTGGCCTGTGGCGATTTTCTCGGCCCCCAAGCGCATGGCGTGGTCGAGGAACGACTTGAACTTGATCTCGGCATTGCACAGAATGTCCGGGTTGGGCGTACGCCCAGCTTGGTATTCGCGCACAAACTCGGAAAAAACGCGGTCTTTGTAATCGGCCGCAAAATTGACATGCTCGATCTCGATGCCCAGCACATCTGCCACGGCAGCGGCATCCACAAAGTCAATGTTGGACGAGCAGTATTCACTGTCATCGTCGTCTTCCCAGTTTTTCATGAAGATGCCAATCACCTCATAGCCTTGTTGCTTAAGGAGGTGAGCGGTGACAGCAGAATCGACGCCGCCGGACAAGCCGACGACCACGCGAGGTAGATGAGACATGGTCCGATTATCCTGTGAGTGCCGATTGTGACAATTTACAATGCACGATTCTTGAAAATTCATGCTTAAACACTGCTCTTGGTGCCCCTATTTCCGAACATTCCTGAGTGACATCACGCATGGCCTGTTCCTTGTGACCCACAGTGGTTTGGCCATGGTGGGCTTGACCGTGGCGGCGAGCGTGATGGCCCTGTGGGCTCAGCCGCATTGGCTTCAAGTGGCCGAGGTGGAGTTGTTCAATTGGTTGCGTGACCGGCAGGTGTTGGTGTCCTGGTTGCCTGAAAACACGGCCGAGCGGGCCACTGCCGTGAATATCCAAGATTTACCGCCCAAACAGGCTGCTGTGGCGCAGTGGTTGGCCCGCAAATACAAGGTGGCCCCGGAGCCCCTGGCCGCCTTGGTGGCGGAAGCCTATGCCCTGTCCAAGAAATCCAAACTGGAGCCGCACCTGATTTTGGCCGTCATGGCCATTGAGTCGAACTTTCACCCTTTTGTGCAAAGCCAGGCCGGGGCGCAGGGCTTGATGCAGGTGATGACCGGTATCCACGCCAAACGCTACGAAGCTTATGGTGGCAAGCTGGCCGCTTTTGACCCCATCACCAATATGCGTGTGGGGGTGGCGGTGTTGGTGGATGTCATCAAGCTCAAGGGCGGTTCGCTGGAAGATGGGCTGAGGTTTTACCTGGGGGGCGATGCCGTGGTTGAAGACGGCGGTTATGTGGCCAAGGTGTTGGCCGAGCAAGCCCGTATGGATCAGGTGGCGGCTGGCGTGAACGTGCCTTTTCAGTGAGTGGATTCCCATGAGTTTTGTCTCACCAGAGTTTGCGCTGGTCTGTCTGTTGTTTTTCCCTGTTTACTGGGCTTTGGCTGATCAATGGCGCTGGCAGCGCGGCTTGTTGATCGTGTCGGCCTATGCCTTGTACGCGAGCTGGGTGCCATTTTTTGCGGTGGTCCTGCTGGCCTACAGCACGGTGGTCTGGGCCTTGGGCCGCTGGATGCAGTTGGCCCGCCCGAGCCACAGGCCCTTGGTCTTGGGCCTGTGGTTGGCAGTCAGTTTTTTGGTGGCGCTCAAATATTACGAATTTGTGCGTGAGTCTTTTCAGGCGCTTTTGGAGGGGACGGGCTTTCAGTCCTTGCTGCCGGTGCTGGATGTGGTGGCACCGGTGGGCGTGTCTTTTTTCACCTTCCAGGCCATCACTTATCTGGTGTCGGTAGGGCGTCAGTCCTTGCCTGCCCGCTCCTTGGCCGACGTTTTGCTGTTTTTGAGTTTTTGGCCCACCTTGTTTGCCGGGCCGATCTTGCGGGCTGAACATTTCTTTGCCCAGGTGGATGCCGCGCAGGTGGGGCGCCCGATACAGGGTTGGCGTGCGCTGTACCTGATCGCTTTGGGTTTGGTGCAAAAGGTGGTGCTGGCTTCGTGGCTGGCGGCGCAAGTGGTGGACCCGGCATACAGGTTTCCCGAGCAGCACACCAGTGCCTCGCTGCTGGCCGCCATGCTGGGCTACAGCTTGCAGATCTTTCTGGACTTTGCGGGCTACACCTCGATCGTGACCGGCTTGGCCTTGCTGTTGGGCTACACCTTGCCGGTCAACTTCCGTCAGCCTTATCTGGCGCGCAACTTGTCCGATTTCTGGACGCGCTGGCATGTGTCCTTGTCGAGTTTCATCCGCGACTACATCTACATCCCTTTGGGTGGCAACCGTCGGGGCTGGGCTCGTACCCAGTGGAACGTGCTGGCGGGCATGTTCATCAGTGGCCTGTGGCATGGTGCCAATTGGACGTTTGTGGTCTGGGGCCTGATGCATGGCTTGGGCGTGGTGGCGCTCAATCTGGCCAGCCGCCTGGGCATGAAGCCCTGGCCACGCCTTGCGGCGCAGGTCGTGACCTTCTCATTTGTCACCCTGGCCTGGGTATTTTTCAGGGCCGACTCGCTGGCGCATGCCGGGCAGATGTTGCAGGGCTTGCTGATCCCGCCTCAGCAGGCTGTGCTGGCCCGGTCAGGTCAGCCTGCGCCTTGGCTGCCTTTGATCTTGCTGACGGGCGCTGTGCTGGGCCTGAGCGCTTGGGCGCAGGCGCTGGAAGCTTGGTGTACCGGCTTGCTGCAGCGCATGGGCCGCTGGGCCGCGTGTCTGGTCTTGTCGGCCGTGTTGTTTGCCGTCTTGTATTGGGGCCCTGAAGGGGTGCCAGGCTTTATTTATTACCGGTTTTGACATGTCTGATCGTTTGTCTGAGCGCCAATTGAGCTGGATGCTGCCCCTGATGGGCCTTGTGGTGAGTGTTTGTTGGTTGACATCCCTGGAGCGCTATCTGGGCGGGCGTTACCACCTGAGTCTGGAGTCGGCCTTGCCCGAGGCCGTGGCAGATATGTTGTTTGCGCCTTCCCGCTGGCTCGATGCGCAGGTGCGCCAGGGCGCGCCCAAGACCGTGTTTCGCCTGGCTTGGCCCACGCCCAGCGGCTGGTCCGAGCCTGCACACGCTGTAGCGGTCGACCAGTCACCACAGCCCCCTGTGTTGGCGTCGCTGCCAGAGCCGCTGGCTGCTGGCGAGTTTGTGCCCGGTTTGCAGCAACAGAAACTCTTGCCCGGGCCGCAGCGCATCCTGTTTGCGGGCGACTCGATGATGCAGGGCGTGGCACCTTTGGTGATTCGGGCCTTGTCCGCGCAGCACCCCGATTGGGACATGCTGGATCTGAGCCGCCAGAGCACGGGCCTGACGGTGCGCAAATACTTCGACTGGCCTGGCCGCATCCAGGAGGAAATCGAAGCCCGCAACCTGAGCCTTGTGGTGGTGTTTCTGGGCCCTAATGACCCGGCCGACATGCTGGTCGATGGGCAGCGTCATGGCTTTCCATCCCCTGGCTGGGCGTTCAACTACGCCTTGCGGGTTGACGAAATCTTGTCGGCGGCTGCGCAGCGGCAAGTGCGTGTGATCTGGCTGGGTTTGCCCTCTATGCGCGAAGGGCGCATCCGTGAAGGTGCTGCGCTGCAAAACCGGATTTTCCAGGCGCGGGCCAAGACCTGGGGCATGGACTATCTGGCCACTGAGCCCTTGATCGGCAAGCTCTCCGAGCCTTTCCAGAAATTCATCATTGACGAGGCCGGGCATGCGCTCAACCTGCGTGCCGAAGACGGTATCCACATGACGCCTGCTGGTTTGAACCGCATCAAAAAAGCTTTGCTCGATCACATCGAACAGGCCATTCAGCCATGAAGCGCCTGTCACTTTTGAGGCGTGGTGCGGTCTTGCTGTGTCTGTGGCTACTGGTGGCGGGTTGGGCAATGACCGTGGCACAGGCACAGTCCATGCCGCCTGTTCAGTCGCGTGCGGCGCTGACCAGCCTGCGTGTGCAGACCTCGGCCCATGCGCCCGACCTGCAATGCACCCCCGCACGTCCAAAGCCCCGTGTAGACAAGCCGGTTGATGCCGATCCGCCCGAAGTGCCCGATGACGAGGCGGTGCAAAGCCAGGTGCGGGATTTCCGCCTGAACGCAGATGTGCCTGTCGGTCTTCCGGGTGCCACCCGTTCAACTGCGCGTCTTTGGCGTCCGGACCAGCCTGCAGACGCCTTGCGTGTGGGCATCTGGGGTGACAGCCATCTGGCGGCCGGGTTTTTCACCAGCGAACTGGTGCGCTTGTCGCAATTGCCTGCTGATCAGGTCAGCAGCCGCTTCGTGCCTGCCAACATGAACCGTCCGGGTGTTCGCTTGCCCTTGCGCAAAAGCTGTGTGAGCCCCCATTGGCAATATGAGCCTGCGCATGTGGCCAGCGCCGGAGCTGCTAGCGGGCCGGGCTTGGTCAATTTGTTCAGCCAGCAAGCAGACGCCTGGCTGGCCTGGGACTTGAGAAACCCGCAGGGCGAGCCTGACAAGCGGTCTGTGCGCTTTTTTTATCAGCAAACCAGTGCCCCCTTGAGTGTGGCCATTCGGGTGGACGACGGACCGGAACAGCGCATCGACTTGCAAGTTGCCGAAGGCCCGGCCGTGCTGGAGCTGGTGGGCGATGCCCCCTTGTCCACCGTGCATGTGCGCTTGGTGCAGGGGGCTTTCAGGTGGCAAGGCCTGGAGTGGCCGCTGCCTGCCCAAACGCGCCTGCAGCTCGATGTGTTTGGCTACCCCGGTGCCACCGTGGCGGGCTGGCGGCAGGCCCGTCCTGATGACCTGAGCGCCTGGTGGGGTTCTGCTGCCTATGACGTGGTGGTGCTGGAGTTTGGGACCAACGAGGGCAATGTGCAGCCCTTTGATGCGTCGGCCTATGCCCAGATGTTGCAAACGTCGGTGGCTGCATGGCGCAGCCAGTTTCCTCGGGCCGCTTGTGTGCTGGTGGCACCGGGCGACCGGGGCGTGTTGGTGCGGCGTTCGCAAAAGCGGGTGCCTGCGGCCAGTGCACACAGCGCCCATGGAAAAGCGCAGGCCAGCACACCTGCAAAAGGGGCTAAGGCTTCAGCAACGCTGGCCGGGGGGGCAGATTTGTTGCGTTTCACGCGGGTTCACGCTCAAATTGGCCGGATTCAGCAGCAGGTGGCGTCAGCGCACGGTTGCCGTTACTGGAGCATGCTCGACGCCATGGGCGGTGCCGGGGGCGCTTACCGCTGGGCCAAACAGACACCCGCGCTCATGGCCCGCGACCTGATTCACTTCACGGTGCCAGGCTACCAGCGCCTGGCCCAAAGCTTTGCACAAGATATGGGTTGGAACCCCGCCGTGTTTGCCCATTCTCCCGCACCATCCTCGGCCGACTGACTGTTCGCAACTTGAGTTTGTGGCTCAGTGTTGTGAGAAGGCTTGATCGCCAGCTGGCACGGGACAAGGGTTGCAAGTCGGGCTCAAGCCGCCAACAACAACGCCCAAGGGATGTTTTTGTGGCGTTTGCTTGAAAGCGATGGCCCAACTGTTGATTCGGCCCTGTGAAGTTTTCAATGCTCAAAGATGTTGTAGGTCGGCGGTCGAAGACCCCGACAGGGGCCTGTGCCAAAACCCATCATGTCGGACTCTGTTAGTGCCGACCTACGAGATGACACCTATCACACATTTCAAACTTCAGCGTGGCGGATCAACAGTCTGGCGCCGAATCAAGCGGGCAGGCGGCTGAAAAACACCGCGCTCATCACCAGGCCGGTGCCGATCACCAGCCATCTGACCCATTGCACCGGCAGGCGTTTGGCCAGGCGCGCACCTGCCCAGCCGCCAAGGGTGGCCAGCGCCATCATCCACACCGCTTGCGGCCAAACAATGGCCCCCGCCACCGCAAAGGCAGCCACCGACAGCAGCGACAGCACAAAGGAGTTGAGGTTTTTGAGCGCGTTGACCGTGTTCAG
>NZ_LFYT02000044.1 GCF_001270065.2 Limnohabitans planktonicus II-D5
ATCCGGCACGCTGAAGTTTGAAATGCGTGAGACATGTCATCTCGTAGGTCGGCACTCGCAGAGTCCGACGTTATTGGTTTCGGCACAGGCCCATGTCGGGGTCTTCGACCACCGACCTACAACAGCTTTGCGCATTGAAAACTTCACAGGGCCGAATCAATAATGTCAGAGGGCCATCAGTTTCAACCCGTGACAAACCGTCACGGGTTGGCCTCCCTCTGCATTGAGACGCAAGCTGTTGCAGCTGGTCGCGCATTCGGGGCTTATGCCATCCAGTCTTCAAGCTTCAAGCCCGGCACCCGCTTGAAGTGCCGTGTGTTGTGGGTCACCAAGGGCAGGCCCAGCGCTAATGCATGCGCGGCGATTTGGGTGTCCATGTCGCCAATGGGCTGCCCGGTTTGTTGCAGGTGGGCAGCAATTTCTCCATAACGGTCTGCGGCCTCCAGCGTCCATGGCAAAACGGGCAACTCATTGAGCAGCAAATCAATGGTTCGGCGGCGTTTGTCTTCGGCTTGCAGCAGTGCCTGCCCAAACCGAGTTTCGGCGCGGGTGATGGCGGAGATGGCGACCTCCTGCTTTTTGAGCGCCGTCAACATGCGCGTTTGTAGCGCGGCAGAACTGTTGCGTGCAAAGTAGCCCAAGATGTTGGTGTCCACCAAAAACTTGATCACTTGCGGACCTTGGTTTTGGCGGCGCGTTTAACGGAGGCTTTTGCTGTGGCTTTGGGGGCTGTTGGCGTATCCCAGTCTGCAAACGGATTTTTGGGTGGATTGTTTTGCCGGCTGGCATCCGACAAAAAGTCGTTGGGCAAGGGGTTGTCTGTAATGGCAGACATGAGCGCTTCCAGCCGTCTCTTGCGCAATGTTTCCGTGTCCTTGGGCTTGAGCGTGATCTCTCCCGTCACCTCGTTGCGAGCAATCCACATTTCATCGACATCCACACGAAATGCCTTGGGCAAGCGAATCGCCTGGCTGTTGCCGTTGGTGAAAACTTTGGCGGTAGCGAGCATGGCACCCTCCTTAATATGTATACATGAAAACGTACCTACTTTATCATCAGCCGAGTCATTCGGTCAAAGTCAGCCGAGGTCGGCTTTCTGCCTGACACCCGCCGCATGAACGTAACATGACCCGCGCACGGCGCAAGTTGTTGTTGGTGGGCGACTCGTCCACGCTTTGCAGGCATCCGTTTTTTGGGGAGTTGTTGGCTTATGTGAAGGCGGTGGGGGGCTACCGCACGGCGCGTGAGGTGGCCTATTGATCCGGCCCGATGAAGTTTGCAGGTCGACTTCAATCTCGCATCTTGTAGGAGCCAGCCCTGCTGGCGATTGGACGCTTGTGGATCACAGACTTTTCGCTTGCAGGGCAAGCTCCCACAAAATCCTCCCAACTGGCAACACACGGTTCAGACTTCATCGGGCCGAATCTATAAATGGGTGGCTGCTTGAGCGCTGTTTGCCGTCAGGGGCTTGTAGCGCAAGGGGGGTGCAAGTTGTACCCCAGTTGGCAACTAGGCCGCAACCCGTGATCGGCGAGCAGCACCTGCGCGCTTGTTGAGGGTGACTTCACCTCCCAAGTGGTCGATCACCACGGACGGGCGATCAGGAAACTTGGCCACCAGTTCCAGCTTGCCGCCCATGCTTTCCACATAGTGGCGCATCGTTGAAAGCAGCATGTCGCTGCGCTTTTCCAAACGAGAAATGGTGTCCTGACGCACCCCCAAGGCGGCAGCCATTTGCTCTTGTGTTTGCTGGGCGGCATGGCGAAGGTCTTTGAGTGTCGCCAACTCCATGGCCCGATCCTCCACCCGTTTTTTCCGA
This sequence comes from Limnohabitans planktonicus II-D5, assembly GCF_001270065.2. Lineage (GTDB taxonomy): Bacteria > Pseudomonadota > Gammaproteobacteria > Burkholderiales > Burkholderiaceae_C > Limnohabitans_A > Limnohabitans_A planktonicus. The sequence continues at coordinate 1,820 of NZ_LFYT02000044.1, forward strand.
TCTTTGGGCAGCGCAGCCATCACGTCATCGAGTTTTCTTGCCATTTTTGGACTCCTTGGTTGATTGACTCAAAGTGCCCTGATGATCGTCGTAACGCGCATCGGCCACCGTGAGTAAGCGCTTGTAAAACCTGCGCTGATCTGCCCCACCTTTATCTCCACCCACAAGCAAGATGGCTTGTCGGCGGGGATCGAAGGCAAAGGCCACTCGCCAAACCTGACCATTCCAGGAAAACCGAAGCTCCTTCATGTTGCTGTGTCGTGAACCCTTCAGGGTATCGACGGTAGGTCGCCCCAAATCAGGTCCAAACGTCGCCAGCAACTTGGCATGTGCCAAGAGTTCGTCTTGAAGCTCCTCGACCAAAGCTTCGAACTCAGCATCGAAGGCGTCGTGAAACAGAACAGTCCAAGTCATTGCAAAATTATGGACTTAAAGACATATGGAGTCAAATCCATTTTGAGTGAGGAACAGAACTTTGACGGCTGCGTGGTGACCAGCTGCAACGCTTTACAGGCATACGTTTTTTGGGAAGTTGCTTGATCTTGACACCGCGCACGATACGATTTCCGTTCAATTCAAATCATATATTGATATGATTAAGCCATGAAATCATATCAACGTTGGATTTGGCAGCTGCCAGAGTGGCCAGCATTGGCGTTCGACGCGCAGCGAATTCAGGCACCATTGGCGGCCGCAAGAACATCCCAAGGATTTCTTCTTGGCAAAGCGGAGGCGATTGGCTTGGAAGGGCTGCAGCCCCACATCCGCGACTCGCTGACGCAAGAGGCATTGACCACCTCTGCGATTGAAGGCGAAAAGCTGGACCCTGAAAGTGTTCGCTCCTCCGTGGCCCGGCGCTTGGGCCTCGACACCTCTGGGGCCCCCGTGCGCGAAGGCAGGCGCAACATCGAGGGACTGATCGATGTGTTGCAAGACGCCACCCTCAACACCGATGCACCCTTGACGCTGGAGAGGCTGTGCAGTTGGCACGGGGCGCTTTTCCCCACGGGTTTTTCGGGCATGCAGCGCATCGATGTGGGCGCTCTGCGTTCTGTGCCCATGGAGATCGTCAGTGGGGCCGTGGGCCACAGCAAGGTGCATTACGCCGCGCCACCCGCTGAAGGTCTGGCCGAGCAGATGGACGCTTTTTTGAATTGGTTCAACCAAACCCAGCCCAAAGTCGGGCCGCAGCCCATGGACGGCTTGGTGCGTGCCGCAGTCTCGCATCTGTGGTTCGAGACGCTGCACCCGTTTGACGATGGCAACGGGCGCCTAGGCCGGGCCATCTTGCAACTGGCACTGGGCCAAGACATGGGCCAGCCTGGGCGAATCGTGACACTGTCGCGGCAAATCGAGTCGTGCAAAGACCAGTATTACCGCGAGCTAGAGCGGGCACAACGCTCCAAAAGCATGGACGTGACGCCATGGGTCGAATGGTTGCTGGTGCAAATTGATCTGGCCAACGAATTCGCCAACCGCACCATCGATTCCGCCATTCAACGCATTCGGTTTCAGGCCCAAATGTCATCGGTCTCGCTCAATGAGCGTCAGCATAAAACCATGAAGAAGCTGCTGGATGCTGGCCCCAAAGGTTTTGAGGGCGGCATGACCACGCGCAAGCACGAGCGGATTGCGCAAACCTCCACACCCACAGCAGCCCGAGACCTCATCGATCTGGAAAGGCTTGGGCTGCTCACCCGGTACGGTGATGGTCGATCAACACGGTATTACCCCGCGATAAAAGGCTGGGCCGAGGACGATGCCTAGTTGGGCAAAGCCAGTGGGACTTGAGGTGCATGACACAAAGCGCGGTTTATGCCACATTGAAACGCTTGGAGGAATCGACGTGAAAAGCCTGAAAGACCTGAAAGCCGAACTGCTGGCTAACCCCGCCGTTCGCCAAGCCTATGACGCGCAAGCGCCCGAGTTTGAGCTGGCCCGTGAACGGATTGGCAAACTCATCCACGAATGACAGGGATGGGGCTTGGCGGCTTCAGTGGCGATAACTCGCCGCAACACCCGTGGTTGTGGGCATGCGTTCGGCCGCCTGAACATGCACTTGGCCGCCTAATTTCTCAACCAACGTGCCCAGGTCGTCCAACACATCGTCGACCCTGGGGTAGCCGAGTTCGGAAAAGTCGATGCGGCCCGTTGTGCCATCGATGCGTCCGGCGACCAGGCGACCGGCTTCGATCAACATGGTGCCTACGCGCCCGGCTGTGGCCGCATGCGCCACATCGGCCAGGTTGTCGCTGCCCAGCCCCTTCGCTTTGGCTGCGGCGTATTCGTCGCACCAAGCGTTTTGTTGGGCCTGTTGTGCCGGGGCGGCCACGGCCCAGGCGCGTTGCTGCAACTCGGTGGGGCTCAGGCTTTCGGGGTTGATGAGCAGGCCTTGCTTCATCAGCCGCGGGTTGTGGCTGATGGCCTGAAACAGGTGGTGGTGTTCAGGCAAAGCTGCCAGCATCAGGGGCAAACCCGAGACGTCGGAGTGATGCGCCTGCACCGCCCGATCCACCGCCCGGAAAAAGCGCTCCACCTCGCTGTCCATGCCGTCTTTTTTGCCGCCTTGCCCGTGGTGCATGGCCGAATGGCCAGCGCCCAGGCCACCGTACGATGACACCGAGCTGTGCGCCGTTTGTTGGCGATCGCTGCTCGTGTCGCTTGAAGAGCGTGGGACCTCTGACGCCAAGCTCAAAACCTCCAGGCTGTCGCGGTTGCCCTCGAACAGTTGCACCTTGTTCAAGCTCAAAGCCAAGACCTGGTAACGCTCAACCGATTGCAAAAATTGCCGCAAAGGTTGGGTGTGAAAGCTGTCTGCCACCACCGCCAAGTCGGCCACCGGTCTAGGCAACACATAGATGCGGAAAAAATCAGTCGCCCCCATCACCACCAGCCCGTCGAGCGTGTGCTCCCAAAACGCGTGGTCGTTTTCCAAGGCCTCAAATGGCGCAATGAGGGCGCGCAGTGCATCGGGCGCTTGGTGGTGCAGGGATGTCTTCAGTGCGCCAACCAGATGGCGAAAACGGATCGGGTCTTGCTGGTTATCGGGGTGACTGCGGTGGGTGCCCATGTACAGAGACAGACAGGGCCGGGCGTGCAACCCAACAAGTTCCTCCAGGCTGGCGCTGGTCAGTTTGAGTGGGGTGTGACGAGCTTGCATGCAAATTCCTTTTTGTTGGCGTTGACACCATGACGGCGAGGCCTGGCCCATGGGCAGTGCGCTGACAGCGCCGCAGAGCGCGGCACCTGAGCCTAGGCTCAAGCCAAGGATTGAATGCAGTCTGCGTTGTCAACCCTGCACAGTCGGTACTTCAGCGAACGGTCTAGCGCAATGCCCGTGCTTTGGGGGCGCGTGCCGTGGCGTGCATTGAGCCTTTAACGGCTGCGTGAACAGCTGCTGCAACGCAGGCTCTGCGAGGGAACCGTCGATTTTTTTTCAGGGCCAAGAGCGCGACATCATGGCCATCACCTTAACGCGCAGCAACCCCCAAGGCGAGATCGGCTTCCTGTCTGACATTCGCCGCATGAACGTGGGCATGACCCGCGCACGGCGCAAGCTGCTGCTGGTGGGTGACTCGTCCACGCTTTGCAGACATCCGTTTATTGGGGAGTTACTGGCTTATGTGAAGGGGGTGGGGGGCTACCGCACGGCGCATGAGGTGGAGGGTATGGAGGCGGTTCAATTGCCTTAGCTGGAATGCTAAATCAATCGTACCGTTCATGTACTGCACGTTCGATATGCCTATATTTGGATGCATTCAAATTTTTGTAATTGTCTGGCATGGAAACAGTGGAGGATACAAGACGGAGACTTCGGAGGTTGAATCTTCCATCACTGGGCAGATCTTCCTTAACATTACTAATCACCACAGCATCGATTTCTTCGATTCCATTTACGAAGCAATGATGTAAACGTGTGTTTCCATCAATTACTACAAGTGAATCTCCATGTCGTTCAAGTACGGGTGGGGTCACTATCGAATAGGCATTTCCCTCAAGTTGGACTTGAATTGGGGTAAATAAATTTTGATTAGAAGTAATAAGATCTGACACCATCAAGTTAATTTGTATTGCCTTGAATTCCTTAATAAATTTTTGCATTACGATTAGTTTATTGTTCACGGATATACGCTCCAGTATAATCGATGCATTTACATATGCAGGAATCGTCTTAAGACGATTAATCAATTCCTGCTGGTCACAGGGTTGATAGTCAAGATTTGGCCTTTTACTAGTTACTTCCGATGTGTAAGTGGCGGTCTTTTCTGTCATCATGCCAAGTACGGCTGGATCACTGTCTGTTGTATATAATCGAATTTTCTCGTTTTTGTACCGGTGATTCCGTTGGGATTCATCTGATGAATGATAGGCAAGGATTGTGCAGGCACGAGGCGATCCCAAGTCAAATACGAATCCTTCAAAAGCAAGTTCTTCGTCTGTCTCAATAACGGTAGCACCTAAAAGTGCTAATAATTGCCTGCGGCGCTTTTCGTCACTATCAATTTTCGTTGAATTCACTTTAGGCACAACGATACTTACAGGAATTCCCCGCCTAGCAAGAAGTAATAAACTTGGGAAAACATGGTCCAGCCAATAGGTATCAGAGCCCATCGCTAAAAACGATTTTTGGCATGATGGTATCTGGCGAACCAGTAGCAACATTTTTTCGTCAAACCCTTGAAAAACTTGCGTGACAGTATCTTTACGCGATAGATTTAAGCGTTCGTTTGCGACGAAATTTCTCACGTCTCGTACGCCACGCCCATAGAGGAATCGTTTGTTCTTTTCGTCTAATTTTTCAAAATCAGTTGAGTCAATTGCACCGGTATGTATATCTATCGGGTACACGTTGGTTTGTAACTGAAGCTGTATCTCGGAAGCGCTATCAATTACTGTTGCAGAAAGACGTTTGCAAAAGTCAATAAGATCCTGAACTGGTGTTGCTCCCTTGTCTTCTGCGAGCAAGCGGAACGCCAAAATTCTTGGAGAAATATCTCGTTCAGCCATGTTGCCTCGCCGATTGTTCAGGATATATGCAGGCAGATTAGATACGACACCACCGTCGAAGAAAATCGATGCACCAGAGGGGGCGGGCTGAAAAAAAAGTGGAATAGTGCATGAGTGCCTTACTGCCAATGAAACACTCTCGTCACTTGTTGTTTCGGGAGACCAGATCTTAGGCTTCCCTGTGGAAAAGTCGGTGGCAACGACATGAAATGGTATCGGTAATTCGGAAAAAAGAACTGGTCCTTTATTCGCCTTGCCATCGAGGCGTACTAGTTCTATTAGGCGATTTTCGATCCAATCTCCTAACTTTGTGGAGTCATGTAATCCACCATATTTGGCAATGTCGACAAGTGAACGGAGTTTTCCCGGAGTTAACATGCCGATTAATTTGGCCAAAAATGGTAGCCGCTTCGCAAAAAATATATTCTGATTTTTTGGTTTTTCAAGTAACGTAAGAAAATCTAATTCTTGAAGATTTTTTCTTAGGTAGCTTGGAGTAGCACCAGCTGCTACAAGAGCCCCCACAATGGAGCCAGCAGATGTTCCCGCAACTCTGCCAAAAGTTATACCGGCACGCTTAGCTGCTGCGTATGCACCTGCATGGGCTGCTGCGCGAACACCGCCGCCTTCGAACACTCCCCAACAGTGCCCAAAGAATTCTGATTTTGGTCTTCCACCTGCTCTACCACGGCGGATCAGGTCGAGTAGATCGCGAGCTCCTTTCGTGAATTCTGTGGGGCAATAGCGCTCAAGTGCCTTTTCAACAGTTCGAGCAATTTGTCGGTCTTCACAGACGTCTTGAACGAAGTCACACACGGCCATAGAGGGTTCTAAGCCGAGCTTTGTCGCTAGGATCACCGCGCGCGCAGCTTGAATCGTTGGTTGAGCAACAATGTCGGCCATGAAGTCAATTTTCCTGTGTTTGATTGCATGCCCTGCACCTGCATCAATCAACAATGCTTTTTCATTCTGTTGGTAAGGAAAAAATAATATGGCATTTATGTCGTAGTCGGCTGTTGGTGGAAGTTGATCGAAAGAGCCGTTCTGATTTTCAAATTTAAAAAGAAATGTGTTTTTAAGATTCCAAGCTTCGAACGGAATTTTGGTACCAATGATTCCAACACCACCAAAAGGATTCTTTTCTGCTTCCTTAGGAAAAAAATGTTCGATGGGTAAATCGCTGTCGATAACAAAGTCGATATCGCGTGAGTGCATCTCTGTTTTATGAATATATTCAATTAATCGATCTCTGGCCCAGCCTCCAAAAATAGCAACTTTGGCTTTGGCGACATTAAATTTTTCGAATACTTCAGCAAGACTGCTGTCATCCCGTAGAAGATCCTGAAATGCAGATTGCATTAATTCGGCGGCAATACTGAGTTCGTCCGCACTGAGGTTTTCGTAGATAACTCTCTCGCGCTCTGGTAGTAGTTTTACGGTCTCCATTTCAAAATTGTTATCTAATTTATTACTCATAATGAGTCCTCATTTTTTTAAGGCAACTGTCTGGTAAAGAATTATTTGACGTCATGCGTCCTTACCTCGTTGTGACTTTTTCCACGTGGCGCTGGCAGCAAGCTGGTAATCCGTTGGTACAGCTCGAAGAGGAAGGCCACGCGTTCGGCGTCGGAGGCGTATGACTTTTTGCCGCCGCTGGGTTGGTAGGCGGTGTCTACGGCGGTGTCTAGTTTTTGGTGGGCCTTGAGCAGGGCCGGGGGCATGGTCAGCGGGTCGTGGAGGTCGGCCAGTGACGCGTCTGCAAATTGGGCGCGGGCGTCGAGCACGCATTGGGCGGCTTGTTCGATGGCGGTGCGGTGTTTGTCGCTGAGTGGCTCGCCAGCGAAGCCGGGCCAAGGGTAGTTGTTGTAAACAATATCTTTGGAGTACCGGATATCGCTTTTTAGACGGCCACCAAGCAGACGAAGCCATGAGTTATGCATAGCGCTGCAAATGATTCCAAATTCATAAAGACCGCCACCGTTCATATACAGCGCCGAGTTTGTAGCCACTGCATTTTCAACAAACCCAAGTGGAAAGATGCGCCTACGTTCAGAGCTTGTTTTGGGAATCAAGATGTACTTGTCTGGAATGGTCGTTTCACGGAAAAGCCATGGCGTTACCGCAAACTTTTGCGATGACTTGCTGTTTTCACGGAAGTGTTTGACTTGAGCAATTTTTTCCATGACATGCGGCATGGCGCGTAACTCTGTTGCGGTTGCTTCTGATAGCCACAAACAGTAGTTAGTTTCTCCGTTGATTAAGTCATTACCAGTGAGCCATCGTCTGATCCATTTTTCAGCGCGTGGTTCTTTTTGAATAAAGGCTAGGCGCTCTTCATTTGTGAAAGCCAGTATTCCGTTGTCAAGAGGTGTGATGCCTTCAACCAAAGGCGGCACTTTACAAATAGGCTTCGAGCGACGTTCTAGCAGTAGATCTGCGAAGTCAACCAAATACGGATTGATGTTTTTAGCAGGAACAGCCAGCGGCTCGCCTTTGATGTCCGCGTATTCAAAAATAGTTTTGTCGTTGCGGTCGTTCAAGCCAAAACCAACGATCACGCAATGCACAGCAGCATTTCCTTTGGCTTCGTTGGACCACGAAAAAGTGCGGTGCGCAAACTGAATATGAATGCCTTGAGCCAACATCCATGCCCACAGCACGCCCACTTGTTCACCTTGGGTGATGCTGTTGGTCGAGACGAAAGCCACGCGAGGGGCGGCTTCGTTAACAGCGCTGCGCATGTAGTCGGCGGCTTTGACGTACCAAGCCGCCACAAAATCCAAAACGCCAAACCCTTTGATGCGATTCATCACGGGTTCAAAGTCAGCTTTTTGATGTGGTGTTTGTTCTTTCTTGCCAATGAACGGCGGATTGCCCAACACATAGCTGCACCGCTCCTCAGGCAGCACGTCGTTCCAGTCCAGCCGCAGCGCGTTGGCGTGGCGTATTTGCGGTGAGCTTTTGAGCGGGATGCGGGCAAAGTACAGGCCAAACTCCACGCTCACGCGCAGGTTCATTTGGTGGTCCACCAGCCACAGGGCCACTTGGGCAATTTGTGCCGGAAACTCTTCGATCTCGATGCCAAAGAACTGGTCCACGTTCACGCCGATCAGGCCATGCACGTCCACCGTCAGTTGGCCTTTATGGGCGCTCAGTTCGTGGTCGGCCCGCAGCACCTTCAGCTCCAGCTCGCGCAGTTCGCGGTAGCTGATGACCAAGAAGTTGCCGCACCCGCAGGCCGGGTCAAAAAACGTCAGCTGGCGCAGCTTTTTGTGAAACTCAAACAGCTTGTTGCGGTGGCCTTTGACGCGCTCAAATTCGGCGTGCAGTTCGTCCAGAAACAGGGGCTTGATCAGCTTGAGGATGTTGGCCTCAGACGTGTAGTGCGCGCCCAGGTTGCGGCGGGCTTTCTCGTCCATGATGCTTTGGAACAGGCTGCCAAAAATCGCCGGGCTGATGGCCGACCAGTCCAAGGCACAGGCGTCCAGCAGGGCTTCGCGCATGGCGGTGCTGAAGTCGGCCATGGGCAGGGTTTCTTCAAACAGGCGGCCGTTGATGTACGCAAACTGGCCCAGCTGTTCGTCGATGTTTTTGCTGCGTTGGTTCTCGTGCGTGTTGAGCACCTGAAACAGTTGCCCCAGGCGCGGCCCCAGGTCCGAGCCGTCGGGGGCGGTGCGTTCTTCCACAAAGTCCCTGAACGATTGCGCGGGCTGAAAAATGCCCGTGTCGTCGGCAAACAAACAAAACAACAGGCGCACCAGCAGCACCTCGAGCGCGTGGCCGCTGTAGCCGCTGGCTTTCAGGGCGTCGTGCAGGCGGCCCATGCGTTCGGCGGCCTTGATGTTGACCGGGTCTTCCGAACGAATGTCTTGCACCTTGTAGCCCGCCAGCAGGCCAAAGAGCTTGACGTGTTTGTGCAGGTGCTTGAGTTCAAACTCGGCCGTTTCGCCCGTGGCCAGCCGCCGCACCCGAAAGCGGGCAAAGTCGCACACCACCACCAGCTGGGGCAGGTCGCGCTCGGGCAGGTTATGCAGGTAGCCAATGGCCTGGTCCACCGCGTCGTCCAGGCTTTTGCCGCGCGACTTGTGCTCCACCAACAGCACGCCGGGCCAAAACAGGTCCACAAAGCCTTGTGCGCCGCCCAGCTTTTTGACGTTCAGCTCAAAGGTGGCGACGCGTTTGTTGGTGATGCCAAAGATTTCAAAGAAATCGATCCAAAAGGGCTTGGCCTGGCTGTCTTCGTTGCAGGCGTCGGCCCAGGTTTTGCTGAAAAGCAATGCCCTGGATTTGATTTCGTTCCAATTAAGACCCATTTGGTGCTCATAAAGTGAGCTTGGATCGTAACTGAAAGTATTTGATTTTTTGCTTGTAGTAACGCTGGGGGTGTAACTTGTGGGTCTATGGCGGGGGGGGGTGTCGGGTCAATGGCGGCTGAATGGGCGGGGCGCACCGCCTGGATCTATGCAAAGCATTTCATACCGTGTCTTCACGTATGGCACGCGCCTTGGGGCTGGTTAGCATTTGTCTCTTCCCCTTGTCACTGACCGAGCCCTCAACATCACCATGCGACTCACAACCCCTGCTTTGCTGGCAACAAGTTTGCTCACGGCCTGCGCCATGCCCCAAACGCCTTTGAGTGCTGACCCCATTGCCGTGGTCGCGGCTGGCAGTTTGCGTGAAGCGATGACCGACATTGCAAGAGCGCATGAAGCGCGAACCGGTCAAAAACTGTCCTTGTCTTTTGCAGCTTCTGGGCTGCTTCGCGAGCGCATCGAGAAGGGGGAAGCGGCCCAGGTTTTTGCCTCGGCCGACATGGGCCATCCTCAGAGGCTGGCTGACGCCGGCAGTTGGAGCCCGCCACGCGTGTTTGTGCGCAATCAACTTTGTGCGCTCACCCAGTCCCATCTCAATTTGACGCCTGAGCGTTTACTCGGTGCTTTGCTCGATCCAGCCATCCGCTTGGGCACCAGCACGCCCAAGGCCGATCCGGCGGGTGACTATGCTTGGGCACTGTTTCGCAAAGCCGATGCGGTGAGCACAGGCGCTTACGCCACGCTGGATCGCAAGGCTTTGCAGTTGACCGGCGGCCCCAGTTCGCCCAAACCACCGGCAGGTCGCGGTGCCTACGCTTGGGTCATGGACCAGGGGCAAGCCGACATTTTTCTGACCTATTGCACGAATGCGGTGGCAGCACAACAAGAGGTGCCGCGCTTGAAGATCGTGGCCGTGCCGCCGCAGTTGCAGGTCTTTGCGGACTATGGCCTCACCGTGCGCCGTGGTGCCCACCCCGCTGCACAGGCCTTTGCCGACGCCCTGCTGGCGCCCAGCGCACAGGCCGTCTTTGCACGCTATGGCTTCGGCAGCCCTTGAATTTTTGAGTTGGTGAGGTCGGTGGCTGACTGACTTGGCTGACTTTTGAAGGCCGAATGGTTTCATTCGTCGTCGAAGGGCAGGTCGCCTTGCTCGGTGGCCGGTGGCCACTTGCCACCTTCCAGCCGCACTTGAAACCAGCGGTGCATCGCGGCGTCTTCGACCGCGTATTCGCCGCGTGCCGATTTCCACACCAAGGCGGGTGTGCGCTGCCGAAGGGATTCCAAGGCTTTTTGCGCCTGCTGTACGCTGATGGGTCTCCCCAGCTTTTCACGGTAAAAGCGCAGCGCTTCGGCGTCATAGGGCCGAAAACGTGGCCCTTGGTCCAGCATGCGCCACAGCACCGCCTGCTCGGTGGGCTTGAGGCCAAGGTAGTCCGATTCCATCTGCGCTTCGTCTTGTGCTTGCTGGTCTTGCGCCGCTTGTTGCAGCGCGGGCTCAAACCGCCCACTGCCGCCCGACAACGGGCTGAGCACCGCGCCCATCGCCGCCATGAAGAACTGCGGCCGATGCCCGAAAGCGGCAAATGCCAGCTGCAGTCCGGCCCGATCCACGGGCACCAGGTCTGGTCGCTGGGCTTCAACCAGCTCGGCCACATGTGCGATGAAATCGGTGTCCAGCGGCGGCAGCGCCTGAATTTGCGAGCCGTAAAAAGGTGCCCCTGCGTTGACCACCAAGCGCAAGAGTTTGTCGCGGTCAGAGCCAGACATGACCAGCATCAGCTTCACTTGGCCGGGCTTGTTCATTTGGTCGCGAGCCGATTTCAGGGCGGTCATGGCCACTTCGCCTGCCTCGCTGGTCAGCGCGTGTTGGGCTTCGTCAATGATCAGCGCCACGGGTCGGTCTGCTGCTTGTTGCAAGCTGCGCAGCGCGTCCACCAGGGTCAGGCCGTCAATTTGGCCGATTTTGCTGGTGTCGATGTCCAATGCGCCCGCGACCTTCACGCTTTTCACCCCGACCTTTTTAGCGGTTCGAGCCACCAGGCCCAAGTGCGATTGCAAAGCTTGGGCAATGGCTTCGGCGATCAGCGTGCCGGGGTCACGGCGGGTATCGGCCCACAAGTCCACATAGACCACCTCAACGCCGTCCTGCTGCAGGGCGGGGGCCAGATCACCCTGCAAAAAAGTACTTTTGCCGGTTCGCCGGGGCGCAGCCAGAAACAGACCGTTGTGGGCATCGCCCATCAAAGAACGCCCTTGCAAAGCCTGGACCAGCTGCTGGGCCAAGGCGGTACGGTGGAATGCGATCATGTGATTACCCATTTTTATCTGGAAAAAGATATTTTATCTATCTTTGGATAATTGAAGGTAATTCTGGTGCTGCAACCTTGCTGCCCAGCTTGGGCCGGGTGGGTGACAAGTGTTGAAGTTTTTGTACCGTCAATCCGTAGGTCGGTGGCTTCAGCCCCGACATTGCAGGCTTCGGCGCAGGCTCCATGTCGGGGCTGAAGCCACCGACCTACAAGGGCGTTGTCTATTGAACCCGTCTCTGGGCCGGATCAATCAGCGCCTCACGTCCTGATTTACCAAATTGGCGCGATTATTTATAATTGCGCCAATCATGCCAGACTTCAACGCCCAACTCTTGACCGCCATTCAGGCCCAATCAGATGGCTTTTCGCTTGCAGAGGCCACTGAAAAATGGCCCGATGTGCCACGCCGCAGCTTGCAAAGAGCTTTGGCAAAGTGGGTGGCAGAAGGAAAAATCGCGCCAATCGGCAAAGCTCGTGCTACCCGTTATGTGGCTAATTCTGAAATCGCGCCAAAAGTTTTGGCTTACGCTTTGCCCACTTCAGTGGGTTTGTCAGAGTCATCCACTTGGCAGGCCGAAGAAGAACTCTCCACGGGCCAGTGGCCGCTCTCGCCCGACAGCAAAGACATCCGGGCCTATCTGGCCCAGCCCTGGACCACGCGCCAAGCCGTGGGTTACCAGTCTGAGTTTTTGCAGGCCTATCAGCCCAACGTCACGTTTTATCTGCCCCAGCCTGTGCGGGCGCAGCTGCACCGCATGGGCCGCACCGGGCCGGGGCCGCAACCGGCGGGCACTTATGGCCGTGCCGTGCTCGACCGTTTGCTGATCGACTTGTCTTGGGCGTCCAGCCACCTGGAGGGCAACACCTACACGCGCCTGGACACCCGCGCCCTGATCGCCCACGGCCAACAGGCGCAAGGCCACGGCGTGACCGAGACGCAGATGATCCTGAACCACAAAGCCGCTATCGAGTTGCTCATGGACAACGTGGCCGCGCCGCAGTTCAGTCGCTATTTGCTGATGAACCTGCACAGCGCCTTGTCAGAAAACCTGCTCGAAAGCCCCGAGGACGAAGGCCGCTTGCGGCTGCATCCAGTGCAGATCGGGCAAAGCGTTTACCAGCCGCCGTCGGGCCAGTCGCTCATTGGCACTTTGCTGGATGAAGCGCTGGCCAAATTCAACGCCATCGAAGACCCGTTTGAGCAGTCGTTTTTTGCCATGGTGCACTTGCCGTATTTGCAGCCATTTGCCGACTGCAACAAGCGCACGTCGCGCCTGCTGGCCAACTGGCCGCTGCTGCGGGCCAACCTGTGCCCACTCACGTTTTTGGGCGTGTCGCAGGACTGGTACACCGCTTCGGTGCTGGGTGTGTACGAGATGAGGCGCGTTGAGCTGCTGCGCGACTTGTTCATGTGGGCCTATGAGCGCTCGACCAAGGAGTACCTGACGGCCAAGTCCAGCGTGGTCGAGCCCGATGTGCTGCGCCTGACTTACCGCGACGCGATTCGCCACATCGTCAAAGCCGTGGTGCAAAACCCCGAGCAAGACCCGCTGGCGCTGGTGGCCACACAAGTGGCCCTGGCCGCGCCCGGGCCAGATCGTGAAAATGTGCGGGCCTTGGTCATGCAAGAGCTGCGCCGTTTGCACGAAGGCGTGTTGGCCCGCTATGGCCTGCGCCCTGCAGAGATGGAGCGCTGGCGCAGCATTCAGGGGTGATTAGTCTTATTTGTAGGTCGGCACCTTCAGGTCCGACATGCGCAGGTTTGTCGGGGCTAAAGCCTCCGACCTACGAGAGACGCTCCCCGTAGGTCGGAGCTTCAGCTCCGACATCGATCCGATTTGGCGCAAGTCCATGTCGGGGCTAAAGCCGCCGACCTACAAGAGACGCTCCCTGTAGGTCGGAGCTTCAGCTCCGACATCGATCCGATTTGGCGCAGGTCCATGTCGGGGCTAAAGCCGCCGACCTACAAGAGACGCTCCCCGTAGGTCGGAGCTTCAGCTCCGACATTGATCCGATATGGCGCAGGTCCATGTCGGGGCTGATGCCGCCGACCTACAAGACACGCTCTCCGTAGGTCGGAGCTTCAGCTCCGAAGTTCATTCGATTTGGCGCAAGTCCATGTCGGGGCTGAAGCCGCCGACCTACGAGAGACGCGCTCCGTAGGTCGGAGCTTCAGCTCCGACGTGGCGCTGGTGAACCACTATTGCCAAGCCTGTCAGCCGCGCAAACCCTCCAGCACGTTCACCGTGTTCACCCCCACCTCGGCCACCGCGTACCCGCCTTCAAACGTCAGCACCGTCGGCAAGCCCAACTGCGCAATGGCTTGCCCCAGCTTCAGGTAATCGGCACTGCGCAATTTGAATCCCGAGATCGGATCGCCCTCAAACGTGTCCAGCCCCAGCGGCACCACCAGCGCTTGCGGCGCAAAGTCGCTCACGGCTTGCATGGCGTTTTGCAGCGCGGCCCACCAGACTTCAAACCCGGTGCCACGCGGCAGCGGCAGGTTCAGGTTGTAGCCCTCGCCAGCCCCCGCGCCGCGCTCATCCGCATGCCCCAAAAAGAACGGGTATTCGGTGCGTGGATCGCCGTGGATGGACGCGGTGAACACATCGTTGCGCTCGTAAAAGATGGTTTGTGTGCCGTTGCCGTGGTGGTAGTCCACATCGAGCACGGCCACGCGCTGCAGCCCGCCGTCGCGCAGGGCTTGCGCGGCCACTGCGGCGTTGTTGATGAAGCAATAACCACCCAAGTAGTTGGGGCCTGCATGGTGGCCCGGTGGGCGGGTCAGCGCCAAGGCAAAGCGATCGCCCGCCAGCACCGCTTGCGCGGCCGCCAATGCGCAGGCCGCGCCTTCGCGGGCGGCGGCCCAGCTGCCCGCCGTCAAAGGCGTGCCCGAGTCAAACGCATACTGCCCCAGCCGCGCCGCAAAGTTGAGCGGCGGCGCATCGGTGCGAAAGGCGTGCTTTGACGCCAGCGGCCAGACCGAGGGCAGGGCGTCGCGCTCGGCATTGGTCGGGTCCAGCGCCACCCAGTCGTTCCACGCCCGAGCCAGAAATGCCAAATAGTCCGGCGCATGTACGCGGGCCATGGCGGCGTTCACATCCGCCGCGGCATCGGGCGTCAGCAACTGCCCCACAGGGCGGCGCTGCAGTTCATCGAGCACATATCGCAAACGGTCAGGCACTTCGTGGCAATCGACCAAGCGGCCCCGGAACATTTCCTGGCGGCCTGCGTGTTGGGCGTGGTGGGTGTTGTGGAAGATTTTCATGAGGTTGATGGGTCAGAGGATGTTGATCTGCTGGTATGCCAGTGGGTCATGAAGTCCAGAACTTTCTGGCCTTCTTTTTCGTTACTGAGCATGTCCAGGGGGAGTGCGTTGCCCCAGTAGGCATTGGGTTGCTGTAGCCACTTGTAAACATCGCTCGACTTCATGCCATTGTCGTTGCTGATTTGCAGCGCCTGCGCGATGAGATCAGGACGCGGATACCAAGAGATGGGCTTGGTGTAGGGGCGTCTGGCGGGGATGACGCGTGGCAGCTCGCTGCTGGCCAACTCATCTTCGGTGATGTGGCTTCGGACCCACAGGGCTTGGTCGTTCAATTCCTGATTGGGGATGCGTTGGTGATGACGAGTTGGGACCACAAGTCCAATTTTCACGGGGGTTAACGTGTTGATCATCTCCAGCGCAGGCTGGATGTCGGTGTCATTGGTGACGATCACGGCATGGTCAATTTCGCCCAGGATTGCATCCTTGAAGGCGTGCAATGCCAGGCTGACATCGCTCTTTTTTTCTTCAACTTTCCAAATGGTCACTTTTTGACAGTCTCGCGGCCATCGCTCTGGGTTTTGAGGGTCGACGCGTTTGGCGTGGGCCTCGTTCAAGGCATAGTTGCCTTTGATGATTTCCAGTGAACCTTGGGAGTGCTTGGCGAGAGCCCCCAAGTAGCTTCTTTGGCTGGTGCGACTGTCAGGGTCTTGGGCTACTTTTTCCAGAATTTCGGCGGTGAAATACTTGATGCTCAGATTTTCAAGGTCAAGCCCCAATTGCACGCCGTTTGATTGCGCTGTGATGGATGGAAGCACCTTGGATTTGAACAATTTCACCAGGTCCAGCCATTTGTGGCTTGTGCCCTTCAGGCAGCCGTAATAGAAGTTGTAGCCGTCGATGTAAACGCGGGTGCGAAGCAAAAGGACCCCCTGAAACGAAAAAACCGGCTTTCGCCGGCTTTTTCCCCCGTGCCCCAGATGGTCATGCCACGCTAAGAGCTAGGGTTAGTTGTTGACGAAATTATGCCGCAATTTTTGATGATGTTTTCCCAAGGGTAATCATCCGGCAAAAAATAAACTTTTGGTGTATTTAAATGATCAAGCTACCCAATTCCGTGGCGGTGGCATACGGTTTGACAGACGCGGCAATTGCGGTCAGATTAGACAGATGACGAGTTGAAGGGGATGCGAGATGCAGTCATGGCCAGTACAAGACGCGAAAGCGCGGTTCGGTGAATTTTTGGATGCTTGCCTGCTCGAAGGACCGCAAATGGTCACGCGGCGCGGTACCGAAACCGCCGTGTTGGTGTCTGTTCAAGAGTGGCGGCGGTTGCAGTCGGCTGCGCGGCCTTCCTTAAAAGAACTGCTGCTGTCTGAGCAGATCCGCACTGACTTGATCGTTGCGCCACGCGGGCAAGCCAAGCGACGCCCTGGGGCCCCGCTGCTGTGACACAGCGGTTTCTGTTTCAGAAGCCAGCGGACTTCAATGAGTAACTTGCCATGGTCTCTTCCTGGCGGGTTTGGGGTGGGTTTTTAAAAGTATTTTTTAAAAATGCCAAGATAGTTGAATTTTTGAATAGGTACCCATGAACCGCCTGTCTGATTATCTGAACCAAGATTGTTTCTGCTTTTCACCCGATGTGGATGCTTTAAAAAAAGCGTTGCAGGCTGATTCTGTCCTTTCAGACTGGTGGCCGCACTTGCAAGACAGTCATTCCCACCTGTTTTCTGCTACGGGTCTTTTTGTCAGTCAGACACAGCTGATGGCCATGCATGAGGCCGTGCGGGTGTTGCACGAGGCGATGACTTCTACCGCCTGGCGTGACCATGTGCAAGCACCCCAGCCGTACGGTCTGCCCCAAGTGCCCCGAGGCGTGTTCATGGGCTATGACTTTCACTTGACCGAGTCTGGTCCCAAGCTGATCGAGATCAACACCAATGCGGGGGGTGCCATGCTCAACTTGGCGCTCACGCGGGCGCAGCACGCTTGCTGCGATGCAGCCCTAGATTGGTTGCGTACCGCGACCGATGTGAGCCAACTGGAGTCGAAGTGGCTGGACATGTTCGCGCAGGAGTGGGCATTGCAACGCCCAGTTGAGCCGTTTGTGCCCCAGACCGGACCCAAGCGCACTCTGGCCATCGTGGATGAAGCGCCAGAAAGCCAGTACCTGTACCCGGAATTTCTGCTGTTCCAGGATCTGTTGCGTCGGGGTGGTTTGGAGGTCGTGATCGCTGCCCCTCAGGCGCTGACCTGGGTCAACGGCCAACTGCAGCACCAGGGTCAACGCATTGACATGGTTTATCTGCGCTTGACGGACTTTGACCTGAGCGATCCGGCACATGCCGCCTTGCGCCAAGCCTGGGTGTCGGGGGCGTGCGTGTTTACCCCCAACCCCGAAACGCATGCCCTGCATGCCAACAAGCGGCATCTGGCAGCGCTCAGCGATGCGGCTTTGGGCTCTGAGATGGGCTGGTCTGCGCACACTCAAGCAGTGCTGGCGAACGTGGTGCCGCAGACGCGGTTACTGACACCAGAAAATGCAGACCAGCTGTGGGCCGAGCGCAAACACTATTTCTTCAAGCCTCTCACGGGTTTTGGCTCCAAAGCCGCCTACCGGGGCGACAAGCTGACCACCAAAACCTGGGCTCAAATCAGTCAATTGCCTTATGTCGCGCAGGCCTTGATCCCGCCCAGCCAGAGGGTCGTCAAGGTCAACGATGAGCGCAAGACGCTGAAGGCGGACATTCGGGCCTATGCGTATGACGGCCAAGTGCAACTCTTCGCAGCCCGCTTGTACGATGGCCAGACCACCAACTTTCGCAGCGATGGTGGGGGCTTTGCGCCCGTGTTCGCGACGCCGAGTTGAACTTGGACCCGTGCAGCTCAGGCTGAAATTTCCCCCTCAGAACGGGTGCCTCGCCTTTAATGAGCCACTTGCCTCGGCTCGCAACGCACGTCTGTCTTGACAGAGTTGGCGATAAAACATTCGTCGTGGGCCAAGTGGTGCATCTCATTCAGCTGAGCCTGGGTCGGTATCTTGTCCCCAGAAAACTTGACCTCGGGGCGGAGCGTGACGGTGGTCATCATGAGCTTGCCTTCTGCGTTTTTGCCCATCACGCCCTCTGCTGCGTCATGGTAGGTGTCGACCACAAAACCATGTTTGACTGCAAAGGATAAAAACCAAAGCATGTGGCAGCTGGACAGTGAAGCGACGAAGGCCTCTTCGGGATCTACCGCATCGACCACGGAATAGGGCAGTGGAACAACGTGAGGGGATGAAGAACCCGCAATTTCAATGCCGCTGTCGAAGCGCAGGATGTGCTGGCGGCTGTAGCGGTTGTCGGTGAACTTCTGATCAGACCGAGCCCAAAGTATTTCGGCGGTGTAGTTGGCCATGTTGTTTGTCGCTTCCCTGTGTGTGAGTTTTTTTTCAGAGCCTTAACGCGGGCGTCAGTGGCGTGAAGTCAAGCTGACGTATGAGTTGTGAGGTCCATGGTCATGAAGACGCTATGAGGGTCAAGCTGGTAGTCGCCAAAGGGGCCGCAGGGCCGGAATCCGGCGCTTTCATACAGTTGGTGCGCTGGCGCAAACGTGCTGGCTGGCCCGGTTTCCAGGCTCAGTCGTTGGTAGCCACGCGCGATGGCTTCGCTGATGATGTGATTCAGAATGGCACGACCCGCGCCCTGTCGCCGGTTGACGGTTGGGGTTCGCATGGATTTGATCTCGCCATGATCAAGGGACAGTTCCTTGAGGGCACCACATCCCAAAAGCTGATCGCCATCGCGAGCTGACCAGAAGGTGATTTCGGGGCGTTTGAGTTGGTCCACATCGAGTGCATGCACGCTTTCAGGCGGTGAAAGTTCATGCATGTGGCGCAAGTGCTCATCGAGCAGCGCATACACATCTGGCCGAGCGGGATCGTCGGGTGCAATGGTCATTGACATGGCGGGTGGTGTTCTCGTGTGGTGGCCCAAATTGCCTCAGCCAAACTCCCGAAACCCCTTGAGCGCTGGCAGTGGCGCAAAGTTCGCCTCGCGTTTTTGTTGCATGGCGCTGATGGCTTCGCGCACATTGGCGTTGCTCCAGATCGCGCCTTGCAGCCAGCCCATGTGGCGCAGACTGTCTTCGGTGCTGTGGTCGCGGGCGTAGTGCAGCACTTGCTTGGTGCCCCAGATGGCCACGGGCGGTTTGCTGGCGATTTCTTTGGCCGCTTGCAGGGCAGCGGCCACGGTGGCTTCGTGGGTGGGCAGCACCTCGTTGACCAGGCCGTGGGCCAGCGCTTTGTCGGCGCTCAGGCGTCGGCCCGTGTAGGCCAGTTCTTTGACCAGCGCCATGGGCAGCAGCTTGGGCAGGCGCTGCAGGGTGCCCACGTCGGCCACCATGCCGATGTTGATTTCCTGGATGCAAAAGAACGCATCGGCCGAGGCATAGCGCATGCAGCAGGCGGTGACCATGTCCACCGCGCCGCCAATGCAGCCGCCGTGGATGGCGGCAATGACGGGGATGCGCAGTTCTTCGAGCAGGGTGAAGGTGTGCTGCATGTCGGTCAGCAGGTCGTACACGGCCGAGCGGCCTTCGGCGCTGCTGTCGTCCATGCTGATGGCACTGCCAAAGGTCTGCAGGTCCATGCCCGCGCTGAAATGTTTGCCCGTGCTCGAGATCACCAGCGCCCGGGCGGTGCCTGCCTTGTGGATATCGGTCAGCACCTCGTGCAGCTCGCGCCAAAAGGTGGGGTGCATGGTGTTCATCGCCTCGGGGCGGTTCATTACCAAATGGGCAACGTGGCCTTCAGTCGTCAGGGAAAAGCATTTCAGATCGTTCATGGGGGAAACTCCTATTCCAAGCAATGTAGCCGCTTGACTGGGGCAGTTGTGTCTCGGTTCAGACATCAAGCAAAATGTGAATTGTCACCTTCACTCTGCGCCGATCGGGCGAATTGATTCGCGAGATTTCAGCGCGGGACATGCACAGAAAGGAGCGCAGTATTTATGAGCAAGCAGACAGCTAAACAACCGATTCCCAAATTCAAAACAGAGGCGCAGGAGCGCGCTTATTGGGAATCTGAACCAAACGGGCACGACTCCACTGTGCATGTGGACTGGACAAAGGCGCAAAAGGTCAAGATGCCCAACTTGAAACCCACCACCAAGACCATTTCATTGCGTCTGCCCCAGCATTTGCTCGACAGCATCAAGGTGGCGGCCAACGCCAGGGATGTGCCTTATCAGTCGCTCATCAAGGTCTGGCTGCAAGAGAAATTGCACAGCCACTGAGATGCACCGTGATACTCAGTCGTCTGTGAACAGAAGCTGCGTTTGCCATTCATGGCCCGGCTCTTCGGCCTTCATGGGGTGATTCACCGAATCAGGCGCTGCTCCCGCCTTGACCAGCGAGCCCACCCGCACCCCCAGCAGCCGTAACCGTCGCGACAGGTCCACGCGTTTGAGGCATTGGCCTGCCACTTGCCGGATGCGTTTGGCGTCTGCCGTGTAGTCGCTCAGGCTTTGGTCCCGCGTCACGGCCTGGAAGTTGTCATAGCGCAGCTTGATGCCGATGGTTTTGCCTTCGTAGCCTTTGCGCTGCAAGTCGGCCGCCACTTGTTCGCACAGGCGGGTGAAGACCGCGCCCAACTCGGCGCGGTCGCGCACGGCGTGCAGGTCGCGCTCGAACGTGGTTTCGCGGCTCATGCTGACGGGTTCGCTCTCGGTCTCGACCGGGCGGTCGTCGCGGCCCCAAGCCGCATCAAACAGCCAAGCGCCGTAGCTTTTGCCAAAGTTTTCAATCAACCAGTGCTGTTCGCGTGCGGCCAAGTCGCCGATGGTGTGGATGCCAAAGCCTTTGAGCTTTTCATCGGCCTTGGGGCCTACGCCGTTGATCTTGCGGCAAGCCAGGGGCCAGATCAGGGTTTGCAGGTCGGCCTCGTGCACGATCGAGATGCCGTTGGGTTTATTGAACTCGCTGGCCATCTTGGCGATCAGCTTGTTGGGTGCTACGCCCACCGAGCAGGTGAGGCCCGTGGCCTCAAAAATGCTTTTCTGGATCAGCCGCGCCAGCACGCGTCCGCCTTCGCGTTGGCCGCCGGGCACGTCGGTGAAGTCGATGTAGACCTCGTCCACCCCTCGGTCCTGCATGACGGGGGCGATGTCGGTGATGATGCTTTTGAAGGTGCGCGAGAAGTGCCGGTAACGCTCAAAGTCCACGGGCAGCATGATGGCTTGCGGGCAGAGCTTGGCGGCTTTCATCAAACCCATGGCCGAGCCCACGCCAAACTGCCTGGCCGCATAGGTGGCGGTGGTGATGACGCCGCGCCCGGTGTAGCCATTCAAGCGAGGGAAGAAGTCGACCGGGATGCGGTCCAGTCGCTCGGCAAAGGTGTCCTCGGTCCACTCGCCTTCGGGGTAGGCCGCTTGCAGCTTGCCCAGCAAATCGTCTTCTTTGCGCCTGCCGCCACCAATGACGACCGGCATGCCCTTGAGCTGCGGGTAGCGCAGCAGCTCGCAGGACGCGTAAAACGCGTCCATGTCGAGGTGGGCGATACGGCGGGGCAGGGAGGTCAAAGGGGCGGATTCGGTCACCCTTGAAGCATAGCGCCAGCGCCGGGCCTCTCATGTGGCGTGAGGGGCCCGGCGCGGTTTTTATGCCGTCGGAAAAGTGCCGGGCAGCAAGATGTTGGTGTCCACGTTCTGGATGTTGGTGTGGCCGCAAAAGGCCATGGTCACGTCCAGTTCTTTGTGGATGATTTGCAGGGCTTTGGTCACGCCTTCTTCGCCCATGGCGCCCAGGCCATAGACCATGGCGCGGCCGATCATCGTGCCCTTGGCACCCAGCGCCCAGGCCTTGAGCACGTCCTGGCCTGAGCGGATGCCGCCGTCCATCCAGACTTCGATTTGGTCGCCCACAGCGGCCACGATGGCGGGCAAGGCTTCGATGGAGCTGGGTGCGCCGTCGAGCTGGCGGCCGCCGTGGTTGCTGACCACAATCGCGTCGGCACCGCTGGCCACGGCCAGTTTGGCGTCTTCCACGTCCATGATGCCCTTCAGGATCAGCTTGCCGCCCCATTGCTTCTTGACCCAAGCGATGTCTTCCCAGTTGAGCGTCGGGTCAAACTGTTCGTTGGTCCACGAGGCCAGCGACTTCATGTTGCTCACGGCCTTGACGTGGCCCACCAGGTTGCCAAAGGTGTGGCGCTTGGTCCCGGCCATGCCCAGGCACCAGCGCGGTTTGGTCATCAGGTTGATGATGTTGGCAATGGTCGGGCGGGGGGGCGCGGTCAAGCCGTTTTTGAGGTCTTTGTGGCGCTGGCCAATCACCTGCAGGTCGAGCGTGAGCACCATGGCGCTCACATTGGCAGCTTTGCAGCGGTCGATCATGCGGGCCATGGCCTCGCGGTCGCGCATCATGTAGAGCTGAAACCAAAAAGGCGCTTGGGTGTGGGCCGCAATGTCTTCAATCGAGCAGATGCTCATGGTCGACAGCGTGAAGGGAATGCCGAACTTCTTGGCCGCCATGGCCGCGTGCATTTCGCCGTCGGCATGCTGCATGCCCGTGAGACCCACCGGGGCAATACAAACGGGCATCTTGGTGTCGATGCCAACCATCTTCGTGGCGGTGGTGCGGTTTTCCATGTTCACCGCCACGCGCTGGCGCAGCTTGATTTTGTGGAAGTCCGTCTCGTTGGCGCGGTAGGTGCCCTCGGTCCAGGAGCCACTGTCGGCGTAGTCGTAAAACATACGCGGCACGCGCTTTTCGGCCAGAACGCGCAGGTCTTCGATGTTGGTGATCACGGGCATGGGGCAGTCTCCGAATGGGTTGTCAGTTGTCCAAATCAACGGCCATCCTAGCCGCCGACAGGCCATTGGGCTGTGAAAATTGAGACAGCCGCCGTGAAATTTATTGATCTGTCGGCTTCACCCGCCCCATGTCGGAGTCTTCGACCACCGACCTGCGAATACATGGCTCCCGTAGGTCGGCACTCGAAGAGTCCGACGTTGGCGTGCTTGGGTCCTGATTCTGATTCAACTTTTGCGGGCCTCACCAGCCCCATGTCGGGGTCTTCGACCGCCGACCTGCGAATGCATGGCTCCTGTAGGTCGGCACTCGCAGAGTCCGACGCTTGCGGGCTCGGGCGCTGAACCTGATTCAACATTTGCGGGTTTCGCCAGCCCCATGTCGGGGTCTTCGACCACCGACCTACGAATACATGGCTCTTGTAGGTCGGCACTCGCAGAGTCAGACGCTTGCTGGCTTGGGCGCTGAACCTGATTCAACTTTTGCGCGTTTCAACAGACCCATGTCGGGGTCTTCGACCACCGACCTGCGAATACATGGCTCCCGTAGGTCGGCACTCGCAGAGTCCGACGTTTGCAGGCTTGGGCGCTGACCCTGATTCAACTTTGGCAGGCTTCACCAGCCCCATGTCGGGGTCTTCGACCACCGACCTACGAATACATGGCT
>NZ_LFYT02000045.1 GCF_001270065.2 Limnohabitans planktonicus II-D5
CCAGTTCGCGGCCGTTGAGCGTGGCGTCGCCCACGCCATACACGCCTTGGTCGGTTTCGATTTTGAGGGTGACGAAGTTGCGGCCGGGGCTGCAGACGATGACGCGGGCGGCGGTGATTTTCATGGCTTTGTTTGCGCGAATGGTTGCGGTGTCATGCAATGGCGTCAGACTGGATCTTGTAGGTCGGCGGCTTTAGCCCCGACATGCGGCTTGCGCCGATGCGGACAAGTGTCGGAGCTGAAGCTACTGACCTACGGGGGCGGTGTGTTTGGGTGGTCGGGGGCTTCCGCCTAGACATGAGGCTTTTGCCGGAGCGGGCAAATGTCGGAGCTGAAGCTGCCGACCTACGGGAACCCGTGTCAGGGTTTTGATGCGATGCGGCATTTGTCATGCGGCTGTACTCAACAGTTGCTGGACTGCGGCGTCCACGCCGTGTTGCAAAACTTGCTGGTGCCAGTGCGTGACGCGGGCGATCCAGGCTGGGTGTTGGGACAGGACGCTGCCCCACAGATCTTCACGGGCCAGCAGGGCGCGTACGCAGGCAGCAGGTTCGGTGCGCTGGGCTGCGCCCAGTGCCATCAGGCTGCCTGCTTGTGGGTCGTTCAGTGTGTAGGCTTGGCCTTGCTCGTCAACGCCCAGCGAGTAGCGCACGAACACGGCCGCAGCCAGCGCGTGGTGTTCAAACGACGCGTCTTGTGCGATTTGCCCGAGCACCGAGGGCGGCCAGCGTTGCGGAATTTTTTGCGAGCTGTCGGTGGCGATCTGGTGCACGCTGTGCTTCAAATAGGGGTTGCCAAAGCGCGCGATCAGCGCATCACGGTATTCGGCCCAATCGCTGCGGCTCAGATGCGGCGCGACTTCTTGGCTCATGAGTTGGTGCACGAAGGTGCGGATGTGTGCCTCGCTAATGCAGCTGGCAATGAAGGGCCTGCCGGTGATGGCCCCCATGAGCGCCATGGCCGAGTGGCTGCCGTTGAGCATGCGCAGCTTGGCTTCTTCGTAGCTGTGCACATCGCCGGTCACGCGCACGCCTGCGCTTTGCAGCAGGGCGGCATCTTGTGGGTCGGCAAAATGGTCTTCGATCACCCATTCCCAAAAGCCTTCGGTGCTCAGAGCGCACGGGTCCTGCACGCCCAGCGCCTCTTGCGCGGCGGCCATCACTTCGGGGGTGGCAGCGGGCACGATGCGGTCGACCATGCTGCACGGAAAGGCGCACTGCGTGTCCAGCCAGCGCAGCAGCTCGCCGTCTTGCGCTGTAGCGTTGGCCTTGACCAAGGCCTGCAGCTTGTGGCCATTGCCTTGCAGGTTGTCACACGAGGCCACGGTGATGCCGGTCAAGCCGCTTTGCTGGCGCAGGCGCAAGCCTTCGAGCAGCAGCTGGCCTAAAGCGGGCGTGTAGCCTTTTTCTGTCAAGGTGAGCGTGACCCATCGGGTGCTGTGTGCAGCGATGGCCTGCACCACGTCATCACGCTCGGTGGTGGCGACGCTGGTACGCCAGAGCGCTCCGGGCACTTGCCACTTCACACCCATGCCATAGGCCACACGTACGGCGTACAGGCCGTCTTGCGCACGCAGCTGGTTCACCAAGTCGGGCCGCGTCATGCCCACGCCGTGGATGCCCCAGCGCGTGTCGCCACCGGTCAGCAGCTGGTCAAACACCATGGCTTGGTGGGCGCGGTGAAAAGCACCCAGCCCCAAGTGCACCACGCCGGGGGCGTGGGCTGTGCGGTCATAGCTGGGGACTTTTACGTTGGATGGCAGCGATGACAGGGAAAGGGCAGACAGTGGCATGGTGCATGTGCTTTTAAAGAAGGTGAGTCAAAACTAAGAGCGGAGCCGCATTGAATCGCTGTAGGAGATTGGATTGCCGCGCTTCGCTCGCAATGACGGGGTCTCAGGCGGGTCCTGCAAGCGAAAACCCTGCAGTCCGCAAGTGTCCTTATCGCCAGCAGGGCGGGTGGCTGCAAAAAAACGATTCAACTTCAAGTCGCGGATCTTGCTTGGAGTTTCTGTTCAGACGCTTCGATCTCAGCCCAGGTGGCGTCGTCGATCCAGATGCCCGATTGCTCCCGTTCAGTGCGTGCAGCGCGTTCGGGCTCGCCCGCCATGCGCACACCATCGCTGCCGGGTGCATCGGGGCTTTGACGCAGCCAGTCGGCAAAAGCCAGGGACTCTTGTTCGAACATGGCTTGTGTGCCCAAGCGCACCGGGTCGATCAGCATCGTCAGCATGCTGTTGAGCACGGCGCGTTGGTTATCCGCTTCGCGGTGCCAGGTGCCACCGCCGGTCAGCGCACCGCCCAGCAATTCGCAGGCCACGGCCATGCCAAAGCCTTTGTGGTCGCCAAAGGTCATGAGTGCGCCAAACAATCCGTTGGACTGGGGCACCACCACCACGCCGGGGTCGGTGGTGGGGTGGCCGTGTTCGTCGATCAAATAACCGGGTGGGACCTGTTCGCCCTTGTTGTGGGCCACGCGCATCTTGCCTTGGGCCACGCGGCTGGTGGCAAAGTCCAGCACAAAGGGGGCACGGCTGCCCATGGGCACGCCGATGCAGCAGGGGTTGGTGCCAAAGCGGCCGTCGCCACCGCCAAAGGGTGCGACCACGGGGCGTGAGAGCACGTTCACAAAATGCACCGACACCAGACCCTGTGCCACGGCCATTTCGGCAAAGTGGCCGATGCGGCCCAGGTGGTGCGAGCGGCTCAGCGCAACGGTGCACACGCCGTGCTGCTTGGCGCGTTCAATGCCCATCTGCATGGCTTGCACGCCCGTGATTTGGCCGTAGCCGCGCTGGCCGTCCAGGTTCAAAAGTGGCCCGGTGTCCAGCAGGACCTTGACGCCCGTGTTGGGCGACAGGCCACCTTCGAGCACGGCATCGACATAGCGCGGCACCATGCCCACGCCGTGCGAGTCGTGCCCGCTCAGGTTGGCCATGACCAAGTTGTCGGCCACCTGCGCGGCCTCGGTGGGGGCGCTGCCCGCTTGCTCGATGATGCTGGCGACTTTGGAACGCAGGTCGTTGGCAGAAATGGTGTGGCTCATAAAGGTCTTATCGTCTGTCAAAAAATCATCAGAACGGTTTGCACCGATTGTTTGGGCATGTCGGTGGCTTCAGCCCCGACATGAGGCCTGTGCCGAGGCGGACAAATGTCGGACCTGAAGGTGCCGACCTACAACAGTCCGGCAGCCTGCCCGATGTCGAGAAGCGGGTCACAACAGGGTTCACATCACCGCGCCGACTTGCCATGGCACAAATTCGTTTTGCCCGTAGCCGTGGCGTTCGCTCTTGGTGGGCTCGCCCGAAGCAGCCGCCAAGATCATTTCAAAGATGCGCTGGCCCATCTCGGCGATGCTCACGCCGCCGTCCACAATCTCGCCGCAGTTCAGGTCCATGTCCTCTTCCTGCTTTTTCCACAGGGCCGTGTTGGTCGAGAACTTGAGGCTGGGCGACGGCGCGCAGCCATATGCGCTGCCGCGCCCAGTGGTAAAGCAAATCAGGTTGGCCCCACCCGCCACTTGGCCTGTGGCGCTCACCGGGTCGTACCCGGGGGTGTCCATGTAGACAAAGCCTTTGGCTGTGACGGGTTCGGCATATTCGTACACAGCCTGCAGGTTGCTGGTGCCGCCTTTGGCCACCGCACCCAGCGACTTTTCAAGGATGGTGGTCAGGCCACCCGCCTTGTTGCCCGGCGATGGGTTGTTGTTCATCTCGCCGCCATTGATGGCGGTGTAGTTTTCCCACCATTTGATGCGCTCGATCAGTTTGTGCGCCACCTCAGGCTTCACAGCGCGGCGCGTGAGCAAATGCTCGGCACCATAAATCTCGGGCGTTTCGCTCAGGATCGCGGTGCCGCCGTGCTGCACCAGCAAGTCCACCGCAGCACCTAAAGCCGGGTTGGCGCTGATGCCGGAATAGCCGTCGGAGCCGCCGCACTGCAGACCGATGGTGATGTGCTCGGCACTGCAGGGCTCGCGGGTGGTGGCGTTGGCGCGGGGCAGCATCTCTTCGATCAAGGCAATGCCTTTTTCGACCGTGAGGCGCGTGCCGCCTGAGTCCTGGATGTTGAAGACCTTGAGCGTCTCGCCCACGCGCAGGCTGCTGTGTGCCAGCCAAGTGCCCAGTTGGTTGGACTCGCATCCCAGACCCACCACAACCACGCCCCAGAAGTTGGCGTGTGTGGCATAACCGGCCAGCGTGCGCTCGAGCAACTGCATTCCCATGCCTTCGGTGTCCATGCCGCAACCGGTGCCGTGGGTGAGCGCCACCACGCCATCTACGTTCGGAAAGTTGGCCAGCGCCGCGGGGTTGCTGCGTTTGGAAAAATGGTCAGCAATGGCGCGAGCGGCGGTGGCCGAGCAGTTCACGCTGGAGAGCACGCCGATGTAGTTGCGGGTCGCCACGCGGCCATCTGCGCGCTTGTAGCCCATGAAGGTCGCCTGTTTGCGTGCGGGTTCGGGCTTGACGTCTTGGCCAATGGCGTAGTCGCGCTCGAAGTTGCCTTTTTCGGCACCCATGTTCAGGTTGTGCGTGTGCACATGCTCGCCCGGCGCAATGGGCTGGTGTGCAAAGCCAATGATCTGGTTGTAACGGCGCACCGGATCGCCCACGGCAATGGCGCGTGTGGCGATTTTGTGGCCCGGCGGAATCAGGCCGCGCACGGCTATGCCGTCTACGTTGCTGCCGCTCATGAGTTGGGTGCGGGCGATGACCACGTCGTCAGACGGGTGCAGGCGGATGAAGAGATTGGACATGTTGAGCGTCGTTCAAAAACGGGGCCGGACATCAGCCCCGAGGGATCAATAAAATTGCTTGGGCAACCACAGAACCAGGCTGGGCATGTAGGTGATGACCGCCAGGCTGCCCAGCAAGGGGAACAGCCAGGGCAAGATGGCCATGGTGGTGCGCTCCACACTGAGCTTGGCCACGCGGGCCAGCACGAACAGCACCATGCCCATGGGCGGGTGCAGCAAACCGATCATGAGGTTGAGCACCATGATCAAACCGAAGTGCACCAGGTCTATGCCCAGTTGCTGGCAAATCGGCACCAGGATGGGCACCAAGATGGTGATGGCGGCGGTGGGCTCCAGGAAGCAGCCGACAAACAACATGAGTGCATTGGCCAGCAGCAAGAACACCCAAGGCTCTTGGGTGAAGCCCAATACCCAAGCAGAGATGGCGGTGGTCACGCCTGTGGCAGTCAGCATCCAGCCAAAAATGCTGGCAGCGGCCACGATGAACAACACGGTGGCAGTGGTTTCCACCGTGTCCAGGCAGATCTTCACGAACATCTTGAAGTTGAGCGTGCGGTACCAAAAGAAGCCCAGTGCAATCGCCCAGACACAAGCCGCAATCGCGCCTTCGGTGGGGGTGAACACGCCAGTGGTCATGCCGCCAATCAGGATCACGGGGGTCATGATGGGCAACACGGCCTGAAAGTTGAAGAACTTGTCGGCGGCGAACAAAACAATCAGGGCCACCAACACCGTGAGTTGAGGGGGTGTGCCCATGGTCGCGACCAGCCACCAAATGGCCAAGGGCCAGCCCACCACCACAGCAGTTTCTGCCAAGGCCTTGATGACCTTGGGCCATTCGAATTTGACGTCGGCACCCCAGCCGTTTTTGTGTGCGAAGTACGCCACCGTCAGCATCATCAGAAGCGCCATCAAGATGCCGGGCAAGATGCCCGCGAGGAACAGCGCACCCACCGAGACGTTGGCCATCATGCCGTAGATCACAAAGGGCAAGCTGGGTGGAATGATGGGGCCCAGTGTGGCCGAAGCGGCGGTGACGCCCACGGCAAATTCGGTGCTGTAGCCATGGTCTTTCATGGCCTTGATCTCGATGGTGCCCAAGCCTGCCGCGTCGGCAATGGCCGTGCCGCTCATGCCCGCAAACACCACCGAGCCCACCACGTTGACGTGACCCAAACCGCCTTTGAGCCAGCCCACCAAGGCCAGTGCGTAGTTGTAGATGCGGTTGGTGATGCCCGCGTTGTTCATCAGGTTGCCCGCCAGAATGAAGAAGGGCACGGCCAACAAGGGGAAGCTGTCAATGCCCGAGACCATGCGGTGGATGACCACAAAGGGCGGCGAGCTTTGGGTGAACAAGATGTAAATCAAAGACGCGCCCGCCATGGCAATGGCCACCGGGATACCGCCACTCATGAGAAAGAGAAAAATGATTTTCAACATGGGAAAACTTTCAGGAGGAGCGATTTCAGCGATCGGTCATTTCGGATTCGGGGCGTTGCAGCACGGTGTAGCCGCGTTGCCAATGCACCTTGGCAACCCAAATGGAGCGCAAGCACATGGCGGCAAAACCGGCCATCACCACGCCATAAACCAGGTTCATGGGCAAGTCGATGATGGTCATCTTGTAGCTGCCCAGTTTTTCCATCATCTGGCCGGTGAGGAAGGTGGCGGCCGCAAAGAAGGCGATGCGCACCACATCGACCACCGTGCCCATGGCGCGACCCATCCAGTTGGGCATGAAGCGAAAGAAAAAATCCACCTGGATGTGGTTGTTTTTGGCCACACCGATCGTGGCCCCCGTGAAGACGGTGGCAATGAGCAAATAGCGCGCAATTTCTTCGGTCCAAGAGGCCGAGTTGTTTAGCACATAGCGCGTGAAAAATTGGTAAAAAACCGTCAGGCCCAAGGCCCAGAAGAAGGCCAGGGCCACCCAGGCTTCGATGGGTGTGCCCGACAAATCGACCTCGTCATCGGTCGCGTGAAATTGGCCATCGTCGCCCATGACTTTGGGCATGGCGTCGAGGTCGGGGAGATTGCTCATTGGGTGTCCTTGGGAGCTAAAAATTGGCCGGATGTACAGACCGAACTCGGTGAGTTCGGTCTGTAGGGGTTAGCCAAAGCATCAGGCTTGTGCGATCAGCACATCACCTGACGCGTGAGCGCCTTACTTGGCCGCCTGGATCTTGTCGAAGTCAGACTGTGTGAAGCCCATGCCGGTCAGGGGCTTGTTTTTCAGGACAGCATCCTGGAAAGACTTGCGGTCCACCTGCACCACTTGCAGGCCTTTTTTCTTGAACTCGTCCACCAACTCGGCTTCGCGTGTCTTGACTTTGGCCGATGCGCGCACAGCGGCTTCCTGGGTCACATCGGTGAAGATTTTCTTTTCGGCATCGCTCAGCTTGTTCCAGACATGCGGGGCAATCTGGGTGGTCAGGCCGTCGACGATGTGGCCTGTGAGCATGATGGCCTTTTGCACTTCAAAGAACTTCTTGGCTTCGATCGTGGTCAAGGGGTTCTCTTGGGCTTCAACGGTGCCGTTTTGCAGGGCCAGATACACCTCGGCAAAAGCAATGGGCGTGGGGTTGGCACCGCAAGCTTCAGGTGTGGCGCGGTAGGCCGGCACATCGGGCACACGGATCTTGATGCCCTTCATGCCCGCGCAGTTGGTGAAGGCTTTTTGGGCCGTGGTGTGGCGCGCACCGTAGTAGGTGTAAGCCGTCACCTGGATGCCTGTCTTCTCGCGGAACTCCTTGACCATTTCCTGGAACACGGGGCTCTTGGAGTAGGCAATCAGGTGGTCGCCGTCGCGGAAGATGAAGGGGTAATAGGCAATGCCAAAACGGGGGTAAGTGCGGGCTGCAAATGAGGGGCCGCTGATGATCATGTCCACTGTGCCCAGGGTCAGGCCCTGGTTGATGTCGGTTTCCTTGCCCAATGTGGAGGCCGGAAAGACCTGGATGTCGAACTTGCCGTTGCTGCGTTTTTTGATTTCTTCGGCGGCCCACACCGACTCGGTGTGGAAGGGCTCGGAGGTCTCGTAGACGTGGGCCCATTTCAGTTTTTGCTGGGCCAGGGCGCCGGTGCTGACCAGCAGCGTGCCCATGGCCATTGCGCCGACGGCGGCCAGAGTTTTCAGGGTGAATCGTTTGCTCATCGTTGTCTCCTCGTTGGGGTTTGAAGTTTGCTGACGCGGGAACAGAAAAACCACCCTAACGGGCGGGTGCGCGGCGCCAGCTCGCGCTGTATCTTTTATGGGCTTGTTTCAGGTGTTTTTGCATGGCCTTGCGCGCGGCGCTGCTGTCGTGCACTTCGATGGCGCGCATCACCGCCTGGTGTTCGGCAATGGCGGCTTGCCAAGACTCAGGACGTTCAAAGTAGTCGCCCAAACGTTCAAACAAGGGGCCATTGCGCGCTTGCCAGTAGCGCTGCACCGTGTCGAGCAAGACACTGTTGCCGCAAGCCTGTGCGATGGCCTGGTGAAAGGCTTCGTCGCCTTGGCGGGGCACTTCGTCGCGCGCAGCTTCGCGCTGCATTTGTTTCAGTCCGGTCTGAATGGCTTTGATGTGTGATTTTTGGGCGTTTGCAGCGGCCAACGCGGCCACCTCGGCCTCTACCAAAATGCGGGCACTCATCACCTCCAGCGGACCCCAGTTGGCCGGGGTGTCTGCTTCGAGTTCTGCACTCAGCACGGCCATGCGCAGCCCGGTGCTAGGCACGGCGTGTTTCACATAAATGCCCGAGCCTGTTCGCACTTCGATCATGCCTTCCACTTCCAGTGCAATCAGCGCTTCGCGCACAGAAGGGCGGCTCACGCCCAACTGCAGCGCCAGATCGCGCTCGGCTGGCAAGCGTGATCCCGGTGCAAATTCACCCGACGCCATCAGTTGCCGAAGCTGCTCGGCAATCTGGCGGTAAAGTCGATGGGGAGCGACAGTTTGCAAGGGCATAAAGGTATCAGGGATAACGTGAATTGGACAAGTGGTCAGACCAATTGCACAATCATCACATGCTGAATCAGCCACGCAACTCCGCACAAACCCGTAGGGTATGTCTTGCAAAAATGACGTGCCGTCGGGGCTGAGTCCCGCATGCGATGCGACCTTCTTATTCGTTCCCTTCTTATTCCTTCTTCTATTCCCATTGACCGTTTTGCCCAGCGCGTTCGCCCCATATGACCTCCGTCACCATTGACCGCGTGAGCCTTCGGCAAGTGAACTTGCCGCCCAAGGTTTTGCGCACCGACGCCATCCAGTCCTTTGTGACGCAAGAAACGATTTTGCTCACGCTGCACTGCAGCGATGGCCTGAACGCTACGGGTTATGCCTACACCATCGGCACGGGCGGCTCTTCGGTCATCGCATTGCTCAAGGACCACCTGGCACCGCGCCTGATCGGCCGCGATCCGGTCATGGTCGAGGCGATTTGGAAGGATTTGTTTTTTCACACCCATGCCACCGCTGTCGGGGCCATGACCAGCCTGGCGCTGGCCTGTGTGGACACGGCTTTGTGGGACTGGCGTGCCCAAAGCCAGGGCCTGCCGCTGTGGCAGTTGCTGGGCGGTGCGCAAGCGCGTGTGCCGCTCTACACCACCGAAGGCGGCTGGCTGCATTTGTCGCCCGAGGCGCTGGTGGACCAGACGCTTGAGGCCCAAGCCCAAGGCTTCAAAGGCGCGAAGATCAAGATCGGCAGACCCCATGTGAGCGAAGACGTGGCGCGCCTTTCTGCCGTGCGCGATGCGGTGGGCCCGGGCTTTGACTTGATGACCGATGCGAACCAAGGCTTCAACCGCGCCGAGGCCGTGCGCCGGGCGCGGGCTTTTGACGGGCTGGGCTTGGCGTGGATGGAAGAGCCCCTGCCTGCCGAAGATGTGTCTGGCCACCGCCAGTTGCGTGAGCACACCACGATTCCCGTGGCGGTGGGCGAGTCCATGTACCACCCGATGCAGTTCCGTGAGTATTTGGAGCAGGGCGCATGTTCCATCGTGCAGCCCGATGTGGCGCGCATTGGCGGCATCACGCCCTGGATCAAAACCGCGCACCTGGCCGAAACCTTTGACGTGGCGGTGTGCCCGCACTTTTTGATGGAGTTGCATGTGAGCCTGTGCGCAGCTGTGCCCAACGCCACATGGGTGGAATACATCCCGCAGCTTGACGACATCACCACTTCGCGCATGAAGGTGCAGGACGGCTATGCCATCCCACCTGACGCCCCCGGCCTGGGCATTGCCTGGGACTGGGCTGCCATCACCGCAAGACAAACCACGCAACTGGAGATCAAAGCACCATGAGACTCAAAGGAAAAATCGCGCTGGTCACCGCTGCTGGCCAAGGCATTGGCCAAGCTGCGGCGCTGGCCATGGCGGCTGAAGGTGCCACCGTGTACGCCACCGATGTGAACGCCGAATTGCTCAAGAGCTACGAGGGCGTGGCCAATGTGCACACCGCCGTGCTCAATGTACTGGACAAAGCAGCCATTGCCGCGCAAGTGGCCAGCTTGCCTCGCATCGACATCGTCTTCAACTGCGCTGGCTTTGTGCACAACGGCAGCATTGAATTGGCCACCGACGAGGATTGGGATTTCGCCTTCAATTTGAATGTGCGTTCGCAGTTCTGGATGATCCAGGCGGTCATTCCCAAAATGGTGGCGCAGTTTGCACAAACCGGTCGCGGCGGCAGCATCATCAACATGGCCAGCGTGTGCTCCAGCGTGCGCGGCTTGCCCAACCGCTTCATTTACGGCACCAGCAAGGCGGCGGTGATTGGCCTGACCAAAAGCGTGGCGGCTGACTATGTGCGACAGGGCATCCGCTGCAATGCCATTTGCCCCGGCACCGTGGACACGCCTTCTCTGCAAGACCGCATCAACAGCTATGCCGACCCGGTGCAGGCCAGGCAAGACTTCATCAACCGCCAGCCCATGGGGCGTTTGGCGCAAGCGGCCGAGATCGCGCCCATCGTCACTTTCCTCGCTTCCGACGAATCCATCTTCGCCACGGGCAATGCCTACATGGTGGACGGTGGCATGACCATTTGAGGACCTTGCAGGAAATCACCTTTGTAGGAGCTGGCCCTGCAAGCGATTTCTTGCGGTTCGCAAGAGCTTTATCGCCAACAGGGCAAGCTTCTGCAAAAAGACATCCAGCGACTTTGTCATTCATTCAGGCTTGCTGGGCCTGAACCTTAGAAAGACCGTATGAATTTGCTCGACATGAAAGGCCGCCACGCGGTCATCACCGGTGCGGCCACTGGCCTGGGTTTTGCCATTGCGCAGCGCATGCTGGCCTCGGGCGCACGCGTCACGATCTGGGACCGCGATGCCGCAGGCATGGCCCAAGCCGCCGAGCAACTGCGCCAAGGCCAGTTGGGCTCGGTGGTCAACACCGTGCAGGTCGATGTGGCCGACCACGCTTCGGTGGTGCAGGCCACCGCGCAAACCACGGCCTTGGCGGGGGTGGATGTGCTGGTCAACAGCGCGGGCATCACGGGCCCCAACGTCAAAGTGTGGGATTACCCGGTCGACGCCTGGAAGCAGGTGTTCGATGTGAACGTGCACGGTCTGTTCCATTGCTGCCGCGAACTCAGCGCCCACATGAAGGCGCGCAATTACGGGCGCATCGTCAACATCGCCTCGGTCGCGGGCAAGGACGGCAACCCCAACGCCAGCGCATACAGTGCGAGCAAAGCGGCGGTGATTGCTCTGACCAAATCGCTGGGCAAAGAGCTGGCCGACACGGGTGTGCGCGTGAACTGTGTCACCCCGGCGGCTGTGAAGACGGCGATCTTTGATCAAATGACGCCCGAGCACATCCAGTTCATGCTCTCTAAAATCCCGATGGCCCGATTTGGCCAACCCGAAGAAGTCGCCGCCATGGTGACTTGGCTCAGCACCGAAGAGTGTTCCTTTTCCACCGGCGCGGTCTTTGATCTGTCCGGTGGTCGTTCCACCTATTGATTTTTTTCACACAGAGAGGTTTTATGAAACTCGTTCGCTATGGCCAACCCGGCAAAGAAAAACCAGGCCTGATTGACGCCGATGGCCGTTTGCGCGACCTCAGTGGCGTGGTCAAGGACATCGCCCCTGATCTTTTGAACGACAAGGCCTTGGCCAAACTGGCCAAGGTCAAGACCGACAAGCTGCCTCTTGTGCGCGGCAAAAAGCGTTTCGGCACACCCATCTCGTACACCAGCAAGTTCATCGCCATTGGTCTGAACTACGCCGACCACGCGGCCGAGTCGGGCATGCCCATTCCCAAAGAACCCATCGTGTTCACCAAGGCGATCTCTTGTATCCAGGGCGCAGACGATGACGTCATGTTGCCCAAAGGCTCCAAGAAAACCGACTGGGAGGTCGAGTTGGGCATCGTCATCGGCACCCGCACCCGTTATGTCACGCAAAAAGACGCGCTCAACCATGTGGCCGGTTACTGCGTGATCAACGACGTGAGCGAGCGCGAATACCAACTCGAGCGCGGTGCCACCTGGGACAAGGGCAAGGGTTGCGACACCTTCGGCCCCGTAGGCCCCTGGCTGGTGACCCGCGACGAAGTGCCCAACCCACAAGCCCTGGGCATGTGGCTGGACGTGAACGGCGTGCGTTTTCAAACCGGCAACACCAAGACCATGATTTTTGGCGTGGCCAAGCTGGTCAGCTACGTGAGCCAGTTCATGACCCTGGAGCCTGGCGACATCATCACCACAGGCACACCACCCGGTGTGGGCATGGGTGTCAAGGTAGACGGCAAGCCTGCCCCAGTGTTCTTGAAGCGCGGTGATGTGATGCGCTTGGGCATCGACGGTCTGGGCGAGCAAACCCAGAAAGTGGTGGCTTTCAAGGCCTGAACCGCAGTCATCGAAGAAGCCATGTCGGGGCTGAAGCCACCGACCTACAAGGGTCTTGTAGGTCGGTGGCTTCAGCCCCGACGTCTTGGGTTTTCTACCGATTTACCCTGATTCCGGCAAGGATTCGTGGGAATGGCGAAGATTTGGTGCAAAATAGCACGACCGTTCTATTTTTATTGCCATGGCTTCCCGCAAAACCACTTCCAAAGTTGAAACCCTGCCCATGCCTGAAATGGGGCGGCGTGTCTTGATCAAAGGACAGCAAACCAAAAGCGTGATCATCGACGCTGCCTTGGGCCTGGCTTCTCAAATTGGCCTGGAAGGTCTGTCCATCGGCGCTCTGGCTGAAGTCACCGGCATGAGCAAGTCCGGTGTGTTTGCGCACTTTGGCTCACGCGAAGAGTTGCAAATATCCGTGATACGCGAATACCACACGCGCTTTGAGGCCGAAGTGTTTTATGCGGCCATGCAAAAGCCCCGTGGCGTGCCACGCTTGCAGGCGATGTTTGACAACTGGATGGTGCAAACGTCGGCAGAAATTGATTCGGGCTGCATTTACATCAGTGGTGCGGTGGAGTTTGATGACCGCACGGGCCCCGTGCGTGATGCCTTGGCCTCAACGGTGTCGACTTGGCAAACCGCTTTACGCCGGGCGGTCGAGCTGGCTCAGGCTGAAGGACAATTGAGCCGTGACTCCGATGCCTATCAGATCGCTTTCGAAATCCATGGCCTGATTTTGGCGCTGCACTACGAGGCGCGCTTTTTACGCAACCCTGGTGCTGCAGAGCGCGCCCGGCAAGGCTTTTCCCACATTCTGGCGCGCCATGCGCAAGCCCCTGCGAAAGCTGTTGTCCCCACGGCCAAAGCGCGCCGCTGAAGCTTCGCGTACTTTTTTGTTGTTTTTTCAGGAGTCTGTCCCATGCCCATTTACACCCCACCCCTTCGCGACATGCAGTTTGTCTTGCACGAATTGCTCAACGTCAGTGCTGAACTCAAGGCCCTGCCCAAGCACGCCGACACCGATGCAGACACCATCAACGCGGTGCTCGAAGAAGGCGGCAAATTCGCGGCCGAAGTCGTGTTCCCCATCAACATCTCAGGCGATGCCCAAGGCTGCCAACTCAATCGCGACACACACGAGGTCAAAGCCCCCGATGGTTTCAAAGAAGCCTATGCGCAGTACGTGGCCGGTGGATGGCCATCGCTGAGCTGCGACCCCGAGTACGGTGGTCAGGGCTTGCCTTTTGTGGTGAACCAGTGTTTTTATGAAATGCTCAACTCGTCCAACCAAGCCTGGACCATGTACCCCGGTTTGAGTCACGGTGCCTACGAGTGCCTGCACGCGCACGGCACGCCCGAGCAAAAAGCCCTGTACTTGCCCAAGCTGACCAGCGGCGAGTGGACCGGCACCATGTGCCTGACCGAGCCGCATTGCGGCACCGATCTGGGCATGTTGCGCACCAAGGCCGAGCCTCAGGCCGACGGCACTTACAAGTTGAGCGGCCAAAAGATTTTCATCAGCGCGGGCGAACACAACCTGGCCCCCAACATCGTGCACCTGGTCTTGGCCCGTTTGCCCGATGCGCCTCCCGGCAGCAAAGGCATCAGCCTCTTCATCGTGCCCAAGTTCAACGTGGCCGCCGATGGCAGCATGGGCGAGCGCAACGGCATTTATTGCGGTGGCCTGGAGCACAAAATGGGCATCCACGGCAACTCCACTTGCCAGATGGTTTTGGACGAAGCTGTGGGCACTCTGGTGGGTCAGCCCCACAAGGGCCTGGCTGCGATGTTCGTGATGATGAACGCCGCCCGTTTGGGCGTGGGCAACCAGTCGCTGGGCCTGACCGAAGTGGCCTACCAAAATGCGCTGGCCTATGCCAAAGACCGTGTGCAAATGCGCTCGCTCACCGGCGTCAAAGCGCCCGGAAAACCCGCCGACCCGATCATCGTGCACCCCGATGTGCGCCGCATGCTCATGACCGCCAAGGCCTATGCCGAAGGTGGCCGTGCCCTGGCCTGCTACTGCGCCTTGCTGCTGGACAAAGAGATCAACCACCCCGACGAAGCTGTGCGTGCTGAAGCCGCCGAAGTCGTGGCCTTGCTCACGCCCATCGTGAAAGCCTTCACCACCGACAACGCTTGGGAAGCCACATCCGCCTGCCAGCAGGTGTTTGGCGGCCACGGCTACATCAAGGAGTGGGGCAT
The DNA here is from genome assembly GCF_001270065.2 of Limnohabitans planktonicus II-D5. GTDB lineage: Bacteria > Pseudomonadota > Gammaproteobacteria > Burkholderiales > Burkholderiaceae_C > Limnohabitans_A > Limnohabitans_A planktonicus. The sequence continues at coordinate 14,799 of NZ_LFYT02000045.1, forward strand.
GGAGCAGTTCGTGCGCGATGCCCGCATCAACATGATCTACGAAGGCACCAACACCATCCAGTCGCTTGATTTGCTGGGCCGCAAAGTGCTGGGCAACCAAGGCGCCACACTCAAGAAATTCGGCAAACTGGTCGAGCAATTGGTCAAGGCCGAAATGGCCAACGAAGCCATGGGCGAGTTCATCAAGCCGCTGGCCGATCTGGGCCAAAAGCTCACGCAGCTCACAGGCGAAGTGGGCATGAAAGCCATGAGCAACGCCGACGAAGTGGGTGCTGCTGCTGTGGACTACCTGCGCGTGGTGGGCCACCTGGTGTTGGGTTACTTCTGGGCCCGCTCTGCGCAGATCGCGCTGGCCAAATTGGCCGAGGCCGAAGAAGAAGCCCAGCGCCCGGACCCGTTCTACCAGGCCAAACTCCAGACCGCGCGTTTTTACTTCACCCGCCTGATGCCCGAGACTTCGAGCCTGATGCGCCGCATCCGTGCAGGCAGCGATGTGTTGATGGACACTGACGCCGCGCTGGCATGATTGAGCTCACCGTAACTTCGACAGTTGAACAAGGAAGAACAACATGATCAAAACCGCATTGACCTTGAGTTTGGGCCTGCTGACCCTGGCCGCACATGCCCAGATGAGCCCGGTGGGCTTGTGGCGCAGCATCGACGACGAAACCAAGCAAGCCAAGGCTGAAATCCGCATCTCCCAGAATGCGGCAGGGGACTTGTCGGGGGTGGTCGAAAAAGGACTGCAAAACAACCCCAACACCGACCCCAACTGCAATCTGTGCACCGATGACCGCAAAGGCAAGCCCAAGATCGGCCTGGAGATCATCCGGGGCGGTCAACAAAGTGACGGCAAGGCGGTGTGGGAAGGTGGGAAAATCCTTGATCCCGAGAACGGCAAGAACTACAGCCTGCGTTTGACCCCGATCGACGGCGGCAAAAAACTTGAAGTCCGTGGTTTCATCGGTTCGCCCTTGTTGGGCCGCACCCAAACCTGGATTCGGGTTCAGTAAACCCTCTCGCCTCGCAAGACCCCACCACAAGGACCTTCATGTCTGACATCCTGACCCACACCGACGCGGGGGTGATGACCATCACCTTCAACCGCCTGGACAAGAAAAATTCCATCACCTCGTCCATGTACGCGGCCATGGCCGATGCGGTGGCGCAGGCGGTCACCGATGCAGCCGTCAAAGTGGTGGTGTTTCAGGGGCATGAAAGTATCTTCAGCGCGGGCAATGACATTGGTGACTTTCTGAACCAGCCGCCCAGCACGCAAGAGTCGCCCGTGTTCCGCTTCTTGCGTGGCATCGCCACCTTCGAAAAACCGCTGCTGGCCGCTGTGGCTGGGCCTGCAGTGGGCATTGGCACCACCATGCTGTTCCATTGCGACTTGGTCTACGCAGGTGACAACGCCGCGTTTTCCATGCCCTTTGTGAACCTGGGCCTGTGCCCCGAGGCGGCGTCCAGCCTGCTGGTGCCGCGCATGTTCGGTTACCACCGCGCCGCAGAAGCCTTGCTCTTGGGCGAGCCCTTCTTTGCCGAAGCTGCGCAAGAAGTCGGTTTGGTCAACCGCGTGGTGCCGCCGACCGAAGTCAATGGCTATGCCCAGGCGCAAGCCCGCAAACTGGCGGCCAAACCGCTGTCATCACTGATTGAGACCAAGCGATTGATGAAGGGCGACACCCAGGCCGTGCTGCAAAAAATGGCCGAAGAAGGCGCCAGCTTTGGCCGCATGCTGCAAGAGCCTGCAGCCAAAGAAGCCTTTGGTGCCTTCATGGAAAAACGCAAGCCCGACTTTTCCAAGCTGTAAGTACAGGTTCTTTGCGACCATGTGTCGGGGTCTTCGACCACCGACCTGCAGCCGCCCCGTAGGTCGGCACCTTCAGGTCCGACATTTATGGGTTTGGCACAGGCCTGATGTCGGGGTCTTCGACCACCGACCTACAAGACCCCGTAGGTCGGCACTCGCAGAGTCCGACGTTGCCCGGTCATCTATAAAATCAGCAGATGCCCCATCGCTCCAACACCCCCGTCGTCCTTGAGCCTGAATACATCGAAGGTTTTCGCCAGATTTACGAAGAAAAAATTGTCTTCAACAAAACCTTGGGCTTGAAGCTGGTCAAGGTCACGCCCGAAGGGGTGGAGGCCCGCATCGACATGCGGCCCGAATTGGTCGGGCACTTTGCCTACAACCGCATCCATGGCGGCGTCATCAGCGCCGTGCTCGACGCCATGGGCAGTGCGGCTGTCATGGCAGCGCTGGCGGCCAAGCACATGGATGAGGCACCTGCCAAGCGGCTGGAGCGCTTTGCCAAGCTGGGCACCATCGATTTGCGTGTGGATTACCTGCGCCCAGGCATTGGCGAGCACTTTGACATCCATGCCCACTGCCTGAGGGTGGGTTCACGGGTGGGTTCTTCGCGCATGGAGTTCATGGGGCCAGATGGCACCCTCATGTCAACAGGGGCGGCGGCTTACATCGTCTCCTGAGGCGCGTGGCCACAGTATTGGGTCACTGCATCTGCTCCATATTTGCTCCATATTTGTTTTGAACAATGGACGGGAGGCCGCTATCGCGGTTTCCACTATGAAAGTCCACCATGCAAAACAAATCCATTCTTGCGCATGCCGTCTTGTCCGTGTCATTGGCCTTGAGCGGCGGCATGTTGTACGCGCAATCAGCGCCCGGTGGCGATTCGCGACGACCGCCACCCCCAGAAGCCCTGGCGGCATGCAAGACCCTGAAGTCAGGTAAAGACTGCAGTTTCAATGGCCCGCACGGCAGTGTGCAGGGCACTTGCTGGGCGCCCGCTGACAAGCCGCTGGCTTGCAAGCCACGCCACATGCCAGCCGGTGGCATGCCGGCTCAACGTTAACAAGACCTGTGAATATGACTTTCCCTCAAATCATGAAAATGTCCGCGCTGGTGGCCAGCTTGTTGGCGCTGAGCGCATGTGGCGGCGGTTCCACTTCAACAACAACAAACACAGAGACCAGCAGCAGCACCAGCACTGCCGATGTGCTGTGCAGTTATGCCAGCAACGTGTTCAACACCTCGGCATCTGTCAATGCCACCAGCACCGCCAATTGGTCGTGCAGTGGTGGCAAACGGTTTTTGACGGCCAATGGTTTGCCGGACCACGATGTGGGTGTTTTTCCAAATGCCAACAACCCCAACGCCATTGCGGTGCAGAAAGTTTCGGCCTCTTCTTCCCTCACGCCCACGGCCACCTCCACGGTGACTATTTTGGGCGGGCCGCGCGGTGACACAGGTCACGTTCTCAACGGTGTCAAGATTGACGCCAGCACGGCAGGCTCCTGTGACAACAGCGGTGCCAGTTGCTCATTGATCGGTAACTCAGGCAACTGGAGCATTGAGGCCTTGGGCCAGAGCGCTTTTAACTTTGGGGTAGACAGCAGCCATGCACATGTGCAGCCTGGTGGCGCCTACCATTACCACGGCATGCCCGAAGGTTTCATCAACAAGCTGGGCAAAGGCATGGCGATGACGCTCATTGGCTGGGCCGCTGATGGTTTCCCCATCTATGCGCGCTATGGCTACACCGCCCCCACCGATGCCAAATCTGCTTTGAAAGTGGTCCAGGGCAGCTATCGCCTCAAAGCCACACCGGGTGCCAATCGCCCCGCGACCAGCCTTTATGCCATGGGCACATTTGCGCAGGATTATGAATACGTGGCCGGTTTGGGTGATCTGGATGAATGCAACGGCAGGACCGGCGTCACGCCCGAGTTTCCGCAAGGCACTTACCACTATTTCGCCACCGACAGTTACCCGTATTTGCAACGGTGTGTGAAAGGAAAAATATGAAATTGATGATGGAGAAAAACTTGCACGTTAATATTGTTTCGGAGCGGTTCATCCGCGCTGCTGGTCTTTCAGTTTGCCTGGCCGCTTTGACCGCCTGTGGGGGCGGATCGAGCACAACCACCGACACCACAAGCACCACCACCACGGCAGGTGTGCAATGCAGCTACAACTGGAGCGCCCTCAACACCGATCCACTGGTCAATTTGACCAGTACCGCCAACTGGTCCTGCAGCGACACAACCCGCTCTTTGAAGGCCAACGGCGTGCCTGACCATGCTGTGGGTCCTTTCAATATCCAGGCAGATCTGGATTTCACGATCAAAGCGCAGACCATCGATGTCTCAGCCACGATCACCCCTGTTGTGACCAGCACAACGGGAGCCGCCATCCAAACGGCGGGTTACGCTTTGAACGGCATCAAGTTTGAGCCTGGCACGGGCGGCAATTGCGCCAGCACAGCCACATCCACGGATACGACGACCGGCGCTGCTTGCACGATGCTGGGCAATGCAGGGACCTGGCGCATGGAGGCTTTGGGTCAGACCACTTTCAACTTTGGTACCGATGGCAGCAATGGTCATGTGCAACCCGGGGGCGTGTACCACTACCACGGCATGCCGGAGAAGTTCATCGACAAATTGGGCAAAGGCAATCAGACCATGACCTTGGTGGGCTGGGCCAGTGATGGTTTTCCGATGTACGCACGTTACGGCCATGTGGATGCCAGCAATGCCCAATCGGGCGTGAAAGTGCTCACCTCCAGCTGGCGCAAAAAAACAAGCCCTGACAGTGGCCGCCCATCGGCAACCATTTTCCCCATGGGCACTTTTTTGCAAGACTATGAGTACGTGGCGGGCTCGGGGGATTTGGATGAGTGCAATGGCCGCACGGGCGTCACGCCCGAGTTTCCCAAGGGCATTTACCACTACATGGTGACCGGGTCGTGGCCCTATGTGCATCGGTGCGTGAAGGGCACTGTCACAGCGGGTGCCACAGGCGGCGGCGCTGCTGGTGGCATGCCACCACCAAGGCCCTGACATGCGATTCTTGCAAAGGGCGCTGCTCACGGGATGGATGGGCTGGCTGGTGCTGATGTCGGGGGCTGCCCAGGCCCACCTCATGGTGGCGCAGCGCGGCACGCTGAACTTTGTGGATGCTGGCGCCTTCATGGTGCTGTCTTTGCCGGTTTCAGCGTTCCAAGGCATTGACGACGATGGTGATGGGCGTTTGTCCATGGCTGAGGGTCATGCCCATTGGCGTGACATTGAAGAGCAAGTGCGCGCAGGCGTGCAGCTGGTGAGCGAGCAAGGCGCAGCCCCTTTGCAGGGCGTGTTTTTCAACCTGTCACCGCCCGACGATGCACCTGCGGCCCCGGCCAGTCAGCTGGTGGTGATGGGGCGCTTTGCATGGTCTTCGGGTTTGCAGGGGGGGCGTTTCGGTGTGCGTCTTTTCGGGACGCAAGCGGGTGAGACAAGTCTGCAAATCACCGTGACCCGTGGGGGCGATACGCAGCTTTTGACCCTGAGCCCCGAGCGTGCCGAGATGGCGGTTTTCCCAGGCTTTTGGGCCGTCATCTCCGACCAAGTCATGATGGGCGCGCACCATGTATGGGCGGGGGCTGACCATTTGCTGTTTCTGTTGGTGGTGCTGGCTGCAGGTGTTGGGCTGAGCCATCTGGTGTGGACGCTGACTTGTTTCACGCTGGGGCATGCCCTGACCTTGTTGGCTTGCGTGCTTTGGGGTTGGAAAGTCTCGCCCGCCCTTGTGGAGCCTGCCATTGCCATCACCATCGTCGGCATGGCCGGTTTTGACCGCTGGAGCCAGAAACAGGGGCAAACGGTGCCTGCCGCTTGGCGTTGGGGGCTGGTGTTTTTCTGCGCACTGATCCATGGTTTGGGTATGGCCGAGGCCCTGACGGGTCTGGGCTTGCAGGGCGCGCGCAAATTCTGGAGTCTGCTGGGCTTTAACCTCGGCATTGAGCTGGGCCAGTTGGCCGCTGCGGGTGTGGCGATGGGGGTGTTTTGGGCACTGCGCCGCTTTGCGGGGGCGAGCGCTGTGGCCATGGCTTTGCGGCTGGCCTCTTGGAGTGCCATGGGCTTGGGAACCTTCTGGTTTTTTCAAAGGGTGGCACTGACGGCGTTATAGATTCGGCCCGATGAAGTCTGAGCTGTGTGTTGCCCGTTTGGAGGATTTTGTGGGAGCTTGCCAGCCAAGCGAACAGCCTGTGGTCCACCAGCATCTGATCGCCAGCAGGGCTAGCTCCCACAAGGTGCAAGATTGAAGTCACCCTGCAGACTTCAATGGGCCGGATCAATACACTTGTCGGCGCTGTTGCTGCCGACCTGTCAACATCTTTGACCATTGAATCATTCACAGGGCCGGATCACTCACGATGCAATTTTTTTCGATCTGCTCAATCAGTATGTGCTTGGGGGCCGCATGCTCGCATGTGCAGCTCATGGCCGCAACGCCACCTGGACAGGATGAAGTTGAAATCATTGCGTCGGGTGACAGCGCTTCGGGCACCCGTGATGCCGCCAGCCAGGGGGCGGTGAGTGCGTCTGAGATCCAGCACAAGCCCCTGCAGCGCCCGGCCGACGTGCTGGAGTTGGTGCCCGGCATGGTCGTTACCCAACACTCGGGCGATGGAAAGGCCAACCAGTATTTCCTGCGTGGCATGAACCTGGACCATGGCACGGACTTCGCAACCACGGTCAATGGCGTGCCGGTCAACATGCCCAGCCATGCACATGGTCAAGGCTACAGCGATCTGAACTTTTTGATGCCCGAGCTGGTGCAGCGCATCGACTACCGCAAAGGCCCGTATTTCGCGGGTGAGGGCGACTTCTCGTCAGCTGGCTCGGCCCGCATTGCCTACCGCACGCGGCTGGACCAGCCCTTTGCCGATGTCAGCTTGGGGCAGGGGGGCTATGCCCGCACGGTGGTGGCCGGTTCACGCGAGATTCAAGACGGTGTGCATGTCCTCGCGGCTGATCTGCGCACGGTCAGGGTGTCGTTGCGTTACCGCTTTTGATTGCGGGCTTCATGGTCAACTGCGCTGTGATCAGGCCTGAGAGCCGACAGGGCAAGGGTTGCCACTGCCGTCGATGGCCACATAGGTCAGGCTGGCTTCGGTCACCTTGATGTATGCGCCTTGCAAGCGGATGCGCTCGGCGAACACCTCGACCTTGACGGTGACAGAGGTGCGGCCCACTTTCACGATGCGTGCAAAAAACGACAAGATGTCGCCCACCTTGACCGGTTGTTTGAAAATGAATTCATTCACGGCCACAGTGACCATACGACCGCGCACCAGGCGCGCAGGCAAGACTGCACCGGCCAAGTCGACCTGGGCCATGACCCAGCCGCCAAAAATATCGCCGTTGGCATTGCAGTCGGCAGGCATGGGGATCACCTTCATGACCAGTTCCTGGTCAGTGGGCAATGCCACGGTGGGAGGACGTTGGGTTTCAGACATGGGCACAATCGGTGATTAATGTTGAACTGGATTGTCCCCTATGCGCCACCACGGCGAAACCGCTCCTTCTGCTGCCCCCCTTGGAAAATCTGCTGGACAGGCTACACCGCCCCCAGCTGGGGGAGACTGGCAAACCCTGTCTCGCCTCTTGCCCTATTTGTGGGAATACAAATGGCGCGTGGTCATCGCACTCACCCTCATGGTGTGCGCCAAGCTGGCCAATGTGAGTGTGCCCCTGCTGCTCAAGGAGCTGGTGGACGCCATGAGTCTGAAGCCCGGCGACCCGCAAGCGGTGCTGGTGGTGCCGGTGGCCTTGTTGGTGGGCTATGGCGCTTTGCGTTTGCTGACCTCGGCGTTCACCGAATTGCGCGAGTTGGTGTTTGCCAAAGCCACGCAAGGCGCATCGCGCAGCATCGCCTTGCAAACCTTCGAGCATTTGCATGCGCTGAGCCTGCGCTTTCACCTGGCCCGGCAGACCGGCGGCATGACGCGCGACATCGAACGTGGCGTGCGTGGCATCGAGTCGCTGATTTCGTATTCGCTCTACAGCATCATCCCCACGCTGATCGAGGTGGCTTTGGTGCTGACGATTTTGGCCGTCAAGTTTGACGCCTGGTTTGCAGGCATCACGCTGCTGGCTTTGGCGCTGTACATCTTTTTCACGGTGCGCGTGACCGAGTGGCGCACGCAGTTTCGCAAACAAGCCAACGAGTTCGACTCGGCCGCGCACACCCGCGCCATCGATTCGCTCCTGAACTACGAAACCGTCAAATACTTTGGCAATGAGCGCTTTGAGGCGGGTCGTTATGACGAAAGCCTGGAGCGTCTGCGCCTGTCGCGGCTCAAGGCGCAAACCTCCTTGTCGGTGCTCAATACCGGGCAGCAGCTCATCATCGCGTTGGCCCTGGTGGCCATGCTCTGGCGGGCCACTGAAGGTGTGGTGGCCGGGCGCATGACTTTGGGCGATCTGGTCATGATCAACGCCTTCATGATCCAGCTCTACATTCCGCTGAACTTTTTGGGCGTGCTGTATCGCGAGATCAAACAAAGCCTGACCGATCTGGACAAGATGTTTGTGCTCATGGACCGCGAGCGCGAAGTGGCTGATGTACCCGGTGCACAGGCGCTGGCTTTGCAGGGTGCTCCCGATGTGGTGTTTGACCGTGTGTCTTTTGCCTACGAAAGCGACAGGCCAATCCTGAAAGACATCAGCTTCACCATCCCGGCGGGCAAAACGGTGGCCGTGGTCGGCCCTTCAGGTTCGGGCAAGTCCACGCTGGCGCGTTTGATGTTTCGCTTTTACGACGTGCAGCAAGGCAACATCTGCATCGCGGGGCAGGACATCCGCCAAGTCACTCAATCGAGCGTGCGCCAAGCCTTGGGCATCGTGCCGCAAGACACGGTGCTGTTCAACGACAGCGTGGCCTACAACATCGCCTATGGCCGTCCCGGTGCCAGTCAATCTGAAATCGAAGGGGCTGCGCGTTCGGCCCGCATCCACGACTTCATCGCCTCCACGCCCAAGGGTTATCAAACTTCGGTGGGCGAACGCGGGTTGAAATTGTCGGGCGGTGAAAAGCAGCGCGTGGCCATTGCCCGCACCTTGCTCAAGAATCCGCCGATTCTGGTCTTCGACGAAGCCACCTCGGCGCTGGACTCAGCCAACGAACGCGCCATCCAGGCTGAATTGGCCAGCGTGTCGCAAAACAAGACCACCCTGGTGATCGCCCACCGCCTGTCCACAGTGGTGGATGCGCACGAGATTTTGGTGATGGAAGCCGGGCAGATCATTGAGCGCGGCAACCACGCCGAGTTGTTGGCGCAACAAGGGCGCTACGCCAGCATGTGGGCCTTGCAACAATCGGCGGATTGATCCAGGCGTGATGTCGGGGTCTTTGACCACCGACCTACGGGGGCGCTGTGCCTTGTAGGTGGGCACTCGCAGAGTCCGACATCTGCTCGATCCACCACCATCGCCCGCCATGCGAGTTTGAGCTTTGCATGCAAACGTCGGGGTCTTCGACCGCCGACCTGCGCAGGCGCTGTGCCTTGTAGGTCGGCACTCGCAGAGTCCGACATCTGCTCGATCCACCACCATTGCCCGCCATGCGAGTTTGAGCTTTGCATGCAAACGTCGGGGTCTTCGACCACCGACCTACGCAGGCGCTGTGCCTTGTAGGTCGGCACTCGCAGAGTCCGACATCTGCTCGATTCGCCACCATTTCCCGCCATGCGAGTTTGAGCTTTGCATGCAAACGTTGGG
>NZ_LFYT02000046.1 GCF_001270065.2 Limnohabitans planktonicus II-D5
CAATCCAGCCTCTGCGCCACCACCAGCGCCCGAACTGGATTGCCGCGTCGCAAGCTCCGGCCTTTATTGGAGTCAGCCCTGCTGGCGATCAGACGCATATGGACCACAGCCTTTTCGCTTGCAGGGCAAGCTCCTACAAAAGTTCCCCGTAGGTCGGCACCTTCAGGTCCGACAATCTTCGCTTCGGCGCAGGCCCCATGTCGGGGCTGAAGCCGCCGACCTACGAATACATGGCTCCCGTAGGTCGGCACTCGCAGAGTCCGACGCTTGCGGGCATGGGCGCTGATCCTGATTCAACTTTGGCGGGCTTCACCTACCCCATGTCTGGGTCTTCGACCACCGACCTACGAATACATGGCTCGTGTAGGTCGGCACTCGCAGAGTCCGACGCTTGCGGGCATGGGATCTGATCCTGATTCAACTTTGGCGGGCTTCACCAACCCCATGTCGGGGTCTTCGACCGCCGACCTACGAATACACGGTCCCCGTAGGTCGGCACTCGCAGAGTCCGAGATTGCCCGCTTCGGTGGTGATCCTTGTCGGGGTCTTCGACCGCCGACCTACGAATAAACGGTCCCCGTAGGTCGGCACTCGCAGAGTCCGACGTTGCCCGCTTCGGCGCTGATCCTTGTCGGGGTCTTCAACCGCCGACCTGCGAATACCCGGTCCGCGTAGGTCGGCACTCGCAGAGTCCGACGTTGGCCGAGTCACCACTCATGCCTGATCAAGGCGGCAACGGCCAATTAACGACATCAATGGCTGTTGGATGCGGCGCATTTTGTCGCTTGCCTGCGAACAATGGACTTCCTCAACAAGAAGGAAGTCAACATGGCCAAACGCAAAACTCTGGAAATCGGTGCGTGGATGGATGGCGATCTGGGCGTGCAAGGCGCCCAGCCCATGCTGCCCATCGTCAAAACCTGGGTGTTCAGAATTCTGATCGAACTCAGGCACGCCCAAACCTTGCTTGCACGAGGCACTTTTCGGCATGAAGATTTGTTGCGCCAATTGGGTTTGGGGCCACTGCTGACTGAGCAAGATGAGAATAAATGCACGAAAAGCGTGATCAAAGCCATGCGGGAGTCGCACAGTCAGGCTGAGCAAACCCCAGCACCTGTGCCACCCATTTTGGTGGGTAATGTCAAGCGCATCGCCGATCTGGTCGGGCTCAATGACGTGGAATGCCGCATCCTGGAGTTTGTGCTGCTGATGCGTTATGACGCCGCTTTGAACGAGGTGTGCGAAACCGTCCACAACATCCGTTTGCCCCAGCTCATCAAATGGTTAAGCACCGTCTTGCGACTCCCGCCACAAGCGATCAGCTTGGCACTTCACAGCAAGTCTGCATTGGCCCGATCCGGCTTGATCACCATTGACAACATCCACACCCACAGCCTGAGCGAAAAATTCGACCTGCTGTGCGCCAAGGTGGTGGAACCCCTGTTTGAGTCCGACATCGAACCCGTGGACTGGATCAAGGACCGCGTTCACGCCACCACGCCCGGCCACCTGAAATGGGCCGACTACGAACACGTCAAAACACCCGTGGGTCTGCTGCGGGCCTATCTGCATCAGGTGGTGGCGCAGGCCCGCAAGGGCGTCAACATTTTGGTTTATGGCCCACCGGGCACGGGCAAAACCCAGCTGGCCAAATTGCTGGCAAGCGATCTGGGGTGTGAGCTGTTTGAAATCGCCACCGAAGACGAAGACGGCGACCCCATCAAGGGCAGTCGCCGGGTCAAGGCGCACTGCGCAGCTGGCAGTTTTTTTGGCCAGCGCCGTGCCTTGATCTTGTTCGATGAAAGTGAAGACGTGTTTCCCAGCACCTCGGGCTGGTTGTCGTTTTTGGGGGGTGACGAGCAACAGCAATCGCAGCGCCACAAAGGCTGGATGAACCGCGTGCTTGAAAACAACGCCTTGCCCACCGTCTGGGTGAGCAACTCAGTCTCGGGGTTGGATGCGGCCTATGTGCGCCGATTTGACATGGTGCTGGAGCTGCCCGTGCCGCCCAAGTCGCACCGCGAGCGCATCGTGGCCCAGGCCAGCGCGGGCATGCTGCCTGCGCAAAGCATCCAGCGCTTGGCCGAAAGCGAGCACCTGAGCCCCGCGGTCGTCTCGCGCGTGTGCCAGGTGGTGCAGACCATTGCCGAGCCCATGCAGCCCCACCGCGTGACGGAGGCGGTGGAACTGTTGGTCAACAACACCCTGCAAGCGCAGGGGCATCCGCGCATCGCCAAACAAGACCCGCACCGCTTGCCCGAGGTCTATGACCCGACGCTGGTGAACACCGAGGTGGACCTGACCGCCCTGGCCACGCAACTGGCCGAGGCCAAGAGCGGTCGGCTGTGCTTTTATGGCCCACCCGGCACCGGCAAAACCGCCTATGGCCGCTGGCTGGCGCAGCAGCTGGGTGTGCCGCTGCACGTCAAGCGGGCATCCGACTTGCTGGGCATGTACGTGGGCGAAAACGAAAAGAACATCGCCCGCGCCTTTGAACAGGCCCAAGAAGAACAAGCTGTGTTGCTGATCGACGAAGTGGACAGCTTTTTGCAAGACCGCCAGGGCGCGCAGCGCAGCTGGGAGGTCAGCCTGGTCAACGAAATGCTGACCCAGATGGAAGGCTTTGGCGGCGTGTTCATCGCCTCCACCAACCTCATGACCCAGCTGGACCCGGCGGTGCTGCGCCGCTTTGACATGAAAGTCCACTTTGGCTATTTGCGGCCACAGCAGGCGGCGCAACTGCTGCTGCGTCATTGCCAGCAGCTGGGCCTGCCTGAACCCGGCCCGGTCGAGCTGACCGCGTTGGGCAGCCTGAGCAACCTGACCCCGGGCGACTTTGCCGCCGTGCACCGACAAAGCCGCTTGCGCCCATTGCGCAGCGCCAGCGACTGGGTCAAAGCGTTGCAGGCCGAAAGCGCACTCAAGCCGGGTGCCCAAAGCACGGGCATGGGTTTCTTGCGTTGATAAATTTTGTAAATTAAAAAATCTAAAAAGTTAATAATTTGCGACATTTGGTGACGCTATTGATTAACATCCACGTCATTCAGACCTATGCATTCCTTTCCAACTGACGATGGCCGCCAAAAAACCCAAGACTCTGGAAACCCTGCGCCTGGCCATTGAGTTGATGCGCCGCATTCCGCGCAACCGCAAAGTCAGCACCACCGAGCTGCACCAAGAACTGCAGGCAGCCGGGTTCGAGCGTGACGAGCGCAGCATCCAGCGCCTGCTCAAAACCCTGAGCCAACACTTTGACATTGAGCGCGATGACCGCAGCTTGCCCTATGGCTACCGCTGGAAAGACCAAGGCCAGGGCCTGATGGTGCCCACGCTCAACCGCCAGGAATCGCTCTTGCTGCTGCTGGCCGAGCAGCACCTGCAGCCGCTGCTGCCCCCCAGCGTGCTCAAGTCCATGGACGGCTTTTTCAGGCAAGCCCGCGCCAACTTGGCCCCGCACCAAAATGCCGTGCTCGAAAAACAATGGCTAGGCAAAGTGCGCGTGGTCAGCGAAACCCAGCCCCTGCTGCCACCCAAAATGGTCGACGGCGTGCTCGACGCTGTGACCGGGGCGCTGTACAGCAACCATTGGCTGGACGTGGACTACACCAACAACAAGAATGAGCGCAAGACTTACCACGTCATGCCCCTGGGCTTGGCACAGCAAGGCCCCCGCATCTACCTGGTATCCCGGTTTGAGGGCTACGACAACCAACGCATCCTGGCCCTGCACCGCATCAACACCGCCAGCGACAGCGGCTTGCCCTTTGATCGCCCCGACTTTGACCTGGCCGCCTACGACGGCGAAGGCCACTTTGCCGTGGGAAATGGCGAGCGCATCCGACTGCAATTCACCATCGATAAAGGCCCGGGCAAACACCTGCTGGAGTCACCCCTGTCGGAAGACCAAAACGTGCAGTTCACCCCCACCGGTTACACCATCACCGCCACGGTGCAGCAAACCCTGCAGCTGGACCGATGGCTCAACAGCTTTGGGGGGCAGGTGAGAAATCTGGAGAAAACACCGGTCACTGATCTGGGGGGCGGATGAGAGCTCGCAGGCATCAAAAAATTTTTATTAACATCAAAGGAGATTGAACGTGATTGAAAAAATAAGGCCAGAAGATGACTTTGCATTTGTGAAAGGATCGGGCGCTTTTCCGACCGTTGAGGTAGATGCGCAAAGTCTTGAAGAAACGGGCATCGACTTTTATCTCGATGAAGTTTGTAAAGCTTTAGAACCCATCAAGGGCAACAAGAGACCCACCACAATTTATGTCCTTGAGAGTCCAAGCTTTAACTTTGGTCAAGCTGGTCTCTCGGTTTTCATCGGTGTAGCCGGTACAGAAAAAACCTTGGAGTTGGTTAATGCCCATTTCAACAGTCTTAATGGCGTGAAATCACGTTACAGCGAATACATCCCAGCTTCACGGGCTTCGAAAGCGATGCATGTTGAGATGGGTGAAATCTGGGTGCCATACGAGGAAGGGTCATGGATGGCTGTTTCCTCGATAGAAGAACCCGTCTTGGAAGATCAAAGTGAAAAAGATACTGATGAATTTTATGCCCCTGATTTAGTTGAGGAGATACTGAGCAATGACCTCGATGAAATTGAGAAGATAACCAAGCCACTGCGTGTTCGTGCTGCGCGGAAAGACGCATCAGTTGGCTCAGTACGCAAAACCATTGAACGTATTTTCGGACTACCTGAAGGCTCGGTTCTTTTGTGTGGCCCTGATCGTGTGGCGATTCGATCGGACGCGCGAATTGGTACTTTGCGTAAGCGTTGGGAGTAGTAAAAAATTGTTAAAAATTGGATTTTGTGAAATTTAATCGAGAAAATTGATGTCAAAACTAACAGTAGTTCAAAAAACAATCTTTAAACTTTTGGCAGATAACGATGCCAATTTTTTGATTCCTGACTATCAGCGCCCATATGCTTGGGATGAGGAGCAGTGCAAAACACTTTGGGATGATATTTTTACATTTGCATTTCCAAACAACAATTCAGAGGCATTTGATGAGAATGGTGAAGAGTATTTTTTGGGATCTATTGTTGCATATAAAAACACAGATAAAAAATTGGAAATCATCGATGGCCAGCAAAGACTTACGACAACATTACTCATTTTGCGTGCGTTTTATGATAAATTTTCAAACATGCAGGATGAACGATCAAAGAAGATGCGTGAAAAAATAGAAGCCTGTATTTGGAAAACTAATGTTTTTGGAGAGGCTGATAAATCAATTTTAAAAATTGATTCAGAGGTGGCCACCGATGATGATAAACAGGAGTTCTTGGAGCTTCTAAAGACTGGTATCGTAATTCCTGGTAGTAAAAGTCAGTATGTAAAAAATTACCAATTTTTCCAAAAGCAAATCGACTCATTTTTGCAGGGTTTCGCGTCGTACTTTTTGTATTTCCCTGCGCGATTTCTCGAAAGATGCATTTTTCTCGCGATTGAGGCGGAGTCCCAAGATGCTGCGTTGCGCATTTTTTCAACGCTCAATGATCGTGGTCGCCCATTGTCGGATGCTGATATTTTTAAATCTCATCTTTACAAATATTACCGAACTAAGGATAGGAAAGATGAGTTCATTGATCGCTGGAAGACATTGGAAGAGGTTGCTACTTCTGTATTTGGTTCGTCATCTAGCGGCTCAATGGATGAACTTTTCACAAGATACATGTATTTTTTGCGTGCAAAGGAAAAAATCAAAGTTTCAACCACTGAGGCTTTGCGAAAGTTCT
Source organism: Limnohabitans planktonicus II-D5 (assembly GCF_001270065.2). Taxonomy (GTDB): domain Bacteria; phylum Pseudomonadota; class Gammaproteobacteria; order Burkholderiales; family Burkholderiaceae_C; genus Limnohabitans_A; species Limnohabitans_A planktonicus. The sequence goes on from NZ_LFYT02000046.1 coordinate 5,750, forward strand.
ATGAGCGAAATAGTTATATATATCTGAGACAAGATGGAACTTTGAGTGATCTTGAGGTGTTGGCCGATTTTTGGAAAAAAATTTCCTTGCAGGATCAGGATTATTTCAGTGAAGATGCACTTAAAAAATTGTTTGTTTTAAATTATGCGCCGAATGGAATGTGGCAGAACATTACGTCGGTGTACTTTCTTGTCAATAGGGGCGTTGATGAAGAGTTGAATGATGAGCAATTTTGCAAATTTCTCGATAAAATCACAGCATTCACCTTTGTAAGTGCTATTGCTAATCCAGGCGTTAATGCATTGAGAACGCCAGTTTATGATGAAATGATCAACATCATTGATGAAAAGTCGATTGGTTTCTCAAAATATAAATTCAATGAGGCCCAAACGAGATCCATGTTTGAAAACTTTTCTTTTAGTAATCAAAGATCAATTACAAGGTCTATGCTGACGTGGTATGCGTTTACTTTTGATGATCAAAAATTATTAAATATAAAACATGAATTTGATATAGAGCATATATATTCAAAAAAGAGGCAACAGATTGAGGTTGGGCTTAAGATAGAAGGAAGTCTTGAATCCCTTGGTAACAAAATACTTCTCGAAAATTCTATAAATGTAAGGGCGTCTGATTACAGGTTTGAAGATAAGAAATCAATATATTCGGGTGCGCAACGGCGCAGCAAAAATAAGGATGCCAGTAAAATCGCTGAAATCAATGAGTTGATTAAGCTTTCGTCATTCAATGAAAGACATATTAAAAATAGAAATAAAATGATTTTGGATAAGTTTTTTGAATTTTTATCCGTCGAGGGGCTTTTGGCTGATGTGCATAGCATCAGCTAAGCAATTTGAGAACACCTCATGTCTACCAGCTGCGGCGTTGCCGCCAGCGCCCCCAAGGCCCCCAGAGCAAGCGTGCACGCAAGCCCGTTGCGCCCAAGGCCCTGATGCCCAAGCACGCCACACGCCGCAGCCTGGCCTGTGTTGTGCAGCGGTTGATTGACGCGTTTACGCGCTTCAAGTTGGTTCCTGTGCGGCGCAGTCGTTGGCCACATACTTTGGCGCTGCAGGGGTGGCCCGACGCGGTGCGTGTGGTGGTGTGCGCAGACGCTTTGGCTTTGGTGGTCACGCACGATGAACAATGGTGGGACTGCTTGCTGTGGACCGATTGCTTGCATCACAAGTGCTGAGGCGGCTGGCGAAGCGCCTTGTGCGCACAAGTGGCGCCTCCGAGCCGGGTGTATCGCCAACTTTCGGATTTGTGGTTTGACGAATTGGCGCAGCCATTGCTCGACTACCGGGCCCGTGTGCCTGCACAGGCAGAACTGCAACTGTCTGGCTTGCCCGATGGTGGCGCCACTTGGGCGTGGGGAGGGGGCGGCTGATGGCGTCTTGCCTATGGGCGAGTCTGTGGTGGCCAGCTGGCCCATTAGCGCAGCGCCATGAAAGTCTTTCTGGACGACGAGCGTGCCACGCCCGAGGGCTGGGTGCGTTTGTACTGGTCTTACGAGGCCGGGGTCGAAGAGGCAGTGCATCTGCGTGGCTTTGTGCCGCCGCTGATGCATGTGCATTCGGCCAACTCGGCGGCACGTGTGCGCATGCTGGCGGGTATTGAGGTCATTGCCACCAAGGCGGCCTAGCCGCTGGCCCAAAGTCGGGGTGACGCTTGTTGCCGACGCGATTTGTCGCGGCGGCTAAGACACTGGCTTTAAACACACACTGAGGTTTGTCATGACCATGTTGATACGCTCGCCTGAGGACATTTTTCGAGCTGAAGGCAAGGACGTTTATTTCCTGCATTTCCATGGCTGGCAGGAGGTCGACAAAGCGGAACAAACCCGCCAAGAGATGCAGGACTGGTTTGCGCAAAACTTGCCCTGCACACGCACCGAGCTGATTGCGCCTTCGGAGGCGTCTGGCTTTGTGATGGGCGGACCTGTGGGTTTGCGCATCGATTTTTCCGAGCAGGGGCTCGCGGCCTTTTGTGAGCGCTGGGAGGAACCCGCCACGGGCAAGAGCCTCGACCCGCGTTTCCAGTGCTTTTTGATGCCGTATGCCAATTGGTTTGCCAAGCATGGCCATTTTGTGCCCACGCTGAACAAGCCGGAGCATGTCGGGCCTGCGGTATGGATTGATACGCCTTTGGGGTTGCTCACGCATGTTTTGTCGCCACAAGTGGCCAAGCAGACCCCCGAGCATCCTGCCCACTATCTTGACTTGTGGATGCATGCGGTCAAGCTCTGGCCTGCTTTGCAGGCGCTGGATGCTGATGCACTCACCTATGGCCGCGTTCTGAGCAGCCCAGAGGAGCCTTCTGGCTGGTGGGTGATGTATTCCGATGTCTACAGCACGTCTTTCGATGCTGTGCGCAAGGCTGAGGTCTTGGCGTGGTTGGGCTTGCCTGCCGACACCCGCATGGTGAGTGAGTTTTGATCCTGTTGTGGCGTTGACATCTTGGTCACCGGATTGGCATGCACCCGCTGATGCCTTGCAGTGCCTTGTGGATTGGGGCGCATCGCCCCGTTTGCTGCACCACCATCAGATGGTGTTGCAAGCTGCGCAAGCCCTCAGCGCAGCGCTGAAGGCTGCTGCAGTGGCGCACGATGCGCAATGGATGGCCATGGGCGCCGCCTTGCACGATGTGGGCAAGCTGCTATATGTCCAAGAGGTGAGCGGGCCAGGTTCGGAGCACGAGGCCGCTGGCGAGGCATTGCTGTTGAAGGCGGGGGTGCCTGCGCATTTGGCACGCTGTTGTGTGACCCATGGCCAGTGGCAGAACTGCGAGGCGCTGGAGTCTTTGTGTGTGGCTTTGGCTGACCGGTTGTGGCGCGGTGCGCGGTGTCCCGAATTGGAGTTGCGTGTGATCGACGCTGCGGCCGAGCGCAAGGGGTGTGACCGATGGTCGATCTGGTCACCACTGGAAGATACGTTTGAGGCCATTGCGGCTGAAGGCCCAGCAAGATTGCAAGCCAGCAGGTCCTGTGCAGATCGGTGATGTGTTATCGATCACAGAATGGGCTTGCGGCGCAACTTGTCGTGACCTTGGAGACACTGGTGGCCTTCTCTCACTTAGATGGAGCCTTCATGTCCAACCAACTGCGGCACCGCCGTAGACGCACGCACCGCAGCAATGCCCTCAAGCGTGTGGCGCCCACTCGCTTCACGCACACGCGAGCCACACGCCGCAGCCTGGCGCTGGCGGTGCAGCGTTTGATCGACGCGTCCACGCGTTTCAAGTTGGTGCCCATACGGCGCAGCCGCTGGTCGCTCACTCTGGCGCTGCAGGGCTGGCCCGATGCTGTGCGTGTGCAGGTGTCCGCCCATTCGCTGGCATTGGTGGTCACACACGATGGGCGATGGTGGGACGCTTTGCTGTGGCCGGATTGCCAGCCGCAAAAATGCCGTGGCGGTTGGCGTTGTGCGCTGTGCACTCAGATGGCTCCTTACAGTCATGTCTTTCGCCACCTTTCGGATTTGTTGTTTGCAGAATTGGCGCAGCCTTTGCTCAACTATTTGAATCGGTTGCCTGAGCAAGCACAACTGCGCTTGTCTGCATTTCAGGGTGGTGGGACTACTTGGGCCAGGGTGGTCGCAGACGCTGGCACAGCGCCCGCCGGGGCTTGCGCCGTGGTGAGCTGGCCGATTGGCGGCACAGCATGAAAGTCTTTTTGGACGACGAGCGCAGCACCCCCGAAGGCTGGGTGCGTGTGCATTGGCCTGACGAGGCCAATGCCTTGTTGCAGACGGGGCAGGTGACCGAGATCAGCCTGGACCATGATCTGGGCGACGATGCCCGGGGCACCGGTTACGACGTGGTGCTGTGGATCGAAGAGGCGGTGCACCTGCGCGGCTTTGTGCCGCCGAGCATGCATGTGCATTCGGCCAATTCGGCGGCGCGTGTGCGCATGCTGGCGGGTATTGCATCCATTGAACTGATCCGCAATTCAAAGATCTGACCTTCAGGCAAATGATGTCCCTGAGCAATCAAAGTATTGCCCGGGGCAGTCAGGGCATCAGGGTGAGATTTGCGCGGCCGTCAGCTCAATTGATGGAGCAAGAATAAGACTTCACTTGTGGATGTCGATCAATTTCGACGGTGAATTGCTTGATGTCGCCGGGATTCCATTTGTCATAGGCCATTGACTTGACTCTCGTCAGTACTGTGCCGCTGGGAGCGGTGCCGATACAGGTAAACCCAACGTCTTTCATGGACGTGTTTTTGACGTTACCGATATTGACGGTGAGGGTTTGACTTCGTTCTGAAGGAACATAGCATTGGCTGAGTGACCAAACATCAGAAAGGTTACGTGCTTGGTTCATCAAAGCCGACTTGTCGCCGTCGAGGCAAGTTTTTTCAGACCGCACAACAAAAATACCTCCTGCCCCCTTGATGGCGTTCCAGAGTGCAGCTACTTCAGCTTTCTGCTTGGCAGCATCTTTTTCGGCTGCTTGCTTTTCAGCAAGGCGTCTGTGCTCTTCATCAAGCCTTTTTGACTCAGCTTCCCGCAGTTCAGCCAATGCAGCATATCGGTGTTGAAGCATGTCGGATTGCTGGTCGGCAGGGATATGTTCCTCATCAACTACTGAACCGTTGCAATCAACAAAAATGTAGTGCTTCATGAAGATGCCCGCATCCACGTAGGCGGTTTCCTTGCAACCAAGGTCAAATTCTTCAACAAACTTGAATTTCTTATTCGTTGTCGGATCGAAAGTGGTGCTTCCCATTTTCGTTTCCTGACCGAGCAGGCCAGAAAAAAAGCTTTTCACTTTGTTATCGATCTGATCTGCGATTTTTTTGCCTGCTGAAGGTGGCGGCTCTCCAAACGAGGAGATTTGGGCTTGAGCCACGTTGGCACATAAAGCAAGGGCGGTGATGGTGTGGGCGTATTTCATCTCGGATTTATCCGTGAGGGTTGGACCTCCGAAGACTTTCGCTGCTGGTGCGACAAGATGAGACGTTTGCTCGCAGACCATGCGGACAGAGATTTGTGTCTTGCGCATTTGGGTCTGTGTGAAGTAAGGAAATTGGGTGGCGGCATGCGGGTGTTTCTATTGGGGCCTTCAGCCGCGTATTCGCCACAGACCAAACACCGTGCAGGAATGCTGTCTTATGCGGCTGACATATCCCACGGCAGAAGATAGTGGGCCACCCGCCCAGCGTCGTTGCTGGCGGTCAGGATGACAGTGCACAGCCAGCTGCCTGTGGGTGGTGGCTTCGGCATGTCAATGCGCCATGAAATGCCATTGAACTGCTCTGGCAGTATGTCTTTTTGAAAAAGTTGATCGCCGATTTGTCGGTCGTAGCAGTGACCTGTCAATTCCATGTGTTCAGCGCAAACCAATTGAACCTGCACTTGTCGCAATGGCTCCGGACTCTGGATTCGAAATTGCAGCAGGGTGGGGTGATGCGGCGTGAGCATCACAAAACTGTGCCGCAGTTTGGGCGGAATGTATGCACGGCTGCTGAGGGGCAAGACCACCCTGCGTGGTGGGTGTTGTTGGTGCAAGTCCAGCAAAGCACCCACATCGTTTTCTCCGCGCTGGGTGCAGGCCAGCAGCCAGCGTCCGTCAGCGGACAAGACGCCCGTGGTGCGAGCTGGGGCGCTCTTGTATTCGCTTTGCAGTTCGCAGGTGTTGCCGTCTTGCGCCTCTCCAGTCTCGGCATCAAATACGACGATCAGACCGCAGGCATGCCCGGCTGCCACGGTGTGGCCGTCTGGCGTGGCCAGCAGCCATTGCACGGCTGCGCCAGAGAATTGGTAGCGCTGCGGCTCATCGGCCGACGCATTGGACGTGCGCAGGATGTGGCCGTCTGAATATCCAAGCAGCGTGTGGCCAAGCGGCGTGTCGCGTGTCAGCGGGCATGAGCAGGTGATGTGTGGGGTCATGCCGCCATGGTGGCGCTGGGGCCGACACGTTGCGTCGGGGTTGTGCGAAAACGGGTGACTATTCGACGCCAACGCAGCCGGGCCGATTCAAGAACTTTTCGTGCTGATGCGCTGTGCTGCTGTGCGGCGCATGTTGTCGCTCTCATGTCCACACTGCATGGCATGACCCAAACACCCAAAACCCCACCCGTCCCGAACCACCAGAACGCGCCCCATGAGGCCGACCCGCTGGATCTATTCATGCCCGCATTGCAAGACGCCATTGAACAGCTGGAGGTCATGCATGCCGCCTGGTGGCGCGTGAACGATGCTTTGCTTTTGCTGCGCAACATGGAAACAGTCGACCCGACATTCATGCCGGATGCTTTGGTCGATCTGAAGTTCTGGAGCACAACTACGGTCATCACCCTCGATTTGGTGTGGCCGCTTTGCTGCACACGGGCTACATCTGGGTGGAGGTGAACACGGTGCGTTCGTATGTGTTTGACTTGCAAGCGTGGCGGCTTGGTCTGTCGAAGCGCCAAAGCGTTTGCGCTTGTCGACAGCGGTTGCTCAGACGCCAATCGCTTCGACGCGGCATTCACCCGGCTTGAGGTCTGGGTCGTAGACATCCCAGCAGAGCCAGCGCAAGTGGCTGGGGTGTTGTGCTCGCCATGTCGTCAGCGCTTTTGCGTGATCGGAAAAAGAGCTCGGTGCGTGAGCCCTGAGCACCAACATGCTTTGCACGGTGTGCGCTGACAGTTGCGACCAGACGGCATCCAGCGTCGCTTGGATGTGTTCAGGCCCGTGGGCCATTGCGCTGCTTATGTGGGTGCCATGGCTTTGCGTGCTTGGCCATGGGTTTTCCGGATCAAAGAGCGCCGCCATATCTGGCAGTTCAGCATTCCACAAGACTGAATGAATGCCGTCGCATTGCAAAGCCAGCATCAGGTCGATGGCTGTTTGCAGATGCTGTGTTGTTGTTCCTGAGAAACGCAAAACCATGTTTGCTTGCAGTGCGCTGGCGTTCCACGGTGCTTGTTCAGTGGGCGCCTGTGCCTCGCCCAGTACCAGCCAAAGATGGACGTGGGGCACTATTTCTTGCGCACACTCCTGCAAGGCCGTATGCATCAATGGAGACACACTCCAAAGCCGGATGACGGGACTTTCATCTTGGTCATGGGTCGTTTCTTCTTTCGTGCGCGGCGCGAATTTGTAGATGTGTGCAGTAGAGGGCATGGGCGGTTTTCTCACAGAGGTGACGTGCGTTTCAGTGCTGTCAGCGCAGTTCAAAACCACTGCTGTTGCCGATCTTGCGCAGCGCTGCATCGGTGGCGATCCAGTGAAACACGCTGTCAAAGCGTTCCTGCAACTGGCGCATGTCCTGTACCCCGTTGTAGCGGTCGTAAAGGATGACGATCAGGTGGTATTCGGACGTGCGGTTGCGCTTGCCTTGGGCCAGGTGGCCGCACACACTTGCTAGGCACTCCATCAGTTCTTCGCGCAACAGTGCATGGGTGTATTGCGGACAGGCATGGGTCGCCTGTTCGGCAGTCGCGCCTTTTTGCATTCTGTAGGCTTTGTAGATCAGAGCTTCCTCTGCAAAGCTGTGCAAGGTGCAGCCCAACGGAGCCATGACGTATTGCAGCAAGGCCAAGCTGATCTCGAATGGGCGCAGGACTTCAGGTATCCAGCGCATGCGAAGGTGAAAGCAGTTCGCCAGGGCGTTGCGCAGCATTTTGCTCATGGCTGTAGTGCACCCGACATGGCCAGCCACAGCCGTGCAAGTTGTTCGGCTTCTTGAGGCGGGCCGTCTTGCGCGGGGTCGCAGCTGATCTGATGGGCCGCCAGTACATTTTGCAAACGTGCAGGGGCTCCATCGGGCCGAGTGTTCAGCACTTCTCTCAGATCGGTGATGCCAGCCACCACGGAGTGCATGGCAAGCAAGCCGCACCGGCGTTGCGCCCGGTCGAGGCAGTTCAGGTGAAAGCCGGCGTGCCACACAAGCAACTGTGCGCCCCGCACGTACGCCAGCCAGCTGGTGGCCACATCACACCAAACGGGGCAGTCAGCCAGAGTGGCGCTGCTGTGGCCGTGGGCCAGCGTGCCCGATCTGGGGATGGTCGTTTGCGGGTCCAGCAGGGTGTGAAACCGCTCGCGGGTGATGCGCCCGTGCTGCACGGTGACGGCGGCCAGCTCAATCAATGGGGCGTCTGGGGCCAACGCGTCATGGGCTTCGCAGCGCATGGCGACTACTTTTTCGGCCATGCGCTGCCTCATGCCGTGCCCAGCAAGTTCAGCAGTTGTGGCAAGCCTTGGGCTGCTGAGGTGGGCCATTGCACGCGCATGTACTTGGCCAGCTCGGAGGGGGTGGGGTTGATCTCGGCCACAAACTTTCCCAGGTTATGGGCACTGATGGGCAGCTCGGCCGCAGGCCAGACCACGCCAGAGGTGCCCACCACCAGCATGGCGTCACAGGTGTCCACCAGATCTTCGGCTTGGCGAAAGGCGTCTTGTGGCATGTCTTCGCCAAACCAGACCACGCCAGGGCGGAGGTAGCCCAGGCAGTGCTGGCAGCGGGGCGGGTCCAGCTCGGTCAGGCTGGCGTCGGGCTCGCCTGGGGCAAATTCGCCTGGCCTGTGGCACGCCATGCAGCGCGGCGCAAACAGGCTGCCGTGCAGGTGAATGACGCTGGCGCTGCCTGCGCGCTCGTGCAGGTTGTCCACGTTTTGCGTGACCACGTCCACCTGCACCTCGTGCCCGTGCAGGCGCTGCAATGTGCCTGCCAGTTGCGCGATGGCCGCATGCCCGGCGTTGGGTTGGGTGGCCATGACGGCACCGCGCCGACCTTCGTACCATGCCCACACGCGCTGCTTGTTTTCGCGCCAGCCTTGCGGGGTGGCCATTTGCCGTGTGTTGAATTGGGCCCACAGGCTGTCGGGTTTATCGCGAAAGGTGGCAATGCCGCTTTCGGCCGACATGCCCGCTCCGGTGAAGACGACGATGCGGCGCGCTTGGTGCAGGGCGGCAGCGAGGGTGTGTTGGGGTGTGTTCATGGCAACTTTCCTGTGTGTTGAAGACTGAAATCCAGTTTAGGTGGCGAGGCGACAAGATGCGTCGTTTGGTGCCAGATCGAGGCCGAATGGTTGATTCGTCAACGTCGGGGTCTTCGACCGCCGACCTACGAATACATGGTCCTCGTAGGTAGGCACTCGCAGAGTCCGACAGTGCCCGCTTCGGTGCTGATCCTTGTCGGGGTCTTCGACCGCCGACCTGCGAATACATGGCCCCGTAGGTCGGCACTCGCAGAGTCCGACGTTGCCCGCTTCGGCGCTGATCCTTGTCGGGGTCTTCGACCGCCGACCTACGAATACACGGCCCCGTAGGTCGGCACTCGCAGAGTCCGACATTGCCCGCTTCAGCACCGATCCTTGTCGGGGTCTTCGACCGCCGACCTACGAATACACGGTCCCCGTAGGTCGGCACTCGCAGAGTCCGACGTTGGCCGCTTCGGCGCTGATCCCTGTCGGGGCTGAAGCCACCGACCTACCAAGATCCCCGTAGTTCTGCACGCGAAGAGACTGACATTCTTGGCTGAACTGTTAAGCTTTCGCGCATGAAACTGTTGATAGATTCCTTTTTGCGTGCTGCCTTGTATTGCCTTTATCCCAAGGTGATTGGTTTGTCCTTGTTGCCCTTGCTGCTGGTCGTTGCGGTGTCCGGGGGACTGGGCTGGTTGTATTGGGATGTGGCTGTCACATTTGTGCGCGGGTGGTTGGATGCCTCCAGTTGGCTGGACGTGGTCTGGCGTTGGTTTGAGGGGGTGGGTTTGCCCAACCTCAAAACCGTGGTGGCGCCCTTGTTGGTGATCTTTTCTTTCACACCGCTGGTGGTGGTGGCATCTTTGCTGGCGGTGTCGTTTTTCATGACTCCGGCGCTCACCCGCATGGTGGCTGACAGGCGCTTTACGGGTTTGCAGCGCAAGAACGGCGGCAGTTTGCTGATGAGTTTGTGGTGGACCTTTTTCTCAATGGTGCTGGCCTTGGGTGCCTTGGTGATCACTTTGCCCATGTGGCTGGTGCCGCCTCTGGCCTTGGTGCTGCCCGCTTTCATCTGGGGGTGGCTGACTTACCGCGTCATGGCATTTGACGTGCTGGCCGAATTTGCCAGCGCCGACGAACGCCACGCCCTCATGGCCCGTCACCGTATGAGCTTTTTGGCCATGGGCGTGGTCACCGGCCTCATGGGCGCAGCGCCCAGCTTGGTATGGGCCTCGGGGGCTTTGTTTGCGGCGGCTTTTGTGATCTTGGTGCCTGTGGCCATCTGGATCTACACCTTGGTGTTTGCTTTTTCCTCGCTGTGGTTTGCACATTTCGCTTTGGCTGCTTTGCAGGCCTTGCGCAATGAACCCCGACCAGGCGCGGTGGACGAAGTATTGGCCGCTGCACCTTCTTCAGGCAACGCCGCATCGCCCCACGCAGCCGCTCGGTTGGGCGCAGACGATCAGGCCAAACTGGACAACATCACCGATGTGCTGCCCCGCTCCAGCCCCTGAGTCATTGCCAAACGCATCACCTTTTTGATCCAGAAATTTTCTCGACACCCCATGACCTTGAAGACGACCCCCACCTTTGGCCTGATCATCATTGGCGACGAAATCATGTCCGGCAAACGCCAGGACAAGCACATGCCCAAAGTCATTGAGCTGCTGTCTGAACGGGGGCTGAGTCTGTCCTGGGCCGACTACGTGGGCGATTCGCCAGAGCGCATCACGGCAACCTTGCAACGGGCGTTTGCTTCGGCGGATGTGGTGTTTTCATGTGGCGGCATTGGCGCTACGCCCGACGACCACACCCGCCAGTGTGCAGCGCGCGCCCTGGGTGTGCCGCTGGTCTTGCACCCGCAGGCCAAGCTGCTGATTCAAGAGCGCATGCAGGACGTGGCCAAAGAGCAGGGCCTGCCCTATGAGCCTGATCGCGACGACAACGTGCACCGGCTCAACATGGGCGTTTTCCCCGAAGGGGCCGACATCATTGCCAACCCTTACAACAAGATTCCGGGCTTCAGCTGTCAGGGCTCTGGCGGAGGTGCGGTGCATTTTGTGCCGGGCTTTCCGGTGATGGCATGGCCCATGGTGGCGTCGGTGCTGGATGCGCGTTATGCCGCGCATTTCCATCAAAACGCCTGGCTTGAAAAGTCGGTCATCGTGCTCGGCTCGATGGAGGCGACACTCACGCCCTTGATGGAGTCGGTGGAGGCCGCTCACCCGGGGGTCAAGGTGTTCAGTCTGCCCAGTGTGGACCACCCGCAATGGGGGCGTCACATCGAGCTGGGTGTCAAAGGTGCGCCCGAACAGGCAGACAAAGCTTATTTGGACTTGCGACAAGGGCTGAAGGTGTTTGATGTGCAATATGGCCCCGAAATGGTGCGTTGAGTTGGTTTGCACCAAATATGTGCAAAAATGCACCGAAATAATGCATTGATGTTGTCGGCTGCCATTGATGCATGCAGGTCAGTGCGTGGTTTTCTTGAGGGGTGACCAGCCGGGCCTTTGGACACCGTCAAGACGGAAGACTTTTTTCTGAGCAAGTGGCGAACCGGGCCGCGACGAAGGCACAATCACGGCGTATTCGGAATTTGCAGTATTTGGCTCTAGCTGGCACAAAAACTGCATTGCATGAAAGTACGTATTTCAACCCCTTTCCAACCAGGAGAATTTGATGGCCAAGACCGTCGCAGACGTGATGAAGATGGTGCAAGAGAACGAAGTCAAATTTGTTGACTTCCGCTTCACCGATACCCGTGGTAAGTGGCAGCACATCACTGCGCCCGTGTCGCAGTTTGACGAAAGCAAGTTCGAAGACGGTCAAGCCTTCGACGGCTCTTCCATTGCAGGCTGGAAAGGCATCGAAGCCTCCGACATGCTGTTGATCCCCGACGCCAACAGCGCCTTCATCGACCCCTTCTTCGAAGAAGTCACCTTGGTTTTGATCTGCGACGTGATCGAGCCCACCGACGGCAAAGCTTACGAGCGTGACCCACGTTCGATCGCCAAGCGCGCCGAGACTTACCTCAAGCAAGCTGGCCTGGGCGACACCGCCTTCTTCGGTCCAGAACCCGAATTCTTCTTGTTTGACGACGTGCGTTGGAGCACCGAGCCCAACAACACTTTCTACGCCATCGACGAAGCCGAAGCCCCATGGAACAGCGGCACCAAGATGGAAAACGGCAACAGCGGTCACCGCAACCGCGTCAAAGGTGGCTACTTCCCAGTGCCTCCCGTTGACAGCACGCACGACATGCGCAGCGAGATGTCCCTGATCCTCGAATCGATTGGCATTCCCGTCGAAGTGCACCACCACGAAGTGGCTGGCGCTGGTCAGTGCGAAATCGGCACCCGTTTCTCGACCCTGGTCGAGCGCGCCGACTGGACCCTGATGCAAAAGTACGTGATCCACAACGTGGCCAATGCCTACGGCAAAACCGCCACCTTCATGCCCAAGCCCTACGCAGGCGACAACGGCTCTGGCATGCACGTTCACCAGTCCGTCTGGAAAGACGGCAAGAACCTGTTCGCAGGCAATGGCTACGCTGGCTTGTCTGAATTCGCCTTGTTCTACATCGGCGGCATCATCAAGCACGCTCGCGCCCTGAACGCGATCACCAACCCTGGCACCAACAGCTACAAGCGTTTGGTGCCTCACTACGAAGCTCCGGTCAAATTGGCTTACTCGGCCAAGAACCGCTCGGCTTCGATCCGCATCCCCAACGTGGCATCCGACAAGGGCCGTCGCGTGGAAGCGCGCTTCCCCGATCCACTGTGCAACCCCTACCTGGGCTTTGCTGCCTTGTTGATGGCAGGCCTGGACGGCGTGGAAAACAAGATCCACCCCGGCGAAGCAGCCACCAAAGACCTGTACCACCTGCCTCCAGAAGAAGACAAGTTGGTGCCCACTGTGTGCTCCAGCTTGGACCAAGCTTTGGACGCACTCAATGCAGACCGCGCTTTCCTGACCAAGGGCGGCGTGTTCACCGACGCGTGGATCGACGCCTACATCGAATTGAAGATGCAGGAAGTCAACCGCAGCCGCGTGGAAGTGGCACCTGTCGAATACGACATGTACTTCTCCCTGTAATCTTGCACATGCGGATTGCACAGCTCAGTGCAAAAAAGGACGGCTTCGGCCGTCTTTTTTTTGCCTGCTTTGATCATCCTGAACGCATGAACAAGGCACCAACCATGAAACCGTCAACACTCACTCGATTCGACCCGATGCGTGCGATGGCTGTTGCGGTGGGCGGCCTGTGCGTGGCGTGGGGCGTGCAGGCTCAGCAAAGCGTTTACCGCTGTGGTCAGGAATACACCAATGCGCCGCGTGACAAAAGCCGATGCCAGTTGCTGCAAGCGCAAGCGGTGACTGTGATCGAGGGCACGCGCCCCAGCCTGGGCGGCACGGGTTCTGCGCCTGCTGAAGACCGCACCAAAACAGAGCCGGCCAAAGCAGAGAGCAGCACACAAAAGGACCGGGATGCCCAGGCGCGCACCATTGTGGCCACCGAGCTGGAAAAAACGCAGCAACAGCACGCGCAAATGCTGCAAGAGTACAAGCAAGGTGCCACGGTGTTGTGGTCATCTGAGTCGCGAGAACAAGCCAAACACAAAGAGCGCATGGCCGTGCTCAAAGCGGCCATTGAGCGTGCCGAGCGCGACATGGAAAGCCTGCAGCGCGAACTGGCTCGCCGCCCCGCACCGACTCACCCTTGAGACTTTGAAGCACCCCATGTCCTTGACTGCCCACCGATTTCAGGCCTTTGATTTGCTGGCCACCCCCGTGGCTGTTTTGGATGGGCAGGGCGGCATTCGCTTTGCCAATGCCGCCCTCGAAGATGCCATGGGTCTGTCGCGCCGCAGCCTGCATGGCACCCACATGCCGGACTATTTTCTGGACCCCCAGCCCCTCACGCATGCCTTGGTGGGCGCTCAATCCAACGAGTTTGCGGCCCTGCGCTACGAGGCTCAGCTGCGCCGACTGCACCACAACGACAGCTTGCCGGTGCATGTGATCGTGGCCCCTACTGACCAAGCCCAGGAGGTGATCGTGGAGTTGCTGCCGGTGGAGCAGCAAACACGCCAGGAACGTGAAGAGCGCCTGCTGGAGCAAGCCCAGGCCAACAAGGAACTGATTCGCAATCTGGCACACGAAATCAAGAACCCGCTGGGTGGCATTCGCGGTTCGGCCCAGTTGCTGGAAATGGAGCTGGACAACAAGGAGCTGACCGAATACACGCAGGTGATCATTCATGAGGCCGACCGCCTGCAAACCCTGGTGGACCGCTTGCTGGCACCGCACCGCAGGCCGCATGTGGTGGGCGATGTGAACATCCACGAGGTGTGCGAGCGGGTGCGCGCCCTGATCCTGGCCGAGTTCCCCAAAGGGCTCAAAGTCAGGCGCGATTACGACATCTCCATCCCCGAGTTTCGCGGTGACCGTGAGCAGCTGATTCAGACTGTGCTCAACATCACACACAACGCCGCTCAGGCCCTGCAAGAACGCATTGCACAGGGCGATGCGCAGATCACGTTCAAGAGCCGGATCTTGAGGCAAGTCACCTTTGGCAAGCAGCGTTATCGCCTGGCATTGGAATTGCATGTGATGGACAACGGGCCTGGTGTTCCAGACTCGATCAAGGACCGCATATTCTTCCCGTTGATCTCAGGACGTGAAGGCGGTTCGGGCCTGGGGCTGACGTTGGCGCAAACCTTTGTTCAGCAGCACCACGGCATGATCGAATGTGACAGCGAGCCCGGACGTACGGATTTCAAAATCATGATTCCGTTGCCCTGAAAGCACATGCAAGTGAACACAGAAAGTGCCACCTCAATGAAGCCGATCTGGATCGTAGACGATGACCAATCCATCCGCTTTGTGCTTGAAAAAGCACTCTTGCGCGAAGGCTTGCCCACCCGCAGCTTCACCAATCCGCGCGAGGTGCTCAAGGCGCTGGACTCGGAAGATGGCCAGGAGGGGCCGCAAGTGCTGGTCAGCGACATCCGCATGCCCGGCGGATCGGGCCTGGATTTGCTGACGACCATCAAAGCGCGTTTGCCCGCCTTGCCGGTCATCATCATGACCGCGTTTTCCGACCTGGACAGCGCCGTGTCGGCGTTTCAAAGCGGCGCGTTTGAATACCTGCCCAAACCATTTGATCTGCCCAAAGCGGTGGAGCTGATCCGGCGCGCTTTGGGCGAGAGCCAGCGCGAAGAAGTGAGCGAAAAAACCCAGGTCGACACCCCCGAAATGCTCGGCCAGGCCCCGGCCATGCAAGACGTGTTTCGCGGCATCGGTCGTCTGGCGCAAAGCCATGTCACGGTGCTGATCACCGGCGAATCGGGCTCGGGCAAGGAACTGGTGGCGCACGCCCTGCACAAGCATTCGCCGCGTGCCGACCAGCCCTTTGTGGCCATCAACACGGCGGCCATTCCCAAAGACTTGCTGGAGAGCGAACTCTTTGGTCATGAGCGCGGTGCCTTCACCGGGGCGCAAACCACCCGCCGGGGCCGATTCGAGCAGGCCGATGGCGGCACCTTGTTTCTGGACGAAATCGGGGACATGCCCTTTGACCTGCAAACCCGCTTGCTGCGCGTCTTGTCGGATGGCAACTTCTACCGCGTGGGCGGGCACAGCGCCGTCAAGGCCAATGTGCGCGTGATCGCCGCCACCCACCAGAACCTGGAGCAGCGCGTCAAGGAAGGCGTGTTCCGCGAAGACTTGTTTCACCGCCTGAACGTGATCCGCCTGCGCCTGCCCGCGTTGCGCGAGCGCCGTGAAGACATTCCCATGCTGGCGCGTTACTTCTTGCAGCGCAGTGCCCAGCAACTGGGGGTAGAGCCCAAGCGCATTTCAGACGCGGCCATTGAGCGGCTAAGCCATTTCCAGTTTCCGGGCAATGTGCGCCAGCTGGAAAACATCTGCCACTGGCTGACCGTCATGGCACCTGCGCAAGTCATCGAGACCAAAGACCTGCCGCCCGAGGTGCTGGATGTGCAAGTGCCTGCTGCGACTGTTCCAGAGAGCATGTCGGCGCAAGCCCAGTCGTCCCTGGCCCCCACTGCGCAGCCAATGCCCGGTGCTGCCGCTTCAGCCTCTGCAGACGTCAGCGCCGCTTGGGCAGCGGCGCCTTCTTCAGCAACTGTTTCAGCCCCTGTATCAGCCCCCTTGGCGTCCGGTACCTGGGAGCCCGGCCTAGAAGCCGAGGCCTTGCGCCTGCTGGCCACTGAGCGCACCGATGTGTGGGATGTCCTGACGCGCCGCTTTGAAACCAGCCTGATCCAGGCCGCCTTGGCCACCACCCGCGGCAGACGCATCGAGGCTGCCCAAAAATTGGGCATCGGCCGCAACACCATCACCCGCAAAATTCAGGAACTGGGCATCGAAGAGTAAAGGGCCGAGCCATACCCGCAGGTCGGCCGGCACTTGCAGAGTCAGATGTCATGGTCAACGTACTTACATCGCCTATTCGGGCTTGGCGTGTGTGCGGGCACATGTCGGGGTCTTCGACCGCCGACCTACAACATGCCCGCAGGCCACCGTCCCGCACCCCTTTGTCCGCCCGGTAGGTCGGCACTCGAAGAGTCCGACGTCGTGGTCAACATACCCACATCGCCTATTCGGGCTTGGCGTGTGTGCTGGCACATGTCGGGGTCTTCGACCGCCGACCTACAACATGCCCGCCCCCTGTGTCAGACTAGTTGTCGCCTCTCTTCTTTTTCCAAGCGGACTCTCCGCTGAGGCGATAAATAATGAAACATGCTCCGTATCCCACTGAATTTATTGAACAATCATTGCGTAAGGCTCGCGAGCGCGGCGATCAAACTCTGGTCAGCGTTGCAGTTGAACTGAATGTTCCTCTGACAACCTTGAAGGGTTGGCGCCGAGATGCCGCCAAAGCTGCAAGGGGGTTGCCCCATGTAGCCCCCCTTTTGCACGGCGAACTTTCTGCCCAAGCTTGGGCCCCCCGCGAACGCCTTCAAGCGCTTAACGAAAGCCATCTGCTCGTGGGTGATGATCTGCATGCTTGGTGCCGCCACAAGGGGCTGTACGCACACCAGCTGCAGACTTGGCGTGATGCCTTTTGTGCAATGAGCGAGCCCAGCGCCAAGCAAAATCTGGGTGCCATGCGAGAGCTGCAGGGCAAACACGATCAGCTGGAGCGGCAATTGCGTCGCAAGGACAAAGCTTTAGCGGAGGCTGCAGCACTGCTGATATTGCAAAAAAAATTCCAGGCGCTGTGGGCGGACGAGGCATGATGAACTCCACCCTACAGCGCCAAATCCTTTTGCCATTGATCGAGCAGGCTATCGCTGATGGTGCCCGCGCTCAACAGGCCTGCGCCCAAATTGGCATGAGCGTTCGCACCTTGCAGCGCTGGGTACACCCTTGTGGGCACGAAGGAGACCGGCGTGTCAGCACGCTACGTGCGCACAGCGTGCCGCCAAACCAGCTCAGTCAAGCTGAGCGAGAGGCCGCGATGAGCGTGCTTAACAGCGAGGAGTTCAAAGATTTGCCACCCAGCCAAATCGTGCCTCGCTTGGCCGACCAGGGCAAGTATGTGTGCAGTGAATCGACGATGTACCGACTGCTCCATTGCGCCCAGCAGATGGGCCATCGCCGCCTGGAGCGTGTGCCGCGCAAG
>NZ_LFYT02000047.1 GCF_001270065.2 Limnohabitans planktonicus II-D5
CTGATCCCTTTGGCGGTGTCGCTGGCAGGCTACGGCAAAATGCCCGGCCAACAGGCGTTCACCAGAAACGCCATCTATTGATTCGGCCCTGTGAAGTTTTCAATGCTCAAAGATGTTGTAGGTCGGCGGTCGAAGACCCCGACAGAGGCCTGTGCCCAAACCCATCATGTCGGACTCTGCGAGTACCGACCTACAAGATGACATGTCTCACACATTTCAAACTTCAGCGTGCCGGATCAATAAATACTGCGGGAGACCCTACATGTCCAATTCAAATGCCCTGACCGCTGAGGCGCTCTATGAGCACCCCAGCCAGTTCGCCCTGCTGAGCCAAAAGCGCTTTGCGCCGTTTTTCTGGGTGCAGTTTTTGGGGGCGGGCAATGACAACGTCTTCAAATTTGCCTTCACGGTGTTAGTGACTTACCAGCTGCAGGTGCAGTGGCTGCCTGCGTCCATGGCCGGGCTGGTCATCGGCGCCTTGTTCATCTTGCCCTTTTTGCTCTTTTCTGCGACCAGCGGTCAGTTGGCCGACAAATACCCCAAGGAAGTGCTGATCCGTTTTGTCAAAAATCTGGAGATCGGCATCATGCTTTTGGCCGGGTGGGGCTTTGTGCAGCAAAACGTGCCGATGCTGTTGACCTGTGTGTTTTTGATGGGCTTGCACAGCACGCTGTTTGGCCCGGTCAAGTTTGCCTACTTGCCGCAGCACTTGACCGAGCGTGAACTCACCGGCGGTAATGGCATGGTCGAGATGGGCACCTTTGTGGCCATCTTGCTGGGCAATGTGGCGGGCGGCTTGTTGATCGCGCTGCCGCTGGTGGGGCCCATGGTGGTGGGCGTGGCGTGTGTGGCGCTGGCCTTGCTTGGGCGTGTGCTGGCGCAGGCCGTACCTGACTCGCCCGCCACCGACCCCGCCTTGACGATCAATTGGAACCCCTTCACCGAAACCTGGCGCAACCTGCAATTGGCGCACACCAATGTGGTGGTCTTCCGCTCATTGCTCGGCATCAGCTGGATGTGGTTTTTTGGCGCAGTGTTTCTCAGCCAGTTCCCGGCGTTTGCGCGTGATGTTTTGCATGGCAACGAGCAAGTGGCCTCCTTGTTGCTGGTGGTGTTCTCGGTGGGCATTGGTGCGGGTGCTTTGCTCTGCGAAATCCTGAGCCGCCGACATGTCGAAATCGGCCTGGTGCCGCTGGGGGCCATTGGCATGACGGTGTTCGCGGTGGATTTGTATTTCGCCTCTCGCGGCTTGCCGCCTGCCTCTGCGACGCTCACGCTGGGCCAGTTCGTCGGCCAGCTGGCGCACTGGCGTGTGCTGGCCGATCTGGCTTTGCTCTCGCTGTTTGCGGGCATCTACAGTGTGCCCATGTATGCGCTCATTCAAATGCGCAGCCAGCCCACGCACCGTGCCCGCATCATTGCCGCCAACAACATCCTCAACGCCCTGTTCATGATTGCCAGCTCGGTGCTGGCCGGGGCCTTGCTGGGCGCGGGTTTTTCCATCAGCGAGTTGTTCCTGTGCATTGGTCTGCTCAATGCGGTGGTGGCGTTTTACATCTTCATGCTGGTGCCCGAATACCTGCTGCGCTTTGTGGCCTGGATGCTCACCCATGTGGTGTACCGCTTTCGGGTGCAAGGTGAAGCGCACATCCCCACCGAAGGCGCGGCCGTGCTGGCTTGCAACCATGTGAGCTTTGTCGATGCGGTGCTGCTCATGGCGGCCAGCCCGCGCCCGATCCGCTTTGTGATGGACCACCGCATCTTCAAAGTGCCGGTGCTGGGGTGGCTGTTCAAACTGGCCAAAGCCATTCCAATCGCGCCGCGCAGCGAAGACCCTGCGGCTTACGAAGCAGCCTTTCGCGAAGCCACCCAGGTGCTGCGCGAAGGCGATTTGCTCGGCATCTTCCCCGAAGGCGGCATCACGCGCGATGGCAGCTTGCAGCCCTTCAAAGGCGGCATCATCAAAATCCTGGAACAAGCCCAGGCCGAAGGTCTGCAAGAGGTGAGCGTCATTCCCATGGCCCTGACCAACTTGTGGGGCTCGTACTTCAGCCGCATTGAACTGCGCAATGGCGAACCCACCGCCATGGTTCAACCCTTTCGGCGTGGCTGGCTCAACCCTGTGGGCCTGAATGTGGGCGAGGCCTTGCCTGCACAGGCGGTGAGCCTGGACAACTTGCGGGAGCGGGTGTTGGGTTTGTCGGATTGAGGGGACAAGCCTGTTTTTTTTGGATGCAGCGCGCAGGATTGACTCAGGCCGAGAGCGTCAACATCGTGAACTGATTGCAAGTGGCGATAAAGGCACGCGCTGCTTGCTCAATCAGGGCTTGCAGGTTGCAGATCGGTATCGCCTTGATGGCGTGGAATCAAATGAACATGCGCGTGAAAAATTTTTTGACCTGCTGCGACACCCACGTTTGAACCGAAATTAAATCCACCGACACGCGGGTCTTCATCGCAAATTTTTTCACTGCATTGCACCGCAAGTTCGTGCATGGCTTCGCGCTCATCAGCCGATGTTTCAAAAATGTCCACGACGTGTCTCTTTGGGATGATCAGCGTGTGAAGCGGTCTTGCTGGAGAAGTGTCCCGAATGGCAAATGCCAGGGCGTTCTCTGCAACGATGCTGAGCTTGGGGCTGTTGCAAAAAGCGCATTCCTTGTGCGGCATGGTTGACTCCTGTGTGTTTGACGTGTCGATGGGGGTGCAGTTTACGGTTGCGTGCCCGTTAATGGATGACCTTGTTGAAGTGCTCCCACTGACCTGCAACTTGGCTTGTGTTGCAAATGCTTCGGTATGTTTAGGAGCCCCACCGCCTTGGCGATGGGTAATGGACTTCGAGGGTTGATCGCGGCAAGGGCGCCACTCCCACTGGTGAAGGGCCGTGCAAAGATCATGTGGCCAGATCAAGAACACGATATACACACCAGACACTGAAACGTGATCAAGGTAGCCAATTTCGATACCCAAAGTGACACCAAGTGCACCAGGGTCAGATTTCGAGCCTTGTTTGAGCTTTGCCGCTGCACCATCGCGGCATGTTCAACCAACCCCTCCTGTTCAGGAGTTTCGACATGACTCACTTTCATTTGAAAAACATGGTTTTGGCCGCTTCGCTGGCGCTGAGCGTGGCCGCAGGTTCTGCGCAAGCGCAGAGTGAGGCATCGCTGGCGGTGTCGGCTTTGCCTGTGGCTTCGGTGGTGGGCGTGGCGGGCAGCGTCGTAGGGGGTGTTGTGGCCGTGAGTGCGGTGCCCGTGGCGCTGGCGGTCAGTGGGGCGGTGCTGGTGGTCAAGGCTGTTGAGGCCTCGGCAACTGGCACGGTCTATGTGCTGGAGAGGGCGTCTGACGGTGCGCGGGCCAGTGTCGCGGTGGCGGGGCGCGGCGCCAAAGCGGTCTCTGCTGGCGTGGGCACGGCCGTGGCCGTGAGCGTGATCACGGCGGGTGTGGTGCTCTCGGTGGCGGGGGAGGTGATTGCCTTCATTCCCAATCAGCTGGGACGCGCTTTGCTGCACAACGAGCGTGTGTCGTTTTGATGCGCAGGAGAGACAAGATGAACACCTTGACCATGAAGTTAGTCACGCTGGCTGTGGGGTGGGTGATGGCGTCGGTGGCGCATGCGGGGCGTTCGTGCGATCAACAGCCGATGACCGCGCAAACCCTTTCACA
This sequence comes from Limnohabitans planktonicus II-D5, assembly GCF_001270065.2. Taxonomy (GTDB): domain Bacteria; phylum Pseudomonadota; class Gammaproteobacteria; order Burkholderiales; family Burkholderiaceae_C; genus Limnohabitans_A; species Limnohabitans_A planktonicus. Next base: position 3,667 of record NZ_LFYT02000047.1, read on the forward strand.
AGGCCTGGCATTGGCACAACGCACCTCCGAAGCGCTGGATGCCGTGTTTGCCCGCACGGGCGCCAGGGTGGTGGTGCTGGGTCGGGCTGGGCAGGACTTGACGCCGTATCAGCTGCGTTACTCGCATCTGGGATGGGCCTACAAGACTTCAGAGGGACCGTGGCGCGTGTTGCACAAGCTCAACCAGTGCGGCACATCAGAGGGCGCGGTGTATCGACAAGGCCTCGGGGAGTTCTTCATGGACAACCTCTGGCGACACGAAGCCGTGTGGTCTGTGCCTGCAGCCCACTTGCAAGCGCCCTTGTTGGCCTTGCTGACTGATCCGACTCGCAACACGCGGCTTCATGAGCCCGCCTACAGCATGGTGTCTTATGCCTGGGGCACGCGCTATCAGCAATCGAACCAATGGGCTTTGGAGACGATGGCCATGGCCGCTGAACCCGGCATCACCCAACGGGCGCAGGCGCAGGCGTGGCTGGGGTTCAAGGGCTATCAACCCAGCACTTTGCGCCTGGGCCCGCTCACACGCTTGGGGGCCAGCACCACGACCGCGCACATCCGTTTTGATGATCACCCCAATGGCAAACGGTTCTCTGACCGCATCGAGACCGTCACGGTGGACTCGGTGCTTGAGTGGCTGGAACGCAGTGGTCTGGGCTCTGCGCCGCAGCGCTTGGGATGGTGAGGGGCGGGGGCTTGTGGAACGCCACTTTAGCCATGAGTGAAAAGGGTTTTTACGGCATGGCGTTTTGCCTGGCCCTGTTCAGTGCCATTGCGGTGCAAAGGAACATCCGGGATTTGGCGCCGTATAAAAAGGCAGAGGCGATGTCGCAATTGGATGACGCAGGCGCTGAGGCCTGAGCGATCGGGTGATTTTTCTGGGTCAGCGACCTGCAAATCGCCATTGGAGTCCTGGTAGGTCGGCGGTCGAAGACCCCGACGTTTGCATGCAAAGCTCAAACTCGCATGGCGGGCGATGTTGGAGGATCGGTCAGATGTCGGACTCTGCGAGTACCGACCTACGGGGGCAGCTGTTGTGTAGGTCGGCGGTCGAAGACCCCGACGTTTGCATGCAAAGCTCAAACTCGCATGGCGGGCGATGTTGGAGGATCGGTCAGATGTCGGACTCTGCGAGTACCGTCCTACGGGGGCAGCTGTTGTGTAGGTCGGCGGTCGAAGACCCCGACGTTTGCATGCAAAGCTCAAACTCGCATGGCGGGCGATGTTGGTGGATCGGTCAGATGTCGGACTCTGCGAGTAGCGACCTACGGGGGCAGCTGTTGTGTAGGTCGGTGGTCGAAGACCCCGACGTTTGCATGCAGAGCTCAAACTCGCATGACGGGCGATGTTGGAGGATCGGTCAGATGTCGGACTCTGCGAGTACCGACCTACGAAGGGCAGCTGTTTTGTAGGTCGGCGGTCGAAGACCCCGACGTTTGCATGCAAAGCTCAAACTCGCATGACGGGCGATGTTGGAGGATCGGTCAGATGTCGGACTCTGCGAGTACCGACCTACGGGGGCAGCTGTTTTGTAGGTCGGCGGTCGAAGACTCCGACGTTTGTGCGCCAAGCGTCAACGCAGATGACGGGCAATGTTGGAGGATCGGTCAGATGTCGGACTCTGCGAGTACCGACCTACGGGGGCAGCTGTTGTTGTAGGTCGGCGGTCGAAGACCCCGACGTTTGCATGCAAAGCTCAAACTCGCATGGCGGGCGCTGTTGGAGGATCGGTCAGCTGTCGGACTCTGCGAGTACCGACCTACGGGGGCAGCTGTTGTGTAGGTCGGCGGTCGAAGACCCCGACGTTTGCATGCAAAGCTCAAACTCGTATGGAGTTTCATTCCATGATTTGCAAGGATGAATTCCTCAAGCCCCGCGTGCCCGATCTGTCTTGAACTGCACCCTGAACTGAGAGAACTCACCTGCGTCAAGCGATTCGCGCACCTTGCGCATTGGAATTTTTATGCTTTCCAGATGTGTGTCCTGCTAATCTGAACAGACTTTGCACACACCTTTTCCGTGAAACGCATTCTTTCTTTCTGGCCTGCCATCGCCATTTGGGCGGTTTTTGCCGTGCTCATGGTGGCGCTCGATGACGTCTGGAGCCTGGGCAATCTGGCCTTGCTGTTGGTGCTTTGCAGCACGCTTGCGAGCTTCTGGTTGTCCGCAGGGGCCTCGGTGGTGGTGTCGGCCGCTGCGGTGGCGTTGTTCAATTGGTTCGCTGTGCCGCCGCGATTCACCTTTCATGTGTATTTGCACCAGGATGTGCTCTTGCTGGTGACGCTGCTGTGCACCAGCAGCGTGATCAGCTTACTCATGACCCGTTTGCGCAGCCATGCCCGGGCGCAGGAGCAGGTGGCCGAGCAGGCTCGGCGCAAGCAAATGATGGCCACGCAATTGCAGCAGGCAGCCAGCGTGCCCGAGCAAGTCCGTCTGGCCCAGGGCCTGATGTCGGATTGGACAGGGTGCGCAGTCTCCTTGCTGCTGCAGCGACCCGCACAGGCTGACGCGTGGTTCGGGCCAGCAGGCCAGAGCGAGCCTTCGGCGGCTTTGCAGCCTTTGCTGGTGGCCTGCATTCAGGAGCAAGGTGCCATTGGCCCGGGAACGGGGCGATATGAAAACCTGTCTGCACTGGTCTTGCCCTTGCGTGCCGGGGTGCGCGTGATCGGTGCGCTGGCGCTGGAGCCTCAGCCTGTGTGCGATCCACCCGCGTCACTGGCAGCGCTGCAAAGCCTGGCTCGGCTGCTGGCCGATGAGATCGAGCGCCTGCAGTCGCGTCAGCAAGCGCAGCAAGCCCATGAACATTTGCAAATCCAGCAGTTGCGCAACACCTTGCTGGCGGCCATTTCTCACGACTACCGCACGCCGCTGGCCACCATCACCGGGGCAGCCTCGTCCATGGCGCAGCAAGCCGCGCAGGTACATGACCCGCGCATTGGGCAGCAAGCCCAAACCATCCTGGCCGAGGCTGAACACTTGCACCGCATGACCACCCACACACTGCAATTGGCGCGACTCGATGCCCTGGACGCCCCTTTGCAATGCAGTTGGGAGTCGATCGAGGAGCTGTGGGGGGTGGTGCTGGCATCGACCCGCAGGCGTTACCCAGAACGGACGCTGCAGGCCGATGTCCCGCCGGGTTTGCCGCTGCTGTGGTGTGAGCCCATTTTGCTGGTGCAGTTGTTTGAAAATCTGGTGGACAACGCCATCCACTACAGCCCGGCCAATGCGCTCGTGCGTCTGCAGGCGCGGCAAGTGGATGGGGCCATTGAGATGGATGTGATGGACAGGGGCATGGGCATTCCTGCAGAGTGGCACGAAAAAGTCTTTGAGCCGTTTTGTCGCATGCCAAGTGCCGATCGCCCCGACCCCAACCAGGACGCCATGACCCGGCGGGGCATGGGGCTGGGTTTGGCGCTGTGCCGTGCGGTGGCCAAGGCGCACCAGGCACCACTCTGGATGGAGGCACGCGAGGGTGGCGGCACCGTGGTGCGCCTGCGCATGCCCATGCTGAGCCAGCCGCAGGCAGTGCCCGAGGAATCCGAGGAGCCCGAATCATGAGCATGCATGTGTTGTTGGTGGAAGACGACCGGGCACTGCGTCAGACCCTGCAGTCGGCGCTCGAGACCGAGGGCTACGCCGTCACGGGTTCGGGCAGTTGCGCCGATGCCCTGGCCCTGCTGACACACCACCCGCTCCCGTTTGACATGGTGGTGCTGGACCTGGGCCTGCCCGATGCCGATGGCAGTGAGCTGCTGGCCTGGGTTCGCCAGCACCGCAGCATGCCGGTGTTGGTGATCTCGGCCCGCCAAGATGATGCGGGCAAGGTGCGCCTGCTGGACGCCGGGGCCGACGATTACCTGGTCAAACCCTTCAGCGTTCAGGAGTTGCTGGCCCGCATGCGTGTGAGCCTGCGTCACCGGGGTGTGCAGGTGCACGCCCCGGTGACGCACTACGACATGGGTGGCTTGCAGATTGATCTGGCGCGGCACACCGTACAGCTGCACGGGCAGGCCGTGCGCCTGACGCCGACCGAATTCAAACTGCTCGCCCGCCTGGCACGCCAAGCCGGGCAGGTGGTCACGCACCGCCAGTTGCTGGTCGATGTGTGGGGAGCAGAACATGTGGACCAGGTGCAATACCTGCGCCTGTACATGGGGCAGCTGCGGGCCAAGCTCGAAGCCGTTCCGGCCGAACCGCAGTGGTTGCAGACCGAGCCGGGTGTGGGCTACAAGCTTGCAGAGGCCGTGACCTGATGGCTGCACGCTGACGCATTCGTCATTGGATTTGCACTTATGCATTCCTGATGCCCGTGCGCGCAAGCTGTGGCTTCTTTCACTTCTTGCACCCGACATGACTTCTTCTGCTGTGTCTTCTTCCGTTTCTCAGGGGTCTGCCCATAACGCGCGTCACGGTCTGGGCGCACTCACGCTGGCTGCGCTGGGTGTGGTCTATGGCGATATTGGCACCAGCCCGCTGTACACCGTGAAAGAGGTGTTTGCACCGCACACCGGGGTGGTGCTCAACGCGCACAACATCATTGGCGTGGTGTCGGTCATCTTGTGGGCTTTGATGCTGGTGGTCACGCTGAAATACGTGATCCTGATCCTGCGGGCCGACAACCGTGGTGAAGGGGGCGGCTTGGCGCTGACCGCTTTGGCAGCGCGTGCCGTGCAGGACTCGCCGCGATTGCGAAAAGTCTTGCTCTTGCTGGGCTTGTTTGGTGCCACGCTGTTTTATGGTGACAGCATCATCACCCCGGCGATTTCGGTCATCGGCGCGATCGAAGGCATCGAGGTCATCACGCCCGCCATGACGCCTTATGTGGTGCCCCTGTCGGTGCTGGTGCTGCTGGGCTTGTTTGCGGTGCAGCATTTTGGCACGCATTCGGTGGGGCGTTTCTTTGGTCCGGTGATCGTGCTTTGGTTCGTCACCCTGGGCGCGCTGGGCGTGATGCACATCACACGCGAACCCGCCATCTTGCAGGCCCTTAACCCCGTGCATGCCTGGCACTTTTTGATCGAGCGCGGTCCGTTGGTGTTGGCTGCTGTGGGCGCCATCGTCTTGGCCCTGACGGGCGCTGAAGCGCTGTACGCCGACATGGGCCACTTTGGCCGCAAGCCCATCCAATTGGCCTGGACGACCTTGGTGTTGCCCGGCTTGGCGCTGAACTACATGGGCCAAGGTGCTTTGCTGATGCAAGACCCCTCGGCGCTGGCGAACCCGTTTTACCGGATGTTTCCCGAGTCCTGGATGGTAGGCGCGGTGGTGCTGTCCACGCTGGCGGCCATCATCGCTTCACAGGCCGTGATTTCGGGGGCGTATTCCATGACGCGGCAGGCCATCTTGCTGGGTTTTTTACCGCGAATGGACATCCATTTCACCTCTGAAAATGAATCGGGCCAGATTTACATCCCGGCGGTCAACCGCGCCTTGCTGGTGGGTGTGGTGCTCGCGGTGCTGGCGTTCAAAAGTTCATCGGCCTTGGCCGGAGCCTATGGCATTGCCGTCACGCTGACCATGGCGATCACCACCGCACTGACATTTTTCGTCATCTACAAAGCCTGGAAGTTGCCATTGGCGCTGGCGCTGGGGGCCACGGGCTTTTTCCTGGTGGTGGATTTGTTCCTGTTCGCAGGCTGCGCCATCAAGCTGTGGGACGGCGGTTGGTTCCCGCTGGCCATGGGCTTGATGCTGTTCCTGTTCATGACGACCTGGGCGCGGGGTCGTGAATTGCTGGTCGAGACCATCCGGCAAGACGGCTTGGCGCTGGAGTCTTTCATCGAGATGATCGAAGCCCATCCGCCGCACAGTGTGCCGCGAACAGCCGTCTATCCCGTGGCCAACCCGGACACGGTGCCGCAAGCCATGCTGCACAACATCAAGCACAACCAAGTCTTGCACGAAAAAAACGTGATCCTCACCGTGCTGTTCGATGAAGTGCCTTGGGTGTCCGAACAAGACCGCTTGCAGGTGCAGCCGCTGGGCCAGCACTTCTGGCGCGTGGTGGTGCGCTACGGTTTCATGGACAACCCCGACGTGCCCCAGGCCCTGAGTGGCTGTGCGGCCTATGGGCTCAATATCTCGATGTTTGAAACCACTTATTTCCTCAGCCGGGAAACCGTGGTGTCCACGCCTGGCGCAGGCATGGCGCAGTGGCGTGAAAAGCTGTTCGCCACCATGAACCGCAATGCAGGTGGTGTGGTGGAGTTCTTCCGCTTGCCCGACAACGCGGTGGTCGAGTTGGGCACGCGGGTACAGATTTGAGGTGATGCATGAGCAGCATCTGGTGGCTGTCCTTGGGGTGTTTGCTGGTCGCACTGGGCGTGGGCGCAGGGCTGCGCAGGTCGGCGGTGCACATGCAGTTGCAAGCGGCTGCCGAGAACCGTCGGCGCTGGCTGGCACTGCGCGATGCCTTGCAGGCGATGCCTCAGTTGCCAGATGTTGGGGCCATGGTCGATGCCGTCAAGGATGCCGTGGCGCAAACCACGTGTTTTCGGGCGCACCTGCTGCTGTCCGAGCAGGATCACATCACTGAAGATCAGGTCACGGCAGCCCCCTTCTGTGTGGAGCCCTACCTGGCCACCATGGCCATGCGCCAGCGCCAAAGGGTCAGCAGCGCGGCACTGGCCCCTTTGGGTTGGGGCTGTGCGTACATTCCCCTGTGCGCCGGAAATCAAGTCCGGGGTGTGCTGGTGCTGGCGATGCCTGAAGCAGGGCCATGGCGCCCTGAGGATCTGGCCTGCTGTGACATCCTGGCCCAGAGTCTGGGCGCTTGCATGAGCGCAGCCACTGCGCTGAAGGCGTGATCAGACGCCGCGTGCGCGGTCGCTCTTGAACTGCGCCCGGAACTGCGAGAACTCACCTGCGTCAAGCGATTCGCGCACTTCGCGCATCAGGTTCAGGTAGTAGTGCAGGTTGTGGATGGTGGTCAGCATGGGGCCGAGCATTTCGCCGCAGCGGTCCAGGTGGTGCATGTAAGCGCGGCTGAAACCCTCGCGGCCGCCTTGGTCCCACGACACGCCGGACGTTCCCGCGCAGGCGTGACAGGTGCAGCTGGTGTCCAGCGGCTGCGGATCGTTTTTGTGGCGGGCGTTGCGCAGCTTGAGGTCACCAAAGCGGGTGAACACCGTGCCGTTGCGGGCGTTGCGGGTGGGCATCACGCAGTCGAACATGTCCACGCCATCGGCCACGCCTTGCACCAGGTCTTCAGGGGTGCCCACGCCCATCAGGTAGCGCGGCTTGTGGGCGGGCAGGCGGTGGGGGGTGTGCGCCATGATTTGCAGCATCTGCTCTTTGGGCTCGCCCACGCTCACACCACCAATCGCATAGCCGGGAAAGTCCATTTCCACCAAGGCGTCGAGTGATTCCTGGCGCAGGTTTTCAAACATGCCGCCTTGCACGATGCCAAACAGGGCGTTGGGGTTTTCCAGGCGAGCAAATTCGTCCTTGCTGCGCACAGCCCAGCGGCGGCTCATCTCCATCGACTTGCGGGCCTCTGCCTCGGTCGTCAGGTGCCCCTTGGTCTCGTAGGGCGTGCACTCGTCGAGCTGCATCACGATGTCGGAGTTCAGGATGGTCTGGATCTGCATGCTCACTTCGGGCGACATGAAGAGCTTGTCGCCGTTCACGGGGCTGGCGAAGGTCACGCCTTCTTCGGTGATCTTGCGCATGTCGCCCAGCGACCAGACCTGAAAGCCGCCCGAGTCGGTCAGGATGGGTTTGTCCCACTTCTCAAACTGGTGCAGGCCGCCAAAGCCTTTCATGATGTCCAGGCCCGGGCGCATCCACAGGTGGAAGGTGTTGCCCAAAATGATCTGCGCACCCATCTCGTGCAGGCTGCGCGGCATCACGCCTTTGACGGTGCCATACGTCCCCACAGGCATGAAGATGGGGGTTTGCACCACGCCGTGGTTCAGGGTCAGCTTGCCGCGGCGGGCATGGCTGGAAGGGTCGGTTTTGAGCAGGTCGAATTGGAGCATGAGGGAGGCGTCACGGGCTTGAAGCTGAGGGCTGAATTGTAGGAGCTTGACTTGCTGGCGCTGGCCTGAGGTCCACAGGTGCTGCATCGCCAGCAGGGCTGGCGGCTTCCTACAGCCAGTCAAGCCATGGCATAGGCCTTCAGCGCTTCTTCGCTGGTGTCAATGCCAGTCTGACAGGGGCGATAAATACCATGCAATTTCAGGAGTTAACTCCCTATAATGCATGGATGATTGAACGTCTTCTGTTTCCTTTTTTGCTGGATGCCTTGGCCGATTCACCCGCGGTCGCTTTGCTGGGGCCGCGTCAGGCGGGCAAAACCACCTTGGCATTGCGTGTGGGTGAACATGTGGCAAAAGACGGCCTGGGCGGGCGTCTGTGCGGCAGTATTTATCTGGATCTGGAAAGTCCCGGCGATAGGCAAAAGCTGACCGATCCCGAGGCCTATCTGGCGCAGCACGCCGACAAGCTGGTGATTCTGGATGAGGTGCAGCAAATGCCAGCGCTGTTTCAGGTGTTGCGGGGCTTGATTGACCAAGGTCGCAGGCAAGGGCTGGGCGCTGGGCGTTTTTTGTTGCTGGGCTCGGCCACGGGTGAATTGCTGCGGCAGTCCAGTGAAAGTCTGGCGGGTCGGGTGGCTTATCTGGAGTTGCCGCCGTTCCAGACCTTGGAAGTGGCGGCCGATCAGCAAGACGCTTTGTGGCTGCGCGGCGGGTTTCCCAACAGTTTTTTGGCGTCCAGCCTGTCCAAGAGCCTGACCTGGCGGCAGAACCTGATCAAAACTTATCTGGAGCGTGATATTCCCAGTTTGGGTGCGCGTGTTCCGGCTGAAACTTTGCGCCGTTTATGGACCATGCTGGCGCACCAGCAAGGTGGCTTGTTGGATGTCTCGCAATTGGGTAAAAACCTGATGCTCGATGCCAAGACGGTCAACCGTTATCTGGACATGCTGGTCGATCTGATGCTGTTGCGCCGCGTACAGCCCTGGCACAGCAACACGGGCAAACGACTGGTGAAATCGCCCAAGCTCTATGTGCGTGACAGTGGTCTGGTGCATGCACTGCTGGGCATTGGCACGCACGACGTGCTGCTCTCGCACCCTGTGGTGGGCAACAGCTGGGAGGGCTTTGCGCTGGAGACCTTGCTCAATGCCGCTCCGCTCAACACCAGCAGTGGCTTTTACCGCACCAGCAATGGCGCAGAGGTGGACCTGCTGCTGGACATGCCCGGTCACGGTCTCTGGGCGATTGAAATCAAACGCGGCGCCTCCAGCAAACCACGCCGTGGCTTTTACAGCGCGTGTGAAGACTTGCAGCCAGCCAGCCGTTGGCTGGTGTATCCCGGCGCAGAGTCCTATCCAGTGGGGGATGGGGTGCAGGTGATTGGTTTACGGGTTCTGACTGAAACCATTGAGCGTTTGCGGCTTCTTTGAGGTCGTTTTTTGCGAGGACTACCCGTTTTGCTTTGGATTACCAGTTTTCAGGTAATGGTCAAGCATTGAGTCTCCTGCACCGCCGGAAAACACAGGCGAAGAGGTACTTTGTATGCTGTTGGATTGTCCGTTGAGCATGCCGCAAGAAGGGTTTTCCTTCAATTGACGCTTTGAACCTGGCTGGATGTAACGAGCGCCTTGCGCGGCAAGTCGTATGTGAATTGCCAGCAAGACGCCGCCATGCCGCACAGCATGCCCTGGCACCCCCGCCTGTCAGAGCGTTTGGGCCTGTTCCGTTTGGTCGAGTGCCAGGGCAGCCACGAAATCTGGTTCACCGATCCGGCCACGATGGCTGATGCGGTCTTTCGGGCGGGACGCGACTGAACAGGTCTTCGGGGATACAAGGTGCCGCGTCGTAGGTCGGCACTCGAAGAGTCCGACATGAGTCCACGAAGAATCTTCAGCGCCCGTGTCAGCTGTGGTGGGTCAATCTACCAACGTCGGGGTCTGCGACCACCGACCTACGAACACCGCTCCCTCATTGCCCAAGCCAACGTCTCGGCCTGCGACCGGCGACCTACGGGATGAAAGTGATTGTGGTCGGCACTCGAAGAGTCCGACATGAGTCCACAAAGAATCTTCAGCGCCCGTGTCAGCTGTGGTGGGTCAATCTACCAACGTCGGGGTCTGCGACCACCGACCTACGAACACCGCTCCCGCATTGCCCAAGCCAACGTCTCGGCCTGCGACCGGCGATCTACGGGATGAAAGTGATTGTGGTCGGCACTCGAAGAGTCCGACATGGGTTCCCCAAAATAGCAGCTTCTGATCATGTTTAACCTTGCCCTGAAAAACCGGGCTGCGGTTTGAAGTCGCTGTTTCAGCTTGCCCGACTGAGCAGCATCGCATCCCCATAGCTGAAAAACCGATACTTCTGCGCAATCGCATGCCGGTACAGGCCCATGATGTGCTCATAGCCCGCAAAGGCGCTGACCAGCATCATCAGCGTGCTTTTGGGCAGATGGAAGTTGGTGATCAGGCGGTCTACCACCTGAAACTCAAACCCCGGGGTGATGAAAATCTGCGTGTCGCCGCTGGCCTGGCCAAATTGGGCCCAGGATTCGAGCGTGCGCACTGTCGTTGTGCCCACCGCCACCACCTGGCCGCCCCGCGCCTTGCACTCGGCAATGGCCTGCTGCGTAGCCTCGGGCACCTCGTACCACTCGCTGTGCATGGTGTGCTCGGTAATGTTCTCCGTCTTGACGGGCTGGAAGGTGCCCGCGCCCACATGCAGCGTCACACTGGCGCGCTGCACACCTTGGGCATCCAGTGCAGCCAGCAAGGCTTCGTCAAAGTGCAAGGCTGCTGTGGGCGCGGCCACCGCACCGGGTGTCCGCGCAAACACGGTCTGGTAGCGCTGGGCGTCTTCTTCGGTGTCGGTGTGGGTGATGTAGGGCGGCAGCGGCACATGGCCATGCTTTTCCATCAGCGCATGCGGCTCGTCGCTCAGCTGCAGGTGAAACAGCTGGCCGTTTTCATCGGGCCAACGGCCCAGCAGGGTGGCATCAAAGCCACCGTTCTGTGCGCCGCCCATCATGAACATCTTGCCGCCTGGCAGCGGCTTCTTGCTCACCTTCATGTGAGCGACCACTTGATGGCCGGGCAGCACGCGCTCGATCAACAGTTCCAGCTTGCCGCCCGTGGCTTTCTCGCCGAAGATGCGCGCTTTGATCACCTTGGTGTCGTTGAACACCAGCAAGTCGTCAGCCCTTAGCAGGCCGGGCAGCTCGCGAAAGATGCGGTCCACCACCGCGGGTGATGAGCCGTCCAGCAGCCGTGAGCCACTGCGTTCGGCAGCCGGGTGTTGGGCAATCAGTTCGGGGGGCAGCTCAAAGTCGAAATCGCTGAGCGTGAAGGGGCGAGAGGATGGGGCAGAAGAAGTCATGCTTCAGGGCCGGACAGGCCCGTGCGAAGTGGAAGAGGGCGTGATTCTCGCATGCTCAATGGGCACCTCATGTTGGCACCGTTGCCGCCGACCTGTTGATTCGGCCCTGAGAAATTTTCAATGCTCAAAGATGTTGTGGGGCGGCGGTCGAAGACCCCGACAGGGGTCTTTGCCGAAACCCATCATGTCGGACTCTGCGAGTTCTGGCATGCGATATGACATTTTCCGCGAATTTCAGAATTCACCGAGTTGAATCAATAGAAACAATAAGAGCATTAAAAAATGCAATAAACCGGAAGAATAAGCAAGGGATGACCCATTCCGAACCCATGAAATCTGGAAACAGTGAGTGCCTTGAAATGGTGATCGGTGACGACGCCAACACCAGCACACCGGACGGAATATGCCAGTCAGATCCGATACTGCAGTTTTGCGCAGCCAGTGCCGTGCCTGCAATTTGCTTCATTTGTAGCCAAATGCTCAGATTGCTTGAACACTTGGTTCAATAACTGCCTTTTGAGCAATCGCAATCAAGGTTTACCTTAGGGGAAACATGTCGATCAAAATGGTATAAATCAAATGTAAAAACCAGATAATGATTTTGGTGTACTTGTTGAAAGTCAACGACTTTAGTGAAGATTGTGATAAAAAATTAATTTTCAGTGAGGTTACAACTGTAATTTCAGGGCATGGCAACCCAAACCGAAACTGAAGCATTTGCACAACGTCTACGCCGAGCCTTGGAGGCTTCAGGTGTCCGAGCTTCGCCGACTGTCTTGGCCAACGAGTTCAACCTCCGTTTTTGGGGCCGAAGCGTCACACCGCACACGGCACGCAACTGGTTGCTGGGCAAAGCCATTCCGACGCAGGACAAGTTGCGGGTGTTGGCCGACTGGTTGTCTGTCAGTCCAGATGAACTGCGTTTTGGACGCCAGGGTGTGGCTTTGAAGGTCAGCGAAGGTGATGCCACGATTGATGCGATGAATATGGCCGACCGGGAAATGTTGAGCCGTTACCTGACTTTGCCGCTGAATGAGCGCAAGACGGCGCGCGAAGTGATCAAGGCTTTGGCGATTGCGGCCTCCGGCAAATAGTTTGCTGACGCGCCTGCGTTCAGCATCTGCGCACTGGTCTCTCGACAGGTCATCCACACAGGTGCAACAGATACATCATCCATCCCCCATTGCTTGTCGCTTGGTGCCTGATTTTGAAATCCGTAATTTTGGTAAAGAAATAAATTGTTACCATTTAATTGAGATTAAGTACTATTTTTGAAAATAGAATCATCACCACTCGAGCAACAGGTTCGAGACTTTTTAAAAGGTGAAATATGAAAAATATGATTCGTTTGGCAGGTGCTGCCGCTGTTTTGGCTTTTGCTGCCGCTGCGCAAGCTCAAGTGTATGTGGAAGGTGCTTATAACTTTATCGACATAAAAGGTTCGGGCTCAACCGCCAAGCCTACAGCGGTCTCGGCCGTGCTGGGCTATGAAATCAATCCGAATGTGGCTGCTGAGGTGTATGTCGCTTCGGGCGTCAAAAAAGCAACAGATGGCACGAAGCTGTCCAATTCCTTTGGCGTTTTCTTGAAGCCCAAAGTCATGGTGAGCAACGAAGTGGAAGTGTTTGCGCGTGTTGGATTCGAAAAAACCAAACTGTCCAGTGGTTCCGACAATGCTTCAGACAATTCGTTCGCTTATGGCGTGGGTGGCAACTACTTCATGGATAAGAAAACCTATGTGACTGCCAGTTACATGAGCCATTACAACAAAGATGGTCTCAAAATCAACGGTTTGAACATTGGCGTGGGCTACAAGTTCTGAATGTGAACTGCTGAAGCCTCACACAGCATGACAAAGCCGCCTTCGGGCGGCTTTGTCTTTTGGGGTCATCCAAAGGCACAATCGGTGCCATGCCCGCCAAGCCCGCCACCCCGCCTGCCAAAACGCTGTCTGCGCCTCAAAAGGCGCTGATCAAGCTGGGTTTGGTGCGCGACATTGATCTGGCGCTGCATTTGCCGCTGCGCTACGAAGACGAGACCCGCATCGTCAAGTTGCGTGATGTGCGCGAAGGCGATACCGCGCAGATTGAGGCCACCGTCACGGCTTGCGAGATCACGCAGCGCCCGCGCCGCCAGCTCTTGGTGACGGTGGACGATGGATCGGACACCTGCGTGATGCGCTTTTTCAGCTTCTACCCCTCGCACCAGAAGGCGCTGGCCGTGGGCAACCGCATTCGGGCGCGGGGCGAGGTCAAGGGCGGCTTCATGGGGCTGACCATGATGCACCCCACGTTCAAGGCGGCGGGTGGCCAATTGGCGGAGGCGCTGACGCCGGTGTATTCCACCGTGGCCGGGTTGGCGCAGGCCTATTTGCGCCGGGCCGTGATCACCGGCCTGAACCATGCCGACCTGAGCGAGACCCTGCCCCCGGGCGTGCCCTGGCCGGACCCTCGTGGTGCCTGGACGCTGCGCGATGCGCTGCAGTTTTTGCACCACCCCACGCCCGATGTATCGCTGGCCGCTTTGGAAGACCGCAGCCACCCGGCCTGGGTTCGCCTCAAATGCGAGGAGTTGCTGGCCCAGCAGCTGTCGCAACTCACGGCCAAGCGCGAGCGCGATTTGTTGCGCGCCCCTGCCCTGAAGCTCAAGTCCAAGGGCTTGTATGGGCAGCTTTTGGAGGCCTTGCCTTTCGGATTGACCAACGCCCAACAACGCGTGGGTCAGGAAATTGCCAAAGACCTGGCCCGCAACGTGCCGATGCACCGCTTGCTGCAAGGCGATGTGGGCGCGGGCAAGACGGTGGTGGCGGCTTTGGCGGCCATGGTGGCTGTGGATGCGGGCTGGCAATGCGCACTGATGGCGCCGACCGAGATTTTGGCGACCCAGCACTTTGCAAAATTGGTGGGCTGGCTGGAGCCTCTGGGCGTGAAAGTGGCCTGGCTGATTGGCAGCCAGAAAAAGAAAGAACGCGCCGCCATGCTGGCCCTGATCGAGTCGGGCGAAGCCGCGCTGGTGGTGGGCACACACGCGGTGATTCAGGAGCACGTCAAGTTCAAAAACCTGGCGCTGGCCGTGATCGACGAGCAGCACCGCTTTGGTGTGGCCCAGCGCCTGGCCCTGCGCGGCAAGATGCAAGCCGAAGGCATGGAGCCGCACATGCTGATGATGACGGCCACGCCCATTCCGCGCACGCTGGCCATGAGCTATTACGCCGACCTGGATGTGTCGGTGATTGACGAGCTGCCGCCCGGGCGCACGCCCATCGTGACGCGTGTGGTGTCAGACCACCGCCGCCACGAGGTGGTTGAGCGCATTGGGGCCCAGATTCAGCAGGGGCGACAGGTGTATTGGGTGTGCCCACTGATTGAAGAAAGCGAGGCGCTGGACCTGACCAACGCCACCCAAACCCACGCCGACCTGAGCGAAGCGCTGCCGGGTGTGATGGTGGGCCTGCTGCATTCGCGCATGCCTGTGGCCGAGAAAAAGGCAGTGATGGAGCTCTTCACCGCAGGGGTCATGGGCGTGCTGGTGAGCACCACGGTGATCGAGGTGGGGGTGGATGTGCCCAATGCTTCGCTGATGGTGATCGAGCACGCGGAGCGCTTTGGCCTCTCCCAGCTGCACCAGTTGCGCGGCCGGGTCGGCCGGGGTGCGGCGGCGTCGGCCTGCGTGCTGCTGTACGGCACACCCGAGGGCGGACGCCTGAGCGAAACCGCCCGCGAGCGCCTGCGCGCCATGGTCGAGACGAACGACGGTTTCGAGATCGCCCGGCGCGATTTGGAAATTCGCGGACCGGGCGAGTTTTTGGGGGCGCGGCAATCGGGTGCGCCTTTGCTGCGCTTTGCCGATCTGGAGACCGACAGCCATTTGCTGGACTGGGCGCGGGCCCTGGCCCCACCCATGCTGGACCAGCACCCGCAGCTGGCCGAGCGGCACATTGGCCGCTGGTTGGGCGGTAAATCCGAGTACCTCAAGGCTTGATGTTCCAATACCCCCATGACCCTGACCGAACTCAAATACATCGTGGCCGTGGCCCGCGAAAAGCACTTTGGCAAAGCGGCCGAGGCCTGCTTCGTGTCGCAGCCCACCTTGTCGCTGGCCATCAAAAAGCTTGAAGAAGAGCTGGAGGTCAAGCTGTTTGAGCGCAGCGCCAGCGAGGTCTCGGTCACCGCTTTGGGCGAAGAGATCGTGCGCCAGGCGCAAAGCGTGCTGGAGCAAGCTGCCGAGATCAAGGAGATTGCCAAGCGCGGCAAAGACCCGCTGGCCGGTACCATGCGGCTGGGTGTGATCTACACCATCGGGCCGTATTTGCTGCCCGATCTGGTGCGCCAGATCATCACCGACCTGCCGCAGATGCCGCTGATGCTGCAAGAGAACTTCACGGTGCGGCTGCTGGAGATGCTGCGCACGGGTGAGCTCGATTGCGCCATCCTGGCCGAGCCCTTTCCCGAGTCGGGGCTGGCGGTGGCACCCCTGTACGACGAGACCTTCATGGCCGCCTTGCCACTGAACCACCCTTTGGCCAAAGAAGCGTTCATCACCCCCGAGCAGCTGAAAAACGAAACCATGCTGCTGCTGGGCACGGGTCACTGCTTTCGCGACCATGTGCTGGAGGTCTGCCCCGAATTTGCCCGCTTTGCCAGCCAGACCGAGGGCATCCGCAAGACTTTTGAGGGCTCGTCGCTGGAGACCATCAAGCACATGGTGGCCGCAGGCATGGGCGTGACCCTGGTGCCGCGCATGTCGGTGCCCGAACTCAAGCCTGTGATCAAGCGCTCGGGCGGGCGGCACGATGCGCCTGTGCGCTACCTGCCCATCGTGGACCCGGCCGGCGGCAAACCGCCCACCCGCCGTGTGGTGCTGGCCTGGCGGCGCAGCTACACCCGCTACGAGGCGATCGCCGCCATGCGCAACGCCATTTACGCCTGCCCGCTACCAGGCGTGACGCGCCTGTCCTGATGTTTTCCGGCAGACGCTTGCCATTGCAAGGCAGGCTGCAGCATGGCCATTCCCTTTCCTGTGATGGCGAGGAACATGCAACGCGGCATTCCAGCCATGGATTTGGCCCCGTGAAGTTTTCAAGGCTCCAAGATGTTGTTGGTCGGCGGTCGAAAACCCCGACATGGAGCCTGTGCCAAGGCTGAAAAAGTCGGACTCTTCGAGTGCCGACCTACGAAGAGTCGGACTCTGCGAGTGCCGACCTGCGATGCAGCTGTTTTTGTAGGTCGGTGGTCGAAGACCCCGACGTTGGCGTGCAAAGGGGCTCATGCCCAGGCAAGCGGTGTGGCTGATCGGGGAGTTGTCGGACTCTGCGAGTACCGACCTACGGTTCAGCTGTGTTTGTAGGTCGGTGGTCGAAGACCCCGACGTTGGCGCGCCAGGGGCTCATGCCCAGGCAAGCGGTGTGG
>NZ_LFYT02000048.1 GCF_001270065.2 Limnohabitans planktonicus II-D5
TAACCCCCGTGCGTTCGGCCAGATCGCGGTGGCTGAAGGCGTTGAAGCCACGCGTTCGCAGCAGACTGCTGGCGTGTTGGAGGATGTCCTGGCGGCGATCGATAACAGAATTCATAGCAGCTATTGTATCAACCTATCAGTAGATAGTCCATCAAGAGGAATTCGATAAGAAAAAAGCCCCGCAAGGCTTTCACCTTGCGGGGCTGATGTGTTGGCCGGGTGAGGGCGCAAACCCTCAGTCCAGACAGCGGGGCACTTACATGCCCATGCCACCCATGCCGCCCATACCACCCATGCCGCCCATGTCAGGCAGCCGCCGCCGCCAGCGCCGGACTCGTCCTTCGGGGCTTCGGAGATCATGCACTCTGTTGTGAGCATCAAAGAGGCCACAGACGCTGCGTTTTGCAAGGCAGTGCGTGTCACTTTGGTGGGGTCCAGAATGCCCATTTCGATCATGTCGCCGTAGGTGTCGTTGGCGGCGTTGAAGCCGTAATTGCCCGAACCGGCCAAGACTGCGTTCACCACCACCGAGGGCTCGCCGCCGGCGTTGTACACGATCTCGCGCAGAGGCGCTTCGATGGCTTTCAACACCAGCTTGATGTCGGCGTCCTGGTCAGCGTTGTCGCCTTTGATGACGCCAGCCATTTGACGTGCACGCAGCAAAGCCACGCCGCCGCCAGCCACGATGCCTTCTTCCACAGCAGCGCGGGTAGCGTGCAGGGCGTCTTCAACGCGGGCTTTCTTCTCTTTCATTTCGACTTCGGTGGCAGCGCCGACCTTGATCACGGCCCCACCGCCAGCCAACTTGGCCACGCGCTCTTGCAGCTTTTCGCGGTCGTAGTCAGAAGTGGCTTCTTCGATTTGCACACGCACTTGCTTGACGCGGGCTTCGATGTCGCCAGCAGCACCAGCGCCGTCGATGATGATGGTGTTTTCTTTGCCCACTTCGATGCGCTTGGCTTGGCCCAGATCGGCCAAAGTCACTTTTTCGAGGGTCAGGCCCACTTCTTCAGCGATCACTTTGCCGCCGGTCAAGATGGCGATGTCTTCCAACATGGCTTTGCGACGGTCACCGAAGCCAGGGGCCTTCACAGCCACAACCTTCAGGATGCCACGGATGGTGTTCACCACCAAAGTTGCCAGGGCTTCCACCGCTCAACTTGATTCCCTGTATGTTGCTCCAACAAAGACAAACTTTGCCGGTAAACCAGCTAACTGGTAAACTTGGTCAGATGAAAACCACACTTGACTTGCCCGACGAACTGGTTCGCGAAATGAAACTGCGCGCCCTGATGCAGGGTCGAACACTGCGCGATCTGGCCGCTGACTTTCTGCGCCAAGGATTGGGGATGGGTGCGCTTCGGCCGGCGACACCGCCGCCGGGATCGCGGGTTGAAATCGGTGCCGACGGGCTGCCGATCATCCGAGGCAGCGACGATGCCCCATCCAGGTCCATGACCGCCGAAGCCTTGATAAAGCTCGAACAGGACTTGCTGACCCAGGAGGACATGCAGCGTGGCGGGCTCTCTCTTTGACACAAGCGCGTGGCTGGCCGCTACTTTTGAACAGCACCCCTCGCACAGCGTGGCCAGGCAGGCGTTGCGCCAAGCGACCGCGTCGCAAGCTGCGGTTTTTTGTCGTGCCACGCAACAAAGCTTTTTACGCCTGCTCTCCACGGCGGCCTTGGCAAAAGCCTATGGGGCTCTTCCGCTGACCAACAGCGATGCGCTGCTCACTCTGGACAACCTGCAAGCCTTACCACAAGTGGCGTGGCAAGACGAGCCACCGGGCGTGTTCGGGCTTTGGCGCAGTCTTGCTGGGTTGAACAGTGCGTCTCCAAAAGTCTGGATGGACGCCTACCTCGCCGCCTTCGCTATTGCCGCCGGATTGCGTTTGACCACACTGGACAAAGACTTCAACAACTATTTGCCGCATGGGCTGGATCTGGACCTTTTGAGCTCTTGATCCCAGTAAGCGGTGTGTCGTGAAAAACGGATAAGAAATTTAACCGTATGCGATGAAATTTACGGTTTGCTGTTTGCATGTTTTTTTAATTACTTTTAAACCAGCACCTTAGCATGCAAATATTTCGCAAAGAAGAAAAAAGCCCCGCAAGGCTTGCGCTTGCGGGGCTTGGAAGGTCATGGACCCCGGATCAAGCCCGGGGTGACAGACGGGGCAATTACATGCCCATGCCGCCCATACCACCCATGCCGCCCATGTCAGGCATGCCGCCGCCGCCAGCGCCGGACTCGTCCTTCGGGGCTTCGGAAACCATGCACTCTGTTGTGAGCATCAAAGAGGCCACAGACGCTGCGTTTTGCAAGGCAGTGCGTGTCACTTTGGTGGGGTCCAGAATGCCCATTTCGATCATGTCGCCGTAGGTGTCGTTGGCGGCGTTGAAGCCGTAGTTGCCTGAACCGGCCAAGACTGCGTTCACCACCACCGAGGGCTCGCCGCCGGCGTTGTACACGATCTCGCGCAGAGGCGCTTCGATGGCTTTCAACACCAGCTTGATGCCGGCGTCTTGGTCAGCGTTGTCGCCTTTGATGACACCAGCCATCTGACGTGCACGCAGCAAAGCCACGCCGCCGCCAGCCACGATGCCTTCTTCCACAGCAGCGCGGGTAGCGTGCAGGGCGTCTTCCACGCGGGCTTTCTTCTCTTTCATTTCGACTTCGGTGGCAGCGCCGACCTTGATCACGGCCACACCGCCAGCCAACTTGGCCACGCGCTCTTGCAGCTTCTCGCGGTCGTAGTCAGAAGTGGCTTCTTCGATTTGCACGCGCACTTGTTTGACGCGGGCTTCGATGTCGCCAGCGGCACCAGCGCCGTCGATGATGATGGTGTTTTCTTTGCCCACTTCGATGCGCTTGGCTTGGCCCAGATCGGCCAAAGTCACTTTTTCGAGGGTCAGGCCAACTTCTTCAGCGATCACTTTGCCGCCGGTCAAGATGGCGATGTCTTCCAACATGGCTTTGCGACGGTCACCGAAGCCAGGAGCCTTGACAGCCACCACCTTCAAGATGCCACGGATGGTGTTCACCACCAAAGTTGCCAAGGCTTCGCCTTCGACTTCTTCGGCAATGATCAACAAAGGACGGCCCGCTTTGGCAACGGCTTCCAGTGTGGGCAGCAGATCGCGGATGTTGCTGATCTTCTTGTCGAACAACAACACGAAGGGGTTGTCCAACAAAGCGGCTTGCTTTTCGGGGTTGTTGATGAAGTAAGGCGACAGGTAGCCGCGGTCGAATTGCATGCCTTCAACGACGTCGAGTTCGTTGTTCAAAGACTTACCGTCTTCCACAGTGATCACGCCTTCTTTGCCCACTTTGTCCATGGCGTTGGCGATGATTTCGCCGATGCTGGTGTCAGAGTTGGCAGAGATGGAGCCGACTTGGGCGATTTCTTTGCTGGTCGTAGTGGCCTTGGTGGCCTTCTTCAACTCTTCGATCAAAGCAGTCACTGCTTTGTCGATGCCGCGCTTCAGATCCATGGGGTTCATGCCAGCGGCCACGTACTTCATGCCTTCGCGCACGATGGCTTGAGCCAACACGGTGGCAGTGGTGGTGCCGTCGCCAGCGTTGTCAGAAGTCTTGGAAGCGACTTCCTTGACCATCTGCGCACCCATATTTTGCAGCTTGTCTTTGAGTTCGATTTCCTTGGCCACGGACACACCGTCCTTGGTCACGGTGGGGGCACCGAACGAGCGCTCCAACACCACGTTGCGGCCTTTAGGGCCCAGGGTCACTTTGACCGCGTTGGCCAAAATGTTCACGCCTTCAACCATGCGTGCGCGGGCTTCGCCGCCGAAAATTACGTCTTTTGCTGCCATTTGAATTCTCCGGTTTTGCGTTGTGCGATCAGCGTTGTGCGTACAAAGAAGATCAACTCAACGGGAACTTGATTAAGGGGTAATACGGGAAAAACCAGGGTGCGCTCAACACTCAACGCCGAACGCTCAACCCCAGCATCACTCAACGACTGCGAACAGGTCTTCTTCTTTCATGACCAGCAGTTCGTCGCCACCGACCTTGACGGTCTGGCCGCTGTACTTGCCGAACAACACGCGGTCGCCGACTTTGACGCTCAGGGCTTTGGTCTCGCCTTTGTCGTTGGTCTTGCCTGGGCCGACGGCCAGGACTTCACCTTGATCGGGCTTTTCTGCAGCCGAGTCGGGGATCACGATGCCCGAGGCTGTTTTGGTTTCGCTTTCGATACGCTTGACGATCACGCGATCGCCCAAAGGACGCAGTTTCATGGAATCTCCTGGATTTGAAACAAGGTTGAAAACAAAAGCACCCGCTCAGGATGCTTTTAAACTTTGAGGAGTTTTGTTAGCACTCAACTCCATCGAGTGCTAATGATAAGGGCATTTACCCTTGTTTCAAGTCCTGGACACTTCAATGTGCCGCTTTGGTGGGGTGAGATTTGAGGTTGGCGGTCTCTTGTGCATGGGCATGACCCAGCATGTAGCCATAGACCAAGTCGGTGCTGATGTCGTTTTCAAACAGACTGATGCTTTGTGACAAATGCAGCGCGCTGGTGGCAGGCAAGTCGTGGCTGTTGTAGACCACGATGTGAGCGTTTTGAATGGCGTCGTCCTGCAAATGCAGGGGTGAGCTGTGCATCCATGGGATGCGGGCATCGATAAAAAAGACGCCCACATTTTGGTGAATGTTCATCAGGTCCAAAGGGTGGGTCATGACTTTGACCTGTGGCAACTCCTTAAGCAAGGTCAAGGCGGGAGTGAGTGCTTCGCTGCTGTGCAGGATACAGACCAGTGGTTTGTCTGAATCGGTTTTGGGGCTCTGGAAGCCTTGTTGCTTGCAGTATTGGCTGAATGACGAAGACAGGATGCGCCGATGACCGCCCTGGGTCACAAATGCTTTGAAAACGCCGTTTTCGACCATGCGCTGGATGGTGCCGACGGACAGGCCGAGCAATTTGGCCGCTTGGCTGGTGCTGAAATATTCTTGTGTGGTCTTGGTGTTTCTCATCGTGTATTCCTTAAATGACAGTTTGGTGTAATGGGTTTGAATTTTTTGCGTTGTTTGAATGGTATGGACAGTCTGGGTAAATTGGTGGTTTGTGAACCGGTAGTGCTGTCTGCAAAAAACAGGTAATGCCCTCATTGATCCGGCGCGCTGAAGTTTGAAATGTGTGAGACATGCCATCTCGCAGGTCGGCACTCGCAGAGTCCGACATGCTGACTTCAGGGGCCCCACCCGCCTGAGGCAAAATCAATCCCCATGTTGCGCTGGTTTCGTTTCTTTTCTCATTGGCCTTTGTGGGCCTTGCACGCCTTGGGCTGGCTGGGTGGCTGGCTGGCCTGGTGTTTGTCGGGCACCTACAGACGCCGCTTTTTGGACAATGCCCGGCAGGCGGGCTTGGGGTGGCAGGCTTATGTGGGGGCCATTGGCCAAGCCGGATGCATGTCGGCCGAGCTGCCGCGTTTGTGGTTGGGCCGCACACCAGCCTTTGAATGGGCCGATGACCGGGCTGCCGTGCAAGCCTACGCTGCTGGCCAGGGGGTCTTGTTTTTGACGCCGCACATGGGCTGTTTTGAAATCACGGCCCAAGCCTTGGCCCTGCGCTTTGCGCCCGAGCATGGCGATTTGACGGTGCTTTACCGCCCCTCGCGTCATGCCGGTTTGAACGAGGTCATGACGCTGGCGCGCAACCGCCCCGGGCTGGAGGCGGTGCCCACCACGTTGGCTGGTGTACGCCAGATGATCAAGGCTTTGCGTGCCGGGCGTGCCGTGGGCCTCTTGCCCGACCAGGTGCCGCCCGAGGGCATGGGCCAGTGGGCACCGTTTTTTGGCAAATCGGCCTACACCATGACCTTGGCGGCGCGATTGGCCGCCCAGACCGGGGCCAAGGTGGTGTTGATCTGGGGCGAACGTCTGCCCTGGGGGCGCGGTTACCGATTGCACACCCGGGCACTTGGGCATGCGTTGTCGGCGGATCTGGATACGGCGGTGGTGCAGATCAACCAGGCCATGGAGGCGCTGATCTTGCAGTGCCCGAGTCAATACATTTGGGGCTATGCCCGTTACAAGCAGCCCCGCGCTGCATGAACAAAAACACAACACCATGGTGAATTTGCTGATCGCTTTTTTGCGTCTGTGCGCCCGCTGGCCGTTGCCCTGGGTGCGCGCTTGGGGTTGGGGGCTGGGCGGCTTGCTGTGGCATGTGGCGCGCAGCCGCCGTCACATTGTTGAGGTCAATCTGCAAAAAACCATGCCCGAGCTGTCGGCCGCTGAACGACAGGCGCTGGCGTATCGGCATTTCATAGCCTTTGGCCAGTCGGTGATGGACCGAGCCTGGCTGTGGCACGCGCCCGAATCGCTGGTGCGCCAGCGTTTGCGTTGGGTGGGCGACCTGCAGGCCCTGACCGCGCCGGGGCCTTTGGTGATGCTGGCGCCGCATTTTGTGGGTCTGGATGCGGGCGGCATGGCCGTGTCGCTGGATGTGCCGGGGCCGGTGGCTTTCATTTTTGTGGGCCAGTCGCGCCCCGCCATCGAGCAATGGGTGCGCCAGGGGCGCGAACGTTCGGGCAATGTGCGGCCCTATTTCAGGCACCAGGGCATGCGCCAGATTTTGAGCGGCATCAAAAAAGGCGAGCCTTTGCACCTGTCGCCAGACATGGATTTCGGGCGTGAAGAGTCGATTTTTGTGCCCTTCATGGGGGTGGACAAGGCGGCCACCTTGCCTTCGCTGTCTCGCTTGTCCAAAGTGGCGGGTGCCCGTGTGGTGCCGGTGGTCACGCGCATGACGGCGCAAGGCTATGACATTGAAATTCATCCCGCATTGGCTGATTTTCCGAGTGCCGATGCCGTGCAGGACACGGCACGCATGAACCGCTTGCTGGGCGACTGGGTGCGCACCATGCCCGAGCAGTATTACTGGGTGCACCGGCGCTTCAAGACCCGGCCAGAGGGTGAGCCGGGGTTTTACTGATTCGGCCCTGCGAAGTTTTCAATACCCAAAGATCTTGTAGGTCGGTGGTCGAAGACCCCGACATGGGCCTGTGCTGAAGCGACCAAACGTCGGACTCTTCGAGTGCCGACCTACGGGTAAAGCAGTCAGCGGCAAACGGCATTTTGTAGGTCGGTGGTCGAAGACCCCGACAACTGCATGCGAGGCAATGTGCTACATGACGAGGCTACCGGCATGCCATCAACGTCGGACTCTTCGAGTGCCGACCTGCGAGATGACATGTCTCACACATTTCAAACTTCAGCGTGCCGGATCAATACTGAAACGGGGGCAGCAAAAAGTCGGTGATCTCCGCAATCACCCGTTGGGGTTGCTCGTGCACCACCCAATGTGTGGCGTTTGCAATGGGCACCAGCTTCAAGTCGGCCACATGGGTGTCCAGACCCTCGGTCAGGCAGGGCAACAAGGCGATGTCGTCTTGTGCCCAGAGCAGCAAGGTGGGCACTTCGATGCGCAGCATCTCGGGCGGCAGGCTGACCTGATCCACAGCGGGGTCTTGCGGTGTTGATGGGCGCAGCGGGGATGCCCGGTAGTAGTTCAAGGCCCCGTCCAGCCCGTGGGACCAGACTTCGCGGTAACGCGCTTGCAGCGCGGGCGTGAGCCAGGGTGCAGCTTTGGAGGACAGGCTGTTGCCGCCGCTCATTTCCTTGTCATCGCCGTGCAGAAATCTCAGCAGCCGCTCAAAGTGGTTGGCCGAGAGCTGGGTGGCCGAGTCGGCTTGCACCAGAAAGTTCATGTAAGCGCTGGCTGATTGCTGCGCCGGGTTGTGCTGCATGGCCTGCACAAAGGGGCCGGGGTGCGGGGCGTTGATGACCACCAGTTGGCGCAAGCGCTGGGGGTGCTGGTTGGCCACGCTCCAGGCCAAGGCACCACCCCAGTCGTGCGCCACCAAGGCAGCCAGCGGCTGGCCTTTGCCGCATTCGGCGTCGATCAGGCCGACGATGTCTTGCACCAGGAATTTGGCGCGGTAGGCCTTCACATCGCTGGGCGCGCTGGATTTTTCGTAGCCGCGCAAATTGGGCGCCACGCAGCGGTAGCCGCCGTTTTCAGGGCGCGAAAAGTGCTGCAGCAGCTCGTCCCAAACAAAGGCCGCTTCCGGAAAGCCATGCAGAAACATCAACACAGGGCGACCAGGTTCACCGCAGGCGCGGCAGCTCAGGGTGATGCCGTGGGGCAGGGTTTGTTGCCAGGTGTCGATCATGCAGGTGCTCATTGAGGTCCAGGGACAGCGGTGGCGTCAGGGTTTATGAATCACCCCCAACCGAATCGCCAGCATGGCTGGCTGCCTTATCGTGGACATTATCGGACTCTTCGAGTGCCGACCTACGGGGGGCTTTTTGCAGGTCGGTGGTCGAAGACTCCGACGATGGTTTGTGCACAAGCACAGCGCTTGACTGGGCGATGGAGGCCGTGCGAAGAGGTGTCGGACTCTACGAGTGTCGACCTACGGGAGTGCTTTTTATAGGTCGGTGGTCGAAGACTCCGACGATGGTTTGTGCACAAGCACAGCGCTTGACTGGGCGATGGAGGCCGTGCGAAGAGGTGTCGGACTCTACGAGTGCCGACCTACGGGAGTGCTTTTTGTAGGTCGGTGGTCGAAGACTCCGACGATAGTGTGTGCACGGGCTCAGTGCTTGATGGGCCGATGGCGCGTATCAGCCGCCGCGTGGATTTATTCGTCCAGCGCTTCGGGTTCGTCTTCGATGGGTTCGGCGGGCTTCGGGCTTGCAAGACCCTCGGCCGGGTGAGTCCAGTCCCACAGCAGTTTGGCCACGTCGTCCACACCTTGCTTTTTCAGGGCCGAAAACAGTTTCACATCGCCGCCGCCGGCTTGCAGTCGGGCAATCGACAAGGCCTTGGCCTGCTCGGCGCGGGTCAATTTGTCGGCCTTGGTCAGGATGATCAAAAACTTCAGGCCCTGCTCAACCCGGGGGCGGATGACTTCGAGCAAGATGTCATCGAGCTCGGTCAGGCCGTGGCGCGGGTCGCACATCATGACGATGCCTGTGAGGTTTTCGCGGCTGACCAGATAGTTGGCCATGACCTGTTGCCAGCGCAGCTTGTCCATCTTGGCCACGGCGGCGTAGCCATACCCGGGCAAATCGGCCAGCACGGCGTCGGTGATGCCCTGCTTGCCCAGCGCAAACAGGTTGATGTGCTGGGTGCGGCCGGGTTTTTTGGAAGCAAAGGCCAGCTGCTTTTGCTGCGTCAGGGTGTTGATGCAGGTGGATTTGCCCGCGTTGGAGCGGCCCACAAAGGCAATTTCGGGGGTGTCCATCGCGGGCAAATGGTGCAGTTGCGCGGCGGTGGTCAAGAATCGGGCGGTGTGCATCCAGCCCATGGGCGTGACCGCAGCAGGGGTGGCGGGCGCAGTTTTGGGCAAAGAGTGGGGAACGCGGGGGCTGGAGCTCATAAATCGGGGGGCCTTGGGTCGTCAGGAAACTGACGCAGACCTCATTGTAGAATCCTTGGGTTTTGCGCCTCCCTTCTTCCAACTATTGGACGACGACCATGAAGTCAATTGTTTCTTTCCTGAAGTCCGCCACTTTGGCCGCCACCACGTCTGTTGTCTTGGCGGGTACAGCGTTGGCTGCAGGCCCTGCCCCCGCATCTGCCAAGCCTGATTTGGCCAAAGGCGAAGCCGCATTTGCCATGTGCGTGGCCTGCCATGCCGCCGACGGCAACTCGACCACCCCGGTCAACCCCAAGCTGTCGCAACAACACCCCGAATACCTGGTCAAGCAATTGCAAGAGTTCAAATCGGGCAAGCGCGCCAACGCCGTGATGAGCGGCATGGTGGCTGGCTTGAGCAATGACGACATGCGCAACATCAGCTATTGGCTCGCTTCCAAGACTGCCAAGCCTGGCTTTGCCAAAGAAAAAGACACCGTCGCCATGGGGGAGCGCATTTACCGTGGTGGCATCCCGGATCGCCAGATCGCCGCTTGCGCCAGCTGCCACTCGCCCAATGGCTCGGGCATGCCCTCGCAATACCCCCGCTTGTCGGGTCAGCATGCGGACTACACCGCCTCTCAGCTGGTCCAGTTCCGTGACGGCGTTCGCAAGAACAACCTGCAGATGACCCAAGTCGCTGCCAAAATGAATGACCGCGAAATCAAGGCTGTGGCCGATTACATTGCCGGTCTGCGTTGATCGACCCCGTATGGCTGCGGGGTATCCCCTGCTGTGAAGGGGTCTTCAGTGAAGTTTCATCTTGCTGATCCACAATCCGGGCTCTGCCAGAGAAATTTGAAAAAAAGGCCGGTTCACCGGCCTTTTTTGTTTGGCGTGGGCTGCGCTTTCTAAAGCTGCGCTGCTTTTGTTTTCTTGCCTCTTTGCCTGTTTTCAGCCCCTTCATCATGACGTCTGTTGCCTCCAGCCCTGAATCCGAGCGCGGTGCTTCCCGCTGGCAAGCCCTGCTGGAGTTGCTGTCGTCCATGCGTTTTGCCATTTCCCTGTTGACGATCATCTGCATCGCTTCGGTCATTGGCACGGTGCTCAAGCAAAACGAGCCCGCCAACAATTACATCAACCAGTTCGGACCTTTCTGGGCCGAGGTGTTTGCCACCCTCAAGCTCAACTCGGTCTACAGCGCCTGGTGGTTCTTACTGATTTTGGCTTTTTTGGTCATCAGCACCAGCCTGTGCATTGCGCGCAACACGCCCAAGATTCTGTCCGACCTGAAAAACTACAAGGAAAACATCCGCGAGCAAAGCCTCAAGGCCTTCCACCACAAGGCCGAAGGGCATTTGAACGAAGCGCCCGAAGCCGCCGCCAAGCGACTGGGGGCCTTGCTCGCCACTGGCGGCTGGAAAGTCAAGCTGCAAGAGCGCGACACCCCGGCGGGCAAGGGCTGGATGCTGGCGGCCAAGGCGGGTGCGGCCAACAAAATCGGTTACATCGCGGCGCACTCGGCCATCGTTTTGGTGTGTGTGGGTGGCTTGCTCGACGGCGATCTGATCGTGCGAGCCCAGATGTGGTTCGGCGGCAAAGCGGTGTACAACGGCGGCGGGCTGATTGCCGATGTGCCTGCGCAGTACCGGCTGTCTGAGCGGAATCCGGCTTTCAGGGGCAACCTGATGGTGGCCGAAAACACCGCGTCTGGCACGGCCATTCTGAGTCAGTCCAACGGCATCTTGCTGCAAGAGTTGCCTTTTGCGATTGAGCTCAAGAAGTTCATCGTGGAGTACTACTCGACCGGCATGCCCAAGCTGTTTGCCAGCGACATCGTCATTCACGACAAGGCCACAGGCGAGAAAAAGGAAGCGCGTGTCGAGGTGAACCACCCGGCCAGCTTCAAGGGCATCAACATTTACCAGTCCAGCTTTGACGACGGCGGCTCCAGCGTCAAGCTGCAAGCCGTGCCCATGGCGGCAGCCACCCAGTCTTTTGAGGTGGAAGGCACCATTGGCGGCAGCACCGACCTGAGCAATGGCAATGAAAAATTGAGTCTGGAGTTTACCGGGCTGCGCGTCATCAACGTGGAAAACATGGGTGGTGGCCGCGGCCCTGAGGGCACAGGGGTGGACGTGCGCAAGGTCGATTTGCGCAGCGCCATCGACGAGCGTCTGGGGGCCGGGCACAAAACCACCCAAACCAAAGAGTTGCGCAATGTGGGCCCCAGCGTGAGCTACAAGCTGCGTGATGCTGCTGGCCAGGCGCGTGAGTACAACAACTACATGTTGCCGGTGGATGCAGGGGACGGCGTGCCGGTGTTCTTGCTGGGCATGCGTGAGACGCCCAGCGAGCCTTACCGCTACCTGCGCCCCCCCGCAGACGAAAACGGCGAGTTGACCGGTTTCATCCGGTTGCGTGCCGCTTTGGAAGCCCCCGATCTGCGTGCGCGTGCGGTGCAGCGTTATGCCCGCAAGGCGGTGGACCCCCAACGCCCCGAATTGACAAAGCAACTGGCCGATTCAGCTGAGCGTGCTTTGGGCTTGTTTGCAGGCAGAGAAGAGGTCAAGGGCAAGAAAGTAGCGGGCCTGCAGGCCTTGGCAGATTTTCTGGAGGCCAATGTGCCCGAGGCCGAACGCGCCCGAGCTGGAGAGATGTTTGTGCGCATCCTGAACGGCACCTTGCTCGAGTTGGACGCAGTGGCGCGTGAGCAAGCCGCAGCCAAGCCCCTGCCCGACGACAAAGTGCAGGGCTTCATGTCACAGGCGGTGCTGGCCCTGTCTGACGCGCCGTTTTACCCCGCGCCCATGACGTTTTTGCTCAAGGATTTCACGCAGGTGCAAGCCAGCGTGTTTCAGGTGGCCAGAGCGCCGGGTCAGTCTGTCGTGTACCTGGGCTGTGCCCTTTTGATCTTGGGTATTTTTGCAATGCTGTATGTTCGGGACCGTCGCTTGTGGGTCTGGCTGTCACCTCAGGGTGAGGGTGCCCAGGCGAGCTTGGCCTTGTCATCCAACCGCAAGACCATGGACGTAGACCGTGAATTTGAACAACTGACCGCCCGTTTGCTGGGCCGCTCCGAGAAAACACCATGACGACTGTGACTTTGAATCCGGGCTACTTTGCCAGCCGATCGGCCCTGGATTGGGGCTTTGCGCTGCTGGCGCTGTTGGGCACGGTGTTCGCCTTTACCCGCTACCAGCACGCCATGGATGTGTACGAGCAAGGCATTTTGATCTGCACGTTGCCAGCGGTGATCTGGTTGGGCTGGTTCTGGCGGCCGCTGCGCACCCTGATGTTGGTGGTCGCGGGTTTGTCGCTGTTGGCCATCTACCTCTACCAAGGTGATTTGGCGCGGTCCGAGCAGGTGTTCATGCTCAAGTATTTCCTGTCCAGCCAGTCGGCCATTTTGTGGATGAGCATGCTTTTTTTCATCAGCACCCTCTTTTACTGGGCTGGCATGATCATTCGCGGTCAAGCAGACGCGATGGAGTCTTTGGGCTCGCGCATGGCTTGGGTGGCGGTGGGTTTAGCCCTGATCGGCACCCTGGTGCGCTGGTATGAAAGCCACCAGTTGGGCCCGGACATTGGTCACATCCCGGTCAGCAACCTGTACGAAGTCTTCGTCTTGTTCTGCTGGATGACGGCGGCCTTCTATCTCTATTACGAAGCCCACTACAAGACCCGCGCTTTGGGTGCTTTTGTCATGCTGGTGGTCAGCGCTGCGGTGGGTTTTTTGCTGTGGTACACGCTGGTGCGCGAGGCGCACGCCATCCAGCCTCTGGTGCCCGCCCTTAAAAGCTGGTGGATGAAGATTCATGTGCCGGCCAATTTCATTGGATATGGCACCTTTGCCCTGGCCGCCATGGTGGCTTTTGCCTACCTGATCAAGCAAACCGCTGGCGAGACACGCTGGTACAAACTCGCCCCCTTGTGGTTGTTGGGCATCGTGTTGTGTTTTGAGCCCGTGGTGTTCCGCCAATCCGCCAACGACCAGACCAGCAGCTACTGGATGGTTTACTTTGGGGTGTCCGCCTTCATCGTGGCGGGCATTTTGCTGGGCCGCCGACGCATTGCCGAGCGTTTGCCTTCCTTTGAAATTCTGGACGATGTGATGTACAAATCCATCGCCGTGGGCTTTGCCTTCTTCACCATCGCCACCGTGCTGGGCGCTTTGTGGGCGGCCGAGGCCTGGGGCGGCTATTGGAGCTGGGACCCCAAGGAAACCTGGGCCCTGATCGTCTGGCTCAACTACGCCGCCTGGCTGCACATGCGACTCATGAAGGGGCTGCGCGGTACCGTGGCCGCCTGGTGGGCTCTGGTGGGCTTGGGCATCACGACCTTTGCCTTCTTGGGGGTCAACATGTTCCTGAGCGGCTTGCACAGCTACGGCACGCTCTGAGCCTTGTTGCTCTGCTGGCTGTTCTCTCGTAGGTCGGTACTCGCAGAGTCCGACATGATGGGTTTGGGCACAGGCCCATGTCGGGGTCTTCGACCGCCGACCTCCAACACCTTTGAGCATTGAAAACTTCCAAGGGCCGAATCAATCAGCCACCAGACATTGCGCTTGGCATTACCATAGCGTCCCGTTTTCATCACACCTCTACACACTGGGAATCACAGCATGGAATGCACAGTTACCTGGACCGGCGCTGCCGGTACCCGCTCGGGCATGGGCTTTTTGGCCGAAACCGGTTCGGGCCACATGATCGCCATGGACGGCGCGCCCGATGCCGTCAAGCCTGAAAACGGCGGCCAAAACCTGGCACCCCGCCCCATGGAAACCTTGCTCGCTGGCACGGGTGGCTGTACCGCTTATGACGTGGTTCTCATCTTGAAACGTGGCCGTCACGACGTGCGCGGATGCAGCGTCAAGCTCAGCAGCGAGCGTGCAGAAGTCGACCCCAAGGTGTTTACCAAAATCAACATGCACTTCACCGTGACGGGCAAAGCCATTCCGGCCAACGCCGTGGAGCGCGCCATTGCCATGAGTCACGAAAAATACTGCTCAGCCAGCATCATGCTGGGCAAAACGGCAGAGATCACGACCAGTTTTGATGTGGTTGAAGCGGCCTGATTTTCTGAATTTATGGAATTGGTTTCCATATATTCCGGAATTCATGCGCCGTTGCAGACCCACTTAATCCATCGGTGTAGGCAGCCAGAACATGCTGTTCTGATGCTCACTGGACCTCGTCTATGTCTGCTTCCCCCGTCATCGCGAGCGCAGCGCGGCGATCCAGTGTGTGAAAAAGCGCCGAAGCTGGATTGCCACGTCGCAAGCTCCTCGCAATGACTGTCCCCCGTCTTCGCGAGCGCAGCGCGACGATCCAGTGTGTGAACAAGCGCCGAAGCTGGATTGCCACGTCGCAGGCTCCTCGCAATGACTGCCTCCCAGTCATCGCGAGCGCAGCGCGGCGATCCAGTGTGTGAACAAGCGCCGAAGCTGGATTGCCACGTCGCAAGCTCCTCGCAATGACTGCCCCCGTCATCGCGAGCGTAGCGCGGCGATCCAGTGGGTGAAAAAGCGCCGAAGCTGGATTGCCACGTCGCAGGCTCCTCGCAATGACGGAATCGATACCCGCCACGTCGCAAGCTCCTCGCGATGACGGAATCAATACCCGCCACATCGCTACACTCCTCGCGGCTAAAGGCTGCTCCTTTCAATGACAAAAGTGTGGAGCTGCGCTCCTTGAATTGACGCGAAATGACATGTTCAGGGTGATGGGCCTGTGTCTGTCGGCCAATTCCATGCTAGCAACCGTGATGCATCAAACCCGGTGCGCCACCGTCGTCATCACCTTGGCAGCGGCTTTCATCAGGGCTTTAACGGGAGAGGGTAGCTCGACAGCCCCAGCTTTTTGCGCCATCTGGGCGTGCGCAATTTCGTCCGTTTTCATTTGCGCCACGATGGCCCGTGATGCAGCGTCGGCTGCTGGCAGGCGGTCCATGTGGCTTTGCAGGTGGGCTTCCACTTGCCGTTCGGTTTCAACCACAAAGCCCAGGCTGACACGGTCTCCGCCCAGCTTGCCAGCTGCATAACCAATGGCAAAAGCCCCGGCATACCAAAGCGGGTTCAGCAGGGAAGGGCGGTCTTTCAATTCTTTCAGGCGCTGTTGCGTCCAAGCCAGATGATCGGTCTCCTCGCGGCTGGCCTCTGCCAATTGCGCCCGCAGGGCGGGGTTGGTGCAGGCCAGCGCCTGGCCGGTGTAAAGCGCCTGGGCGCAGACCTCACCCACATGGTTCACCCGCATCAGGGCCGCTGCCTCGCGCCGATCGGGCTCGCTCAGCACTGCGTCGGGGGTTGTGGCCGTAGGTGTCGGGCGACTGGCACGGGGCTCGGCCCACAAGGTGCGCAAAGCACTGTCAGCGGCCAGGATCAAAGCGTTCAAAGTCATGGGGGGAGTTTAAACAACTGGGCTGAATGCTGTGTGATGCAGATCAGGTGATGATCCACGATGGAGTATCCGAATAAGATGGTTAAAAAAAGTAGCATGTAAGCTACAATAAATTGATGTTCCAACTCCTACACTACCAAAAGCAAGATGGCCCAGACCTATTTGCTCAATGGTTGGAGGGGCTTAATGATCATCAAGCCTAAGCACGCATTGCCGCGAGGTTGATCCGACTTCAAAATGGTAATTTTGGAGATTGCAAGCCGGTTGGGGAGGGTGTTTGGGAGCAGCGAATCGACTGGGGCCTGGCTACAGGGTTTACTACGCAATAGAAAAAAAGCGCGTGATTTTGCTCTGCGATGGGGGTGATAAGCGTACACAGGATGCAGACATCTCCAGAGCAATTGTTCGGTGGAAAGAGTGGCAGTCAAGGAGAAAGACATGAACGTAACGACCAAACATGACGACTGGCTTTCTGAGCAGCTGAAAGACGCAAATTTTGCAGCCGAGTACCTCAATGCTGCAAGCGAAGACGACGACCCTAAGACCTATCTCACAGCACTTAGAAAGGTTGTCGATGCGCGTGGTGGCATGGCTTCTACTGCCGAGAAGGCGCATCTTTCTCGTGAGACCCTCTACCGTACGCTATCTACCCGTGGTAATCCGACGATCAGAACTCTCAACGCCGTGCTCAAAGCCACAGGCTTGAAATTCGCAGTTACGGCACACTGAAGTCGCCGCACTACAACACATCCCTCGTAGGTCAGATCTTCAGCGCCTACAACGCAGCCTTCGGCACAGGCCCCACGTCGGGGTGAGAATGCTTACCCCCTCAAGCAAAACCTGAATTTCAACCCGACCGCACCGTTGCCTGTGGCAAGAACACCGTCTGCGGTGATTCAGGCAGCGCTATCAAACTGGTGATCCACGATGGACTATGTCGCCTATTGATCCGGCACGCTGAAGTTTGAAATGTGTGAGAAAGGACATCTTGTAGGTCGGTACTCGCAGAGTCCGACGTTATTGGTTTGGGCAAAGGCCCATGTCGGAGTCTTCGACCGCCGACCTCTTTGATGCATTCAAAACTTCACCGGGCCGAATCAATAGGGGCAAGCTCCCACTAAATCCTCCCCAGCAGGCAACAGGCCAACCCGCTGATATCAAGCCAACCATTGTGAATACCTCGACCTGAAGGTCACAAGCCTGAACAGGATGAGCAAAAAATCACAATTTTGGGATGTGTTCATTGCAAAACTCGGCTCTTGAACCGGATTCGCACACTTGAAATGCCAGAACAGGAACCCGGGTGTTGAAAAGCTAGGCGATGAGACACCCTGTGCAGGAAGTGCTTTGAAAAATTCTAGTGTGACTTAGCGTACAGACACTTTTCAAATCTATAAAAAAGAGCGGTTATGGGTGTTTGAGCAGCGAAAAAAAACGAGGCGATTATTTCAGACAAATTAGCTTTTTTTGAGCGCTTCCTTTCGAACCAATGTCAGATTGATAAGGTTTCATTGCTTGCAATAAGTTGTTGATTTGAATGATTAAATTGTCAAAATCATTATTACCCATAAGGGTAAAACCTGACGTATGTTGCACGGTTGCAACGGAAAGCCCTTTTCTTTTCCAAAAACCTTGGAGAAGGCCAAAGCCTCTGGTGCAATACACGCAACCTTCCGGATTTGGAGGTTGGCTCTGGAAAAGAGAGGTGATGATCACCCATCGAATTCAGAGCTCTTGTTTAACCTTGGAGAAACTTGCAATGAAAAAATCTCTGATTGCTCTGGCTGCTGTGGCAGCTTCTACGTGTGCCTTCGCACAGTCTTCTGTGACTTTGTTTGGTGGTGCTGACTTGAACGTTCGTTCCGTCACTTCCGGTGCTAACAAGTTCACAGGCATGGCTCAAGATGGCATCTACTCAAGCCGTATCGGCGTGATGGGTACTGAAGATCTGGGAGGCGGCTTGAAGGCGGGTTTCCATTTCGAAGGCGGTATGAACCCTGACGTCGGTACTTCCGTCAAGTTTGATTTCCAGCGTAAGTCGACCATCGGCTTGATGGGCGGCTTCGGTGAAGTCCGTTTGGGTCGTGACTACACCCCATTGTTCACGGTTGCTGGCATTGCTGATCCCTTCGGCACCAACGGTGTGGGCTCTTCCTACAACTTGGCTAACGTCGTGACCGTTGCAGGTCCAGCCATTCCTGAAGCTGGCTCTTTTGCAACTGCACAAACAGCTTCCGCACTCCCTGCTTCCAAGGTAGAAACGGGAACCATCTATGCTGATCCCAATGCAGTTCGTGCCAACAACAGCCTTGCTTACTACACCCCCTCTTTTGGTGGCTTCACAGTGGGCGCGATGTACAGCTTCGGCGGTGAAAACACTTATACGGCCACTAAAGCTGGCACCATGACCAGCGTTAAATTGGCTTATGCAAATGGTCCGCTGACTGTTGCATTGGCTAATCAAGTGACCAAAGGTGGCGTGGCCACAACTGCTGCTGCTGACAGCCAAAAGTGGACAACCAACTTTTTGGCCGGTTCTTATGACCTCGGCGTTGCCAAGATTTCTGCTGGTTACAAAACCGACAAGTTGACTTTTGTTGACGACACCCTGAAGTCCACCATCCTCGGCGTTGCTGCACCTATGGGTGCTCTGACTCTGAAGGCGTCTTATGTTTGGCGCAAGGGTCAAGAGAAGGTTGGCAACCAATTCGCATTGGGTGCTGTGTATGACCTGAGCAAGCGTACTTCTGTATACGCCACATACGCTGCTCTCAACAATGAAGAAGGTTTCGGTATGAACGTTGGCTCCGCTCTTGCCAGCGATTTCTCAGGCTTGACTTCCAAAGGCTTCGAAGCTGGTATCAAGCACTCTTTCTAATTCCCCCCTGGCGCAAGCCAGTTGAGATTTAAAAGAACAAAAACCCACCGTGGCAACGCGGTGGGTTTTTTAGCGCACACATCAAGCGGATGAGCCCAAATCGCAGAGTCATATTCACCTGAAAATTTCTCACACAGCTGATTATTCTCATTCACATCCACGGGTATCACCATGCATGATCACCATTTATAAACATCACCAATATCTTACAATTTTTTTGAATATTAAATATGCTGAAAATTACGTGAAATCAATATAGACCGCGACTCACAATAACACATAAAAATCTCGCAAATAATAATTTCAATCTATAAATAGTTTCTCTCTTACTAATGGTTTCAGACATAAAGTCGGATTCAAAAGTGAAGTGCAACACCTGCAAACCCTGTAAGGTCCGCAGATGCAAATCACCCCATTGAAACACTACAAACAGATCCAACCCGAAGAGCGCGTTACCCTGGGGCTCCTCGTCGTTTAGTGTGGAACTTGACATCAAAGGCAGCGGTGGATTAGCACGTTGCTCTTGGGCACAGCCCGCTCCAGCGGGTTGCTTGGCAAATGCTTGAGCTTGGACATCCGCAAATACGCAATGGCGATAAAGTTTCTTGCAGTTCTAAAGCC
>NZ_LFYT02000049.1 GCF_001270065.2 Limnohabitans planktonicus II-D5
GGCGGCACGCTCAGCGGTTTTGCCCAAAGCACCACCAACCCCCTGGTCTACACCGCCACCTTCACGGCCAATGACGCGACCCTCTTGGGCGGCAACCCCCCCCCACCAGGCGGTGTGATCAGCGGCAGCGTCACCGTGGCCAGCAACAAATTCACCGACGCCTCGGGCAACGCCAACGCAGACGGCAGCGACACCAACAACGCCGTCAGCTTCACGATCAACCTTGACGTCACGCCCCCCACCGTCATCGTCAGCAGCCCCAAATCCAGCCTCGGGGCAGGGGAGACGGCCACCGTCACCTTCACCCTGTCTGAAGCCAGCGTCAACTTCACCGCAGCCGACGTGACCGTCACCGGCGGCACGCTCTCCAACTTCAGCGGCTCCGGCACCAGCTACACCGCCACCTTCACGCCCACCGCCGGTGCCAGCACCGCCAGCGTCAAGGTCGACAGCAACCGCTTCACCGACGCCGCAGGCAACAACAACCAAGACGGCGCAGAAACCAACAACACCGTCAGCTTCAACCTCGACAGCACCCCCCCCACCATCATCGTCAGCAGCGACAAAGTCGACCTGCTGGTCGGCCAAACCGCCACCATCACCTTCACCCTGTCTGAAGCCAGCAGCAACTTCACCCTGAGCGACATCAGCGTCACCGGCGGCACGCTCAGCAACTTCCAGGGCTCGGGCACCAGCTACACCGCCACCTTCACGCCCACCGCCACGGGCTCCAGCGCCATGATCGTGGTGTCCAGCAACACCTTCACCGACGCCGCAGGCAACAACAACAAAGACGGCGCTGACATCAACAACGCCGTCAGCCTCAAAACCAACTGCCCACCCGACACCACCCCCGTCACGCCCCCTGCCGACACCACCGCCCCCACCGTGGCCATCAGCAGCAACAAAACCATGCTGGAGGAGGGCGAAAGCGCCACCGTCAGCTTCACCTTCTCCGAAGCCACCAACGACTTCGCCCTGAGTGACATCACCGTCATCGGCGGCACCATGAGCAACTTGGTGCGCAACCCCAGCAACCCGCTCGTCTACACCGCCACCTTCACCCCCTTTGCCACCACCCAAGGCGCCATGGTCCTGGTCAGCAACGACCGCTTCAGCGACGCCGCAGGCAACTTCAACAAAGACGGCGCAGACCTGAACAACGCCGTCTCGCTGGGCTTCAACTGCACCTGCTCCGACACCACCGCACCCACCATCGCCATCAGCGCC
Source organism: Limnohabitans planktonicus II-D5 (assembly GCF_001270065.2). Taxonomy (GTDB): domain Bacteria; phylum Pseudomonadota; class Gammaproteobacteria; order Burkholderiales; family Burkholderiaceae_C; genus Limnohabitans_A; species Limnohabitans_A planktonicus. The sequence goes on from NZ_LFYT02000049.1 coordinate 1,231, forward strand.
GCCAAAAACTCGCTCGCTGTCGGTGAAGTCACCACCGTCACCTTCGTGCTGAGCAAAGACAGCACCGACTTCAGCCTGGCCGACATCACCCTGCTGGGCGGCACGCTGAGCAACTTCGTGGGCAGCGGCAAGGTCTACACCGCCACCTTCACCCCCGCCCCCACCGCCAAGAGCGCCATGCTCTTTGTGGCCAGCGACAAATTCACCGACGCTGCAGGCAACTTCAACAAAGACGGCGCTGACATCAACAACGCCTGGTCCTTCGGCCTGCAATGCACCCCCGTGGCCGTGGCCCCCGCAGCCCCCGGTGCCATCTTGAATGCCATCAGCGACAGCGGCACCCAAGGCGACAACACCACCACCGACAACACCCCCACGCTCAGCGGCACCGGCACGCCCGGCAACACCATCAGCATCAAAGACGCTGCTGGCAACGTCATCGCCACCGCTGTGGTGGCGGCCAACGGCACCTGGATGGCCACGCCCGTCAACCCACTGCCTGTGGGCCTGAACAACCTCAGCGTCATCGAAACCAACCCCGCTGGCATGACCAGCGCCCCCACCGCACTGCCGCTCACCATCCAAAGCGGCGTGGTCCCCGTGGCCCCCACAGCGCCCGGTGCCATCCTCAACGGCATCAGCGACAGCGGCACAAAAGGTGACAACGCCACCAACGACACCACGCCCACGCTCAGCGGCACCGGCACCCCCGGCAACACCATCGCCATCAAAGACCCTGCGGGCAACGTGATTGCCACCGCCGTGGTCCAACCCAACGGCACCTGGCAAGCCACCCCCAGCACCCCGCTGCCCCAGGGCCTGAACAACCTGAGCGTCATCGAAACCGGCCCCACCGGTCTCACCAGCCCCGCCACACCGCTGCCCATCACCATCGACAGCGGCTCGCCCACCATCGTCGTCAGCGCCCCCAAAGGCGTGCTGGCAGCCGGTGAAGCCACCACCATCACCTTCACCCTGAGTGACGCCAGCAGCGACTTCACGTTGGCCGACATCACCGCCATCGGCGGCACCCTGAGCGGCTTCACCCAAAGCCCCAGCAACCCGCTCGTCTACACCGCCACCTTCACCCCCGCCGCCGGTGCACGCAGCGCCTTGGTGTTTGTGAGCAGCGACAACTTCACCGACGCCTCAGGCAACCTCAACCAAGACGGCGCCGACCAAAACAACCTCGCCAGCTTCAGCATCCACGCAGCTGCCGTGGCACCGGCAGCCCCCGCCGCCAAGCTCGACCCCGTCAGCGACAGCGGCACCTTGGGTGACACAAGCACCAACGATGCCACCCCCACCCTCAGCGGCACCGGAACCCCAGGCCAGACCATCAGCATCCTGAATGCACAAGGCCAGGTCATGGCCACGTCCACCGTGCAAACCAACGGCACTTGGAGCGTCACGCCTGCCACAGCCTTGCCCATTGGCCTCAACAGCCTCAGCGTCACGGCCACCGATGCCGCAGGCAACACCAGCGCACCGACACCGCTGCCGATCACCATCGAGACCGCAGCCACTGCCGCACCCTTGGTGATTCAGGGCGGTGTGTATGCCGGCCCCTTCAGCGGTGGTACAGATGTCCTCGTTTACGACAACTCGGGCACCCTCATGGGGGCGGGCACTGTGGGGGCTGACGGCAGCTGGAAAGTCACCGTCTCCGACCGCAACGAATACCGAGGCACCGTGCTGATCAAGGGCGTCGACGCCAATGGCGCAGCGGTCAATTACCTGGACGAAGTCAGTGCCACAGGCAAGTCACTCGACACCACCTTGCGCGCCATGGGCGTGGCCGAAGAAGGGTGGGGCAACTTCTCCGTGGCCAGTGACATGACCGCCACCCTGACCATCAACATCACCCCCGTGACCGAACTGGCGGTGCGGATTGCTGGCATCGCGGACACCGCAACGGCACCCTTGAGCAGCAGCACCGCAGTCGCCGCTGCCAACGCCGTGGTCGCCAAAGCCCTCGGCATCCCGGGTGTTGACATCACCGCCAAACCCACCACCACCAACAGCCCGGAATTCACCGCCACCGAACGATACGACGCCGACGGCGTGGTGATCCTCACGGCTGCAGAAAAATACGGCTTGGTGCTGACCAAGCTCTCGGGCCTGGACAGCATCACGGGCAACGTAGACGCCAGCCTCGATGCCCTGCAAACGCAGGTGCAAGCTGGCGGTGCGCTGAGCGCCAGCGGCTCAAGCCTGCTGGAGCAAGGACGAGCCGCAGCCCTCACCGCCCTCAAGTCCACCACCAATGGCCCTGAAAAGACCTTCGAGCTGGACACACCCTTCAACCGCTGGTTACTCGGCGATGTGGTCATCACGAATCAGGTACTCAACGGCAACAATGTCGCGCTGACCGGCGCTGCGCTGCCGGGTAGCATCGTCACCGCCACGCTGACCGATGGCAGCCAAACGACAGCTAACGCCAACGCGAAAGGTGGGTTCGGCATGACCCTGCCGGCCTCCAGCATGAAGGCGGACAGTTTGGTCAAATTCACAGCCAGTGATGGTCTTGTTCAGCCCGCCTCGATCGAGCACAACCTGCCGCAAGCCCCAGTGGCTGCGCCAGACATGACGGCACTCACCGACACGGGCACCAGCAGCGCCGACAACCTCACCTTCAACAGTACGCCGAGTTTTGTGCTGCTGCAGCCACTGCCCTTGGGCATCGTGGATGTGGTCCTCTACGCGGACGGACAAGCGGTTGCATCAAGCTACAACCCGACCACGGGCACCCTGACACCGGTCACGCCATTGGCAAACGGTCAACAAAGCATCAGCCTCGCATACAAAGATGCACGGGGTAATGTCAGCCCGCAGGGGCCGATCTTGCCGATCACCATCGACACCTTGGCACCAGCGGCGCCCGCTGCCGTGCTTGACCCGAGCAGCGACAGCGGCATCCAGGGTGACAAAACCACCACCGACACCACCCCAACGCTGAGCGGCAACGCAACGCCCGGTGACACCATCACCATCAAAGACCCACAGAGCAACGTCATCGGCACTGCCGTGGTCGCGGCCAACGGCACTTGGGCCATCACGCCCGCCACTGCGCTGCCCGAAGGCCAAACGAACCTGGCTGTCACCGCCACCGACCCGACTGGCAACGTCAGCGCCCCCACGGCGCTGCCCATCACCATCGACACCCTGGCACCTGTGGCACCGGCAGCCATCATCGAACCCACCAGCGACTCTGGCTCCAAGGGAGACCTTGTCACCACCGACAAGACCCCAACGCTCAGCGGCACCGGCACGCCCGGTGACACCATCACCATCAAAAACCCACAAGGCGCTGTGATCGGCACCGCCACCGTCGCGGCCAACGGCAGCTGGGCCTTCACGCCCACCACGGCGCTGCCCGAAGGCACCAACGCGCTCAGCGTCACCGCCACCGACCCGTCTGGCAACGTCAGCGCCCCCACGGCGCTGCCCATCACCATCGACACCCTGGCGCCTGTGGCACCCGCAGCCATCCTCGACCCGAGCAGCGACAGCGGCACCCAGGGTGACAAAACCACCACCGACACCACGCCCACCCTCAGCGGCACTGGCGTGCCCGGCAACGTCATCACCATCAAAGACGCTGCGGGCAACACCCTCGCCACCGCCGTGGTGCAGCCCAACGGCAGCTGGGCCGCCACGCCCACCACCGCAATGCCCGCAGGCATCAACGCCTTGACCATGACCGCCACCGACCCGGCAGGCAACACCAGCGCCCCCACGGCGCTGGCCATCACCATCGACACCACGCCACCGGCAGCACCCGCTGCCGTGCTCGACCCCACCAGCGACTCCGGCACCCAGGGTGACAAAACCACCACCGACACCACGCCCACCCTCAGCGGCACCGGCAGTGCCGGTGACACCATCACCCTCAAAAACGCTGCGGGCAACACCATCGCCACCGCCGTCGTGGCCCCCAACGGCACCTGGGCCGCCACGCCTACCACCGCACTGCCCGAAGGTCTCAACGCCTTGAGCGTCACCGCCACCGATCCAGCAGGCAACGTCAGCGCGCCCACAGCGCTGCCCATCACCATCGACACCACGCCACCGGCAGCGCCCGCTGCTGTGCTCGACCCTACCAGCGACAGTGGTGCCAAGGGAGACCGTCTCACCACCGACACGACCCCAACCCTGAGCGGCAACGGCACGCCCGGTGACACCATCACCATCAAAAACCCACAGGGCGTCGTCATCGGCACCACGACCGTTAACCCTGATGGCAGCTGGGACATCACGCCCACCACGGCGCTGCCCGAAGCCCAAACGAACCTGGCTGTCACCGCCACCGACCCCAGCGGCAACATCAGCGCCCCCACGGCGCTGCCCATCACCATCGACACCACCGCGCCAGCCACAACAGGCGCCCAGGCGCTCACGGCCGCATTGGTGCCGACCAGCGACAGCGGCATCCTTGGCGACAGCATGACCAACGACACCACCCCCACGCTGGGTGGCCAAGGCACGCCTGGCGACACCATCACCCTCAACCATGCCGCAGGCACACTGATCGGCACAGCCACCGTGCAAGCCGATGGCAGCTGGCGCATCACGCCCACCACACCACTGCCCGAAGGTACCCACAATTTCAATGTCACCGCCACCGACCCGGCGGGAAACAGCATCAGCCAGCCGCTGAGCGTGACCGTGGTGGTCGATGCCTTGGCCCCAGCTGCACCGTCGGCCAAGCTCGACCCCGTCAGCGACAGCGGCACCCAAGGTGACCAACTCACCAACGACACCACCCCCACCCTCAGTGGCACCGGAACCCCAGGCCAGACCATCAGCATCCTGAATGCACAAGGCCAGGTCATGGCCACGTCCACCGTGCAAACCAATGGCACTTGGAGCGCTACGCCTGCCACAGCTTTGCCCATTGGCCTCAACAGCCTCAGCGTCACGGCCACCGATACCGCAGGCAACACCAGCGCACCGACACCGTTGCCGATCACCATCGAGACCGCATCCACAGCCCCACCCTTGGTGATTCAGGGCGGTGTGTATGCCGGCCCCTTCAGCGGTGGTACAGATGTCCTCGTTTACGACAACTCGGGCGCCCTCATGGGGGCGGGCACTGTGGGTGCTGACGGCAGCTGGAAAGTCACCGTCTCCAACCGCAACGAATACCGTGGCACCGTGCTGATCAAGGGCGTCGACGCCAATGGCGCAGCGGTCAATTACCTGGACGAAGTCAGTGCCACAAGCAAGTCACTCGACACCACCTTGCGCGCCATGGGCGTGGCCGAAGAGGGCTGGGGCAACTTCTCCGTGGCCAGTGACATGACCGCCACCCTGACCATCAACATCACCCCCGTGACCGAACTGGCGGTGCGGATTGCTGGCATCGCGGACACTGCAACTGCACCCTTGAGCAGCAGCACCGCAGTCGCCGCTGTCAACGCCGTGGTTGCCAAAGCCCTCGGCATCCCGGGTGTTGACATCACCGCCAAACCCACCACCACCAACAGCGCGGAATTCACCGCCACCGAACGATACGACGCCGACGGCGTGGTGATCCTCACGGCTGCAGAAAAATACGGCTTGGTGCTGACCAAGCTCTCGGGCCTGGACAGCATCACGGGCAACGTAGACGCCAGCCTCGATGCCCTGCAAACGCAGGTGCAAGCTGGCGGTGCGCTGAGCGCCAGCGGCTCAAGCCTGCTGGAGCAAGGACGAGCCGCAGCCCTCGCCGCCCTCAAGTCCACCACCAACGGCCCTGAAAAGACCTTCGAGCTGGACACGCCCTTCAACCGCTGGCTGCTCGGCGATGTGGTCATCACGAATCAGGAACTCAACGGCAACAATGTGGCGCTGACCGGCTCTGCGCTGCCGGGTAGCATCGTCACCGCCACGCTGACCGATGGCACCCAAACGAAGGCCAACGCCAACGCGAAAGGTGGGTTCGGCATGACCCTGCCGGCCTCCAGCATGAAGGCGGACAGTTTGGTCAAATTCACGGCCAGTGATGGACTTGTTCAGCCCGCCTCGATCGAGCACAACCTGCCGCAAGCCCCTGTGGCTGCGCCAGACATGACGGCACTCACCGACACGGGCACCAGCAGCTCCGACAACCGCACCTTCAACAGTACGCCGAGTTTTGTGCTGCTGCAGCCACTGCCCTTGGGCATCGTGGATGTGGTCCTCTACGCGGGCGGCCAACCGGTTGCATCAAGCTACAACCCGACCACTGGCACCCTGACACCGGTCACGCCTTTGGCAAACGGTCAACAAAGCATCAGCCTTGCATACAAAGATGCACGGGGTAATGTCAGCCCGCAGGGGCCGAGCTTGCCGATCACCATCGACACCCTGGCACCAGCGGCGCCAGCAGCCATCCTCGACCCGAGCAGCGACAGCGGCACCCAGGGTGACAAAACCACCACCGACACGACCCCAACGCTGAGCGGCAACGCAACGCCCGGTGACACCATCACCATCAAAGACCCACAGAGCAAGGTCATCGGCACTGCCGTGGTCGCGGCCAACGGCACTTGGGCCATCACACCCACCACGGCCCTGCCTGATGGCACCATCGCCTTGAGCGTCACCGCCACCGAGCCCAGCGGCAACACCAGCGCTGCGGCCACGCTGCCCATCACCATCGACACCACGCCACCGGCAGCGCCCGCTGCTGTGCTCGAACCGACCAGCGACTCCGGCTCCAAGGGAGACCGCGTCACCACCGACACGACCCCAACGCTGAGCGGCGCAGGTGGCACGCCTGGTGACACCATCACCATCAAAAACCCACAAGGCGCTGTGATCGGCACCGCCGTGGTCGCGGCCAACGGCAGCTGGGCCATCACGCCCACCACGGCGCTGCCCGAAGGCACCAACGCGCTCAGCGTCACCGCCACCGACCCGTCTGGCAACATCAGCGCCCCCACGGCGCTGCCCATCACCATCGACACCCTGGCGCCTGTGGCACCCGCAGCCATCCTCGACCCCACCAGCGACAGCGGCACCCAGGGTGACAAGATCACTATCGACAGCACGCCCACCCTCAGCGGCACCGGCGTGCCCGGCAACGTCATCACCATCAAAGACGCTGCGGGCAACACCATCGCCACCGCCGTGGTGCAGCCCAACGGCAGCTGGGCCGCCACGCCCACCACCGCAATGCCCGCAGGCATCAACGCCTTGACCATGACCGCCACCGACCCGGCAGGCAACACCAGCGCCCCCACGGCGCTGGCCATCACCATCGACACGACCCCACCGGCAGCACCCGCTGCCGTGCTCGACCCCACCAGCGACTCCGGCTCCAAGGGCGACCGCGTCACCACCGACGCAACCCCAACGCTGAGCGGCAACGGCACGCCCGGTGACACCATCACCGCCAAAGACCCACAGGACAACGTCATCGCCACCGCCGTCGTGGCCCCCAACGGCAGCTGGGCCGCTACGCCCACCACCGCACTGCCCGAAGGTCTCAACGCCTTGAGCGTCACCGCCACCGACCCGGCAGGCAACATCAGCACCCCCACGGCGCTGCCCATCACCATTGACACCACGCCATCCGCAGCACCCGCTGCCGTGCTCGACCCCACCAGCGACTCCGGCACCCAGGGTGACAAGATCACTACCGACACCACGCCTACCCTCAGCGGCGCGGGTGGCACACCGGGTGACACCATCACCATCAAAGACCCACAGAGCAACGTCATCGGCACCGCCGTGGTCGCAGCCAACGGCAGCTGGGCCATCACGCCCACCACGGCCTTACCTGATGGCACCATCGCCTTGAGCGTTACCGCCACCGATCCGTCTGGCAACGTCAGCGCCCCCACAGCGCTGCCCATCACCATCGACACCACGCCAGCCGCAGCCCCTGCGGCCGTGCTCGACCCCACCAGCGACAGCGGCACCCAGGGTGACAAAACCACCACCGACACCACGCCCACCCTCAGCGGCACCGGCGTGCCCGGCAACGTCATCACCATCAAAGACGATGTGGGCAACACCATCGCCACCGCTGTGGTGCAGCCCAACGGCAGCTGGGCCGCCACGCCCACCACCGCACTGCCCGCAGGCATCACCGCCTTGACCATGACCGCCACCGACCCGGCAGGCAACACCAGCGCCCCCACGGCGCTGGCCATCACCATCGACACGACCCCACCGGCAGCACCCGCTGCCATCCTCGACCCGACCAGCGACAGCGGCACCCAGGGTGACAAAACCACCACCGACGCAACCCCAACGCTGAGCGGCAACGGCACGCCCGGTGACACCATCACCGTCAAAGACCCACAAGGCAACGTCATCGCCACCGCCGTCGTGGCCCCCAACGGCACCTGGGCCGCCACGCCCACCACCGCACTGCCCGAAGGTCTCAACGCCTTGAGCGTCACCGCCACCGATCCAGCAGGCAACATCAGCGCGCCCACAGCGCTGCCAATCACCATCGACACCACGCCACCGGCAGCGCCCGCTGCCGTGCTCGACACGACCAGCGATTCCGGCAACCAGGGTGACAAAACCACCACCGACACCACGCCTACCCTCAGCGGTGCGGGTGGCACACCGGGTGACACCATCACCATCAAAGACCCACAGAGCAACGTCATCGGCACCGCCACCGTCGCGGCCAATGGCACCTGGGCCATCACGCCGACCACGGCCTTACCTGATGGCACCATCGCCTTGAGCGTTACCGCCACCGACCCCAGCGGCAACACCAGCGCCCCCACAGCGCTGCCCATCACCATCGACACGGCACCACCGGCAGCCCCTGCGGCCGTGCTCGACCCCACCAGCGACAGCGGCACTCAGGGTGACAAGACCACCACCGACACCACGCCTACCCTCAGCGGCGCGGGTGCCACTCCTGGTGACACCATTACAGTAAAAGACCCACAGAGCAACGTCATCGGCACCGCCGTGGTCGCGGCCAATGGCAGCTGGGCCATCACCCCCACCACGGCATTGCCGCTGGGCCTGAACAACCTGAGCGTCACCGCCACCGACCCGGCAGGCAACATCAGCACCCCCACAGCGCTGCCTGTCACGATCGAAGCTGTTGCCACCGCACCCGCAGCGCCTGCCGCCGTACTCGACCCGAGCAGCGACAGCGGCAAGCTGCTCGACAGCGCCACCAATGACAACATGCCTACCCTGAGCGGAACCGGCACTGCCGGTGACACCATCAGCGTCAAAGACCCCCAAGGCAACGTCATCGCCACCGCCGTGGTGGCTGCCAACGGCACCTGGCTGGCCACGCCCACCAACGCGCTGCCAGAAGGCCTGATCAACCTGTCCGTCATCGAGACCAACCCCGCAGGCCTGAGCAGCGCACCGACCTCGCTGCCCATCACCATCGACACAACCCCTCCGGCAGCGCCCGCTGCCGTGCTCGACCCCACCAGCGACTCCGGCATCAAGGGCGACCGCATCACCACCGACGCAACCCCAACGCTGAGCGGCAACGGCACGCCCGGTGACACTATCACCGTCAAAGACCCACAAGGCAACGTCATCGCCACCGCCGTCGTGGCCCCCAACGGCAGCTGGGCAGCCACGCCTACCACCGCACTGCCCGAAGGTCTCAACGCCTTGAGCGTCACCGCCACCGATCCAGCAGGCAACGTCAGCGCGCCCACAGCGCTGCCCATCACCATTGACACCACGCCGCCCGCAGCACCCGCTGCCGTGCTCGACCCCACCAGCGACTCCGGCACCCAGGGTGACAAAACGACCACCGACACGACCCCAACGCTGAGTGGCGCGGGTGGCACACCGGGTGACACCATCACCATCAAAGACCCACAGAGCAACGTCATCGGCACCGCCACCGTCGCGGCCAATGGCACTTGGGCCATCACGCCCACCACCGCATTGCCGCTGGGCCTGAACAATCTGAGCGTCACCGCCACCGACCCAGCAGGCAACATCAGCACCCCCACGGCGCTGCCTGTCACGATCGAAGCTGCTGCCACCGCACCCGCAGCGCCTGCCGCCGTGCTCGACCCCACCAGCGACAGCGGCAAGCTGCTCGACAGCGCCACCAATGACAACACGCCTACCCTGAGCGGAACCGGCACTGCCGGTGACACCATCAGCGTCAAAGACCCCCAAGGCAACGTCATCGCTACCGCCGTGGTGGCTGCCAACGGCACCTGGCTGGCCACGCTCACCGCCGCGCTGCCAGAAGGCCTGATCAACCTGTCCGTCATCGAGACCAACCCCGCAGGCCTGAGCAGCGCCCCCACAGCGCTGCCCATCACCATCGACACGACCCCACCGGCAGCCCCAGCGGCCGTGCTCGACCCCACCAGCGACTCCGGCATCCAGGGTGACAAAACGACCACCGACACGACCCCAACGCTCAGCGGCGCGGGTGCCACACCGGGTGACACCATCACCATCAAAGACCCACAGAGCAACGTCATCGGCACCGCCACCGTCGCGATCAACGGCACTTGGGCCATCACGCCCACCACGGCCTTACCTGATGGCACCATCGCCTTGAGCGTCACCGCCACCGACCCGGCAGGCAACATCAGCACCCCCACGGCGCTGCCCATCACCATTGACACCACGCCGCCCGCAGCACCCGCTGCCGTGCTCGACCCCACCAGCGACTCCGGCACCCAGGGTGACAAAACCACCACCGACACGACCCCAACCCTCAGCGGCGCAGGTGCCACACCGGGTGACACCATCACAGTAAAAGACCCACAGAGCAACGTCATCGGCACCGCCGTGGTCGCGGCCAACGGCACTTGGGCCATCACCCCCACCACGGCACTGCCGCTGGGCCTGAACAACCTGAGCGTCACCGCTACCGACCCGGCAGGCAACATCAGCACCCCCACGGCGCTGCCTGTCACGATCGAAGCTGCTGCCACCGCACCCGCAGCGCCTGCCGCCGTGCTCGACCCCACCAGCGACAGCGGCACCCAGGGCGACAGCAGCACCACCGACACCACACCCACCCTCAGCGGCGCGGGTGCCACGCCGGGTGGCACCATCACCATCAAAGACCCACAGAACAACGTCATCGGCACCGCCGTGGTCGCGGCCAACGGCAGCTGGTCGGTCACGCCCACCACACCGCTGCCCGCAGGTGCCAACAACCTGTCGGTCACACAAACCAGCCCGCAAGGTCTGACCAGCACGGCCACAGCGCTGCCGATCACCATCGAGGCGAACACGGCCACGTTCTCCAGCATGACCAAGGACAGCGGTGTCACCACCACGCCCAACATCAACAGCAACTGGCTGACCAACGACACCTCGGCCGGCCGACTGGTCTCGGGCTTCTTGAGTTCGCCATTGGCCGCAGGCGAAGTGGTCAACGTGTACGCCAACGGCACCCTGATCGGCACCGCCACCGTGGCCACCGGTGGCACCACCTGGGCGATCACTGACCTGAGCGCTTATGGCACCAACGCCAGCTGGACCTACACAGCCAAGGTGGTGGACGCGTCGAACACAGCAGGCCCGGTGGCCGAGCAAATCGTGAACACCGACCTGACGCAAGCCAAACCGGTCATCACCGGCGTGTTCGACACCGTCAACAGCTCGACCACCATTGCCAACGGCGCCAGCACTGCCAACGTGCTGAGCACCGTCAAGGGAACAGCTGCTGCGGGCGAGACGATTTACCTGTACGACAACACGGGTGCCAACCTGGTGGGGAGCGCCACCGTGGGTGCGAACGGGTTATGGTCGATCACAGGCCTTGCCAGCAACTCAGCATTGGGCGCAGGAAGCAACACCTTTGCTGCCGTTCAGACGGATGTGAACGGCAACATCAGTGCACTGTCCAACCTGTGGACAGTCTCTGCACCAACGGCCAACGGGATTGCGAACGGCCGTTTTGAAACGGGTGATTTGACGGGCTTCAGCACCACTTTGGGTAAGGCAGGGTTTGTTTGGGATACAGACGGAGGTGGCGTGGCTTCCGTTGGCAACTACAACATCGTGACTTTCATTGGCACCCCCGTGTCGCCAGGCATTGACCTGAACCAGTTGAATGGCGGAACATGGTCACAAGGCACCTGGTCCGAAAAGACCAACTACGTTGCAGCCGGTGCAACCGGTTATGAAACGCGCAACAAATGGGGTGTGATGGCCAATGGCGGCAAATTCTTTTTTGCCTCCCTGGATTATTGGGGTGACCCCCTTGTCCACTCCCCCACGTTCAAAAAACCATTTTTACAATCGAATTTGAGCGTTGAAGCGGGCAAAACCTACACCGTTTCCTTTGACTACTTCAACACGGTCTTCGACGATTTGGGCACCTCTACGCCCGCCAACCGAACCGGTATGGATGTACTGATCGGTGGCCAAAAGGTCATGACGACCATTGCCCGTTCTTTGGGTACGGTGACCATTGAATACACAGCCACCACCACAGGCACAGTGCCCTTGGAGTTGGCGGCTTACACGGACTATGCCAACGCTGACCTTGCCTTGGGTAACTTCTCATTCATGCCCGCTGTTCCCACGCCAGATGGCTCACTCGTGGACGGTCAATTCCTGTATGCCACACCCAACCCGGATTCATTGAATTACACAAAAGGTGTTTTGGACGCGCTGGCCAGCAACGACACCATCACCGCCATCAGCACCAACTTGCAAGCCACGCTGACCGCAGGTGGCCTGATCAGCGGCGGCGCAGGCGTGGACACACTCCAGCTGGCCGCAGGCACCACACTGGACCTGACCGCCATCACCCAAACACAAACGGTCAAGCCCATCCAGCAGGTCGAAGTGATCGAGATGCAGGGCAACTCCTTGCTGACCTTGTCGGCCAACAATGTCTTGTCGCTGGGTGGGTCCAATGCCACCACCATGGCGCCCTACACCTTTGCCAGCACCTCGCAAACGGCCAGCAACAGCGGCGTGCAAGCCACCGGCACCACCAGCAGTACCAACAAAGTGCAGTTTGTGGTCAACGGCACCCACACCGACAGTGTCTTGCTGGAGGCCTTGAACACCGATGGCCTTGTGAATGCCAACGCGGTTGAAGGCAACACCGGTTTGGCGGGCCAGTGGCTTTACAAAGGCAGCACCAGCTTGACGGTCAACGGCGTGACGCAGTCGTACAGGGTGTACGACCACAGCACCACCCAGGCCCAGATTTTGGTGGACGCCGACGTGAACACCAGCACCGACAGCAACGTGGCCACCATCACCCACGTCAATGCATCGGGCACCACCACCAAGGTGCTCACCGAAACGTTTGACAACTTGCCTTACACCTTGCGGTCGATGGACTCATTCACCACCAACAACGGCCTGACGTTCCTGCAAGACATCAAGGCACCGAGTTTCACCATCGGTGCCGATGGCACGGGTGCGGGCAATACAGGTCGGGCATTGATATTGAACAACACCGAGCTGCCGGGAACAGGTACCCATCAGTGGAGTGTTCAAGGGCCGACAGGCATCACGCAGGTGTCGGCCAATTATTGGGATTTGGCCACAGGCGGCACGCCCGCACAGATCATCAAAAATGCTTCGCCCAGTGCGTCCACCACCATGGCCAGCGGTGGCACGCAAGCGGCACCATCGACCGTCACAACCTCTACGGCCAGCGTCGGTTTGAACTCGGTTGGCTATGCAGGGCAACCGAATGACAAGTACTTTCTTGACAACTTGCAAGTCCGTGTCGAAGGTTTGGCAGAGACCACGCAACTGGCCCATGGCAGTGCCACGCGCTTCACCACCGGCACGGTCAACGGCACCTTGGCCACGCCTTTGCTGGCCGGTCAATATGTGCAGGTGTTCAGCAATGGCGTCAGCCTGGGCAATGCCAGCGTCAATGGCTCCAGTTGGTCGATCAACGACACCACCATCACCACAGGCGGTGATTCCTACACCGCCCAAGTGAAGAACGCCGATGGCTCTGCCGTCACCGCGTCCAACCGCTTCGAGTTGAACGCAGTGTCTGGCAGCACACCCAAACTCACCCTCAGCGACGACACCGTAGTCACAGTGGCCACGGGCGTGTCCGTCAACTACACCTTCCAGTTCGACCAGGCCGTCACAGGCTTTGATGCCAGCGATGTGGTAGTGACCGGTGGCGGTGTGAAAGGCCCGCTGATCCAGCTGGACAACAAGACTTGGGTCATGAGCATCAACACGCCCAATTTGGGTGCGGGCAACATGACCGTGGCCGTGGCCGATGGCAACTTCACGGCAACCACAGGAGGCGCCAGCGGCATGGGGGCTTCAAGCTCACAGGCCTACGACGCGAGCTTGACGAAATACACCCTCGACGGTTGGGGCGTAGCCGGCGCGACCGTCGGCAGCACGCCAGCACCATTGGTCACAGGCCCCGCGGATGACATCATTTATGCCGTTGGACAATCGACCAACGGCGTCGAATCTGTCAACTTGGGCGCAGGCGATGACGATCTGAGAATCTTCGCCTCCAACGTCACCAAACTGGCGCTGGCCACGGGCAACGCCAGCTTTGATGGCGGCACCGGAGTCGACATCTTGGAGCTCTTTGGCACAGGGATGACTTTGGATTTGACCAACGTGAACGTGGGCAACAACTTGAAAAACTTCGAGTCGATCGACATCACCGGCACGGGCAACAACATCGTCAAGCTCAACTTGAACTCAGTGCTCAACATGTCAGATATCGCCGACAACCTGGCCACGACCGCCAACGAGGGCAGCATGATGGTGCTCAATGGCAATGCCGGAGACACGGTACAACTGGTCGGCGGCATCAACTGGACCACCGTGACCAGCGGCGTGTCCGGCGCAAGCCTGGCCACCACCTACGGCACAGACTACGCCTTCGCAGCCGCTGACACCTACCGCGAAATGAGCTACAACGGCGCCACCCTCTTCATCGACGAGGCCATGACAAGAACCAACCTGTAAAGCACGCCAATGGCTAACCCTGGCCATTCATCCATGCCGGGGCACCCGCAAAAGGCATTGCCGCCTTCTCCCGTCATTGCGAGGAGTCTGCGACGCGGCAATCCAGCTGCGGCGCCTGGCATAGGCACCCTCTCCCGTCATTGCGAGGAGCTGGCGACGCGGCAATCCAGCTGCGGCGCTTGGCATAGGCGCTCTCTCCCGTCATTGCGAGGAGCTTGCGACGCGGCAATCCAGTTGCGGCGATTGGCACAGGCACCCTCTCCCGTCATTGCGAGGAGCTTGCGACGCGGCAATCCAGCTGTGGCGCTTGGCATAGGCACCCTCTCCAGTCATTGCGAGGAGCCTGCGACGCGGCAATCCAGCTGCGGCGCTTGCAATGGCATTGGCGCCGGGATGACCGCAGTCGCTGGATTGCCGCGCTCCGCTCGCAATGACGGGGAGGGGGGCTCTCAATGACGGATGAGGTGACGCGCAATCACGGGGAGTGGGCGCAATCACAGGTGCTCCGCTCGCGATGCCGGTTTCTGGGCGCATCACCTGCCTGTTTTGACCAGATTGAATTTGTCAGCAAAGACAAATTACGACAAAAAATTCAGCAAAAACATCATCTGGTCTACCCCAATTGGGGGTTTTTTAATGTCATTTTTGACGATATCTTGAAGGTTCAATCGATAAATACATCAAAAAAATCATAGATTGGACATTGGGAAATATGTCGTTTTTTGAGTTTGTAAACATCGAAATCATGAGGAAAAAATGAATTTCGGATGTCATCACCAGCGGGGCACCGCACGGCCTTCTACAGAGGGGCGTGAGGTGCTTTGGCGCGTCGGTTTGCGGGGCATTTCTAGCCTTGCAAGGGGGCAGTGCGCAGCGCTGGAACTGCAGGCCAAAACAGGCGTGACAGGAAACACAAAAAACAAACCAATGACCAACACCTGGGTACGGCCATGACGATCAGCAGCGACAACATCACGCTTGAATTAGGCGTTTTTACAACACAGCCCCTCACGCTCACGGGCGCGGACTTGGCTGCGGCCAACACCTTGCTCCAAACCGGGCAAAGCCTGATGCTGGACGAGGCCATTCGCCAATCGCTCACGGCACACATCGTCATGCTGGGCGCTCAGGCCGACATGGACCCGAAACAGGCCGTGCAAGAACTGCTCGAAGTCGCCGCCAACGAATTGGCCGCAGCCATGCCCGCACTCTTGCTGGCCAAGCCCGACACCGTGCAGGCCCTGGAGCAGCTGGGGGCCGACAAAACCAGCGCCCTGGTGGTGCAGTGGCTGGGCTTTGCCGGCCACGTCATCGCCACCATGCAAGCGCAGCAAAGCGACCCCGCGCTCATCAACGCTTTCCAAAATGCCGCGCCCAACGACGCGCTGCTCAGCACCTTCAGCAACGACGCTCTGTGGCCCGTGCTGCCCAACACCCCCGTCCCCTTTGACCCCTCCATGCTGAAAAACATCACGTTACCCAGCCTGGACGACCTGATTGCGATGAACACCATGGCCCCCACAACAGACACCACAGCCATCCCCACCGACGCATCCGGCAAGCCCCTCAGCCCACCGCCCATGGTCGACCCCATCGTGACCCTGACCGACCCCGGCCTCGTCACCGACCTGAGCACCCAGGTCACCATGGACATGAACAACCTGGTCAACAGTCCCGAAATGCAAGCCGCCCTGAAAGGCGCTGTGGACAACGCCGTCACCGGCAACAAACTGCCGCTCATTGCGCCCACCCTGGTCGACCCCGTGCTCTATGCCGAAGTCACCACCGCCGCCATCCTCGACGACCCGGCCCTGCTCAAAGTCATCGAAACCACCCTTAAAAATCCTCTCTTTGCGACGGGCGTGGGCAATGTGGGCATGCCGCAGCTGCGCAACTTGCTGATCAAGGAAATGGACATCGCCGCCACCCTGACGCAAACCCTGGCCACCCAAGGCGCCAACGCCCAGCTGGTCCAGCAAATCGGCACAGAAATGAATTCCAGCGCCGTCCAACAAATCATGGTCGACAGCATTCCTGTGGCCCCGCCCCCCGGCAACGTGATCGCCCCGCCCACCGGCAACGTGATCGCCCCGCCCACCGGCACCCCGATCGCCCCGCCTCCCGTCACACCTGTCATCGTCAACTCCGGCACCCCCACAGGCACCACCTCAGGCCTCAACACCGCCCCCACCTACGCCCCCACTTACGCCCCCACCGTCACCAACACCGCAAGCAACACAACATCAGCAGGAAGCACAGCCATGAACGACACCACCAACCCCGTCATCGCCATCAACGCCAGCAAAAACAACCTGGCCATGGGCGAAACCGCCACCCTGTCGTTCACCCTGTCCCAGGCCAGCACCAACTTCAGCGCCGCTGACGTCACGGCCATTGGTGGCAGCCTGAGCAACTTCACCGGCGCGGGCACCAGCTACTCCGCCACCTTCACGCCCAGCGCCAACGTGTCGAGTGCCTTCGTCATGGTCGGCAGCGACACCTTCAGCAACGCCACAGGTGCCCTCAACAAAGACGGTGCAGACGCCAACAACGCCGCGTCCTTCAGCGTCGGCCTGCTGTGCAACACCGACGCCCCCGCAGACAGCACCGCCCCCAGCGTGATGATCAGCAACACCAAAGCGCGTGTGAGGCCCGGCGAAACCGACCTCATCACCTTCACCCTGTCTGAAGCCAGCAGCAACTTCACGCAAAGCGACGTCACCGTCATCGGCGGCACCCTGAGCGGCTGGACGCAAAGCGCCACCAACCCGCTCGTCTACACCGCCACCTTCACGCCCAACCCCAACGCCCTGAGCGCGGCCCTCTTCATTGCCAGCGAAAGCTTCACCGACGCCGCAGGCAACTTCAACCAAGACGGCATGGAGCTCAACAACATGGCCTCGATCGCCATCCAGTGCAAGATCGACACCACCCCGCCCGCGATTGCGGTCACCGCAGACAAAGCCACCTTGGCTGGAGGGCAGACCGCCCTCATCACCTTCACCCTGAGCGAACTCGCCACCGATTTCACCGCCGCTGACGTCACCGT
>NZ_LFYT02000050.1 GCF_001270065.2 Limnohabitans planktonicus II-D5
GCCTTTTGTGCAATGAGCGAGCCCAGCGCCAAGCAAAATCTGGGTGCCATGCGAGAGCTGCAGGGCAAACACGATCAGCTGGAGCGGCAATTGCGTCGCAAGGACAAAGCTTTAGCGGAGGCTGCAGCACTGCTGATATTGCAAAAAAAATTCCAGGCGCTGTGGGCGGACGAGGCATGATGAACTCCACCCTACAGCGCCAAATCCTTTTGCCATTGATCGAGCAGGCTATCGCTGATGGTGCCCGCGCTCAACAGGCCTGCGCCCAAATTGGCATGAGCGTTCGCACCTTGCAGCGCTGGGTACACCCTAGTGGGCACGAAGGAGACCGGCGTGTCAGCAAGCTACGTGCGCACAGCGTGCCGCCAAACCAGCTCAGTCAAGCTGAGCGAGAGGCCGCGATGAGCGTGCTTAACAGCGAGGAGTTCAAAGATTTGCCACCCAGCCAAATCGTGCCTCGCTTGGCCGACCAGGGCAAGTATGTGTGCAGTGAATCGACGATGTACCGACTGCTCCATTGCGCCCAGCAGATGGGCCATCGCCGCCTGGAGCGTGTGCCGCGCAAGGTGAGCAAGCCGCGCGCATTGGTCGCTACCCAGCCCGATCAAGTCTATTGTTGGGACATTACCTATTTGCCCACTCAGGTGCGAGGAATGCATTTCTACCTCTACCTTTTTGTGGATATCTTCAGCCGAAAAATTGTCGGCTGGCAGGTATTTGATTGTGAGAGCGCACAGCTGGCCGCCGATTTGCTTCGTGATATCTGCGAGCGCCAATGCATTCCCGAAGGGCAGCTCACGGTGCATTCAGACAATGGCTCGCCGATGAAGGGTGAGACCATGCTGGCGACAATGTGGCGCCTGGGTATCACGCCTTCGCGCAGTCGGCCCTCAGTCAGCAATGACAACCCCTACTCGGAATCGCTGTTCCGAACTCTCAAGTTCCGCCCGCAGCTACCTCTGGGGCCCTTTACCGACATCTTGCATGCGCGCCGCTGGGTGACAGATTTGGTCCATTGGTACAACACCGAGCACAGGCACAGCGCCATTCGCTTTGTAACCCCAACTCAGCGCCACGCAGGGCTTGACGGGCCAATGCTTGCAAAGCGCGAGGATGTTTACGCTGCTGCCCGACAGGCCAATCCGAACCGATGGTCCGCAACTGCACGCAATTGGCACCCGGTCAACGAAGTCCACCTCAATCCCCATACCCCTAAACCCACGGAGAATAAAAACTTACGAAAACCAGCCTGAACCACCAAAATAAATGCGACAACTAGCTTGAAAACGGCCGCTACGGGGCGGTGGTCTTGTAGGTCGGCACTCGGAGAGTCCGACGTTTGGGGTGTGGCGAAGGCTTTGTGTAGGGGTCTTCGACCGCCGACCTACGGGGCTGTGGTTTTGTAGGTCGGTACTCGCAGAGTCTGACGTTTGGGGTGTGGCGAAGGCTCTTTGTCGGGGTCTTCGACCGCCGACCTACGGGGGATCGAACAAGTGCGTCTACTTTTCTTGGTGAGGAGGGGACTAGAATTGGTCTTGTGAAATCGCAAAACCGTGTTGGAGAGTCCCCATGAATACTGCTTCACCCATCGCTGAGACGGCACGGCTCGAAGCCGCCACCGAGACACTCGCTGAGTACATTGGCTACTTGAACTGCGAGATCGACACTGAACAGGAAAAGGTGGAGCCGAACCCTGAACGCATCACTGCACTTGAGCGAGAGTTGGACATTATTCTTGGTGAGCGTCGGGCGCTGACACCGAGCAATCGCGACATCATCAACCGGGCGTTGTACGTTTATGCGCCCATGCTGAAACCCATGCACGTCTGACTCATGACAGATCGCCAGTTTCTGCTGACGACTGCTAAGCACGCCGCAATCTACCGAAAGATCGAAGCGCATCATTTCAGTGGGACAACACCCCAGGACAGCCCGAAGGTCATTATTCTTGGCGGTCAGCCCGGTGCAGGGAAAAGTGGCTTGTTGGAAGCGAGTAAACAGGACTTTCCCGGCTGCAATGTTGTGTCGATCAATGGGGACGAATTACGCTACTACCATCCACAATATAGAGAAATTCAGAAAGCGGATGAGCGACATTTCGCTGAATTGACTGACCCGCACGCAAGGCAGTGGACAAAGCAGCTTTTTGATCGTGCGATTGAGACTCGACGCAACATTCTCTTCGAGGGCACGATGCGTGAGGCCGGGCCGATCACGCAAACAATGGCTCGGTTGCATGCCTCAGGTTATCAAATCATTGCTCGCATCATTGCTGTCAGCGAACACGATAGTGTGGCGGGCATCTTTCGACGTTACGAAGAGCAGAAGGCTGCGAAAGGTTTCGGACGCTGGTCGAATATCAAAGCGCACAACGATGCATATGTTGGCGTGCCCGTCACGGTTGGGCGAATTGAGGATCAATGTTTTTCTGATCGTGTGGAGGTCTACAACCGGCGAGGTGGGTTGCTGTATACCAATATCCTTGTGGACGGAAGCTGGTCACAGAGTGCTCAAGGTGCGGTCGTTATTCAAGCTGAGAGAAATCGTTGCCCAACTTTAGATGAAGCTCGCCAGCGTGAGTCGGAGTGGTCTACGATTTTGACGATGATGGCTTCTCGTGGCGCAAACGAGTCTGACGTTCAGGATGTGCGCGATGTGGCTGATACATACCTGCTTTGCGAATATCAAACCACTGGCTCAAACTATCACGATGAGATTCTTCGGCGTATTCGCGAACTTTCACCTCTAGAACGAACGGCCGGTACCACCTACACCTTATGGAAAATTGCCAACATTGCAAGCCGTAGTGCAAGTGGTTCTGATGGCGTCGATTGGCACGCCGTTGACAAAGCAGTGGTAGCCGAAAGCATTGGCGTACAACATCAAACGCCAGAAAGTGTTGCCGAGGCACTTTGCAAATACAGTCCCGGCACAGTTTCATTGGCTGGAAAAGCGGTTGCACTGGAAGCCATCAAAAAATTCGCTCTTGAATAGTTCGCAAACCCCGTATGCGATCCATGCGGGCGAGGAATGTGAGCGATGAGGTTCCCCGGAGTTAGACATAGCCCTTCTTTGGTGACGCTGCTTCAGCACACCATCAGCCATGAGTTCATTCGCCTCATGGGCAAGCTGCACCGTGACGTTTGTGCAATGAAACCTTCAAAGGAAGCGGAACAACTGGGTGCACGAAAAATCCGATTTTGTTTGAATCACGTATGAAACCTTGTAGGTCGGCACTCGGAGCATCCGACGTTTAGGGTGTAGCGAAGGCTCCGTGTCGGGGTCTTTGACCGCCGACCTACGGGGTGGTGGTTTTGTAGGTCGGCACTCGCAGAATCCGACGATTGGGGTGTGGCGAAGGCTCTATGTCGGGGTCTTCGACCGCCGACCTACGGGGCTGTGGTTTTGTAGGTCGATACTCGCAGAGTGCGACGTTTGGGGTGTGGCGAAGGCTCTGAAAATAACGCCATGTCTTGGTTGTGGTGAAAACCAAGTGAAGAACACATTCAACACGGCTGATTACGTGGCCCCATACACAGTGTTTGATATTGCAGGAAATCACTTTCGTATCATTGCAGTCATTCACTACAACAGGCAAAAGCTGTACATCCGTGAGGTTTTAACGCACGCACAATACGACGACTGGACTCAAGCACACAGGAGCCGCAAATCATGACCGCAGCAGCTTTTAACCCCAATAACCTTGCGCCAGCCTGGAATGCTTTTCAATGCGCTTTGCCGGTGCGTTTGGCTTCAATTCATTCCCAGGCCGAATATGAGCCTGTTGTCGCGTTCATGAATCAGCTTCTTGATGTGGTGGGCGACGATGAGTCTCATGAATTGGCCGACTTGCTGGAGCTTGTGGGGCAACTGGTTGAGGACTATGAGAATGTGCAACAGGTTTTGCCAGATGCAACACCTGCTCAGATGTTGCGCTTCTTGATGGCGCAGCATGATCTCAAGCAGGCCGATTTGTCAAAAGAGGTGGGTGCGCAGTCTGTTGTCAGTGAAATATTGAGTGGCCACAGGCAGATCAATGCTCGACAGGCCAAAGCATTGGCCCAGCGTTTCGGGGTGTCAGTTTCTGCTTTTATTTGAAACGCTGTCGGGGTCTTGGACCGCCGACCTACGGGGCGGTGGTTTTGTAGGTCGGTACTCGGAGAGTCCGACGTTTGGGGTGTGGCGAAGGCACTTTGTCGGAGTCTTGGACCGCCGACCTACGGGGCTGTGGTTTTGTAGGTCGGTACTCGGAGAGTCCGACGTTTGGGGTGTAGCGAAGGCTCTATGTCGGGGTCTTCGACCGCCGACCTACGGGGCTGTGGTTTTGTAGGTCGGCACTCGGAGAGTCCGACGTTTTGGGTGTGGCGAAGGCTCCATGTCGGAGTCTTCGACCGCCGACCTACGGGGCATGGGTTCCAATTTGGGATAGCCTGCTTTCAGAGGACTTGATCACTGCATCCATACGCCTTAAGACAGCGTCTGTTGTATGGCGTGTCGTTGTCGGGTCGTCAGCACGGTGCAACGCTGACTCAACTTTGGCACGGAACCAAATGTCATAGCTGTCCGCATCCTCTTGGGTTGCGAGTTCTGAAACGAGTGGATCAAGTGGGGTTGGCATGCTTTTAGATTAACACAGGAGAATAAATGCGGCGATAAAAATTGGGCTGAACTTGTCGCGGGGTCTTCGACCGCCAACCGTACGGGGGGGGGGTGGTTTTGTCGATGGTTAAAAACGATGGGGTAATCCGGCCTGTTTCATGATCACGTTCGCCATGGTTCTGGAGGGCATGTTTTTTGAAACGGTTTGGTTTCGCGTGCCGCGTTGGTCCAAATTTCGTGTGCGCCCTTGCCTTGGCGAAGAAGGTCGTAGCTGTGCAGACGCAAGATGTCAATGACCAGCTTGTAGTAGCCGTTCATGCCGCGAAAACGGTCATTTGGCGATATCGAAATTCTGTTTGAGCTTTGGCTTGGGGGGCTTGCAAGGCCAGGCTCAATAAATCACTGACTGCAATTCTGACTTCGTCATGCAAGTCATCCAAATCAGCGCCTGCCACAACCAAACCATCCAAATCCGGACTGTCCGCCCAATACGATTTGGATTCCTCGTCAAAATGAACATCGACACGCAAGCGCACAGGAACGCCCCAGCGGGCCAGTGTTTTCCATGCTGGTAAACCGACTCTATACATGGTGACTCCTTGGACTGTCTCAGTGATGTTTTGATAGAGACAAGAGTATCCAATATTTTGAGTTGCAGCAAAACACGCAAGGTGTTCGCATTGGTGCTCGGGAATTCCAATGGTGTGTGAGTCACATCGGCCCATGGCAATTTGGCAGCCCGACGTGTCAGCCGTCATCGAAGGCGCTGTGTCGGGGTCTTCGACCGCCGACCTACGGGGCTGTGGTTTTGTAGGTCGGTACTCGCAGAGTCCGACGATTGGGGTGTGGCGAAGGCGCTGTGTCGGGGTCTTCGACCGCCGACCTACGAGGCTGTGGTTTTGTAGGTCGGCACTCGCAGAGTCCGACGTTTGGGCGGTGGCGAAGGCGCTGTGTCGGGGTCTTCGACCGCCGACCTACGGGGCTGTGGTCTTGTAGGTCGGTACTCGCAGAGTCCGACGATTGGGGTGTGGCGAAGGCGCTGTGTCGGAGTCTTCGACCGCCGACCTACGGGGCTGTGGTTTTGTAGGTCGCCACTCGGAGAATCCGACGATTGGGGTGTGGCGAAGGCGCTGTGTCGGAGTCTTCGACCGCCGACCTACGGGGCTGTGGTTTTGTAGGTCGCCACTCGGAGAATCCGACGTTTGGGGTGTGGCGAAGGCGCTGTGTCGGGGTCTTCGACCGCCGACCTACGGGGCTGTGGTTTTGTAGGTCGGTACTCGGAGAGTCCGACGCATGCTTGATTGACCAGGATATGAATAGAGGCTGGCCGCTCAGCAGCAGCTTACTGTCCCCACAAGCTTGACAGGGGGACAGCCCACAAGCCGTCACCCAGGGGCATGGTGTCTTGGCCGTCGTACAAGATGACCCCGGTCTTGAATTGATGGCCAGCCAGACTGGCGAACTTTTTCAGGCCGCGCAAATCATTGTGATTTACTGTTGCAGTGGCTTTGACTTCCACGCCCATCAGCTGTCCTGCGCCGTTTTCAATGACGATGTCGACTTCGTATTTGTCGGCATCGCGGTAGTACATGAGTTGATAGCGATCATCTGCCGTCGTGGTGTGTTTGAGCAGTTCCCCAAACACAAATGTCTCCAGAACGTGTCCAAATCGCGTTCTATTCTTCAGGACTTCTTCTGCGCTCATATCGAGTATGGCAGCCAGTAAGCCTGAATCGATGAACTGCAGCTTGGGTGTTTTGACGATGCGGTTGATGCGGTTGGTCGACCAGGCATCCATGCGTTTGAGCAGATACATTTGCTCAAAGATACCCACGTACCGGGCAGCTGTTTTGCTGTCTAGCCCGACTTGCCCGCCGAGCTGGCTGTAGTTGCACATTTGTCCAGCCGTTTGAGCCAGCGCACGCAAAAAGCGTGGGAGTTCCGTGAGTTTGTGAATGCCCGCCACATCACGGACATCACGCTGGATGATGGCATCAAGGTATTGTCTGGCCCAGGCGGTGCGGCGTTTGGGCGTTGGCCGCGACAGGGCTTCGGGATAACCGCCACGCAATACAGCGTCCACCAGATCAGGGCCTGTGAGTGGGGTCACGACTTTGGGGATATGACCCTGAAACATGCGGTCAATCCAGTTGGCAGGCTGCCTGTGGATTTCGCTTTGTGACAAGGGCAGCAGCAAAAGGGTTTCCATTCGGCCGGCAAGCGAGTCAGCGACGGTGGGTTGGGCCATCAAATTGGCCGAACCTGTGAGCAGGAAACGTCCAAGGCGTCGGTCTTCGTCCACACTTTTCTTGATGGCCAGGAGCAATTGCGGGGCACGCTGGATTTCATCAATCACCGCACGGTCCAGGCCGCGAATCATGCCCACCGGATCTGCGCGAGCAGATAAGAGGGTGAGTTCGTCATCGAGCGTCAGGTAGCGAAAACCCCGGTTGCTGGCCATTTGCCTGACCAGTGTGGTTTTGCCAGCCTGGCGCGGTCCCGAAAGCAAAACCACAGGTGTGTCTTGCACCGCCAGTTCAATAAGGGGCTCGATTTGCCGTGGGTAAAGCGCTTTGGAATTCATGGCGCATGGTATCGTAAATTTCGGAATTTAGGTCCGTGGAATTTGGAATTTGTTACCGTAAATAATGGAATTTATGGGTTGGAAATTAGCTTTTGGTTGTGCAATAGCGAAGTTGTAGGTCGGCACTCGTAGAGTCCGACGTTTGGGCGGTGGCGAAGTCTCTGTGTTTGGGGTGTAGCGAAGGCTCTGTGTCGGGGTCTTCGACCGCCGACCTACGGGGCGGTGGTTTTGTAGGTCGGCACTCGTAGAGTCCGACGTTTGGGCGGTGGCGAAGGCTCTGAGTCGGAGTCTTTGACCGCCGACCTACGGGGCGGTGGTTTTGTAGGTCGGCACTCGTAGAGTCCGACGTTTGGGCGGTGGCGAAGTCTCTGTGTTTGGGGTGTAGCGAAGGCTTTGTGTCGGGGTCTTCGACCGCCGACCTACGGGGCGGTGGTTTTGTAGGTCGATACTCGCAGAGTGCGACGTTTGGGGTGTAGCGAAGGCTCTATGTCGGAGTCTTCGACCGCCGACCTACGGGGCGGTGGTCTTGTAGGTCGGCACTCGGAGAGTCCGACGTTTGGGGTGTAGCGAAGGCTCTATGTCGGGGTCTTCGACCACCGACCTACGGGGCTGTGGTCTTGTAGGTCGGCACTCGTAGAGTCCGACGTTTGGGCGGTGGCGAAGGCTCTGAGTCGGAGTCTTTGACCGCCGACCTACGGGGCTGTGGTCTTGTAGGTCGGTACTCGCAGAATCCGACGATTGGGGTGTAGCGAAGGCTTTGTGTCGGGGTCTTCGACCGCCGACCTACGGGGCGGTGGTTTTGTAGGTCGGCACTCGGAGAGTCCGACGTTTGGGGTGTGGCGAAGGCTCTGTGTCGGGGTCTTCGACCGCCGACCTACGGGGCTGTGGTTTTGTAGGTCGGCACTCGCAGAGTCCGACGATTGGGGTGTAGCGAAGGCTCAGTGTCGTGGTCTTCGACCGCCGACCTACGGGGCGGTTGGCTGTGCACGAATTCGGTTTTTTCGACGGAAGCAATTCAATAAATCAATAATTGTAATTATCATGAATATAATTAATGAAATTAAATTACTTTTGCTATTGAAATAGTACGAATTATAAAATTATCAAATTGAGAAATTTAATAGCCAAATATAATTAAGAAAATTATTAAAACAACAATTTAAATTGTATATGTGCGATAGATAACAGACATTTAGTACTCATAGGAATAACTTCCACAAGTTAAGCCTATGAACAAACTTTGCTATAAAACCATCTTCTCCAAACGCCTGGGTGCCCTCGTGGCAGTTGGCGAACACGCTGCCAGCCAGGGCAAGGCCAATGGTCTTTTTTCAGGCGCAGGCTTGGACAAAGGCTGTTCACGCGCCGCCGTCTGCTACATCGGCGCCCTGACCCTGAGCTTTGCGCTGGTCTCCATGGCGTGGGCAGCTCCCGCCAACACCGCATTGCCCACCGGTGGCCAAGTGGCCCAAGGCGCAGCGGCCATCAGCCAAAGCGGTGCCAACATGGCCATCCACCAAAGCACGGCACGCGCCGTCGTCAACTGGCAAAACTTTGACATCGGCAAAGATGCCAAAGTCAACATCGTGCAGCCCAACGCCCAGGCTGTGCTGCTCAACCGCGTGACAGGTGCCGCCCCCAGCCAAATCTTCGGCCAGATGACCGCCAACGGCCAAGTGGTCCTGGTCAACCCCAACGGCGTCACTTTCGGCAAAGACGGCTCGGTCAGCGCCGCAGGCCTGACAGCCAGCACACTCAACACCACCGACGCCGACTTCATGGCCGGGCGTAAGCACTACACCCGCGACGGAGCCACCGGGCAAGTGCTTAACCAAGGCACCCTCACATCCGCACCCGGCGGCTACGTGGCTCTGCTGGGTGCGAGTGTCAGCAACGAAGGCAAGATCGTCGCCCCCCAAGGCAAGGTCGCTTTGGGTGCGGCAGAAACCATCACCATGCCCCTGTATGGCAGCAGCCGCATCAAGTTGGAGTTGACCCCCTCGGCCATCAACGCTGCCGTGGCCAACCAAAAAGGCGGCAGCATCGTCACCGAAGGCGGCCAGGTCTACATGCAAGCCGCCGCCGTGGGCAGCGCCATGGCCAGCGTGATGCAGTCCGGCGGCATTGACACCACAGGTGCGCAAGGCGGCGCGGTGTATCTGCTGGCCGATGGTGGACGTATCCAAGTGGACGGCAGCATCACGGCCAACAGCACATCCGCAGGCCACAAAGGTGGCGACATCATCCTCGGGCGCGACGAAGTGACTGGCGTGTTGGCCAAGAGCACGGATGTGAGTGGGGCACGGTTGGAGAGCAAGGGGGGCTTTGTGGAGACGTCGGGTGAGTTTCTGAAGGTCGACGGCATTCAGGTCAAAGCCAAAGAATGGTTGCTGGACCCCAATGACATTGTCATCGGCAGTACGGCAACGACAGGTGGCTCGTTAAGTGCCGCGCAAGCAGCGAACGGTGTGTCTCAAATTCTTGCTTCAGACGTGAGCAATGCCTTGATTGCCGGGACCAACGTCATCATTGCTACGTCCGCATTGGCCCCTGGCGGCAATGGTGACATCACCGTGGATACGGCTGTCTCCAACACCGCTGATGGCAATACCCTGACATTGAATGCAGGGCGAAACGTTGTCTTGAACAACAGCATCACCGCATCCAATATTTCCTTGAATGCCGCAACCGGTAGCGTGAGTGGTGCGGGTGCATTGACCACCACGGGCTTGCTGACCCTCAACAGTGCAACTGATGGCACGCTGAGCGGCAATATCTCAGGAGCAGGTGGACTGACCAAAACGGGGGCAGGAACCATGACTTTGACGGGTGCCAACACCTTCACCGGTGCTACTACGGTCACTGAAGGTGAGTTGGTCAACACCAAAATGGGGGACTTAAAAACCAGTTCCATTGTTATCGCAGGAGGTGCAACTTTTGAAGCCAATGTCACCACTGACACACGTTACAACGGAACGACCACAGTCAGCGGCGCTGGCACCTTCAAGAAAACCGGCGCAGCTGGCCTGACGCTCAGCACGGGCAACTTGAGTTTGAGGTTTGCAAGCAACGCGGGCGGGTTGATCGCCATTCAAGCTGGCTCACTTCAAAACGACTATCTGAAAACCGCACTGAGCAACAATTTGGCAGACATCCATATTGCAAAAGATGCCCTGCTGGATATGCGGGGCGAGGCTGTGCAAATGCGAGGTCTTAGTGGGGCAGGTAACGTGATCAATAGTTATGCGGGGAGCAATTTACTGACGATGGGTGTCGGCGATGTTGCGAGCAATAGTTATACATACAGCGGCGTCATGGGTGCCAATTGGGGCAGTCCGAACGCCACGCCTTCCTTGACCGTCAACCTTGTCAAAGCAGGTGCGGGCACGCAAATACTGACGGGCACCAACCTTTACACCGGCACGACCACCATCAGTGGTGGCACGTTGCAAGTCGGGGATGGAAACGGTACAGGCACATTGGGCTCAGGAAAAGTGACCTTGGCCAATGGCGCGAATCTGAATTACAAACGCAATGTCAGCACCACCATTGCGAATGCGATTGAAGGCAGCGGCAACGTGAATGCCGACATCACCGCAGGTGGGCTGATTGTTGATCGTGGCATCAACTTGTCAACGGGCAACATCACACTTGTTGGCTCAAATACAGCGACTGATGGAGCAGGTGTCAAGATCAACGGCGTTGCATTGCAAGCTACGAACATCGAACTTAAAGGCAATTCTCGGAATCACTTTGGCATAGATGTAGGTGCCAATGTGATAGCAACCAGTGGAGCTGTCGTCATCGAGGGCACTTCTGTTCTATTGCAAGGTGTGATGGTGAATGCAGGTAGGACTATTCAAGCGACTGGAAGTGCTCCGGGCAAAGTGACGATGACTGGCAAAGTCACCGCTCCTGCAGGCACTGGTTCAGGTATCCATAACTTAGGCACCATTTCGGGGGGCTCTGTAGAAATGACAGGTACCAGTGCTGGCACTGGCGCAGGCATCAGCATGGGGGGAATGGGCTCGATTGAAGCGTCATCTGCGGCACCCGGCACTGGTACAGGCACGGTCAAATCAGGCGACATCAAACTCGAGGGCACTTCAGCGGGGGGCTTGGGTGTGAATGTGAACACCAGCACGGCTGTTGCTTTTCCAATTCGTGCAAGCAACGACGTGACCATCCAAGGTAAATCCTCCGCCACTGCCGTTCAACAACATGGCGTATTTTTGTTTCCTCCGAGCACGACAGTCCAGGGGAAAAATGTCACGTTGATCGGCGAATCAGTCAACGGCAACGCGGTGCAAGCCTATTCGGCCATCAGCGCCACAGGCGGCGATGTCAACATCACAGGCACAAGCACTGGTTCACCCGCAACCGCCTCTGCGCTGAGCTTGCAAGGGGTGATCACTGCGGATCAAAATGTTGTGATCAAAGGTGAGAACACCGATGTTGCAAATAACGCTGCCGTGGGGTATATCAATAAAACGGTGAAGGCAACCAACGGCCAAGTCGACATCACCACCTCCACACAGGGAACAACATCGGTCGCCTTGCAATTGGCTTCTGGTGCCAACTTGACAGCCAAAAATCAAGTCAACATCAAGGCGGATACGCTGCACATTGATTCAACGTCAACACCCGCAACGATCAATGCAGGTTCAGGCACCGTCAGCATCCATACAGTCTCGGCTGATGCCAAGATCAACATCGGTGGTGCTGATGCCGGTTCAGCAACCTTAAAGGATCGCATCCTTGGCCTGTCCACCGCAGAACTGAACCTCATCACCGCAGGCAATTTGGTCATTGGTGATGCCAGCAACTCAGGCGGCATCACCGTGTCTGCCGCCACCGCCACCAACGCCACCACGGGCAACGTGACGTTGCAAACGGGTGGGAACATCGAAGTGAATGCGGCGTTGACCTTAGGCACCCAAAAACTGTCCCTCCAAGCGGGTGGCAACGTGACCCAAGTCCCTGGCGCAGCCATCAAAGCGGCTGAACTTCAGTTGAAGGGATTAACTGCTACAGCCAATTTCACGCTGGGCGAAAAAACAAACGCAGTGGGCAAATTGGCCGCAGCGGCCAGCAAAGTGGTATTTGCCAATGCCAGTGCTCTGGAAATTGGCGAAGTCAATCTTCTGGGGCTGACATCCGGTATCACTGCGACCGCCGGTGCATCCATCACCACGCAAACCGGCAACCTCACGATCACGAAAGACATCAGCAACATCGGATCGGGTGATGTGGTGCTGGGGGCGGGTGTGGAGAAATTGGTGGGTGATGGCACTGGTGGCGATGTCAAGACCACAACCGGCATAAGGGCGTCGAATTCGGGATCTGGAAAAACATATATCTATACAGGGTCAGTGGCTGGAACAGGCAAGCTTTCGGATCTCCATGCTTCGCTGTCAACTTTGAACCTGTCCGACGTTGGCCTGAATCTTCAAAACACAGACTCGAACGCGGCTTATCCAACCATCCCTACAACCAGCAACTTGGGCATCACTGGCGCAACTGCGGCGACACAAGTCATGTTCCGCGAAAAAGTGGCGATGGCGTTCACCTCAGGCGCCCATGTGAACCACACGTATGGCGATGCCAAGACCAAGGACAACGGCTCATCTAAATCAGCGTTGTGGACCGAAGTCAAAGCAGCTTTGGGCACCGCAAACAGTACGGTCACCAAAACAACCGCTGCTGGCAATACGCTTCAAATCACAGGCGCAGCGCTGGCCAGTGACCTGAGTGAAGCCACATTGAATACTCCAAATTACAACGGATCTGGCTATCTGAACTACACAGCGAGCGGGTACACCTATGGAGCGCTGAGCGGGGCCAAGTACGCGACGACTTTGGCCAGTGGGCAGGTGGCTCAGGTGGTGATGAGTAAGGCCAACCTGACCAAGGTAACAGCCTCTAAGACCTACGACGGTTTGCAGACGGTGAAGGCGGTTGAGGTCACGGCCATTGAGGGTGTGAACGGCGAAAGCTTCACGGCAGCAAGCGGCACAGCGGCCATCTCGGGCAAGAACGTTGCGGGCGCCAAGACAGTGACTGACTTGACGGGCTTGAGCCTGACCAGTGGCAACGGTGGTGACACGGGCAACTACAACCTGAACAGCGGTTTGCCAGCGCAAGGCGCGGCGACAAACAACGTGGACATTGGCAAAGCCACTTTGGCGCTGAGCCTGGCCGACCAGACCAAGGTCTATGACGGCAAGCTTGACGCGGCCATCAAAGCTGGTGACATCACTGCTACTGGCGTGATTGTCGGTGGCAACACTGAGAAGGTGTCGCTGAAGGCCGTCACCGGTGCGTACAACAACAAGAACGTGGCCAATGCCAACTCGGCATCGGCCACCGTGTCAGCCAGTGACGTGAATACAGGCACAGCAGCCAATGGTCTGGACTTGGGTAACTACACCTTGTCCGATACCAGCGCGACGCAGACCGTCACAAACAGCAACAGCAACATCACCAAAGCCACTTTGGCGCTGGGACTGGCCGACCAGACCAAGGTCTATGACGGCAAGCTTGATGCGGCCATCAAAGCTGGTGACATCACTGCTACTGGCGTGATTGTCGGTGGCAACACTGAGAAGGTGTCGCTCAAGGCCGTCACCGGTGCCTACAACAACAAGAACGTGGCCAATGCCAACTCGGCATCGGCCACCGTGTCAGCCAGTGACGTGAACACAAGTACAACAGCCAATGGTCTGGACTTGGGTAACTACACCTTGTCCGATACCAGCGCGACGCAGACCGTCACAAACAGCAACAGCAACATCACCAAAGCCACTTTGGCGCTGGGCCTGGCCGACCAGACCAAGGTCTATGACGGCAAGCTTGACGCGGCCATCAAAGCTGGTGACATCACTGCTACTGGCGTGATTGTCGGTGGCAACACTGAGAAGGTGTCGCTCAAGGCCGTCACCGGTGCGTACAACAACAAGAACGTGGCCAATGCCAACTCGGCATCGGCCACCGTGTCAGCCAGTGACGTGAATACAGGCACAGCAGCCAATGGTCTGGACTTGGGTAACTACACCTTGTCCGATACCAGCGCGACGCAGACCGTCACAAACAGCAAAAGCAACATCACCAAAGCCACTTTGGCGCTGAGCCTGGCCGACCAGACCAAGGTCTATGACGG
Organism: Limnohabitans planktonicus II-D5; assembly: GCF_001270065.2. Taxonomy (GTDB): domain Bacteria; phylum Pseudomonadota; class Gammaproteobacteria; order Burkholderiales; family Burkholderiaceae_C; genus Limnohabitans_A; species Limnohabitans_A planktonicus. The sequence continues at coordinate 14,343 of NZ_LFYT02000050.1, forward strand.
CACTCTCGATGCTGCGATTGCTGCAGCGCAAGTCAGTGCTAAAGGCGTGACGGTTAATGGTCAAACCGAGTCGGCCTCGTTCAATGCAGTAAGCGGCAGCTACAACAGCAAGAATGTTGCAGACGCTCAAACGGTGAGCACCACCGTGCGCGCAAGCGATGTTGACTCTATAGCCAATAACCTGGATTTGAACAACTACACCTTGTCCAATACAAACGCTGCGCAAGTGGTGACAGGTAAGGGGGCGATCAGCAAAGCTACTTTGACCTTGGCATTGGCTGATCAGACCAAGGTTTACGACGGCACCGTTGATGCAGTGATTGCTGCAGGTCAGATCCGTGCAAGCGGAGTGAACGTTAGCGGTCAAACCGAATCGGCCTTGTTCAAGGCGCTGAGCGGCAGCTACGACAGCAAGAACGTTGTGGGTGCCGCAGCGGTGCGCGCCACAGTGCGCGCAAGCGATGTGGCCTCTACAGCCAACAACCTGGACTTGAACAACTACACCTTGTCCAACACCAATGCCACGCAAGTGGCGACAGGTATCGGCAAGATCACTCAAGCCAACTTGACCCTCACCGCCAACAGCGACAGCTCTAAGGTCTACAACGGTGCAGAGCAAAGCGTGAGCGGATTTGCGATCACCAGCGGTAGCCTCAAAGGCACAGACACCGCTGCGCTTGATTTAGCTGCCATCACTGCAGGCGGCAAGCGCACAGATGCAGGCACGACAGCCACAAAGGTCAACGACAGCGACTACACAAACGGCAACTACGCCATCAGCAAAGTCGATGGCACCTTGTTCATTGCCAAAAAAGAAGTGGCCTTGGCAGCAGCCAAGACCTATGACGGGGGCAAGACCCTCACAGGTACGCAGTTGAGGATTACCACAGGCGTGGGCGCTGAGACCCTGGGCTACAACAGCGCCTCGATCAACAACAAGGACGTCAAAGACAACAACACCAACTATGTGGATGCAGTTGTCTTGACGGACGGCACAGGCAAAGCCAGCAACTACAAGTTCACTGCGGCGCGCAGCGCGAACAACACAGTGGCTTTGACCCAAGCCAACTTGACCCTCACCGCCAACAGCGACAGCTCTAAGGTCTACAACGGTGCAGAGCAAAGCGTGAGCGGATTTGCGATCACCAGCGGTAGCCTCAAAGGCACAGACACCGCTGCGCTTGATTTAGCTGCCATCACTGCAGGTGGCAAGCGCACAGATGCAGGCACGACAGCCACAACGGTCAACGACAGCGACTACACAAACGGCAACTACGCCATCAGCAAAGTCGATGGCACCTTGTTCATTGCCCAAAAAGAAGTGGCCTTGGCAGCAGCCAAGACCTATGACGGGGGCAAGACCCTCACAGGTACGCAGTTGAGGATTACCACAGGCGTGGGCGCTGAGACCCTGAGCTATAACAGCGCCTCGATCAACAACAAGGACGTCAAGGACAACAACACCAACTATGTGGATGCAGTTGTCTTGACGGACGGCACAGGCAAAGCCAGCAACTACAAGTTCACTGCGGCGCGCAGCGCGAACAACACAGTGGCTTTGACCCAAGCCAACTTGACCCTCACCGCCAACAGCGACAGCTCTAAGGTCTACAACGGTGCAGAGCAAAGCGTGAGCGGATTTGCGATCACCAGCGGTAGCCTCAAAGGCACAGACACCGCTGCGCTTGATTTGGCTGCCATCACTGCAGGCGGCAAGCGCACAGATGCAGGCACGACAGCCACAACGGTCAACGACAGCGACTACAAAAACGGCAACTACGCCATCAGCAAAGTCGATGGCACCTTCTTCATTGCCCAAAAAGAAGTGGCCTTGGCAGCAGCCAAGACCTATGACGGCAACAAGACCCTCACAGGTACGCAGTTGAGGATTACCACAGGCGTGGGCGCTGAGACCTTGGGCTACAACAGCGCCTCGATCAACAACAAGGACGTCAAAGACAACAACACCAACTATGTGGATGCAGTTGTCTTGACGGACGGCACAGGCAAAGCCAGCAACTACAAGTTCACTGCGGCGCGCAGCGCGAACAACACAGTGGCATTGACCCAAGCCAACTTGACCCTCACCGCCAACAGCGACAGCTCTAAGCTCTACAACGGTGCAGAGCAAAGCGTGAGCGGATATGCGATCACAAGCGGTAGCCTCAAAGGCACAGACACAGCTGCGCTTGATTTAGCTGCCATCACTGCAGGTGGCAAGCGCACAGATGCAGGCACGACAGCCACAACAGTCAACGACAGCGACTACACAAACGGCAACTACGCCATCAGCAAAGTCGATGGTGTCTTGTATGTCGCACAAAAAGAAGTGGCCTTGGCAGCAGCCAAGACCTATGACGGGGGCAAGACCCTCACAGGTACGCAGTTGAGGATTACCACAGGCGTGGGCGCTGAGACCCTGGGCTATAACAGCGCCTCGATCAACAACAAGGACGTCAAAGACAACAACACCAACTATGTGGATGCAGTTGTCTTGACGGACGGCACAGGCAAAGCCAGCAACTACAAGTTCACTGCGGCGCGCAGCGCGAACAACACAGTGGCATTGACCCAAGCCCACCTCAAAGTCACCCTTGCCGATCAAACCAAAACCTACGACGGCACAACAGCCGCCACCCTGGTCCCCAGCGCCTTCACCGTCAAAGGTGTGACCGTGGCGGGCCAGACCGAAACCGCCAGCGTGAACCAAACAGTCGCCCTGTACAACGACAAGAATGTGCTGGGCGCGAGCAGCGTCACGGCCGATCTGGCGGCGGGCAACTTTGCGGCAGCCACGGGTACGGATCTGAACAACTACAACTTGCCGACCTCGGTGATTGGCAAAGGCAAGATCACGCCCAAGGAGGCTGCCGTGACGGGCACGGCCACCACGGTGCAAGCCAATGGCACGCAGCAAATACAGGCGCCAGCGACCAAGTCGGGCTTTGTGTCGGGTGAAGAGGTGACGGTGTCTGGCTTGGCCACGGGCTTGATTGCGGGCGCGTACAACTCGAACCTGAGTGCTGCTGCGGCCAATGCGGCGACGGTGTTGAGCAATTACAAAATTGCATATACCAATGCGGCGCTGAGGATCACCCCGGCCATCGTGACCAACAGCACCGTGGTAATGGATTTGGCCTTTGCCCACACATCGATGCCGACCAGTCGTTTGAACTTGTCAGACTTTTTTAATGCCGGAGGTGTGGGGGCTGCTATGTCGCGTGGCGTGGATTCGGGCGCTGGCAGCAAAGCGCCAACGGGCGCTCCAGCCTTGTCGTCGCAGGCTTGCTCACCTGAGAACTTGCAGCAGTGTGAGTGCAAGGAGAGTGGTGACGATGGCATTGAGTTGTGCCTGGCGCCCGATGGCAAGCTTTGAGCGTGCATGGCCGGTTTGAACGGTGAACGTCGGGGTCTTCGACCGCCGACCTACGGGGCGGTGGTCTTGTAGGTCGGTACTCGGAGAGTCCGACGTTTCGGGTGTGGGCGAAGGCGCTGTGTCGGGGTCTTCGACCGCCGACCTACGTAGTGGTGGTCTTGTAGGTCGGTACTCGGAGAGTCCGACGTTTGGGGTGTCAGCGGCCGTTTTCAAGCTAGTTGTCGCATTTATTTTGGTGGTTCAGGCTGGTTTTCGTAAGTTTTTATTCTCCGTGGGTTTAGGGGTATGGGGATTGAGGTGGACTTCGTTGACCGGGTGCCAATTGCGTGCAGTTGCGGACCATCGGTTCGGATTGGCCTGTCGTGCAGCAGCGTAAACATCCTCGCGCTTTGCAAGCATTGGCCCGTCAAGCCCTGCGTGGCGCTGAGTTGGGGTTACAAAACGAATGGCGCTGTGCCTGTGCTCGGTGTTGTACCAATGGACCAAATCTGTCACCCAGCGGCGCGCATGCAAGATGTCGGTAAAGGGCCCCAGAGGTAGCTGCGGGCGGAACTTGAGAGTTCGGAACAGCGATTCCGAGTAGGGGTTGTCATTGCTGACTGAGGGCCGACTGCGCGAAGGCGTGATACCCAAGCGCCACATTGTCGCCAGCATGGTCTCACCCTTCATCGGCGAGCCATTGTCTGAATGCACCGTGAGCTGCCCTTCGGGAATGCATTGGCGCTCGCAGATATCACGAAGCAAATCGGCGGCCAGCTGTGCGCTCTCACAATCAAATACCTGCCAGCCGACAATTTTTCGGCTGAAGATATCCACAAAAAGGTAGAGGTAGAAATGCATTCCTCGCACCTGAGTGGGCAAATAGGTAATGTCCCAACAATAGACTTGATCGGGCTCGGTAGCGACCAATGCGCGCGGCTTGCTCACCTTGCGCGGCACACGCTCCAGGCGGCGATGGCCCATCTGCTGGGCGCAATGGAGCAGTCGGTACATCGTCGATTCACTGCACACGTACTTGCCCTGGTCGGCCAAGCGAGGCACGATTTGGCTGGGTGGCAAATCTTTGAACTCCTCGCTGTTAAGCACGCTCATCGCGGCCTCTCGCTCAGCTTGACTGAGCTGGTTTGGCGGCACGCTGTGCGCACGTAGCGTGCTGACACGCCGGTCTCCTTCGTGCCCACAAGGGTGTACCCAGCGCTGCAAGGTGCGAACGCTCATGCCAATTTGGGCGCAGGCCTGTTGAGCGCGGGCACCATCAGCGATAGCCT
>NZ_LFYT02000051.1 GCF_001270065.2 Limnohabitans planktonicus II-D5
CTCACCGTTGCAGTTTCTGCCACGCCGCCCACTGTCACGCCCGTGGCCGTGATCGCACCCGTTGCCAATGCAGCCGCTGTCGTGCCGTCATAGGTCTTGTTCTGGCTGCTCATGGCCACAGCCAAGTTGGCTTTGCCGATCGTGCTGGTGGTGTTGCTCACCGTGGTGGGCAAGTTGTAGTTGCTCAGATCAGTACCAGTCGCTGCCGTGAAGTCGCCTGTCGCCAAGCTCGCGGTGACTGTTGTTGCCGTGGCCACGTTCTTGCTGTTGTAGGTGCCGCTGGCTTTGCTCACCGTTGCAGTTTCTGCCACGCCGTCCACTGTCACGCCCGTGGCCGTGATCGCACCCGTTGCCAATGCAGCCGCTGTCGTGCCGTCATAGGTCTTGTTCTGGCTGCTCATGGCCACAGCCAAGTTGGCTTTGCCGATCGTGCTGGTGGTGTTGCTCACCGTGGTGGGCAAGTTGTAGTTGCTCAGATCAGTACCAGTCGCTGCCGTGAAGTCGCCTGTCGCCAAGCTCGCGGTGACTGTTGTTGCCGTGGCCACGTTCTTGCTGTTGTAGGTGCCGCTGGCTTTGCTCACCGTTGCAGTTTCTGCCACGCCGCCCACTGTCACGCCCGTGGCCGTGATCGCACCCGTTGCCAATGCAGCCGCTGTCGTGCCGTCATAGGTCTTGTTCTGGCTGCTCATGGCCACAGCCAAGTTGGCTTTGCCGATCGTGCTGGTGGTGTTGCTCACCGTGGTGGGCAAGTTGTAGTTGCTCAGATCAGTACCAGTCGCTGCCGTGAAGTCGCCTGTCGCCAAGCTCGCGGTGACTGTTGTTGCCGTGGCCACGTTCTTGCTGTTGTAGGTGCCGCTGGCTTTGCTCACCGTTGCAGTTTCTGCCACGCCGCCCACTATCACGCCCGTGGCCGTGATCGCACCCGTTGCCAATGCAGCCGCTGTCGTGCCGTCATAGGTCTTGTTCTGGCTGCTCATGGTCACAGCCAAGTTGGCTTTGCTGATCGTGTCGTTGGCCGTCACGGGCGCTTGCTGAACCAAGTTGTAGTTCGAAGCGTCCGCGCCGCTCAAGCTCGCGCCTGTGAGGGTGACCGTGTTCGCGCCTGTGCCGTTCGTTCCGCGCACGTTCTTGCTGGCAAAGGTGCCGGCCACGGTGCCGCCCAGGGTGACTGCGTCAGTGGTGATGACTTTGGTGTCGGTCGAGACGCTAGAGCCCGCTGCAACGCTGCCCAGCGCTGCCGCACCGTTCAGCACTGCTGTGGTCGTGCCGTCATACGTTTTAGCAACCACGCCCACACCGCTGTAGGTGACATCTTTCTTGGTGATGTTGCTGGAGGTGTTGCTCACCGTAAAGGGCAAGTTGTAGTTGCTCAGGTCTGCTGTACCAGACGCGAAGTCGACTGGCAACAAGTTTGCGGTGACTGTTGTTGCCCCGTTCACGTTCTTATCGTTGTAGGTACCGCTGGTTTGGCTTACTGTTGCAGTTTCTGTCACGCTGCCCACTGTCACGCCCGTCGCTGTGATCGCACCTGCTGTCAATGTAGCGGTGACGGTGCCGTCGTAGACCTTGGTCTGGTTGCTCATGGCCACAGCCAAGTTGGCTTTGCCGATGGTCACGGTGTTGCTCGTAGTGGGCAGCTGTGTCTGATCGTAGTTGGTTGACAGTGCAGCCGAAGTGGTTCCTGTCAACGTCAAGCCGCTCAGGTTGGTCACGCTGTTCGCGCCAAAGCCATCCGTGCCCACCACGTTCTTGCTGCCCAGCACCACGCTGGCTTTGTCGGTGGTGAACTTTTCACCGTTGACGCCCTTGATGCTCAAGGTACCGCCGCTCAAGTTGGTGTTGCCGTCGTAGATCTTGGCACCCGTTACTTCCGTGAGCTTAGCCTTGGCGATGGCAACGGTGTTCTTAGTGGGAAGTGCGCTGGCGAGAGCAGACATATCGGTGTCTGCCACGTTGTAGTTAGCCAGGCTCAAACCATTGGCACTTGTAAACGCTGCGTTGGTTCCCAGACCTGATACGGCTTGGGTGCCTGCATTGGCTCCAGTCAGGTTAACGCTATTGCCCGTGTTAAGGGCGGCAGTCTCTGATGCCACACCTGTCAGGGTCAGCGAGCCATTTGTACCGGCAACCAACGTTTGGATTTGACCGTCGTAGGTCTTGGCACCTTCGACCTTGGTCAAGTTAGCCTTGGCAACTACCAATTTAACCACTGATGCCCCGCTTGCTGCGTAGTTTGCAGAAGCCGACTCGTTGTAGTTGTAGCCGGCTGCATTGGCATCCAATCGACCAAAGCTATTGGCTGTGGCCACCAAAGTCGCGTTGTTGGCCAAGTCGGTTGCCACGTCATCCACGGCAGCTTTGAATGTTCCTGCGGCTAAATTTGTGACGATGTTGTTGCCGGTACCGCCATTGGCCGCCACGATCGCAGAGGCGATTGCTGTTGAAGTTGGTGCAGCATCGCCATAAGTCGTATTGATGGTGGCAGACGTTAAGGAACCGGTTAAGTCCACTGACTCTCGGAAAAGGACTTGCGTGTTGGGTCCGCCTGCAAAGCCTCCGCCTGCGCCGTAGGCGGTCCGCACGGCGGTGTTTTTACTGCTGCCTGTGAGTTGAAGATTCGAAAGGCTAGACATCAAATTAGACATCTGGCCGCTGTTAAGCGCGGAGCCGGTGTAAATAAGCGTCTTGCCCGTGCCGTTGTTGGTAATCGTGTTGCCAGCAACGGTTTTGATGTTGCCGCCCGTCGCGCCAGCGGGTACTTTGATACCCGCAGCGACCGTGATGTCGCCTGCGCCTGTGCCCGCGGTGGCTACACCCTTGACGATTTTTGCAACGGTCAAGTCGCCCTGGCCGTCAGTGGTCAAGGTCACGGCTGCGTTTGCTCTTTGCGTGATCGTGGCGCCTGATGCCGATGTAATCGCTGCTGCGCTTAACACGGTGCCGTCACCTGCTGCAATGGTGATTGCGCCAGAAGTGCTGTTGGTGATGTCGCCGTTCAGCGCCACGCCGGCTTTACCGGTCAAAGAAATACCGCCGCGGGTGGATATGGTTTTACTTGCGGTGGTGGTAATGGCTTGGTCGGCGGTAGCTGAAACCGTGCCTGTGAGGGTGATGTTTTTAGCTAAAGTTAGGCTGCCCGATGCGCCGGTGATTGTTGCGCTGACGTTGCCCGTGCCGGTGATATCGTTGTTAATCGTGGTTGCTGCACTGCGATTGAAGTGCAAGTTCGACCCGCCCTGTAGGTTGACAGCACCTCCGTTGCCCAAGGTGCCTGTGGTGCCACCATCGCCGATTTGCAATGTGCCGCCGTCCACGGTGGTTATTCCGGTGTAGGTGTTGTTACCCGTCAGAATTTGCGTGCCTGTACCTTCTTTCGTTAATTTGGCAGCGACACCATTGGCATCTTGAATGGAGCCAGCGAATGTGCCCGATCCACCGTTGACACCCACGGTGAAGCCATACGCAATTCCGCCCCATCCAGAGCTGACGACACCTCCGCCTGTCAGCGCATCCACTTTGATGTTGCCTTCAACACCTAGAAATGTTGCGCCGCTTTCGACGTTCAACGAGGCTTTGTTATCTTTCCAAACTTCATTGGTAGAGCTTGCACCAGTAAAGGTGCCTTCTCGCACGTCGATCTTTGAGTTTGTGCCCAAACTAAATGTTGCTCCGCCACTGCTCCACGCCAAAGTGCCTGTACCTGTTTTCTTGAGGGTACCCTCGCCTGTGAATGTGTTGTATGTTGTATAGCCAACTAATGAACCTGACTTTACGTTGAAATCCAATGTGGTACCGGTGGCAATGTCCACCGCACCAGCGCCAATCAAACCATTGTTCGTCCCATCACCGATTTGCAAAGTACCTTTGGCCACATTGGTCCCACCGGTATAGGTGTTGTTGCCTGAGAGCACTTGAGTACCCGTGCCGTTTTTGACTAAATTCAACGGTGATGAAGTCCCGACGATGGTGCCTGTGTATGTTGCACTGCTGTTGTTGTTGCCCAAGCTCAATGTGGTGAGCAATCCGCCTGAAGTGCTATTGGTTTCGACTTTGCCCGAACCCGAAAGCCCATCGATCGATTGGTGTTTGCCATCCAGCAATCGCAGCGTACCGTTGTTGATCACATTAGTCGTGGTGGGCAGGATGTACTTGGCACTGGCTTGAAGCGTCGTGCCCGAGGAAATAGTGACATTGCCCACAAAATTATTGGCCGAAATTCCAGTCCCGCTGACGGCTCCCATCGTGATGCGATTGCCGGTAAAGGTGATATTGCCCGTGCCTGTGATTTGACCGTCCATTGTCAATCGGTCGTTGGTGGCATCGTTGATGACCACATCACGGTTCAAGGTGATTTTGCTGTTGACCGTCGTCCAGCCCCGCCCCGCCTCATTCACAGTTCCAGACGTGGTGCCCAGGGTGGCCATGCCTGTACCGTTATTTGTAAAAGTGATGTCTCTGTTCAGGTAGCCCGTTGCATTGCCAGGCGTGCCTTTTTCGACCAGCAAACTTACGTTGTTGTTGCCCGTATTGAGATCGCCCACGATGATCCCGCCCGTGCCCGCCGTTTTGTTGTAATTGCCGTTACCGTGACCAAGGACCAGTGTGCCCTGGCTGACGGTGGCACCTCCTGAGAAAGTGTTGGTTCCGTAGACCCCAGTGCTTGCGTTATACGCCGACAAGGTCAGTTGACCTGCGCCTGATTTCAGCAACGAACCTGTGCCACTGATGAGACCTGAAATCGTGCCCGCAGCAGGCGTGGTGACCTTGAGTTGGGTGCCCACTTGGATGTTGCCTGCAGCCACCAAAGACGTGCCAGAGCCAGTCCCGCCAGCAGTCAATGTGGTGGCTTGCGTGGATGTCAACTTTGCAGCAGCACTGCTGATGTTGATGGCCGCACCGGTTGCGCCGGTGTTTTCTCCGAGGATAGTGATGTTGGCTGCCGACAAAGCTGCGGCACTGCTGATTTCAACACCGCTGCCTGTGCTTGCCTTCTTGCCGCTCAAAACGATCTGGCCACTGGCATCAGTCGCGGTGATGGTGCGCAGCGTTGGGTTGCTAGCTATATTCGGGTCGGTGGCTTGCAAGCCATCGGAGATTTGAACGCCTGCGCGGACGGTGGATGTGGACACACCAGTGCCTGCCGTGAAAACGCCCCCTGTGAACGTGCCGCCCGTGTTGTCGATGATCACGTTCTTGCCCTTGATGGCCGTTGAGGTCACCGAGTTGGGTACCCCGTCTTGAATGAGGATCGAACCCTGATTGCTCTTGAGGGTGGTGTTACCGCCTGTAGATTCAAATGAAGATGCGCCGCCTATATAGCCATACCCGGGGTAATAAAAGCTGGACTTCACAGAAATCGCGTCTGTGGCGGCGTTGTTGGTGGTGGCACTGACGGTGAGGTCCCCGCCTGCCTTAGCCTGAACACCCGCCATGGTGATGGTGGTACCGGTGTTGGGAGCAGAGGCGTTATTGGTACCGGTGATGCTGAGGGTGCCACCCGCTGTGTAAGCGTTGACTCGGTTGTGCCAGCTGGTAGCGACGTGATCAATGGCTGTGCCGAAGCCTGCGCCATTAACGGTGCCGGTGATCGAAAGATTCTCGGCTGCTGAAATGATGTTGCCCGCGAAGTTACCAATGTAGCTGAAAAAGCCCGATGAATTCGTACCCGATGTACTGCCATTGATGGAGACATTTTTACCCAGCAACTTCATGTTGTAGACGCTGCTATTTGTGAAGTTGTTGAAAACGCCGTGATTGCCTGTGGACGTACCGGTGATCCAAATGTCGCCTGTGGTGCCTGCATCAATGAGCGTGTTGTTCAATGCAACACCGTAGCCTGTTCCTGAAGTCGATACACCAGTGACCGTGACAGCGCCTTTAGTCGTAATGCTGGCACCGGAACCGAATTGCACACCTGCACCTGCAGCGATGTTTTTATTGGTGCCCGTCAACGTGACTGCACCATTGGTGTTGATGCTGCTGTTGAGCACAATGCCTTGACTGCTGGCGTCTGCAGCCGTGTTGCCCTGGTAGTTGCCGTTGGCCGTCATGTTGACGTTGACCAGTTTGGCGCTTGCGGCGTTGGTGGTGATGGATGCACCCGCGTTTTGCGTGATGCCGTTGTCGGCGATCAGGTTCAGGGTGGCGTCGGTCGTGCCCTGGTTGTTGAACGTCAAAGCGTTGGCAATGGTGATGTTGCCTGCGCCGGTTGTGTTCAGTGCGTTCGTGGTTTTGATGGTGACGTTGGTGCCCGTATTGATAGCGTTCTGGATCGTGCTGACATTGACCACACTGCTGGTGCCTGAGGCACCGTTGGGTGTGATGTCGGCAGGGCTGGTGCCTGTCACGTTGCTGTTGGCCGAGCTTGAAATGGTGATGTCCGAAGGGTCCAGTAACCAGTCCTTGGCTTTGACGGAGATGCCGTCCACTTTCAAGTAATCGCCAGAAGTCTCCACAAAGCCGCCCTTGCTTTCCAGCAGGGCCCCGCTCACATCGGCGGTTTTGGCCAGCACGTTCGTGTCTTTGTCCCGCCCAATGTAGATATCGCCACCGGCCGCGCCTTGGGTGCTGTTGGCGGTGATGCTGCCGTCCACTTTGATATGGCCGCCATCGGTCAGCAGGTGCACCGCGCCGCCTTGCGCGCCTGATGTATCAATGCTGCCCGATTGCATGACGCTGGCGATGGCGCTGCCCACTGCGGCCGCCTGCATGTAGACCTGGCCACCTTCGGTCACGATGGAGCCGCCCCTTTGGTTGGCCACAGCGGCGTTGATGGCCGATGGGGTCAACTCCATTTTGATGCGGCGGCTGCCGTACACGGGCAAGGTGATGGACTCTGCCGCACCCAGGGCGACGTTGCCTTGAGGGGCGACGATCTTGCCTTCGTTGCTGACGCTGGCACCCAGCAGGGCCACATAGCCGCCGGGGGCGACCGTGAGGTTGCCCAGGTTGAGCACCTGGCCGGTGGCGCCGTCGCGGGTGAAGCGGTTGCGCCCGGCCATGAAGTCGGCGTCGGTGGTGTTGAGTGTGCTGGCTGTCAGGCCTGCGGCGCTGACGGAGCCGTCTTTGCCAAAGGTCACGCCGTTGGGGTTGACCAGAACGACCTGGCCGTTGGCGGTCATCTGGCCAAAGATTTGGCTGGGCGCGGGGCCACTGACGCGGTTGAGCAGCACGGACTGGCTGCTGGGTTGCACGATGTTGACTTTGGCATCTTTACCAATGTCGAAGCTTTGCCAGTTGACGACGGCGCGGGCTGTGCTTTGTTGGATGGCCATGCTGGCGCCGCTTTGGCTGATGGCCGCTGCGCCTTGGGCCACTTGACCGCCTGTGGGCAATGCGTTGCTGGCGGGGGCCGCATAGGCCATGGCGACCAGTGCAAAGCTGAGGGACAGTGCACCGATGAAGTAAGCAGCGGCGCTAGAACAGCTTTCTGAAAATCCTGCCCCTTGAAAGCTTCCAGTGGCTTTGCCTTGGCTGGTGGCATGTTCGCCAACGGCCACGAGGGCACCCAGGCGTTTGGAGAAGACTGTTTTATAGCAATTGGCGTTCATGGGGAAATACGGGTCGAATTTGCGTCTTGTCTCATCAAATGTCAGCCTGCGGCAGACACGAGAGTCTTGTTACTTTTTTGTGAATTTAAACAAAATTTATTATTAATCGGATGTTTATTGATTTATAACTACCCAAAAATTTGTAAATGTTCATTCCATCAAAAAAAGAGAACGTAAGGGTTCAAATTGTATTCCTAGTTAATTTTTTAAATGCTTAAATATTTTTAATGAAACAATCAAGATAAGGGCTTTTTCAAATGATTTTGTTAACTTATGGAATAAATCTTGTCAAGGAAAAAAGTTCTATTTGTGCACAGGCAGCACTGCAGACGCAGGCCAGCGGTATCGGGTCATGCCAAAGCACATCGCGTCACCCGGCAAGACCATGTCTGCGCAGGTCGACAGATTCAGGGCCGAGATTTCAGCCTCGGGCACAGGCCCCTTGTCGGGGCTGAAGCCACCGACCTACGGGCGCACCCCATGTTGATCGCGCCACTGACCTTCCCCTATTGATACGCAGGGCATCTGCCATCTTCACAAGATTTTGCAAATTGATACATCGACTTGCTGCAATGCAGCAAAAACCTCGTTAAAATTGCGAACAATCGTGCTTTTTTGTGCGAACCCTTTGTCTCCTCCACCCTCTGAAAAGGTGGATTTGCCCCGAACCGCAAGGCTCGGGGCATTTTTTTTGGGCCGTTATCATCGGTGTTCACCTTTTTGACCGTCACGCCCCTCAGGGCGACCGTTTGCGCATGACCACCCCACACCTCAAACCCGCCGACTACCTGATCAAAATCCTCAACGCCCGTGTTTACGACGTGGCCACCGAGTCGGCCCTGGAGATTGCCAAAAACCTGTCTCGGCGGCTGAACAACCAGGTGCTGCTCAAGCGAGAAGACCAGCAACCGGTGCACAGCTTCAAGCTTCGCGGGGCTTACAACAAGATGGCGCACCTGACGCCCGAACAACTGAAAAAGGGCGTGATTTGCGCATCGGCTGGCAACCATGCTCAAGGCGTGGCCCTGAGCGCCAGCCGCCTGGGCACACGCGCCGTGATCGTCATGCCCACCACCACGCCGCAGGTCAAAATCGACGCGGTCAAGGGTTTTGGCGGCGAGGTGGTCTTGTTTGGCGACAGCTATTCAGACGCTTACAACCACTCGGTACAGCTGGAGAAAAAGCAGGGCCTGACCTTTGTGCACCCCTTTGACGATCCCGATGTGATCGCGGGCCAAGGCACGATCGCCATGGAAATGCTGAGCCAGCACCAGGGGCCGCTCGATGCGGTGTTTGTGGCCATTGGCGGCGGTGGCCTGATCAGCGGCGTGGCCAACTACATCAAGGCCGTGCGCCCCGGGGTCAAGGTGATTGGCGTGCAGATGAACGACTCGGACGCCATGATCCAGTCGGTGGCCGCCCAAAAGCGCGTGACTTTGGCCGATGTGGGTTTGTTCTCAGACGGCACGGCCGTCAAGCTGGTGGGCGAAGAAACTTTCCGCGTGGCGAGTGGGTTGGTCGACGAGTTCATGACGGTGGACACCGACGCGGTGTGCGCAGCCATCAAGGACATTTTTGTGGACACGCGCTCGATTGTGGAGCCCGCAGGCGCACTGGCCGTGGCCGCCATCAAGCAATACGTGGCCGCGCACAAATGCAAGGGCCAGACCTTTGCGGCCATTTTGTGCGGTGCCAACATGAACTTTGACCGCCTGCGCTTTGTGGCCGAACGCGCCGATGTGGGCGAAGAAAAAGAAGCCCTGTTTGCCGTCACCATTCCCGAAGAGCGCGGCAGCTTCAAGCGCTTTTTGGAGCTGATTGGCAGCCTGCCCGGCGGGCCGCGCAATGTGACCGAGTTCAACTACCGCATGAGCGACTCGGACCAGGCCCATGTGTTTTTGGGTCTGAGCACGCATGGCAAAGGCGAGAGCACCAAGATCACGGCCAATTTCAACAGGCACAAATTCAAGGCGCTGGACCTGACGCATGACGAACTGGCCAAAGAACACATCCGCCACATGGTGGGCGGACATTCGGCCCTGTCCCAAGATGAACGCCTGCTGCGCTTTGAGTTCCCCGAGCGTCCCGGTGCCTTGCTCAAGTTCCTGAGCCTGATGCGCCCGGGTTGGAACATCAGCTTGTTCCACTACCGCAACCAGGGCGCGGACTACGGCCGCATTCTGGTGGGCATCCAGGTGCCGCCCAAAGACGGCAAGGCCTTTGACAAGTTCTTGCAGGCGCTGGGTTACCCATATGCGGAAGAGACGGATAACCCGGTGTATCGCTTGTTTTTGCGGGGGTGAGACGCAGCATTTTGGAGGAGCTTTGCCCTGCAAGCGATTTCCCGCAGACCGCCACCACCGCAATCGCCAGCAGGGCTGGCTCCTTGTAGGTCGGCGGTCGTAGACCCCGACTGTAGGTCGGCGGTCGAAGACCCCGACGTGGTCCTGTGCCGGACCCACAACGTCGGACTCTGCGAGTGCCGACCTTCAAAATGACATGCCTCAAAGATGTTGTTGGTCGGCGCTCGAAGACTCCGACGTGGGCCTGTGCCGAACCAGCAATGTCGAACTCTGCGAGTGCCGACCTACGAGATGGCGTGTCGCAAAGAAGTTGTAGGTCGGCGGTCGAAGACCCCGACGCTGGTTAAACAGACACCCATGCTTGTTTCATAAAGCAGTGCCCGAACAAGAAAACGTCGGACTCTGCGAGTGCCGACCTACGAGATGGCGTGTCTCAAAGAAGTTGTAGGTCGGCGGTCAAAGACCCCGACGTGGGCCTGTGCCGGACCACAACGTAGGACTCTGCGAGTGCCGACCTACGGGATGACATGCCTCAATGATGTTGTAGGTCGGCGGTCGAAGACTCCGACGTGGGCCTGTGTCGAACCCACAACGTCGGACTCTGCGAGTACCGACCTACGGGATGGCGTGTCTCAAAGATGTTGTAGGTCGGCGGTCGAAGACTCCGACGTGGTTAAACAGACACCCATGCTTGTTTCATGAAGCAGTGCCCGAGCAAGAAAACGTCGGACTCTGCGAGTACCGACCTGCGAGATGACATGCCTCACCCGTTTCAAAATTCAAGCTGCCGGATCAATCAATCAAAATCCGGCGATCCAGTCAGCCTACTGTGGGAGCGGTGCCATCGCCGCGATAGCCCCAACAGACAGCCGCCCTCAAGGCGTTTTGTCCGAGCCGGGCAATTGAAGCGTCCAGGCGTTGGCAGGGCTGGTGCCCAGCTGGGCCTGTCGTGGCCCCAGACTTTGCAGTACCACCCCATCAGCCACCACCTGCCCCACCCGATAGGCCTTGGGTGGTTGGCCGTCGGTGCCAATCAGTGCGCTGCCCTGGCCTGAACTGGCGGCGATCACGCCCATGAGTTGAAAGCGTGTTGCTTGTGCTGTGGGCGCTGCGGCTGTTGCCGTGACCACGCCCAAGGCCCGCCCCAGACCGGCATCGCTTGGCGCTTGTGTGCGTTGATTGACCGTCAGTGTTTCAGACGCTGGAAGCATGCCGTCTTGCACCGGGAACTGCAAAAACCAAAAAACCACGCCAGCAACTGCCAACATCCAGACGATCAAGGCACTGAAGGAGCGAGTGAAAGCGGGCGATGTTGGAAAATTTTGCTTGAGCAACTTCATGTTCAATTCTCTGAGTCAGATTTCGGGTGACGCAAAGGACACCCTTTTACCGCAAGCGCCATTGATGACAACTCGCGAGCCATGTTAATGTACGTTTTTTGAAACCGCATTCAGAACAATAATTTCAGGTGGGAAAGCATGAAAACAAAATCAGCTGTCAAAAACAAGTCGCTTATTGTCACACTCGACATGGTCGCCAAAGAGTCTGGCGTCTCCCCCAGCACCGTTTCACGCATTCTCAATGGCACAGCAACCGTCAGCGAAGACAAAAAGAAAGCTGTTGATGACGCCATTGCCAAACTTGGCTTTATTCCCAACCCGGTTGCACGCGGCCTTGCGGGCGGGCGAACCTTGAGCATTGGGGTTGTGACGCAGGCGCTGGACAGCCCGTTTTATGGCGCAGCCCTGCGCGGCATTGAAGATGAACTCGACCCCGCCGGTTACAGCCCTTTGTTTGTCAGCGCGCATTGGAACATCACCTCCGAGACACGCTGCATCGACATGCTGCGATCACGCCGTGTGGATGGCCTGATCGTATTGAACGGTCGCATGTCAGACGCCTCCCTCAAAGCCACTGCCAAGCATTTGCCCGTGGTCGTCACAGGCCGTAACATCAAGTCACCCGAAATTTTTGCGCTCAACTTTGACAACTTTGCAGGGGGCTTCAAGGCCACGCAACACTTGATCCAATTGGGGCATCGAAAAATTGCATTTATCGCCGGCGACATGGAACACCCCGATGCGAATGAACGTTTCAAGGGCTACAAAAGCGCCCTGGAAGCGGCCAGCATCCCTTTCGATCCCGATCTGGTGGTGCCCGGTGAATACCACGAAGTCAGTGGCATGCTGGCCACAGACAGACTGCTGTCGAGCAATCGACAGTTCACCGCCATATTTGCCTCCAACGATCAAATGGCTTTTGGCGCTGCCTTGAGTTTGCACCGCCATTCGCTGCGCATTCCAGATGATGTGTCCCTCATGGGTTTTGATGATTTGGCCAATTCGCTTTATTGCATTCCACCGCTGAGCACGATCCAACAGCCCGCTTACGAGTTGGGTCGTCTTGCCGCATCGGCCATGCTCCAGCTCTTGTCTGGACAAAAACCCACAGCGGTCATGCCCGCCCCTGTGTTGATCTCTCGCGACTCCACGCGCCGCTGGCGTTCATGAGATCGGGATTACCCTCGCATTCGCCCTGATATTTCTTTATATAATTCTTGAAAGCGCTTTCAAGAACACGGTTTGAGTCCTGATCTTGTTGGCATGATCCACGAATTGATCCAGGAATTCATGATGTCAACCCTCTCGTTTTCAAGTGGCCTGCTCGGACGCCAGCTCAGCGCAGCTGCCCTGGCACTGGCATCTTGTGGAACGCTGCAAGCACAAACGTTGACCATTGCTGCCTATCCAGCGGTGGACAGCATCGCGAAGTCGGCCGCCACTGAATGGAAAAAGAAACATCCGGGCGCCGACATCAAAATCGTGAGTCGTTCCTTTGCGGACCACCACACAGCCATGACCACCGCCTTGTCCACAACATCGAACTTGCCCGATGTGATGGTGCTCGAAGTGGGTTATGTGGCCCGCTTTGCGGAAAACGGTGGCTTGCAGGACTTGTCTCAAGCCCCGTTTGACATCAAGGCGCATCAAGCCAAATTTGTGCCCTATGCGTTCAAGCAAGCCACAGCCAGCACAGGCGCTGTGGTGGCGGTGCCGACCGACATCGGCCCGGGCACCTTGCTCTACAGAGCTGATTTGCTGAAAAAAGCGGGCATCACGGAATCGCAACTGACCAGCAGCTGGGACAACTACGTCAAAGCAGGCGTTCAGATCAAAGCGCAAACCAATGCCTATCTGATGCCCCATGCACGCGACATGAAAGACATCATCATTCGCAGCAATTTGCAAGCGGGTGAAGGTCTGTACTTCGACAACAAGGGCAAACCGCTCATCAACACCCCTCGCTTTGAGCGGGCCTTCTCGCTGGCGCGGGAGGTGCGCACGCAAAAGCTGGACGGCAAGATCAACGCGTGGTCCACCGAATGGACCGAAGGTTTCAAACGCGGGCAAATTGCCACGCAAATGTCAGGTGCCTGGCTGGCCGGTCACTTGAACAACTGGATTGCACCGCAAACCAAAGGCCTGTGGCGCGCGGCACAGTTGCCCGAAAAATCCTGGGCATCCTGGGGCGGCAGTTTTTACGCCATCCCCAAAGGTGCCGCCCACAAACCCTTGGCTTGGGACTTCATCCAGATGATGACGATGCAAGCCGATCTGCAACTGAAAGCGTTCAAAGCTGAAGACGCATTTCCTGCCCTTCAGGCCGTGCACAAGGATGCCTTCATGGACCAGCCCATCGAATTTTTGGGGGGCCAAAAAGCACGTCTGTTGTGGCGCGAAGCTGCGCAGAAAACCACCGCCATTGATGTGCACAAGCTGGACCCCATTGCAGAGGAAATTGTGAACACCGAACTGGACAAGGTGCTTGACCAAGGCAAAGACATTCGCCAGGCTTTGCAAGATGCGCAAAGCCTGCTCGAGCGCCGGGCCAGAAGGTCATAAAGAGAGACTCACATGAAAGCTCTTCGCTCATTTCGGCTGTCAGCGCAGTCCGTGCCTTATGTCCTGTTGGCACCCTTCATCCTTTTGTTTTTGGTGTTCGGACTTTTCCCATTGGGGTTTTCTTTTTTCCTGGCCTTTCAGGTGTGGGAACCCTCAGCGGGTCTGACCTCCATGAAATTTGTGGGGCTTGAAAATTTTGTATTTGCCCTGGAAGACCCCTGGTTCTGGAAGTCGCTCAGCAACACCGCCTGGCTGGCTTTGGCCTCGGGGGTGCCGCAGCATCTGGTGGCTATTCCTTTGGCCTGTTTCATCCACAACGCTTTCAAGCGCTGGCGCAATGTGGTGATTGGCGCTTACTTCTTGCCCTACATCACCTCCACCGTGGCGATTGCCATGATGTTCAGCAGTTTGTTGTCCACCGATTACGGGCTGGTCAACCAAGGCTTGGCGGCCTTGCAACAAGCCTTGGGTTTGGGAACGCCTCAGGCCCCCATCGACTGGTTGGGTCAGGCAGAAAACATCAAGCCTGCAGTGTCCTTTGTGGTGTTTTGGCGATACGTCGGCTTCAACACGGTGCTGTACCTTGCGGCCTTGCAAACCATTCCAAAAGACCTGTACGAAGCCGCCATCATGGATGGTGCCAGCACGCTCAAACAGTTTTTCTACATCACGCTGCCCAGCCTCAAACCCATGATCTTTTTTGGTGTGACGCTGACGATCATCGGCGGCCTTCAATTGTTTGAAGAACCTTTCATCCTGACAGGCGGTCGCGGGGGCACCGATCAGGCGGGCATGACCACCGCCATGTACATGTACAGAACCGCTTTTGAATTCAATGACTTTGGCACAGCCAGTGCACTGTCGTGGTTGTTGTTTGTGGTGGTGGCGCTCTTGACCTGGGTGACCAACCGCGCCTTCAAACCACGCGGAGGGAATGTATGAGCACCCAGCGACTGTTTCAGGACCGCCTCACGCCCTTTGTGGCGTATGTGTTTGTCGGCTTGGGGGCCTTGATCATGCTGGCCCCGTTTTATTTCATGTTCGTGTTTGCCACGCATTCACGCACTGAAATCTTCAACCTGCCGCCACCGCTCTTGCCGGGTCACCACTTTGAATTGAACCTGGCCATCCTCACTGAAAAAATTGCTTTCTGGAAAAGCTTGGGCTGGAGTCTGTATGTGGGTCTGGCCTCGACAGCGCTCACCTTGGTGTTTTGTTCCATGGGTGGCTACGCCTTTGCCATGTTCGAATTCAAGTTCAAGAAGGCTTTGTTCCTGTTGGTCATGGGCACCATGCTCATTCCCTCATTCCTGAGCATGATTCCGACCTTCATGGTCATGGACGCGCTCGGCTGGATTGACCAACCGAGAGCACTCTACATTCCAGGTGCAGCCAGCGCGTTTGGTATTTTTCTGATGCGTCAATTCATAGGCGCATCCATCCCCAAAGACCTGATTGAAGCGGCCCGCATGGATGGCTGCAGTGAATTGGGCATCTATTGGCGCATTGTGCTGCCCTTGCTGCAACCAGCCTTGGGCACCTTGGGCCTGATCACCTTCATTGCATCGTGGAACAACTTCATCGGCCCACTGATCGTGATGCGTTCACCCGAAATGTACACACTGCCTTTGGCCCTGCGCAGCATGCAAAGTCCGGTGAACACCGAGTGGGGCGCCTTGATGACCGGCTCGGCCATCGCCACTGTGCCCTTGTTGATTCTTTTTGCCTTGTCATCGCGTCGATTGATCGACGGACTGACCACAGGCGCCGTCAAATAAAACAAAAACCACCGCCGAACATGAGCAGCAACCACACCCTTTCTTACGAACATCCATTCCCCGCAGACTTTGTTTGGGGTGTCGCCACCAGTTCATTCCAGATTGAAGGCGCAGCGCACAAAGACGGCAAAGGGCCCTCCATTTGGGACACTTTTTGCGAAACACCCGGCAACATCACCGATGGCAGCAACGGCCTGATCGCTTGCGAACACTACGACCGTTACCAGCAAGACATTGACCTGATCGCCAGCCTGGGGGTCAATGCCTACCGGTTTTCCATCTCCTGGCCGCGCGTGCAACCCTTGGGCAGCGGTGCATTCAATGAAGCGGGATTGGCCTTTTACGAGCGCCTGGTCGATGGTCTGCTGGCCAAAGGCATCACCCCCTTTGTCACGCTCAACCATTGGGACTTGCCACAAGCCCTGCAGGACCAAGGCGGGTGGGAAAACCGCGACACCGTGCACCACTTTGTGGACTACGCGCTGACCATTTTTGCGCGTTTGGGCAACAAGGTCGGTGCCTACACCACGCACAACGAGCCGTGGGTCATTGCCATCTTGGGCAACGAAAGCGGCATCTTTGCACCCGGCATCAAGTCCCGCGCCACCGCCATGCAGGTCTCGCATCACCTCTTGCTCAGCCACGGCTTGGCGCTGCAAGCAATGCGCGACAAAGGCTGCACTAAACCGCTGGGCATCGTGCTCAATTTGTCACCCACTGTGCCCGCCACCGACAGCGCACAAGACGTGGCCAAAGCACGGCTGGAAGACGGACGTTTGTTGCGCTGGTACATGGACCCGCTTTTCAACAAGTCTTATCCGCAGGATGTGCTGGATGCCTTGGGCGAAGATGCACCCCACATACTGCCCGGCGATCTGGACACCATTGGCACCCCCATGGACTACTTGGGCGTCAACTACTACACCCGATCCGTGGTGAGCGCAGATGGCAGTTGGTCACCCAAGAACAGTGGCTTGCCTTTGAACGACATGGACTGGGAAATTTATCCACAAGGCTTGACCCAGTTGTTGGTGCGCATGAAACGCGACTATGCGATTCCCCCTGTTTACATCACTGAAAACGGCGGGGCATTTCCTGACCCCTTGACCGCAACGGGTGTGCATGACCACGACCGTGTGAAATACATCGATCAACACATTGCCGCCTTGGGTGATGCCATGGCGCAAGGCGTACCGGTCCACGGCTACATGGTGTGGAGCCTGTTGGACAACTTTGAATGGTCTTCAGGCTATGCCAAGCGCTTTGGCATCATCCATGTGGATTACGACACACAACAGCGAACCTACAAAGACAGTGCCCACTGGTACAAAAATTTCCTCGCGCATCAAAAGAAATTGAACAAGCCAGAAAGTGCTTGTACAACTGAAACCACAACAGCCACGGGAGTCGTCTGAGATGGGCCAGGTCACACTCAAGAACATCCATAAAAATTACGATGGCCATGCGGTCATCAAAGGCATCGACCTGGACGTCAAGGATGGCGAATTTTTGGTCTTTGTCGGCCCCTCGGGCTGTGGCAAATCGACCACCCTGCGCATGATTGCAGGCCTGGAAAAAATCTCCGATGGTGATTTGCTCATCGATGGCCAACGCGTCAACGACCGCCACCCCGCCCAGCGTGGTGCGGCCATGGTGTTCCAAAGTTATGCGCTTTACCCGCACATGACGGTGAGCGAAAACATGGGTTTCGCCTTGAAGATGTCGGGCATTCCCGCCAAAGAGCGCGAAGCCCAAGTGCGCAAGGCCGCGGATGTTCTGCGCATTGACCACATGCTCAAGCGTTACCCCAAAGAACTGTCTGGCGGCGAACGTCAACGCGTGGCCATTGGCCGGGCCATCGTGCGTCAACCCAAAGTTTTCTTGTTTGATGAACCCTTGTCCAACCTGGATGCGGCCTTGCGTGTGAACATGCGCATTGAATTGACCCGACTGCACAAAGAGCTGGGCACCACCATGATCTATGTGACCCATGACCAAGTCGAAGCCATGACCATGGGTGACCGCATTGCGGTCTTCAACCAAGGGATCATTGAACAACTGGGCACGCCCATGGATCTTTATCACAAGCCGGCCAATCATTTTGTAGCGGGTTTTCTGGGCTCTCCCAAAATCAACCTGGTGTCTCGCCCTGCTGCGCAGAGCGCCCAGCCGCAGCCTCTTTGGGACCAATGGTCCATCTATGCCAGTGCTGGCGCACACAGCCTGGGCCTTCGCCCGGAACATCTGCAATTGGCCCCCTCTGGGCGCGGCATTCCAGCAGAGCTTGTGTTGGCTGAGCACCTGGGCGACTGCACCATCGCACATCTGCGTGTTCAAGGATCTGAAGAGTTGGTCAGAGCCAAATTACCCTTCGGCCATGAAAACCTGACCCACGGTCAGATGGTGAGTCTGGTGGCCGACTTCTCACACCTGTTGTCGTTTGATGAACAAGGTAAGCGCTGCGTCTGACGCCCAGTCCTCAATAAGAAAGCCCCGCGTTGCTCAGTCATCGCGGGGCTTTTTTGCAGGACAAGCATACGTCGGACTCTTCGAGTGCCGACCTACAGGGGACATGCATTCGTAGGTCGGCGGTCGAAGACCCAGACATGGGGTTGGTGAAGCCCGCCAAAGTTGAATCAGGATCAGCTCCCATGCCCGCAAGCGTCGGACGCTGCGAGTGCCGACCTACGGGAGCCATGTACTCGTAGGTCGGTGGTTGGAGACCCCGACATGGGGTTGGTGAAGCCCGCCAAAGTTGAATCAGGATCAGCGCCCATGCCCGCAAGCGTCGGACTCTGCGAGTGCCGACCTACGGGAGCCATGTATTCGTAGGTCGGTGGTTGGAGACCCCGACATGGGGTTGGTGAAGCCCGCCAAAGTTGAATCAGGATCAGCGCCCAAGC
>NZ_LFYT02000052.1 GCF_001270065.2 Limnohabitans planktonicus II-D5
CCTCATCCACGTAGTGTTCAATGCGCCGCCACAGCTGTTTGTCGGTGCAGCGCAGCAGTGCAGCGGCTTGGCGCACGGGCAGCTCCCGGCACAAAGACAAAGCCAGCGCTTCAAACAATGCAGTGAAGCCACTGCCCTCGCGCGCCCAGGGGACCTGTGCCTGTGTTGTCTTGCCGCAGTCGCTGCAGGCCACGCGTGGCACCTCGGCGTGCAGCCAAGCTTCGTATTGGAAGAAGTCCAAGTGCCGCCATTGGCGTTTTTGTCGGTCATGAATGCCTTGATCGAGCAAGCCACACACGGGGCAGGCCAGACGTTTGGCATCGCAGGTGAGATCAAAGTCAATGCGACGGCGGGCCATGTCGAGGTTGACGTTTTCAACGCGCCACGGGGCAGACAAGCCCAGCGCACTGGTGAACAAAGATTCGATTCCAATAGCCATTTACGGATCTTCAGTTGATGAACGGACATCCGCCATCAGGATTTGTGAGCAGCCGACTGCGCCTGTGGCCAACAAACACCACCGGGCTCGGTTACTGCATTGTATTTTTCAAGTCAAGTTCCACACGGAATGACGAAGAGCCGAAATTCGCGTGGATCAGTTCATGTCGCGTGCTGAGGCCTTGGTGCAGCAATATCCTGAATACCAGTCGCTGACCTGGATTGATGACCGTCGGCGCATCATCGCCAATCAGAGCGTTTCCAGCCTCCTGACCGGCCAGCATTTGCGGGCAGGCAGCGTGCTCAAGGTGGGCGATACCGAAAGCAACTACAGCCTGGCGCGTGATTTGATGCAACCCATCTACGGCCAGATTGATGCCGAAGACGAACGCGATGCCGGCAATGCCGTGTTGCAACTGCATTCACCCTTGACCAACGACCAAGGCCGCTTCAGTGGCGTGATCCTGGCCCAATACTCCATGGAAGGCTTGCTGCGATACGGCATTCCCACCGAAGTTTTGGCCAAGTACGCTGTGGCCTTGCAAGACAGCAAAGGCAAGCTGCAAGCCGGCCAAACCATCCCCACGCGCGTGCATCTGTGGAACCTGTTGCCCGGTAGCCAACGCATTGACAACGATTACGAAGTGCCGGTGGCCCCGGTGGGCAACGGACTGATTTTGCGGGCGCAAGCCTGGCGGACCTCGCAAGGCCTGGTGGGCAGCGGTTTGTTTTGGCTGGTCAGTGTGCTGAGCGTCATGACCGCCTGGATGTTGATTGGCAATTGGCGACACACGCGCCGGCGCCTGCAGGCGCAAAAGGCCCTGGTGGCCGAAACCAACTTCCGCCGCGCCATGGAAAACTCCATGCTCACGGGCATGCGGGCCTTGGATTTGTATGGACGCATCACTTATGTGAACCCGGCTTTTTGTCAAATGACCGGCTGGAACGAATCCGAGCTGGTCGGCGGCACTGCGCCCTTCCCCTATTGGCCGGACGACGACCGCGAAATGCTGACCAAACGGCTGGAAGAGGAAATCAGCGGCCAGCATTCAGCCGGCGGCTTTCAGGTGCGGGTCAAGCGCAAAAACGGCACCTTGTTCGACTCCCGCATGTATGTCTCGCCACTCATTGACGCTCGGGGTCAGCAAACAGGCTGGATGACCTCGATGACCGACATCACCGAACCCAATCGCATCCGCGAGCAATTGGCCAGCGCACATGACCGCTTCACCATCGTGCTGGAGGCGCTGGACGCTTCTGTGTCTGTCGCCCCGCTGGGCAGTCAGGAACTGCTTTTTGCCAACAAGTTGTACCGCCTGTGGTTTGGTCAAAACACGCAAGGCCATTTGCGCCTGGTGGCCCAGGCGGGGGCCTACACCAGCGACAAAGAATCCGACGATGTGGATGATCTGGCGGGCCTGCCCACTGAAAGCCTGACAGTAGCCCGCTCAGAAAATGCCGAAATTTTTGTGCCCGAACTGGGCAAATGGCTGGAAGTGCGTTCGCGTTACATCAACTGGGCCGATGGCCGATTGGCGCAGATGGTGATTGCCAGTGACATCACGCCGCGCCGCCAGGCAGAAGAGCTGGCCGCACAGCAGGCCGAACGCGCCCAGACCGCCAGCCGCCTGATCACCATGGGTGAGATGGCGTCCAGCGTGGCCCACGAGCTGAACCAGCCGCTCACGGCCATCAGCAATTACTGCAGCGGCATGATCTCGCGCATCAAAAACAAACAGGTCAAGGAAGACGATCTGGTCTGGGCGCTGGAGAAAACCGCACATCAGGCGCAACGTGCAGGACAGATCATTTTGCGCATCCGCAGTTTCGTCAAACGCAGTGAGCCCAACCGCATGCTGTCGGACGTCTCGGCCATGGTGAGCGAATCACTGGAATTGGCAGAAATCGAATTGCGCAGGCGCCATGTCCGCTTGTCGCACTACGTGGCTGCACGCCTGCCCCAGCTCTTGGTAGACCCCATCCTGATTGAACAGGTGTTGATCAATCTGATGAAAAACGCGGCCGAATCGATCGACAACGCCAACCGGCCAGTCGGACAGCGGCACGTGGAGCTGCGCGTGGTGCCCACGACAAGGGATGAGCAATCCGTGGTGGAGTTCTCGGTCAGCGACTCGGGTCAGGGCCTGCCGCCGGAGGTGATTGACCGTGTGTACGAAGCGTTTTTTTCCACAAAGGTCGAAGGCATGGGCATTGGCCTGAATTTGTGCCGCAGCATCATTGAATCGCATCAGGGCAGGATCTCAGCCCAGAACATCTACAATGCCGACGATGTGATTGGATGTCGTTTTTGCTTCTGGATTCCCGTGCACACCACATTGACCGAAGAACAACCCACCGAGGTAAATGAATGAGTTTGATTCCGAAAAAAGGCACCGTGTATGTCGTTGATGACGACGAAGCCGTGCGCGATTCCTTGCAGTGGCTCCTCGAAGGCAAAGACTACCGTGTGCGTTGCTATGACAGCGCTGAATCCTTCATCAGCCGCTACGACCCCCGCGAAGTGGCTTGCCTGATTGCCGACATCCGCATGGGCGGCATGACAGGTCTGGAACTGCAAGACCGCCTGATCGAGCGCCGCTCACCCTTGCCCATCGTGTTCATCACCGGCCACGGCGATGTGCCCATGGCCGTGAACACCATGAAAAAAGGTGCCATGGACTTCATCCAAAAGCCTTTCAAGGAAGAAGAATTGCTGGGCCTGGTTGAGCGCATGCTCGATGAAGCCCGTGAAGCCTTTGCAGGCCACCAGCAAGCGGCCAGCCGCGATGCGCTGCTGTCCAAGCTCACGGGCCGCGAAGCGCAGGTGCTCGAACGCATCGTCGCTGGTCGCCTGAACAAGCAGATCGCTGACGATCTGGGCATCAGCATCAAAACCGTTGAGGCCCACCGCGCCAACATCATGGAAAAGCTCAACGCCAACACCGTGGCAGATTTGCTCAAGATCGCGCTGGGGCAAAACGCGCCCAAAGCCTGATCCAAGCCTTCACGTCCAGAACGCCCGCACTTGCCGGGCGTTTTGCATTTTTTCTCTGACTTTTTTGGTTTTTCACACATGACCGCACAACTCATCGACGGCAACGCCCTTTCCAAACAACTGCGCACCGAAGTCGCCACCCGCGCCCAAGCCCTCAAAGCCCAAGGCGTGAAGCCAGGCCTGGCCGTGGTGCTGGTGGGCGACAACCCGGCCAGCCAGGTTTATGTGCGCAACAAGGTCAAGGCCTGCGAAGACAGCGGCTTGCACTCGGTGCTCGAAAAGTACGAGGCCACGATGACCGAAGCCGACTTGCTGGCCCGTGTGGAAGCCCTCAACAACGACCCGGCCATACACGGCATCCTGGTGCAGTTGCCCTTGCCCGCGCACATCGACGCGCAAAAGGTCATTGAGGCCATCAGCCCTGCCAAGGACGTGGACGGCTTTCACATCGCCAGCGCCGGGGCCTTGATGACCGGCATGCCCGGCTTTTGGCCCTGCACGCCTTACGGATGCATGAAGATGCTCGACAGCATTGGCTACGACCTGCGCGGCAAACACGCCGTGGTCATTGGCCGCAGCAACATTGTGGGCAAACCCATGGCGCTGATGCTGCTGCAAAAAGACGCCACCGTCACAGTGGCGCACTCGCGCACCCAAAACCTCAAAGCCCTGACCCTGCAAGCCGACGTGATCGTGGCCGCTGTGGGCAAGCGCAATGTGCTCACAGCCGACATGGTCAAGCCCGGCGCGGTGGTGTTGGACGTTGGCATGAACCGCAACGACGAAGGCAAGCTGTGCGGCGATGTGGACTTTGATGGCGTCAAAGAAGTCGCGGGCTACATCACCCCGGTGCCTGGCGGTGTCGGACCCATGACCATCACCATGTTGTTGGTCAACACCCTTGAAGCGGCCGAACGCGCCTCCAAGTGATACAAAGTACCCACTGAACTGATATTTGGAAGCCCCATGACCAACCCCTTGCTCGACACCTCTGGCCTGCCCTTGTTTGACCGCATTGCCCCCGAGCATGTGGCCCCAGCGCTGGACGAACTGCTGGCCGCAGCCGAAAAAGCACTGGACACCGTGACCGCCGCCGACTTTCCGTCGGACTGGAAAGCCATCGCCCAGACCCTGGACGTGAGCACAGAGCGGCTGGGCATGGCCTGGGGCGCGGTCAGTCACCTCAACAGCGTGGCCGACACTCCCGAATTGCGCGCCGCCTACAACGCCGCCCTGCCCCGTGTGACCGAGTTCTGGACGCGCCTGGGCAGCGACGAGCGCCTGTACGCCAAATACAAAGCCATTGACGCCGCCAGTCTCAACACCGAGCAAACCCAAGCTCGTAAAAACGCCCTGCGCGGTTTTGTCTTGGGTGGCGCCGAACTGCAAGGCCAGGCCAAAGAACGCTACGCCGCCATCCAGGAGCGGCTGGCCGAAATCACGCAAAAGTTCAGCGAAAACACACTCGACGCGACCGACAAATTTGCCCTGTACGTGAGCGAAGACCAGCTCCAAGGTGTGCCCGCCGATGTGGTGCAAGCCACCCGCGATGCCGCGCAAAAAGAAGGCCAAGAAGGCCACCGCCTGAGCCTGAAAATGCCGGTGTATTTGCCGGTGATGCAGTTTGCAGACAGCGGCGCACTGCGCGAGCAGCTCTACAAAGCCTATGTGACCCGCGCCTCGGACCAAGCCCCCGAAGACGCCAAGCACTTCGACAACACCCCCTTGATGCAGGAAATCCTGGCGCTGCGCCAGGAAGAAGCGCACCTGCTGGGCTTTGACAACTACGCCCAAGTGTCTGTGGTGCCCAAGATGGCCGAGTCACCCGAAAAAGTCACCACCTTCTTGCGCGACCTGGCGGCCAAAGCCCGCCCCTTTGCCGAAAAAGACCTGGCCGACCTGCGCGAATTCGCCGCCAACGCACTGGGCATCACCGGCCCGCTCAACGCCTGGGACGTGCCCTACCTGAGCGAAAAACTCAAGGAAGCGCGCTACAGCTTCAGCGAGCAAGAGGTCAAGCAGTACTTCACCGCGCCCAAAGTGCTGGCCGGGCTGTTCAAGATCATCGAAACCCTGTTCGAAGTCAGCATCCGCGCCGACCAAGCGCCCGTGTGGCACCCGGCCGTGGCGTTTTACCGCATCGAGCGTGATGGCAAGCTGATTGGTCAGTTCTATCTGGACCCCCCAGCCCGCGCAGGCAAGCGCGGTGGCGCGTGGATGGACGACGTGCGCGGCCGCTGGCAGCGCCCCGACACGGGCGTGTTGCAAACACCTGTGGCGCACCTGGTGTGCAACTTCGCCGAAGGTGTGAACGGCCAACCCGCTTTGCTCACGCACGACGACGTGATCACCCTCTTCCACGAGTTTGGCCATGGTCTGCACCACATGCTCACGCAAGTGAACGAGCGCGATGTCTCGGGCATCAGCGGTGTGGAATGGGATGCGGTCGAGCTGCCCAGCCAGTTTATGGAAAACTTCTGCTGGGAATGGTCGGTGCTGCGCCACATGACGGCCCATGTGGAAACGGGCGAGCCCTTGCCGCGTGCGCTCTTTGACAAGATGCTGGCCGCCAAAAACTTCCAAAGCGGCCTGCAAACCCTGCGCCAGATCGAATTTTCATTGTTTGACATGCTGGTGCATGCCGAACACGATCCGGCACAAGACTTCATGCCGCTGCTCGCACAAGTGCGCGACGAAGTGGCCGTGATGCGCCCGCCCGCCTTCAACCGCATGGCCCACACCTTCAGCCACATCTTTGCAGGCGGTTATGCGGCAGGTTATTACAGCTACAAATGGGCCGAGGTGCTGAGCGCAGACGCTTATGCGGCGTTTGAAGAAACCGCCGCAGACGACGGCACGCCCAGCGTGGAAACCGGTCGCTTGTACCGCCAAGCCATCCTGGAAGCGGGCGGCAGTCGCCCGGCGCTGGAATCGTTCAAAGCCTTCCGGGGCCGCGAGCCGAACCTGGATGCGCTGCTCAGGCACCAAGGCATGGTGTGACGGTTCGAGGCTCCACTCAACTGTGATTCAAAAAATCAAAAAATGGATTTAAAAGTGTTAATCTTTTGATTTTCAACAGGGAGCCCCCAATGACCAACCGTTCATTTCCGCTTTTGTATAAAAACCCCCAACCGCTCAACCCTGAGCAGCATGGTCAGCTGTCACTCAATCCTCAAGCAGGTTATGGTTTTGCGCATGAGACCAACTCCCTGCCTTTGGTGATTGAGGAGTTCCCGGCCGCCTGCAGGGACTACGTGATTGTGTTCACTGCAGGGGAATCGGCCATGCCATTGGTCATGTTGGGCATGAACCCTGACCACAACGCCTACGTGCAAACCAATGGTCAGTGGACCGAAGGCACTTACGTCCCTGCTTATGTGCGCCGCTATCCATTTATCCTGGCTGAAAACGAGGGTTCCGACGCGCTGACTTTGTGCATCGACTTCGATTCAACATGGGTCGCGCCAGGTCATGAAATGGCCTTTTTCGACGACAAAGGCGTCAAGACCGCGGTCACAGACCGGGCACTGACTTTCTGCCAGAGCTTCCACCAACAGATGCAACAAACCATTGAATTCAGCAAGGCTTTGCAAGCCGCTCAAATTCTGGTGGAACAGCATGCCAAAGTCACTCTACCCAACGGCGAATCCTTGAGTCTTTCTGGTTTTCGGGTGGTCGATGAGGAAAAGTTGCGTCAACTGTCCGCAAAAACCATGCAAAAGTTTGTCGAACGCGGCTGGATGGGCCTGATCTACGCGCACCTGATTTCGATGGGCAGCATGAACAAGCTGGGGAGTTTGCTACAGGCCAAGGGCCAAGAGGCCTGATCAAAGGAAGAATGCCACTACCGATGTAGGCAAAGCCGAAGTGGGTTAAGGCTTTGCACAAAAATATCCACAAAGCATGGTTGAAAAAACCATAAAAAAAGCACCTAGCGTTTCCGCTAAGTGCTTTTTTTCCTACCAAATTTGGTAGGCGCGACTAGATTCGAACTAGCGACCCCCACCATGTCAAGGTGGTGCTCTAACCAACTGAGCTACGCGCCTAAGAGACCGCAATTATAGCAATGAAAAAGCGCATTTCAGAGGCAGGCTTTGAAAGAATGAAGGAATTTTGATCAACGTCTTCGGGCATGGCGCACGCCCTTGACGGCGCGCACGGTGACCAGCACTTTGTTCAGCAAGGCAGAGTCGGAAATTTCCACCGTGAATGTCATCCAGGCCATGCCTTTGACGGACTGGGTTTGCACACCGATGACGTTCATCTTCTCTTTGGAGAAAACCTCTGAAATGTCCCTGAGCAAACCCTGTCGGTCGTTTGCCTCCACGGCGACATCCACGGGGTATACCGAAGCTTCTGGCCCTGATTTGCGCTCGCCCCATCGCACTTCGATCACTCGCTCAGGGTTACGCTTGGTCAATTCCCGGAAATTGCTGCAATCTTGTCGGTGGATGCTGACGCCCTTGCCTCGCGTCACAAAGCCTTGAATCGCATCTGGCGGAGCAGGCTTGCAGCAGCGGGACAATTGCGTCAGCAAAGACCCCACCCCCACCACCAATACCCCTGACTCAGAGGTGTGGCGACTGCCCCGGGTTTTGCGCTGCAAAACGATTTCATCGGGCGTGAGTGCGGGCTCCGGCGGCTTGAGCAAGACCTCGATGTTGCGCAGCGAATATTCGTCTTTGCCCACCACTTCGAACAGGCCATCCGCCGACTTGAACCCCAGTTGACTGGCCAGATCCTCCAGCCGCATGGCAGTGCGGCCTTCGCGCTGCAGGAGCTTTTCCACCGCCTCGCGTCCGCGAGCGATGTTTTCGCTGCTGATCTGCGCATTGAACCAGGCCCGCACCTTGGCCCGCGCCCGGTGGCTGGCCAGATAACCCAGCTCAGGATTGAGCCAATCCCGCGAGGGGCCACCTTCTTTGATGGCGGTGACCTCCACCGTTTGACCATTGGCCAATGGGGTATGCAGCGGGACCATGGCACCGTCGACTTTGGCACCGCGGCAGCGGTGCCCCAAATTGGTGTGCACGGTGTAGGCAAAATCAATCGGCGTGGCGCCTTGAGGCAGCTCCACCACCGCCGCATCAGGGGTCAGCACATAAATGCGGTCATCAAACAGGCCCTGGGCATCCGCAGCGCCTGACAGGTCTCGCTCCCAGGCCAGAAGCTGCCGCAGCACGGCAATCTTGGCGTCGTAATCACTGCTGGCAGACACCCCTGCGTAGCCCTTGGCCCCCGCTTCTTTGTAGGCCCAGTGTGCAGCCACGCCGTGCTCGGCATGGTCGTGCATGGCCTGCGTGCGAATCTGGATCTCGATGGGGCGACCATCCACGTCGCGCACCACGGTGTGCAGCGACTGGTAGCCGTTGGGTTTGGGCTTGGCGATGTAGTCGTCAAATTCTTGCGCAATGGGTGAAAAGTGCTCATGCACCCAACTGAGCACCTGATAGCAGTCAGACACATCGGGCACCACCACACGCAGAGCCCGAATGTCGAACACCTTGTCAAAGGACAGCGACTTGCCGCGCATCTTGCGCACGATGCTGTAGATGTGTTTGGGTCGCCCTTCCACCGTGGCATTGACGCCTTGCTCGGCCAGCGCCAGCTGCATGCGCTGACGCAAATCGACCATGTACTGTTCGCGCTCGACCCGCTTTTCATCCAGAAGCTTGGCAATTTCCTTGTAGGTCACTGGCTCCAGAAAGCGAAAAGACAAGTCCTCCAGCTCCCATTTGATTTGCCAAATGCCCAGGCGGTTGGCCAGAGGGGCAAACACTTGCAGGGACTCTTTGGCCAAGGCCGCAGGCACAGGCAGCTTGGTGGCTGCGAAGTGGCGCAAAGTCTGCATGCGCGACGCCAGGCGCAACATGACCACACGCAAATCACGGCTGAAAGCGAGCAGCATCTTGCGCACGTTTTCGGTCTGCAACTTGGGGTCATCGAGCAACTGGGCGCTGCTTTGTGACGAACGAGACAAGCGCTGCACATGCACCAACTGATTGGTGTGCATGGCCAGTTGAGCCAAGCCGGGATCAAAGGCCTTGGCAATGACCTCTTCGGGCTTGTTCAAATGCGGGCAGGCATAGACCAGGTAACAGGCGGCCTGCATGAACTCGGAGCCGCCAATGTCGGCCAAGATGGTCGCCACGGCATCGGCATGCGACAAGATGTTTTCACCCGTGTCCAGCGTTTCACCGGCAATCAATGGTTCGGCAAAAGCCCGCGCACGGGCCAAGGTATCGGCCTGAGCCGCCCCCTCTGCGGCCGCGGCCAACAAAACGGGAGGCACAGCCGATGCGTGCATTTTTCCGGGAATGACGACCCGGCTGGCGGAATGACTGGAGGAGGGACTGACCATGGATTCAATCAGCAAGCAAGAATTTGGCCACCGCATCGATCTGGTCTGGTGCCGTCAAAGTGGGCGCATGTCCGATCCCCGCCCAAGTCTGCAGGTCTGCCCGAGGGCCACGTTGCGTCATCGCCGTGGCCGTCTCGGCAGTCAGCAAATCAGAATCAGCACCCCGAATGAGCAAAGTCTGCGCCTTGATCTGGTCATACAGCCCCCACAAGGCGGCCTCGCCTGCAGCCGCAGCTTCGGGCGTCAAGGCACGCAGGGGCTGACCAATGGCCGGGTCGTAATGCAAAGTCACCGCCCCTTCGGTGGCGGGGCGAATCATGTGGGACGACATGTCCAGCCAGACATCTTCGGGCACGGGGCCAAAGCCTTGCGAAATCTCGCGCATGGCCGCTGCTGCTTGAGCCAGATCACGAAACTGGCCGTATTGCCCCACATACTGCTGCATGCGCTGCACAGATGCCCAGGTGATGGCAGGCCCCACGTCGTTGAGCACCAAGCGGCGCATCGGCGCTGGCAATGGCAGCCCCGGTTGACCGGCCAGAACCATGCCGATCAGCCCGCCCATGCTGGTGCCTACCCAATCGAGCGACTGCAAACCGGTGCCATCCCCTTGCTGCGCATGCACTTGCGCCAACAACGCCAACATGTCCCCCGCATATTGAGGCAGCTGATAGCCCGCGGGGTCACCCAGCCACTCACTGCGCCCACGCCCCACCACATCGGGGCAAATGACTTGCAAAGGCTGCGCACTGCGCGACACCAAGGCTTGGGCCAGGCGGTCAAAATCCCTTCCCTGCCGGGTCAGGCCGTGCACACACACCACCACACGGCTGGCCCGGGCGTCGCCCCAGCGCCAATAGGCCATGCGGTGCTGGCCCTCGGCATGGGGACAGGTGGCGAATTCAAGGGAAGCTGGAGTCAAAGAGTTGTGCATGACAATCGGAAACAAACAGATGGTGCCTTGGGGCAAACTGCCCATGTGCAGCGCCATAATGGACTTTCAAGCATCCTAATTCATCTTTCGGAGTGGAAATCATGTTGCAAGGTAAAACAGCGTTGGTCACCGGATCAACCAGCGGCATCGGCCTGGGCATTGCCAAGGCTTTGGCCCAACAAGGTGCCAACATCGTTCTGAACGGCTTTGGCGACACCCAAGGCCCTCACGCTGAAATCGCAGCCTTGGGCGTCAAAGTGGCTTACCACGGCGCAGACATGAGCAAAGCCTCTGACATCGAAGCCATGATGAAGTTCGCCGCCGACACCTTTGGCCGTGTCGACATACTGGTCAACAACGCCGGCATTCAGCATGTGGCCAAGATTGAAGACTTTCCGGTCGAGCGTTGGGACGCGATCATCGCCATCAACCTTTCCAGCGCCTTTCACGCCACCCGTCTGGCGCTGCCTGCCATGAAAGCCAACAATTGGGGCCGCATCATCAACGTGGCTTCCATCCACGGCCTGGTCGGCTCGGCAGAAAAATCGGCTTACGTCGCTGCCAAACATGGCGTGGTGGGCCTGACCAAAGTCACCGCACTGGAGACCGCCACCACGGGCGTGACCTGCAACGCCATTTGCCCTGGCTGGGTGCTCACGCCCCTGGTGCAAAAACAAGTGGACGCCAAAGCGGTGGCCATGGGCTTGTCCAACGAAGAGGCCAAAAAACAATTGCTACAGGAAAAAGAACCTTCCATGCAATTCACCACACCCGAAGAGCTGGGTGAGCTGGCCGTGTTCTTTTGCTCAGCCGCAGGCAACAACGTGCGCGGCGTGGCATGGAACATGGACGGCGGCTGGACGGCGCAATAAGCCATGGCTACCTCCAACCGCCTTGACAAAGTCGTCATCGTCGATGACGACACACGCATCCGCGACCTGCTGCGCCGCTACCTCTCGCAAGAGGGTTTTGACGTCTTGCTGGCCGAAGACGGGCGCTCGCTGGACCGGATCTTGCAGCGCGAAACCATTGACCTGATCGTGCTTGACTTGATGCTGCCGGGCGAAGACGGCCTGAGCATCTGCCGCCGCATGCGCGGCGCGGGCAACAAAACGCCCATCATCATGTTGACTGCCAAAGGCGAAGAAGTCGAACGCATCAACGGCCTGGAAATTGGCGCCGACGACTACCTGGGCAAGCCCTTCAACCCGCGTGAATTGCTGGCCCGCATACACGCCGTGTTGCGCCGCAGACCCCAGGCCGAAGTCCCTGGTGCCCCGGCAAGCGAACAGGAGGTGGTCACATTCAGTGAGTTCACCTTCGATCTGGGCGCACGCTCATTGAGCAAAAACGGACAAGACATCGCCTTGACCACCGGCGAGTTCGCCATGCTCAAAGCCTTGGTCAGGCACCCCCGTCAGCCGCTGACACGCGAAAAACTCGCCCATCTGGCCAGGGGCCGAGACTTTGAACCCTTTGACCGCAGCCTGGACGTTCAGATTTCACGCCTGCGCAAAATGCTGGAGCTGGACCCAGCCTCGCCCAAAATCATCCAGACCGTCTGGGGCGTGGGCTATGTGTTTGTGCCTGACGGTCAATCGTGAGCGACGAAACCTTCACCAGTGAAGAAAGAGCCGCCACCGCCAAGTCGCGACGCAGGCTCAAGCTGAGCCTGTTTTGGCGCACCTTCTTTTTGTTGGCATTGCTGATCCTGTGCAGCAGCCTGGCCTGGTTGCAAATGTTTCGCACCCAGGAATACGAGCCGCGCATCTTGCGCAATGCCCACCAGATCGCCACCGTCGTCAACCTGACCCGAACCGCCTTGATGCACACCGACGCCATCGCACGGGTGTCGCTGCTCAAATCGCTGGCCGACGAAGAAGATGTGAGCATCCTCACCCGCGAACCGGGTGACCGCATCGTCCCCTTTGGTGCCACAGGCATGGAAAAGCGCCTGATCCACGAAATGGTGGAACGCCTCGGTCCTGGCACCGTGATCGCTTCCCAGGTCAACGAAGCACCCGGACTGTGGGTGGGCTTTCAAATCGAACGCGACAGCTACTGGCTGCAAATGGACCCGCAGCGACTGCAACCTTTGGGCGGCTCGACCTGGCTAATTTGGTTGCTCGTGGCCATGGCCCTGTCGCTCACGGGGGCCGCAGTGATGGCGGGCTTGATCAACCGCCCGCTCAAACGCCTGTCGCTGGCCGCCAGCCAGCTGCGCGAAGGCCACTTCAACACCTCGACACTCGACGAAGACGCCCCCACCAGCGAAATCCGCGAGGTCAACATTGGCTTTAACCGCATGGCCGAACGCCTGGCCAAAATCGAAGCCGAACGCGCCCTCATGCTGGCGGGCATCTCGCATGATTTGCGCACCCCTTTGGCCCGCCTGAGGCTGGAAACCGAACTCAGCGTGAACGACCCCGAAACCCGCGAACTGATGGCCGCAGACATTGCGCAACTTGACGAAATCATTGACAAATTCCTCGACTACGCGCGCCCCGAGCCCACCAACTTGGGCCCTGTGCTGCTGTCGGGTGTGATCAGCCGCTGCATTGCGCCATTTCGCGTCAACCCACGAATGGACATCACCGTGGATGTGGCAGAAGACCTGCATGTCAAGGCCGAAACAGTCGAGCTGGGCCGCGTGCTCTCGAACTTGCTGGAAAACGCCCGCCGCTATGGCCAAAGCCCCAGCGATGGCATCACCCGCGTCGAAATCGTGGCCCGGGTGCATGACGGCTGGGTGCTGCTGCGCGTGCGCGACCAAGGCCCCGGCGTGTCCGAAGACACCCTCAAAAACCTGACCCAACCGTTTTACCGGGGCGACACCGCACGCACATCAGCCACCGGTTCGGGCCTGGGCCTGGCCATTGTCGAGCGCTCGGTTCAGCGCATGGGGGGCACGTTTTCAGTGTTCAACAACAGCGCCGGCGGCCTGATGGCGCTGATGAAATTCAGGCAAACCGACATCCTGTGAAAAGGCCCTGACGGCCCATGTCGAACTCTTCGAGTGCCGACCTACAAGCCATGTCGGGGTCTTCGACCGCCGACTTTCAAGCCATGTCGGAGTCTTCGACCGCCGACCTACGAGATGTCAACGCCCTGTAGGTCGGCACTCGAAGAGTCCGACGTTTTCAGCCTGAAGGCACAGGCCCCATGTCGGAGTCTTCGACCGCCGACCTACAAGCCATGTCGGGGTCTTCGACCGCCGACCTACGAGATGTCAACGCCCTGTAGGTCGGCACTCGCAGA
>NZ_LFYT02000053.1 GCF_001270065.2 Limnohabitans planktonicus II-D5
GCTGCCTGATCCTTGGCCGTGGGCGGGCCTGTGCCTGCCCTTGCCGCCCTGCCCGTGCAGCAGCGCCAGCAAGCGAACAGCCCGGGCATCGCTGGCGCAGGGCACCGGGCCGCACTCGATCACGCCACCGGGCGGGCCGTGGCCACCAGCAGCCGCACCAGGTCAACACCGCAGCGCCCGCCTGATCCGGGGCCGTGGGCGGGCTTGTGCCTGCCCTTGCCGCCCTGCCCGTGTAGCAGCAGCAGCAAGCGAACAGCCCGGCCATCGCTGGCGCAGGGCATCGGGCCTGACTGGATCACGCCACCGGGCAGGCCATGGCCACCAGCTCAGACGCAAGCAACAACCACAGACGGACAAAAACCGCCCGTGGGCGGTTTGTTGCAGGGCTTGCCGTGGGTGCAGGGGTCAGGCTGCAAGGGGGGCGCGTTTGGCCCGTGGCGTGGTGCGTGTGGTGGTTCGTGCAGGTTTGGCCGTGGCCTCTGTGCTGGCCTGCCAGCCTTTGGCCGTCTCGCTCAGGGTCACGGTGAATCGTTCGGATTCATTCAAGGCCGTGACGATGTTTTTGACCTGTTCGTGTCCGTTGGTGTGGGCCGTGTAGAACAGGCGAATCATGGCGTCTGCCATTTTGGGCACCCGCCCGGTTTTCTCCCACAGGGCTACAGCTTGGCCGCTCACACCCAGCATTTGCCCCAGGCTGGGCTGGGACAACATCAGGCCGTTTCGCAGGTAACGGAATTCGGCCCCGGTCAGCTTGGATGGTTTCTTGGTCAGGGCCGTGCAAATGGTTTGCGTCAAGCCTTCCAGGTCATCAATCGCCACCGCTTGGCCATAGGGTGTTTTTTGCACCCGGTAGCCGTTGACAAGCCGCACGTTTTGCAAGCCCCCGTCTGTGTAGTGGTACATGGTCATTCTCCAATCAGTAACGCAGTGACAACAATTCCAGCCCCGGCGCTGGCGTCTTCCAGCGCCAGCACTACCCCGATATTTCGCCCCGTAATAGCCCGCTCCATGCGGCACAGGGTGTGCCCTGTTTTGATATCCGGCTCAGGTTCACGCCTTATCACGCCTCGTTGCAAAACCTCCAGCACTTGCAGCCGTGTGATGTGTCGCTCACGCATCCGGGCCAGTGCGTGGCGTGTGAAAAACACGCTGCCACTTTCAACAGCCAAATGCCGTATCAGTGTCTCCCATTGGTTTTTTGTTGGTTTGCGTGACATATAAAAATTATAGGTCAATAGGGCCATGTGAACGGCTGGGCATGACAGGCAAGGTCTTTGCATTGCCCATATGGCCGGGCAGTGCTCAGGCGGGCAAACAAAACGCGGGCTTTGCTGGCGCTGGGCACCGTGGGCGCTGGATCACCCAGCAGGGCAGGCGATGCCCACCAGCGAACCGCACCAGGTGAACACCAGCAAGCAACCCGCCCGGCCATCGCTGGCGCAGGGCACCGGCTGCCCTCGATCACGCCACCGGGCAGTCCGTGGGCACCAGAAAGCGCACCAGGTCAACACCACAGCGCCCGACTGATCCGGGCCGTGGGGGGCCTTTGCCTGCCCTTGCCACCGCTCCGGACAACAGCGCCCGCACGGCCACCGCTGGCGCAGGGCACCGGGCCGCACTCGATCACGCCACCGGGCAGGCCGTGGCCACCAGCGAACCGCACCAGTTCAGCAGTTCAGCAGTTCAGCAGTTCAGCAGTTCAGCAGGCCATCAGGCCGGACAGCAGCGCCGCCAAAGGTGGGGCCATGGGGGAACCCTTTTCGCGGCCATTTCCGGGGCGGTCTATTGCAGGCCGGGGCCGTGCAGCATTGGGCACCAGGCAAAGGGCACCGGGGCGGGAATCAATCGAGCCACCAGCGGCAGCAAGGGCGAAGGGCACCACACAGGGCAAGGCATGGGGCAAAAACGAACGATTGAAGGGGATGAATGTATATGTATGAGTGATTTTTTTCACATACTGATATTGTCCCCGCACTGTCCCCGCTTTGTCCCCGTTTTGTCCCCGCACCTCAAACGGCTGCAAACCCGCATGAATCCTGAATTCTTGCAATTTGTCCCCGCTGTCCCCGCACTTTTGGAAATTAGCAGCCGCCAAAAATGTAAAACACCCCGCCCGGGCACAAAAAAACCGCCTCGGTGGGCGGTTTTTGCTGGCGCTGGACATCAGGGCCGGGGCTGCATCACGCCGCCCTGTGCGCTTCCAGGTCGATCACTTCGGCCCCCTTTTCCTTTTGGTCCAGGTAGTCAGCCCACCATTGCAGCAGGTTGGCGCGGTCTTTCATGTAGGTGGATCGGTGGTAAACGCCCCGCACCTGATCACGCTCCTTGTGGGCTAACTGGCGCTCGATCACATCGCGCAGGGTTCGATCATGTTCATTCGTCACGGTCGAAAACAGCGCCCGGAACCCGTGCGCCGTGGCCGTGTTTTTGTAGCCCATGCGGGCCAATGCTGAATTGAACGTGTTTTCACTCAGTGGCTTTGAGGGGTAGAAGGGCGAAGGGAAAACCAATTCCCTGTCACCGCTGATCGGGCGCATTGTTTCCAGCACTTGCAGGGCTTGGCGTGACAGCGGAACCCTGTGCTCTTCGCGCATCTTCATTCGGTCGGCGGGGATGATCCAAAGGGCTTCGGCTGGGTGAAACTCGCTCCAACGTGCGCCGCGCACTTCACCCGGGCGGGTAGTGGTCAGCAGCAGCAGGCGCAGGGCTTGCACCGTGTTGGTGTCGCCTTCGTAGGCGTTCAACTTCACCAGGAACCCGGACAAGTCACGGTCAGACAGCGCGGCCCTGTGCTTCACTTCGCGGGGTTTAAGAATCTCACCGGGCATCAGGTCAAGCATGGGGTTAGCCTCTATGCGCTCATGGGTCACAGCCCATCGGTAAACCTGTTTGATCCGTTGCAGCACCCGGGCCGCTTGATCGCCAGCGCCCCGGGCCTCGATCTTTTGAACCGCCTTCATAACCTCGCTGGGGCGAATGCTGGCCAGCGGGCGGGCACCCAGCACGGGGAATATGTCGGTTTCAAGCGAAGCCAAAACCCGGGCCTTGGTTGCAGGCTCCCAGCGGGTTGACTGGTGCGCCATCCAGTCAGCGGCCACCGCCTGCAAGGTGTTGGCCGTTTCAAAGACGGTTTGCGCCTTCGCGGCCTTTTTGGTTTCGCCAGGATCGCCACCGGCTTGCAGCAGCTTGCGGGCCGCTTCAGCTTTTTCCCGGGCATCTTTGAGGCTTACAGCCGGGTACACCCCAAAGGCTAGGCGCTTTTCTTTGCCGCCGTGCCGGTACTTCATGCGCCAGTACTTGCCGCCCGCTGGGGTCAGTTCCAGGTAAAGCCCTGCACCGTCAGCATGTTTACCCGGCTGGGTCAGGGTCCGTAGCTTCGCATCGGTCATTTTCATGGGGGTATCCTTCGCAGTGTGGGGGCACATTTGGGGGCACATTTGACCACACTGAAAACGAAAGCTCCAATCCATGCGGGTTAGCGGTCTAAATTCGATGACTGTCGGGGGCACCAAACCTGCATCCGCACACGTTCAGCACGGTGCGGATTTTTTTATTTCCCCTCTGAAAACCCGTTTTCATTGTCCATTGTGGTTCGTTGAAGTGTGCCACCTTCCGGGGGCACATGGGGGCACATTTGGGGGCACATTTTCCGAAAGTGGGGGCACATTTCAAATGCACCCCAAGCAAGGCCCAGCGAATGGCACAGCCGGGGGCACATCGGGCAGTCGGTGGGGGCACATGCCCGGCCCGTGGGGGCACATCGGGCGGTCAGTGGGGGCACATGCCCGGCCCGTGGGGGCACATTGGGCAGTCGGTGGGGGCACATGTCCTGCCCGTGGGGGCACATCGGGCGGTCAGTGGGGGCACATGCCCGGCCCGGCTTGCAACACATCGCCAGGTGAAGGGCTGGCCACCGTGGGCACTGGATCACCGCACCGGGCAGGCCGTGGCCACCAGCAGCCGCACCAGGTCAACACCACAGCGCCCGCCCTGATCCGTGCCGGACTGGATCGCGTGGGCGTGGCCCTTGACCCCTCCCCCCTGTCCATTTCGCGGTTTTGCGAACGAAGGGAACCGACCGGTTTAGGCGCTTGTGACCTCAGAGTTTTTGGCCCCCCCTCCCCCTTGGGGTCTACCCTGTTAAAGCCCAAAAAATTCGTTAAAAAATCCGCGCGTGGGGAACCGTGCGGTTTCCGGGGCTGCAAGCTTCAAACATTTGACCCCCCCTCCCCATGGCCACCAGTGCAGGCAAGCCCATGCCAAACCGGGGAACAAATGGCGGGCGTTTCTGCTTTTTTGCTTCCCACCTTGTTTTTTTGTGCGGGGACAGCGGGGACAACGGGGACACCGCATAAACAGGGGCTTGCGGCTGTCCCCGCACTTTTTGAGCAGCGGGGACAGCGGGGACAAAAACAGGGTTATACACAGCAGAAAATTAGTTATCCCCTGATTTTGCTTAATAAACAGGCAACACAACACAGTCACAACAGCATCGGGCACCGCTTTAACTTGGATTTGAATTGAAGTCCGGTAACGTCCGGCTGAAGGCTTGCCGCCGTGGTCACTGGATCACCAAACCGGGCAGGCCGTGGCCACCCTCCGCACCAGGTCAACACCACAGCGCCGCCTGTGCCTGTGCCTGTGCCGTGCTCTTGCCCTCCTTTGCCACCACACCGGACAGCAGCGCCAGCAACAGCAGCAACCCGCCGGGCCATCTCTGGCGCAGGGCACGGGGCCGGGTTGGTGTGTGTAGCGTGGCCAATGGTGGGCTTCGGTATCTGCCTTGCATGGTGCAAGACCGTGCCCCAGCTTTGCAGCGCGAAGGGTGTTCCTGCCCGCCCCCCTATCGGCGGGCCACCAGTGCAGGCAAGCCCGGGCTTGCAACACAGCACCATGCGAAGGGCTGGGCACCGTGGGCACTGGATCACGCCACCGGCCCGGACAGCAGCGCCAGCAAGCAACCAGCCCGGGCATCGCTGGCGCAGGGCATCGGGCACCGGGCTGCACTCGATCACGCCACCGGGCAGGCCGTGGCCACCAGCAGCCGCACCAGGTCAACACCACAGCGCCCGCCTGATCCGGGGCCGTGCCCCTTGCCTGTACCCTTGCCAGCAAGCGAAACCGCCCGGCCATGGCTGGCGCAGGGCATCGGGCTGGGTTGGATCGTGCAGGCGTGGCCAATGGTGGGCTTCGGTATCTGCCTTGCATGGTGCAGGGTCCGTGCCCTCAGATTTGCAGCGCGAAGGGTGTTCTGCCCGCCCCCCCCTATCGGCGGGCCACCAGTGCAGGCAAGCCCAGGCTTGCAACACAGCACCATGCGAAGGGCTGGGCACGGTGGGCACTGGATCACGCCACCGGCCCGGACAGCAGCGCCAGCACAGGCCAGCAAAGGCCGGGCACCGTGGGCGCTGCAAACCGTCTCAAAGGTCCAGGGCAAAGATAGCGGGGCTGATCCGGTAGCAGCGGGAAAGCCCTATCCCAGGCAAACGGGGTTTGCAGTCGTAGCGGCCTTTGGCTTCGGGCATCAAACACGCATGGTCAGACAGCACACGGGCCACAGCGCCAAAGTCAAAGCCCCGGCAAACCTCAGCCTTGAAGACCTCAGCGTGAATGAAGTATTCGGTACTGACTGATTCGGCCATGGTTGACGCCATGCGCTCGCCGTATTCCCGTTGGTGTTCGGCATCGTTTTTGATCGGCTTGCCGTCCTCGCTCACCATGCGCCTGAACCCCGCCCGGTTCAGCGTCTTGGCTGCATGGTCATCCCCTGCCCTGTGCCACCATGTGAACCGGCCTTCACCGTGCGATTCAAGGAAGGCCCGCACTTGTCGCAGCATGGCGGTTACTTCACCGTCACCCGCCCCACCCCGTGAAGCCATCCAAGCGTTAAAGCAGGTGATCGCGGCCTGTTCGCTCTCGCCTTCGTCCCAGCCCGTCAGACCCGCCTTTGTGGCCATCTCGCCCGCTGCACCTACCAGGGCAAAGCGCAGGCCCACACGATGAACCTGCCCGCCCCCCGCCTCAGGAATCATGCGGGCTTGCAGTGCCTGCATACGTTGGCGAAGTTCGGCCTTCAGTGTGTGGGCGTTGTCGGTCAACCATTGCAACCAGGCGCGGCCCGGGCCACCGTAGCAGCGGCCCGCCTGTTCAACGATGTGGCGTGAAAACGCAGGCCCGCCGCCCTCTATACCGTGCGTGGTTTCCAACATGCCGCAACCAGCGCCAGCATCAGCGGGAATGTCTGCCATGC
The DNA here is from genome assembly GCF_001270065.2 of Limnohabitans planktonicus II-D5. Lineage (GTDB taxonomy): Bacteria > Pseudomonadota > Gammaproteobacteria > Burkholderiales > Burkholderiaceae_C > Limnohabitans_A > Limnohabitans_A planktonicus. The sequence goes on from NZ_LFYT02000053.1 coordinate 6,251, forward strand.
GCACTTCTTGCCCTGTTCGCGCCCGCTTCATGCCTTCGGCCATGTGATCGGCCAAACCCAATTCACCAGCAGACAAAAACAGCAGCCGCCATGACAGCCGGGGACGTGGTGCGCCGTTGCGGGTTGCCCGTGCCTTGCTCGATTCGTTGGCCAGCATATAGGCGCACTCGCCCGCCGTTTTAGGGTCTACCTGTGCCAGCTCATCCAGCACCAACAGCGAGTCACAGTGCTGGGCTGCAATCGCTTCCAGGGCATTGTCAGTAGTGCGCCAGCGTTGCAGGTAGTTGGGGCCACCGTTCACGCTTGCTGCCACCTTCAGGGCCGTGGTCTTGCCGGTAGACGATCCACCCCGAAAGTGAAAGCCACCCGATTCAACGCCACCAGGGCGCAGCAAGGGGCCAGCGAAGGCGCAGGCCACAGCGAACACCAGGCGCGAATTACCCGCACACAGCGCCCCCACACGGTCACGCCATTGGTCAGCAGTGCCTTTGACTGAAAACGTGTTTTCCATCGCCTGTTCACTTTGAAACACGATGCGTTCGGCTTCATCACCAATGGTTTCACGGGGCAAGACAAAGGCCAGGCCGTGCCAGCCTATGCGGTCGGTGCAGGTGGTGAAGTCTTCAGGCTGGCGCGTTTGAATGTATTGGGTCAGCAGGTTTCGGGCGCGTGGGGATGTGCCAATCCTCAAACCTTGCGCCATCAGGTAGGCGCGGTATTCGCCACCGTCACCGGCCAACATGCGGGCAGGCATAGCCCATGTTTTGACGTGTCCCAATGGATCGGCAAAGCGCAAGTGATAACCCCAGCCGCCGCCGTCTTGGTCGCGGGTCAAGGCCAGCACGTCCAAACGGCTGCACAGCCATTCGGCCTTTGTGGGTTCGCCGTCCTTGTCCACACCGGCATAAAACACCCCGTCATCGGTCACGCTGAATCTGTCCCACTCGTTCGCAGGTTTGCCGCCCGTGTGGGCACCGCCGCCGCCGTGGTCATCGTGGCCACCATCGCCACCAGCCCCGGCCCCGCTTGAAGGCTTTTTCTTACGTGCTGGGGGCTTGGTCTTGCCGGGCGCGTTTGCGGGGCGCGTGGCCCCGTCTGGTGCGTCCTGTACGTCATCGGGGGCGTCATCCTGTGCGGCGAATGTTGCCAGTTCGTGATCGGTAATCGCAGACACCACACAGTCACGCACAGCGTCAAGGCCGTGGGCTTGATGCATGTCGTTGAAGTCGCTTTGATCCGCTGCCAGATCGGCCGGAAAAATGGCCACACCTTGCACAGCCACCGCCGCCGCCGTGGCTTTTATCTTGCCGGGGTTGCTGCCCGTCTTGGTGTACGTGGCTTGGTCATCGTCACCGCACAGCACCAGCAGTGCAGCGGGGTACATCTGGCGCAGGGCGTGTGCCACTTTGGCCAGGTTGCCCGCATCGAAGGCCACAGCGCAGGGGTAGCCCGTGGCCTCATGCAAACTTGCCGCCGTGGCGTAACCCTCAGCCACCAAAATGACCCGCACAGCCGCCGCATGATCGCGGTCGGTGGTGGTGGTGTCGCCGCTTGGTTCGCTGCCTTGATCGCCGCCATGTTCGCCCGGTTGATCGCCATCGCGGCCACCAGCGCCAGCCACAGCAGCCGGGGCAGGCACCGCCCCCAGCATGTGCCACAGGCCCGATTTGCGGCCATCCTTCAAAAATCGTTTTGTGCCCTCAGGCGTCACGCCTTGTAGGTTCCACAGCTTGCCCGCCGCATCGAACAGCGGAATCATCAAAGCGCCGTCCACCGCACCAAAGCGCAAGCCGTGGGACTTCACGCCTTTTCGCACCAGGTATGGGGATTCGCCTTGTTCGCTGCCCGCCTCCCATGCCTTCAAAGCAGCAGCAGCCGCCGTTTCGTGTCGCTGGCGCTGGGCTTCGGCTTCTCGGGCCTGTGCTTCGGCCTGATCGTGTTGCCGTTGGGCCAGCACTTCGGGCGAAGGCTTCGCCGCTGCCTGCCCGTCTTTGGGCAAGGTGTAGCCGTGTTGTTTGGCCAGGTGGATCAATGACCCCATGGTCACAGACCCGCCCGCCTTGAAAGACTTCCAGGCCGTTCGGCAATCGCTGGCCTTGAAGCCCGGGGCGGTTTCAGACCATTGCGCGAACAGGTCATAACCGCCTTCATCGGGGAATTCTGATTTGATCGCCATTCCTACCCGTGCCCATTCATCGCGGGGCAGATTTGCCGGGATATGCGCCAGGGCTTGCCGGGTGGTTTCGTGTGTGTGGTGGTGGGTCATTGGTTGAAGTTCAATTCACATTGCCGGTTGTCCGTAACGTCCAACACGTAAACGCCTACACGGTTCACGGAACCATCGGGGTTTGTGCGGTCGGTCTTGTTGGTTTTGATCGGGTGTCCGTGTCTCCGTAGCTCAGAAACACGCTTGCGGGGATCGGGCGCGTTGCAGTCGGTGGACAGTTGCGCCACCGTGGCCGGGCCGCTGGCCAGCCTGTGCAGGATCGCCAGGCGCTGGCCTTCAATGCCGTTGTAGCGGGGCGGGGTATTGGTGGGCTTGTCCATCACATCACCGCCGCATGGGCAAGCGCCGGGCGCTGGCGCTGGGTCTTGCCGTGGAACGGGTCAGCACCAGCTTTTGAAAGGCCGTGCCGCCCTGCCTGCCCTCGATCACGTCCAGACCATGCAAGCGCAGGCGCTGGGCTTGCAGGTCTTTGGTGTTGCTGGGAGTGTTGCTTTTCATGGCGTCAATCCAGTTCTTCGGCAAAGCTGGGCGGGGGCGCAAAGGCCGGGGCCAGTTCACACACCATGCCGGGCATCGACACAGCCAAAAGCTGGCCCGTCTTGGTGTCGGTCACGGTCAACACACCGTCACCAGACAGGGCCACAGATCGCGCCCCGTGTGTGGCGGTCAGTGGCGTGGATCGCATGGCATCAAAGCCCCAGCGAAGGCACTCCAAAGCCTCAGCGGTTCGCATTTTTTCGACTTGATCGGCGGTCATTGCTTGCCCTCGTTTTGCGCTTCATGCGCTTTGCGTTTGCGCCCCAGGTGGTAGGCGGTCATCACCGCATAAACCTGCACGTTCAGGCCGTGGCACTGGCCCTTTTGAGCGTCTGCCCATACAGATATCGAAGCCTCACCCGACACGGCAACAGAATCGCCATCGTCAAGGGCTTGCATCGCTGCAATGGCCTTTTGTGAAAAGCTGATACAGCTACACAACAGGCTCTCCCCATCCTTGCCCGCCGCTGCAATGCGCCAGGTCGCGAAGGTGTTGCCGTTGGTGGACTGGCGAACCGCCACAGCACCGCGAAGGCGTCCAGCAATCAGGGCGTCAATCATTTGCCGCCCCCTTGTGGTCTTGCCTCTGTGCGGCCTGCAATCCATGCTTCAACGTCAGCCAAGCGCCAGGCCACAGCGCGGGCACCAATGCGAACAGGGGCGGGAAAGGGATCGTCCTTGTTTGCCATGGCCGCATAAATGGCGCTTTTTTTCAGCCCGGTTTTTTCTTCCACACCATGCAGGCGTAAAAGCTTCATCGTCAGGGGGGGCGGGGTCAAAGCCGGGGCGCTTTGGTGGTTCGTTTTCATGTTGATCCTTTGAAGTGGTAGGGCGTCCGAAGTGGTGCGCTCTGGCCTGATCTTCTGAGGTGCAACGAGATTCACGGGGGGGCTTAAGGCTTCATTTGGGCCGTCTTAAGCCCCCCCTTTTTGTTCGGTTTTGGGTGTATAGCCGCTGGGGATTTTTTAATCATGTCCGAGGCCGCTTCTTTGTCTAGCGGGTTCTCCGGGTCATAAATTGCATTGGTCACATGGGCAAGTGAACCGGCCAATGTCTTGCCCGTGTGGTGTTTGGACAGGTAGGCCATGTGCCGTACAAAGCTCACAATTTCCACGTTGTCACCCCGGCCCCTTTGCCTTGCCACCAGTCGCAGCGGTTCGCGCTCACGGTGTTTTGCAAGCATCCCCAATGCCACCGACAAAACGCCGTGTACGCTGATCGGGTAGCCAATCCAATCATGTTCAGGGTTCATGCCGTGCCAGCCAATAGACAACTCAACAGGGGGTAGGCTGGGGTGATCTATGCCCATCTGTGCCGTGGCCTGATTCCTTGGTAGGGGGCTTTGCTCGATCTCGCTTTTTAGGTCGGTCAACAGCCGTTCAATCTTGTCCAGTTGGTTGCCGGTTTCGCCCGGGTTTTGGCGCACCGCCTCAAAATCAGCGTAGTCGAATGAGTTGTGAACCCAACTCAAAAACGTCAAGGGGTTGATATCCTGTTTTCGCAGTTCTCGCCAAACCCGGTACATGTCCGGGTCAGCCAATAAGCGCCTCGCCAGTTCGGCCCGCCTTGCACTGTGCGGGTTCGATGGTTCGCCAATGGCCACAATGTGGGCCTCTAGGACAGCCGCCGTAGGGTCTTGGTTTTTGGGCTTGGCGGTCATCACATCAACCCCATTTCAGCCATAGACAGCGCAGCAGCGCCGCCCACAATCACATGATCCAACACCCGCACGTCAACGACTGAAAGCGCATGTTTCAGCGTGGCGGTCAGGTGTTCATCGGCCCGGCTGGGCTGCACTGATCCGCTCGGATGGTTATGCACCAGGAAAACAGCCGCCGCCTCATGCCCCAGGGCCGCTAAAACCACTTCACGGGGGTAAACGCTCGTTTGTGAAAGCGTGCCCACAAACATCACTTCAAAGGCTATGACCCGGTTTTGACAGTCCATGAACATCACCCCAAACAGTTCGCGCCGTTCGTTGGCCAGGTGCAGGCGCAAATACTTTTGAACCGCATCGGGCGTGTGCATAGCCGCCCCAGGCTGGCGCAGGTAGCCGCCCAAAATGGTCAGGGCTGCATCAATCACAGCGCGTTCGTGATCGGGCATGGTGTAGCGGGCAGACAGCACCCCAGCCGCTTCACGATGCGCGGGCACAGCGCACCGGCCCGGGTCTTTGCGTGGGGCGCGTTGGCGGGGGCTGGGTGGTGTTGCAGTGGGCACCGCTTGCAGGGCGTCAATCAGGGCCGTGGGCGGGCGTTCTTTGGCCTTGCTGGCCCGGCGTGTGGTGGTGGTCTTGGTGGTCATGAATTACCCCTCTGACTTGGTGGAACCAACAGCAGCGCCGGGGATGTCTAAATTCATCCAGCGGTTCACGTCCAAGGGTTCAAACAGGCCGGGAATCACGGCATTGCCTGTGATCTCGTTGACCATGCCCATACGGGAAAGCAACACATGCAGCGTGTGTGCCAAGGCGTGGTTTTTGTTGGCGTCTGCCACGTCCGGCACTTCGTTTGTCTCTTGAAGGATGGTCAGCAATTTCAATGCGGTACTGATACCCGTAGCCATGTCGGTGAAGCCGCCGCCCACCAGGTCAAGGTCAATTGTTGCGGTCATGGCTTACCCCTCCAACGATGCAAACGCACGGGCACCAGCGCCAGCAGGTGCAGGCGTATGGACAGCCGTGTTCAGGCGGTTCAATGCGCCCAATGCCTGCACCGCTTTGCGGGTAGCGCCGGGGATGTTGCCCGCACTGGATCGCAGGTAATGCAGCGCCATGGACAGGGCGTTTTCTGCCTCTTGGTGCGCGGCCAATGTGGCCACGTTTTCGGCCGTAGTGCTGGCCAGGTCTTGCGGGGTGGTGGGTGTTGCCGTGCTGGGTCGGCGGGTCAGGTGTATGACGTTTTGTGTCATGGCTTCAGGCTCCTTATTGAGACTCTAAAACCACTCGCCACGTTTTCAAGCGCAGCGGGTGGACGGGATGTTGAAAACACGCAATAAGACGTGCGCCGGGCGTTGCCGCTTCGGCCATCCCGCCCAAAACCAAAGCCCCGCCGCCGTGGCGTGGGCATGTTCAGACGTGACAAAACCTCACTATCGGGGAGGTTGCGCCGCTTATTGAAAAGGTGTTTTCAAGCACCGGCCCCGGTCAGGGGTTGGGCGGATTATGGCACGGGGTAGGGCGTAGGTGTCAAGCGCATCAGGGCAGGCGAAGGCATCGCAGCAGGTGAAGGGCTGGCCATCGCTGGCGCAGGGCACCGGGGCGCACTCGATCACGTCACTGGGCAGACCGTGGCCACCAGCAACCGCACCAGGTCAACATCACACAGCGCCCGCCTGATCCGGGCCGGGGTCTTGCCCGCCCGTGCCCGTGGCTGGGGCCGTGCCTGTCCCTGTGCCCTTGCCTTGCCCGTGCCCGTGCCACCTTTGCCACCGCACCGCACAGCAGCGCCAGCAGGCAACCCGCCCGGCCATCGCTGGCGCAGGGCACCGGGCCTGACTCGATCACGCCACCGGGCAGGCCATGGCCAACAGCAGCCGCACCGTGTCAACACCACAGCGCCCGCATGATCCGGGGCCGTGGGCGGGCCTGTGCCTACCCGTGCCGCCCTGCCCATGCAGCAGCACCAGCAAGCAACCCGCCCGGCCATCGTTGGCGCAGGGCACCGGGCCTGACTCGATCACGCTACCGGGCAGGCCATGGCCACCAGCAGCCGCACCAGGTCAACACCACAGCGGCTGCCTGATCCTTGGCCGTGGGCGGGCCTGTGCCTGCCCTTGCCGCCCTGCCCGTGCAGCAGCGCCAGCAAGCGAACAGCCCGGGCATCGCTGGCGCAGGGCACCGGGCCGCACTCGATCACGCC
>NZ_LFYT02000054.1 GCF_001270065.2 Limnohabitans planktonicus II-D5
TGTACTCGCCCACCACGTCCACGGTGCCGGTGTAGCTCACACCGTTGAGCACCAGGGTGATGACATCGCCCGGGCGTGCGCCGGTGCTGGTGCCGCTGATTTTGGTGGTGGTGCTGGCGGCATCCACGGGGCCGATGGCATCGTCACCGGTGATCGGGTTGATGCTGAGTGTGGGCACGGGTGCCGTGGTGTCCAAGGTGAAGGCCAGGGTGCTGGTGGCGCTGACGTTGCCTGCGGCGTCCATCTGGCGCACACGCAAGGTGTTGAGGCCTTCGGTGGCGGCAAAGGTGGTGGCCCAGGTGCTGCCATCGGTGCTGTACTGCACGGTGGTGTCGGCGTCCTGGCCGGTGACCGTCACATCGCCTGTGCGGGTGATCTTGTCGCTGCTGCTGGTGCCGCTGTCGCAGACCAGGGCCAGGCTGAGGTTGCCGGGCAAGCTGGTGTCAATTTGCAGGCTCAGGGTTTGGGCGGCGCTGGTGTTGCCCACGGCGTCGGTGGCGATCACGCTGACGGTGCCCGAGGTGATGGCCTGGGTGAGTGTGGCGCGCCAGGTGCCGTCGGCGGCGACGGTGGCAGACACCACTTCGCCCGTTGCGGGCATCGTCACTTTCAGGGTATCGCCGGTGTTGCCGGTGCCGCTGAGCGTCGGGGTGCTGTCGTTGGTCAGGGTGTCGCCCAGACTGCCGCTGTTGCTGGCGTTGTCCAGTTGCAGCGTGAAGCTGGGGGCGAGGGTGTCCAGGCTGTAGTTGCTGCTTTGGGCCGTCAGGCCGGTGTTGCCTGCCAGATCGGTGTAGGTGGCCAGGACTTTGACCACATTGGTGGTGTCTTCGATGGCGGCAGTCGGCGTGAGGGTGGCGGTCCAGGTCAGGCCGCCGTCGGCGCTGGCCAATTGGCTGAGCACGGCGTTGTCGGCGCTCAGGTCGGCCAGGTCAAAGGCGGTGACTTTTTCTGAGAAGGTCAGGGTGACTTGGGCGGTCTCACCGGCTTTGAGGCTGGGTTTGTCCAGGACCAGGCTTTGCACCGAGGGGGCCACAGCGTCCACGCTGTAGAGGTGCCCCACGGTGACCGTGCCGGTGTTGCCTGCCAGGTCCACGCCGGTCACGCGGGCGTCGATCTTGTGGTCTGCGTCGTCCACCAGGTCCTGGGTGTCCACGGCGATGCTGTAGTTGCCAAAGGCGTCGACTGTGCCGCTGTAAGTCTGGCCGTTCAGCCCCAACGTGACCAGATCGCCCGCTTGGGTCAGGGTCGAGGTGCCCGACAAGATGGTGCTTGCCTGGCTGGCATCGAGCGGGCCAATGGCGTCATCGCCCGTGACCGCGTTCACATTCAGGGTCGGCGTGGCGGCGGTGGTGTCCAGGGTGAAATTCAGCACGTTGGAGGTGGCCACATTGCCTGCCCCATCCAGCACGCGGGCGCGCACGGTGTTGGCACCTTCGGCGGCGCTGTAGGTGCTGGTCCAGACGGTGCCATCGGTGCTGAACTCGATGGTGACGCCCGCATCGACGCCGGCCAGGCCCAGGCTGCCGACCTGCGAAATTTTGTCGCTTGCGCTACTGCCGGTGTCACACACCAGAGACAGCACCGGTGTGCTGATGTCCTTGTCGATCAGGATGCTGATGGACGCACTGCTGCTGACGGCGCTGTTGGGTTCGGTGTAGACCACGGTGACTGTGCCCGAGGCAATGGGTTTGCCCGCCGTCACGCTCCACATGCCGTTGACGTCCACGGTGGTCAAAAACACTTCGGCGGCCGAGCCGTCCAGGGGGGCGGGCATGGTGACTTCGACGGTGGCACCTTCCTTGCCAGAGCCGCTGATGCTGGGCGTGTCGTCGTGGGTCAGGCTGTCGCTCAGGCTGCCGCTGTTGCTGGCGTTGTCCAGGCGGGCGGTGAAGGTGCCTGCGCGGGTGTTGAGGTAGAAGTTCAAGGCATCCGAGGTGGACACATTGCCCGCGGCATCGTTGACGCGCACATAGACCGTGTTGCTGCCTTCGGCGGCGGCAAAGGTGGTGCTCCAGCTGACGTTGTCGCGGCTGTAGCGCACCTGGGCGTCGCTGTCGGCATTCGAGACGCTGATCTCGCCCAGCGAGGTGATGGTGTCACCCACGATGCCGGTGTCGCATCCCAGTGTCACGACGGGCTTGTGGATGGTTTTGTCGACCGTGAAATTCAGGGTGCTGACGGCGCTCAGGTTGCCTGCGGCATCGACCGCACGCACTTTGACCGTGTTGTTGCCTTCGCCTGCGGCAAAGGTGCTGGTCCAACTGCTGCCATTGGTGCTGTATTCCAAAGCCAGCGCGGTATCGGGCAAGCTGACTGTGAGCGTGCCGTTCTGGCTGATCTGGTCGGTGCCCAAAGCCCCGCTGTCGCAGGCCAATGTGACCACCGGTGCGCCGGGGGCGGTGCTGTCGAGGGTGAAGCTGTAGTCGGCTGTTGCGCCCACATTGCCAGCGGCGTCGGTGATGCGGATCTTGACGGCGTTGTTCCCTTCAGCGGCCACAAAGGTCGTCGCCCAGAGCACGCCGTTGGTGCTGTATTCGATGAGGCCCCCAGCTTCGGGGCTGGACAGGCTCAGGGTGCCGTTGTTGCTGACTTTGTCTGTGGCTGTACCTGTGGCTGTGCCGCTGTCGCAGAACAGGCCCACCGTGGGGGCCACGGGTGCTGTGCTGTCGAGCGTGAAGCTCAGGCTGCTGCTGGAGCTGACGTTGCCTGCCGCGTCGGTGACGCGCGCCATGACGGTGTTGGCACCTTCAGCCGCCGCAAAGGTGGTGGTCCAGGTGCTGCCGTTGGTGCTGAATTCGAGCGTGGCACCGGCTTCAGCGGTCACGCTGATCAGGCCATTGCGGCTGAGGCGATCGGTGGCGCTGCTGCCGCTGTCGCAGACCAGGGTGATGATGGGCGCTGTGGGGGCCGTGCTGTCCAAGGTGAAGCTGAAACTTTGCGCACGCTGGTTGCCTGCAGTGTCTGTGACCCGCACTTGCACGTTGTTGACGCCTTCGGTCGCGGCGTAGGTGCTGGCCCAAACGGTTCCCGTCGTGCTGTTGTTATTGCTGTATTCGAGGGTGGCGCCAGCTTCGGCGCCGGTAACGACCAGCGCCGGGGCATTGCTGATGCCGTCGGTGGCCAAAGCCCCGCTGTCAGACACCAGGGCCACGCTGAAGGCGGGCGTTTGGGTGTCGAGCGTGAAAGTCATCGCGCTGGACGTGGCCACATTGCCTGCCGCGTCGGTGGCGCGCACTTGCACAGTGTTGGCGCCTTCTGCAGCTACAAATGTCGTGGTCCAAGACGTGCCGTTGGTGCTGTACTCCAGCACACTGCCGCTGTCAGCGCTCACGCTGAGCGTGCCGTCACGGCTGATCTTGTCGGTGCTGCTGGCCCCGCTGTCGCACACCAGGCTGAGCGTGGGCGTGGCAATGCTGCTGTCCACCACCAGCGCCAGGGTCTGGGCGCTGCTGACATTGCCTGCGGCGTCGCTGGCGGTGATGGACACGTTGCCGCTGACGATGGCCAGCGTGGGCGTGACGCTCCAGCTGCCGTTGGCGGCCACGGTGGCGCTGAGCACCTCCAAGGTGCCGGGCATGGTGACCTGGATGGTGTTGCCCGCTGTGCCGGTGCCGCTGATTGTGGGCGTGCTGTCGCTGGTGAGCAAGTCGGCGGTGCTGCCGCTGTTGCTGGCGTCGTCGAGCTTGGCCGTGAAAGCGGCCCCTTGCGTGTTCAAGCTGAAGCTCAAAGGCGCAGAGCTGGCCACATTGCCTGCGGCGTCGGTGGCCCGCACGGTGACGGTGTTCGCGCCTTCAACGGCCGTGAATGTGGTCGTCCAAGCGGTGCCGTTGGTGCTGTATTCGAGGGCGGCGCCCGCTTCTGCGTTCGCGCTGATGGCGCCGTTGCGGGTGATCGCGTCGGTGGCGCTGGTGCCGCTGTCGCAGACCAAAGTGAGCGTGGGCGTGGCGATGGTTTTGTCGAGCGTGAAACCCAGGCTGCTGGCCGGGCCAGCATTTCCTGCGGCATCGATGGCACGCACTTTGACGGTGTTGTTGCCCTCTGCCGCTGCAAAGGTGCTGGCCCAAGAAGTGCCGTCGGTGCTGTATTGCAGCGTAGCGCCAGCTTCGGCCGTGACGCTGAGCGCGCCATTGCTGCTGATGAGGTCGGTGGCGCTGGCGCCGCTGTCGCAGGTCAGGGTCACGACCGGTGCGCCAGGCGCGGTGGTGTCGAGCGTGAAGCTGTAGTCGGCTGTGGCGCCCACATTGCCTGCGGCGTCAGTCACGCGCACTTTGACGGCGTTGTTGCCTTCAGCGGCCACAAAGGTGGTCGCCCAGATGACGCCGTTGGTGCTGTATTCGATCAGGCCCCCAGCTTCCGGGCTGGACAGGCTCAGGGTGCCGTTGTTGCTGACTTTGTCGGTGGCTGCGCCAGTGGCTGTGCCGCTGTCGCAGAACAGACCCACGGTGGGGGCCACGGGTGCTGTGCTGTCGAGCGTGAAGCTCAGGCTGCTTGGCTGGCTGACATTGCCCGCTGCGTCGGTGACCCGCGCCATGACGGTGTTGGCACCTTCGGCCGCTGCAAAGGTGCTGGTCCAGGTGCTGCCGTTGGTGCTGAACTCGAGCGTGGCACCGGCTTCAGCGGCCACGCTGATGGCACCATTGCCGCTGAGTTTGTCGGTGGCGTTGCTGCCGCTGTCGCAGACCAGGGTGAGCACAGGCGCTGTGGGCGCTGTGCTGTCGAGCGTGAAGCTGAAGTCTTGCGTGCGCTGGTTGCCAGCGGCATCGCTCACGCGGACCTTGACGCTGTTGATGCCTTCGCTGGCGGCATAGGTGCTGGCCCAGACGGTCCCGTTGCTGCTGTATTCGATGACTGCACCAGCTTCTGCGCGAGTGACCACCAGCGCCGGGGCATTGCTGATGCTGTCGGTGGCCAAAGCGCCGCTGTCGCAGACCAAGGCCACAGTGAAGGCGGGCGTCTGGGTGTCGAGGGTGAAGCTCAGGGGCGCAGAGGTGGCGACATTGCCGGCCGCGTCGGTGGCGCGCACTTGCACGGTGTTGGTGCCTTCTGCAGCTACAAATGTCGTGGTCCAAGACGTGCCGTTGGTGCTGTACTCCTGCACACTGCCGCTGTCAGCGCTCACGCTGATCGTGCCGTCGCGGCTGAGCTTGTCGGTGCTGCTGGCCCCGCTGTCGCACACCAGGGTGAGCGTGGGCGTGGCGATGGTTTTGTCGAGTGTGAAGGCCAGGTTGCTGGCCGGGCCTGTATTGCCTGCCGCGTCGACTGCGCGCACCTTGATGGTGTTGTTGCCCTCGGCCGCTGCAAAGGTGCTGGCCCAAGATGTGCCGTCCGTGCTGTATTGCAGCGTAGCGCCAGCCTCGGCCGTGACGCTGAGCGCGCCATCGCTGCTGATCAGGTCCGTGGCGCTGGCACCGCTGTCGCAGGTCAGGGTGAGCACCGGTGCTCCGGGGGCGGTGGTGTCGAGGGTGAAGCTGTAGTCGGCTGTTGCGCCCAAGTTGCCAGCGGCGTCGGTGATGCGGATCTTGACCGCGTTGTTGCCTTCAGCGGCCACAAAGGTGTTGGTCCAGAGCACGCCGTTGGTGCTGTATTCGATGAGACCCCCAGCTTCGGGGCTGGAGAGGCTGAGGGTGCCGTTGTTGCTGACTTTGTCGGTGGCTGCACCTGTGGCTGTGCCGCTGTCGCAGAACAGGCCCACGGTGGGGGCCACGGGTGCTGTGCTGTCGAGCGTGAAACTCAGGCTGCTTGGCTGGCTGATGTTGCCTGCCGCGTCGGTGACGCGCGCCATGATGGTGTTGGCACCTTCAGCCGCTGCAAAGGTGCTGGCCCAGGTGCTGCCGTTGGTGCTGAACTCGAGCGTGGCACCGGCTTCAGCGGCCACGCTGATCAGGCCATTGCGGCTGAGTTTGTCGGTGGCGTTGCTGCCGCTGTCGCAGACCAGGGTGAGCACAGGCGCTGTGGGCGCTGTGCTGTCGAGCGTGAAGCTGAAGTCTTGCGTGCGTTGATTACCAGCGGCATCGCTCACGCGGACCTTGACGTTGTTGAGGCCTTCGCTGGCGGCATAGGTGCTGGCCCAGACGGTCCCGTTGCTGCTGTATTCAACAGTGGCACCAGTTTCGGCACCGGTGACCACCAGCGCCGATGATTTGCTGATGCTGTCAGCGCCAGAAGCGCCGCTGTCACACACCAAGGCCACAGTGAAGGCGGGCGTTTGGGTGTCGAGGGTGAAGCTCAGGGGCGCAGAGGTGGCGACATTGCCTGCAGCGTCGGTGGCCCGCACTTGCACGGTGTTGGTGCCTTCGATGGCTGCAAAGGTCGTGGCCCAGCTGCTGCCGTTGGTGCTGTATTGGAGCGAGGCACCCGTTTCGGCATTCACGCTGATGGCCCCATTGCGGGTGATGGTATCCACAGCGCTGGCACCGCTGTCGCAGACCAAGCTGAGGGTTGGCGTGGCGATGGTTTTGTCGAGCGTGAAGGCCAGGTTGCTGGCCGGGCCTGTATTGCCTGCAGCATCGACTGCGCGCACTTTGACGGTGTTGTTGCCCTCGGCCGCTGCAAAGGTGCTGGCCCAGCTGCTGCCGTCGGTGCTGTATTGCAAGGTAGCGCCAGCCTCTGCTGTGACACTGAGCGCGCCATCGCTGCTGATCAGGTCCGTGGCGCTGGCACCGCTGTCGCAGGTCAGGGTGAGCACCGGTGCGCCGGGAGCGGTGGTGTCGAGGGTGAAGCTGTAGTCGGCTGTTGCGCCCACATTGCCAGCGGCGTCGGTGATGCGGATCTTGACCGCGTTGTTGCCTTCAGCGGCCACAAAGGTGTTGGCCCAGAGCACGCCGTTGGTGCTGTATTCGATCAGGCCCCCAGCTTCGGGGCTGGAGAGGCTGAGGGTACCGTTGTTGCTGACTTTGTCGGTGGATGCGCCTGCCGATGTGCCGCTGTCGCAGAACAGGCCCACGGTGGGGGCCACGGGTGCTGTGCTGTCGAGGGTAAAGCTCAGGCTGCTTGGCTGGCTGATGTTGCCTGCTGCGTCGGTGACGCGCGCCATGACGGTGTTGGCACCTTCAGCCGCTGCAAAGGTGCTGGCCCAGGTGCTGCCGTTGGTGCTGTATTCGAGCGTGGCACCGGCTTCAGCGGCCACGCTGATCAGGCCATTGCGGCTGAGTTTGTCGGTGGCGTTGCTGCCGCTGTCGCAGATCAGGGTGAGCACGGGCGCGGTGGGGGCCGTGCTGTCGAGCGTGAAGCTGAAACTTTGCGCCCGCTGGTTGCCTGCGGTGTCCGTGACCCGCACTTGCACACTGTTTGCGCCTTCGGTGGCGGCGTAGGTGCTGGCCCAGACGGTCCCGTTGCTGCTGTATTCAACAGTGGCACCAGTTTCGGCACCGGTGACCACCAGCGCCGATGATTTGCTGATGCTGTCAGCGCCAGAAGCGCCGCTGTCACACACCAAGGCCACAGTGAAGGCGGGCGTTTGGGTGTCGAGGGTGAAGCTCAGGGGTGTGGAGGTGGCGACATTGCTTGCAGCGTCGGTGGCCCGCACTTGCACGGTGTTGGTGCCTTCGATGGCTGCAAAGGTCGTGGCCCAGCTGCTGCCGTTGGTGCTGTATTGGAGCGAGGCACCCGTTTCGGCATTCACGCTGATGGCCCCATTGCGGGTGATGGTATCCACAGCGCTGGCACCGCTGTCGCAGACCAAGGTCAGCGTGGGCGTGGCGATGGTTTTGTCGAGTGTGAAGCCCAGATTACTGGCCGGGCCTGTATTGCCTGCAGCATCGACTGCGCGCACTTTGACGGTGTTGTTGCCCTCGGCCGCTGCAAAGGTGCTGGCCCAAGATGTGCCGTCCGTGCTGTATTGCAAGGTAGCACCAGCCTCTGCCGTGACACTGAGCGCGCCATCGCTGCTGATCAGGTCCGTGGCGCTGGCACCGCTGTCGCAGGTCAGGGTGAGCACCGGTGAACCGGGGGCGGTGGTGTCGAGGGTGAAGCTGTAGTCGGCTGTTGCGCCCAGGTTGCCAGCGGCGTCAGTTACCCGCACTTTGACGGCGTTGTTGCCTTCAGCGGCCACAAAGGTGGTCGCCCAGAGCACGCCGTTGGTGCTGTATTCGATGAGGCCCCCAGCTTCGGGGCTGGACAGGCTGAGGGTGCCGTTGTTGCTGACTTTGTCTGTGCCTGCACCTGTGGCTGTGCCGCTGTCGCAGAACAGGCCCACCGTGGGTGCCACGGGTGCTGTGCTGTCGAGCGTGAAGCTCAGGCTGCTTGGCTGGCTGATGTTGCCTGCCGCGTCGGTGACGCGCGCCATGACGGTGTTGGCACCTTCAGCCGCTGCAAAGGTGCTGGCCCAGGTGCTGCCGTTGGTGCTGAACTCGAGCGTGGCACCGGCTTCAGCGGCCACGCTGATCAGGCCATTGCGGCTGAGTTTGTCGGTGGCGTTGCTGCCGCTGTCGCAGACCAGGGTGAGCACAGGCGCTGTGGGCGCTGTGCTGTCGAGCGTGAAGCTGGAACTTTGCGCCCGCTGGTTGCCTGCGGTGTCCGTGACCCGCACTTGCACACTGTTTGCGCCTTCGGTGGCGGCGTAGGTGCTGGCCCAGACGGTCCCGTTGCTGCTGTATTCGATGACTGCACCAGCTTCTGCGCCAGTGACGGCCAGCGCCGGGGCTTTGCTGATGCTGTCGGTGGCTAAAGCGCCGCTGTCACACACCAAGGCCACAGTGAAGGCAGGCGTCTGGGTGTCGAGCGTGAAATTCATCGCGCTGGACGTGGCCACATTGCCTGCCGCGTCGGTGGCCCGCACTTGCACAGTGTTGGCACCTTCAGCCGCTACAAATGTCGTGGTCCAAGACGTGCCGTTGGTGCTGTACTCCAGAACACTGCCGCTGTCAGCGCTCACGCTGATCGTGCCGTCGCGGCTGATCTTGTCGGTGCTGCTGGCCCCGCTGTCGCACACCAGGCTGAGCGTGGGCGTGGCGATGGTGCTGTCCACCACCAGCGCCAGGGTCTGGGCGCTGCTGACATTGCCTGCGGCGTCGCTGGCGGTGATGTTCACATTGCCGCTGACGATGGCCAGCGTGGGCGTGACGCTCCAGCTGCCGTTGGCGGCCACGGTGGCGCTCAGAACTTCACCGGTGCCGGGCAGGGTGACTGCAACCGTGTCACCGGCCGTGCCGGTGCCACTGATGGTGGGCGTGGCGTCGTTGGTCAGCAGGTCGCTCAGGCTGCCACTGTTGCTGGCGTCGTCGAGCTTGGCGGTGAAGCTGGGGGCTTGCGTGTCGATGGCGTAAGTGGCAGTGGCACCACTGCCGGTGTTGCCCGATTCGTCGGTGTAGCTGTTGGCCAGCGTCAGGGTGTTGCTGGCGGCCGTGGTTTGATCGGCGGGGGTGAAGGTGGCGGTCCAGCTCAGGCCGTCGGCACTCGCGGTGAAGGCGCTCAGGCTGCCGTTGGGCGCGCTGACGTCGGCCAGACTGAAGCCCAGCACTTTTTCACTGAAGGTGATGGTGACGGTGGCCGTTTCACCCATTTTCAAGGCGCTGTCGCTGAGCGCGATGGTGGCGCTGGGCGCTTTCAGGTCCATCACGTAATTGGCACTCTGCGCACTGGTGCCTTGGTTACCCGCCACATCGGTGTAGCTGTTCGTCAGGCTCACGGTGTTGGTGGCATCGGCCACGCCGGGCGTGGGGGTGAAGGTGCCCACCCAGGTTTTGCCGCCATCGGTGCTGCTCAGGGCGCTCAGTGTGCCGTTGTCCACCG
>NZ_LFYT02000055.1 GCF_001270065.2 Limnohabitans planktonicus II-D5
ATCAGGTGCGTGGCATAG
Organism: Limnohabitans planktonicus II-D5; assembly: GCF_001270065.2. Lineage (GTDB taxonomy): Bacteria > Pseudomonadota > Gammaproteobacteria > Burkholderiales > Burkholderiaceae_C > Limnohabitans_A > Limnohabitans_A planktonicus. Next base: position 19 of record NZ_LFYT02000055.1, read on the forward strand.
CTGTGGCGCAGGCTGTGCGGGGTGATCTTTTTTTTAGGCCGCAATCGATGGCCACTTGATGCAATGTCTTTTGCACGCCGCCCCGGTCCAGCGGCGTACGTGCCGCGTGCGCGCCCTTCAATCCACCCAGGCGATTGGGAAACATCAGCTCGGGGTTGCGGTGCGTGGCCCAAAAGCGGCGCAGCACCAAAAGCGTGGCTGCAGGCAAGGGAACCAGCCGGTCACGGTTACCTTTGGAGTCGCGAATATGTACGCGCTGGCGAACTGCATCAATGTCTGCGACCTTCAAAGCCAAGCCTTCGCTCAGACGCAATCCCATGCTGTAAAGCGTGAAGAAAAACACGCGGTAACTCAACACCCGAGTGGCGGCAAACAGAGCTTGCGCTTCTTCGACGGTAACGATGTCAGGCAAGCGCTGAACCTTGGGGGGCTTGATGAAGTTCGGGCTGCTCCAGGGTTTGCCAAGCACATGTAAGGTAAAGAACTTGAAGCCATAAAGATCGAGTTTGACGGCGCTCCAAGAATGGGAGGCCACAAGATCGCTGAAATAGTGGGTCAGTTGCGTGGGCGAGAGCTTGTCAATTGCAAAATCAAAGTAGTCGCCCATGCGCCGAATTGCACGGGCGTAAGCGTCAATGGTCTTGGGCTGCAGGCCTTTGAGCTTGAGGTGTTGCAGGTGGGTGCGGTACGCGCTGGAAAATGGTTCGGGGAAAATGGCGGGGTCATAGCCACCGGGATACGTCGACATGGGCGAACTCCAGATAAGTTGAAGATCACATGCCCCACAATTGAGGCATGAGCCTACAGCTTACGAATTCACCAACAGCCGTTGCGGCACACCCGCTCCGCGTAGCGGCTTCGTCCAACACATCATTGAAGTCAGACCTTGGGACTGTGTTACATCACTCGCAGCGGCGTTATTTCAATCTTCATGTACGGGTAATAAGGTAACTTTGAAAGTTTCGCGTCCGCGTCTTGTGCATCTTGCGCAAGCAGAACCATGTAAATGCCCGCGGCATCTTGTTTGATGTACGAGGCCAGCAGGCTGCCGTCTTCCTCCCAAGTCTTCACCATGGCTTGCTCTGCGGGCAACAAACGCATGCGGGTGTCGTGGTCCAGGCCTTGCAACAAAATATCGATCATGAATTTTTGCATTGCTGTTTTTCCTGAGTTGTAGGTTACTGAGTGAATGAGCATCTGAAAGGCTGATGCCTTACACCCCTTCAGTTTCTAGCGCGGGATAGTCCACATACCCTTGGGCTTGGCCGCCGTACATGGTGGCGCGATCGGGCTGGTTGAGCGGTGCACCGCGTTTGAAGCGCTCGGGCAAATCGGGGTTGGCCAAGAACAGCGCCCCGAACGACACGGCATCAGCACCGCCTTGATCAACGACTTTTGCGGCACTGTGCTGGTCATAAGCTGTATTGAGCAAAAGCAAACCGGTAAACCGTTGGCGCACGCTTGGTGCCAAGGGGCTCACGCCCTCAGGCAGTTGCGCGGGTTCCATGAAATGCAAAATGCCCAGCTTGCGCGCTTCGAGCTGCTCAACCACATACACATAGGTTTGCTCTGGCTGGCTGTCGCTCATGCCGTTGTAGGGAATGCGAGGCGACAGTCGCACAGAAACCCGCTCCGCGCCCCAGACGGCGATCACGGCATCGGTGACTTCCAGCAGAAAGCGGGCACGGTTTTCAATGGAGCCACCATATTCATCGGTGCGTTGATTGGAGCCATCTTCCAGGAATTGGGCCGGCAGATATCCAAAAGCGCCATGGATTTCAACCCCGTCAAATCCTGCATCTTTGGCCGCTTGTGCGCCTGCCTTGAACTGTGCAATCGCCTGCTGGATATCGTCCAGTGTCATGGCTTGCGGGGTCACCGTGTCTTGCGGACCTTGTGGGGTGTAGACCTGTGCTTGAAAACCAATGGCCGAAGGTGCCAGGGGGAGCTTGCCGCCGTGGAATGCAGGGTGAGAGACACGACCCACATGCCACAACTGAGCGAAGATCAAGCCATCTGCACCGTGAACGGCGTCAGTGACACGTTTCCAGCCCTGAATTTGCGCTTGCGTATGAATGCCCGGCGTGAACACATAACCGATGCCCTGCTCACTCACTTGGGTGCCTTCGGTGATGATCAGGCCGGCCGATGCACGTTGGGTGTAGTACTGAACCATCAGCTCGTTAGGCACACGATCCGGGGCACGCGAGCGCGTCATGGGTGCCATGAATACGCGGTTTTTGAATTCAAATGGCCCATGGTTGAAGGGGCTCAATAGTTTTTCTGTGGACACGATAAATCCTTTGAAGTGATGAAGCAAAAGTGCAATGTACGGATCGTATGCTGTATCATTTTTGAAATATATAGGCCACATCAATACACTAAGTCTCAAAAATGGAACATTTAAATTTCCAGGCCCTGGCCGACTTCAATCTGGTGGCCCGTCACGAAGGCTTTGGCAAAGCCAGTCGAGCCAGCGGCCGCTCCAAAGCTTCTTTATCCCGGCATGTTGCCGAACTTGAAGAGGGTTTAGGGGTGCGCTTGCTGGAGCGCGTGGGCCGTTCATTTCGGCTGACTGAAGAGGGCAAAACCCTTTACAACCGAACGGCAGGTTTGCTGGAAGAGGTGTCCGATGCAGCGCAAGAATTAACCGAGGGGCAGAGTGAGCCACGGGGCCGCTTGCGCATCAGTGCGCCTGTCACATTTGGCAATGCCGCTATGGGGCGATTGGCCGCCGAATTTGCAGTTCGCTATCCTGAAGTCCAATTGGAAGTCACGGTCGAAGACCATGCCGTCGATTTGATCGCGGATGGCTACGACGTCGTGATCCGCGTCAACCCCAAGCCTGACGACGAGTTGGTGGGGCGGTGTTTCTTTCGCGACAGGCTGGCGGTCGTTGCAGCCCCATCGCTGGCTTTTCCAAAAGCTGCTGTTGGGACAGACAGCACTCCCAGCGTTCCCGCCATTGTGGGCATTGGCATGCCGGAGACTGGCACATGGACCCTTCGCAGCGGCGAAGTCACACAGACCCTTCATCGGCACGCCGTACTCAGACTGCCCAATCCCATCACCATCCGAGACGCCGCGATGGTTGGCATTGGTGCTGCGGTTTTGGCGAGGAATTTCATTGAAGATGACATCGCCCAAGGAAGACTTGTGTGCTGGGGTGAAGTTTCTGAACGTGCCGTAGAGATCTGGATCTTGCATTCCTCACGCCGTTTGGTCAGCAGCAAAGTGGCCGCTTTTGTGCGGTTTTTATGTGATGTTTACGCTGAAAAAGAGGTGGGTTTGAATGGGCTGCCTATGCCAACGTTAAGCGCCCACTGAAAACGGCACAGGTGTGCAGCAGTCGTCTTGCTGCATCTTGGGCAGGTTCATCCCCCCATAAAAACATCCACAGGCAAACCCTTCACCACCGACCCACAACTTCTCCAAGCGGGAATGCGTTTGGACATGAAAAAAGCCCGCACCTCGTCAAAGGTGCAGGCTTTTTATCAGGACGCTCAGCGTTGTTGCTGCGAGCCTGAGACTTCAACTTCCACGCGGCGGTCAACACGCAGGCAGGTGATCAGGGCCTGGGTGGGCTTGCTGCCTTTGCAATCGCCAGGCTGGGTGTCGGGCTGGCTAGAGCCCACGCCGGTGGCCGTGACTTTGTTGTCAGGAATGCCACCGATTTGCACCAAGTAGTTTTTCACTGCTTCGGCGCGCTTTGTGGACAATTTTTGGTTGTATGCCTTGCTGCCCAAACGGTCGCTGTGACCCGTGATCTGGATCGCCTCGACGTTGACGGTTTTCAGTTCCTGCAGCAGTTTGTCCAGGGCTTGCTTGCCGTCGGATTGCAGGCTGTCTTGGTCAAAGCCAAACAAGGAATCGGCCTCCAGTTTCACCTTGACCCAAGGCTTGGGTGGAGGAGGCAGTGGTGCAGGAGGAGGCGGGGGAGGCTCTGGCGTCACCACAGGAGCCTGTGCAACCACGGGTTCGGGTGCTGGCGGAACATAGGGCGTGTACGCAGTTTTGGTGGCGGGGGTTGATCCGCCAAAACGGTAAACGAGGGACAGCGACAGCACGTCCACATCAGCGCGGTTGCCCAGGATTTTGTCGATGCGGTAGCGTTCGCCTTCCACCCGCAAAGTCACAGCAGGCGTGAAAGCGTACTGAGTACCAAAACCGAATTTGTAATGGGTGTCGCGATTTTTTTGCGAGCTTCCATTGCTGTAACTGTCTTTGGTTTCTGCATAGGCTGCACCCACACGACCGAGCAAGGACCAGCGGTCAGTGATGGGCAGTGTGCCGACCAAATCCAAGTTCAACCCATTGGTGCGGGAAAGAGCCGACGCGCTGCCTACCGGTGAGCCGCTGTAGCCGAAACGACCCAGATCAAAATAACCCGCTTCAACCGCCCAGAAAGGGCTCAAGGGGAATCCCACAAAGGCTTTGTAGCTTGCGCCCCTGTGGTCTTCTGTCATATTGTTCGTGGACGCGCCAAACTCTCGCGCCTTTCGGCGGCTGTCAAAGTGGCCCTTGGATTCGCCAGCGCCAATGCCTACATATACACCTGTGTTGGTGGTGTCGTCTTGCGCTTGTGCCAAGGCACTGGCCAGAACAGTCAGGACCAGCAGTGCTGGCCGTGGGTTGAATATCAGTCGTTTCATTTCTCTTGCTCCAAAAATAGGCGAAATGCCTGTGTCGAAAAGGGTGTGGGTCAAAAAGACCTCCGTGCTTCGGGCGTCACGGTCCTGAGTTGCGTTCGGCTGGGGGCTGGTGCGATGCCGCTCGGGCTTTGGCCTGGAGCCAGCGCTGCACCAGAATCAGCCACGCCGGGTCGCGTAAAGCCTCCACCAATCTGGCGCGTGAAACAGCCAGACGCTGCGCAGGCGTCAAGTCGTGACTCATGACGTTTGCGCTTGTTGGATCGCCAGAAGGTCCAGCTGAATTTGGCATTTGATGTCGTCCATGAGTGGTCGTACACGCAAGCTGCGAGCCCAAACCCAACACAGTCCACTCAAGCCTAAAAGGATCAATGGCAAGGCCAGCAAAACCCAGGCATGGGGCGCGTCGTTGAGGGGCAAGGCACTCCACAACAACAAGGCCACACCACCCAAAATCAAAGCCAGCAGCAAGTTCAGTGCGCTGAGTGCATACATCACCCAACGGTTTTTCAAGGCACACAGGTGATCAGCCCAAGCCTGGCTGGCCAAATCTGCGTAACCTTGAGCATGCACTTTGAGCAATTCAGGAGGCAACACCAGGAGTTTGAGCAGCAGCTTGAACATCAAGGCTTGTTGGAATTCATGTACCAAGACACCGCCAATGCCACCGCAGCGCCCGTGCCTGCTGCAAGCAACAAGGATTTGAGGGGGGCGTTTTGGACGTAATGCTCAGCGTTTTCGCGCACGCGCTGAGCACCGATTTCCAGTTGCTCTTGCGCTTCATGGGCAGCGTCTTTGCCTTTTTGCGCCAATTCCTGCGCCGTGTCGCTGACGCGGTCTGCGATGCGGTGAAGCACTGGACGTGCTTCATCGATCACATCGTTGACTTTGCCGCTGATGTCAGCACCCACGGCTGACATTTTTTCTTGAGGAGTTTTGAGGTCGGACATGTTGGCCTTTTCAGTGAATAAAAAAAGAAGAACTTTCACTGTAAAAACTACGGCCGATGATGTCTGTTGCCTGTCACACCGTTTTAGAGACACCGTGACCATACGCACAGCATCTGCGAATCAGCACAGCGCCTGTGATGTCGCGCACTGACGTCATGTGGGTGTATGCCTAGAGTCTGTTTGACTTGGACTCGGTGACAAATGTGCTGTGTGTCCAAGCTTGTGACCCGACTTGGCTTGGGTCGTTTTCATGGCATGAACGACAGGACTTTTTCATGATTCAAAAAAACACCGTGGCCGCGCTGGCCGCTTCTTTGGTTCTTCTGGCTGCCACAGGCTGTGCGGTGTCTCGCGGGCAGCAAACGGTTGGCGCTTACATCGATGACACAGGCATCACGACCTTGGTCAAGTCACGTTTTGTTGAAGACAAAGACGTCTCCGGTGCCGCCATCAGTGTGGAGACCTTGAAAGGCACGGTCTTGTTGTCGGGTTTTGCCAAGAACACGCTGGAACGCAACAAGGCCGAAAGCATTGCACGCGGCGTCAAGGGCGTGACCTCCGTCAAAAATGAGATCGTCATCCGCCCTTGACCTTTGACGCCTGAATGGACGTTGCAGCTGTGAAAGCGTATGGCCAGACAGCTGCTTGCGATGACGGCGTGGGTCATGGCGAGACCCATAGGCCGACATGGCGAGCGGAGCGTGACCATCCAGTGCTTGCACTGCCACCACTTCTGGATCGTCATGTCGCAGCCTCCCCGCCATACCGAACACCCCGTCATCGCGAGCGAAAGCGGGGATCCCGTGTTCGGACAAACGTGAAATTCAGAACAAGCGAACCATCATCAAATCCGTCAGCACAAAGCCTGCAAATTTCGCTCAAAACTTGGAGTCAGTCGCCGTGCACATTTCTATGCCATTGTCACCACCTTCCTGGCACTCGCATTGCTGCAAGTTCTCAGGTGAGCAAGTTTGTGGCGACAAGCCTTTAGCGCTCGGCAGACCTTTGCTATCGTCCCCGGAATACACGTTACCCGCCACAGCAGCTCCCTGGGCACTCGTGTTGGAGAAGCCCAACAAATTCAACCGGCTGCTCGGCGTCGGTGTGCGGGCCAAGGCCACCGCCACGGTGCTGTTGGTCACGATGGCAGGCGTGATCTTCAGCGTTGCGTTGGTGTAAGCCATGTTGTAGTTGCTCAACACCGTGGCCGCATTGGCAGGTGCAGCGCTCAAGTTCGAGTTGTAGGTGCCCGCAATCATGCCTGTGGCCAAGCCAGAGACCGTCACGTCCTCACCTGCCACAAAGCCCGACTTGGTTGCTGGCAACTGCGTTTGCAGTGTGCCATTTGCCTGCATTGTGGTGGCCGTGCCCGTCACAGCCGCAACCTTAGGCGTGATCGAGCCATTGGCAGTCACCGAGGTCGGCAAGATGTAGTTGTTCAGATCCGTACCCGTTGCGCCCGCAAAGTTGCCCGCCACCAGAATGGCCGTGACGCTGCTCGCGCCCAGCACATTCTTGTCGTTGTACAAGGCGGCTGTTTGATTCACGCTGGCGGTTTCAGTCTGACCCGCAACGGTCACACCTTTGACGGTGAACGCGCTGGGAACCAGGGTGGCTGCTGTTGTACCGTCGTAGGTTTTGGATTGGTCGGCCAGGGTGACGGTGAGTTTGGCTTTGTTGATCGTGCTGGCTGTGTTGTCGGTGTAGGCCACGTTGTAGTTGCCCGTCACGTCTGCGCCCGAGCTGTCTTTGATCGTCACGCCCGAGGCTTTGACGGTCTTGTTGCCCACGCCAAAGTTCTTGTCGGTGAAGGTCTGTGTGCCAGCGCTGTTCACGCTTTCACCTGCGGCTTGTCCAGCCAGTGCGCCCACTGTGCCTGTGCCTGTCGCAGCCGTTGTGCCGTCATAGACCTTGGTCACCGCTTGCGCGGTCACGCTCAGGTCGGCTTTGTTGATCGTGCTGGCGGTGTTGTCGGAGTAGGCCACGTTGTAGTTGCCTGTTACGTCTGCGCCCGAGCCGTCTTTGATCGTCACGCCCGAGGCTTTGACGGTCTTGTTGCCCATGCCGAAGTTCTTGTCGGTGAAGGTCTGTGTGCCAGCGCTGTTCACGCTTTCACCTGCGGCTTGTCCAGCCAGGGTGCCCACTGTGCCTGTGCCTGTCGCAGCCGTTGTGCCGTCATAGACCTTGGTCACAGTCTGGGCCGCGACATTCAGATTGGCTTTGCTGATGGTGCTGGCGTTGTTGCTTGCGATCTGCGTCACACCCGTTGTGGACAAGGTGTAGTTGCTTAAGTCCATGCCATGGGCAGCCGTGGCGGTGTCCACGCTGGTGGATGAAACGGTGGCCGATGACGAACTGGCGCTGGCCACGTTCTTGCTGTTGAAGGCACCCGTGACTGCTTTGAACGAAATGGACTCAGTGCTGGTGCCCACAGTCACGCCAGTGGCCGTGACATCACCGGCCTTGATGGAAGCAGTGACCGTGCCGTCGTACACCTTGGTCTGGTCAGCCAGAGCCAAGGCGAGTGTGGCCTTGCTGATGGCGCTGGTGTTGTTGCTTGCGGTCTGCGTTACACCCGTTGTAGACAAGGTGTAGTTGTTCAAGTCCAAGCCATGGGCAGTCGTGTCCACATTGGTGGACGAGACGGTGGCCGAGGTCGCGTTGGCGCTGGCCACGTTCTTGCTGTTGTATGCACCCGTGACTGCTTTGAACGAGGCTGACTCGGTGTTGCTGCCCACAGTCACGCCAGTGGCAGTGACATCACCGGCCTTGATGGCAGCGGTGTCGGTGCCGTCGTACACCTTGGTCTGGTTAGCCAGCGTCAAGGCGAGTGTGGCTTTGCTGATCGATACAGTGTTTTTATCGCCGTCCCGAACCGTCAGTGTCGGTGCTTTGTAGTTGCTGGCCAGGCCAGCATTCACACCCGAACCATCGACCAATGTCACAGCATCGACGAAGTTGGTGCTGTTATCTGCAACGTTCTTGCTGTTGATCGTGGCACCACTGGAGCTCAGGGTTTCCGATCCCACACCTGTGGTGATGCTCAATTGAGCAGCGCTCAGGTTCTTGTTGCCGTCATAGGTCTTGGCAGCAGACAAGACCACTTCTTTTTGGGCGATCGTCACTGCGCTGGCCACGGGCGTGGCTGTCAGGTCGTAGTTCGAGGCCAAGGTGCCCTCAGCAGTACCCGTCAGGTTCAAGCCCGATGTGCTGGTGACCTTGTTGTTGGCTGTTGTCACATCTTTGCCCGTGATGCTGGCGGTGTCTGTAGCTGCAGCCGTGAATGTCTCATTGCCCACACCTTTGATGAGGGTCAGCTGGTTGCCTGTGACGGTGCTTTGGCCGTCATAGGTTTTAGCTGCATTGACCTCTTGCAGTCTCGCCTGACTGATCGCTGCGGTTGTGGTGGCGCTGGTGTTGGTCAGGTTGTAGTTGCCAGCATCGTTGCCGTTGATGGACAAGCCAGTCACGGTGACGGTCTTGTTGGTGTCCACGTTCTTGTCACTGAAATTGGCGCTGGTCTTGTTAAAGCTCACAATATCCCCGCTGATCAGATCGGCAGAGCTGGCGGTGACTGCGGCCGTGCGGCTGCCGTCATAGGTTTTACTTGCAGCGCTGTAACTGACGGTGAGGTTTTTGGCGGTGATGCTGCTGGTGGTGTTGTCCACGTAGCTGACGGTGTAGTTGGCACCGTTGTTTCCGTCGTTGATGGTCACACCCGATGTCTTGACGGTTTTGTTGCCGCCTGCGTTTTTGTCGGTAAACGCAAAGGTGCCGCCGGTGAGCGAGTCGGAGCCAAAGAGTTGGGTGCTTTGGGTGGCCTTTGCCACGCCATTGGCGCTGGTG
>NZ_LFYT02000056.1 GCF_001270065.2 Limnohabitans planktonicus II-D5
TACTTGCCCTGGTCGGCCAAGCGAGGCACGATTTGGCTGGGTGGCAAATCTTTGAACTCCTCGCTGTTAAGCACGCTCATCGCGGCCTCTCGCTCAGCTTGACTGAGCTGGTTTGGCGGCACGCTGTGCGCACGTAGCGTGCTGACACGCCGGTCTCCTTCGTGCCCACAAGGGTGTACCCAGCGCTGCAAGGTGCGAACGCTCATGCCAATTTGGGCGCAGGCCTGTTGAGCGCGGGCACCATCAGCGATAGCCTGCTCGATCAATGGCAAAAGGATTTGGCGCTGTAGGGTGGAGTTCATCATGCCTCGTCCGCCCACAGCGCCTGGAATTTTTTTTGCAATATCAGCAGTGCTGCAGCCTCCGCTAAAGCTTTGTCCTTGCGACGCAATTGCCGCTCCAGCTGATCGTGTTTGCCCTGCAGCTCTCGCATGGCACCCAGATTTTGCTTGGCGCTGGGCTCGCTCATTGCACAAAAGGCATCACGCCAAGTCTGCAGCTGGTGTGCGTACAGCCCCTTGTGGCGGCACCAAGCATGCAGATCATCACCCACGAGCAGATGGCTTTCGTTAAGCGCTTGAAGGCGTTCGCGGGGGGCCCAAGCTTGGGCAGAAAGTTCGCCGTGCAAAGGGTGGGCTACATGGGGCCCCCCCCTTGCAGCTTTGGCGGCATCTCGGCGCCAACCCTTCAAGGTTGTCAGAGGAAGATTCAGTTCAACTGCAACGCTGACCAGAGTTTGATCGCCGCGCTCGCGAGCCTTACGCAATGATTGTTCAATAAATTCAGTGGGATACGGAGCATGTTTCATTATTTATCGCCTCAGCGGAGAGTCCGCTTGGAAAAAGAAGAGAGACGACAACTAGTCTGACACAGGGGGTCAGCGAATGCGCTGTGTCGGGGTCATCGACCGCCGACCTACGGGGCGGTGGTCTTGTAGGTCGGTACTCGCAGAGTCCGACGTTTCGGGTGTCAGCCAAGGCGCTGTGTCGGGGTCTTCGACCGCCGACCTACGGGGCGGTGGTTTTGTAGGTCGGTACTCGGAGAGTCCGACGTTTCGGGTGTGGGCGAAGGCGCTGTGTCGGGGTCTTCGACCGCCGACATACGGGGCGGTGGTCTTGTAGGTCGGTACTCGCAGAGTCCGATGTGGACGAGTTGTAGTCGCGGTGTGACTACAATTGAGCTTTTCAATCGTTTGATAGAAGGCCCTCATGAGCATTACAGCTGACACTTACGTTCGTGCCCGCATCGACAGCGCCACGAAGGAGCGCGCTGCGATTGCGCTCGAAGCCATGGGTTTATCCATTTCGGACGCCATCCGCTTGCTGATGTTGCGTGTGGCAGATGAACGACGTTTGCCCTTTGACGTCAAGGTTCCCAATGCCAAAACGCGCAAGGCAATTGCAGAACTGGAATCAGGCAAGGGCAAGAAGTTTGTCAATGTCGATGATCTGATGGCTGATTTGCATGCGGACGATTGACCGATCGACTGTTTTCAAGCGCGATTACAAACGTGAAGCCAAGGGAAGACATCGTGCCACCTTGGATGAAGACATAAGGCCTGTCCTGTTGGCTTTGCTGACAGACCAGCCACTTGAAGCCAAATACCGCGATCACGATTTGAGTGGTGATTGGGCGGGTTACCGGGAATGTCATGTCAGGCCTGATTTGCTACTGATTTATCGAAAATCAGATTCAGAAACGCTCAGACTGGCCCGGTTTGGCTCACACAGCGAGTTATTTGGTTAGGTCGGCGGGCGGTGGTCTTGTAGGTCGGTACTCGGAGAGTCCGACGTTTGGGGTGTCAGCGAATGCGCTGTGTCGGGGTCATCGACCGCCGACCTACGGGGCGGTGGTTTTGTAGGTCGGTACTCGGAGAGTCCGACGTTTGGGGTGTCAGCCAAGGCGCTGTGTCGGGGTCTTCGACCGCCGACCGACAGGTGGGCCTTTATGTGTAGCGCTTGCTGCGCAGGTTGTTTTTCATGTCGCGCAAGGTGGGTTGCAGTTCTTCGCCGATGCGCAGGGCCACCGTGGTGGCCAGGATGTCGATGATGAGCAGGTGCAAAAGGCGCGAGACCATGGGGCTGTATTTGTCGTAGCCCTCGGGGTGGTCGGCCGTCAGGTGGATGTGCCCGGCACTTGCCAGGGGCGAGCCGCTGGCGGTGATGACTATTGTTGTGGCGCCTTGTTTTTTGGCGATGTCGCAGGCGTCCATCAGGTCGCGGGTGCGGCCGGAGTTGGAGATGATCACTGCGCAGTCGCCGGGGCGCAGCATGGAGGCGCTCATGACCTGCATGTGGCCGTCGCTGTAGGCGATGGCGTTCACACCCAGGCGGAAGAATTTGTGCTGCGCGTCTTGCGCCACGATGCCGGAGTTGCCCACGCCATAAAATTCGATGCGTCGGTTGGTTTTCTGCGTGGCGGCCAGGGCTTGAGCGGCGTGTTCCAGCGCGAATGAGCTGGCGTCGTTGCGGTATTTCAAAAACGCCGCCACCGTGTTGTCGATGACCTTGACTGCGATGTCGCTGGTCTTGTCGTCCGCGTCCACGCTGCGGTGGATGAAGGGCACGCCTTCGCTGACGCTGCCGGCCAGTTTGAGTTTGAAGTCGGACAAGCCGTCATAGCCCATGCTGCGGCAAAAACGCACCACGGTGGGTTTGCTCACATGCGAGCGATCGGCCAATTCGGTGACGGGCAAGTTGGCAAAGGCCCGAGGGTCGGCCAGCACGAGCTTGCCCACACGTTGCTCGGCGGGGGCCAAGGAGGACAGGGAGGCTTTGATTCGGTCGAGCATGGGTGTCTCCTTTGGGGTTGTGGGCAATGGTCGGGTTGGTGGTGGGTTGGGCCGCGGGGGTCTTTTGTGAGACTGTGTCGGACTCTTGTCACACAGGCACGGTCAAATTTCCTCAGACCAGCAAAACCCATCGCGCGCAATCATGGCGCTCGAGGCGCTGGGTCCCCAGGTGCCTGCTGTGTAGGGGCGGGGGCCGATGGTGTCGGTGCTCCAGTGGCGCAAGATGGGCTCGACCCAGCGCCAGGCTTCTTCTTGTTCGTCGCTGCGCACAAACAGGTTCAGGCGGCCGTCCAGTACATCCAGCAGCAGGCGTTCGTAGGCACCCACGCGTTCGCTGCCAAAGCGTTTGTCAAAGTCCAGGTCCAGGTGCACGGGGCTCAGGGTGGCGCCGCCGCTGCCTTGGCCACGTTTGCTTTGGCCTTGGGCAAACAGGTGCAGTTCCAGCCCGTCTTTGGGTTGCAGGTGGATCACCAACTTGTTGACCTGGCCCACCGGGCTTTTGAAAATTTCGTGCGGGGTGGGGCGGAAGTTGATTTCAATGTGCGCCTCACGCGAGGCCATGCGTTTGCCGGTGCGGATGTAAAACGGCACGCCCGCCCAGCGCCAGTTGGAGATTTCGGTGCGCAGGGCCACAAAGGTTTCGGTGCAGCTTTGCGGGCTGACGCCTGGCTCTTCCCGGTAGCCGGGCACAGCCTTGCCTTCCACGTTGCCCGCGCTGTATTGGCCGCGGATGACGTGTTGGCTGAGCGTGTCGGGGGTCCAGCGCTTCAAGGCGCGCAGCACTTTGAGTTTTTCGTCGCGAATTGCATCGGCGTGGGCGTTGATGGGGGGCTCCATGGCGATGGCGCACAGCAGTTGCAGGGCGTGGTTTTGCACCATGTCGCGAAGTGCACCGGTGGTCTCATAAAAGCCGCCGCGCTTTTCCACGCCCAGCTCTTCGGCCATGGTGATCTGGATGTTGGCAATGTGCTCGCGCCGCCACAGGGGTTCAAACAGGGCGTTGCCAAAGCGCAGGGCAAACAGGTTTTGCACCGCAGGCTTGCCCAGGTAGTGGTCGATGCGGAAGATTTGTTGCTCTTTGAAGGCCTTGCCCACCGCGTGGTTGATGGCGCGGTTGGAGGCCAGGTCGTGGCCCAGCGGTTTTTCGAGCACGATGCGGGTTTTGGGCGTGTTCAGACCGCAGGCGGCAAGTTGTTCACACACGGTGGTAAACAGGCTGGGCGCGGTGGACAGGTACATGACCACATGGTCGGTTTCGCGCTCGGCCAGGCGACTGGCCAAGGCCGCGTAGGACTCAGGCTTGGACAGGTCCATGCGCACATAGCACAGCAGGCTGGCAAAGCGGGCAAATTCTTCGGGGTTGGGCCGTTTGTCGCCTTCGACTTGCTCAAAGCGTGACTGGATTTGCTGGCGGTATTGCTCGTCCGTCATGTCGTCACGGCCCACGCCGATGATGCGGCCGCCTTCAGGCAGTGTGTCGTGGCGGAAAGCCTGAAACAGGGCGGGCATGAGTTTGCGCCAAACCAGATCGCCCGTACCGCCGAAAAAAACCAGATCAAATGCCATGATGTTCTTGAGTTACATGAAAAATTGATTTGTAATGTAACTTTGTTTCACGGATAATTCAAGCACTTTGCATTTATTCCTACGCCCCGTCTTTTGGCAGGCGCTGCGAGTGTGGCAGAACGCACTCACAGCAGACCGCGCTGACAGCACTGGCCTTTGACCCTTGTTTGGCACCCCTGAAAATCCAACACACCATGAACCAACTCGACGCCCTCAAACAATTCACCACCGTGGTGGCCGATACCGGCGACTTCAAGCAATTGGCCCAGTTCCAGCCGCAGGACGCGACGACCAATCCGTCCTTGATTTTGAAGGCCGTGCAAAAGCCCGAATACGCCCCCTTGCTGGCCGAAGCCGTGGCCACCCACCGTGGCCTGCCGCTGGACGTGGTGATGGACCACTTGCTGGTGCGCTTTGGCTGCGAAATTTTGAAGACCATTCCGGGCCGCGTGTCCACCGAAGTGGATGCCCGTTTGAGCTTTGACACCGCCGCCACCGTGGCGCGGGCGCGTCGCATCATGGCGCTGTACGAGGCGCAGGGCATCCCGCGTGATCGCGTGCTGATCAAGATCGCCTCGACCTGGGAAGGCATTCAGGCCGCTGCCGAGCTGGAGCGCGAAGGCATCCGCTGCAACTTGACGCTGCTGTTTGCGTTTTGCCAGGCGGTGGCGTGTGGCCAGGCCAAGGTGCAACTGATCTCGCCATTTGTGGGCCGTATTTACGACTGGTACAAAAAGTCCGCAGGCGCTGCTTGGGACGAAGCGGCCAAGTCGGGCGCGAACGACCCCGGCGTGCAGTCGGTGCGGGCCATCTTCAACCACTACAAAAAGCACGGAATCGCCACCGAGGTGATGGGCGCGTCGTTTCGCAACATCGGCCAGATCACGGCGCTGGCCGGTTGCGATTTGTTGACCATCAGCCCCGAGTTGTTGGCGCAGCTGGCCGCGACCGAGGCCCCGCTGAACCAGGCGCTGGACGCTGCAGCCGCGCAGGCCATGGACTTGCCTGCTGTGAGCTATGACGAAGCTTCTTTCCGCTTGGCGCTCAATGAGGACGCCATGGCCACCGAGAAGTTGGCCGAAGGCATTCGTGCTTTCTGCGCCGATGCCGTGAAGCTCGAAGAATTGATGAAGAAAGTTTGAAACCCCATGGGTCTTTGCAGGTCGGTCCCTTCAGGTTCGACAAGCCTTTGTGGACGGCTTGCGGTTTGTCAGTCGCTTCGCGAAGTGATGGCTGTCGGGGCTGAAGCCGCCGACCTGCGAATACCCTGTAGGTCGGCACTCGAAGAGTCCGACATTTAGAGCCTGCGGCGCACGTCCCATGTCGGAGTCTTCGACCGCCGACCTACGAATATCCTGTAGGTCGGCACTCGAAGAGTCCGACGTATAGAGCCTGCGGCGCACGTTCCATGTCGGACTCTTCGACCGCCGACCTACGAATACCCTGTAGGTCGGCACTCGAAGAGTCCGACGTATAGAGCCTGCGGCGCACGTCCCATGTCGGAGTCTTCGACCGCCGACCTGCAAAAACGGAAAACCCTTTGAGCGCTTGCCCTGAAAGCGCTCCACTCACTGAAAGACCCCGATGCGTTGTGACCTTACCCCTGCCTGGAAAAACCTGCAACAGCATGCGCAGGGCTTTGCTGGTTTTGATTTGCGCACTGCTTTTGCGGCCGATCCGCAACGTGCAGATGCCCTGAGCCAGACCGCCCCGCATGTCTTTGCCGACCTGTCCAAAAACCACATCGATGCCGCCACTGAAGCGCTGTTGATGGAGCTGGCACGCCAAACGGGCTTGGCCTCGCACCGCGACGCCATGTTCCGTGGCGAGCCCATCAACACCACCGAGGGCCGTGCCGTGATGCATTGGCTCTTGCGCCAACCCGAAGGCTCGCTCTCGGGTGATTTGGCCGAGCCTCTGAAGCAAGTGCATGACACCTTGAAGCCCATGCTCGCCTTTGCCGAACAGGTCCGCGCCGATGCGCAGATCACCGACGTGGTGAACATCGGCATTGGCGGCTCGGACCTGGGCCCGCAAATGGCGGTGCTGGCCTTGCAAGACTTCGTGATCCCGGGCAAGCGCTTTCACTTTGTGTCGAATGTGGATGGGCATGAGCTGGCAGCAGTGCTGCGTGGTCTGAAGGCCGAGAACACGCTGTTCCTGATCGCCTCCAAAACCTTCACCACCATCGAGACCATGACCAATGCCCGCTCGGCGCTGGCTTGGTTCCGGGGCCAGGGCGGAGTCGATGTGTCGCGCCATTTTGCGGCGCTGACCACCAATGTGGCCGCTGCGGCCGAGATGGGCATCACCACCACCTTTGGTTTTTGGGACTGGGTGGGTGGGCGTTATTCGATGTGGTCGGCCATTGGCCTGCCCGTGGCCATCGCCATCGGCGCGCAGGGTTTCAGGGACCTGCTGGCCGGGGCGCACGCGATGGACCAGCATTTTCAGACCGCGCCGCTGGAGGCCAACTTGCCGGTGCGGCTGGGCTTGCTCGACGTTTGGTACCGCAACTTTTTGAACTACACCAGCCGCAGCATTGCGCCGTACCACAGCGCATTGCGTCGGGTGCCTGCCTATTTGCAGCAGCTGGAGATGGAGAGCAACGGCAAGCGCGTGGACCGCAACGGGCATGCTTTGCCCTATGGCACCTCACCCGTGCTGTGGGGCGAGCCGGGCACCAATGGGCAGCACGCCTACTTCCAGATGTTGCACCAGGGCACGGATGTGGTGCCGCTGGAATTCATTGCCGTGAAAAAGCCCACGCACAGTTTGAAAGATCACCATGAGCTGCTGTTGGCCAATGTGATCGCACAGGCACAGGCGCTCATGCTGGGCAAGGCAGACGAGGGCGGTCACAAGCACTTTCCCGGCAACCGGCCCAGCACCTTCTTGCTGCTCGATGAACTCACGCCTGCCAGTCTGGGCGCACTGATCGCCTTGCAGGAACACCGCGTGTTCGTGAGCGGCTCGGTCTGGGGCATCAACAGCTTTGACCAGTGGGGCGTGGAGCTGGGCAAGGTGCTGGCCAAAGACATCCATGCCCGCATCGTGTCGGGTGATGTCACCGGGCTGGATGCATCGACCGCCGCCTTGTTGAACAAGGTTCGCTGACGAAGCGGACAAACGTCGCAGCTAAAGCTACCGACCTACGGCGGGCGCGGTATGCGTAGGTCGGTGGTCGAAGACCCCGACATGGGGCCTGTGCCGAAGCGGACAAACGTCGGAGCTAAAGCTACCGACCTACGGCGGGCGCGGTATGCGTAGGTCGGTGGTCGAAGACCCCGACATGGGGCCTGTGCCGAAGCGAACAAACGTCGGAGCTAAAGCCACCGACCTACAGCGGGCGCGGTATGCGTAGGTCGGTGGTCGAAGACCCCGACATGGGGCCTGTGCCGAAGTGGACAAACGTCGGAGCTAAAGCCACCGACCTACGGCGGGCGCGGTATGCGTAGGTCGGCGGTCGAAGACCCCCCTGTGTCAGACTAGTTGTCGTCTCTCTTCTTTTTCCAAGCGGACTCTCCGCTGAGGCGATAAATAATGAAACATGCTCCGTATCCCACTGAATTTATTGAACAATCATTGCGTAAGGCTCGCGAGCGCGGCGATCAAACTCTGGTCAGCGTTGCAGTTGAACTGAATGTTCCTCTGACAACCTTGAAGGGTTGGCGCCGAGATGCCGCCAAAGCTGCAAGGGGGGGGCCCCATGTAGCCCACCCTTTGCACGGCGAACTTTCTGCCCAAGCTTGGGCCCCCCGCGAACGCCTTCAAGCGCTTAACGAAAGCCATCTGCTCGTGGGTGATGATCTGCATGCTTGGTGCCGCCACAAGGGGCTGTACGCACACCAGCTGCAGACTTGGCGTGATGCCTTTTGTGCAATGAGCGAGCCCAGCGCCAAGCAAAATCTGGGTGCCATGCGAGAGCTGCAGGGCAAACACGATCAGCTGGAGCGGCAATTGCGTCGCAAGGACAAAGCTTTAGCGGAGGCTGCAGCACTGCTGATATTGAAAAAAAAATTCCAGGCGCTGTGGGCGGACGAGGCATGATGAACTCCACCCTACAGCGCCAAATCCTTTTGCCATTGATCGAGCAGGCTATCGCTGATGGTGCCCGCGCTCAACAGGCCTGCGCCCAAATTGGCATGAGCGTTCGCACCTTGCAGCGCTGGGTACACCCTTGTGGGCACGAAGGAGACCGGCGTGTCAGCACGCTACGTGCGCACAGCGTGCCGCCAAACCAGCTCAGTCAAGCTGAGCGAGAGGCCGCGATGAGCGTGCTTAACAGCGAGGAGTTCAAAGATTTGCCACCCAGCCAAATCGTGCCTCGCTTGGCCGACCAGGGCAAGTACGTGTGCAGTGAATCGACGATGTACCGACTGCTCCATTGCGCCCAGCAGATGGGCCATCGCCGCCTGGAGCGTGTGCCGCGCAAGGTGAGCAAGCCGCGCGCATTGGTCGCTACCGAGCCCGATCAAGTCTATTGTTGGGACATTACCTATTTGCCCACTCAGGTGCGAGGAATGCATTTCTACCTCTACCTTTTTGTGGATATCTTCAGCCGAAAAATTGTCGGCTGGCAGGTATTTGATTGTGAGAGCGCACAGCTGGCCGCCGATTTGCTTCGTGATATCTGCGAGCGCCAATGCATTCCCGAAGGGCAGCTCACGGTGCATTCAGACAATGGCTCGCCGATGAAGGGTGAGACCATGCTGGCGACAATGTGGCGCTTGGGTATCACGCCTTCGCGCAGTCGGCCCTCAGTCAGCAATGACAACCCCTACTCGGAATCGCTGTTCCGAACTCTCAAGTTCCGCCCGCAGCTACCTCTGGGGCCCTTTACCGACATCTTGCATGCGCGCCGCTGGGTGACAGATTTGGTCCATTGGTACAACACCGAGCACAGGCACAGTGCCATTCGTTTTGTAACCCCAACTCAGCGCCACGCAGGGCTTGACGGGCCAATGCTTGCAAAGCGCGAGGATGTTACG
>NZ_LFYT02000057.1 GCF_001270065.2 Limnohabitans planktonicus II-D5
CAGATCGCCCACATCAAAGGCGATGACTTTTTCTGAGAAGCGGATGGTGACGGTGGCGCTGTCGCCTGCTTTGAGCAGTGTTTTGTCCAGCGCGATGCTTTGCACTTGCGGCGCAGAGGTGTCCACGCTGTAGCTGCGGCTGGCCGAGGTGCTGGCTTGGTTGCCTGCGGCATCGCTGGCGTTGAGCAGCACTTCCAGTGTTTTGTCCGAATCGGCCACCAGGTCGGCCGTGTCGATGCTGATGTTGTAGCTGCCCACGGCGTTGACGGTGCCGCTGAAGGTGTGGCCGTTCACGGCAATTTGCACCAGATCGCCTTCGCTGGCCCCCAGTGCAGCGCCAGTGATGGTGGTTTGCAGGTGGGCCGCATCGGCCGGGCCCACGGCATCGTCGCCGCCTATGGCCGTGATGCTGACGGTGGGCACGGGTTTGCCGGTGTCCACCGTGAAGCTGAAGACGGTGGGGGTGCTGGTGTTGTTGGCTTTGTCGGTTTGGCGCACTTGCACGGTGTTGGCGCCTTCTTGCGCCGTGAAGGTGCTGCTCCAGGTGCTGCCGTCGGTGCTGTATTCGACCAAGGCGTCTGTTTCGATGAGCCCAATGTTCAGGTTGCCTACGGTGCTGATCTTGTCGCTTTGGCTGCGTCCGGTGTCGCACAGCAAGCTGACGGCGGGTGAGGCCACGGTTTGGTCGATGACCACCGCCAGGTTGATGGTGGCGTCTACCGCGTTGCCCGCTTGCAAGGTGCGTTCGATTTGCACATTGCCCGAGGCAATGGCCAGCGTGGGCGTGACGGACCACAGGCCGTTGTTGTCGACCACGGTGGTGAGCACTTCGCCGGTGCCGGGCATGGTCACTTTGATGCGGTCGCCTTCTGAGCCGCTGCCGGTGATGGTGGGGGTGTCGTAATAAGTGCTCAGGTCCGTCAGGGCGCCGCTGTTGCTGTTGTTGTCCAGACCTGCGGTGAAGGTGCCTGCCTTGGTGTTGAGCACAAATCGGAGGACGTCGGAGACGGCGATGTTGCCTGCCGCGTCCCGGACCCGTGCGTAGACGGTGTTGCTGCCTTCTATGGCGCTGTAGGTGTTGGTCCAGCTGCTGGCGTTGGTGCTGTATTCGACCACGGCACCGGCTTCTATGGCCGAGCCGGTGGCGCTTCCAGGGACGTTCAGGCTGGCGTCGATGGTGACCAGGTCGCCCGGGGTGCCGGTGTCGCAGGCGAGAGTCAGGATCGGTTTGACGATGAAGGTGTCCACGGTGAACACCAGTTGGCTGGCCGCGCCGGTGTTGCCTGCGGCATCGACCACGCGTGCGTAGACGGTGTTGCTGCCCTCGCCCGCTGCAAAGGTGCTGCCCCAGGCTGTGCCGTTGGTGCTGTATTGGAGCGTGGCACCGGCTTCCAGGGAGGACGCGGTGAGGTTGCCGGTTTGAGTGATTTTGTCGGTGCCAAGTGCGCCGCTGTCGCACACCAAGCCCAACACGGGCGCATCGGGCGCTTGGGTGTCCAGGGTGAAGCTGTAGGTGGCCACAGCACCGGTGTTGCCTGTGGCGTCCGTCACGCGCACTTTGACGTTGTTCACGCCTTCGGCAGCTGCGAACGTGGTCGCCCAATTCACGCCGTTGGTGCTGTATTCAAGCTGGCCGCCTGCTTCCACGCTGCTGAGGCTCAGGGTGCCGATGTTGCTGAGTTTGTCTGTCCCTGCACCTGTACTGCTGCCGCTGTCGCACACCAGGCCCACAGTGGGGGCTGTGGGGGCTGCGCTGTCCAGGGTGAAGCTCAGGCTCGATGCCTCACTGACATTGCCTGCCTGGTCGGTGACGCGCACGCTGACCGTGTTGGCGCCTTCTGCGGCTGTGAAGGTTGTCCCCCAGGTGGTGCCGTTGGTGCTGTATTCCAGCGTGGCTCCGGCTTCGGCGACTACGTTGATGTTGCCGTTGTTCGTGAGTTTGTCAGCGCCTTGGCTGCCGCTGTCGCACACCAGGGTGAGCACGGCCGGGGTGGGCGCTGTGCTGTCCAGGGTGAAGCTGTAGTCTTGGGTGCGCTGGTTGCCTGCGGCGTCCATGACGCGCACTTTGACGGTGTTCAGGCCTTCGGCTGCTGTGTAGGTGCTGGTCCAGGTGCTGCCATTGGTGCTGTAGCTGATGTCTGCACCGGCTTCTGCGCCGGTGATGACCAAGGTGGCGTCTCGGCTGAGTTTGTCGCTGGCCGTGCCGCTGTCGCAGCTGAGCGCCACGGTGAAGGCGCTGGTTTGGCTGTCCAGGGTGAAGCTGAATGCAGCCGAGGTGGCCACATTGCCTGCCGCATCCGTAGCGCGCACTTGCACGGTGTTGGCACCCTCTGCGGCTGCAAAGGTGGTGGCCCACGTTGTGCCGTTGGTGCTGTATTCCAGCTGACTGTCGCTGTCTGCGCTGACACTGAAGGCGCTGTTGCTGGTGACTTTGTCGGTGCTGTTCAATCCCGTGTCGCTGATCAGGCTGAGTACGGGGGTGGTGATGCTGGCGTCGATTTGCAGGGCCAAGGTTTTGGCTGCACTCACCACGCCTGCGGCATTGCTTACGGTCACGCTCACGGTGCCGCTGGCCACATCGGTGCTGGCGGTCACGCTCCACTTGCCATCAGCGGCCACCGTCGTGCTCAGGATCTCGCCTGTGCCGGGCATGGTCACACGGATGATGTCGCCCGTAGTACCTGTGCCGCTGATCGTGGGCGTCAGGTCCTGGGTCAGCAGATCGGTCTGGCTGCCACTGTTGCTGGACAGGTCCAGTTGGGCGGTGAACACCGCGTCTGCTGCATTCAGTGTGAAGCTCAGCGTGTCTGACGTGGCCACGTTGCCCGCTGCGTCTGTCACTTTGAGGGTCACGCTGTTGGTGCCCTCCACGGCTGTGAAGCTGCTGGTCCAGGTTTGGCCGTCGGTGCTGTATTGCAGCTGTGCGCCGCTGTCCACATTGTTCAGGTTCAGCGCGCCGTTGCGGGTGATGCCGTCGCTGCTGCTGGTGCCGCTGTCGCAGCTGAGCGCCACGGTGGGTTTGGAGATAGCAGTGTCCAGCGTGAAGCTCAGGGTGCTGGCTGCGCCTGCGTTGCCTGCTGCATCGATGACCCGCGCCTTGACGGTGTTGCTGCCTTCGGCGGCTGTGAAGGTGGTACCCCACCCGACGCCGTCTGTGCTGTATTGCAGCGTGGCACCTGCTTCGGATGTCGTGACGGTGTAGCGGCCATCGCTGGTGATCTTGTCGGTACCCAAAGCACCGCTGTCGCACACCAGGCCAAGGACGGGCGCATCGGGTGCTTGGGTGTCCAGCGTGAAGCTGTAGGTGGTGACTGCGCCCAGGTTGCCTGCGGCATCGGTCACGCGCACTTGCACGTTGTTAACTCCCTCTGCGGCTGCAAAGGTGGTCGCCCAGTTCACGCCGTTGGTGCTGTATTCGAGCTGACCGCCTGCTTCTACGCTGCTCAGGCTCAGGGTGCCTGTGTTGGTGATCTTGTCTGTGCCAGAGCCCGTGATGCTGCCGCTGTCGCACACCAGGCCCACGGTGGGGGCTGTGGGGGATGCGCTGTCCAGCGTGAAGCTCAGGCTGGATGTCGCGCTGACGTTGCCTGCCTGGTCGGTCACGCGCACGCTGACCGTGTTAGCGCCTTCGCTGGCGGCAAAGGTGCTGCCCCAGGTGGTGCCGTTGGTGCTGTATTCGAGGGTGGCACCGGCTTCGGCGGCCACGTTGATGTTGCCGTTGTTCGTGAGCTTGTCTGCGCCTTGGCTGCCGCTGTCGCACACCAGGGTGAGCACGGCCGGGGTGGGCGCTGTGCTGTCCAGGGTGAAGCTGTAGTCTTGGGTGCGCTGGTTGCCTGCGGCGTCCATCACACGCACTTTGACGGTGTTCAGGCCTTCAGCTGCTGTGTAGGTGCTGGTCCAGCTGCTGCCGTTGGTGCTGTATTCCACGCTGGCACCCGCTTCTGCGCCGGTGATGACCAGGGTGGCGTCTCGGCTGAGTTTGTCGCCTGTGGTGCCGCTGTCGCAGCTCAAGGAGACTGTGAAGGCGCTGGTCTGGCTGTCCAGCGTGAAGCTGAAGGCGCTGGAGGTGGCCACATTGCCTGCGGCATCCGTAGCGCGCACTTGGACGGTGTTGGCACCTTCTACTGCTGCATATGAGCTGGTCCAGGTGCTGCCGTTGGTGCTGTATTCCAGCAAGCTGTCGCTGTCTGCGCTGACGGTGAATGTGCCGTTGCTGGTGACTTTGTCGGTGCTGTTCAATCCCGTGTCGCTGATCAGGCTGAGTACGGGGGTGGTGATGCTGGCGTCGATTTGCAGGGCCAAGGTTTTGGCTGCACTCACCACGCCTGCGGCATTGCTTACGGTCACGCTCACGGTGCCGCTGGCCACATCGGTGCTGGGGGTCACGCTCCACTTGCCATCAGCGGCCACCGTCGTGCTCAGGATCTCGCCTGTGCCGGGCATGGTCACACGGATGATGTCACCCTCTGTGCCGGTGCCGCTGATCGTGGGGGTCAGGTCCTGGGTCAGCAGATCGGTCTGGCTGCCGCTGTTGCTGGACAGGTCCAGTTGGGCGGTGAACACCGCGTCTGCTGCATTCAGTGTGAAGCTCAGCGTGTCTGACGTGGCCACGTTGCCCGCTGCGTCTGTGACTTTGAGGGTCACGCTGTTGGTGCCCTCCACGGCTGTGAAGCTGCTGGTCCAGGTTTGGCCATCGGTGCTGTACTGCACCTGCGCGTCGCTGTCCACGTTGTTCAGGTTCAGCGCGCCGTTGCGGGTGATGCCGTCGCTGCTGCTGGTGCCGCTGTCGCAGGCCAGCGCCACGGTGGGCTTGCTGATGACCGTGTCCAGCGTGAAGCTCAGGGTGCTGGCTGCGCCTGCGTTGCCTGCTGCGTCGATGACCCGCGCCTTGACGGTGTTGCTGCCTTCGGCGGCTGTGAAGGTCGTGCCCCATCCGACGCCGTCTGTGCTGTATTGCAGCGTGGTGCCCACTTCCAAGGTCGTGACGCTGTAGCGGCCATCGCTGGTGATCTTGTCGGTGCCAAGTAGGCCGCTGTCGCACACCAGGACCAACACGGGCGCATCGGGTGCTTGGGTGTCCAGGGTGAAGCTGTAGTTGGTGACTGCGCCCAGATTGCCTGCGGCATCGGTCACGCGCACTTTGACGTTGTTCACGCCTTCGGCAGCTGCGAAGGTGGTGGCCCAGTTCACGCCGTTGGTGCTGTATTCGAGCTGACCGCCCGCTTCTACGCTGCTCAGACTCAGGGTGCCTGTGCTCGTGATCTTGTCTGTGCCAGAGCCCGTGATGCTGCCGCTGTCGCACACCAGGCCCACGGTGGGC
This sequence comes from Limnohabitans planktonicus II-D5, assembly GCF_001270065.2. Classification (GTDB taxonomy): domain Bacteria; phylum Pseudomonadota; class Gammaproteobacteria; order Burkholderiales; family Burkholderiaceae_C; genus Limnohabitans_A; species Limnohabitans_A planktonicus. The sequence continues at coordinate 5,321 of NZ_LFYT02000057.1, forward strand.
GCTGTGGGGGCTGCGCTGTCCAGGGTGAAGCTCAGGTTGGAAGTCGCGCTGACGTTGCCTGCTTGGTCGGTGACGCGCACGCTGACCGTGTTGGTGCCTTCTGCGGCTGTGAAGGTTGTGCCCCAGGTGGTGCCGTTGGTGCTGTATTCGAGGGTGGCACCGGCTTCGGCGGCAATGTTGATGTTGCCGTTGTTCGTGAGTTGGTCAGCGCCTTGGCTGCCGCTGTCACACACCAGGGTGAGCACGGCTGGGGTGGGCGCTGTGCTGTCCAGGGTGAAGTTGTAGTCTTGGGTGCGCTGGTTGCCTGCGGCGTCCATGACGCGCACTTTGACGTTGTTCAGGCCTTCGGCTGCGGTGTAGGTGCTGGTCCAGGTGGTGCTGTTGGTGCTGTATTCGATACTGGCACCGGCTTCTGCGCCGGTGATGACCAGGGTGGCGTCTCGGCTGAGTTTGTCGCCTGTGCTGCCGCTGTCACAACTCAGAGCTACCGTGAAGGCGCTGGTCTGGCTGTCCAGGGTGAAGCTGAAGGCAGCTGAGGTGGCCACATTGCCTGCCGCATCCGTAGCGCGCACTTGGACCGTGTTGGCACCCTCTGCGGCTGTGAAGGTGGTGGCCCACGTTGTGCCGTTGGTGCTGTATTCCAGCAGGCTGTCGCTGTCTGCGCTGACACTGAAGGCGCTGTTGCTGGTGACTTTGTCGGTGCTGTTCGATCCAGTGTCGCTGATCAGGCTGAGCACCGGAGTGGCAATGCTGGCGTCGATTTGCAGCGTCAGTGTCTTGGCCGCACTCACCACGCCTGCGGCATTGCTTGCGGTCACGCTGACCGTGCCACTGGCGATGTCGGTGCTGGCGGTCACGCTCCACTTGCCGTCTGCAGCCACCGTGATGCTCAGGATCTCGCCTGTGCCGGGCATGGTGACTTGGATGATGTCACCCTCTGTGCCGGTGCCACTGATCGTGGGGGTCAGGTCCTGGGTCAATAAGTCGGTCTGGCTGCCGCTGTTGCTGGACAGATCCAGTTGGGCAGTGAAGACCGCGTCTGCTGCGTTCAGTGTGAAGCTCAGCGTGTCTGACGTGGCCACGTTGCCCGCTGCGTCTGTCACTTTGAGGGTCACGCTGTTGGTGCCCTCCACCGCCGTGAAGCTGCTGGTCCAGGTTTGGCCGTCGGTGCTGTACTGCACCTGTGCGTCGCTGTCGATGCTGTTCAGGTTCAGCCCGCCGTTGCGGGTGATGCCGTCGCTGCTGCTGGTGCCGCTGTCGCAGGCCAGCGCCACGGTGGGTTTGGAGATAACAGTGTCCAGTGTGAAGCTCAGGGTGCTGGCTGCGCCTGCGTTGCCTGCCGCGTCAATGACCCGCGCCTTGACGGTGTTGCTGCCTTCGGCGGCTGTGAAGGTGGTGCCCCAGCCGACGCCGTCTGTGCTGTATTGGAGTGTGGCACCTGCTTCGGATGTCGTGACGCTGTAGCGGCCATCGCTGGTGATCTTGTCGGTGCCGAGTGCACCGCTGTCGCACACCAGGACCAACACGGGCGCATCGGGCGCTTGGGTGTCCAGGGTGAAGCTGTAGTGGGTGACTGCGCCCAGGTTGCCTGCAGCATCGGTCACGCGCACTTGCACGTTGTTGGAGCCTTCAGCCGCTGCAAAGGTGGTCGCCCAGTTCACGCCGTTGGTGCTGTATTCAAGCTGGCCGCCTGCTTCCACGCTGCTGAGGCTCAGGGTGCCGATGTTGCTGAGTTTGTCTGTGCCAGAGCCCGTGATGCTGCCGCTGTCGCACACCAGGCCCACGGTGGGCGCTGTGGGGGCTGCGCTGTCCAGGGTGAAGCTCAGGCTGGAGGTGTTGCTGACGTTGCCTGCCTGGTCGGTGACGCGCACGCTGACCGTGTTAGCGCCTTCGCTGGCGACAAAGGTCGTGCCCCAAGTGGTGCCGTTGGTGCTGTATTCCAGTGTGGCACCGGCTTCGGCAGCCACGTTGATGTTGCCGTTGTTCGTGAGTTTGTCAGCGCCTTGGCTGCCGCTGTCGCACACCAGGGTGAGAGCTGCTGGGGTGGGCGCTGTGCTGTCCAGGGTGAAGCTGTAGTCTTGCGTGCGCTGGTTGCCTGCGGCGTCCATGACGCGCACTTTGACGGTGTTCAGGCCTTCGGCTGCTGTGTAGGTGCTGGTCCAGGTGCTGCCATTGGTGCTGTAGCTGATGTCTGCACCGGCTTCTGCGCCGGTGATGACCAAGGTGGCGTCGCGGCTGAGTTTGTCGCTGGCCGTGCCGCTGTCGCAGCTGAGCGCCACGGTGAAGACGCTGGTCTGGCTGTCCAGGGTGAAGCTGAAGGCGCTGGAGGTGGCCACGTTGCCAGCGGCATCGGTGGCGCGCACTTGCACCGTGTTGGCTCCTTCTGCGGCGGTGAAGGTGCTGCTCCACGTTGTGCCGTTGGTGCTGTATGTCAGCAAGCTGTCGCTGTCTGCGCTGACGGTGAATGTGCCATTGCTGGTGACTTTGTCGGTGCTGTTCGATCCCGTGTCGCTGATCAGGCTGATCACCGGAGTGGTGATGCTGGCGTCGATTTGCAGCGTCAGTGTTTTTGCTGCACTCACCACGCCTGCGGCATTGCTTGCGGTCACGCTCACGGTGCCGCTGGCCACATCGGTGCTGGCGGTCACGCTCCACTTGCCGTCTGCGGCCACCGTCGTGCTCAGGATCTCGCCTGTGCCGGGCATGGTGACTTGGATGATGTCACCCTCTGTGCCGGTGCCGCTGATCGTGGGGGTCAGGTCCTGGGTCAGCAGGTCTGTTGAACTGCCGCTGTTGCTGGACAGGTCCAGTTGGGCGGTGAAGACCGCGTCTGCTGCGTTCAGTGTGAAGCTCAGCGTGTCCGAGGTGGCCACATTGCCCGCTGCGTCTGTGACTTTGAGGGTCACGCTGTTGGTGCCCTCCACCGCTGTGAAGCTGCTGGTCCAGGTTTGACCATCGGTGCTGTACTGCAGCTGTGCGTCGCTGTCGATGTTGTTCAGGTTCAGCGCGCCGCTGCGGGTGATGCCGTCGCTGTTGCTGGTGCCGCTGTCGCAGGCCAGCGCCACGGTGGGTTTGTCGATGACCGTGTCCAGCGTGAAGCTCAGGGTGCTGGCTGCGCCTGCGTTGCCTGCTGCGTCGATGACCCGCGCCTTGACGGTGTTGCTGCCTTCGGCGGCTGTGAAGG
>NZ_LFYT02000058.1 GCF_001270065.2 Limnohabitans planktonicus II-D5
CAATGGCGCAGGCCGGGGCTGAGTTAGCAAAGACGACTCCACCCAAGCGGACGGCAAATCGGTCACCAGCGTACCGCCTGGCGAGATCGACAGCTTGTCGGGCATGGTCATTTGTACCCGCAATTGAGCAAGCGACGGCAAGTTTTCAAGCATCGCATGCTCAACGCTGGAAACAACCAGATCTGCCAGCTCCTTTTGACGCAGAGGTATGACAGGCACCTCGGATGAATTGACATTGACAAAAAAGCGTGTGCCACCCATAGAACGCAACTGTTCGATCAGGATAACGCGGTAGGCCGACGGCAAGTCCCGGAAATAGCGAACGGTCGCCGATGCACTGGTGGCCATGTGTGCGGCAGCGAGCAGGCTGTCCTGCCGTACGCCAGCGCTGATCTGGTGGGTCCATAACCAGTTGCCAAGACCCTGTGTGCTCAGTACACCAATGACCATGAGCCAGGTCATCCGGCCAAGGAGCGTATCGGGCAGCCAGGCTCGCCAGCCCGGGGCCTTGTCCGGGCGCTTGCTCATTCAGGGCTGCACTGCACTTGTGCAGTGAAGGCATAGCCGGATCCGCGTACCGTTTTGATCATTGCTGCTTGTTTGCCATCGTCCTGCAGGCGTTGACGCAAACGACTGATCTGCACATCCAGTGAGCGGTCCAGCGGGCCCAGATCGCGCCCTCGCGTCGCTTCCATCAGGCGTGAACGGTCCATGACCTCTCCGGGGTTGTCCAGGAAAATTTTCAGCAGATTGAAATCCATGCCAGTCAGTGGCACATCGCAGCCCTCTGGATTGCTCAGCCGACGCTCGGTTACATCCAGCGTCCACCCTTCAAATCGCCAGTATCGAGGCACACCAGCGTCGGTATGACTCAGCACCCCGGAGCGACGCTGGATGGCCTTGATGCGCGCCAGCAATTCCCGTGGGTTGTAGGGCTTGCCAATGTAGTCGTCAGCACCCAATTCCAGACCGACGATCCTGTCGGTGTCGTCGGCGCTTGCGGTGAGCATGATCACGGGAATGTTGCTGATTTTGCGCACCCATCGGCAGAGGGTGAAGCCGTCGGTGTCGGGCAGCATCACGTCCAGGATGACCAAGCCAATTTCATGCTGGAACTTTTCGAAGTCGAGCTGAAAGCTGGCACCATCATGCGAAAGTCGTACCGAAAACTGGTTTTTTTCAAGGTACGTCTTGAGTAACAGACGCAATTTCTGGTCATCATCAACCAGCATGACGGAACGTTTCATTTGCGAGAATTTTCCTTGAGGAGGGTTCGCATGACTGCGGCCAACTGTTGTTGTGTTTGTTGGGCAGAAACGCCTCTATTGAGGACAAAACGTTGCAGTACGCCTGCTGCTGCCTCCTTGGTGGCCTCGCTTGCAGCCATTCGGTGGGCAAGGCTTGGGACCCGATGCGCACGGGGGTTGGCAAAAGTGGACCAAGACTCGTGCGCGCAGCTATCGAGCAACTTCGGATCGATATCCTTGAGCACAGGCACAGAGCCTTTGACGCGGTTGTAGCTGCGTTGAAGGGTAACGCTGGTCAGCAGGGCTGCCGCTTTTTCCTGTTCAGATTGCTTGCTCATGCTTCCCTTGAGCATGCTCAGGGTGTCAATGCTGTAGAGGTGCATGCCTTCTGTGCCGGGCATGGGCGCACAATAACTGGAACTGTCGCTGCTACCGGTCAGGGCCAGCAACTCACCCCTGACCCAGTCGCCATTCATCAATATGCCAAACCGTCCAGCATGAAAGGCTTTCACATTGTCGATCCAGTTTGACTCCTGGCGCTGCATGGGGCCGTTGAGGTCCCGAAGCCATCTCAAGCGGTTGAGCGCCGATTCCACGCGCCGATCCAGCCAGGCCTCAGGGTGTCTTGCCCGCACTAGGCGCTCATAGAGTTCAGGTCCCGCGTAGGACAGGAGCACTGCTTCAAACACGGTGGCCACCTGCCAATTTTCGTCACTCCAAGCAATCGGCGTGATGCCCGCATTGCGAAGTCGCCGCGCCACACCTTCCAGTGCTGCCCAATCACGGGGAGGGGGCATCTCCAGTTTGTCAAATATGGTGCGTTGATACAACACGCTGTTGATGCGGTGGATCCCCAAGGGTACCGCGATGGGTTGATGCTTGTGTGTCACCAAATGCAGCACTTCCGGGAAGATTTGCTGCTTCCATGCTTCTTGGGCCGCTACACGTGTCAGGGGCAGCACCAGGCCCATATCGGCCCAGTCCGTGAGCATCGTGCCAATGATCTGGGCAGCAGCCGGTGGCGAACCCGACAGCACTCTGCTTTTCAGCACTTTGACGGCGGCTCCACCTCCACCACCCTCAACTGCCGCATCCTGCCACTGTAAGCCATGGCTATTGAAGGCCTGTGCCAGCGCATTGGCGGCACTGCGTTCGCTGGCCGAAGTCCACCAATGCATGACATCGAGGGTCTGCGCATGTGTGACAAAGGGTACAGAGAGCATGCCCAGAAACACCGAAGCATTCAAAAAATGACGAAATGTAACTTTGTCTGCACTGCGTCCTAATTTGCATTGGCATGCCTCCGCTCTGCAAGGTTTCGCCTTCTGTAACGAAGTCTGAATGAAAGGTCTGAGTATTTTGGAAAAAACCATTAAAATCAATGACTTACATTTCATGAGAGAGGTTTTTTGTGTGGTTTGCGTTACGCAATGCACTTCAATAGACTCGCAATGGATCAATTTCAGGAAAAACACTGTAATTGTGCACCCTCGGCGTTTTATTAATGAATAAATACGCAATAAAGTTGCATCCATTTCAAGCGGACCCAAGCAAACCGGGCCACTGATATCAAAGAGTCCTAGAACATGACTGTCGAAACCGCACACAATTCAACAAATCCGAGTGTCACTGACAACGAGGAAGACCAAGTCCTTCAATGCCACTATGCGGTAGCACAGGCCCTTCGCCTGGCGTATGAACGCAACAGGCAGGCCGAGCGGTATCACCTGCGTGGTGCATTGCGCGCAGCCCGCTACGAGGCCAGCCAACTCGCGCAGTTCCTTAGCGCAGCACAACAGCAATTGCGGGCACTCGAATGCATGCAGAACTAACGGCGGCGGCTGAAAACTATGCTTCGGTGTGGGTCAAGTCTGCACGGTAGGCCCGCGAGTGAGTCACGCAGCTTTGTATTGAATCTGGAATAAGCAGTTGGCCGCTTTGAACCCGCTGGAGACCCTTGCGCAGCCTGAACGCTGTGACCATGAAGCACGTTCACCGTGTGGGTGATGCCGCTAAGCACCCGATGGCACAGCCCTGGGGGCACTCGCGGCGTTGTTCGTCGTTGCAAGGGGCAGTCTGCGGTCTCATCGCGCCTTGTCATTGCCCCTTTAGGTCAGCACCCTCGGGCGCGTTCAACTGCGTTTTCTGGGATCATCCGGGATGCGACATTTGGCTTCAAAATTTTTACAAAGAGTGCAACAAAGCCCCGCTGCGCATTGTCAACTTCGCGTTTGACGGAATCAGTCCCACACACCTGGTCATGACTTGCGTGGCCTTCGCTCAGGCCTACCCAAGTGTGCCCCACTTCACAGCAGCTCGATCACCTGCTGTGTTTTGCCCTGCATTCGGCTTCACTGGCCATGTCCAAGTTGTACAAACCGCTGCTCGATGAACTGGGGCTGAGCTACCCGCAATACCTGGTGATGCTGGTGTTGCGGGAAAGCAATGGCCAGAAGGTGTCAGCGCTGGGCGAGCGGCTGGGGCTCGACTCGGGCACGCTCACGCCCTTACTCCAACGCCACGCGCGGCAACATTCCGGTGGACATCCGTCTGGTCTGAGGGTGACGCTCTGACCGGGCAATGTTTACCGGTCAGCGCTGGCCTCCATCCACATCAATCACGGCACCGGTGGTGAAGCCGTTTTCGAGCAGGAACAGCACCGCGTGCGCAATGTCTTGGGGTGTGCCGGCGCGGCCCACCGGCAGGCTGCTGGCGATGCGAGCAAAGTGCTCGCGCTGCGCATCCGCGCTCAGGCGGGCAGACCACAGGGGCGTATCGATCATGCCGGGCGTGACGACGTTGACACGGCGCGGCGCGAGTTCGAGAGCCAACGTGCGGCCCAGAGCCTCTATGGCCGCGTCCACCGCTGCCAGCGTGGACACACCGGCCATGGGTTTTCGGCTGATCCAGCCTGAAAACATGACCATGGAGCCGTGTGTGCTGAGCTTGCCCGCCGCGTATTTTGCGCAGTGATACTGGCCCCAATACTTGCTCTCGAACAGCGCTCGGGCCTGTGCAACCTCCAGCTCCTGCACCGTGCCACGCACTGTGCCTGCTGCGGCAGTGACCAGATGGTCCACGCGGTCCACCCCGTCAAAGAACTTGGCCACGGCCTGTTCGTTGCTCACGTCCACGCTGGCAACTTGCACGGGGCCGTTCACTTGAGCGGCGGCATTTTCAAGTTTTCGCAGATCGCGTCCGAGCAGGGTCAGGTGCGCCCCGCGTTCAGCAAGAGCCTGCGCCAAGCACAGGCCGATGCCGCTGGAGCCGCCCGTGATGACCACATGCTGGTTCAGAAAATTTTGGGGATATGACATGGTGGACCTTTCAAGGGGATGAAGCCCTGTTCGTGACCAGGGCGATGTATCAATAATGGGCCGAAACTGGCCGCAGGTGTGTGAGTACCGCAGCCGCTTGGAACTTACTTTTGCGGGAAGGTGATGTCTCGGGCACCATCAAAGTCAATGATGTTGATGCAGGCCTTAGGGCCGACGCAAGTATCGGCATGCGAGTCGTTGGCGCGAATGCGGACAAATGCTTCCTGACCCGTCACCACCTTTTTGCCCTTTTCATCGATGTGTGCCCATTTGCTCTGAACCGCAACGCCCCAGTAATCGCGCGAGTGGGTGTGGGCGGGAATGACCACGCCGGGCTGGATGCGGAAGGCGTACACGGCGGTGCTGTCTTCTTCCTTGCCCCACAGGATGGTCATGTCCACCCCTTTCATGCCGGCAGATTGCCAGTTGAGTTGGTCAAAGCGGAAAACTTCTCCGGCATGTGCGAAGCAGGAGGCAGCGACTAAAGCAGCGATGGTGAGTGATTTGCGAATCATGGTGTGTCCTTGTGAAGAGAGGGAGGGTCATGCGGCTCAAGCGGCCTGCTGGTGGTAAACAAAGGCTGCGTTGGTGCCGCCTTTCTGGCCCACGGCGATCTGGATGTTCAGGTGCGCCATGGCTTCGAGGTGGCGGGCCATGGTCAGCGGTCCCACATCGACCGGGGCAAAGCCTGCGGCGTTGGCCAGCGAAAGCACGGCGGCCTTGGCATGTTCGTCGTCACCAGCCACAAAAGCGGTGGTGCGCAGGCCGCCTCGGTCCTGACGCTCGGCGGTCATGACGTCTGCAAAGATGGTGTTGAAGGCCTTGACCACGCGCGCTTCAGGCAGCAAACGGGCGGCCTCCTCGCCAGCGGAATTTTCCTGCCCGAGCAGCAGCGGCGACCAGTCGGCGTTGAGCGGGTTGGTGCAATCCACCACGATCTTGCCGCGCAGGGCGGCCTGCAGGCCGGGCAGCACGTCGGCCAGTGCGGTAAATGGAATGGCCAGCAGCACCACATCGGCTTGGGCGGCTCCTTGGGCAAAGCCAGGGGTGCCTGGTTGGGGTTGGCGTGCGCACAGCAGGGACGATGCGACATGCGGGCTCAGCAGGTGGTGCAGGCGTTGGCCAACGTTGCCGGTGCCCAGAATAGCGATATTCATAAAAACTCCTTTTGGGTATCTATCAATAGATAGATTTCGAGGTGAAAAAAACAAAAGCCGGATCAGGCTTTTGCAGGGGATGCGCCCAGCAGGGCGTAAAACAGGGTCAGTGCGTTGTGCATGCGTTGCGCATCTTGCTGTGCACGGGCCAGAAGAAGGGCACCTTCCAGCAAGGCCATGGCCGATTGGGCACGTACGCGTGCGTCATCCGGGCTGAGTTCCGGCTGCAGTGCAAGGGTTTGATCGGCCAGCCAGTGCTCGGCCAGATCGAAAAACCGACGCACTTCGTAGCGCAGAAGCTCATCCAGGCTGTTGAAATCGCTGGCCAACATGCCCGCCAAGCACCATTGATTTCCAGATTGGGCGGATTCAACGAAAGGGGCTACAAAACACGCCAGGCGATCAGATACAGGGAGGTTGTTCAGCGATTGGAGCGTCATCGCAAGGTCTTCGCGGTATTGTTGAATAAGCGCAATGCCCACATCCTGTTTGGTGGGAAAGTGATAATGGATCGATGAAGATTTAACCCCCGTGCGTTCGGCCAGATCGCGGTGGCTGAAGGCGTTGAAGCCACGCGTTCGCAGCAGACTGCTGGCGTGTTGGAGGATGTCCTGGCGGCGATCGATAACAGAATTCATAGCAGCTATTGTATCAACCTATCAGTAGATAGTCCATCAAGAGGAATTCGATAAGAAAAAAGCCCCGCAAGGCTTTCACCTTGCGGGGCTGATGTGTTGGCCGGGTGAGGGCGCAAACCCTCAGTCCAGACAGCGGGGCACTTACATGCCCATGCCGCCCATGCCGCCCATGTCAGGCATGCCGCCGCCGCCAGCGCCGGACTCGTCCTTCGGGGCTTCGGAGATCATGCACTCTGTGGTGAGCATCAAAGAGGCCACAGACGCTGCGTTTTGCAAGGCAGTGCGTGCGTGTCACTTCGGTGGGGTCCACTTCAAGTCCTGCTGGCGATCAGAGGTTTGTGGACCACTGGCTTTTCGCTTGCAGGGCAAGCTCCTACAAAATCCTGCCAACTGGCAACACACGGTTCAGACTTCATCGGGCCGAATCGATAGCTGACACCCATCGACCAGTGGATCGTGCCCCTCCGGGGTGCAAGGGGCAGCCCAAGTGATCCACAGTTACGAATGGCTTGCTGTGCGGTCCAAATTTTCGCGTCCAGGCAACGTCACGGCCAACCAGGGTCGATTGATGCGTGCATTGATTTGTTCGTATGAGCAGAGCCTGCGCCTCAATTTCGGCTATCAACTGCTTGTTTGGGTTCCATCAAAAGTATCTGCTTCCCAAGCTGGGGTTGCAGCTGGCGCAAGCGGCACCTTGACCGTCACTTCAAGACCTCCTTGAGGGTGGTTGCGCCATGTCAGCATGCCCTGCAGCGAAGCGACAAGTTCACGCGCCAGACTGAGTCCCAAGCCATTGCCTCCTGGGTTGCGTTGCCGCCCGTGTTCAAGTCGGACATAGGGTTGACCGAGCTTGTCCAAGTCGTCAACTGGGATGCCCGGACCATTGTCTAGCAGCAAGATGGCAGCCCAGTCATCCTGCCGTTGTACCTGGATGGAAAGTCGATCGCCATAACGCAGTGCGTTGTCGATCAGGTTACCAAGCGCCCGGCGCAAGGCCAGCGGTTTGGCCTTGACGGTCAGGCTTTCGCCTGCCCATTCGACACGCTCGTTGACAGGGGCAATCAAGCGTTCGATGAGCCGGTCCAGAGGAAGATCGCTCAAATTCTCATGAATTTGACTGTCCCGAACAGCCTGCAGGGCGTTTATCACCATCTCATCGAGTTCATCCAGATCTTCGTGGAAATCGTTGCGCAATTCGTCGTCGTCGAGCAATTCTGTGCGCAGTTTGAGTCGGGTGATGGGGGTTTTCAGATCGTGTGAAATCCCCGCAAACAGACGGGTGCGATCTTCAACATACTTCTGAATGCTTGCCTGCATTTCGTTGATGGCGCGCGCAGTCCGGCGCATTTCGGCACTGCCGGTTTCCGGCACCGGTTCCACATGGATCGCACTGGCAAACCGGCTTGTCACCTGAGCCATGTGCTCCAGAGGTCGGGTCAGACTGCGTACCACAAGGGTTAAAAGCACCAGTACGGTCACCAAAGTGATGAGTTGTGGCCCCATCCTTTCCCAGGTCAATGGATCTGCGTTGTCCAAAAAATAAGGATCTGGCATGCGCGCTGCCAAAAACAGCCAGCTTGTCGGCTCCAGTTGTGTCTGGATCACCAGCAATGGCGCAGGCCGGGGCTGAGTTAGCAAAGACGACTCCACCCAAGCGGACGGCAAATCGGTCACCAGCGTACCGCCTGGCGAGATCGACAGCTTGTCGGGCATGGTCATTTGTACCCGCAATTGAGCAAGCGACGGCAAGTTTTCAAGCATCGCATGCTCAACGCTGGAAACAACCAGATCTGCCAGCTCCTTTTGACGCAGAGGTATGACAGGCACCTCGGATGAATTGACATTGACAAAAAAGCGTGTGCCACCCATAGAACGCAACTGTTCGATCAGGATAACGCGGTAGGCCGACGGCAAGTCC
>NZ_LFYT02000059.1 GCF_001270065.2 Limnohabitans planktonicus II-D5
GCTTGCTTGGCTTCCACGTCTGCCAGTTCTGAAGGCGTTGCCGGATCGCTCAGAACGGCAACGGCGCTGTCCAACGCAGTCTTGGCCGCTGTTGCGTTTGCGGCAGCCGCACTGGCGGCAGTTGCTGCATTGGCGGCGACGGTGGCCAAGCTGGCTACTTTGGCGTCTGTCGCAATTTCGCTGGCGGTGGCCGCAGCAGTGGCGTCGGTGCCTGCTGCGCTTGCAGCTGTGGCAGCAGCGTTGGCAGTAGCCACGCTGACAGGTTCGGCTTCATTCGCGGCTGTGGCAGCTGCCTGAGCCGCGATCGCTGCGGCTGTCGCCGCTGCAGCTTTGGCAGCGGCATCAGCAGCGGCGGTCAATGCTGCGGCCTGTTTGGCTTCAACGTCTGCCAATTGAGCTGGCGTTGCCGGATCACTCATCGCTGCGACTGCGCTGTCCAGCGCAGTCTTGGCTGCAGTCGCTACTGCGGCAGCTGTGGTGGCGGCAGTCGCGGCATTGGCGGCGACTGTGGCCAGGTCAGAAACTTTGGCGTCTGTCGCTGTTTCGCTGGCCGTGGCCGATGTTGTGGCGTCGGTGCCCGCTGCGCTTGCAGCTGTGGCTGCGGCGTTGGCAATTGCCACGCTGGCAGGCACTGTTTCGTGAGCAGCTGCAGCTGCGGCTTGGGCTGCTGTCGCGGCAGCTGCTGCTGCGGCGGCTTTGGCAGCTGCATCGGCGGCGGCAGCGAGCGCTGCTGACTGCTTGGCTTCAACGTCGGTCAACTGTGCAGGGGTGACCGGATCACTCAGAGCCGAGACGGCGTTGTCCAAAGCCGTTTTTGCAGCAGTCGCTGCCACTTCAGCAGCTGTCGCGGCAGTCGCGGCACTGGCGGCTGCTATGGCCAAGCTGGCCACTTTGGCGTCTGTCGCAATTTCGCTGGCGGTGGCTGATGCTGTGGCGTCAGTGCCTGCTGCGTTTGCAGCTGTGGCAGCAGCGTTGGCGGTGGCTACGCTGGCAGGTTCGGCTTCATTCGCGGCTGTGGCAGCTGCCTGAGCTGCTGTCGCTGCGGCAGTCGCTGCGGCAGCTTTGACTGCTGCATCAGCGGCGGCTGTTGATGCGGCGGCCTGCTTGGCTTCGACGTCTGCCAATTGAGCTGGTGTTGCTGGATCGCTCAGAGCGGCGACGGCGTTGTCCAACGCTGTCTTGGCCGCTGTCGCTGTTGCAGCGGCTACTGTCGCGGCGCTTGCAGCACTGGCAGCGGCGGTGACCAAGTCAGCCACTTTGGCGTCCGTCGCGGTTTCACTGGCGGTGGCTGATGCGGTGGCGTCGGTGCCTGCTGCGTTTGCAGCTGTGGCGGCGGCATTGGCTGTTGCCACGCTGGATGGCGTTGCTTCACCAGCTGCTATGGCGGCAGCTTGTGCGGCTGTCGCAGCAGCTGTGGCTACTGAGGCGTTGGCGGCTGCATCAGCAGCGGCAGTCAGTGCAGCAACCTGCTTGGCTTCAACGTCTGCCAGTTCAGTTGGCGTTGCCGGATCGCTCAGAGCGGCGACGACGTTGTCCAACGCTGTCTTGGCTGCAGTCGCTGCTGCGGCAGCTGCACTGGCGGCAGTTGCGGCATTAGCAGCAGCTATGGCCAGGCTGGCCACTTTGGCGTCTGTTGCAGTTTCGCTGGCAGTGGCTGATGTGTTGGCGTCGGTGCCTGCTGCGCTTGCAGCGGTGGCAGCGGTGTTGGCAGTGGCTACGCTGGCAGGTTCAGATTCACCAGCCGCTGTGGCAACAGCTTGTGCAGCAGTTGCAGCAGCTGTCGCCACTGCAGCACTGGCAACCGCATCAGCAGCGGCAGCTTGCGCTGCGGCCTGCTTGGCTTCGACGTCTGCCAGTTCAGCGGGCGTTGCCGGATCACTCATCGCTGCAACTGCGCTGTCCAACGCTGTCTTGGCCGCTGTCGCTGCTGCGGCAGCCGTTGTGGCGGCAGTCGCGGCATTGGCGGCGACTGTGGCCAGGTCAGAAACTTTGGCGTCGGTTGCTGTTTCGCTGGCCGTGGCCGATGCGGTGGCGTCGCTGCCCGCTGCGCTTGCAGCGGCGCCAGCAGAGTTGGCTGTTGCAACGCTGAATGGAGCTGTCTCACCAGCCGCTATGGCTGCAGTTTGAGCTGCTGTTGCTGCTGCTGTTGCTGCCGCAGCTTTGGCTGCGGCGTCGGTTGCTGCAGCTTGCGCTGCGGCCTGCTTGGCTTCGACGGCTGCCAGTTCAGCTGGGGTTGCCGGATCACTCATCGCTGCAACTGCGCTGTCCAAGGCTGTCTTGGCCGCTGTTGCCGACGCGGCAGCCGTTGTGGCAGCAGTCGCGGCAATTGCGGCTGCTGCGGCAAAGCTCGCCACTTTGGCATCCGTCGCAGTTTCGCTGGCCGTGGCTGAAGTGGTGGCGTCGGTGCCCGCTGTACTTGCAGCGGTGGCAGCGGCGTTGGCACTAGCCACGCTGGCAGGCACTGTTTCACCCGCCGTTGTGGCTGCAGCTTGGGCTGCATTTGCAGCAGCGGTCGCCGCTTGGGCAGCAGCGCTTGCGTCAACTGCCGCAGCTTGGGCTGCGGCTTGCTTGGCTTCGATGTCCGTCAGTTCAGCGGGCGTTGCCGGACTGCTCATGGCTGCAACGGCACCGTCCAAAGCTGTCTTGGCCGCTGTTGCTGCAGCTGCAGCTGTTGTGGCGGCCGTCGCGGCATTGGCAGCCGCTGTAGCCAAGCTGGCCAATTGGCCGCCTGTTACGGCTTCACTGGCAGCAGCCGATGAGGCCGCAGCTGCACTGGCTGCGCTTGCAGCTGCGGCTGCTGCGTTGGCAATGGCAACGCTGGCAGGTTCGGCTTCATTCGCGGCTGTGGCTGCGGCTTGGGCTGCAGTCGCTGCGGCAGTCGCTGCTGAGGATTTGGCGGCTGCATCAGCGGCGGCTGTCAGTGCTGCAGTTTGCTTGGTTTCGACGTCTGCAATTTCAGCTGGCGTTGCCGGATCGCTCAGGGCTGCAACGGCGCTGTCCAGAGCGGCCTTCGCAGCTGTCGCTGCAGCTGCAGCCGTACTGGCGGCAGTCGCGGCACTGGCAGCAGCGGTGGCTAAGCTGGCCACTTTGGCGTCTGTCGCAGTTTCGCTGGCGGTGGCTGATGTGGTGGCGTCGGTGCCTGCTGCGCTTGCAGCTGTGGCAGCAGCGTTGGCAGTAGCCACGCTGACAGGTTCGGCTTCGTTCGCTGCTGAGGCTGCTGCCTGAGCGGCAGTCGCAGCAGCAGTCGCTGCTGTAGCTTTGGCTGAGGCATCAGCGGCAGCCGTCAGTGCTGCTGCTTGCTTGGCTTCGACGTCTGCAATTTCAGCTGGGGTTGCCGGATCACTGAGTCCAGCAACGGCGCTGTCCAAAGCCGTCTTGGCTGCAGTCGCTGCTGCGGCAGCTGTTGTGGCGGCTGTTGCGGCATGGGTGGCAGCGGCGGCCAGGCTGGCCACTTTGGCGTCGGTTGCCGTTTCGCTGGCCGTGGCTGATGCTGCGGCGTCGGTGCCTGCTGCGCTTGCAGCTGTGGCAGCAGCGTTGGCGGTGGCTACGCTGGCAGGTTCAGATTCACCGGCGGCGGTGGCTGCTGTTTGAGCTGCTGTCGCTGCGGCAGTCGCTGCGGCAGCTTTGGCTGCTGCGTCGGTTGCGGCAACTTGCGCTGCGGCCTGCTTGGCTTCGACGTCTGCCAGTTCAGCTGGCGTTGCTGGATCACTCATCGCTGCAACGGCGCTGTCCAGAGCGGCCTTCGCAGCTGTCGCTGCAGCAGCAGCCGTTGTCGCGGCAGTTGCGGCATTGGCAGCGACTGTGGCCAGGTCAGAAACCTTGGCGTCTGTCGCTGTTTCGCTGGCCGTGGCCGATGCACTGGCGTCAGCACTCGCTGCGCTTGCAGTTGTGGCAGCGGCGTTGGCAATTGCCACGCTGGCAGGTTCGGCTTCGTTCGCTGCTGAGGCTGCTGCCTGAGCGGCAGTCGCAGCGGCTGTTGCAGCTTGTGCTTTCGCTGCGGCATCAGCGGCAGCAGACTGCGCTGTGGCTTGCTTGGCTTCAACGTCTGCCAATTGCGCAGGCGTTGCAGGATCGCTCAATGCGGCAACGGCGCTGTCCAAAGCCGTCTTGGCTGCAGTCGCTGCTGCAGCAGCTGTTGTGGCGGCAGTCGCGGCACTGGCAGCAGCGGTGGCCAAGCTGGCCACTTTGGCGTCGGTTGCCGTTTCGCTGGCAGCAGCCGAAGTTGAGGCGTCGGTACCTGCTGCGCTTGCAGCTGTGGCGGCGGCGTTGGCAGTGGCCACGCTGACAGGCATCGTTTCGTTCGCCGCTGCAGCTGCGGCCTGGGCTGCTGTCGCTGCGGCAGTCGCTGCTGCAGCTTTGGCAGTCGCATCAGCGGCGGCAGTCAGTGCTGCTGCTTGCTTGGCTTCGACGTCTGCCAATTGCGCAGGCGTTGCAGGATCGCTCAATGCGGCAACGGCGCTGTCCAAAGCCGTCTTGGCTGCAGTCGCTGCTGCAGCAGCCGTTGTGGCGGCAGTCGCGGCACTGGCAGCAGCGATGGCCAGGCTGGCCACTTTGGCGTCGGTTGCTGTTTCGCTGGCCGTGGCCGATGCTGTGGCTGCAGTACCTGCGGCGCTTGCAGCTGTGGCGGCGGCGTTGGCAGTGGCTACGCTGGATGGAACTGTTTCCCCAGCCGCTGCAGCTGCGGCCTGGGCTGCTGTCGCTGCGGCAGTTGCTGCTGCAGCTTTGGCTGCCGCATCAACTGCAGCAGTCAATGCTGCAGCCTGCTTGGCTTCAACGTCTGCCAGTTCAGCTGGCGTTGCAGGATCGCTCAGAGCGGCGACGGCGTTGTCCAACACTGTCTTGGCTGCAGTCGCTGCTGCTGCAGCCGTTGTGGCGGCGGTTGCGGCATTGGCAGCAGCTATGGCCAGGCTGGCCACTTTGATGTCGGTCGCGGTTTCGCTGTCTGTGGCCGATGCACTGGCGTCCGTACTCGCTGCGCTTGCAGCGGTGGCAGCGGCGTTTGCACTAGCCACGCTGGCAGGCACTGTTTCACCCGCCGTTGTGGCTGCAGCTTGGGCTGCATTTGCAGCAGCGGTCGCCGCTTGGGCAGCAGCGCTTGCGTCAACTGCCGCAGCTTGGGCTGCGGCTTGCTTGGCTTCGATGTCCGTCAGTTCAGCGGGCGTTGCCGGACTGCTCATGGCTGCAACGGCACCGTCCAAAGCTGTCTTGGCCGCTGTTGCTGCAGCTGCAGCTGTTGTGGCGGCCGTCGCGGCATTGGCAGCCGCTGTAGCCAAGCTGGCCAATTGGCCGCCTGTTACGGCTTCACTGGCAGCAGCCGATGAGGCCGCAGCTGCACTGGCTGCGCTTGCAGCTGCGGCTGCTGCGTTGGCAATGGCAACGCTGGCAGGTTCGGCTTCATTCGCGGCTGTGGCTGCGGCTTGGGCTGCAGTCGCTGCGGCAGTCGCTGCTGAGGATTTGGCGGCTGCATCAGCGGCGGCTGTCAGTGCTGCAGTTTGCTTGGTTTCGACGTCTGCAATTTCAGCTGGGGTTGCCGGATCACTGAGTCCAGCGACGGCGTTGTCCAAGGCTGTCTTGGCTGCTGTCGCTGCTGCGGCAGCTGTTGTGGCGGCAGTCGCGGCACTGGCAGCGGCGGTGGCCAAGCTGGCCACTTTGGCGTCGGTTGCCGTTTCGCTGACGGTGGCTGATGTGGTGGCGTCGGTGCCTGCTGCGCTTGCAGCTGTGGCGGCAGCGTTGGCAGTGGCTACGCTGGATGGAACTGTTTCCCCAGCCGCTGCAGCTGCGGCCTGGGCTGCTGTCGCTGCGTCAGTCGCTGCTGAGGCTTTGGCAACCGCATCAGCAGCGGCAGCTTGCGCTGCGGCTTGCTTGGCTTCGACATCTGCCAGTTCAGCTGGCGTTGCAGGATCGCTCAGAGCGGCGACAGCGTTGTCCAGAGCGGCCTTCGCAGCTGTCGCTGCAGCTGCAGCCGTTGTGGCGGCAGTCGCGGCACTGGCAGCAGCGGTGGCTAGGCTGGCCACTTTGGCGTCGGTTGCCGTTTCGCTGGCCGTGGCCGATGCGGTGGCTGCAGTACCTGCTGCGCTTGCAGCTGTGGCGGCAGCGTTGGCAGTGGCTACGCTGGCAGGTTCGGCTTCGTTCGCTGCTGAGGCTGCTGCCTGAGCGGCTGTCGCAGCAGCAGTCGCTGCTGAGGCTTTGGCGGCTGCATCAGCGGCGGCAGTCAGTGCTGCAGCTTGCTTGGCTTCGACGTCTGCCAGTTCAGCTGGCGTTGCCGGATCACTCAGGGCTGCGACTGCGCTTTCCAAAGCTGTCTTGGCTGCAGTCGCTGCTGCGGCAGCCGTTGTGGCGGCAGTCGCGGCACTGGCAGCAGCGGTGGCCAGGCTGGCCACTTTGGCGTCGGTTGTCGTTTCGCTGGCGGTGGCTGATGTGGTGGCGTCGGTGCCTGCTGCGCTTGCAGCTGTGGCGGCAGCGTTGGCAGTGGCTACGCTGGCAGGTTCAGATTCACCAGCCGCTGTGGCGGCAGCTTGCGCAGCTGTTGCAGCAGCTGTCGCTGCTGAGGCTTTGGCTGCGGCGTCGGTTGCGGCAGCTTGCGCTGCAGTCTGCTTGGCTTCGACATCTGCCAGTTCAGCTGGAGTGGCGGGGCTGCTCAGTGCAGCGACAGCGTTGTCCAACGCTGTCTTGGCTGCAGTCGCTGCTGCTGCAGCAGTTGTGGCAGCAGTTGCGGCATTGTTGGCGGCGGTGGCCAACGCGGTGACTTTGGCATCCGTCGCAGTTTCGCTGGCAGCAGCCGAAGCTGAGGCGTCGGTGCCTGCTGCGCTTGCAGCGGCGGCTGCGGCGTTGGCTGTTGCAACGCTGGTTGGAGTTGTTTCACCAGCGGCTGTGGCGGCAGCTTGCGCAGCTGTCGCAGCAGCTGTGGCTGCTGAGGCTTTGGCTGCGGCGTCGGTTGCGGCAGCTTGCGCTGCAGCCTGCTTGGCCTCAACGTCTGCCAGTTCAGCTGGCGTTGCAGGATCGCTCAGAGCGGCGACAGCGTTGTCCAACGCTGTCTTGGCTGCAGTCGCTGATGCTGCAGCCGTTGTAGCGGCAGTTGCGGCATTGGCAGCAGCTGTGGCCAAGGTGGCCACTTTGCCGTCCGTAACAGTCTCGCTGGCAGCAGCCGAAGCTGAGGCGTCGGTACCTGCTGCGCTTGCAGCGGCGGCTGCGGCGTTGGCTGTTGCAACGCTGGATGGAGTTGCTTCACCAGCTGCTGTGGCGGCAGCTTGCGCAGCTGTTGCAGCAGCTGTCGCCGCTGCAGCTTTGGCTGCTGCGTCGGTTGCGGCAGCTTGCGCTGCAGCCTGCTTAGCTTCGACATCTGCCAGTTCAGCTGGAGTGGCGGGACTGCTCAGTGCAGCAACGGCGTTGTCCAGCGCAGTCTTGGCAGCTGTCGCTGCTGCTGCAGCAGTTGTGGCAGCAGTTGCGGCATTGTTGGCGGCGGTGGCCAAGGCGGCCACTTTGCCGTCCGTAACAGTTTCACTGGCAGCAGCCGAAGCTGAGGCGTCGGTGCCTGCTGCGCTTGCAGCAGCGGCTGCGGCGTTAGCTATTGCAACGCTGGTTGGAGTTGTTTCACCGGCGGCCGTGGCTGCTTCTTGTGCTGCTGTTGCAGCAGATGTCGCCGCTGCAGCTTTGGCTGCGGCGTCGGTTGCGGCAGCTTGCGCTGCAGTCTGCTTGGCTTCGACATCTGCCAGTTCAGCTGGAGTGGCGGGGCTGCTCAGTGCAGCAACGGCGCTTTCCAGCGCAGTCTTGGCCGCTGTTGCTGCTGCGGCGGCGGCACTAGCTGCTGTCGCAGCACTGGCAGCGGCGGTGGCCAAGCTGGCCACTTTGGCGTCGGTCGCTGTTTCGCTGGCGGTGGCTGATGTGGTGGCGTCGGTGCCTGCTGCGCTTGCAGTTGTGGCGGCGGCGTTGGCCAGTGGCTACGCTGGATGGAACTGTTTCACCGCCGCTGTGGCTGCAGCTTGCGCGGCTGTTGCAGCAGCTGTGGCCGCTGCAGCTTTGGCCGCCGCATCAGCGGCGGCAGCTTGCGCTGCGGCTTGCTTGGCTTCAACGTCTGTCAATTGCGAAGGC
>NZ_LFYT02000060.1 GCF_001270065.2 Limnohabitans planktonicus II-D5
ATCGCTTGCAGGGCAAGCTCCTACAAACATCGGTACCCGTGGGAGCCAGCCCTGCTGGCGATTGAGGCGCTTGTGGTCTGCGGGTGATCGCTTGCAGGGCAAGCTCCTACAAACATCGGTACCCGTGGGAGCCAGCCCTGCTGGCGATTGAGGCGCTTGTGGTCTGCGCGTGATCGCTTGCAGGGCAAGCTCCTACAAACATCGGTACCCGTGGGAGCCAGCCCTGCTGGCGATTGAGGCGCTTGTGGTCTGCGCGTGATCGCTTGCAGGGCAAGCTCCTACAAACATCGGTACCCGTGGGAGCCAGCCCTGCTGGCGATTGAGGCGCTTGTGGTCTGCGGGTGATCGCTTGCAGGGCAAGCTCCTACAAACAGGGGTACCCGTGGGAGCCAGCCCTGCTGGCGATTCAGGCGCTTGTGGTCTGCGGGTGATCGCTTGCAGGGCAAGCTCCTACAAACATTGGTACCCGTGGGAGCCAGCCCTGCTGGCGATTCAGGCGCTTGTGGTCTGCGCGTGATCGCTTGCAGGGCAAGCTCCTACAAAGGGTCCCAGAACCATCGCTGATCAAACCCGCGCCAGCACAGGCCCCAGCGCCACCCCCGTATGGGTGCCCAACAGCACCAAGGCTTCGGGTGTCATGGCTGCCACGATGCGCCCACCCGCGTTGCCGCCTTCAGGCCCCAGGTCAATCACCCAATCGGCTTCGGCGATCACGTCCAAGTCGTGCTCGATCACGATCACGCTGTGACCGGCGTTGACCAAGCGGTGCAGCACGCGGATGAGTTTGTCCACATCGGCCATGTGCAGGCCCACCGTGGGTTCGTCCAGCACATACAACGTGTGCGGGGCCTTGTTGCCGCGCTTGCCCACTTCGTCGCGTACCTTGGTGAGTTCGGTCACCAGCTTGATGCGCTGCGCCTCGCCACCACTCAAGGTCGGTGAAGGCTGGCCCAATGTCAGGTAACCCAGGCCCACGTCTTTGAGCAACTGCAGCGGGTGCGCAATGCTGGGCATGCTGGCGAAAAAGTCCACCGCTTCGTCGACTTCCATCTTCAGCACATCACCGATGCTTTTGCCGCGCCAGGTCACGGCCAAGGTCTCGGGGTTGAAGCGGGCGCCTCGGCAGGTTTCGCAGGGCACTTTCACATCGGGCAAAAAGCTCATTTCGATGGTGCGCATGCCCTGCCCTTCACAACTGGGGCATCGGCCTTCGCCAGTGTTGAAGCTGAAGCGCCCGGCGGCGTAGCCTCGGGCTTTGGCCTCCAGCGTTTCGGCAAACAGTTTGCGAACTGTGTCCCAAAAGCCGATGTAGGTGGCGGGGCAAGAACGCGGGGTTTTGCCGATGGGGGTTTGGTCAACTTCGAGCACGCGGTCGATGGTTTCAAAGCCTTGAACATCGCTGCACGCGGTCAAAGCCACGCGTTGGCCTGCGTCTTGTGCGGTGCGGCCTGCAAAGGTGGAGCGCTGGCTGACCAGGGATTGCACATTGGCCAGCAGCACATCACGGGCCAGGGTGGATTTGCCAGAACCACTGACACCGGTGACGGCGACCAAGCGCTTGAGGGGCACTTGCACATCGACTTGGCGCAAATTGTGCAGGTTGGCACCGGTGAGGGTGAGCCAAGTCAAATCGCCAGCAGGGCTGGCTCCTACAGGGGCCGAGGTATTTGTAGGAGCTTGCCCTGGAAGCGATGCTCTGGTCAACGCAACCGTCCTATCGCCAGCAGGGCTGACTCCTACAGGGGCCGAGGTTTTTGTAGGAGCTTGCCCTGCAAGCGATGGGCGGCCCACCGAAACAGCTCGGCGAGCCTGCATCGGATGCTTCATCGCATGCAGCAAATAGCGGCCGGTTTGCGAATCGGCAGATGCCGTGATGTCGGCCACCGAGCCTTGTGCCACCAGACGGCCACCGCGTTTGCCCGCGCTTGGGCCAATGTCGATGATGTGGTCGGCGCGGCGAATCGTGTCTTCGTCGTGCTCCACCACCACCAGCGTGTTGCCCTTGTCGCTGAGGCTTTGCAAAGCGTTGAGCAAAATCCGGTTGTCACGCGCGTGCAGGCCAATGGTGGGTTCGTCCAGCACGTAGCACACGCCTTGCAAGTTGCTGCCCAGCTGCGCGGCCAAGCGGATGCGCTGCGCCTCGCCGCCTGACAGCGTGGGCGCACCCCGGTCGAGGGTGAGGTAGCCCAGACCCACTTCTTCCAGAAACTCCAAGCGGCTCTTGATCTCGGGCACCAGGTCGCGGGCGATGTCGGCGTCGCGGCCGGTGAGCTGCAGTTTGTCCACCCAATGCCGCACGTCGGTCACCGACAAACTGGCGATGTCGGTGATGCGCCAGCCTTGGCCGGGTGCTGAGCCCAAGCGCACAGCGCGTGCCGTGGCGTTCAGGCGGGTGCCTTCGCAGCTGGGGCAGGCCACGTTGGCCAAGTCTTCGATCTCGGGCTCGGCAAAGGTTTGCTCGCGGCCTTTGTCTTTGTCGTCGCGCACCGAGTCGTCAAACACTTGGCGCTCGTCCTTGCTGAGCTTGACGCCCGTGCCCACGCAATCGGGGCACCAGCCATGTTTGCTGTTGTACGAGAACAAGCGCGGGTCCAGTTCGGCATACGAGGTGGCGCACGCCGGGCATGCGCGCAGTGTGGAGAACACGCGGTGCTGGCCGATGCGAGCGGTGGACTCGCCGCTGAACATGGCTTCGCGCAAGCCGTCCAGATCGCTCAACACATGCACCACACCTTTGCCGTGTTCCAGTGTTTTGGTCAGGGCTTGGCGCAGGGCGGTTTCATTGCTGGGCAGCACATCGAGACTGGCCACGGGCAGTTCAATGTTGTGCTCTTTGAAGCGGTCGATGCGCGGGAAACCTTGTGTGGGCAAAAAGTCGCCATCCACGCGCAAGTGCGTGTAGCCACGCGGCCGCGCCCAGTCGGCCAGTTCGGTGTAAACGCCTTTGCGGTTGGTCACCAACGGAGCCAACAAGCCAATGTGCTGACCCCGGAACTGTGTCATCAGCTGCGCGATGATGCTGTCGGGCGTTTGAGGTTGCACGGGCGTGTTGTCGTGCACGCAGTGCTGAATGCCCAACTTCACATAGAGCAGGCGCAAAAAGTGCCAGACCTCGGTGGTCGTGCCCACGGTGGATTTGCGACCGCCGCGTGACAGCCGCTGCTCAATCGCCACAGTGGGCGGGATGCCGTACACCGCATCGACCTCGGGGCGGCCTGCAGGCTGGACGATGCTTCGGGCGTAGGCGTTCAGGCTTTCCAAATAACGACGCTGACCTTCGTTGAACAGGATGTCAAACGCCAGAGTGGACTTGCCCGAACCACTGACGCCAGTGACCACGTTGAAGCTGCCACGCGGGATGTTGACGCTCAGGTTTTTGAGGTTGTGCTCTTTGGCGTTGACGATCTGGATGTTGTTAGAGACCGCGCCTTTGGCACGGGCAAGAGACGCAGCGGTATTTTGTAGGAGCTTGCCTGCAAGCGATGGCTCGCGCAAACCAAGCCTTGTATCGCCAGCAGGGCTGGCTCCTACAGGGAGGGTCTTGGCGTTTTGTAGGAGCTTGCCTGCAAGCGATGGCTCTTGCACACCGAAAACCTCCCCCATCGCCTCAGCGTACTCACGCAGCGCCAGCCCCGTGTGTGATGTGGCGTGTTGCCGCACATCGTCTGGCGTGCCCTCGGCCACGATCAGGCCACCGGCATAACCGCCCTCTGGCCCCAGGTCGATCAGCCAATCGCTGGCGCGAATCACGTCCAGGTTGTGCTCGATGACGATGAGCGAATGCCCCGCTTCGAGCAACTTGCGCAACGCCCGCATCAGCTTGGCGATGTCGTCAAAGTGCAGGCCGGTGGTCGGCTCGTCAAACAAAAACAGCGTGCCCTTTCGAGCCAGACTCTGGCGGCTCTTGGAGGCGCTTTTGGCAGCCTCGGCCAAAAAGCCTGCGAGCTTGAGGCGCTGCGCCTCACCGCCCGACAAGGTGGGCACAGGCTGGCCCAGCTTCACGTATTCCAGGCCCACATCGACGATGGGCTGCAGAGCGCGGATCACGTCGCGGTCTTGCGCAAACAAGGCGGCGGCTTCGCTCACCGTGAGGTCCAGCACATCGGCAACGTTCAGGTGGCGCGGCTGCGCCTGGCCCAAGGCCTGGCGCTCGACGGTGATCTCCAGAATCTCGGGGCGGTAACGCTTGCCATCGCAGTCGGGGCAGCGCAAATACACGTCGCTCAAGAACTGCATCTCGACATGCTCAAAGCCCGAGCCGCCGCAGGTGGGGCAACGGCCATCGCCGCCGTTGAAGCTGAACTTGCTGGCGGTGTAGCCGCGTTGGCGCGACAGCGGCGCAGTGGCAAAAATCTCGCGGATCGCGTCCCACGCGCCCACATAACTCACGGGGTTGGAGCGGGCGGTTTTGCCAATCGGCGACTGGTCCACAAACACCACATCGCTCAGGTGGTCGGCACCCAACAGGCGGTCGTGTGCGCCCGGGGTTTCGGTGGCTTTGCCAAAGTGGCGCATGAGCGCCGGGGCCAACACATCCTGAATCAAGCTCGACTTGCCCGAACCGCTCACGCCGGTGATGGTGACCAGGCGCTGCAGAGGAAAGTCCACGCTGATGTTTTGCAGGTTGTGTTCGCTTGCGCCTTCCAGAATCAAGCGCGGCGTGCTGTCGTTCACCATGCGCTTGAAGCCCAGGCCCACTTGTTTGCGCCCACCCAAATAAGCGCCCGTGAGCGTGTCGGCGTTGCGCAGGTCGGCGGTGGTGCCGTCAAACACGATCTGCCCGCCGCGCTCACCCGGGCCAGGCCCCATGTCGATCATGCGGTCAGCGGCCATCATGACGGCTGGGTCGTGCTCGACCACGACCAAGGTGTTGCCCGCGTCGCGCAGGCGGTGCATGGCCAAGGTGATCCGGTGCATGTCACGCGGGTGCAGGCCGATGCTGGGTTCGTCGAGCACGAACAGGGTGTTGACCAGGCTGGTGCCCAGGGCGGTGGTGAGGTTGATGCGCTGCACTTCGCCGCCGCTCAGTGTGCGGCTTTGGCGGTCGAGGGTGAGGTAGCCAATGCCGACGTCGCACAGGTATTTGAGGCGGGTGGTGATTTCTTCCAGCAAGAGTTGGAGGGCTTTTTGTTCTGCGCTTTTGCCTTGGTTTTTTGCCTGACTTGCTTCGGTGGTTTCTGCTGAGGTTCGGTCTGCATCAGAGCGGGGGGCGGGCTCCTCATACGGCGGGGGTACGCCAAAATCGTCGCCCGCCCCCCGCTCTGACGCAGACCTTGTGGTGGATCGATCGTCTGGCGACATCTCTGTCGCTGTTCTTGCATGCGCCTTTCCACTTGTATCCACGGCTTCGGCCGGGGATGGGCTGGGTGACGATTTTGGTGTACCCCCGCCGTATGAGGAGCCCAGCCCATCCCCGGCCGGAGCCTCCCCAGCTCCTAAAGACGCATGCCCAGAAGCAGACACCCGGTCAAAAAACAAGCGCAAACGATCGAGCGGCATGATCATCATGTCGTGCAAGCTCAAACCCGGCAGCGCCTCCAACTGCGCCCGCGACCACTTCACGCCAGCGGGCATGAAACGCTTTTCTACTGGCAAGACCCCATCGGCATCCGAGTGGCTGCCAATGCGCCAGAGCAAACTCTCGGTTTTCAAACGCGCCCCTTGGCACGTTGGGCACTCGGTGTAACTGCGGTACTTGGACAAGAGCACCCGAATGTGCATCTTGTAGGCCTTGCTTTCCAGATATTCAAAAAAGCGCTTCACGCCGTACCACTGGTGGTTCCAACGGCCCTTCCACTCGGGTGAACCGTTGATCACCCAATCTTGCTGCGCTTTCGTCAGCTTGTCCCAGGCCGTGTCACGCGGAATGCCTGCGGCCTCGGCGTGGCGCATCAGGTCGTCCTGGTTTTCTTGCCAGGCGGGGGTTTGCAGCGTCTTGATGGCCCCGGCCCGCAGCGTGAGCTTGGGGTTGGGAATGACCAGGCCATAGTCAACGCCGATGACACGTCCAAAACCCCGGCAGGTTTCGCACGCACCCACTGCCGAGTTGAAGGAGAACATCGACGGGATCGGGTCGGTGTAGCGCTGGTCGCTTTCGGGGCAATGCAGGCCTGTCGAAAAGCGCCAGATGTCGAAGGCGGGCTCAGGGGAGGAAGCAGCGGAGAAATTGGGATCTGACCCCAATTTCTCCACATACACATTCAAGCGGCCACCACGTTTGAGGGCCACTTCGATGGCTTCGACCACGCGGGCTTTTTCGGCGGTGCCGATGCGAAAGCGGTCGGCGATCACGTCCAGCACTTTGCGCGGGCCGGTGGGGGTGGCCACTTCGCGTTCGGCCTGCACCTTGGTGAAGCCGCTGGCCGACAGCCACTGCTCGACTTGCTCTCCGCTGGTGTTGGCGGGCAACTCGACCGGGAAGGTCAGGTACAGGCGCGGGTCACCCGCTTGAGCGGCACGCTGGGCCAGCTCGGCATAAATCGTGTCAGGGTTGTCGTGACGCACCGGCTGCGCGGTGTCTTTGTCAAACAGCTGACCCAGACGGGCGAACAACAACTTCAGGTGGTCGTTCAGCTCGGTCATGGTGCCCACGGTAGAACGCGAGCTGCGCACCGGGTTGGTCTGGTCAATCGCAATCGCCGGAGGCACACCTTCGACCTTGTCGACGGCCGGTTTGTCCATGCGGTCCAAAAACTGGCGGGCATAGGCGCTGAAGGTCTCTACATAGCGGCGCTGGCCCTCGGCGTACAGCGTGTCAAACACCAAGCTGGACTTGCCCGAGCCGCTGGGCCCGGTGACCACCGTCAGCTCGCCGGTGCGGATGTCGAGGTCGATGTTTTTGAGATTGTGCTGACGGGCACCACGGATGCGGATGAGACCTTGGGACATGAGCTGGCTTTTGGGGGTGAAGGCCAAACATTCTAGGGCCGCACGAATAACCCCCTGTGAGCCAGCCCTGCTGCTGATTCGACACGCTATTGCCCACAAGCCATCGCCAGCAGGGCTGGCTCCTACAACCATGCTGTCATGGGACAAAGCTTAACGTGGGCGTTGGGCGCTTTCCTCTGTGGGAGCTTGCCCTGCAAGCGATCAATCTTCGTAGGACGACCAACCTCGCCATCGCCAGCAGGGCTGGCTCTTGCAAAAAAGAAAGCCACGCGATGGCGTGGCTTTCATGGGTTGGCATCTGACGGTGGTCAGGTGCACAGACCTTGCTTACTTGGCAGCGCTGGCGTCTGAAGCCGGAGCAGGTGCGGAGGCATCTGTTTTGGCGGGTTCCACATGCACAGCATCAGCACCATGCTTTTCACCGCTCATGTCCAGGCTGTCACCGCCTTTGCTGATCACATACAAAGCCAAGGCAGCAAAGATCACGAATCCAACAACAAGTTTCCACATCATTCATCTCCAAAATAAAGAAGGCCCTCCACAGAGGGAAGGCCCGGAAT
>NZ_LFYT02000061.1 GCF_001270065.2 Limnohabitans planktonicus II-D5
GCCCCCGTAGGTCGGCGGTCGAAGACCCCGACGTGGGCGGTGGCATGAGCATTTGCGCTTACGCGGGCGACAGCGGTGAATGGTGCAATGTCGGACTCTTCGAGTGCCGACCTACAAGGGGCAAGGCGTGGCGTGCCCCCGCAGGTCGGCGGTTGAAGACCCCGACGTGGACCGTGGGTTGAGCATTTGCGCTTGCGCGGGCGGCATTGGTGAATGGTGCAATGTCGGACTCTTCGAGTGCCGACCCACAAGGGGCAAGGCGTGGCGTGCCCCCGTAGGTCGGCGGTCGAAGACCCCGACGTGGGCGGTGGCATGAGCATTTGGGCTTGCGCAGGCGGCAGCGGTGAATGGTGCAATGTCGGACTCTTCGAGTGCCGACCTACAAGGGGCAAGGCGTGGCGTGCACCCGCAGGTCGGCGGTCGAAGACCCCGACATGGGCCGTGGGTTGAGCATTTGCGCTTGCGCGGGCGGTAGCGGTGAATGGTGCAATGTCGGACTCTTCGAGTGCCGACCTTCGAGATGACACTTCTCACACACTTCAAACTTCAACGTGCCGGAGCAATAAACTGCCACCGTCTGCGGCCTAAGCGCTGAGGCCAGATCAAGAAGCGCCATTTTTCTGGGTCCGACGGCTTTGCAACATGGCCACGTTCATCTCGCCATCTAAAGATGAGGCATAAAACTGCTCAATCATCTGCACCGACGTGCGGGCATTGCGCGCCAGGGTCAACATGTCAATGCCCTGTCCATAAAGCAGCCGGAACATGATGGACGTGTGACGCAAGCAATACAGCGTCCTCAATCTGCCCGATGAATCCTCTGTGGTGACGCCAGCCTCCCGCATGATCCATTTGAACCAAAAACCCAGCACGGCCAGCGCATAACCACGGTCGTTTTCGGCGGGCAGAAAGACGTAATCATCCGGCGCACCAAACCCCAAAGACCGTGAATGGGCCAGCGCGGTTTCATAGACATGCACTGCTGGGCACAACGTCACGATGGGTGTGTCATGACTTTTGGTCTCTGGCGAGGTCAGCCGCAAATAAACACTCTCGCCCCTGACCACCTGCACATGCTTGTGCTTGAGCTGACGCAAGTCTCCCGGGCGAATAAAGCTGTTCACCATGAACCGGATGACCCACGCCATGTCGGGGGCCAGGGTCAAATTGCGAGGCGCGACCCAAAACCGTTCACGGTGACCCGAGGATGCTTTGATTTCAGGAGCCTTGCTGCCCTGCCTTGACAAGCGATAAGCCGTATGCACCACGGCCGCGTATTCCTGCAAGCTCAGCATGGAGCGGGGTTTGGACGCCACTTTGATGACTGGCAGTTCTGGCGTTTCGTTCAAAAACCCGTGTTTGATCGCCAGTTTGAACAATTTACGCACCACCACCAAGTACTGGGAAATGGTGGTCGAACTCATCTGATGGTCTGTCAAGCGCTTGACAAAGCCTTCCATCATGACTGGGGTCGCTTGCGATGGCGGGATGAATTTGAAAAACGGCAACACATGCGCATCCAGACGGTTGCGCAGGATGCCCAAGGACAAGGGACTCAATTCCCCACGCTGAACGCGCTGATTTTCTTTTTCGAGCAACTGTTCGGCCAAAGCTTCAAAGCGGTTGAGACGCATCGGCCCCCGCGTCAAAACAGAATCGGTTGAATCTGAAGTTTCAATGGTTATTTGTCTCGAATTTCTACTATTTACTATCTGACCCCAAACTTCTGGACTGACAACATAAAAAACGGGCTTATTGCGATCGAGTATCGCAACCGCCGACTCGCCTGATTTACCAATGACATCCATCGGTTTTTCCAGAAAATCCGACATACTGGCACACAAGGCAGCTAAAAGTGGTTGAACATTCATAAGTTAGAAAAGTATAAGTTGTACAAAGTCATTCTAGTTTCCTCATTCTCAAATAATGCGCGCAATCTAGCTGCTCTGGCTACACTGGCAGCCACTACAGCTTTCGCACAATCTTCTGTGACTATATACGGCCAAGCTGATGCTGCATACACTTCTGCCAAGTCTGGCGCCAACAGCGTGACTGGTATTTTTGGTGCTGGCCGTGGTTCCAACTTTGTTGGTTTCATGGGCACTGAAGACCTGGGCGGCGGCTGGAAGGCCAACTTCAAACTGGAAGCTGGCTACAACCTGGACAACGGCGCTGGTGCTTCTTCCAATGCCAACAACCAAGCCACTGGTGGCTTGACTACACAATCTGGTGCAGCAACTGCTCCTCAGCTCAACGGTGCCACCACACCCTCGACTGACCGCGCTTCTTTGGGCGGTGCTCAAGGTCTGACTTTCAACCGTTGGTCCTATGTTGGCTTGTCCAATGCCAATATGGGTGAAATCCGCGTTGGTCGCGAGTACACCCCAGCTTTCCAAGCCGTGCTGGCTGCTGACGTTGTCGGCTCCAACGGTGCTGGCAACAGCTTGAACATGACTTTGATGATTTCTGGTCAGTCCGCCAACGCAGTGGCAACAGCTGCCAGCGCATCCAACGGCATCAGCTATGAGTCGCCCTCGCTGTCTGGCTTCAAGGCCAAAGTGCAAATGTTCCAAGGTGAGAACCCCAACACTGGCACTGCTACAACTTTGAACACTGCCAAAAACGGTGACGGCACAAGCTACCACCTCTCGTACGCCGCTGGCAAAATCTCTGCAGGCCTTGGCGCTACTGCCTCCAAGAGCACTGCTGTTGTCGGTACAACAACTGGCCTTGGCTTGCCAGGCAAGTATGACCTGACCACTGCATACGCCCGATATGACTTCGGCGTTGCATTGGCCACCATCGGCCAAGCCACTGAAAAGCAAGCTGGTAGCGCTGCTACTGCTTCTGAGATGAAGAACTCATCCATGATCCTCGGCGTGAGTGTGCCTTTGGGTGCATACAAGCTGAATGCCAACTACATCACCAGCAAGTACACTGTCGCTGGCGCTGAGACTGGTAAAGCTACTCAATTGGCCATTCAAGGCCTGTACGCTATGAGCAAGCGCACTGATTTGTACGCAACTTACGCCGTGACCGACAACAGCGTTGGTAATGCTTACGGTCTGGGCAACGGTGCAGGCCGTATGGTCGCTGTGAACGGTGCAGATGCCAAGTCGACTGCTTTCCAAGTCGGTGTGCGTCACGCTTTCTGATTTGACGCTGGCGAAAGTCAGCTGAAAATTTGATAGTCTCAAGAACCCACCGTGGCAACACGGTGGGTTTTTTCTTTGGGCCGACGATAATTGGCATCTGACCCCAATTAACCTTGGCCAAGGCACTGCACCAGTTTGATCCAGGACGTCACCGAACCCTTACCGGTTTTTCGAGCGTGTTGAGCGTGCTGCGCGACACACCCATTCGCTGAGCCATGTCGGCTTGAACGATCTCCGCAACACATTTAACCTGTGTGTCAGCGTCTTTCCAATTTCCTCAGGCGACGAGAAATTAAAGAAAGTATCTTTAAGAATTTTTTAAATGGGATCCGACACCAATTACACGATTTGAGTTTTATTCAAATAGCGTTGCCACTTTGGCCAATACCTCGTCCAGGATCACCTCAGGAAGGGTGTCCACCTTACGCGCATCGCGTGCTGCCAGATCAATGACTCTTGGTTGATCACAACGAACGACCCCAGTCGTCTTGGTGCCCGACACCACAACTGCGAAGGGCGGATTCAAAAGTGAAGTGCAACACCCTTAATTTCAATGAATGAGAGTGGAGTGTTGAGGACTGTTTAGGAGCAGTTCCCTGTATACAGACAGCGGCGATCGTACCCCCAAACCTTTGGCTCTTCGTCATTTCGTGTGGAACTTGACTTGAAAAATACAATGCAGTAACCGAGCCCGGTGGTGTTTGTTGGCCACAGGCGCAGTCGGCTGCTCACAAATCCTGATGGCGGATGTCCGTTCATCAACTGAAGATCCGTAAATGGCTATTGGAATCGAATCTTTGTTCACCAGTGCGCTGGGCTTGTCTGACCCGTGGCGCGTTGAAAACGTCAACCTCGACATGGCCCGCCGTCGCATTGACTTTGATCTCACCTGCGATGCCAAACGTCTGGCCTGCCCCGTGTGTGGCTTGCTCGATCAAGGCATTCATGACCGACAAAAACGCCAATGGCGGCACTTGGACTTCTTCCAATACGAAGCTTGGCTGCAAGCCGAGGTGCCACGCGTGGCCTGCAGCGACTGCGGCAAGACAACACAGGCACAGGTCCCCTGGGCGCGCGAGGGCAGTGGCTTCACTGCATTGTTTGAAGCGCTGGCTTTGTCTTTGTGCCGGGAGCTGCCCGTGCGCCAAGCCGCTGCACTGCTGCGCTGCACCGACAAACAGCTGTGGCGGCGCATTGAACACTACGTGGATGAGGCCCGCTCACTCGACGATATGTCGGCGGTGCGCGTCATCGGCATCGATGAGACCAGCTTGCGCAAGGGTCAAGATTACATCACCGTGGTGCATGACCTTGACAAGAAGCGCCTACTGTTTGCCTGTGAAGGAAGAGACCATCAAACGGTCGTCAACTTTGCGCAAGACCTTCAAGCGCACGGGGGCGAACCAGGGAAAGTCGCGCACGTTTGTCAGGACATGAGCGCAGCCTACGCCAAAGGGGTTGCGCAAGCCTTGACGCAAGCGCAAATCAGTTATGACCGGTTTCATGTGGTGGCGATGGCCAATGAGGCCATGGACGAGGTGCGACGCCACGAGACAAGCACCCAGCCCCAAGCGATCAAGGCTGCATTGGGTGACAACGACCGCAAATTACTCAAGAGTCTGACCTGGGGCATGCGCCGCAATCCTGATGGCTGGAGCGTCAATCAGACCAACGCGATGCACTGGCTGCAGCATTCGACCTTGAGGAGTGCCCGCGCGTGGCGGCTGAAGATGGCGCTGCGTACGGTTTATGCCAATGCGGCCAGGCACAACAACGCGACACAAGCCAAGTCTGAATTGAAGGCGTGGCTGAGTTGGGCCACGCGCTGTCGTCTGGCACCCTTTAAGAAGTTGACCCGCACGTTAAAGCAGCGCTTGGACGGTGTGGTGCGCGGCATGCTGGACAACCGCAGCAATGCTTATGTGGAGGCCATGAATGGTTTGCTCCAACAGGCTAAACGCGCCGCGCGTGGCTTTAGAACTGCAAGAAACTTTATCGCCATTGCGTATTTGCGGATGTCCAAGCTCAAGCATTTGCCAAGCAACCCGC
>NZ_LFYT02000062.1 GCF_001270065.2 Limnohabitans planktonicus II-D5
CCCTGCAAGCGATCACCCGCAGACCACAAGCGCCTCAATCGCCAGCAGGGCTGGCTCCCACGGGTACCGATGTTTGTAGGAGCTTGCCCTGCAAGCGATCACCCGCAGACCACAAGCGCCTCAATCGCCAGCAGGGCTGGCTCCCACGGGTACCGATGTTTGTAGGAGCTTGCCCTGCAAGCGATCACCCGCAGACCACAAGCGCCTCAATCGCCAGCAGGGCTGGCTCCCACGGGTACCGATGTTTGTAGGAGCTTGCCCTGCAAGCGATCACCCGCAGACCACAAACGTCTGAATCGAGAGCAGGGCTGGCTCCCACGGGTACCCCTGTTTGTAGGAGCTTGCCCTGCGAGCGATCACGCTCAGACCGCATCCATCAGAGTCCGGCATGCGCCCGCTTGCTGACGCCTATCGCAGATCAGCCCGCCGCCCCCAAACGCCACAGCGACGTCACTTCGGCCAAACGCGCTGCATGCAGCGGGTCGCTGGCATCTTGTGCTTTGCCGTGCACAGGCTTCACGTCTGTGCGGCCGAGCACTTGCAGCCCGGCATCGGCAATCCAGCCCAACAAAGCCTCGCGTGTGCGCAAGCCCAAATGTTCGGCCAGATCCGACAAAATCAGCCAGCCTTCGCCGCCCTCGCTCAAATGCGCTTTCAGGCCAGCCAGAAATCCCTTGAGCATCTGACTGCCTTCGTCATACACCGCCTGTTCCAGCACCGAAGTCGGGCGTGCGGGCAGCCACGGCGGGTTGCAGACCACCAAAGCCGCTTGGCCCGGCGGGAATAAATCGGCTTGCAACAGCTGCACCTGGTTTTGCAAGCCCAGGCGCTGCAGGTTGTCGCGGGCGCAGGCCAGTGCCCGCTCGGCCATGTCGGTGGCCATCACCTGTTGGGCACCGCGCCGCGCCAGTACCGCCGACAAGACCCCCGTGCCCACACCAATGTCAAAAGCCATCGAATGATCCTTCAGCGCCGCAGGCAAGGGCGCCTTGGCCACCAGCGCCACATACTCGCCGCGCACCGGTGAAAACACCCCGTAATGCGGGTGAATGCGCAGCCCCTCGCCCAAAGCGGGCAACTCGACGCCAGTCTTGCGCCACTCAAAAGCGCCAATCACCCCCTGCAAGGCGCGCAAAGAAATCACGCTGGTTTGGCCATTGGCCGGGCCAAAGGCTTGAGTACAGGCTTGTCGCACGTCCGGTGCGCGGCGCAGGTTGATGCTGTAGTCGCCGCTCAGCTCGATCAACACCTGGCTCAGCACGCGTGTGCGCTGGGCTTGCGCCTGGCGGTGAGCGTGAAAGGCCGCACCGGGCAAGGGCTGCGCATCGGGTGCCGGTTTTTTTGCGCGTGCTTTTTTGGGCTTGTCGATGCGCCGCGACAAGGCTTGCAGCAACTGGCGGGCGTTCTGAAAATCGCCACGCCACAGCAAACCCGTGCCCGCGCAGGCCAGCCGGTAAGCGCTGTCGGCGGACAGCGTGTCATCTGCAAACACCACACGGGCGGGCAGGGTCTGATCCGAGCGCCAAAGGGCCGAGTGCTCGGCGTCTTGTTCAGACCAGGTCAACAAAGTGGGGGCGTTCATGCGCAGTCCTGTCGGGGGTGGTTGTCGCGCAAAGGCTCGCGCAGGGGGGTAAAAGGGTCGTTCAGGCCAGGCGGCTCAGCACATGCCGCGCCAATTCGGCAAAGCCTGCGCCGCGTTCGCTGGGCGTGATGTAGCGCGGCGGGTGCGTCAGCTGCGGCTCAAAGCGCCGGATGTTGGCCACCCCCACGCTGTGCGCAAAGTGCTCAAACATCACCTGGTCATTGGTCGAGTCTCCCACATAAACCCAGCGGTCGATTTCGGCATCCAGATCGCGGCCCCACAGCTCGCGCACGATCCAGCGGGCACCGGTGAGTTTGCTGTGCGCGCCAAACCAGCCGTTGATGTGGATGCTGCTCACCGTCGCCGTCATGCCCGCCGCCTGCATCATGCGCACCACGGTCTCGATGGCACTCTGGGGCAGTTGCGTGAATTCGCTGTGGTCAATGGCGATGTCGGTCTCGCGCCCGGCGCTGTCTTGTGAGCGTCGCGCACCCGGTACGCTGCGTTCAATCTGCGCCAGGACCGCCTGCATGCGGATGAAGTTGGCGCTGCGCGTGGCCGCGTCTTGCAGATACAGCTTGCGCAAACCCCAGCTGGCCGAATGTTGCAGCGCCACCGCCCCGTTTTCGGCCACGATGGCATCCACCGGCCAACTGGCCGCAAAGGGCTCGCTCCAGCCCACCGGCCGCCCGGTGATCGGCACCACATGCAGCCCCGCCGCTTTCAGATCGGCCAGGGCCTGCAGGGCCTCGGGGGTGATGGCGCCGTCAGTGGTCAGCGTGTCGTCGATGTCGGTGAAGACACCGACAGGGCGGGTGGCAGGCAGCCAGGTGGACAGGGCGCGCATTCAGTGTGGGTGTGTTGGACGGGGGATGCCCCAATGCAAGGTGAGGGCCGGTAGGGCGTGAAAGCCGTTTACCGAGGGGTGCAAATCATGCCATACCGGTTTTTCCGCATGGCCGATTAACTGTGGATCAGGTTTGCTGAAGTCTGACAGGTGATGGCCAAGCCAAACCGCAGGTCGGTGGCAACAGAGCCGGCGTGCAGCCTGCGCCCAAGTCAGCTGTGTCGAACTTGAAAGTGCGCAACAAGGTTGACCATTGAATACTCCACAGGGCTGGAGAAAGAGGCGGGCAGCCATGCGCACATGAGACGGGGCCAAAGTATGGATGGGATCTGAACTCAGTTTTATGCGAGCCATTTTTCAAAATGCTGGCGAGGCCAACATGCTTTTGAGTAAGAATTAATGATCTATTTCGATGGGTGGCTATTCAGGGGTTTTCCTATGTCTTCAGACCTATTGCGTCAAAACCTGGCAACGGACCGACTTTGGGGCATGGTGCTGTGCCTGTTTGCGGCACTGACTTTGTGCGCATGCGAACCCAACAAACCTGCCGCTCAAAAGACACCCAGCGGCCCCACGTTTGCCGAGGTGCACAACATGGCGCAATTGCCTGCGCCGTTTACCCGTCGTCCGCAGCTGACCAGCGAGTTGCGGCTCAAACCAGGTCAGGTACTAGACCCCAACAGCGAGTTTGCCAAAACTTGGACGGGTAAAAGCATCTACAGGAAACTCCCCAACGGCTTGGTGTTTGAAATACCGGCGCAGTACGGCTGGTTTTGGCAAAGTCAAGACAAAAAGCTCAAGCACAGGTTTGCAGCGCAACGGCTCGATGATCTGGTGGAAGAACCTGATGTCGGTTTCGCTTTTTTTATGCCCGACTTTGTGGGATGGACGCCTGATACGGCCAACGGGATATTAAATCCTAACGATCCTGATTGGGTTGCGGGCATCAGGATTGAATACAGGGGCTTGGGTGAAGAACTACCCGATGCGCCCGGCTTTTATCCACCCAATGTGGAGGCACGCATGAAGAAATACGTAGCCGAAGGCTCTAGTAAGGTGTTCGGCAAGGTGCATGGTCTGACTTGTTATACATCGTTGACGCGCCCGTACAACCAGCCTGGTGTTGTAGAGACAGGAGACAGGAAATCCTGCATTGGCGTGGGGGCATATGGACATCCAGTGTTTCTAAAAATTCACCTGCCCCCTTTCAACAAAGACAGCTGGTTACCGTATCCAAGCATGTTTGCGTATTACTACACCCCTGAATATGGCGGGTTGTACATCACATGGCGTGTGAGCCCGAAACACCTGGCGCATTGGAAAGAAATCGACACTTTTGTCTGGCGTGCGCTCAAGGAGTGGACCATCGTCAATCCTTATGCGCAACCTACACGCTGAAGCGTCCCCGTTGCATTGATCTTTAAATCTAGCAACCTAAAACTGCACATGGCTCGTGGAGCCACCGTCCACGTACCAGTTTGCGCCAGCCACAAAACTGGCTGCCGGGCTGGAAACAAAGGCAACCACCCGCGCAATCTCCTCGGGTGTGGCCAGCCGCTTCAACGGGTTTCGCTGAACGACTGACTGGAAGAGCTCCGGTTCGTTGCGCCGCACTTGGTCCCACAGCCCGCCCGCAAACAAGGTATCCCCGGGGGAGACCGTGTTGACGCGCACGGTTGGCAGCAGGCGCAGGGCAAGAGACTTCATGTAATGGGCGACAGCTGCCTTGCCAGCGCCGTAGGCGGCAGACTTGGGTGCAGCCAACGAACTCGCTTTGGAACCGATGTAGGTGATGGCCGCGTGCGGCGACCGCAAGAGAATGGGTATGGCCGCTTCAGTCGCGTCGACGGTCGCCTGAATGTCGGTTTGCAATGACGCTTTCCAGTCCGCACTCAGCGCGCTGACGTTGGGCACGAAGATGTCGAAGGGATCGAGCGTCTCCAGCCAATGGGAAAAATTCGCGCTATCGGTCACGTCGACCGCTTTCGCCTGGACCTTGGCGGGGAGATTCGCGAGCGAATCGAGTGCTGCGTCGATGTGCACCTGACGCCGCGCGCAAAACGATACACGACAGCCTTCGGCTGCCAATGCATGCACGATGGCTGCACCGATGCCGCAAGAGCCACCGGTAACGACTGCATGGAGGCCTGTGAGTTGAAGATTCATGGAACTGCCTGCTTATTGGTGTGTGGCGGCCGCGCTGGGTGTGTGTGGCAAGCAAGCGCCTGAACGGGGGCTGAAAAGTCATGTTGGACATATCCAGACGCTGAGGTTGTAAGAATATTATTGATCCGGCACGCTGAATTTTGAAATATTGATCCGGCCCTTTGAAGTATTCAATGGTCAAAGAGCTTGTAGGTCGGTGGCAACAAAGCCGACATGGCGGGCTTCGGTGCAGGCTGCATGTCGGGGCTAAAGCCACCGACCTACGGGGTGATGGTGCAAAAATTTCAAACTTCAGCGTGCCGGATCAATGTGTGGGGAATGTCATCTCCCAGAGTACGACATGATGGGTTTGGGCATAGGCACATGTCGGGGTCTTCGACCGCCGACCTACAACATCGTTGGGCGTTGAAATTTCTCAGGGCCGAATCAACA
>NZ_LFYT02000063.1 GCF_001270065.2 Limnohabitans planktonicus II-D5
CTGAGCACCCTGGCCACCACCGACGGCGGCAAGACCTGGGTGGGCAGCTTCACGCCCACAGCGGGCACGGCAGACGCCAGCAACGTCATGAGCGTGGCCAACAGCTACACCGACGTGGCGGGCAACCAAGGCGCCAGCACCAGCAGCGCCAACTACGCCATTGACCTCAAAGCGCCGACAGCCAGCATCGCCCTGAGCGACAACGCGCTCAAAGCAGGCGAGAGTGCCACGGTGACCATCACCTTCAGCGAAAAAGTCAAAGACTTCAGCAACGCGGACATCACAGCGCCCAACGGGGCTCTGAGCACATTCACCGCCAGCACAGACGGCCTGATCTGGACAGCCACCTTCACGCCAGCAACAGACACCGAAGCGGCCAGCAACACGCTGAGCCTGGGCACGGCCTACACCGACGAAGCGGGCAACGCAGGCACGGTAGCTACAGCCACGTACGCAGTGGACACCCAAGCACCGAGCTTCACAGTCAAGCTCGATGACGCGAGCAACAGCGGCGCGTTGTCAGACCGCCTGACCCGTATCGACATGCCCACGATCAGCGGCACGGGCAGCAAGGACGACGTGATTCAAGTGACCATGCCCGGCACAGGCGAAGTGCTCAGCACCACGGTGGCTGCAGACGGCAGCTGGAGCGTCACGCCCACCATCGCGATGACAAGCGGCAGCGTGAGCATCATCGCCACCGACCCCGCAGGCAACACAAGTGCAGCGCAAACGCTGCCTCTGGTGATTGACAAAACAGTGGGCACAAGCACAGTGGCCCTGCTGTGCGACAGCGGTGCCAGCAGCAGCGACAAGATCAGCCGAGACGGCACGATCGCGGTGAGCAATCTGGAGACCGGCTCCACGGTCGAATACAGCACCAACGGCACAACGTGGACCACCACCTTCACAGCCGCAGAAGGTGCCAACACCGTGAGCGTGCGCCAGACCGACGCCGCAGGCAACGTGAGTGCGGCCAGCACATTGAACTTCACGCTGGACACCAGCGCTCCCGTACCCACCGTCGGCATCAACGCCATTGGCGGCGACGACGCCCTGAGCCCTGCTGACGCGGTGCAAACCCACACCGGCATCACCGGCAGCGTGAGCGACGCCCGCGAAGGCGACGTGGTCAAAGTGCTGGTCAACGGCCAAACCTTCAGCGGCACCGTGGACGCTTTGGGCAACTACAGCGTGAGCGTGGCCACCGCCGACCTGATTGCTGATTCGGGCAGCACCCTTGAAGTCGTGCTCATGGCCAGCGATGCGGCGGGCAACACCCAGATGGCATCTGCCAACCGGGCCTACGCCGTGGACATCACCGTGCCCACGGTGCAAAGCATCGTGCTGGACAAGAGCGCCCTGAAAGTGGGCGAGAGCGCCACCGTCACCATCAGCTTCAGCGAGAAAGTCAAAGCCTTTGACCTGTCGGACTTGACCGCTGACAACGCCACACTGAGCAACCTGGCCACAGCCGATGGCGGCCTGACCTGGACCGCCACACTCACGCCCACAGCAGGCATCGAAGACACCAGCAACGTGGTCCAAGTGCTGGCCAACTACACCGACCTGTCGGGCAACGTGGGCACCGCAGGCACGAGCGGCAACTACAGCCTGGACACCAAAGCGCCCACAGCCACGATCAAACTGGCCGACGAAGCCCTGCAAGCGGGCGAGACCACCACGCTGACCATCACCTTCAGCGAGAAAGTGCAAGACTTTGGCAACGCGGATGTCACGGTGCAAAACGGCACATTGGGCACCCTGGTCAGCACCGACGGCATCGTCTGGACCGGCACCTACACCCCCAGCGTCAACCTTGAAGACACCACCAACGTCATCACGCTGGCCAACACCTACAGCGACCTGATCGGCAACGCTGGAGCCGTGGGCACCAGCGGCAACTACAGCGTAGACACCAAGGCCCCCTCGGCCGTGGTCACCCTCCAAGACGCCCAAGGTGCAGCGATGACCAGCCTCACGGCCGGACAAAGCGCCCAGCTGACCATCACCTTCAGCGAAGCGGTCCAAGACTTCAGCAACGCCGACGTGACAGCGCCCAACGGCACGCTCAGCACCCTGGCCAGCACCGACGGCGGCACCACCTGGACCGCGACGTTTACGCCCAACGCCAAGCGGAAGTAGCCGCCAACAGCATCAGCGTCAACCCCGGTGCCTACAGCGACCTGGCCGCTAACGCAGGCGCAGCCGCATCGAGTGCCAACTACGCCGTAGACACCCAAGGCCCCACGGCCACGATCACCCTGAGCGACAACGCCTTGACGGCAGGCGAGAGCGCACAAGTGACCATCGTCTTCAGTGAAAAAGTCACCGGCTTTGGCAACACCGACGTGGCTGTAGAAAACGGCACGCTGAGCACCCTGGCCACCACCGACGGCGGCAAGACCTGGGTGGGCAGCTTCACGCCCACCGCAGGCACGGCAGACGCCAGCAACGTCATGAGCGTGGCCAACAGCTACACCGACGTGGCGGGCAACCAAGGCGCCAGCACCAGCAGCGCCAACTACGCCATTGACCTCAAAGCGCCGACAGCCAGCATTGCCCTGAGCGACAACGCCCTCAAAGCAGGCGAGAGCGCCACGGTGACCATCACCTTCAGCGAAAAAGTCAAAGACTTCAGCAACGCGGACATCACAGCGCCCAACGGGGCTCTGAGCACATTCACCGCCAGCACAGACGGCCTGATCTGGACAGCCACCTTCACGCCCGCAACAGACACCGAAGCGGCCAGCAACACGCTGAGCCTGGGCACGGCCTACACCGACGAAGCGGGCAACGCAGGCACAGTGGCCACAGCCAGCTACGCAGTGGACACAAAGGCACCGAGCTTCACCGTCAAGCTCGATGACGCCAGCAACAGCGGCGCGTTGTCAGACCGCCTGACCCGTATCGACATGCCCACGATCAGCGGCACGGGCACCAAGGACGACGTGATTCAGGTCACCATGCCCGGCACCAACGAAGTGCTCAGCACCACAGTGGCTGCAGACGGCAGCTGGAGCGTCACGCCCACCATCGCGATGACAAGCGGCAGCGTGAGCATCATCGCCACCGACCCCGCAGGCAACACCAGTGCAGCGCAAACGCTGACCCTGGTGATTGACAAAACAGTGGGCACAAGCACAGTGGCCCTGCTGTGCGACAGCGGTGCCAGCAGCAGCGACAAGATCAGCCGAGACGGCACGATCGCGGTGAGCAATCTGGAGACCGGCTCCACGGTCGAATACAGCACCAACGGCACAACGTGGAGCAGCACCTTCACAGCCGCAGAAGGTGCCAACACCGTGAGCGTGCGCCAGACCGACGCCGCAGGCAACGTGAGTGCGGCCAGCACATTGAACTTCACGCTGGACACCACCACACCGCTGCCCACCGTCGGCATCAACGCCATTGGCGGCGACGACGCCCTGAGCCCTGCTGACGCGGTGCAAACCCACACCAGCATCACCGGCAGCGTGAGCGACGCCCGCGAAGGCGACGTGGTCAAAGTGCTGGTCAACGGCCAAACCTTCAGCGGCACCGTGGACGCTTTGGGCAACTACAGCGTGAGCGTGGCCACCGCCGACCTGATTGCTGATTCGGGCAGCACCCTTGAAGTCGTGCTCATGGCCAGCGATGCGGCGGGCAACACCCAGATGGCATCTGCCAACCGGGCCTACGCCGTGGACATCACCGTGCCCACGGTGCAAAGCATCGTGCTGGACAAGAGCGCCCTGAAAGTGGGCGAGAGCGCCACCGTCACCATCAGCTTCAGCGAGAAAGTCAAAGCCTTTGACCTGTCGGACTTGACCGCTGACAACGCCACACTGAGCAACCTGGCCACAGCCGATGGCGGCCTGACCTGGACCGCCACACTCACCCCGACTGCCAACATCGAAGACACCAGCAACGTGGTCCAAGTGCTGGCCAACTACACCGACCTGTCGGGCAACGTGGGCACCGCAGGCACGAGCGGCAACTACAGCCTGGACACCAAAGCGCCCACAGCCACCATCAAACTGGCCGACGAAGCCCTGCAAGCGGGCGAGACCACCACGCTGACCATCACCTTCAGCGAGAAAGTGCAAGACTTTGGCAACGCGGATGTCACGGTGCAAAACGGCACATTGGGCACCTTGGTCAGCACCGACGGCATCGTCTGGACCGGCACCTACACGCCCAACGTCAACCTTGAAGACACCACCAACGTCATCACGCTGGCCAACACCTACAGCGACCTGATCGGCAACGCAGGAGCCGTGGGCACCAGCGGCAACTACAGCGTGGACACCAAGGCCCCCTCGGCCGTGGTCACCCTCCAAGACGCCCAAGGCGCACCGATGACCAGCCTCACGGCCGGACAAAGCGCCCAGCTGACCATCACCTTCAGCGAAGCCGTCAAAGACTTCAGCAACGCCGACGTGACAGCGCCCAACGGCACGCTCAGCACCCTGGCCAGCACCGATGGCGGCACCACCTGGACCGCGACGTTTACGCCCAACGCCAATGTGGAAGTAGCCGCCAACAGCATCAGCGTCAACCCCGGCGCTTACAGCGACCTGGCCGGCAACACCGGATCGGCTGCAGCCAGCGGCAACTACGCCGTAGACACCCAAGGCCCCACCGCCAGCATCACCCTGAGCGACAACGCCTTGACGGCAGGCGAGAGCGCACAAGTGACC
>NZ_LFYT02000064.1 GCF_001270065.2 Limnohabitans planktonicus II-D5
CCCAGGTCCACGTTGATCTGGTCGCCGCCGCTGACCAGGATCGCGTCCACGCCCAGCTTGTTCAGGTCTTTGAGGCTGTTGCTCAGGTGCGTGCCCGAGGCGGCTGTGTCCACGTTCAGCGTGATGGTGTCGCCCGCTGCAAAGTCCAGTCCAGCAGTGATCAAGCCAGAAGCCTGGGTTTGATCAATGGTGACTGTTTCGTTGACGTTACCGCCCAGGTTCAGCACGCCGCTTAGACCACTTTCGCCCAACAGTGAATTGATCTCATCGCTATAGCCGCGCACACCAGAGTCGACCGCATTGATTTCGATGCCCGCCTGGACAAGCATGCCAGCGATGGTGTGCAGGGCTTGGAAGTCTGACAGCGAGATGCTTGAAGCCGTCAGGTAGTGGCCAGAGATATCAACACCTTTAGCAACATAGGCCTTGGCCGCTGCAATGCTCAAATAATCCCCAGGCTCTGGCAAAGTC
This sequence comes from Limnohabitans planktonicus II-D5, assembly GCF_001270065.2. GTDB lineage: Bacteria > Pseudomonadota > Gammaproteobacteria > Burkholderiales > Burkholderiaceae_C > Limnohabitans_A > Limnohabitans_A planktonicus. Next base: position 472 of record NZ_LFYT02000064.1, read on the forward strand.
ACAGCGTCATTGGCTGCGTTTTGGACCTGCTCATCAAAAGAGGCAGCAAAACTATCTGCCACCTTCAGGGGCTGCGAGCTGTTCAAAACATCGGAAATCGCATCCAACAGCGATGTCTGAGCCGAAGCGACTGTCGATTTGGCCAGTGCGATGTAAATCTGGTCATCGACCGACAATTCCAGCCCATGAGCGCTGTGGGCAAGCCGAATTGCCAATGCTTCGAAATTCGTGACCAATGCATCCGTGACATGGTTCAGCATGCTACCGAGCGCCTGTGCCACCTCGGATTTCAGCGCATCGGGGATCAATGCGGAATCCGCGACGACCAAAAAAATGACTTCTTCATTGAGCGCATGCAAGAGCGCCAAGCGACCTTCAGCAGTCTCAGCACCCGCCATCTGGCCCAGACTGATTTTGGTGGCCAAATTCGTAAAGGAGCTCTGGATGTCCTGCACCACGCTGTCTGCTGAACCCAGCTTGATGGCCGTCTGCATCAAGGTCATGATGACTTGCTGAGCAGCAAACACCGCTGCACCGGCCTGTTGCAACGCACTCAGATTCGCACCATCCATGGGCGACACGATGGCGGCCATAGGGTCAAAATCGGTGACGCTGGCAATGCCTGCTTCAACCAACAAGGTATCAAGACCCAGAACCTTGAGCATGCTGGACTCGATGGCCGCACGTTGCGCTTCAGAACCAAAGGCCAAGAGTGTTGTCAGGGGCGTGATGACCGATGATCCAGCTGGCGCGAACAGGTAACCCACAACCTCGCTAGAGAAAGAGTCTGTACCGCCCGTTGACACCCAACGTCCACCACTGAGAGGCGTGTCCACAGAAACGCTGAAACGACCGAAATCGTCTGTGGTGGCTGTCGCTTCGCCTTCGTCCTGAATCTGGTTGTTGTTCAGGTCATAGAAAACCGTTGCGTTTTGCACATAACCGTCGATGACTGTGCTGACACCGTCGATGGTGACCTTGAGCGTGCTGATGGAAGTTGTCTCACCATCGGTGACGGTATAGAAGAAAGTCTCTGTGAATTTCTCACCGGCATTCAGGGCCACACTGGCAGCACCGCTGGCCGAATAGCTGTAGCTGCCATTGACGCCCAAAGTCAAGACGCCATGGCTGGTGACGATGCGGAAAACATTCAGCACCGCATCAAACGAAACCGCATCTTGGTTGGCGTTGGAAATGCCCGATATGGTCAAAGCCAAACCATCGACATTGCTGTCGTTGCTCAGCAAGTTGAAACCACCTTGACTGTCACCTTCGGTGATACGTATCGCATCGGCCAAGGGCAGCGGAGCATCTTTGACTGCGCCCAGGCTGAAGCTTTGAGTCGCCGCCGTTTGGCCGCCTTGTCCGTCATTGATGGTGTAGCGCAGCTCGACCGGGCCGTTGAAGTTGGCATTGGGTGTGAAGCTGTAGTTGCCTTGGCCGTCATCTGTGAGGATGCCGTGCTCGGCCGTCACATTCGTCACGCTCAGCGAGCCGCCATCCACGTCGCTGTAGCCTTGCAGCAGTTGTGCAGCGGTGAAGGTGTAGACCGTGTCTTCCACACCGGCGGTCAGGATCGCGGTCTGGCTGGTCAGCGCAGGTGCGTCGTTGACGCTGTTCAGGCTGAAGCTTTGGCTGACCGACTTTTCTGCGCCTTGGCCGTCCAGCACTTTGTACGTCAACGTGACGGGGCCGTTGTAGTTGGCCGCTGGCGTGATGGTGTAGGTGCCGTCGCCATTGTCTGTGACGCTGCCGTGGTTGGCGATCAGTGCGCCCACGCTCAACGTGCCGCCATCGACATCGCTGTAGCCTTGCAGCAGTTGCGCGGCGGTGACTTGATAGGCTTGGTCTTCTGCGCCTGCTGCCAAGATCGCGGGCAGGCTGGTCAGGGCTGGTGCGTCGTTGACAGATTCCAGCGTGACGGTTTGTGTGGCGTTGGTGCGACCGCCTTGGCCGTCCACCACTTTGTAGCTCAGTGTCAGCGTGCCGTTGTAGTTCGCATCCGGGGTGATGGTGTACACGCCGGGCGCTGTCAACTGCACTTGGCCGTGATCGACCCGCAGGTTTTCTATCGCCAGTGTGCCGCCGTCTTGATCGCTGTAGCCTGTCAACAGGTCTTGCACGCGCACGGTGTAGGCGCTGTCTTCCTGGCCTGCTGCCAGGTTTGCGGGCGTGCCGGTCAGGGCCGGTGCCACGTTGTTGGCGGTCAGGCCAAAGCTTTGGGTGGCGGCTGTTTGGGCACCTTGCGCATCCACCACCTTGTAGCTCAGGGTCACCAGACCGGCATAGCCCGTATCGGGGGTGATGGTGTAGGTGCCGTTGCCGTTGTCTGTAACGCTGCCGTGGTTGGCGCTCAAGGCGGCCACGCTCAGGGCGTCGCCTTCGACATCTGTGTAGCCTTTGAGCAGGTCGGCGGCAGTGACTTCGTAGGCTTGGCCTTCTTGGCCATTGATCAGATCAGCCGTTTCACCGGTGAGTGCGGGGGCGTCGTTGACGCTGTTCAAACTCAAGGTTTGCGAGGCTGCAGTGTGTCCGCCTTGGCCGTCTGCAATGAGGTAGCTCAGCGTGACGGTGCCGTTGTAGTTAGCCGCAGGCGTGAAAGTGTAGGTGCCGTTTTGGTTGTCGGTGATCTGGCCCTGGTCGGCCAGCAGTTCGCTCACGCTCAGCGTGCCCAGATCGGCATCGGTGTAACCGGCCAACAAGTCGACGACGCGAATGATGTAAGACTGGTCTTCCGTGCCCGCAGCCAGGCTGGCCTTGGCACCCGTCAAGATTGGTACGTCGTTGCTGGTGCTCAGGCTGAAACTCTGCTGGACGGCTGTGTGGCCGCCTTGACCATCGCTGATGGTGTAGCTCAGATGAACCGGGCCGTTGTAGTTGGCATTGGGTGTGAAGCTGTAGTTGCCATTGCCGTCATCTGTGAGGGTGCCGTGCGCAGCTGTGACGTTCGTCACGCTGAGCGTGCCGCCATCGACGTCGCTGTAGCCTTGCAGCAGTTGCGCGGCTGTGAAGGTGTAGGCCGTGTCTTCAAGGCCTGCGCTCAGGATCGCGGTCTGGCTGGTCAGAGTGGGGGCGTCGTTTGTGCCGTTGACCGTCACGCTCACCACTTGTGTGGTTGTCGCACCCTTGTCATCGGTCACCGTCACGGTGAACTGCTCTACGTGGCTTTCGCCTTCTTTCAGATTCTGATGCGCACCGTTGGCCAGGGTGTAGGTCCACTCACCCGTTTGTGCGTTGACCGCAAAGCTGCCGTACTCGCCATCAGCGCTGCCGCTGTAGGCCGCTGTCGCAGCGTGGTCCACATCGCTGGATGTGATCCGGCCTGTCGCCGTCAGCGTCTCGTCTTCTTTGACCGTGCCCGCTTGCACGTTGCTGGTGATTGTCGGCGCGTCGTTCGTGCCGTTGATCGTTACTTTGACGCTGGTCTTTGTGCCGTCAGCAGATTCCACGGGGAACGTGTCGCTCACCGAGTCGCTTGCATTCAGGCTGTTCAATGCGGTGTTGGCTACGTAAGTCCAGTTGCCTTGTGCGTCGATGCTGAACTTGCCATGCGTTCCGGCGACATCAGTCTGGGCCTTGAAAGTCTCGGCACTGTCTACGTCAGTGACCGTCAACTTGCCGTTTGTGCTCAGGGCTGCGTTGGTTTCGTCCAA
>NZ_LFYT02000065.1 GCF_001270065.2 Limnohabitans planktonicus II-D5
TTGAACTGCCGCTGTTGCTGGACAGGTCCAGTTGGGCGGTGAAGACCGCGTCTGCTGCGTTCAGTGTGAAGCTCAGCGTGTCCGAGGTGGCCACATTGCCCGCTGCGTCTGTGACTTTGAGGGTCACGCTGTTGGTGCCCTCCACCGCTGTGAAGCTGCTGGTCCAGGTTTGACCATCGGTGCTGTACTGCAGCTGTGCGTCGCTGTCGATGTTGTTCAGGTTCAGCGCGCCGCTGCGGGTGATGCCGTCGCTGTTGCTGGTGCCGCTGTCGCAGCTGAGCGCCACAGTGGGCTTGCTGATGACCGTGTCCAGCGTGAAGCTCAGGGTGCTGGCTGCGCCTGCGTTGCCTGCTGCATCAATGACCCGCGCCTTGACGGTGTTGCTGCCTTCTGCTGCTGTGAAGGTGGTGCCCCACCCGACGCCGTCTGTGCTGTATTGCAGCGTGGCACCCACTTCCAAGGTCGTGACGCTGTAGCGGCCATCGCTGGTGATCTTGTCGGTGCCGAGTGCACCGGTGTCGCACACCAGGCCAAGGACGGGCGCATCGGGCGCTTGGGTGTCCAGTGTGAAGCTGTAGTTGGTGACTGCGCCCAGGTTGCCTGCAGCATCGGTCACGCGCACTTGCACGTTGTTGGAGCCTTCAGCCGCTGCAAAGGTGGTGGCCCAGTTCACGCCGTTGGTGCTGTATTCGAGCTCACCGCCTGCTTCTACGCTGCTCAGGCTCAGGGTGCCTGTGTTCGTGATCTTGTCTGTGCCAGAGCCCGTGATGTTGCCGCTGTCGCACACCAGGCCCACGGTGGGGGCCACAGGGGCTGCGCTGTCCAGGGTGAAGCTCAGGCTGGAGGTGTTGCTGACGTTGCCTGCCTGGTCGGTGACGCGCACGCTGACCGTGTTAGCGCCTTCGCTGGCGACAAAGGTCGTGCCCCAAGTGGTGCCGTTGGTGCTGTATTCGAGGGTGGCACCGGCTTCGGCAGCCACGTTGATGTTGCCGTTGTTCGTGAGCTTGTCAGCGCCTTGGCTGCCGCTGTCGCACACCAGGGTGAGCACGGCCGGGGTGGGCGCTGTGCTGTCCAGGGTGAAGCTGTAGTCTTGGGTGCGCTGGTTGCCTGCGGCGTCCATGACGCGCACTTTGACGGTGTTCAGGCCTTCGGCTGCTGTGTAGGTGCTGGTCCAGGTGGTGCCGTTGGTGCTGTAGCTGATGTCTGCACCGGCTTCTGCGCCGGTGATGACGAGGGTGGCGTCTCGGCTGAGTTTGTCGCTGGCCGTGCCGCTGTCGCAGCTGAGCGCCACGGCGAAGGCGCTGGTTTGGCTGTCGAGTGTGAAGCTGAAGGCAGCCGAGGTGGCCACATTGCCTGCGGCATCGGTGGCGCGCACTTGCACCGTGTTGGCTCCCTCTGCGGCTGTGAAGGTGGTGGTCCACGTTGTGCCGTTGGTGCTGTACTCGACCGTGGCACCGGTCTCCAGATTGCTCACCGCGATCGTGCCGTCTCGGCTGATCTTGTCGCTGCTGTTGGTGCCGCTGTCGCACAGCAAAGACACCGTGGGCGTGGCCACACTGGTGTCAATCACCAGAGGCAGCGTTTGCGCTGCACTGGTGTTGCCTGCGGGGTCGGTGGCGATGATGCTCACGCTGCCGCTTGTCATCGCGATGGTGGGCGTGACGCTCCAGCTGCCGTCTGCAGCCACCGTGGTGCTGAGCACTTCGTTGGTGCCGGGCATGGTGACCTGAATCACGTCGTCCTTGGTGCCCGTGCCGCTGATGGTGGGCATGTCGATGTGGGTCAGGCGGTCTGACAACGCGCCGCTGTTGCTGGCGTCATCGAGCTTGACTGTGAAGCTCGGTGCTTGGGTGTCCACTGCGTAGCTGGCGGTGGCCACCGTGCCCGCGTTGCCCGCTTCGTCGGTGTAGGCCGTGCCCAGGCTCAGCGTGTTGCTGGCCGCTTCGGTGTCTGTTGCTGGCGTGAAGGTGGCTGTCCAGATCAGGCCGTCTGTGCTGGCGGTGAATGTGCTCAAGGCACCGTTGGGCGCTGTGATGTCCGCGTTGCTGAAGTCTTTGACTTTTTCGCTGAAGGTGATGGTCACCGTGGCACTCTCGCCTGCTTTGAGCGCGTTGTCGCTCAGGGCGATGCTGGCTGTCGGCGCTTTGAGGTCAATGGCGTAGTTGGCGCTGCTGGTGCTGGCGCCTTGGTTGCCCGCCACGTCGGTGTAGCTGTTGGCCACGCTCATGACATTGCTGGCGTCTGCCGTGCCTGCGGTGGGCGTGAAGCTGCCCACCCAGGTCTTGCCGCCGTCGGTGGTGGCCAGGGTGCTCAGGGTGCCGTTTTCTACAGCCACGTCGCTGTTGCCAAAGCCGGTGACTTTTTCACTGAAGACGATGGTCACTTGTGCGCTCTCGCCTGCCGTGAGCGCGTTGTCGCTCAGCGTGATCGTGGCCGTCGGGCCTTGGGTGTCTACGGCGTAGTTGGCACTCGATGCGGCTGCGCCTGCGTTAGCGGCCAGGTCGCTGTAGGCACCGGGGTTGACGCTGATGCTGTTGGCCGCCACTTCGACGTTGGCGTTGGGGGTGAAGGTGGCTGTCCAGGTGGTGCCGCCGTCGGTGCTGGCCAGGGTGCTGAGCGTGCCGTTGGGCGCTGTCACGTCGGCGTTGCTGAAGTCTTTGACGGCTTCGCTGAAGGTGATGGTCAGCTGGGCGCTTTGTCCGGCCGTGAGGCTGGTCATCGGTGCGCCTTGGGCGTCTTGGAGGGTGACCACGGCCGAGGGGGCCTTGGTGTCTACGCTGTAGTTGCCGCTGGTGCCCACGGCTCCGGCGTTGCCGATCAGGTCGCTGTAGGTGTTGGCCAGCGTGATGACGTTGGTGGTGTCTTCAAGGTTGACGTTGGGCGTGTAGGTGCCGGTCCAGACGATGCCGTCGGTGCTGACCAAGGTGCCCAATGTGCCGTTTTGCACCGTGACATCCGCGTTGCCAAAGTCTTGCACTTTCTCGCTGAAGGTGATGGTCAGCGTGGTGGTCTCGCCCGCTTGCAGGGCTTCGTCGGCCAGTTTGATGGTGGCTGTGGGCGCTTTGGTGTCCAGGCTGTAGTTGCCGCTCGTGCCTGCGGTGCCCACGTTGCCCGACAGGTCGGTGTAGTTGGCCAGCACTTGGACCACGTTGCTGGTGTCTTCGATGTTGGCAGTCGGGGTGAGTGTGGCGGTCCAGGTCAGGCCGCCATCGGCTGTGGCCAGGTTGCTCAGTGTGGCGTTGTCAGCGGTCAAGTCCGACAGGTCAAAGGCTTTGACTTTCTCGCTGAAGCTGATGGTGACGGTGGCGCTCTCGCCCACTTTCAGGGCGCTCTTGTCCAGCACGATGCTTTGCACCGTGGGCACGGTGATGTCCACGGCGTAGGCCCGGTTGGCAGATGCCATCTGGGTGTTGCCCGCCGCATCGCTGGCCATGAGCACGACTTCAAGGGTGCTG
>NZ_LFYT02000066.1 GCF_001270065.2 Limnohabitans planktonicus II-D5
CCGCTGGTTGCCTGCGGTGTCCGTGACCCGCACTTGCACACTGTTTGCGCCTTCGGTGGCGGCGTAGGTGCTGGCCCAGACGGTCCCGTTGCTGCTGTATTCAACAGTGGCACCAGTTTCGGCACCGGTGACCACCAGCGCCGATGATTTGCTGATGCTGTCAGCGCCAGAAGCGCCGCTGTCACACACCAAGGCCACAGTGAAGGCGGGCGTTTGGGTGTCGAGGGTGAAGCTCAGGGGCGCAGAGGTGGCGACATTGCCTGCAGCGTCGGTGGCCCGCACTTGCACGGTGTTGGTGCCTTCGATGGCTGCAAAGGTCGTGGCCCAGCTGCTGCCGTTGGTGCTGTATTGGAGAGCGGCACCCGTTTCGGCATTCACGCTGATGGCCCCATTGCGGGTGATGGTATCCACAGCGCTGGTGCCGCTGTCGCAGACCAAGGTCAGCGTGGGCGTGGCGATGGTTTTGTCGAGTGTGAAGCCCAGGTTGCTGGCTGGGCCAGCATTGCCTGCAGCATCGACTGCGCGCACTTTGACGGTGTTGTTGCCCTCAAGCGCTGCAAAGGTGCTGGCCCAAGATGTGCCGTCGGTGCTGTATTGCAAGGTAGCGCCAGCCTCGGCCATGACGCTGAGCGCGCCGTTGCTGCTGATCAGGTCGGTGGCGCTGGCACCGCTGTCGCAGGTCAGGGTGAGCACCGGTGCGCCGGGGGCGGTGCTGTCGAGCGTGAAGCTGAAATTTTGTGTACGTGGGTTGCCTGCGGTGTCCGTCACCCGCACTTGCACGCTGTTCAGGCCTTCCACCGCACTGTAGGTGCTGGACCACACTGCACCGTTGCTGCTGTATTCCACAGTGGCACCAGCTTCGGTGCCGGTGACGACCAAAGCCGGGGCTTTGCTGATGCCGTCGGTGGCCAAAGCGCCGCTGTCACACACCAAAGCCACGCTGAAGGCGGCCGTTTGGGTGTCGAGCGTGAAGCTCAGGGGGGTGGATGTGGCCACATTGCCTGCGGCGTCGGTGGCGCGCACTTGCACGCTGTTCGTGCCTTCGATGGCGGCAAAGGTCGTGGCCCAGCTGCTGCCGTTGGTGCTGTATTGGAGCGATGCACTGGATGGCGCATTCACGCTGACGGCCCCATTGCGGGTTATGGCGTCCGAGACGCTGGCACCGCTGTCACACACCAGGCTGAGCGTGGGCGTGGCGATGGTTTTGTCGAGGGTGAAGCCCAGGCTGCTGGCCGGGCCTGTATTGCCTGCGGCATCCACGGCCCGCACTTGAACAGTGTTGGCACCCTCAAGCGCAGTGAAGGTGCTGCCCCAATTGCTACCGTTCGTGCTGTATTGCAAGGTGGCACCAGCTTCGGCAATGACGCTGAGTGCGCCGTTGTTGCTGATCAGGTCGGTGGCACTGACGCCGCTGTCGCAGGCCAAAGCCAGCGTGGGTGCCACGGGCGCAGTGGTGTCGAGGGTGAAGCGCAAGGCGCTGGCGGTGGCCACGTTGCCCGCGACGTCGGTGGCCCGAACGCTCACCAAATTGCTGCCTTCCACGGGCACAAAAGTGCTGCTCCAGATCAGGCCATTGGTGCTGTATTCCAGGCGGCTGCCCGCATCGGCGGACACCTGCAGTGCGCCCGATTGGCTGATGGCGTCGGCCGAGTTGCTGCCACTGTCACACACCAGGCTGAGAACGGGCGTGTTGATGCTTTTGTCGATGACCAGCGCCAGTGTTTGCTCGGTGCTGACCAGTCCGGCGGCATTGGTGGCGGTGACGCTCACGGTGCCACTGCCGATGGCCTGGCTCGGTGTGGCGCTCCAGGTGCCATTGCTGGCCACCGTGGTCACCAGAACTTCGCCGGTGCTCGCCAGGCTCAGCCGGATGGTGTCACCCGGGGTGCCTGTGCCGCTGAAGCTGGGTTTGTCGATGTTGGTGATGCTGTCGCCCACCAGGCCGCTGTCGCTGGCGGTGCTCAAGGTGAGGGTTGGCCGCACGGGTGGCAAGGCGGGGGGCACCTGGCTCACGCTCAAGGACAAGAGGTTTTTCAGATCGCCTTTGTCCTGGTTGAAATTGCCTGCCGCATCGGTGAATCGTTCGCTGGCCACGTACAGCAATGCACTGGTGCTGCCAGATGCCGGGGTGAAGGTGGCGCTGTAATTTTGGCCGCCGCCTTGAAGCTGGCTCAAGCTGCCGCCAATGGCGGTGACATCGGCCAGGCTGAAATCCTGGCTGCTTTCGCTCAGGGTGAAGGTCACCGTGGTGGACTCGCCCGCTTTGAGCGTGGTTTGCAGCGCACCGATGGTGACGGTGGGCGCCACCGTGTCCACTGTGATGGACAAAGGGGTGGCGGGGCTGTTCAGACCCAATGGGCTGGTGGCCACAACTTGCAAGGCGTTGAGGCCTTGCGGCAAGGCTTGCGCAGGGGTGGCTTGCCAGCTGCCATTGGCTTGCACGGTGGCGCTGGCCAGCATTTGACCTGTGGCGTCTCGGACCGTGATGGCGTGACCGGGCGTGCCCGTGCCGCTCAGGGTGGGCGTGCTGTTTTGGGTGATCCGGTCGCCTTGCAGGCCACTGTCGCTCAGGCTGCTCAACTGCGCTGTGGGCGGCAGGGGTGCCACGGGGGGCGGGGTGACCACGGCGTTGTTCACCTTGAAAGGCAGCGCGTTGTTCACGTCGCCACCGTCCTGGTTGAAGTTGCCAGTGGCATCGCTGAAGCGGTCGCTGGTGACGAACACCAAGGCGCTGGTGTTGCTGGTGCTGGGCGTGAGAATGGCCGTGTAGCTGTTGCCACTGCCCTGAAATTGGCTCAGCGTGCCACCGAGCACGGTGATGTCGTCCAGGCTGAAATCTGCGCTGGCTTCACTGAGCGTGAACTGCACCGTCGCTGTGTCAAGTGGTGCCAGCACGGTTTTGTTGGCCGTGATGGTGATGGTGGGTGGGGTGCTGTCTGTGGGGGCCGGGCTGGTGGATGTGGCGCCTGTTGACGTGGCTGTGCTGCTGTTGTTGCCGGTTGGGGTGCCTGTGCCTGTGCCTGTGCCGCTGCCGGTGGATGAGTTTGTGCCGCTGTTGGACGTATTGCCCGTGGCCGAGCTGCCCCCGCTGGTGCTGCCCGTGCTTGTGCTCCCCGTGCTGGTGCTCCCCGTGCTGGTGCTCCCCGTGCTTGTACTCCCCGTGCTTGTGCTCCCCGTGCTTGTACTCCCCGTGCTTGTACTCCCCGTGCTTGTACTCCCCGTGCTTGTGCTCCCCGTGCTTGTGCTTCCCGTGCTTGTACTCCCCGTGCTT
>NZ_LFYT02000067.1 GCF_001270065.2 Limnohabitans planktonicus II-D5
GCTAAGTCGTTTCACTGTCCTGTTCGAGATGGGAAGGAGTGGGACCAACTTGCTATGGTCATCAGGCATAACTTGGTGTCATCTTGACTTGCGTCAAGACAACGAATTCATAGAGTTTCGAATCAGATTTTGGCTTTTAAACCAGGCTATTAACCCGGACTTTCAACCTTTTTTGAATGCGTCAACTTGGCATAACTTCCTTGACCAATGCACATCTTTCAATGTGTGATCAAAGTTATAGGGTCAAGCCGCACGAGCAATTAGTATCGGTTAGCTTAACGCATTACTGCGCTTCCACACCCGACCTATCAACGTCCTGGTCTTGAACGACTCTTCAGGGGGCTCAAGGCCCCGGCAGATCTCATCTTGAAACGAGTTTCCCGCTTAGATGCTTTCAGCGGTTATCTCTTCCACACTTAGCTACTCGGCAATGCCACTGGCGTGACAACCGATACACCAGAGGTGTGTCCACTCCGGTCCTCTCGTACTAGGAGCAGGCTTCCTCAAATCTGCAGCGCCCACGGAAGATAGGGACCAAACTGTCTCACGACGTTTTAAACCCAGCTCACGTACCTCTTTAAATGGCGAACAGCCATACCCTTGGGACCGGCTACAGCCCCAGGATGAGATGAGCCGACATCGAGGTGCCAAACACCGCCGTCGATATGAACTCTTGGGCGGTATCAGCCTGTTATCCCCAGAGTACCTTTTATCCGTTGAGCGATGGCCCTTCCATACAGAACCACCGGATCACTATGTCCTACTTTCGTATCTGCTCGACTTGTCAGTCTCGCAGTTAAGCACGCTTATGCCATTGCACTATTATCACGATGTCCGACCGTAACTAGCGTACCTTCGAACTCCTCCGTTACGCTTTGGGAGGAGACCGCCCCAGTCAAACTGCCTACCATGCACTGTCCCCGATCCAGATAATGGACCTAGGTTAGAACCTCAAACACACCAGGGTGGTATTTCAACGTCGGCTCCACTGAAACTAGCGTTCCAGCTTCAAAGCCTCCCACCTATCCTACACAGATCTGTTCAAAGTCCAATACAAAGCTACAGTAAAGGTTCATGGGGTCTTTCCGTCTTTCCGCGGGGAGATTGCATCATCACAAACATTTCAACTTCGCTGAGTCTCAGGAGGAGACAGTGTGGCCATCGTTACGCCATTCGTGCAGGTCGGAACTTACCCGACAAGGAATTTCGCTACCTTAGGACCGTTATAGTTACGGCCGCCGTTTACTGGGACTTCAATCAAGAGCTTGCACCCCATCATTTAATCTTCCAGCACCGGGCAGGCGTCACACCCTATACGTCCACTTTCGTGTTTGCAGAGTGCTGTGTTTTTATTAAACAGTCGCAGCCACCGATTTTTTGCAACCCCGTTGGGCTCCCTTTGTTCAAGTTCACCTACTAGGGGCATACCTTCTCCCGAAGTTACGGTATCAATTTGCCGAGTTCCTTCTCCTGAGTTCTCTCAAGCGCCTTAGAATACTCATCTCGCGCACCAGTGTCGGTTTGCGGTACGGTCAATGACAAGCTGAAGCTTAGTGGCTTTTCCTGGAAGCAGGGTATCACTCACTTCAGGTGCAAGCACCCTCGTTATCACCCCTCATCTAAGCCCGGCGGATTTGCCTACCGAGCACGACTACAGGCTTGAACCAACATATCCAACAGTTGGCTGAGCTAACCTTCTCCGTCCCCACATCGCACTTGTCATCGGTACAGGAATATTGACCTGTTTCCCATCAGCTACGCATCTCTGCCTCGCCTTAGGGGCCGACTCACTCTACGCCGATGAACGTTGCGTAGAAAACCTTGCGCTTACGGCGAGGGGGCTTTTCACCCCCTTTAACGCTACTCATGTCAGCATTCGCACTTCTGATACCTCCAGCAGGGTTTACACCACCACCTTCACAGGCCTACAGAACGCTCTCCTACCACTTGCAATAAATTGCAAATCCGCAGCTTCGGTAACTGGCTTAGCCCCGTTACATCTTCCGCGCAGGACGACTCGATCAGTGAGCTATTACGCTTTCTTTAAATGATGGCTGCTTCTAAGCCAACATCCTGACTGTTTTAGCCTTCCCACTTCGTTTCCCACTTAGCCAATTTTAGGGACCTTAGCTGGCGGTCTGGGTTGTTTCCCTCTTGAGTCCGGACGTTAGCACCCGGTGCTCTGTCTCCCAAGCTGTACTCATCGGTATTCGGAGTTTGCCTTGGTTTGGTAAGTCGCCATGACCCCCTAGCCAAAACAGTGCTCTACCCCCGATGGTAATACTTGAGGCACTACCTAAATAGTTTTCGGAGAGAACCAGCTATTTCCAAGTTTGTTTAGCCTTTCACCCCTATCCACAGGTCATCCGCTAATTTTGCAACATTAGTCGGTTCGGACCTCCAGTACCTGTTACGGCACCTTCATCCTGCCCATGGATAGATCACTTGGTTTCGGGTCTACACCCAGCGACTGATCGCCCTATTCGGACTCGATTTCTCTACGGCTTCCCTATTCGGTTAACCTTGCCACTGAATGTAAGTCGCTGACCCATTATACAAAAGGTACGCAGTCACCCCTTTCGAGGCTCCTACTTTTTGTAAGCATGCGGTTTCAGGATCTATTTCACTCCCCTCCCGGGGTTCTTTTCGCCTTTCCCTCACGGTACTTGTTCACTATCGGTCAATGATGAGTATTTAGCCTTGGAGGATGGTCCCCCCATATTCAGACAGGATTTCTCGTGTCCCGCCCTACTTGTCGTTAGCTCAGTACCACACATCTGTTTTCGCATACGGGGCTATCACCCACTATGGCCGGCCTTTCCATGCCGCTTTGCTAACAGTTGTGCTATCACTAACAGGCTCTTCCGATTTCGCTCGCCACTACTTTCGGAATCTCGGTTGATGTCTTTTCCTCGAGCTACTGAGATGTTTCAGTTCACCCGGTTCGCCTCGCATGACTATGTATTCATCATGCGATACCCCTAAGGGTGGGTTTCCCCATTCAGAAATCTCCGGATCAATGCTTATTTGCCAGCTCCCCGAAGCTTATCGCAGGCTTTCACGTCTTTCGTCGCCTATCATTGCCAAGGCATCCACCACATGCTCTTATTCACTTGACCCTATAACTTTGAACTCTCTTATCGAGAACCCATCGTTATTTTCAAGGAATGTCTGTCAGGTCTTTCACCTGACGCGTTATGCCGTAAATGAATAATTCCTCAACACCGGATGTTTCCATCCAATATC
>NZ_LFYT02000068.1 GCF_001270065.2 Limnohabitans planktonicus II-D5
GCAAAACGCAGCGTCTGTGGCCTCTTTGATGCTCACCACAGAGTGCATGATCTCCGAAGCCCCGAAGGACGAGTCCGGCGCTGGCGGCGGCGGCATGCCTGACATGGGCGGCATGGGCGGCATGGGCATGTAAGTGCCCCGCTGTCTGGACTGAGGGTTTGCGCCCTCACCCGGCCAACACATCAGCCCCGCAAGGTGAAAGCCTTGCGGGTCTTTTTTCATGTTGACGGGTCTTGTTCTGCGCAGGGTCAGCGTCTTTTCAGGGTCATGGCGACTTGCCCCATCTCAACCCACTCACACAGCCCCAGCCGCGATCTTCAACACCCAGTAAGCGCCTTGGCCCTGCACCGCTTGAAAGCGAACTTTCTGGCCGACACGCAAACCGTCGAGTTGGCTTGGGTCTTGGACTTGGAACACCATGCTCATGGGCGGCATGTCCAGGTTTTTGATTTCGCCGTGCTTGAGCGCGACCTTGCCCGCGGCCTTGTCGATGTGCCGCACCTCGGCTGTGGCCCAAGGCAGGGCGGCGGCTTCACTGCTCACACGTTGCAGACCCTCACGCTGCGCCATGCGGCGCAGCCCGGGGTAGTGCTGAAAGCTTTTGCTGCTGCCGTCTTTTTGCACCAACAGCACGTCATAGGCGTCTTTGCGGCCTTTGTATTCGGGGCCATCCATGCCCGGGCTGCCAATGGGCATGCCGGGCACCGACAAACCCAGGGCCACAGGCCGCTCTTTCAAGAGACGGTGAATGTCAGCAGCGGGCACATGGCCCTCAATGACGTAGCCACCCACGCTGGCGGTGTGACAGGAGCCGAGCTGCTCAGGCATGCCCAATCGCTTGCGGGCGGCGATGTTGCCCACATCGCGCACTTCGACCTTGAAACCACTGGCCTGCAGGTGTTCCACCCACAACTGGCAGCAGCCGCAGTTGGGGTCTTTCCAGACTTGTACCAAGGTGGCTTGCGCCAGCGCTGTGCGCTGAAAACCAATGACCGCCAACACGGCCGCTGCAGCAAGCCATTGGCGTCTGGGCATGGTTTTGATTCGTGAACTGCTCATGTTGAGCCCCGATATTTGAAGGTGATACATCCGATCATGCCCGCTTCAAAATGGCCCGTAATCAAACAGGCAAATCCAAAGCCGCCTGCACAGTTGAAAGACCGAACTGAGGCTTTGCGCCCTCACCCGACCTACAACAAAGCCACGCAAGGAGAAAACCTTGCCTGGCTTCTTTGATATCTGGCCGCAGCCCTGTTGGAACATCCGATAAGATGATTGGATGCGTTCTTGCTCTTGGTGGTTGATCTGGCTGATGGTGCTCAAAATGAGCCTGGGCTCGGTCATGGCCATGCCCATTCAATGGTCATGGGCTGAGCCCGCTGTGAGCGAAGTCTCGGCCACAACATCCCAAACAGTTCACCACCCCGTGCATCTGGCCACTTTGCCCGAATGCCACGGACACGCGACAAGTCACGTTGAAGTCAAAGGGCACCAGATCCACCCCACTTCAGTGGACACAGACGCCCCTTCTGGCAACCCCATCGACTGTCACCATTGCTGTGCCGTCGGTTTGGACAGTGAGCCCTGCATTGCACTGCACCGTGCACCCGCCACGCACCCCACCAGCCCTAGGCAGGACTGGCAAAGCGCGAACCTGCGCCCTGTGTTGCGCCCGCCCATCATCTGAACGCTCCACCTCTTTTCACGCTCTGCGCGGGCCTGGACCCGTGCAGCAGACCGATCAAAACGCGCAGGCAAAAGCCGCGCATGGATGGACGCATGACTTCTTCTTTTCAACAACACCACGGCGCGATGCTGCTCAAGTATTCGGGCATCAGCTTCATTTCGGGTGCCGTGAACCACGGTTTTTTCAGCGGTACACGCTCACTGTGGACCGCTGCCATTGGCATCGTGCTGTTTGTGCTGGGCGCTTGGCTCGAGCACAGGCTGAATGCAGACTCGGATGACACACCAAGCTCGGGTTTGCTGCAGACCTTGGTGCTGGGCACTTTGCTCTCGATTGGCCTGGGCTTTTTCACGGGCGGTTTGCAGCACTTTCCGGACTCGCCCGCACGCAGCGCCTGGGTGGTGCCGCTGGGCTTTTTCATCTCGGTGGTGGCGCTGGGACTGAGTGCGCCCCGCCACTGGCCACGGGCGGCCACGGTGTATGTGCTGTTGGTCGGCACCGCCGTCACAGCAGGCAGTTGGGCATCGTGGCAATGGCTGGAGCGCCACCCCGAGTGGGCGGCCACGGGGCACAGCCACGGGGCAAGCGATGCGGCAGACGACCACCACGGAGCCACCACCCCAGCCGGGCCACATGACCCCATTCTGGCCCAAGTGGTCAGTCGCAGCATCGCGGTGAACATGGACGACCAAATGCGTTTCACGCCCAGCCAGATCGATGTGCAGGCTGGTGAAACCATCCGTTTTGTGGTCACCAATTCGGGGCGCACAGCGCATGAGATGGTGCTGGGCAGCGACCAAGACATTCGCGCTCATGCCGAGGCGATGAAACAAGCGACTGCCAAAGGGACGGCGCATGAAGAGGACCACCACCACGGCACAGGAGCCGCCATCAGCGTGGCGGCCGGACAAACCGGCGAGTTGGTGGTGACCTTTGGCCAAGCCACCCGCTTGCAAATGGCCTGTCTCATTCCCGGGCACTACGAAGCGGGCATGCGGGGCACCCTGCAAGTACTGGCCCAGCCCACTTCGCCGAACAAGCCATCGGCCCAACACGATCACAGCGCCCACAAACATTGAACCAGCAGCCCCCTGTAGGTCGGTAGCTTTAGCTCCGACGTTTGTCCGCTTCGGCACAGGCCCCATGTCGGGGTCTTCGACCACCGACCTACGCATACCGCGCCCGCCGTAGGTCGGTAGCTTTAGCTGCGACGTTTGTCCGCTTTGGCACAAGCCCCATCAACAAGTCGGCGGTCGATGCATCCAGCCCGGTGACATCGCCCGACACGAGGCGGGCATGGATGTCTTTGGCCAGCACCTTGCCCAGCTCCAC
>NZ_LFYT02000069.1 GCF_001270065.2 Limnohabitans planktonicus II-D5
GCAGGGCCACTGTGCTTGTGCCCACTGTTTTGTCAATCACCAGAGGCAGCGTTTGCGCTGCACTTGTGTTGCCTGCGGGGTCGGTGGCGATGATGCTCACGCTGCCGCTTGTCATCGCGATGGTGGGCGTGACGCTCCAGCTGCCGTCTGCAGCCACCGTGGTGCTGAGCACTTCGCCTGTGCCGGGCATGGTCACTTGAATCACGTCGTCCTTGCTGCCCGTGCCGCTGATCGTGGGCATGTCGATACGGGTCAGGCGGTCTGACAACGCGCCGCTGTTGCTCGCGTCATCGAGCTTGACTGTGAAGCTCGGTGCTTGGGTGTCCACTGCGTAGCTGGCGGTGGCCACCGTGCCCGCGTTGCCCGCTTCGTCGGTGTAGGCCGTGCCCAGGCTCAGCGTGTTGCTGGCCGCTTCGGTGTCTGTTGCTGGCGTGAAGGTGGCTGTCCAGATCAGGCCGTCTGTGCTGGCGGTGAATGTGCTCAGAGCCCCGTTGGGCGCTGTGATGTCCGCGTTGCTGAAGTCTTTGACTTTTTCGCTGAAGGTGATGGTCACCGTGGCACTCTCGCCTGCTTTGAGCGCGTTGTCGCTCAGGGCGATGCTGGCCGTGGGCGCTTTGAGGTCAATGGCGTAGTTGGCGCTGCTGGTGCTGGCGCCTTGGTTGCCCGCCACGTCGGTGTAGCTGTTGGCCACGCTCATGACGTTGCTGGCGTCTGCCGTGCCTGCGGTGGGCGTGAAGCTGCCCACCCAGGTCTTGCCGCCATCGGTGGTGGCCAGGGTGCTCAGGGTGCCGTTTTCTACAGCCACGTCGGTGTTGCCAAAGCCGGTGACTTTCTCGCTGAAGACAATCGTCACTTGTGCGCTCTCGCCTGCCGTCAAGGCGTTGTCGCTCAGGGTGATGCTGGCGGTGGGGCCTTGGGTGTCTACGGCGTAGTTGCCGCTGGCTGCAGCCGATCCGGTGTTGCCGGCCAGGTCGCTGTAAGCGCCGGGGTTGACGCTGATGCTGTTGGCGGCTACTTCCACATTGGCGTTGGGCGTAAACGTCGCGGTCCAGGTGGTGCCGCCATCGGTGCTGGCCAGGGTGCTGAGCGTGCCGTTGGGCGCTGTCACGTCGGCGTTGCTGAAGTCTTTGACGGCTTCGCTGAAGGTGATGGTCAGCTGGGCGCTTTGTCCGGCCGTGAGGCTGGTCATCGGTGCGCCTTGGGCGTCTTGGAGGGTGACCACGGCCGAGGGGGCCTTGGTGTCCACGCTGTAGTTGCCGCTGGTGCCCACGGCTCCTGCGTTGCCGATCAAGTCGCTGTAGGTGTTGGCCAGCGTGATGACGTTGGTGGTGTCTTCAAGGTTGACGTTGGGCGTGTAGGTGCCGGTCCAGACGATGCCGTCGGTGCTGACCAAGGTGCCCAATGTGCCGTTTTGCACCGTGACATCCGCGTTGCCAAAGTCTTGCACTTTCTCGCTGAAGGTGATGGTCAGCGTGGTGGTCTCGCCCGCTTGCAGGGCTTCGTCGGCCAGTTTGATGGTGGCTGTGGGCGCTTTGGTGTCCAGGCTGTAGTTGCCGCTCGTGCCTGCGGTGCCCACGTTGCCTGCAATGTCGGTGTAGGTGGCCGACAGTTGCACCAGGTTGCTGGTGTCTTCGATGCTGCTGTGGGCCACCAAGGTGGCCGTCCAGGTCAGGCCGTCGTCGGCGGTGGCCAGGTTGCTCAGGCTGGCGTTGTCGGCCACCAGATCGCCCACATCAAAGGCGATGACTTTTTCTGAGAAGCGGATGGTGGCGGTGGCGCTGTCGCCTGCTTTGAGCAGTGTTTTGTCCAGCGCGATGCTTTGCACTTGCGGCGCCGAGGTGTCCACGCTGTAGCTGCGGCTGGCCGAGGTGCTGGCTTGGTTGCCTGCGGCATCGCTGGCGTTGAGCAGCACTTCCAGTGTTTTGTCCGAATCGGCCACCAGGTCGGCCGTGTCGATGCTGATGTTGTAGCTGCCCACGGCGTTGACGGTGCCGCTGAAGGTGTGGCCGTTCACGGCAATTTGCACCAGATCGCCTTCGCTGGCCCCCAGTGCAGCGCCAGTGATGGTGGTTTGCGGGTTGGCCGCATCGGCCGGGCCCACGGCATCGTCGCCGCCTATGGCCGTGATACTGACGGTGGGCACGGGTTTGCCGGTGTCCACCGTGAAGCTGAAGACGGTGGGGGTGCTGGTGTTGTTGGCTTTGTCGGTTTGGCGCACTTGCACGGTGTTGGCGCCTTCTTGCGCCGTGAAGGTGCTGCTCCAGGTGCTGCCGTCGGTGCTGTATTCGACCAAGGCGTCTGTTTCGATGAGCCCAATGTTCAGGTTGCCTACGGTGCTGATTTTGTCGCTTTGGCTGCGCCCGGTGTCGCACAGCAAGCTGACTGAGGGTGAGGCCACGGTTTGGTCGATGACCACCGCCA
>NZ_LFYT02000070.1 GCF_001270065.2 Limnohabitans planktonicus II-D5
CGCTTGGTCGCTGAACCTGATTCAACTTTGGCGGGCTCCAGCAGCCCATGTCGGGGTCTTCGACCGTCGACCTACAAATACATGGCTCCCGTAGGTCGGCACTCGCAGAGTCCGACGTTTGCTGGCTTGGGCGCTATCCTGATTCAACTTTGGCGGGCTTCAGCAGCCCCATGTCGGGGTCTTCGACCGCCGACCTACGAATACATGGCTCCCGTAGGTCGGCACTCGAAGAGTCCGACGTTTGTTCGCTCCGGCACTGGCTGAATGTCAGGGCTGTTCAGGCCACCGTTTCTACGCGCCACAGCCCGTCGCGGATATGGCGGGCATAGGGGCCGGGAATGTCGGCACGCCACTCACCCTGGCGCACGGGCGTGCTGTATTGGCAAACGGTTTGCCCGTTTTGGTCCAGGATGAGCCAGGTGACCCGCTCACCTTCGGGCAGGCTGCTGGTTGCGCCGACGCTGGTGGCCGAGAGGTTGCAGCCCACATGAAAGGGCTGACCCATGTCCTGGGCTTCGTGAGGCGGAAAGTCTTCGCCGCCCAAAAAGCCAAAGACCGGATCGTGCGACAACAGGCTTTGCCGCACCGTGGGCCAGATGTGCATGCGCAAAAAATGCTGGTCCACCACCCGTGCGCCCAAGTATTGGCCTTGGGCGATGTACTGCACCATCTGCAGACGCAGGTTCTTGAACACCCCGCCGCAGCCACCCCACATGCCTGCCAGCAGCAGCTCTGTGTGACTGAAGTAGTCGCGCATGAGGTGAAAAAACCGGCCACTGCGCACCCAGGCCTGCACTGCCGCCGCCTCGCGCTTGGAAATCAGCGAATCGGCGTCGCGGATCAGATAACGGTCCACCCCGGGGTCTTCGAGCACGCTGAATCGCCACATGAGGCCGCTGAGTTCTTGCCGGTCTTGCGCGCTGACCATGAGCACCTGCGCACCCATGGTCTGCAGGGCCGTGCGCACCGCCTCGGGCACGGTCTCATCCACATAAAAGCGGCAGGTCCAGTCGGGCAACAGCTCTTGCGCAGCCGTCACATTGAGCTTGGCTGTCTCGCCATAGCGCGGGTTGTCCCCAAACAAGCTGAAAGCAATGATCTGGCGGCTGGCGTCCGAAGTGGCCGCTGGGACTTGCGCTGGCAAGGCATAAGCGGGTTGGCCCTGCACGCTCTGGTCCTTGAGCTGCAGGCTGCGCACACCGTGTTCACGCACATCGTCCACCCGCCCCAGATGCCCGCAGGTTTCGGTCAGGCCGTCCCACAAATTCACGTCCTGGGGCGCCAGCGCGCAAGCTTGCAGATACAGAGTACGGGCCTTGTCGTAATCGAGCAGGCGCAAATGGCACAAAGCGGCATCGCCCAGAATTTGCGGGTGCTTGGGAATGATTTGTCGCGCCAGAGCATTGACCTTGAGCGCTTCGGCAAACTTGCCCTGATTGGACAGGGCCACAAAGCGCTGCCCCAACTCGGACAGGCGCTTGTTCAGTTGGGCGGCATTCTGGGGAGATCGTTGGCCAGGTCGCATGGTGTGAGAGCCTTGTGTTCAGATGGCCATGGACGCAGCCAGGCAAAGGCGTGAGCATAACCAAAAATGCCCCAATTTCTGGACTGCCCCATTCGCCGGGTGGCATCCATTGCCCCACCGGGCGCACTATTGAACCTGAAGTCTGAAATGTTTGCGCCGTCACCCCGTAGGTCGGCGGTCGAAGACCCCGACATGGGGCTGGCGAAACCCGCAAATGTTGATTCAGGATCAGCGCCCAGGCCCGCAAACGTCGGACTCTTCGAGTGCCGACCTACAGGAGCCATGTATTCGTAGGTCGGTGGTCGAAGACTCCGACATGGGTCTGCTGAAGCCCGCAAAAGTTGAATCAGGCTCAGCGCCCAGGCCCGCAAACGTCGGACTCTTCGAGTGCCGACCTACGGGAGCCATGTATTCGTAGGTCGGTGGTCGAAGACCCCGACATGGGGCTGGTGAAGCCTGCCAAAGTTGAATCAGGGTCAGCGCCCAAGCCTGCAAACGTCGGACTCTGCGAGTGCCGACCTACGGGAGCCATGTATTCGCAGGTCGGTGGTCGAAGACCCCGACATGGGTCTGTTGAAACGCGCAAAAGTTGAATCAGGTTCAGCGCCCAAGCCAGCAAGCGTCTGACTCTGCGAGTGCCGACCTACAAGAGCCATGTATTCGTAGGTCGGTGGTCGAAGACCCCGACATGGGGCTGGCGAAACCCGCAAATGTTGAATCAGGTTCAGCGCCCGAGCCCGCAAGCGTCGGACTCTGCGAGTGCCGACCTACAGGAGCCATGCATTCGCAGGTCGGCGGTCGAAGACCCCGACATGGGGCTGGTGAGGCCCGCAAAAGTTGAATCAGAATCAGGACCCAAGCACGCCAACGTCGGA
>NZ_LFYT02000071.1 GCF_001270065.2 Limnohabitans planktonicus II-D5
GCGTGATACAATAGAAGGCTTCGCTGATCGCAGTGAGGCAAACAAAGTGGCTCCAAGCTGCTTAGGTTCTTTAAAAATATACAGCCGATAAGCGTGGGCGTTTGATGGTGATTGCCAAGTTCTTCGGAACTTAGCTTTAATTAGCTAACAAACGCTCATGAAGTAAAAAAGATGTGGAAATCAGAGATGGTGACCACGTTGATTCCAATTTATGAGTTGGTCGAAAGGCCGAAAAAAATCAAGATCGAACTATAGAGTTTGATCCTGGCTCAGATTGAACGCTGGCGGAATGCTTTACACATGCAAGTCGAACGGTAGAGGGGGCAACCCCTTGAGAGTGGCGAACGGGTGAGTAATATATCGGAACGTGCCCAGTCGTGGGGGATAACGTAGCGAAAGTTACGCTAATACCGCATACGATCTAAGGATGAAAGCGGGGGACTCGCAAGAGCCTCGCGCGATTGGAGCGGCCGATATCAGATTAGGTAGTTGGTGGGGTAAAGGCTCACCAAGCCAACGATCTGTAGCTGGTCTGAGAGGACGACCAGCCACACTGGAACTGAGACACGGTCCAGACTCCTACGGGAGGCAGCAGTGGGGAATTTTGGACAATGGACGCAAGTCTGATCCAGCCATTCCGCGTGCAGGATGAAGGCCCTCGGGTTGTAAACTGCTTTTGTACGGAACGAAAAGGTTTCTATTAATACTAGGAGCTCATGACGGTACCGTAAGAATAAGCACCGGCTAACTACGTGCCAGCAGCCGCGGTAATACGTAGGGTGCAAGCGTTAATCGGAATTACTGGGCGTAAAGCGTGCGCAGGCGGTTATGTAAGACAGAGGTGAAATCCCCGGGCTCAACCTGGGAACTGCCTTTGTGACTGCATAGCTAGAGTACGGTAGAGGGGGATGGAATTCCGCGTGTAGCAGTGAAATGCGTAGATATGCGGAGGAACACCGATGGCGAAGGCAATCCCCTGGACCTGTACTGACGCTCATGCACGAAAGCGTGGGGAGCAAACAGGATTAGATACCCTGGTAGTCCACGCCCTAAACGATGTCAACTGGTTGTTGGGTCTTCACTGACTCAGTAACGAAGCTAACGCGTGAAGTTGACCGCCTGGGGAGTACGGCCGCAAGGTTGAAACTCAAAGGAATTGACGGGGACCCGCACAAGCGGTGGATGATGTGGTTTAATTCGATGCAACGCGAAAAACCTTACCCACCTTTGACATGTACGGAAGTCGCTAGAGATAGCTTCGTGCTCGAAAGAGAGCCGTAACACAGGTGCTGCATGGCTGTCGTCAGCTCGTGTCGTGAGATGTTGGGTTAAGTCCCGCAACGAGCGCAACCCTTGTCATTAGTTGCTACATTCAGTTGGGCACTCTAATGAGACTGCCGGTGACAAACCGGAGGAAGGTGGGGATGACGTCAAGTCCTCATGGCCCTTATAGGTGGGGCTACACACGTCATACAATGGCTGGTACAAAGGGTTGCCAACCCGCGAGGGGGAGCTAATCCCATAAAACCAGTCGTAGTCCGGATCGCAGTCTGCAACTCGACTGCGTGAAGTCGGAATCGCTAGTAATCGTGGATCAGAATGTCACGGTGAATACGTTCCCGGGTCTTGTACACACCGCCCGTCACACCATGGGAGCGGGTCTCGCCAGAAGTAGTTAGCCTAACCGCAAGGAGGGCGATTACCACGGCGGGGTTCGTGACTGGGGTGAAGTCGTAACAAGGTAGCCGTATCGGAAGGTGCGGCTGGATCACCTCCTTTCTGGAAACTGCAATCTAAATTGAACGCTCACACTTATCGGTTGTTGGAAGGGTAGTCGCTGACGGCTTGGCTGATGCCTGGTCATTGGTGACCGGCTTGGGTCTGTAGCTCAGTTGGTTAGAGCACTGTGTTGATAACGCAGGGGTCGTTGGTTCGAGACCAACCAGACCCACCAATCCTTCTGAAGACAGGTGCTCAAAGGTGCCAAGGGTAAGACAACGGGGGATTAGCTCAGCTGGGAGAGCACCTGCTTTGCAAGCAGGGGGTCGTCGGTTCGATCCCGTCATCCTCCACCATCACTTATCGACATGTTGAGCGGGCCTTGCAGTGGCCTGGATAAATCTTCATTCAAAACAAAAGTTGCTTGGCAAGAGATTGCAAAGGCTGCTTTTGTGTTGATTGATATTGA
>NZ_LFYT02000072.1 GCF_001270065.2 Limnohabitans planktonicus II-D5
GTCGCTGCACGACATCAGCGGCCCCACCGCGTTTTGGTCCGCCGCCTGGCTGCCCGCCATGCTCTTGGGCATCTGGCTCGGACACCGCCAAAGCGCCCGCATCTCAGCCGACCATTTCAGGCGCCTGGTGCAAGTGCTGCTGCTGGTGATTGCTGCACTGATGGCGGCGCGGGTCATCGGCACCTCTTGATTCGGCACGCTGAAGTTTGAAATGTGCGAGAAATGTCAACTCGCAGGTCGGCACTCGCAGAGTCCGACGTTTTCAGCCTTTGGCACAGGCCCCATGTCGGGGTCTTCGACCGCCGACCTACGCGATGTCAACGCCCCGCAGGTCGGCACTCGCAGAGTCCGACGTTTTCAGCCTGAGGCACAGGCCCCATGTCGGGGTCTTCGACCGCCGACCTACGCGATGTCAACGCCCCGCAGGTCGGTACTCGCAGAGTCCGACGTTTTCAGCCTCTGGCACAGGCCGCATGTCGGGGTCTTCGACCGCCGACCTGCGAGATGTCAACGCCCCGTAGGTCGGCACTCGCAGAGTCCGACGTTTTCAGCCCTTGGCACAGGCCCCATGTCGGGGTCTTCGACCGCCGACCTACGAGATGTCAACGCCTTGTAGGCCGGTACTCGCAGAGTCCGACGTTTTCAGCCTTTGGCACAGGCCCCATGTCGGGGTCTTCGACCACCGACCTACAAAAACCAACTCCCCGTAGGTCGGTACTCGAAGAGTCCGACGTTTACAAGCTCTGGCGCAGGCCCCATGTCGGGGTCTTCGACCACCGACCTACAAAAACCAACTTCGTATAGCTCAACGGCTTCAGCTCCGAATTCTGTCAAAATTAACAATATGCGATTGACCCCTGCCCAAATCGACACCATCCAAAGTACGGCTCAAGCTGTGCTGGGTGATGACGTGCAGGTGTGGCTTTATGGCTCCAGGCTGGATGAGCATCGCAAAGGCGGTGACATAGACTTGTTGATTGAAAGCTCGCAAAAGGCTTCAATCATGAGCCGCGCGAAGATCAAATACCAAGTCGAAACCGCTCTGCAACTACCCGTTGACATTCTCATGGTCCAAAGAGGGCGAGCTGCTGGTGCTTTTCAAACGATTGCCCGCGCCCGAGCAGTGCGACTCAAGCCTCCAACATGGGCCCAGTGATGAAACCACACAGCCCTTTGAATGCTGAAAAGCACCACTTGTCTGGTTTGCTGGAAGCCATTCAGCGATGCGTGTATTTCCTGGATGCATCCAGTCAAACACTGCAATGGCCCATCAGCGGAAGCTTCTTGGCCCAAAACAAAAAAGACAAAGAACTCTTTGAGGCATTGGCCGCTATCAACGAACGCTTTGCCAAACTTCAAGACACGCTGGGTGCTGCCATGCGCCACAGTTTGGTCTTGTCTGGTGAACAGGCGGACAGTTTCATCAAAGTGCTGGCCATTTTCGAAAAGGCAGGTGTGGTTCAGTCTCTAGAGGCTTGGCAAATCGCCAGAGCTGCTAGAAATCTAGCAGCCCACGACTATGAAACCGATTACGACCTTGTTGCCGACCATTTCAACGCCTTGTATGAACAACAAGAAATGCTTTACCAAACCGCCAGAGCATTTGTCACTTATACGCAGCAAGTCCTGAGCGTCAGCCCCTTGAGTGCTGACTTCAGTCAGGAATTTGATGCGATCACCCTGAGCAAAACTTAAACCGTAGGTCGGTACTCGAAGAGTCCGACGTTTCCAAACTCTGGCGCAGGCCCCATGTCGGGGTCTTCGACCACCGACCTACAAAAACCAACTCCCCGTAGGTCGGTACTCGAAGAGTCCGACGTTTCCAAGCTCTGGCAAAGGCCCCATGTCGGGGTCTTCGACCACCGACCTACAAAAAACCAACTCCCCGTAGGTCGGTACTCGAAGAGTCCGACGTTTCTAAGCTCTGGAGCAGGCCCCATGTCGGGGTCTTCGACCACCGACCTACAAAACCCAACTCCCCGTAGGTCGGCGGCTTCAGCCCCGACAAACGCACAAAACCAACTCCCCGTAGGTCGGTACTCGAAGAGTCCGACGTTTACAGGCTCTGGCACAGGCCCCTGAACGGCAACTACCTTTGGATCAGCCCACAAACCAACACCAGCCTTGGGTGGATATACAATTAAATTTTGTATATCCATGAGGACTCAAACATGCAAGTCGCTAAAT
>NZ_LFYT02000073.1 GCF_001270065.2 Limnohabitans planktonicus II-D5
CAAATTCAATCTGGTCAAAACAGGCAGGTGATGCGCCCAGAAACCGGCATCGCGAGCGGAGCACCTGTGATTGCGCCCACTCCCCGTGATTGCGCGTCACCTCATCCGTCATTGAGAGCCCCCCTCCCCGTCATTGCGAGCGGAGCGCGGCAATCCAGCGACTGCGGTCATCCCGGCGCGAATGCCATTGCAAGCGCCCAAGCTGGATTGCCGCGTCGCAAGCTCCTCGCAATGACGGGAGAGGGCGTCTATGTCTTTGCAAACGCCCAAGCTGAATTGCCTCGTCGCAGGCTCCCCGCAATGACGGACCCCGGACCCGTCACAGCGCGCCCCCTCATCCGTCATTGCGCGCCCACTCATCCATCATTGAGCGCCCCCCTCCCCGTCATTGCGAGCGAAGCGTGGCAATCCAGCAACTGTGGTCAATCTGGTGCCTATGCCTTTACAAGCGCCACAACTGGATTGCCGCGTCGCAAGCTCCTCGCAATGACGGACCCCGGACCCGGCAATGCGCACCCCCTCCCCGGCAATGCGCGCCCCCTCATCCATCATTGAGAGCCCCCCTCCCCCGTCATTGCGAGCGAAGCGCGGCAATCCAGCAACTGCGGTCATCCAGGCCCCAATGCCTTTGCAAGCGCCACAACTGTATTGCCGCGTCGCAAGCTCCTCGCAATGACGGAAGAGGGCGTCTATGCCTTTGCAAGCGCTCAAGCTGAATTGCCGCGTCACGCCACATCGCTTCGCCCCTCGCGGCTAAAGGCGGCTCCTCAAAATGAGGTGAAAAGACCCCATCCACTCCAGCAATAAATGACAATAGAAAACCGTCATAGCGAGCGCTGCGTGGCAATCCAGTCTTTGCCTGAGCGTTGTCGACAATGCCGAGTGATTCCAGGGAGGCAAAAATGAAACAGCCGTATGTCTACATGCTTGCAAGTGCGCGAAACGGGACCTTGTACGTCGGCGTGACCAGCGACCTCGTTGCGCGCATCTGGCAACACAAAAACCATGTGTTCGAGGGCTTCTCTCAGAAATATGGTGTCAACCAGCTGGTCTGGTTTGAAGCGCACGAGACGATGGAGAGCGCGATTGTTCGTGAAAAGCAACTCAAGTCTGGCTCACGTTCACGCAAGCTGTCTTTGATAGAAACCACCAACCCCAGTTGGCGAGACTTGTACGGCGACATCCTGTAAGAACACTGGATTGCCGCGTCGCAGGCTCCTCGCAATGACGGGATAGACGCCCCGTCGTTGCGCGCCCCGGCCCCGTCGTTGCGAGAACCCCTCTCCCGTCATTGCGAGCGAAGCGTGGCAATCCAGCGACTGTGGTCAATCTGGTGCCTATGCCTTTACAAGCGACGCAGCTGGATTGCCGCGTCGCAAGCTCCTCGCAATGACGGAAGAGGGCACCTATGCCAGACGCCGCAGCTGGATTGCCGCGTCGCAGGCTCCTCGCAATGACGGGAGAGATGCCCCGTCTTTGCGCGCCCCTCCCCGTCATTGCGAGAACCCCTCTCCCGTCATTGCGAGCGAAGCGTGGCAATCCAGCGACTGCGGTCAATCTGGCACCTATGCCTTTACAAGCGCCGCAGCTGGATTGCCGCGTCGCAAGCTCCTCGCAATGACGGGAGAGGGCACCTATGCCAGACGCCGCAGCTGGATTGCCGCGTCGCAGGCTCCTCGCAATGACGGGAGAGATGCCCCGTCGTTGCGCGCCCCGGCCCCGTCGTTGCGAGAACCCCTCTCCCGTCATTGCGAGCGAAGCGTGGCAATCCAGCGACTGCGGTCAATCTGGTGCCTATGCCTTTACAAGCGCCGCAGCTGGATTGCCGCATCGCAAGCTCCTCGCAATGACGGAAGAGGGCACCTATGCCAGACGCCGCAGCTGGATTGCCGCGTCGCAGGCTCCTCGCAATGACGGGAGAGATGCCCCGTCGTTGCGCGCCCCGGCCCCGTCGTTGCGAGAACCCCTCTCCCGTCATTGCGAGCGAAGCGTGGCAATCCAGCGACTGCGGTCATCCCGGCGCCAATGCCATTGCAAGCGCCGCAGCTGGATTGCCGCGTCGCAGGCTCCTCGCAATGACTGGAGAGGGTGCCTATGCCAAGCGCCACAGCTGGATTGCCGCGTCGCAAGCTCCTC
>NZ_LFYT02000074.1 GCF_001270065.2 Limnohabitans planktonicus II-D5
AAGACCAGTCTTACATCATTCGCGTCGTCGACTGTTGGCCGGTTACACCGATGCCGATCTGGGCACGCTGAGCGTGAGCGAACTGCTGGCCGACCAGGGCCAGATCACCGACAACCAAAACGGCACCTACACTTTCACGCCTGCGGCTAACTACAACGGCACCGTCACGCTGAGCTACCTCATTGCAGACGGCCAAGGCGGACACACTGCAGCCTCGCAAACCTTGAGTTTGAACAGCGTCAACGACGCCCCCGCACTCACCGGTGAAACGGCTGATCTGATCAATGGCCAAGAAGGCCAAGCCTACGAAGTCACTGCCGCCGACCTGCTCAAAGGCTACACAGATGTCGAAGGCGACGCCCTGAGCGTGGCCGCCTTGAGCGCCAACCACGGTAGCGTCACAGACAACGGCAACGGCACCTACACCATCACCCCCGATGCGGGCTATGCCGGTCTGGTGACCCTGAGCTACAAGGTGGTGGATGCACATGGCGCCCAAACAGCCGCCAGCCAAAGCTTTGGGTTGACAGCCAACAACGTGGCACCGGCCTTGACTGGCACGGCAGCAAGCCTGGCAGCAGGCCAGGAAGACAGCGCCTACACCGTGCGCGTGCAAGACCTGTTGACAGGCTACAGCGATCAGGACGGCGGCACACTCGCGGTGGAAAACCTGCGGGTCGATCATGGTCAGGTGCAGTTGACTTCTCCTGGCCTGTACACCATCACCCCGGATGCGAACTACAACGGCACGCTGACACTGAGCTACAAAGTGGTGGACGGCCAAGGTGGTCGCACCAACGCCACACAAACCGTCACGCTGGAATCGGTCAACGATGCACCAGCCCTGACCAGCCTGCCCGCGATCTTGGCAGCAGGCACAGAAGACCAAGCCTATCAAGTCACCGCCGCGCAACTGCTGCAAGGCTACAGCGATGTCGATGGCGGCACGCTGAGCGTGGGCGCACTGATCGCCAACCACGGCAGCGTCACAGACAATGGCGACGGCACCTACACCATCACGCCAGCGGCCAACTACAACGGCCCCGTCACGTTGACGTACAAAGTGCTGGACGGCCAAGGCGCAGAAAAGTCGGTCAGCCAAAGCTTCAGCCTGAACAGCGTCAACGACGCACCTGCGCTGACCAGCCAGACCGCGATCCTGAGCGCAGGCCTTGAAGACACGGCCTACACCTTCACAGCCGCGCAACTGCTGCAAGGCTACAGCGACGTCGATGGCGGTACGCTCAGCGTGACGAACGTCACAGCTACGCACGGCACCCTCACAGATGACGGCCAGGGCAACTACCGCTTCACGCCCGATGCCAACTACAACGGCCCGGTCGCGTTGAGCTACACCATCAGCGATGGTCAAGGCGGTCATACAGCCGTCGAGCAGAGTTTCAGCCTGAGCGCCAGCAATGACGCACCGGTCTTGACAGGTGACAAGGCCAGCCTGGCTGCAGGCACAGAAGACCAGCCTTACATCCTTCGCGCCGCCGACTTGTTGGCCGGTTACACCGATGCCGATCTGGGCACGCTGAGCGTGAGCGAACTGCTGGCCGACCAGGGCCAGATCACCGACAACCAAAACGGCACCTACACCTTCACGCCCGCGGCCAACTACAACGGCACCGTCACGCTGAGCTACCTCATTGCAGACGGCCAAGGCGGACACACTGCAGCTTCGCAAACCTTGAGTTTGAACAGCGTCAACGACGCCCCCGCACTCACCGGTGAAACGGCTGATCTGATCAATGGCCAAGAAGGCCAAGCCTACGAAGTCACTGCCGCCGACCTGCTCAAAGGCTACACAGATGTCGAAGGCGACGCCCTGAGCGTGGCCGCCTTGAGCGCCAACCACGGCAGCGTTACAGACAACGGCAACGGCACCTACACCATCACCCCCGATACGGGCTATGCCGGTCTGGTGACCCTGAGCTACAAGGTGGTGGATGCGCAAGGTGCCCAAACAGCCGCCACCCAAAGCTTTGGCCTGACCGCCAACAACGTGGCACCGGCCCTGACCGGCACGCCCGCAAACCTGGCAGCA
>NZ_LFYT02000075.1 GCF_001270065.2 Limnohabitans planktonicus II-D5
ACCCGCGCCTTGACGGTGTTGCTGCCTTCGGCGGCTGTGAAGGTGGTGCCCCACCCGACGCCGTCTGTGCTGTATTGCAGTGCGGCACCCACTTCCAAAGTCGTGACGGTGTAGCGGCCATCGCTGGTGATCTTGTCGGTGCCGAGTGCGCCGCTGTCGCACACCAGGCCAAGGACGGGCGCACCGGACGCTTGGGTGTCCAGGGTGAAGCTGTAGTTGGTGACTGCGCCCAGGTTGCCTGCGGCATCGGTCACGCGCACTTGCACGTTGTTCACTCCCTCTGCCGCTGCAAAGGTGGTGGCCCAGTTCACGCCGTTGGTGCTGTATTCGAGCTGACCGCCTGCTTCTACGCTGCTGAGACTCAGGGTGCCGATGTTGCTGAGTTTGTCTGTTCCTGCACCTGTACTGCTGCCGCTGTCGCACACCAGGCCCACGGTGGGGGCTACAGGGGCTGCGCTGTCCAGGGTGAAGCTCAGGCTGGAGGTGTTGCTGACGTTGCCTGCTTGGTCGGTCACGCGCACGCTGACCGTGTTGGCACCTTCAGCGGCGGCAAAGGTGCTGCCCCAGGTGGTGCCGTTGGTGCTGTATTCGAGGGTGGCACCGACTTCGGCGGCGATGTTGATGTTGCCGTTGTTCGTGAGTTTGTCAGCGCCTTGGCTGCCGCTGTCGCACACCAGGGTGAGCACGGCCGGGGTGGGCGCGGTGCTGTCCAGGGTGAAGCTGTAGTCTTGGGTGCGCTGGTTGCCTGCGGCGTCCATGACACGCACTTTGACGGTATTCAGGCCTTCGGCTGCGGTGTAGGTGCTGGTCCAGGTGCTGCCGTTGGTGCTGTAGCTGATGTCTGCCCCGGCTTCTGCGCCGGTGATGACCAGGGTGGCGTCGCGGCTGAGTTTGTCGCCTGTGGTGCCGCTGTCGCAGCTGAGCGCCACGGTGAAGGTGCTGGTTTGGCTGTCCAGGGTGAAGCTGAAGGCAGCCGAGGTGGCCACATTGCCTGCGGCATCCGTAGCGCGCACTTGCACCGTGTTGGCCCCCTCTACTGCTGCAAAGGTGGTGGTCCAGGTGCTGCCGTTGGTGCTGTATTCCAGCTGACTGTCGCTGTCTGCGCTGACGGTGAAGGCACCGTTGCTGGTGACTTTGTCGGTGTTATTCGATCCCGTGTCGCTGATCAGGCTGATCACGGGCGTGGCGATGCTGGCGTCAATCAGCAGAGGCAATGTTTGCGCTGCACTGCTATTGCCTGCCGGATCGATGGCCATGATGCTCACGTTACCGCTGGCGATCACCAGGCTTGGCGTGACGCTCCATGTGCCGTCTGCGGCCACCGTGGTGCTCAGCACTTCGTTGGTGCCGGGCATGGTCACTAGAATCACGTCGTCCTTGGTGCCCGTGCCGCTGATCGTGGGCATGTCGATGTGGGTCAGGCGGTCTGACAACGCACCGCTGTTGCTCGCGTCATCGAGCTTGACTGTGAAGCTCGGTGCTTGGGTGTCCACGGCGTACGTGGCTGTAGCTACCGTGCCCGCGTTGCCCGCTTCGTCGGTGTAGGCCGTGCCCAGGCTCAGCGTGTTGCTGGCCGCTTCGGTGTCTGTTGCTGGCGTGAAGGTGGCTGTCCAGATCAGGCCGTCTGTGCTGGCGGTGAATGTGCTCAAGGCTCCGTTGGGCGCTGTGATGTCCGCGTTGCTGAAGTCTTTGACTTTTTCGCTGAAGGTGATGGTCACCGTGGCGCTCTCGCCTGCTTTGAGCGCGTTGTCGCTCAGGGCGATGCTGGCCGTGGGTGCTTTGAGGTCTATCGCGTAGTTGGCGCTGCTGGTGCTGGCGCCTTGGTTGCCCGCCACGTCGGTGTAGCTGTTGGCCACGCTCATGACGTTGCTGGCGTCTGCCGTGCCCGCTGTGGGCGTGAAGCTGCCCACCCTGGTT
>NZ_LFYT02000076.1 GCF_001270065.2 Limnohabitans planktonicus II-D5
TTTTCCATGGTCCAACAAACATCAAGGGGTAAAGGCGTCGATGTGTAAGCGGTGATGGCGGACCCTATTGATCCGGCCCTGAGAAGTTTTCAATGCGCAACGATGTTGCAGGTCGGCGGTCGAAGACTCCGACATGGGCCTGTGCCGCAACCAAAAATGTCGGACTCTGCGAGCACCGACCTACGAGATGACATTTCTCCATATTTCAAACTTCAGCGCCCCGAATCAATACTGAAACTCATGGCAGTCATGATTTCTTCAAAGTTATAAGTTTTCAAATGCGGCAGACTGTCGGTGCTAAAAGTTTCAATGAAGCCAAACACCATGCTCAATTTCACAACCATGTTCAGAGGCACAGACAGCCTCAATTGCTTGATGTACATCACCACGCGCAACGACAAGCTGCGGGCAGCCAATTACGGTGCCTGGAGGCAAGCCGCATGAGCGCAAACCTCTGTCATTCAATCGCTATCTGGCGGCTGATGGCTCAAGCCGCAGCGATGCCATTTCGCACAGCGAGTGTGGGTGTCAGACCGATTTCGTGTTTCGACCAAGTGTGAAGGGGATTTGATGGAGTATTTTTTCATCCTGCTCAAAATCATGTTTTCTCTGGCTGTGCTGAAGGTGGTGATTGACCATTTTCGCAAGCACCGGCAAGAGCGTGTAAATCGTGAGAGCACAGCGCCACTCCGCCCGGTAGCCCAACCGCTTGGCGCAGAAGCATTTGCAGACCCAGGCCGGAACTGGCAACAAAAACCGCCACCGCCACCCCCAAAAAAACCATGGTGGAGCGTTTACTGTCTCAGCCTAGGAATGCTGATTTTTGTCATGTCTTTTACGGTAGGCCGCTTCTGGTTTATCTATGGCAACCCACCGCCACAGAGCTTGGACGAATTGGCGATGCAGACGGTGGATGTGGTGGATTGGCACATCAACGGCTCCCGTCTGTATGTGCGACTGCCTTCTGGCGTGGTGCAACAGGTTGAGTTCCCCTCGCTTGACTTCAAAGGGCCTAGCCTGAACCTGGTGATCACATTGGAGGAGCAAAAAGCTTTGGTTGGTCAACGCTGCCAAATGTGGGGGCGACCTTTGCGCCGAGTCCTTGATGAGCGCTTTCAGGTCTTTGCTTTGAAGTGTGATCGAGGTGGGGGGGTGCCTTTTGCGGTGGCGAAAAAGCATTTCGAAATCACGTTTCAAGTTTTTTCAACATCAAGAGGCTGGCTGATTTTTCTGCCATTGATTATTGTTTTTTTCTTGGTGGAATTTTTCCAAAATAAACGACTCAACAAACAAGGCGGTCAATCATGAGTGCAGTCTATAACCCAGGTGTTTTCACAGTCATCACCAGCCAAGTGAACTTTGCGCAAAATGCGACCAATCCGTGGACAGGGGCATTCCGCCATTGATTCGCCCCAATGAAGTTTTCAATGCTCAACGATGTTGTAGGTCGGCGGTCGAAGACTCCGACAGGGGCCTGTGCCCAAACCCACCATGTCGGACTCTGAGAGTACCGACCTACAAGATGACATGTCTCACGCATTTCAAACTTCAGCGTGACGGCTCCATATGGATTCGGCCCCGTGAAGTTTGCAATGCGCAACGATGTTGTAGGTCGGCGGTCGAAGACTCCGACAGGGGCCTGTGCCCAAACCCACCATGTCGGACTCTGCGAGTACCGACCTACAAGATGACATGTCTCACTCATTTCATACTTCAGCGTGCCGGCTCCATAGAGGCTGGCGAAGTCATTGTTTCTTTTTCAGAAATCATCGCCAGCCAAGCTTCACGTCAACGTTGACCAAAAGATTTGGTCAAACCCACCATCACGCTGCGCGGCGCACCTGTGGCGTAGGTGTTTTGCGTGTTGGGTGTGTAAACGCCACT
>NZ_LFYT02000077.1 GCF_001270065.2 Limnohabitans planktonicus II-D5
GACACCGGCAAACCCTTGCCCACCGTCAGCATCACGGCCATAGGCGGCGACGATGCCGTGGGCCCGGCCGATGCGGCCCACCTGCAAACCACCATCACTGGCGCTGCACTGGGGGCCAGCGAAGGCGATCTGGTGCAAATTGCCGTGAACGGCCACACCTTCAGCGGCACCGTCAACGCCGTGGGCAGCTACAACATCAGCATCGACACGGCCGACCTGGTGGCCGATTCGGACAAAACACTGGAAGTGCTGCTCAACGCCAGCGATGCCGCAGGCAACCAAGCCAGCACCTCGGCCAGCCGCAGCTACAGCGTGGACACCTCTGCGCCGCAAGTGCAAAGCATCGCGCTGGACAAAACACTGCTCAAAGCAGGCGACAGCGCCACCGTCACCATCCGCTTCTCAGAAAAAGTCATCGCCTTTGATGTGGGCGATCTGGTGGCCGACAACGCCAGCCTGAGCAACCTGGCCACAGCCGACGACGGCCTGACCTGGACGGCCACGCTGTTGGCCCACAGCAGCATCGAAGACACCAGCAACCTGGTGCAACTGTCGGCCACCTACAACGACACTGCAGGCAACGTGGGCACCGCAGGCACGAGCGGCAACTACAGCCTGGACACCAAAGCGCCCACGGCCACGATCAAACTGGTCGACGAAGCCCTGCAAGCGGGCGAGACCACCACGCTGACCATCACCTTCAGCGAGAAAGTGCAAGACTTTGGCAACGCGGATGTCACGGTGCAAAACGGCACATTGGGCACCTTGGTCAGCACCGACGGCATCGTCTGGACCGGCACCTACACGCCCAGCGTCAACCTTGAAGACACCACCAACGTCATCACGCTGGCCAACACCTACAGCGACCTGATCGGCAACGCTGGAGCCGTGGGCACCAGCGGCAACTACAGCGTAGACACCAAGGCCCCCTCGGCCGTGGTCACCCTCCAAGACGCCCAAGGTGCGCCGATGACCAGCCTCACGGCCGGACAAAGCGCCCAGCTGACCATCACCTTCAGCGAAGCGGTCAAAGACTTCAGCAACGCCGACGTGACAGCGCCCAACGGCACGCTCAGCACCCTGGCCAGCACCGACGGCGGCACCACCTGGACCGCGACGTTTACGCCCAACGCCAACGTGGAAGTGGCCGCCAACAGCATCAGCGTCAACCCCGGTGCCTACAGCGACCTGGCGGGCAACACCGGATCTGCTGCAGCCAGCGGCAACTACGCCGTAGACACCCAGGGCCCCACGGCCAGCATCACCCTGAGCGACAACGCCCTCACGGCAGGCGAGAGCGCACAAGTGACCATCGTCTTCAGTGAAAAAGTCACCGGCTTTGGCAACAGCGACGTGGCTGTAGAAAACGGCACCCTGAGCACCCTGGCCACCACCGATGGCGGCAAGACCTGGGTGGGCAGCTTCACGCCCACAGCGGGCACGGCAGACGCCAGCAACGTCATGAGCGTGGCCAACAGCTACACCGACGTGGCGGGCAACCAAGGCGCCAGCACCAGCAGCGCCAACTACGCGATAGACCTCAAAGCACCCACGGCCAGCATCGCCCTGAGCGACAACGCGCTCAAAGCAGGCGAGAGCGCCACGGTGACCATCACCTTCAGCGAAAAAGTCAAAGACTTCAGCAACGCGGACATCACAGCGCCCAACGGAGCCTTGAGCACATTCACCGCCAGCACAGACGGCCTGATCTGGACAGCCACCTTCACGCCAGCAACAGACACCGAAGCGGCCAGCAACACGCTGAGCCTGGGCACGGCCTACACCGACGAAGCGGGCAACGCAGGCACGGTAGCTACAGCCACGTACGCAGTGGACACAAAGGCACCGAGCTCACGGTCAAGCTCGATGACGCGAGCAAC
>NZ_LFYT02000078.1 GCF_001270065.2 Limnohabitans planktonicus II-D5
CACGTCGGTGTAGCTGTTGGCCACGCTCATGACGTTGCTGGCGTCTGCCGTGCCCGCTGTGGGCGTGAAGCTGCCCACCCAGGTCTTGCCGCCATCGGTGGTGGCCAGGGTGCTCAGGGTGCCGTTTTCTACAGCCACGTCGCTGTTGCCAAAGCCGGTGACTTTTTCACTGAAGACGATGGTCACTTGTGCGCTCTCGCCTGCCGTGAGGGCGTTGTCGCTCAGGGTGATGCTGGCCGTGGGGCCCTGGGTGTCTACGGCGTAGTTGCCGCTGGCTGCAGCAGATCCGGTGTTGCCCGCCAGGTCGCTGTAGGCACCGGGGTTGACGCTGATGCTGTTGGCGGCCACTTCCACGTTGGCGTTGGGCGTAAACGTCGCGGTCCAGGTGGTGCCGCCGTCGGTGCTGGCCAGGGTGCTGAGCGTGCCGTTGGGCGCTGTCACGTCGGCGTTGCTGAAGTCTTGGACCGCTTCGCTGAAGGTGATGGTCAGCTGGGCGCTTTGTCCGGCCGTGAGGCTGGTCATCGCTGCACCTTGGGCGTCTTGGAGGGTGACCACGGCCGAGGGGGCCTTGGTGTCTACGCTGTAGTTGCCGCTGGTGCCCACGGCTCCAGCGTTGCCGATCAGGTCGCTGTAGGTGTTGGCCAGCGTGATGACGTTGGTGGTGTCTTCAAGGTTGACGCTGGGGGTGTAGGTGCCGGTCCAGACGATGCCGTCGGTGCTGACCAGGGTGCCCAATGTGCCGTTTTGCACCGTGACATCCGCGTTGCCAAAGTCTTGCACTTTCTCGCTGAAGGTGATGGTCAGCGTGGTGGTCTCGCCCGCTTGCAGGGCTTCGTCGGCCAGTTTGATCGTGGCTGTGGGCGCTTTGGTGTCCAGGCTGTAGTTG
Organism: Limnohabitans planktonicus II-D5; assembly: GCF_001270065.2. Classification (GTDB taxonomy): domain Bacteria; phylum Pseudomonadota; class Gammaproteobacteria; order Burkholderiales; family Burkholderiaceae_C; genus Limnohabitans_A; species Limnohabitans_A planktonicus. The sequence goes on from NZ_LFYT02000078.1 coordinate 887, forward strand.
CCGCTCGTGCCTGCGGTGCCCACGTTGCCCGACAGGTCGGTGTAGTTGGCCAGCACTTGGACCACGTTGCTGGTGTCTTCGATGCCTGCTGTGGGCGTGAGTGTGGCGGTCCAGGTCAGGCCGCCATCGGCTGTGGCCAGGTTGCTCAGTGTGGCGTTGTCAGCGGTCAAGTCCGACAGGTCAAAGGCTTTGACTTTCTCGCTGAAGCTGATGGTGACGGTGGCGCTCTCGCCCACTTTCAGGGCGCTCTTGTCCAGCACGATGCTTTGCACCGTGGGCACGGTGATGTCCACGGCGTAGGCCCGGTTGGCAGATGCCATCTGGGTGTTGCCCGCCGCATCGCTGGCCATGAGCACGACTTCAAGGGTGCTGCCCGAATCAGCAATCAGGTCGGCGGTGGCCACGCTCACGCTGTAGTTGCCCAAAGCGTCCACGGTGCCGCTGAAGGTTTGGCCGTTGACCAGCACTTTGACCACGTCGCCTTCGCGGGCGTCGCTCACGCTGCCGGTGATGCCGGTGTGGGTTTGCACCGCGTCAGCAGGGCTCAGGGCGTCGTCGCCGCCAATGGCGTTGATGCCGACGGTGGGTACGGGAGCGCTGGTGTCCAGCGTGAAGTTCAATGTGCTGGCCGCACTCACGTTGCCTGCGGCGTCGGTCTGGCGCACGCTCACGGTGTTGGCACCTTCTGCGGCTGTGAAGGTGGTGGTCCACGTTGTGCCGTTGGTGCTGTATTCGACCGTGGAGCCGGTCTCCAGATTGCTCACCGCGATCGTGCCGTCTCGGCTGATCTTGTCGCTGCTGCTGGCACCGCTGTCGCACAGCAGGGCCACTGTGCTTGTGCCCACTGTTTTGTCAATCACCAGGGTCAGCGTTTGCGCTGCACTGGTGTTGCCTGCGGGGTCGGTGGCGATGATGCTCACGCTGCCGCTTGTCATCGCGATGGTGGGCGTGACGCTCCAGCTGCCGTCTGCAGCCACTGTGGTGCTG
>NZ_LFYT02000079.1 GCF_001270065.2 Limnohabitans planktonicus II-D5
CAGCGGGCGACACCATCACGCTGAACGTGGACACAGCCGCCTCGGGCACGCACCTGAGCAACAGCCTCAAAGACCTGAACAAGCTGGGCGTGGACGCTATCCTGGTGACAGGCGGCGACCAGATCAACGTGGACCTGGGTGCAGGGGCCTTGTCTGCCAACGGCACAGGCGGCATCAACTTTGAGCTGCCCACCTTGTTTGGCGACCTCAATGGCGACCGGGTGCTGAGCGAGCGTGAAGATGCAGCCCTGAGCGTGACCTTGAACGCTCAAGCCGGTGATGTGGCAGGCATTGCCAACAAGGCAGACGCCTTGTCTGCGATGGGCATTGACCACATTGACCTGGGCGGCAGCAACAACGTGTCAGTGAGCATCGATCAGGTCGAGGCCAACGCCTTGATCCATGCTGGACTGGACTTTGCAGCGGGCGACACCATCACGCTGAACGTGGACACTGCTGCTTCGGGCACGCACCTGAGCAACAGCCTCAAAGACCTGAACAAGCTGGGCGTGGACGCCATCATGGTGACAGGTGGCGACCAGATCAACGTGGACCTGGGTGCAGGTGCCTTGTCTGCCAACGGCACAGGTGGCATCAACTTTGAGCTGCCCACCTTGTTTGGCGACCTCAACGGCGACCGGGTGCTGAGCGAGCGTGAAGACGCAGCCCTGAGCGTGACCTTGAACGCCGCAGCCTCAGACGTGGCAGGCATTGCCAACAAGGCAGACGCCTTGTCTGCGATGGGCATTGACCACATCGACCTGGGCGGCAGCAACAACGTGTCAGTGAGCATCGATCAGGTCGAGGCCAACGCCTTGATCCATGCTGGACTGGACTTTGCAGCGGGCGACACCATCACGCTGAACGTGGACACAGCTGCTTCGGGCACGCACCTGAGCAACAGCCTCAAAGACCTGAACAAGCTGGGCGTCGACGCCATCATGGTGACAGGCGGCGACCAGATCAACGTGGACCTGGGCGCAGGGGCCTTGTCTGCCAACGGCACAGGCGGCATCAACTTCGAGCTGCCCACCTTGTTTGGCGACCTCAACGGCGACCGCGTGCTGAGCGAGCGCGAAGATGCGGCCCTGAGCGTGACCTTGAATGCTCAAGCTGGGGACGTGGCAGGCATTGCCAACAAGGCAGACGCCTTGTCTGCGATGGGCATTGACCACATCGACCTGGGCGGCATCAACAACGTGTCAGTGAGCATTGATCAGGTCGAGGCCAACGCCTTGATCCATGCTGGACTGGACTTTGCAGCGGGCGACACCATCACGCTGAACGTGGACACAGCCGCCTCGGGCACGCACCTGAGCAACAGCCTCAAAGACCTGAACAAGCTGGGCGTGGACGCCATCATGGTGACAGGTGGCGATCAGATCAACGTGGACCTGGGCGCAGGGGCCTTGTCTGCCAGCGGCACAGGCGGCATCAACTTCGAGCTGCCCACCTTGTTTGGCGACCTCAACGGCGACCGCGTGCTGAGCGAGCGTGAAGACGCAGCCCTGAGCGTGACCTTGAACGCCGCAGCCTCAGACGTGGCAGGCATTGCCAACAAGGCAGACGCCTTGTCTGCGATGGGCATTGACCACATCGACCTGGGCGGCAGCAACAACGTGTCAGTGAGCATCGATCAGGTCGAGGCCAACGCCTTGATCCATGCTGGACTGGACTTTGCAGCGGGCGACACCATCACGCTGAACGTGGACACAGCTGCCTCGGGCACGCACCTGAGCAACAGCCTCAAAGACCTGAACAAGCTGGGCGTG
>NZ_LFYT02000080.1 GCF_001270065.2 Limnohabitans planktonicus II-D5
ACCATGTAGCCGCTCAACTGGTGTGTTTAGGAGTTGGCCGGGTGGCCTATAAGTCTCACTACTTCTTCACGAATAAATGCAGAGTTTTCGACCCAACACATTGGCTCTTCGTCATTCCGTGTGGAACTTGACTTGAAAAATACAATGCAGTAACCGAGCCCGGTGGTGTTTGTTGGCCACAGGCGCAGTCGGCTGCTCACAAATCCTGATGGCGGATGTCCGTTCATCAACTGAAGATCCGTAAATGGCTATTGGAATCGAATCTTTGTTCACCAGTGCGCTGGGCTTGTCTGCCCCGTGGCGCGTTGAAAACGTCAACCTCGACATGGCCCGCCGTCGCATTGACTTTGATCTCACCTGCGATGCCAAACGTCTGGCCTGCCCCGTGTGTGGCTTGCTCGATCAAGGCATTCATGACCGACAAAAACGCCAATGGCGGCACTTGGACTTCTTCCAATACGAAGCTTGGCTGCACGCCGAGGTGCCACGCGTGGCCTGCAGCGACTGCGGCAAGACAACACAGGCACAGGTCCCCTGGGCGCGCGAGGGCAGTGGCTTCACTGCATTGTTTGAAGCGCTGGCTTTGTCTTTGTGCCGGGAGCTGCCCGTGCGCCAAGCCGCTGCACTGCTGCGCTGCACCGACAAACAGCTGTGGCGGCGCATTGAACACTACGTGGATGAGGCCCGCTCACTCGACGATATGTCGGCGGTGCGCGTCATCGGCATCGATGAGACCAGCTTGCGCAAGGGTCAAGATTACATCACCGTGGTGCATGACCTTGACAAGAAGCGCCTACTGTTTGCCTGTGAAGGAAGAGACCATCAAACGGTCGTCAACTTTGCGCAAGACCTTCAAGCGCACGGGGGCGAACCAGGGAAAGTCGCGCACGTTTGTCAGGACATGAGCGCAGCCTACGCCAAAGGGGTTGCGCAAGCCTTGACGCAAGCGCAAATCAGTTATGACCGGTTTCATGTGGTGGCGATGGCCAATGAGGCCATGGACGAGGTGCGACGCCACGAGACAAGCACCCAGCCCCAAGCGATCAAGGCTGCATTGGGTGACAACGACCGCAAATTACTCAAGAGTCTGACCTGGGGCATGCGCCGCAATCCTGATGGCTGGAGCGTCAATCAGACCAACGCGATGCACTGGCTGCAGCATTCGACCTTGAGGAGTGCCCGCGCGTGGCGGCTGAAGATGGCGCTGCGTACGGTTTATGCCAATGCGGCCAGGCACAACAACGCGACACAAGCCAAGTCTGAATTGAAGGCGTGGCTGAGTTGGGCCACGCGCTGTCGTCTGGCACCCTTTAAGAAGTTGGCCCGCACGTTAAAGCAGCGCTTGGACGGTGTGGTGCGCGGCATGCTGGACAACCGCAGCAATGCTTATGTGGAGGCCATGAATGGTTTGCTCCAACAGGCTAAACGCGCCGCGCGTGGCTTTAGAACTGCAAGAAACTTTATCGCCATTGCGTATTTGCGGATGTCCAAGCTCAAGCATTTGCCAAGCAACCCGCTGGAGCGGGCTGTGCCCAAGAGCAACGTGCTAATCCACCGCTGCCTTTGATGTCAAGTTCCACACTAAACGACGAGGAGCCCGAATTTCCCGGTTTGATATATCCCGAGCCAGGCGCATGACCTGTTCCTGACGCTCAATGAGTCGCAAGCGCAAGCGCTG
>NZ_LFYT02000081.1 GCF_001270065.2 Limnohabitans planktonicus II-D5
CTGGACACGGTCATCAGCAAGCCCACTCGTGGCGCTGGCGCTGCGACAGCGGGCACCAGCAACAGCGACGGCATCACCCGCAGCGGCGCGCTGAACCTGAACAACATCGACAGCGACGCACAGCTGCAGTACAGCACCGATGGTCAAACCTGGACCAGCAGCTTCACAGCGGTGGAGGGCACCAACAGCGTGACCCTCAAAGTCACAGACGCAGCGGGCAATGTGGCCACCTCGGACACGCTGAGCTTCACACTGAACGCAGCAGACGCGGTCTTCACCGCCCAACTGGACCTGTCCAGCAACAGCGGCAGTTCAACAGACCTGCTGACCCAGGACCTGACCCCCACGATCAGCGGCACCGGCACAGAGGGTGACATCATCCAAGTCACCATGCCCGGCACAGGCGAGATCCTGAGCACGACGGTGGCCGCAGACGGCAAGTGGAGCGTGACCGCCAGCACCGATGTGGCCAGCGGCACCGTGAGCGTGACCGCAAGCAATGCCGCAGGCGTGGTGAGTGCAGCAAAAACACTGACGCTGCAAATCGACGCCAGCATCACCACTCCGGTGATCAGCCTGATCAGCGACACGGGATCGAACAGCACCGACAAAGTCACCAGCAATGGCACATTCACCGTCAGCGCAGACAGCGACAGCTTGCTGACATACAGCACCAACGGCACAACGTGGAGCAGCACCTTCACCGCCGCAGAAGGAGCCAACACGGTGCAAGTGCGCGCCACCGATGCCGCTGGCAACGTGGCCACCTCCAGCGCCTTCAGCTTCACCCTGGACAGCCAGACCAGCGTCTTCACCGTGGCGCTCAGCTGCGACAGCGGCACGGCCAGCGACAAACTCAGCCGCGACGCCACCTTGGTCATCACCGGCGCAGAAGCCGGTGCAGACATCAGCTACAGCACCAATGGCAGCACCTGGACCAGCACCTACACAGCAGCCGAAGGCCTGAACACCGTCAAAGTGCGCGTCATGGACGCCGCAGGCAACCAGCGCACGCAAGACTACAGCTTCACCCTGGACAGCACAGCGCCCACCCCAGCAGCTCTCACCCTGGTGTGCGACAGCGGCAGCCAAGGCGCTGACAAACTCACGAACAACGGCAACATCAACGTGGCTGCCGAAGCCGGTGCCACACTGGAATACAGCACCAACGGCACCACTTGGGGCACGACCTTTGTCGCCAGCGAAGGCGCTAACACGGTCAGCGTGCGCGTCACCGACCAGGCAGGCAACGTCAGCAACACCTCCAGCCTGAGCTTCACCCTGGACAGCGCAGCCCCCACAGCGCCCACCGTGGGCCTGGTGTGCGACAGCGGCAGCATCTCAGGCGCAGGCACAGACAAAATCACGAACACAGGCACCCTGAGCCTGAGCAGCGTAGAAGCAGGCGGTCAGCTCGAATACAGCACCAACGGCGTGAACTGGGCCACCACCTTTGCAGCCGCCGAAGGCGTGAACAACGTCAAAGTGCGCGTGACGGATGCCACAGGCAACACCGGTGCCGTGGCCACCTACAGCTTCACCCTGGACACCCAAGCGCCTGCAGCGCCCGTCCTTGGCCTGGTGTGCGACAGCGGTGCTTTGGGTACCGACAAAATCACACAAACCGGCAACCTCACCGCGTCCTCCCTGGAAGCCGGTGCCACGCTCCAATACAGC
>NZ_LFYT02000082.1 GCF_001270065.2 Limnohabitans planktonicus II-D5
CTAGTTGTCGCATTTATTTTGGTGGTTCAGGCTGGTTTTCGTAAGTTTTTATTCTCCGTGGGTTTAGGGGTATGGGGATTGAGGTGGACTTCGTTGACCGGGTGCCAATTGCGTGCAGTTGCGGACCATCGGTTCGGATTGGCCTGTCGGGCAGCAGCGTAAACATCCTCGCGCTTTGCAAGCATTGGCCCGTCAAGCCCTGCGTGGCGCTGAGTTGGGGTTACAAAACGAATGGCACTGTGCCTGTGCTCGGTGTTGTACCAATGGACCAAATCTGTCACCCAGCGGCGCGCATGCAAGATGTCGGTAAAGGGCCCCAGAGGTAGCTGCGGGCGGAACTTGAGAGTTCGGAACAGCGATTCCGAGTAGGGGTTGTCATTGCTGACTGAGGGCCGACTGCGCGAAGGCGTGATACCCAAGCGCCACATTGTCGCCAGCATGGTCTCACCCTTCATCGGCGAGCCATTGTCTGAATGCACCGTGAGCTGCCCTTCGGGAATGCATTGGCGCTCGCAGATATCACGAAGCAAATCGGCGGCCAGCTGTGCGCTCTCACAATCAAATACCTGCCAGCCGACAATTTTTCGGCTGAAGATATCCACAAAAAGGTAGAGGTAGAAATGCATTCCTCGCACCTGAGTGGGCAAATAGGTAATGTCCCAACAATAGACTTGATCGGGCTCGGTAGCGACCAATGCGCGCGGCTTGCTCACCTTGCGCGGCACACGCTCCAGGCGGCGATGGCCCATCTGCTGGGCGCAATGGAGCAGTCGGTACATCGTCGATTCACTGCACACGTACTTGCCCTGGTCGGCCAAGCGAGGCACGATTTGGCTGGGTGGCAAATCTTTGAACTCCTCGCTGTTAAGCACGCTCATCGCGGCCTCTCGCTCAGCTTGACTGAGCTGGTTTGGCGGCACGCTGTGCGCACGTAGCGTGCTGACACGCCGGTCTCCTTCGTGCCCACAAGGGTGTACCCAGCGCTGCAAGGTGCGAACGCTCATGCCAATTTGGGCGCAGGCCTGTTGAGCGCGGGCACCATCAGCGATAGCCTGCTCGATCAATGGCAAAAGGATTTGGCGCTGTAGGGTGGAGTTCATCATGCCTCGTCCGCCCACAGCGCCTGGAATTTTTTTTGCAATATCAGCAGTGCTGCAGCCTCCGCTAAAGCTTTGTCCTTGCGACGCAATTGCCGCTCCAGCTGATCGTGTTTGCCCTGCAGCTCTCGCATGGCACCCAGATTTTGCTTGGCGCTGGGCTCGCTCATTGCACAAAAGGCATCACGCCAAGTCTGCAGCTGGTGTGCGTACAGCCCCTTGTGGCGGCACCAAGCATGCAGATCATCACCCACGAGCAGATGGCTTTCGTTAAGCGCTTGAAGGCGTTCGCGGGGGGCCCAAGCTTGGGCAGAAAGTTCGCCGTGCAAAGGGTGGGCTACATGGGGCCCCCCCCTTGCAGCTTTGGCGGCATCTCGGCGCCAACCCTTCAAGGTTGTCAGAGGAACATTCAGTTCAACTGCAACGCTGACCAGAGTTTGATCGCCGCGCTCGCGAGCCTTACGCAATGATTGTTCAATAAATTCAGTGGGATACGGAGCATGTTTCATTATTTATCGCCTCAGCGGAGAGTCCGCTTGGAAAAAGAAGAGAGACGACAACTAGTCTGACACA
>NZ_LFYT02000083.1 GCF_001270065.2 Limnohabitans planktonicus II-D5
CGTTGCAGTTTCTGCCACGCCGCCCACTGTCACGCCCGTGGCTGTGATCGCACCCGCTGCCATGCAGCTGCTGTCGTGCCGTCATAGGTCTTGTTCTGGTTGCTCATGGCCACAGCCAAGTTGGCTTTGCTGATCGTGCCACCACCGACTACTGTTGAAACTGTAGTGGGCAAGTTGTAGTTGCTCAAATCTGCTGTGCCAGCCGCAAAGTCAGTTGCCACCAAGGTCGCGGTGACTGTTGTTGCAGCGTTCACGTTCTTGCTGTTGTAGGTGCCGCTGGCTTTGTTCACCGTTGCAGTTTCTGCCACGCCGCCCACTGTCACGCCCGTGGCTGTGATCGCACCCGTTGCCAATGCAGCTGCTGTCGTGCCGTCATAGGTTTTGTTCTGGTTGCTCATGGCCACAGCCAAGTTGGCTTTGCTGATCGTGCCACCACCGACTACTGTTGAAACTGTAGTGGGCAAGTTGTAGTTGCTCAAATCTGCTGTGCCAGCCGCAAAGTCAGTTGCCACCAAGGTCGCGGTGACTGTTGTTGCAGCGTTCACGTTCTTGCTGTTGTAGGTGCCGCTGGCTTTGTTCACCGTTGCAGTTTCTGCCACGCCGCCCACTGTCACGCCCGTGGCTGTGATCGCACCCGTTGCCAATGCAGCTGCTGTCGTGCCGTCATAGGTCTTGTTCTGGTTGCTCATGGCCACAGCCAAGTTGGCTTTGCTGATCGTGCCACCACCGACTACTGTTGAAACTGTAGTGGGCAAGTTGTAGTTGCTCAAATCTGCTGTGCCAGCCGCAAAGTCAGTTGCCACCAAGGTCGCGGTGACCGTTGTTGCAGCGTTCACGTTCTTGCTGTTGTAGGTGCCGCTGGCTTTGTTCACCGTTGCAGTTTCTGCCACGCCGCCCACTGTCACGCCCGTGGCTGTGATCGCACCCGTTGCCAATGCAGCTGCTGTCGTGCCGTCATAGGTCTTGTTCTGGTTGCTCATGGCCACAGCCAAGTTGGCTTTGCTGATCGTGCCACCACCGACTACTGTTGAAACTGTAGTGGGCAAGTTGTAGTTGCTCAAATCTGCTGTGCCAGCCGCAAAGTCAGTTGCCACCAAGGTCGCGGTGACTGTTGTTGCAGCGTTCACGTTCTTGCTGTTGTAGGTGCCGCTGGCTTTGTTCACCGTTGCAGTTTCTGCCACGCCGCCCACTGTCACGCCCGTGGCTGTGATCGCACCCGTTGCCAATGCAGCTGCTGTCGTGCCGTCATAGGTTTTGTTCTGGTTGCTCATGGCCACAGCCAAGTTGGCTTTGCTGATCGTGCCACCACCGACTACTGTTGAAACTGTAGTGGGCAAGTTGTAGTTGCTCAAATCTGCTGTGCCAGCCGCAAAGTCAGTTGCCACCAAGGTCGCGGTGACCGTTGTTGCAGCGTTCACGTTCTTGCTGTTGTAGGTGCCGCTGGCTTTGTTCACCGTTGCAGTTTCTGCCACGCCGCCCACTGTCACGCCCGTGGCTGTGATCGCACCCGCTGCCAATGCAGCCGCTGTCGTGCCGTCATAGGTCTTGTTCTGGTTGCTCATGGCCACAGCCAAGTTGGCTTTGCTGATCGTGCCACCACCGACTACTGTTGAAACTGTAG
>NZ_LFYT02000084.1 GCF_001270065.2 Limnohabitans planktonicus II-D5
GTGTGGGTGGTTGATTGCAAGCGTGTGGGCAGTGGTCACAAGGCCATCATCTACTTGGGCCGCTATCTGTACCGGGGCGTCATTCAGGAGAAGGACATCTTGCGCTGCGACGGCAACAACGTCACCTACCGTTGGCGCGACAGCAAAACCAAACGCTTGACCACGCGCACCGTGAGTGGCGCGCAGTTTCTGCGCCTAGTGATGCAGCATGTGCTGCCCAAAGGCTTTCGAAGGGCGCGCAACTTTGGTTTCTTGCATCCGAACAGCAAAAGGCTGATCACCTTGCTGAAATTGCTGGTGTTCAAGCGCCCAAGTGGCACCGCAACCCCATCAGCGACATCTCAGACCACCCCTCGTGCGCAATGGAAGTGTGCGTGCTGTGCCGGTGCCATGAGGGTGCTGCGCCGCCGAATCTTGCCATCAACCAATGCGCCGCCACCGCAACACAGTCAGGCCACCACGAACCAGTAACACGCCCGATCTCAGCTTGAGGATTGCGCAACAGTGCCCCAAAAGCACTGTGCATGTGCTCGACCAAAAACAGCTACACACTGCCCAAAAAGTGCCGCAATGGCACAAGGCGCACCGCCGTCGTATCGCATGAGCCAAGTGAATGCTCAATCTCGCAGGCAAGACAAAAAAGATATTTTCTGTAGGGCAAAAACCAGCGCCCAGAACCGGGCTCGTCCAACAAACGGATCAGGTCGCGGCTTCGCGCGACCTATCCTTACTCGTTAGGGATCATTCGGAACCCATGAACGCGAGCATTAGTTCTATTTGCGCAGCGAGCATATGCACACCAGTATGAGTCTGGCGCCCTCTGCGTTTTGCGACTTCAAGAAGCGCTGTGATCTCTGGCGAGACTACGCATTCTGCGACAAGCGTTGTTCGATCTATTAGATCTTCATCCATCGGCAATGGATCGCCAGCCCTCATTCCCAGGCTAGTACCATTTATCGCGATATCAAACGTTGAATGACTTGGTAGGGTGACAGCTAATTGAACCTCCGGAAATAACTCTCCAATGCGCTTCGCAAGAGAGGAAGCTTTTGAAGATGTTCTATTTAGGAGGCATAAAGATCTGCAACCATGCCTTGCCAGAGCGAAGGCGATTGCGGATGCGGCGCCTCCAGCCCCGACCAGAACGCATGCCTTTCCTGCGACGGCATGACCCGCTGCTTGTAGTCCAGCAACGAAACCTTCCCCGTCGAGCAGTGTTCCGACCAATTTTCCATCTGGAAGACGACGAATAACATTGACGGCACCCACCAACGCGGATTCGGCCGTAAGTTCGTCAATTAGCGCTGCCATACCAGTCTTGTGGGGCATGGTGACTACGGCTCCGCCGAAATTCCGCATTGCCCGAAGACCTAACAGGAATTGTTCTAATTGTTCAGAGGCGACATGCATGGGCACTAGAACATGCGCGCCTAGCTTATTTCGGCGCTCCAGGAGTTCATTTGCCATTGCGGGCGTACGTGCCTGTGACACGGGGTCTCCGATGAGGCCAAGAAGTTGCGTTGTCCCGTTGATTTTCATGGTGCGAAGGAGGAGGTTGTATGAGCCCTAACGTTTGAA
>NZ_LFYT02000085.1 GCF_001270065.2 Limnohabitans planktonicus II-D5
GCCCAACGGAGCCTTGAGCACATTCACCGCCAGCACAGACGGCCTGATCTGGACAGCCACCTTCACGCCAGCAACAGACACCGAAGCGGCCAGCAACACGCTGAGCCTGGGCACGGCCTACACCGACGAAGCGGGCAACGCAGGCACGGTAGCTACAGCCACGTACGCAGTGGACACCCAAGCACCGAGCTTCACCGTCAAACTCGATGACGCCAGCAACAGCGGCGCGTTGTCAGACCGCCTGACCCGTATCGACATGCCCACGATCAGCGGCACGGGCACCAAGGACGACGTGATTCAAGTGACCATGCCCGGCACCAACGAAGTGCTGAGCACCACAGTGGCCTCAGACGGCAGCTGGAGCGTCACGCCCACCATCGCGATGACAAGCGGCAGCGTGAGCATCATCGCCACCGACCCCGCAGGCAACACCAGTGCAGCGCAAACGCTGCCTCTGGTGATTGACACCAGTGTGGCCACGCCCACGGTGTCTTTGCTGTGCGACAGCGGCACCAACAGCAGCGACAAGATCAGCCGAGACGGCAACATCGCGGTAAGCAATCTGGAGACCGGTGCCACGGTCGAGTACAGCACCAACGGCACAACGTGGGCCACCACCTTCACCGCCGCAGAAGGTGCCAACACCGTGCAAGTGCGCGCCACCGATGCCGCAGGCAATGTGGCCACCTCGGCTGCCTTCAGCTTCACGCTCGACAGCCAAACCAGCGTCTTCACAGTCTCCTTGAGCTGCGACAGCGGCACGGCCAGCGACAAACTCAGCCGCGACGCCACCTTGGTCATCACCGGCGCAGAAGCCGGAGCGGACATCAGCTACAGCACCAACGGCAGCACCTGGACCAGCACCTACACCGCAGCCGAAGGCCTGAACACCGTCAAAGTGCGGGTGATGGACGCTGCAGGCAACCAGCGCACACAAGACTACAGCTTCACCCTGGACAGCACAGCGCCCACCCCGGCCGTGCTCACCCTGGTGTGCGACAGCGGCAGCCAGGCAGCAGACAAACTCACGAACAACGGCAACATCAACGTGGCAGCCGAAGCCGGTGCCACACTCGAATACAGCACCAACGGTACCGTTTGGGGCAGCACCTTTGTGGCAGCAGAAGGCGCCAACACGGTGTACGTCCGAGTCACCGACCAGGCAGGCAACGTCAGCAACACCTCCAGCCTGAGCTTCACCCTGGACAGCGCAGCCCCCACAGCGCCCACCGTGGGCCTGGTGTGCGACAGCGGCAGCATCTCAGGCGCAGGCACAGACAAAATCACGAACACAGGCACCCTGAGCCTGAGCAGCGTAGAAGCAGGCGGTCAGCTCGAATACAGCACCAACGGCGTGAACTGGGCCACCACCTTTGCAGCCGCCGAAGGCGTGAACAACGTCAAAGTGCGCGTGACGGATGCCACAGGCAACACCGGTGCCGTGGCCACCTACAGCTTCACCCTGGACACCCAAGCGCCTGCAGCGCCCGTCCTTGGCCTGGTGTGCGACAGCGGTGCTTTGGGTACCGACAAAATCACACAAACCGGCAACCTCACCGCGTCCTCCCTGG
>NZ_LFYT02000086.1 GCF_001270065.2 Limnohabitans planktonicus II-D5
GAGTGGCGCGCAGTTTCTGCGCCTGGTGATGCAGCATGTGCTACCCAAGGGCTTTCGAAGGGCGCGCAACTATGGTTTCTTGCATCCGAACAGCAAAAGGCTGATCACCTTGTTGAAGTTGCTGGTGTTCAAGCGCCCAAGTGGCACCGCAACCCCATCAACGACATCTCAGACCACTCCTCGTGCGCAATGGAAGTGCGCGTGCTGCGCCGGTGCCATGAGGGTGCTACGCCGCCGAATCTTGCCATCGACCAATGCGCCGCCACCGCAACACAGTCAGGCCACCACGAACCAGTAACACGCCCGATCTCAGCTTGAGGATTGCGCAACAGTGCCCCAAAAGCACTGTGCATGTGCTCGACCAAAAACAGCTACACACTGCCCAAAAAGTGCCGCAATGGCACAAGGCGCACCGCCGTCGTATCGCATGAGCCAAGTGAATGCTCAATCTCGCAGGCAAGACAAAAAAGATATTTTCTGTAGGGCAAAAACCAGCGCCCAGAACCGGGCTCGTCCAACAAACGGATCAGGTCGCGGCTTCGCGCGACCTATCCTTACTCGTCAGGTCGGCGGTCCAAGACCCCGACATGGGGCCTGTGCCCCAACCCACCATGTCGGACTCTGCGAGTGCCGACCTACGCGATGACATGTCTCAAAGATGTCGTAGGTCGGCGGTCGAAGACCCCGACATGGGGCCTATGCCGAAACCCACCATCTCGGAATCTGCGAGTGCCGACCTACGTGATGACATGTCGCAACGATGTCGTAGGTCGGCGGTCAAAGACCCCGAAATGAGCCTGCACCGAAACCCACCATGTCGGACTCTGCGAGTGCCGACCTACGCGATGACATGTCGCAAAGATGTGGTTGGTCGGCGGTCGAAGACCCCGACATGGGCCTGTGCCCCAACCCACCATCTCGGAATCTGCGAGTGCCGACCTACGTGATGACATGTCGCAACGATTTCGTAGGTCGGCGGTCAAAGACCCCGAAATGAACCTGCACCGAAACCCACCATGTCGGACTCTGCGAGTGCCGACCTACGCGATGACATGTCGCAAAGATGTGGTTGGTCGGCGGTCGAAGACCCCGACATGGGCCTGTGCCCCAACCCACCATGTCGGACTCTGCGAGTGCCGACCTACGCGATGACATGTCGCAAAGATGTGGTTGGTCGGCGGTCAAAGACCCCGACATGGGCCTGTGCCCCAACCCACCATGTCGGACTCTGCGAGTGCCGCCCCACGCGATGACATGTCGCAAAGTTGTCGTAGGTCGGCGGTCGAAGACCCCGACATAGGGGCCTGTGCCCCAACCCACCATGTCGGACTCTGCGAGTACCGACCTGCGCGATGACATGTCGCAAAGATGTCGTAGGTCGGCGGTCGAAGACCCCGACATGGGGCCTGTGCCCCAACCCACCATGTCGGACTCTGCCAGTGCC
>NZ_LFYT02000087.1 GCF_001270065.2 Limnohabitans planktonicus II-D5
TTGTCTGCCAGCGGCACAGGCGGCATCAACTTCGAGCTGCCCACCTTGTTTGGCGACCTCAACGGCGACCGCGTGCTGAGCGAGCGTGAAGACGCAGCCCTGAGCGTGACCTTGAACGCCGCAGCCTCAGACGTGGCAGGCATTGCCAACAAGGCAGACGCCTTGTCTGCGATGGGCATTGACCACATCGACCTGGGCGGCAGCAACAACGTGTCAGTGAGCATCGATCAGGTCGAGGCCAACGCCTTGATCCATGCTGGACTGGACTTTGCAGCGGGCGACACCATCACGCTGAACGTGGACACAGCTGCCTCGGGCACGCACCTGAGCAACAGCCTCAAAGACCTGAACAAGCTGGGCGTGGACGCCATCATGGTGACAGGTGGCGACCAGATCAACGTGGACCTGGGCGCAGGGGCCTTGTCTGCCAACGGCACAGGCGGCATCAACTTCGAGCTGCCCACCTTGTTTGGCGACCTCAACGGCGACCGCGTGCTGAGCGAGCGTGAAAACGCAGCCCTGAGCGTGACCTTGAACGCCGCAGCCTCAGACGTGGCAGGCATTGCCAACAAGGCAGACGCCTTGTCTGCGATGGGCATCGACCACATCGACCTGGGCGGCAGCAACAACGTGTCAGTGAGCATCGATCAGGTCGAGGCCAACGCCTTGATCCATGCTGGACTGGACTTTGCAGCGGGTGACACCATCACGCTGAACGTGGACACAGCCGCCTCGGGCACGCACCTGAGCAACAGCCTCAAAGACCTGAACAAGCTGGGCGTGGACGCGATCCTGGTCAGCGGCGGCGACCAGATCAACGTGGACCTGGGCGCAGGGGCCTTGTCTGCCAGCGGCACAGGCGGCATCAACTTCGAGCTGCCCACCTTGTTTGGCGACCTCAACGGCGACCGCTTGCTGAGCGAGCGCGAAGACGCGGCCCTGAGCGTGACCTTGAACGCCGCTGCCTCAGACGTGGCAGGCATTGCCAACAAGGCAGACGCCTTGTCTGCGATGGGCATCGACCACATCGACCTGGGCGGCAGCAACAACGTGTCAGTGAGCATCGATCAGGTCGAGGCCAACGCCTTGATCCATGCTGGACTGGACTTTGCAGCGGGCGACACCATCACGCTGAACGTGGACACAGCCGCATCGGGCACGCACCTGAGCAACAGCCTCAAAGACCTGAACAAGCTGGGCGTGGACGCCATCATGGTGACAGGCGGCGATCAGATCAACGTGGACCTGGGTGCAGGTGCCTTGTCTGCCAGCGGCACAGGCGGCATCAACTTTGAGCTGCCCACCTTGTTTGGCGACCTCAACGGCGACCGGGTGCTGAGCGAGCGTGAAGACGCAGCCCTGAGCGTGACCTTGAACCGCCGCAGCCTCGAGACGTGGCAGGCATTGCCAACAAGGCAGACGCCTTGTCTGCGATGGGCATCG
>NZ_LFYT02000088.1 GCF_001270065.2 Limnohabitans planktonicus II-D5
AATCGCGAGATATTGGCCGACCGGCCAAAAGGGGGGTAAGGGCGTCATGCTTCTTTTCATTATTATTAAATGCATATAACTATGAATTGGGCTGAATTTTGAAAATTATGGATAATAAAGAAAGTGAAATTAAAAATATTTTCAATGGAAATATAAATAAAAATTTGATTTTCATTGAATATGAGAAATTCAAGATAGATGCCTTCATGCACAGAAAAAATTTGGAGATTTTGCGATGAATATTAGAGGTTGGGTATATGTAATCTCAAATCCGGCAATAGTTGGATTGGTGAAAATTGGGTTCTCAACAAAAGACCCATCTCTCAGGGCAAGAGAACTTGACTCAGCAGGATTTCCGCATGCTTTTAAAGTGGAGGTGGATTTTCTGGTTGATAACCCGCGTGATGTTGAGCAGCTGACGCACAAGCACTTAGCTAGCTATCGTGAGGGCAAAGAGTGGTTTCGATGTGATATCGCGACTGCGATTCGGGCTATAAAAAATTGTGCCACGATTATTCATGCCTCAAGCGGAGAAAATCTTCAAACTAGTGATAAATCTGGTTGCATCAATAGTCCTCCGGCTGTCAAAAAACTGATCTTTACGCCTTTAAGATATTGCAAACTCTGTAATGGTTTGCTAAGTGTAAAACCATGGCGTAAACTTTATTGCTGGAAATGCATGGGCCTTAAATCGACATTAGACTTGATATCACGGAACAAAGAATGGTGTGATTCTCAATCAATTAAACAATCTTATAATCCAGAAGCCCAAGACCATTCCGATCCACCCTATAACATTAATAGAAGACGTGGTGAAATGGGGCATTGCGAAAAATGTGGAAATCCGCTTATAGTTATCTCGGATGGAGTTGTCGAGTCGTGTAGTTATTGTGCCAGTGGAAAATTCAGCGATTATCAAACTTGGGCAAAGACACCTGTTAAATGATATGACCAAACAAGCAATCGGCAAGCAAATTTCTTAAGCTTTAGTGCTTTTTTGCCATTGCCATTGCCATTGCTTAAATAATATTTACACTGAGTCCATTTGATTGGGAAAATCAGTACTGCCGCAAGGTAAATAAAATCAAGTCAGTTTCTTTTTTAGAAGCTCGTTCACTTGACCAGGATTTGCTTTCCCTTTGCTGGCTTTCATGATTAGACCAACTAGGCTATTAAGCGCCTTGGTGTTACCTGCCTTAAATTCTTCGATGTTCTTTGAGCTTATGGACAGCACTTCGTCTACGATTTTCTCCAACTCACCGGCATCATTCATCTGCATCAGACCTTTATTCTTGATAATCTCATCGACAACTGACAACTGGCCTTCATTGGAAATGGCATCGCCAGAGGCATTCCAAAGCAAATCGAATACCGTCTTTGCTGCACTATGACTGATATGGCCTTGAATAATTCTTGTCACAACTGCCGCAAGTCC
>NZ_LFYT02000089.1 GCF_001270065.2 Limnohabitans planktonicus II-D5
CCCATGGTCACGCTCAGCCAGGCGCCGACGGTGGAGACCCACATCGTGCCCAGCACCCGCCACCCGGCAGGCGTGGGCGAACCTGCAGTGCCGCCGCTGGCACCGGCGGTGGGCAATGCGCTGTTTGCTTTGACGGGAAAAAGGCAAATGGACTTGCCGCTGAAGGTGTGAGCTCAGACCCCGCGACCATCACCCTCCGCGCAAACCTTGAGGACTTTCTGGCCGCCTCGGCCATTGGCCTCTAGCCCCAAGCGCTTTTGTTCGGCGCGGATCGCCTCGCGCGATTTGTCGCCCAACATGCTTGAATGACTCTAGGAAGGATTCAAGGTTTCAGGGATATCGCGCGCGCCGTGCAATATGCGGATGATGGTCACCTGCTCTGTCGTGGCCTCGAAAAAATCACATAGTTGCCGTGCGCGCACGATCGCAAGTTATCGGACAACTCAGGCCGCTGCCGATAGCCCGCAGGGTTGAAACAAATTTTCTGGCAATGCGCTCGCAGTTCGGCCACAAAACTCCCCGCGCGAATGGGATTGGCTTGTGCAATGTAGTCGCCAATCTCCTCCAGATCGCGCGCTGCCATGGGCGTGATCAGCAATTGCATCAGCGTGCTTTAAGGGTGGCTTGCTGAGCGTATTTGGCTTGGAGTCGATCAAATACCGGTTCGGCTTCAAGTGGGGCACCACTGGCCTGGCCCGCTGCGATATCGTTTTTCAGCGCCTGGGTTTGGAGGGCCTGGTGGCGTTCTGTGTCTTCGAGCAGGCGCAGTCCGGCACGGACAACCTCACTGACGTTGTTGTAGCGTCCGCTTGCGACTTGATCGCGAATGAAGGTCTCAAAATGGGGACTGAGGGCAACGCTGGTGGGCATGTCGATTTCCTAACAGTTATTAACCATTATTTTATTGCTCGCAGGCCTTGTCAATATTGACGCTGGAGACCCGAACGGTAGGAAACCGGATTGCATGATCAATGTAAGGGGTCACCATGAAGCGTCAAGCAGGTGTTCTTGCATCGTTTGGAAAAACAGGCCACACAACACACCTATCGAGTCCACCACGGTCCGGTGCCCATGATCTGGCTTGCGCTCACCCTCCGCGCAAAGCCTTGAGGACTTTCTGGCCGCCTCGGCCATTGGCCTCTAGCCCCAAGCGCTTTTGTTCGGCGCGGATCGCCTCGCGCGATTTGTCGCCCAACATGCCGTCCGCAGGGCCAATGTCGTGGCCGCGCAGTGTCAGCAAGCCCTGCAACTCGCGCCGCTCGGCGCGTGACAGGCCTGCGTCATCGGTGGGCCAGGGCGTGGCGAATGGGCCACCGCCGCGCAGGCGGTCGCTCAGGTGGGCAATGGCCAGTCCATAGCTTTCGGCTGCGTTGTAACTGTAGAGCGCGTCAAAATTGCGCGTGACCAAAA
>NZ_LFYT02000090.1 GCF_001270065.2 Limnohabitans planktonicus II-D5
CTGCATTGTATTTTTCAAGTCAAGTTCCACACGGAATGACGAAGAGCCAACGCAAACCACCAGCTCGCTCACTGGCTTCGGCAAACCAATTAATGGCACCAAAAACGTATTGTATTGGCAGGGTTAATGCTGCAAGAAAGTAGAAAATCGTTAGTACTTGCACAGGTCTCATTGCTGAATCTGAAGCAAGTACAAGGCAAATTATTCCAAGGGGGAACGTAGCCCAAAGGCGGAATAGACCAACAGCTGGGTCACCATATTGATTATCAGAAAAAATTGTTACGAAACTTGCATAATACGTCACAAAAACAGAAAAAAATATCACAATATCAAAATTTATTTCCTCGGTACTTTCCATTGAAAATGCTAATAAAAATATAGCAAGAACTAAACCCAAAGCAATAAAATAAAATGGTGTTAAATTTCGTAAAATATGGAATAGATATAATGTAAAACATAGCAGCCCAAGTGCTTTAGTTGTTCTCATGTGTACCAACCGTCCTTATTAGCGCGTTCCGCACTCATTATTCTTGTCTGTGATCGTGCGCGTACACCATCTCT
Organism: Limnohabitans planktonicus II-D5; assembly: GCF_001270065.2. Lineage (GTDB taxonomy): Bacteria > Pseudomonadota > Gammaproteobacteria > Burkholderiales > Burkholderiaceae_C > Limnohabitans_A > Limnohabitans_A planktonicus. Next base: position 562 of record NZ_LFYT02000090.1, read on the forward strand.
ATATGCTCCTGCAAGCACAAATCTGTAGGCGGTGTTTGAATAAAAGAGTTTTTTGTTATCAAATCGTAATAGTATTCTGGCAATTATCTTAGCCAAATTTGAGTCTAATACAAAGTGTATTGTTTTACGATACAAATTGTGCATTCCACTTTCATTGGAATCTTGTGGCTCAAGCCATTTTGTCTGTCCAATTTCGTCCACATGCTTAAGCGAAATAGATTTGAATACTGGCATGCCATCTCGACCAGCATGGTACATTTTTATCATGAATTTTTTAATATTCCCCCCGAGTTCTTGGTGTACTATGTCTGCACTGCAAGGCTTTAGACTGTACCCTCTGGACATAAGGTCAATGCCAAACTGTATATCCTCAAAACCATAGCCTATATAGTCTTCATTAAATCTCATACCATCTTCGAGTAAAAGTTTTTTTTCAATTAGTAAATTCATTGTCACAATGTTAGTGAAATGAAGTTCGGTAGTAAAAGGTTTTTCCTTTGAAAAATGGCAATTATTGCGGTACCGATAATAATTACTTTGCTTTACCAGTATTGATGGAAACTTGACACCACCACACCATGCGATCCTTTTGCCACTAAATGGTTCAGCAGTTGTCAGAAAAATTTCCAGATGATCAGTTTCTGGTATGCAGTCATCATCTAGAAATACAATAAATTTACCTTGAGATAGTTTTATGCCTGTATTGCGTTTAGTAGTCACTGCATTTGTTTCCGCATCAACAATCCGAAGGTTGAAGTTTGGAAATGTTG
>NZ_LFYT02000091.1 GCF_001270065.2 Limnohabitans planktonicus II-D5
TTCAAAAAAGGTCACAGGACCTTTTTTGATTTTAATAGACAAATATATATTTTTCACTCAAAATATAATTCAGAAACATTTATCAACGAGGCAGCTTAATATCTGACCTCTTTATCCACTCATTATTAGCAACCACTTTTTTATAACTAAGAGTATTACACTCACCCGACTTCATGTACATCGTGCATACATATTTATAAGTTTGAACAAGTACCATTTCACCTTTAACTTCCAAAACCAATCCTTGTTTTATATCGTCCCCAATTTTTACATTTCTGATTAGTTTTAATAAATCAGAATCTCTTGTCTTTTGATTTTCAATAGCTTGTTCTTGTTGTTTTTGTGCGGCAACCTTTCCATCACGCACCCATTTTTCTGTTTTTTCATTCTGACGTTTTGCTTCTTCAGTCAATTTTCCGTAGACTTCATAAGCGTCCCTAACTGCAAGGTCCCAATCCTCTCCTTCCCCTTGAACCAGTATATATTTTCCATCGGAAACACTACGCATAGAATTAGCAATGTTTGCATCAGCACCCACTCTTGGGAGCATTCTCAAAATATTATCTCTATCGTATTCTGAAAATCGAGAAACATCTTTGTATGAATATTTATCACTTGAAACAAATTCTCCATGATTGCTATTCGCAGGTACAATCAGAACGGGCCTTGTAACACCAATGTGTGTAATTTGTATATTTTTATTTTTGTGAAATATAGAATCACGGCATACCCAATCAGAGTCCGACCGATCTGTTTTTTGAATTTTAGGTTTTGTAACTATTGATATATTTTTGTATTTGAATTCCGAAAAATATTTCATCTCAGATTGATCACGCAAACTACCAACACATGAATACAAGCTTAAAATTTGTTGAAAATTTGGAAGACGCCATTTTTCGCCTGTTATTTTATTTTGCTTATCTATATAAACAACAGCCTCTGCCCAATTCTTAAATTTCTCGCGATCGGAGACACATACACCTTGAGATTGATCAAATTTTTCAATTAATTGACATGATTTCCACTTTAGCCCAGTAATTTTATCTTCATAGGTATCTGACACGGGTAACGAATTATATTCAATAATTGTGAATAATCCCTGATCATTTTTTTGACTACCAACCATATCAGATGCTGGTTGACAAAACGCATTAATTGACGAAAAAACAATTAACAAAAAAATTGATATATTTTTCATTTCAACCCCGAGAAGACAGTAAAGAGGAGCTGTATGGTATCAATTTTTATCTAATAACTAGTTAAATTAGATATGAATGTAACAAAAATTTACTC
>NZ_LFYT02000092.1 GCF_001270065.2 Limnohabitans planktonicus II-D5
CTCGACCTGATCGATGCTCACTGACACGTTGTTGCTGCCGCCCAGGTCGATGTGGTCAATGCCCATCGCAGACAAGGCGTCTGCCTTGTTGGCAATGCCTGCCACGTCTGAGGCAGCGGCGTTCAAGGTCACGCTCAGGGCCGCGTCTTCGCGCTCGCTCAGCAAGCGGTCGCCGTTGAGGTCGCCAAACAAGGTGGGCAGCTCGAAGTTGATGCCGCCTGTGCCGCTGGCAGACAAGGCCCCTGCGCCCAGGTCCACGTTGATCTGGTCGCCACCTGTCACCATGATGGCGTCCACGCCCAGCTTGTTCAGGTCTTTGAGGCTGTTGCTCAGGTGCGTGCCCGAAGCAGCTGTGTCCACGTTCAGCGTGATGGTGTCGCCCGCTGCAAAGTCCAGTCCAGCATGGATCAAGGCGTTGGCCTCGACCTGATCGATGCTCACTGACACGTTGTTGCTGCCGCCCAGGTCGATGTGGTCAATGCCCATCGCAGACAAGGCGTCTGCCTTGTTGGCAATGCCTGCCACATCACCAGCTTGAGCGTTCAAGGTCACGCTCAGGGCCGCGTTTTCACGCTCGCTCAGCACGCGGTCGCCGTTGAGGTCGCCAAACAAGGTGGGCAGCTCGAAGTTGATGCCGCCTGTGCCGTTGGCAGACAAGGCCCCTGCACCCAGGTCCACGTTGATCTGATCGCCACCTGTCACCAAGATGGCGTCCACGCCCAGCTTGTTCAGGTCTTTGAGGCTGTTGCTCAGGTGCGTGCCCGAGGCAGCAGTGTCCACGTTCAGCGTGATGGTGTCGCCCGCTGCAAAGTCCAGTCCAGCATGGATCAAGGCGTTGGCCTCAACCTGATCGATGCTCACTGACACGTTGTTGCTGCCGCCCAGGTCGATGTGGTCGATGCCCATCGCAGACAAGGCGTCTGCCTTGTTGGCAATGCCTGCCACGTCTGAGGCTGCGGCGTTCAAGGTCACGCTCAGGGTGGCGTCTTCACGCTCGCTCAGCACCCGGTCGCCGTTGAGGTCGCCAAACAAGGTGGGCAGCTCAAAGTTGATGCCGCCTGTGCCGCTGGCAGACAAGGCACCTGCACCCAGGTCCACGTTGATCTGATCGCCGCCTGTCACCATGATGGCGTCCACGCCCAGCTTGTTCAGGTCTTTGAGGCTGTTGCTCAGGTGCGTGCCCGATGCGGCTGTGTCCACGTTCAGCGTGATGGTGTCGCCCGCTGCAAAGTCCAGTCCAGCATGGATCAAGGCGTTGGCCTCGACCTGATCGATGCTC
>NZ_LFYT02000093.1 GCF_001270065.2 Limnohabitans planktonicus II-D5
TTGTGGGGATGCAGCGGTATTTGTATAAATAGAGTATTTTCAAAATGAAAGAATTCACGGTCACAAACTGGATTGAGCTTGGTATCGCAGTTACTGAATCCTCATCTGGAGACTCAATAAATATTATTAGCGGAACATACCCAACAATTCCAATAAAAGAAAATATTAATGTAATTTTTCCAAGTGATTTTTCAGTGAAAGTTGGATTTTTACCTTTACAGATTGGCCTGACGGAAAATTATCAATGCAGCTCTATTAATATTAACAACACTAGAATTCACAACATCAATCAAGACCCCTCCATTATTAAGGGCTGGTATATATATAGAAAAGAATTACCTTTTGAGGTCCACACAGCAGACATTGCCTCTTTTATTCATCCAAATGGATCAATTATTGTGGCATTAGGCAACAATAAGCAAGGCTTCGAGATAGGCCCAGACAATACCGGTGCAGACAAGCAGCTCCCGAAAGGCGTTGTAGAAATAAGAATCCCATTCACGGAAGATATTTCTCTAGATGCACAATACAACTTGGACTCAGAAAGCATTTATAGTCAATACAGAAGCCAGACAGAAAATGAAAAAATCAATGCTTTCGAAAATCAAAACAATGCACCAATAATTAATTTAAATGATTTTGAATATCGCGCCCTATGGGCATTAAATTCATTTATTATCATTTATGGAGGCATGACAAGCAAACAGAAAAAAGTCTCTGGATACTCAACAGCTGAATTTCGTGATGGCTTGATTTCTTCAAAATTCAATGATCCGATAAATGCAAAATTCAGATCACAAAGCTATATCGACAGCTATTCAGGATCTCATGAAATTGATTTCACAAAAATTCAACATAAATTATTTTCAAAAAATACATTTTCATTAAACAATTACATTGAAGGATACATGCACAAATTAAACTATGCGCAGGCAACCATATTGATGGACCAACGCATCGAAGAAATTAGCAAAGACAGCAAGAATAAATATGAAAAAATTGAGTCTTTAAAAATTTCCAAAAAATACAAACAGCATCTATTGGAAATAATTATCGCTAGAAACTCACTTTTACACAGGGGTTCGCTGTCAATTCAAAAAAATATCGACGCCTTTAAATTCGCAAAGAAAAATTATCCTAATCTGGTCGAATTAAGTGAATTCGAAATTTTTGCAATAAAACGTCCGTGGTATTGGTTTGAGGCATTTCAAAAGTTTAACTGCATTGACACAAATTAAAGTTGAATG
>NZ_LFYT02000094.1 GCF_001270065.2 Limnohabitans planktonicus II-D5
CCTAATCTCTGGCTTGAGTCGAGGCTTGGTGCAGCTGCAAGGCATCAGCGGGCTGGGCGTCAAAAAGCTCAAAGCCTATGGCCCGCAGGTGCTGCGGGTGTGCAACGGCGTGTGACGAGCTTCAGGCGAAGGGGGTCCATCAGCCAAAACGTCGGGGTCTTCGACCGCCGACCTACGAATACCGTGGCCCCTGTCGGTCCGAAATGGTCAATGCCCGCCATAACAAATGCCTGTCCCCGTAGGTCGGCACTCGAAGAGTCCGACGCTGCCCGTTTGGCACCAAGCGCTGGCAGCAGGCGAATGAGGCCCATCAAGCGAATCGTCGGGGTCTTCGACCGCCGACCTACGAATACCGTGGCCCCTGTCGGTCCGAAACGGTCAATGCCCGCCATAACAAATGCCTGTCCCCGTAGGTCGGTACTCGAAGAGTCCGACGATGCCCGTTTGGCACTAAGCGTTGGCAGCAAGCGATGGTGGTTAAACAGCCAAACGTCGGGGTCTTCGACCGCCGACCTACGAATACCGTGGCCCCTGTCGGTCCGAAACGGTCAATGCCCGACATAACAAATGCCTGTCCCCGTAGGTCGGTACTCGAAGAGTCCGACGTTGCCCGCATTACAGAAAGCGCTGGCTGCAGGCGATGGTGGTTAAACAGCCAAACGTCGGGGTCTTCGACAGCCGACCTACGAATACCGTGGCCCCTGTCCGTTTGAAACGGTCAATGCCCACCATAACAAATGCCTGTCCCCGTAGGTCGGTACTCGAAGAGTCCGACGATGCCCGCTTGGCGCCAAGCGCTGGCTGCAGGCGAATGAGGCCCATCAAGCGAATCGTCGGGGTCTTCGACCACCGACCTACGAGTACCGTGGCCCCTGTAGGTCCGAAACGGTCAATGCCCGCCATAACAAATGCCTGTCCCCGTAGGTCGGTACTCGAAGAGTCCGACGTTGCCCGCATTACAGAAAGCGCTGGCAGCAAGCGAAGGGGTTCCATCAGCCAAACGTCGGGGTCTTCGACCGCCGACCTACAGGGGCCATCCGCATGAGACGACGTCCACAGCAGCCCCTGCATTCAACGCCCGCCCAAAACAAAACCCGCAAAGCGTGAGCTGTTGCGGGTTGTGTGGGGCTCAATGGGGCTGCCCAGAGGGGCGGGCACCGCAGAGTGCAAAAGCTTCAGGCCATGAAGACGGCGATGAAGGCCAGCAGGAAAATCAGCAAT
>NZ_LFYT02000095.1 GCF_001270065.2 Limnohabitans planktonicus II-D5
GAAGTCTGGACGGATCGTATGTTGGCGGCGCTGGGCAACGGCGTCAAAGGAAACAAGTGGTTCAGTTTGATCGACAAGGTCTGGCGCCTAAGCACCTTGCAAGCGGCTTGGCAACAAGTCAAAGCGAACAAAGGGGCATGGGGCATAGACCGGCAAAGCATTGAAGGATTTGCGGCGCATGAACAGCGGTACCTGAGCGAGCTGTCCAGACAACTGGAGCAAGGAGAGTACAGGCCCCAGGCGGTGCGGCGGGTAGAAATACCCAAAGCTGGCGGTAAAACGCGGCCCCTGGGCATCCCGACGGTCAAGGACAGGATAGTCCAGACGGCGGTCAAGCGGGTGATTGAGCCGATCTTTGAGAACGAGTTTGAGGGCACGAGCTACGGGTTTCGACCCGGCAGGGGCTGCAAAGACGCGCTGCGGCAAGTCGATGCACTATTGAAGGAAGGCTACACCCATGTGGTGGATGCAGACCTGCAGGGGTACTTTGACAGCATCCCCCATGAGGCACTGATGGACAGGATCGGAGCGCACATCAGCGATGGAAGGCTGCTGGCTTTGTTTAAAGGCTGGCTACAGCAAGACATCGTGCAAGAGATGCGCAGATGGACGCCGACGGCGGGCACCCCGCAAGGGGCGGTCATCAGCCCGTTGCTGGCCAATTTGTACCTGCATCCGCTGGACGTGAAGATGAAGGCGCAGGGCTACCGAATGGTGCGCTACGCGGACGACTTCGTGATTCTGTGCACGACGGCGCAACAAGCGCACGAGGCACTGGAGCAGGTCAAGCAGTGGGTAGGGCAAAACGGGCTGAGCTTGCACCCGGACAAGACCCATGTAGGGGACTGCACGCAAAGGGGACAGGGCTTTGAGTTCCTGGGCTACCGATTTGAGGCGGGCAGACGCTGGGTGCGGGACAAGAGTCTCAAGAGCTTGAAAGACAAGGTGCGAGAAAAGACCAAGCGCACGAGAGGCGAGAGTCTGCGCGTTGTCATTGAAGATCTTGGCCCTATGCTCAAGGGGTGGTTTGGCTACTTCAAGCATGCGTGCAAAAGCACGTTCCGAAAAATAGACGGATTCATACGCAGGAGACTGCGTGCAATGCTGCGCAAGCAGGAAAAGCGTCCGGGGATGGGAAGGTGCCATGCCGATCACAAACGCTGGCCAAATGTGTACTTCGCTGAGTTGGGGCTGTTCACCATGACGCAGGCCCGATTGCA
>NZ_LFYT02000096.1 GCF_001270065.2 Limnohabitans planktonicus II-D5
TGGCTTTGCCGATCGTGCTGGTGGTGTTGCTCACCGTGGTGGGCAAGTTGTAGTTGCTCAGATCAGTACCAGTCGCTGCCGTGAAGTCGCCTGTCGCCAAGCTCGCGGTGACTGTTGTTGCCGTGGCCACGTTCTTGCTGTTGTAGGTGCCGCTGGCTTTGCTCACCGTTGCAGTTTCTGCCACGCCGTCCACTGTCACGCCCGTGGCCGTGATCGCACCCGTTGCCAATGCAGCCGCTGTCGTGCCGTCATAGGTCTTGTTCTGGCTGCTCATGGCCACAGCCAAGTTGGCTTTGCCGATCGTGCTGGTGGTGTTGCTCACCGTGGTGGGCAAGTTGTAGTTGCTCAGATCAGTACCAGTCGCTGCCGTGAAGTCGCCTGTCGCCAAGCTCGCGGTGACTGTTGTTGCCGTGGCCACGTTCTTGCTGTTGTAGGTGCCGCTGGCTTTGCTCACCGTTGCAGTTTCTGCCACGCCGCCCACTGTCACGCCCGTGGCCGTGATCGCACCCGTTGCCAATGCAGCCGCTGTCGTGCCGTCATAGGTCTTGTTCTGGCTGCTCATGGCCACAGCCAAGTTGGCTTTGCCGATCGTGCTGGTGGTGTTGCTCACCGTGGTGGGCAAGTTGTAGTTGCTCAGATCAGTACCAGTCGCTGCCGTGAAGTCGCCTGTCGCCAAGCTCGCGGTGACTGTTGTTGCCGTGGCCACGTTCTTGCTGTTGTAGGTGCCGCTGGCTTTGCTCACCGTTGCAGTTTCTGCCACGCCGTCCACTGTCACGCCCGTGGCCGTGATCGCACCCGTTGCCAATGCAGCCGCTGTCGTGCCGTCATAGGTCTTGTTCTGGCTGCTCATGGCCACAGCCAAGTTGGCTTTGCCGATCGTGCTGGTGGTGTTGCTCACCGTGGTGGGCAAGTTGTAGTTGCTCAGATCAGTACCAGTCGCTGCCGTGAAGTCGCCTGTCGCCAAGCTCGCGGTGACTGTTGTTGCCGTGGCCACGTTCTTGCTGTTGTAGGTGCCGCTGGCTTTGCTCACCGTTGCAGTTTCTGCCACGCCGTCCACTGTCACGCCCGTGGCCGTGATCGCACCCGTTGCCAATGCAGCCGCTGTCGTGCCGTCATAGGTCTTGTTCTGGCTGCTCATGGCCACAGCCAAGTTGGCTTTGCCGATCGTGCTGGTGGTGTTGCTCACCGTGGTGGG
>NZ_LFYT02000097.1 GCF_001270065.2 Limnohabitans planktonicus II-D5
TCAAGGCCAAGGAACTGACGTTCGCAGCGGTGAGCGACACCAAGATCTACGACGGCGGCACCAGCTCCAGCAATGCAGCCTCTGTGACGGGCACACAAACCGGTGACACCATCACCGCTGTTCAGTCCTTCGCCAGCAAGAACGTGCTGGGTGCCAATAACTCCACACTTCAAGTGGGCGCAGTCACCATCAACGATGGCAACAACGGCAACAACTACACCATCGGCAACAAGGCCAGCGCCACAGGCACCATCAAGGCCAAGGAACTGACGTTCGCAGCGGTGAGCGACACCAAGATCTACGACGGCGGCACCAGCTCCAGCAATGCAGCCTCTGTGACGGGGACACAAACCGGTGACACCATCACCGCTGTTCAGTCCTTCGCCAGCAAGAACGTGCTGGGTGCCAATAACTCCACACTTCAAGTGGGCGCAGTCACCATCAACGATGGCAACAACGGCAACAACTACACCATCGGCAACAAGGCCAGCGCCACAGGCACCATCAAGGCCAAGGAACTGACGTTCGCAGCGGTGAGCGACACCAAGATCTACGACGGCGGCACCAGCTCCAGCCTGGCTGCCAATGTCGTGGGCAAGCAAGGTGATGACACCATCACCGCTGTTCAGTCCTTCGCCAGCAAGAACGTGTTGGGGGCCAATGGCTCCACACTTCAAGTGGGCGCAGTCACCATCAACGATGGCAACAACGGCAACAACTACACCATCGGCAACAAGTCCAGCGCCACAGGCACCATCACGCCCAAGGAACTGACGCTTGCAGCGGTGACCGACTCCAAGGTCTACGACGGCAGCACCAGCTCCAGCCTGGCTGCCAATGTCGTGGGCACACAAACCGGTGACACCATCACCGCTGTTCAGTCCTTCGCCAGCAAGAACGTGCTGGGTGCCAATAACTCCACACTTCAAGTGGGCGCAGTCACCATCAACGATGGCAACAACGGCAACAACTACACCATCGGCAACAAGGCCAGCGCCACAGGCACCATCAAGGCCAAGGAACTGACGTTCGCAGCGGTGAGCGACACCAAGATCTACGACGGCGGCACCAGCTCCAGCAATGCAGCCTCTGTGACGGGCAAGCAAGGTGATGACACCATCACCGCTGTTCAGTCCTTCGCCAGCAAGAACGTGCTGGGTGCCAATAACTCCACACTTCAAGTGGGCGCAGTCA
>NZ_LFYT02000098.1 GCF_001270065.2 Limnohabitans planktonicus II-D5
GGGTGCCAATAACTCCACACTTCAAGTGGGCGCAGTCACCATCAACGATGGCAACAACGGCAACAACTACACCATCGGCAACAAGGCCAGCGCCACAGGCACCATCAAGGCCAAGGAACTGACGTTCGCAGCGGTGAGCGACACCAAGATCTACGACGGCGGCACCAGCTCCAGCAATGCAGCCTCTGTGACGGGCACACAAACCGGTGACACCATCACCGCTGTTCAGTCCTTCGCCAGCAAGAACGTGCTGGGTGCCAATAACTCCACACTTCAAGTGGGCGCAGTCACCATCAACGATGGCAACAACGGCAACAACTACACCATCGGCAACAAGGCCAGCGCCACAGGCACCATCAAGGCCAAGGAACTGACGTTCGCAGCGGTGAGCGACACCAAGATCTACGACGGCGGCACCAGCTCCAGCAATGCAGCCTCTGTGACGGGCACACAAACCGGTGACACCATCACCGCTGTTCAGTCCTTCGCCAGCAAGAACGTGCTGGGTGCCAATAACTCCACACTTCAAGTGGGCGCAGTCACCATCAACGATGGCAACAACGGCAACAACTACACCATCGGCAACAAGGCCAGCGCCACAGGCACCATCAAGGCCAAGGAACTGACGTTCGCAGCGGTGAGCGACACCAAGATCTACGACGGCGGCACCAGCTCCAGCAATGCAGCCTCTGTGACGGGCAAGCAAGGTGATGACACCATCACCGCTGTTCAGTCCTTCGCCAGCAAGAACGTGCTGGGTGCCAATAACTCCACACTTCAAGTGGGCGCAGTCACCATCAACGATGGCAACAACGGCAACAACTACACCATCGGCAACAAGGCCAGCGCCACAGGCACCATCACGGCCAAGGAACTGACGTTCGCAGCGGTGAGCGACACCAAGATCTACGACGGCGGCACCAGCTCCAGCAATGCAGCCTCTGTGACGGGCACACAAACCGGTGACACCATCACCGCTGTTCAGTCCTTCGCCAGCAAGAACGTGCTGGGTGCCAATAACTCCACACTTCAAGTGGGCGCAGTCACCATCAACGATGGCAACAACGGCAACAACTACACCATCGGCAACAAGGCCAGCGCCACAGGCACCATCAAGGCCAAGGAACTGACGTTCGCAGCGGTGAGCGACACCAAGATCTACGACGGCGGCACCAGCTCCAGCAATG
>NZ_LFYT02000099.1 GCF_001270065.2 Limnohabitans planktonicus II-D5
CCTTGAGGTCGGTGGTCGAAGCCCCGACATGGGGCGTTGGCCAGCGCGGCGCTAATGTTGTGCCGTCCATGTCGGACTCTTCGAGTGCCGACCTACGGGGTCCTTGGCCGCATGCAGCAGGGCGATGTCCTTGTAGGTCGGTGGTCGAAGACCCCGACATGGGGCGTTGGCCATGCGTCGGACGCTCAATGTTGCTGCCGTCCATGTCGGACTCTTCGAGTACCGACCTACGGGGTCCGTGGCCGCATGCAGCAGGGCGATGTCCTTGTAGGTCGGCGGTCGAAGACCCCGACATGGAGTGGTGGCCATGCGTCGGATGCTCAATGTTGCTGCTGCACATGTCGGACTCTTCGAGTGCCGACCTACGGGGGGCGTGGCCGCATGCAGCAGGGCGATGTCCTTGTAGGTCGGCGGTCGAAGACCCCGACGTGGAGCGGTGGCCATACTTCGGACGCTCAATGTTGCTGCTGTCCATGTCGGACTCTTCGAGTACCGACCTACGGGGGTCGTTGCCGCATGCAGCAGGGCGATGTCCTTGTAGGTCGGCGGTCGAAGACCCCGACATGGGGCGTGTGTCACACCACAAACGCCGGATGTCCTGAAAGCTTACGTCGGACTCTTCGAGTACCGACCTACGGGGGGCGTGGCCGCATGCAGCAGGGGGATGTCCTTGTGGGTCGGCGGTCGAAGACCCCGACATGGGGCGTGTGTCACACCACAAACGCCGGATGTCCTGAAAGCTTACGTCGGACTCTTCGAGTACCGACCTACGGGGGGCGTGGCCGCATGCAGCAGGGCGATGTCCTTGTAGGTCGGCGGTCGAAGACCCCGACATGGGGGGGTGGCCATACGTCGGACGCTCAATGTTGCTGCTGTCCATGTCGGACTCTTCGAGTGCCGACCTACGGGGGGCTATACGAATGCGGTGCTTGTCATGGCGCTGCTCTTGTGGATGATGTGCTGCGTTCATGACTGGGCTCCTGACAAGGTCGGGCGTATCCAGTCGAGGGTCAAGGCACCTGCGCCAGACGGGCCGGGTGGCAGGGTCAGGATCAGGCGCACGCCGTCGGGCGGTGTGCTGCTGGCAGCGGAGCCGGTTGCAGGACCACTTGCCGGCGGGGGCGTGCCTGCTGTGTTGCCGGGTGAGCTTGTGGATGAACCCGGCGTGACCGCATCACTCGAC
>NZ_LFYT02000100.1 GCF_001270065.2 Limnohabitans planktonicus II-D5
GTGACGCCTGCAATCGCAGCGCCGGTCAAAGCCAGCTTGCTGACGGTGTAATTTGTGCCGCTGGTGGTCAGGCCGGTGAAGCTGTAATTGTCTGAGTCGGTGCCGCTGAGCGTGGAGGTCACGTTTTGTGCGTAGCTGCCAGCCTTCAAGTTGTTGCTGGAGCTGTAGCTAGGCGTGACCAGGGTTGCTGTGCTAGGTGTGACCACATCGCTGGCGATCACGTTGGTGAAGGTGACTGCGCCGGTGTTGGCGGCTGTGCCGTAAGTGGTCGATACATCCGCAATCGAAGCACCTGTCAGGGCCAGTTTGTTCACGGTGTAGTTCGTGCCGCTGGTGGTCAGGCCGGTGAAACTGTAATTGTCAGCGTCGGTGCCGGTCAACGTGCCAGTGACGTTTTGTGCGTAACTGCCAGCCTTCAAGTTGTTGCTGCTGCTGTAGCTGGGGGTGACCAGGGAGGCGGTAGAAGGGGTGACCACATCGCTGGCGATCACGTTGGTGAAGGAGACTGCGCCGGTGTTGGCGGCTGTGCCGTAGGTCGTGGTGACATCCGCAATCGCCGCACCAGTCAGGGCCAATTTGTTGACCGTGTAGTTGCTGCTGCTGGTCGTCAGGCCCGTGAAGCTGTAGTTGTCAGCGTCGGTGCCGGTCAACGTGCCCGTGACGTTTTGCGCGTAGCTGCCAGCCTTCAAGTTGTTGCTGGAGCTGTAGCTAGGCGTGACCAGGGTTGCTGTGCCAGGGGTGACCACATCGCTGGCGATCACGTTGGTGAAGGTGACCGCACCGGTGTTGGCGGGTGTGCCGTAAGTGGTGGTGACATCCGCAATCGCCGCACCAGTCAAAGCCAACTTGTTCACGGTGTAGTTTGTGCTGCTGGTGGTCAGACCGGTGAAGCTGTAGTTGTCAGCATCAGTGCCGGTCAACGTGCCAGTGACGTTTTGTGCGTAACTGCCTGCTTTCAAGTTGTTGCTGCTGCTGTAGCTGGGCGTGACCAGCGTCGCGGTTCCCGGTGTGACCACATCGCTGGCGATCACGTTGGTGAATGTGACTGCGCCGGTGTTGGCGGGGGTGCCGTAAGTGGTGGTGACGCCTGCAATCGCAGCGCCGGTCAAAGCCAGCTTGCTGACGGTGTAATTTGTGCCGCTGGTGGTCAGGCCGGTGAAGCTGTAATTGTCTG
>NZ_LFYT02000101.1 GCF_001270065.2 Limnohabitans planktonicus II-D5
TGGCGGTGTCGTTGCCGTCATAAGTTTTGCTGGCCGCGGTGATGCTGCTCAGGGTGACATCTTTCTTGGCGATGTCTGCCTGGGTGGTCATCGCGACGGTGGTCAAGTTGTAGTTGGCCCAGTCGCCACCGGTGGCCAAGTCATTTGACTTGGTCAAGGTGCTGACATCGGCCACGGTGACCGTTTTGTTGTTGCCCGCGTTCTTGTCGCTGAAGCTGCCTGTGCCAGCGATGGCCAGCGTTTCAGAGCCGACGCCGGTGCTGATGGCACCCGCGGTGATGCTGGCGATGTCGTTGCCGTCGTAAGTCTTGCTGGCCGCAGTGATGCTGCTCAGGGTGACATCCTTCTTGGCGATGTCTGCCTGGGTGGTCATGGCACCGGTGGTGGTCAAGTTGTAGTTGGCCCAGTCGCCACCGGTGGCCGTGACATTCGACTTGGTCAAAGAGGTGACATCGGTCACGGTGACGGTTTTGTTGCTGCCCGCGTTCTTGTCGCTGAAGCTGCCTGTGCCAGCGATGGCCAGCGTTTCAGCGCCGACGCCGGTGCTGATGGCACCTGCGGTGATGCTGGCGGTGTCGTTGCCGTCATAAGTTTTGCTGGCCGCGGTGATGCTGCTCAGGGTGACATCTTTCTTGGCGATGTCAGCCTGGGTGGTCATGCCTCCGGTGGTGGTCAAGTTGTAGTTGGCCCAGTCGCCACCGGTGGCCGTGACATTTGACTTGGTCAAAGAGGTGACATTGGTCACGGTGACGGTTTTGTTGCTGCCCGCGTTCTTGTCGCTGAAGCTGCCTGTGCCAGCGATGGCCAGCGTTTCAGCGCCGACGCCGGTGCTGATGGCACCCGCGTTGATGTTGGCGGTGTCGTTGCCGTCATAAGTTTTGCTGGCCGCGGTGATGCTGCTCAGGGTGACATCTTTCTTGGCGATGTCTGCCTGGGTGGTCATCCCGACGGTGGTCAAGTTGTAGTTGGCCCAGTCGCCACCTGTGGCCAAGTCATTCGACTTGGTCAGGGTGTTGACATCGGCCACGGTGACGGTTTTGTTGTTGCCCGCGTTCTTGTCGCTGAAGCTGCCTGTGCCAGCGATGGCCAGCGTTTCAGAGCCGACGCCGGTGCTGATGGCACCTGCGGTGATGCTGGCGGTGTCGTTGCCGTCATAAGTCTTGCTGGCCGCG
>NZ_LFYT02000102.1 GCF_001270065.2 Limnohabitans planktonicus II-D5
TACCGACCTACAAGATGACATGTCTCACGCATTTCAAACTTCAGCGTGCCGGCTCCATATGGATTCGGCCCCGTGAAGTTTTCAATGCGCAAAGATGTTGTAGGTCGGCGGTCGAAGACTCCGACAGGGGCCTGTGCCCAAAACCACCATGTCGGACTCTGCGAGTACCGACCTACCAGATGACATGTCTCACTCATTTCAAACTTCAGCGTGACGGCTCCATATGGATTCGGCCCCGTGAAGTTTGCAATGCGCAAAGATGTTGTAGGTCGGCGGTCGAAGACTCCGACAGGGGCCTGTGCCCAAACCCACCATGTCGGACTCTGCGAGTACCGACCTACAAGATGACATGTCTCACTCATTTCAAACTTCAGCGTAACGGCTCCATATGGATTCGGCCCCGTGAAGTTTGCAATGCGCAAAGATGTTGTAGGTCGGCGGTCGAAGACTCCGACAGGGGTCTGTGCCCAAACCCACCATGTCGGACTCTGCGAGTACCGACCTACAAGATGACATGTCTCACGCATTTCATACTTCAGCGTGACGGCTCCATATGGATTCGGCCCCGTGAAATTTGCAATGCGCAAAGATGTTGTAGGTCGGCGGTCGAAGATTCCGACAGGGGCCTGTGCCCAAAACCACCATGTCGGACTCTGCGAGTACCGACCTACAAGATGACATGTCTCACTCATTTCAAACTTCAGCGTGACGGCTCCATATGGATTCGGCCCCGTGAAGTTTTCAATGCGCAAAGATGTTGTAGGTCCGCGGCCGAAGACTCCGACAGGGGCCTGTGCCCAAACCCACCATGTCGGACTCTGCGAGTACCGACCTACAAGATGACATGTCTCACGCATTTCATACTTCAGCGTGCCAGATCCATATGGATTCGGCCCCGTGAAGTTTGTAATGCGCAACGATGTTGTAGGTCGGCGGTCGAAGACTCCGACAGGGGCCTGTGCCCAAACCCACCATGTCGGACTCTGAGAGTACCGACCTACAAGATGACATGTCTCACGCATTTCAAACTTCAGCGTGACGGCTCCATATGGATTCGGCCCCGTGAAGTTTGCAATGC
>NZ_LFYT02000103.1 GCF_001270065.2 Limnohabitans planktonicus II-D5
TTCTTAAGAATTCAAATTGATGCAGAAACAATAAAATTGTAAACATAAGGTGTTACACTATTGTAGCTCTTTGTTATTCAAAATTTATAAAAATGCATATTTTTAGAATCATAAAAAAAACCTTCATTGGCTTTTTAATAATTGTTTGTGCAAAAGCCATCATGGCTCAAAATTCAGGACAGGAAATGCTGATCGCAGGATTCGCATACGCTGGAGATCACGCCAATAAAGAAGATCGTTTTCACTATACAAGTTATCTTGAAAAAGAATTCAAAAAATCCAATATATCCATTTCAACAGAGATTGTAAAAAGATTAAAAAATATTGAAGGTAAAAACTTCAATATTGTAACTGGCAGAACATTTTCAACAAAAAATGAAGACTCGCCTTTGAATGCTGTCCTGGTAATGACAGCTGAAACGGTACTCGTAGAAAACTATGGTGATTACTGGAAAATATTTGTTAATCTTCGCGGTGACGCCTTGTTATTTGATTACAAGGGGAAAAAAATAATCAAAACATATCCATTGAATCTGGCAATCTTTGATGCCGTAGAAGGGCAACAGCAACCTTCTAATTTAAAAATATTAAATTTAATCAGGGAAAATATATACACATCGAAAAAAGAAGGACTGATATCACAGTTTGTGGACAAGATTTCAAATGCAATTTTAGATAAAAAAACCGACAAGATCTTCCAGATTGGAAATATCACGATCAAGCCTGAGGCTATGGATAAATTCCCAGCAGAAATCAGAAGCAATGATTCAGCAGTCAAAGACATCGTGGCTGATGCACTGGCCAGCGAATTGTCTGGCCAAACCAGCATTTCTTTGATGCCTGCCAAATTTAACAGCGTCGTTGGGGTGATGACCATGCAGCTGGAAGATACAGGCGAGCAAATCGAATTGAAAATTGGTGATGGTGACTATATTTTCAATGTTGAAGTCAATAAATTGGCCAAGGCCAAGCAGCAGCAAACAAATTCTGAAGTTTCATATATTTATGGTGTTAATGCGTCAATTCAGGTGATTGAGCCATTCAGCAAGACAGTTTTCCTGGAGTCGGTTTTTAGAA
>NZ_LFYT02000104.1 GCF_001270065.2 Limnohabitans planktonicus II-D5
CACTCACGGTGCGCGTGGTCAAGCGTTTGGTTTTGCTGTCGCGCCAACGGTAGGTGACGTTGTTGCCGTCGCAGCGCAAGATGTCCTTCTCCTGAATGACGCCCCGGTACAGATAGCGGCCCAAGTAGATGATGGCCTTGTGACCACTGCCCACACGCTTGCAATCAACCACCCACACTTGCGGCAAGTTCGCCGGCGGCGTCAGACCTTGTTCACGCAGGGCGGCCAAGAACTTGGCGCGAAAGACTTTGGCCAATGCTTTGTGGCTGAACAAGTAGTCGCCGCCCTTATTGCTGCGGCGCATGCTGCGCCACAAGCCTTTGTTGGCATCCAGCGCCGCCGCAGGCATGAGCACATGAACGTGTGGATGAAACTCCAACTGCCGCGAATGGGTATGCAGTACGGCCATGGCCCCGGGCGTGCCTTGCAACTGTTTGTGGTTGGCACTGAAGACGCGTAACGTCTGCCAGGCGCAATCCATCAAGGCGGTGTAGGCAACGCGTTGATGCTGCCAAACCAGCGTGCGCAGCTCGCTGGGCAAAGTAAACGTGAGAAGAAAGTAGTTGCTCGGCACCAGCCGTGTTGTTTGGCGCTCAATCCAGGACTGGCTCTCGTGGGCTTGGCAGTGGGGGCAGTTGCGGTGGCCGCAGGAGTGCGGCACCATTTTCTGATCGCCACAGTCGGTGCACTGGGCCAGCATGCGCGGCGCCAATGTGGTGCGGCAGCGCTGCATGGCTGTGAGGGCCTGGCGCTGGACGTGTGAGGCACACTGGGGATACTGCGCCAAGTAGTCTGCGCCAAAGCGCTCAATGATGGAGGCCAGGGTGATCATTTGACATCACCCCAATCCACACAAAAGCGCGCCATCAAGGCCTCAATGCGTTCGCCTGCCTGGGTATTGGTGTTGTGGGTCAGGTGGGTGTAGCGGGTGGTGGTGAGGATGGAGTGGTGGCCCAAAATCTTCTGGACCTCAAGCAAATCGACCCCAGCTTCAATCAGGTGCGTGGCATAGCTGTGGCGCAGGCTGTGCGGGGTGATCTTTTTTTAGGCCGCAATCGATGGCCACTTGATGCTA
>NZ_LFYT02000105.1 GCF_001270065.2 Limnohabitans planktonicus II-D5
CTATACGAGGATGTCACGGTGCAAAACGGCACATTGGGCACCTTGGTCAGCACCGACGGCATCGTCTGGACCGGCACCTACACGCCCAACGTCAACCTTGAAGACACCACCAACGTCATCACGCTGGCCAACACCTACAGCGACCTGATCGGCAACGCAGGAGCCGTGGGCACCAGCGGCAACTACAGCGTGGACACCAAGGCCCCCTCGGCCGTGGTCACCCTCCAAGACGCCCAAGGTGCGCCGATGACCAGCCTCACGGCCGGACAAAGCGCCCAGCTGACCATCACCTTCAGCGAAGCGGTCAAAGACTTCAGCAACGCCGACGTGACAGCGCCCAACGGCACGCTCAGCACCCTGGCCAGCACCGACGGCGGCACCACCTGGACCGCGACGTTTACGCCCAACGCCAATGTGGAAGTAGCCGCCAACAGCATCAGCGTCAACCCCGGTGCCTACAGCGACCTGGCCGCTAACGCAGGCGCAGCCGCATCGAGTGCCAACTACGCCGTAGACACCCAAGGCCCCACGGCCACGATCACCCTGAGCGACAACGCCTTGACGGCAGGCGAGAGCGCACAAGTGACCATCGTCTTCAGTGAAAAAGTCACCGGCTTTGGCAACACCGACGTGGCTGTAGAAAACGGCACGCTGAGCACCCTGGCCACCACCGACGGCGGCAAGACCTGGGTGGGCAGCTTCACGCCCACCGCAGGCACGGCAGACGCCAGCAACGTCATGAGCGTGGCCAACAGCTACACCGACGTGGCGGGCAACCAAGGCGCCAGCACCAGCAGCGCCAACTACGCCATTGACCTCAAAGCGCCGACAGCCAGCATTGCCCTGAGCGACAACGCCCTCAAAGCAGGCGAGAGCGCCACGGTGACCATCACCTTCAGCGAAAAAGTCAAAGACTTCAGCAACGCGGACATCACAGCGCCCAACGGGGCTCTGAGCACATTCACCGCCAGCACAGACGGCCTGATCTGGACAGCCACCTTCATCCCGGCTTGACACTACCACCGCCTTCGCAAGCCTGGGGTTATTGACCTCGT
>NZ_LFYT02000106.1 GCF_001270065.2 Limnohabitans planktonicus II-D5
CACCAGCAAGGCCACACGGCTGATGACCCCCTGGTCCCCGCCCAGGCCTTCAAGGTTGATTTCTGCGCCCAGAACCGGCTTGACGCCTTTGCCCCGGCCTTCCTTGTAGAACTTGACCCCGCCAAACAGGTTATTCAGGTCGGTCAGGCCCAAAGCGGGCTGGCCGTCTTTGGCCGCCGCCTTGAGCACTTCGTCAATGCGGCAGGTGGAGTCAACGACGGAAAATTCGGAGTGAAGGCGCAGGTGAACAAACATATCCGACCATTTTATGGACCCGGCACGCAGAAATTTGAAATGCGTGAGAAATGTCTTCTCGTAGGTCGGCACTCGCAGAGTCCGACGTGATGGGCTTCGGCACAGGCCCACGTCGGGGTCTTCGACCACCGACCTACGAAAACCTACGGCCCACGTCGGGGTCTTTGACCGCCGACCTGCGAAAACCTACGGCCCACGTCGGGGTCTTTGACCGCCGACCTACGAAAACCTACGGCCCATGTCGGGTTCTTCGACCAGCGACCTGCCTATCTCGTAGGTCGGTACTCGAAGAGTCCGACGTTTGTGCGCTTGGGCGCGGAACCTGGTTCAACTTTTGCGGGTTTCCACAACCCCACGTCGGGGTCTTCGACCGCCGACCTACGAAAACCTACGGCCCACGTCGGGGTCTTCGACCGCCGACCTACGAAAACCTACGGCCCACGTGGGGTCTTTGACCGCCGACCTGCCTATCTCGTAGGTCGGTACTCGAAGAGTCCGACGTTTGTGCGCTTGGGCGCGGAACCTGGTTCAACTTTTGCGGGTTTCCACAGCCCCACGTCGGGGTCTTCGACCACCGACCTACGAAAACCTACGGCCCACGTCGGGGTCTTTGACCGCCGACCTGCGAAAACCCACGGCCCACGTCGGGGTCTTTGACCGCCGACCTACGAAAACCCACAGCCCCACGTCGGGGTCTTCGACCACCGACCTACGAAAACCTACGGCCCACGTCGGGGTCTTCGACCACCGACCTGCGAAAACCTACGGCCCGCGTCGGGGTCTTCGACCG
>NZ_LFYT02000107.1 GCF_001270065.2 Limnohabitans planktonicus II-D5
ATGGAATTTATAGGATTAGAATTGCGTCTGATTTCCGGATCACCGCCAGCTAAGAGCTGCCAACTCCATTTTTCTTTACCCAAACAACGCTCAAGACTATCTTGACTACTTTGAACGGACTCCCGCTCAAAAACTTTTAAATACGCATGAAGCAAAGAAAAATAGCGTTCAAGCATCTCAACACTAGACTTCAAACCATTCTCTATGAGCAATTCACCTATTTCGGCATCCAGTGCGCCAAAACCAAACTCTCGTACTTTCGCACGCAAGTGCTCAAGCACCTGACTAGCATCTTCAACACTCAGCCTCTCATAATTTGAATTCATACCGCCCCTTCCTTATAGTTACATTCGCTTGAAAATTAGAATCACAGTAAAATCCAAAACTCCAATGAATTTACACATCAATATCTGATGACCAATCCGGAAGCTGAAGGTTTAATTGCTCTTCTGCTGAATTTTTTCGAAACATCTGAGGTGCCTTAACGTCATGCACCTTAGTAACCGCATAGCCTGCAATTTCAATTTCACCAGTGTCGTCTTCACGTTGATGGACTTCAAAATCACAAAGCAATGTTGTTCCATTCTGAAATTGCACTTTTTGGCTTGCGACTTCAGATCGGAATGTGTCGTCTTGCAACTCAAAACTGACAGTCTTTTTCTCAAAAATACCTCTCCACTTGATTGAACCCGATCTCAACACTGGGGAAACAATTTCAAGTAGGAGGCCTTCATAAACAAGAGGTTCGAGGTTGGCTTTTGCGATTACAAAATTTCCGAAATCTGATCTAGGTACAACTTTATCAGCGGTAACTTTGTTGTGCGAAGGAGCAAATCCAACTGCATCAATTTTTGAATCTGTGAGTGAAGCCTCGTAATAATTTGAGCGACGTCGAGCAATTTTCTTTCGTGCCAGCAGTGCCTGAGCGATGTCATCCGCAGTTGGCGCTTTCTCAAGTGGAAGTGCAAGACTTTTCCCGACCTGATTTTTCTTCTCTTCAAGATCAGTCGCAGCATCCTCTTTTTCTTTGATTTCAAGTTTGA
>NZ_LFYT02000108.1 GCF_001270065.2 Limnohabitans planktonicus II-D5
CGCTTCGTTTGCCATCAACTGCACACCCGTGCCCCCCGCACCCCTGACGCCCCCAGCGCCCAGCGTGGTCGTTGCACCGGGCGGCATCACCACCCCAGACACCACCCCCACCTTCCAAGGCACCGGCACACCCGGTAACACCATCCAGATCAAAGACCCCGCTGGCAACGTGATTGGCTCTGCCGTGGTCGGCCCCAACGGCCAGTGGAACGTCACCCCCACCGCGCCGCTGCCCCAGGGCTCCAACAACCTGGCCATCACCGAAACCAGCCCCTCGGGTGCCGTCAGCCCCTCCGTGCCCTTGCCGGTGGTCATCGACTCCGTGGCCCCTTCGGCCCCTTCGGGTGCCATTGCCCCCGGCAGCAACACCGGCTCCACCACCGACAACATCACCAGCAACAACAAGCCCACCCTCACGGGCACAGGCACGCCCGGTGACACCATCAAGATCACCGACCCGCAAGGCAACGTGATCGGCACCGCCGTCGTCGGCCCCAACGGCCAATGGAGCATCACGCCCACCACAGCCCTGCCCACAGGCACCAACAACCTCAGCATGGTCGCCATCGACCCGGCTGGCAACGTCAGCCCCACGGCTCCGCTGCCCGTCGTCATTGAGTCAGGCAGCCTGCCCGCACCCACAGGCGGCATCAACTCCGGCAGCAACACCGGCTCGCCCACCGACAACATCACCACCAACCCGCAACCTGTGCTCAGCGGCACCGGCACACCCGGAAACACCATCCAGATCAAAGACCCCGCTGGCAACGTGATTGGCTCTGCCGTGGTCGGCCCCAACGGCCAGTGGAACGTCACCCCCACCGCGCCGCTGCCCCAGGGCTCCAACAACCTGTCCATCACCGAAACCAGCCCCTCGGGTGCCGTCAGCCCCTCCGTGCCCTTGCCGGTGGTCATCGACTCCGTGGCCCCTTCGGCACCCGCTGGTGCCATTGCCCCCGGCAGCAACACCGGCTCCACCACCGACAACATCACCAGCAACAACAAGCCCACCCTCACGGGCA
>NZ_LFYT02000109.1 GCF_001270065.2 Limnohabitans planktonicus II-D5
CTATGGATTCAGCCCTGTGAAGTCGTCAATGCTCAAGGATGTTGTAGGTCGGCGGTCGAAGACCCCGTCATGGGCCTGTGCCGAAACTCATCATGTCGGACTCTGCGAGTACCGACCTACGAGGTGATGCCTTCTCGTAGGTCGGCGGTCGAAGACCCCGACATGGGCTTGTGCCGAAACCCATCATGTTGGACTTTGCGAGTACCGACCTACGAGGTGATGCCTTCTCGTAGGTCGGCGGTCGAAGACCCCGTCATGGGCCCGTGCCCAAACCCATCATGTCGGACTCTGCGAGTACCAACCTACGAGGTGATGCCTTCTCCTAGGTCGGCGGTCGAAGACCCCGACATGGGCCTGTGCCGAAACCCATCATGTTGGAATCTGCGAGTGCAAACCTACGAGGTGATGCATTCTCGTAGGTCGGCGGTCGAAGACCCCGACATGGGCCTGTGCCCAAACCCATCATGTCGGACTCTGCGAGTACCGACCTACGAGGTGATGCCTTCTCGTAGGTCGGCGGTCGAAGACCACGACATGGGCCTGTGCCGAAACTCATCATGTCGGACTCTGCGAGTACCGACCTACGAGGTGATGCCTTCTCGTAGGTCGGCGGTCGAAGAACCCGACATGGGCCTTTGCCGAAACTCATCATGTCGGACTCTGCGAGTACCGACCTACGAGGTGATGCCTTCTCGTAGGTCGGCGGTCGAAGACCCCGACATGGGCCTGTGCCCAAACCCATCATGTTGGAATCTGCGAGTGCAAACCTACGAGATGACATCTCTCACAGATTTCAAAATTCAATGTGCAGGATCATTGGAGCAGTTTGTCAAATGCGCAGGCCGGTGTGTCATGCTGGTGTGTTCAGGTCAAGTGCCCGGTTTTCACCAGAATCAAACAGCCTTCGCGGCTGAAGGGCTGGTGCTGGCTCATGTGCGGGCTGCGCAGCCAGCTGCCTGCGGGGTAGTCGCCGTGCTCGTCGGAGAACACGCCTTCGACCACAAAGATCTCTTCACCAC
>NZ_LFYT02000110.1 GCF_001270065.2 Limnohabitans planktonicus II-D5
GTGCGACAGCGGCAGCATCTCAGGCGCAGGCACAGACAAAATCACGAACACAGGCACCCTGAGCCTGAGCAGCGTAGAAGCAGGCGGTCAGCTCGAATACAGCACCAACGGCGTGAACTGGGCCACCACCTTTGCAGCCGCCGAAGGCGTGAACAACGTCAAAGTGCGCGTGACGGATGCCACAGGCAACACCGGTGCCGTGGCCACCTACAGCTTCACCCTGGACACCCAAGCGCCTGCAGCGCCCGTCCTTGGCCTGGTGTGCGACAGCGGTGCTTTGGGTACCGACAAAATCACACAAACCGGCAACCTCACCGCGTCCTCCCTGGAAGCCGGTGCCACGCTCCAATACAGCACCAACGGCGCAGCCTGGGGCAGCACCTTTGCTGCCGGAGAAGGCAGCAACACCGTCTACGCACGCGTGGTCGATGCCGCAGGCAACACCGGCGCTGCCAGCCAACTGGTGTTCACCGTGGACACCTTCATCGTCAAACCGATCCTGACTCTCGCCTGCGACACCGGCACCCCGGGCGACCTGGTCACCATCGACGCCAGCCTGAACGTCCCCGGAAGCGCCACCGGCTCGGCCATAGAAGCCGGTGCCGTGGTCGAATACAGCACCAACGCCAGCAGCTGGACCAACACCTACAGCGCCATAGAAGGCAGCAACACCGTCTACGCACGGGTCCGGGACGCGGCAGGCAACATCGCCGTCTCCGACGTCCTCCGATTTGTGCTCAACACCAAAGCAGGCACCTTCACCGCAGGTCTGGACAACAACAGCAACAGCGGCGCCCTGACGGACCTGAGCACTTATTACGACACCCCCACCATCACCGGCAGCGGCTCAGAAGGCGACCGCATCAAAGTGACCATGCCCGGCACCGGCGAAGTGCTCACCACCGTGGTCGACAACAACGGCCTGTGGTCCGTCACGCCCACGCTGGCCATTGCCTCGGGCAATGTGCAAATCGAACGCA
>NZ_LFYT02000111.1 GCF_001270065.2 Limnohabitans planktonicus II-D5
CCGACCTACGCATACCTTGGCACTCGTAGGTCGGTACTCGAAGAGTCCGACGCTGCACGCATGGCTCAAAGCGCCGGATGCAGGCGATGATGGTCAATCAAACAAAACGTCGGGGTCTTCGACCGCCGACCTACGCATACCGTGTCCCCCGTAGGTCGGTAGCTTTAGCTCCGACATGGGTGGCTCCGGCACAGGCCCATGTCGGGGCTGAAGCCGCCGACCTACGCATACCTGCCCCCGTAGGTCGGTACTCGAAGAGTCCGACGCTGCTCGCTTGGCACCAAGCGCTGGTTGCAGGCAAAGGTGGTCCATCAAACAAAACGTCGGGGTCTTCGACCGCCGACCTACGCATACCTGCCCCCGTAGGTCGGTACTCGAAGAGTCCGACGCTGCTCGCTTGGCACCAAGCGCTGGCTGCAGGCGATGATGGTCCATCAGCCAAACGTCGGGGTCTTCGACCGCCGACCTACGCATACCTGCCTTCGTAGGTCGGTAGCTTTAGCTCCGACATGGGTGGCTCCGGCACAGGCCCATGTCGGGGCTGAAGCCGCCGACCTACGAATAACTGGCCCCGTAGGTCGGGACTCGAAGAGTCCGACGCTGCTCGCTTGGCACCAAGCGCTGGCTGCAGGCGATAAAGGTCCATCAGCCAAACGTCGGGGTCTTCGACCGCCGACCTACGCATACCGTGTCCCCCGTAGGTCGGTAGCTTTAGCTCCGACATGGGTGGCTCCGGCACAGGCCCATGTCGGCCCCCTTTTCAGGAGACCCGCGCCACATCAACCAAAGCGCGCTGGCAAATAGGGGGCCGGGTCGATCCAGGGGTGCTGGCCGTGGACCATTTCTGCCAGCAGGCGCCCGGCCACGGGCCCCAGCGTGAAGCCTTGGTGGGCGTGGCCGAAGTTGAACCACAGCCCTTTGTGGCGCGGCGCTGGACCCATGACGGGCAGCATGTCGGCGGTGCAAGG
>NZ_LFYT02000112.1 GCF_001270065.2 Limnohabitans planktonicus II-D5
GGGGCAGCACCTTTGCAGCGGGCGAGGGCAGCAACACCGTCTACGCACGCGTGGTCGATGCCGCAGGCAACACCGGCGCGGCCAGCCAACTGGTGTTCACCGTGGACACCTTCATCGTCAAACCGATCCTGACTCTCGCCTGCGACACCGGCACCCCGGGCGACCTGGTCACCATCGACGCCAGCCTGAACGTCCCTCGGAAGCGCCACCGGCTCGGCCATAGAAGCCGGTGCCGTGGTCGAATACAGCACCAACGCCAGCAGCTGGACCAACACCTACAGCGCCATAGAAGGCAGCAACACCGTCTACGCACGGGTCCGGGACGCGGCAGGCAACATCGCCGTCTCCGACGTCCTCCGATTTGTGCTCAACACCAAGGCAGGCACCTTCACCGCAGGTCTGGACAACAACAGCAACAGCGGCGCCCTGACGGACCTGAGCACTTATTACGACACCCCCACCATCACCGGCAGCGGCTCAGAAGGCGACCGCATCAAAGTGACCATGCCCGGCACCGGCGAAGTGCTCACCACCGTGGTCGACAACAACGGCCTGTGGTCCGTCACGCCCACGCTGGCCATTGCCTCGGGCAATGTGCAAATCGAACGCACCTTGCAAGCGGGCAACGCGGTAGACGCCACCATCAACCTGGCGGTGGTCATCGACCAAACCGTGGCCTCACCCTCAGTCAGCTTGCTGTGCGACACCGGGCGCAGCAGCAGCGACAAAATCAGCACCGTAGGCAACCTGAACATTGGGCTCATCGAAACAGACGCCTTGGTCGAATACAGCACCGACGGCAGCACCTGGAGCAGCACCTTCACGGCGCAAGAAGGCGCCAACACCGTGCAAGTGCGCCAAACCGACAAAGCCAACAACACCAGCACCCCCACCGTCTTCAGCTTCACGGTGGACACCGGCAAACCCGTGCCCACCGTCAGCATCACGG
>NZ_LFYT02000113.1 GCF_001270065.2 Limnohabitans planktonicus II-D5
CCGGGCATGGTCACTTTGATGCGGTCGCCTTCTGAGCCGCTGCCGGTGATGGTGGGGGTGTCGTAATAAGTGCTCAGGTCCGTCAGGGCGCCGCTGTTGCTGTTGTTGTCCAGACCTGCGGTGAAGGTGCCTGCCTTGGTGTTGAGCACAAATCGGAGGACGTCGGAGACGGCGATGTTGCCTGCCGCGTCCCGGACCCGTGCGTAGACGGTGTTGCTGCCTTCTATGGCGCTGTAGGTGTTGGTCCAGCTGCTGGCGTTGGTGCTGTATTCGACCACGGCACCGGCTTCTATGGCCGAGCCGGTGGCGCTGCCGGGGACGTTCAGGCTGGCGTCGATGGTGACCAGGTCGCCCGGGGTGCCGGTGTCCGAGGCCAGGGTCAGGATCGGTTTGACGATGAAGGTGTCCACGGTGAACACCAGTTGGCTGGCCGCGCCGGTGTTGCCTGCGGCATCGACCACGCGTGCGTAGACGGTGTTGCTGCCCTCGCCCGCTGCAAAGGTGCTGCCCCAGGCTGAGCCGTTGGTACTGTATTGGAGCGTGGCACCGGCTTCCAGGGAGGACGCGGTGAGGTTGCCGGTTTGTGTGATTTTGTCGGTACCCAAAGCACCGCTGTCGCACACCAGGCCAAGGACGGGCGCTGCAGGCGCTTGGGTGTCCAGGGTGAAGCTGTAGGTGGCCACGGCACCGGTGTTGCCTGTGGCATCCGTCACGCGCACTTTGACGTTGTTCACGCCTTCGGCGGCTGCAAAGGTGGTGGCCCAGTTCACGCCGTTGGTGCTGTATTCGAGCTGACCGCCTGCTTCTACGCTGCTCAGGCTCAGGGTGCCTGTGTTCGTGATTTTGTCTGTGCCTGCGCCTGAGATGCTGCCGCTGTCGCACACCAGGCCCACGGTGGGCGCTGTGGGGGCTGCGCTGTCCAGGGTGAAGC
>NZ_LFYT02000114.1 GCF_001270065.2 Limnohabitans planktonicus II-D5
CCTGTAATCAGACGCCCTTACATTTATAGAATTTTCGAGAAGTATTTTGTTACCAAGGGATTCAAGACTTCCTTCTATCTTAAGCCCAACCTCAATCTGTTGCCTCTTTTTTGAATATATATGCTCTATATCAAATTCATGTTTTATATTTAATAATTTTTGATCATCAAAAGTAAACGCATACCACGTCAGCATAGACCTTGTAATTGATCTTTGATTACTAAAAGAAAAGTTTTCAAACATGGATCTCGTTTGGGCCTCATTGAATTTATATTTTGAGAAACCAATCGACTTTTCATCAATGATGTTGATCATTTCATCATAAACTGGCGTTCTCAATGCATTAACGCCTGGATTAGCAATAGCACTTACAAAGGTGAATGCTGTGATTTTATCGAGAAATTTGCAAAATTGCTCATCATTCAACTCTTCATCAACGCCCCTATTGACAAGAAAGTACACCGACGTAATGTTCTGCCACATTCCATTCGGCGCATAATTTAAAACAAACAATTTTTTAAGTGCATCTTCACTGAAATAATCCTGATCCTGCAAGGAAATTTTTTTCCAAAAATCGGCCAACACCTCAAGATCACTCAAAGTTCCATCTTGTCTCAGATATATATAACTATTTCGCTCATAGAACTTTCGCAAAGCCTCAGTGGTTGAAACTTTGATTTTTTCCTTTGCACGCAAAAAATACATGTATCTTGTGAAAAGTTCATCCATTGAGCCGCTAGATGACGAACCAAATACAGAAGTAGCAACCTCTTCCAATGTCTTCCAGCGATCAATGAACTCATCTTTCCTATCCTTAGTTCGGTAATATTTGTAAAGATGAGATTTAAAAATATCAGCATCCGACAATGGGCGACCACGATCATTGAGCGT
>NZ_LFYT02000115.1 GCF_001270065.2 Limnohabitans planktonicus II-D5
GGCTCCAAGCGCTGGCTACAGGCGACGGTGGTCCATCAAGTCAAACGTCGGGGTCTTCGACCGCCAACCTACGATTACCGTGGTCCCTGTCCGTTTGAAACGGTCAATGCCCGCCGATACAAATGCCTGACCCCGTAGGTCGGTACTCGAAGAGTCCGACGTTGCATGCTTGGCACCAAGCGCTGGCGGCAGGCGATGGTGGTCCATCAAGCCAAACGTCGGGGTCTTCGACCGCCGACCTACGAGTACCGTGGTCCCTGTCCGTTTGAAACGGTCAATGCCCGCCGATACAAATGCCTGACCCCGTAGGTCGGTACTCGAAGAGTCCGACGGTGCATGCTTGGCACCAAGCGCTGGCCGCAGGCGATAGTGGTCCATCAGGCCAAACGTCGGGGTCTTCGACCGCCGACCTACGAATGCCGTGGTCCCTGTCCGTTTGAAACGGTCAATGCCCGCCGATACAAATGCCTGACCCCGTAGGTCGGTACTCGAAGAGTTCGACGTTGCATGCTTGGCACCAAGCGCTGGCCGCAGGCAATAGTGGTCCATCAAGCCAAACGTCGGGGTCTTCGACCGCCGACCTACGATTACCGTGGTCCCTGTCCGTTTGAAACGGTCAATGCCCGCCGATACAAATGCCTGACCCCGTAGGTCGGTACTCGAAGAGTCCGACGTTGCATGCTTGGCACCAAGCGCTGGCCGCAGGCAATAGTGGTCCATCAAGCCAAACGTCGGGGTCTTCGACCGCCGACCTACGAATACCTTGTCAAGGCCTGGGCATTCACTTTGTGCGGTAACTAACAAAAACCACCTGTCAATAGTTTTTATAAATTGATGTAATAAAATTAATTGGATCGTAAAAGCTTATTAATATTT
>NZ_LFYT02000116.1 GCF_001270065.2 Limnohabitans planktonicus II-D5
AGTGCCGACCTACGACATCAATGCTCAAAGATGTTGTTGGCTGTCAAAGATCCCGACTTGGGGCCTGTGTTGAAACCCATCATGTCGGACTCTGCGAGTGCCGACCTACTAACAACCGCACTTCGGGAACTGCATGCTGTAGGTCGGTGGTCGAAGACCCCGACGTTGGTCGAACAACAGCTGATGCTTGCTTCAAAAATCAACGCTTGAGCAAGCAAACGTCAGACTCTGCGAGTGCCGACCTACGAACAGCCGCACTGCGGGAACTGCATGCTGTAGGTCGGTGGTCGAAGACCCCGACGTTGGTTGAACAACAGCTGATGCTTGCTTCAAAAATCAACGCTTGAGCAAGCAAATGTCGGACTCTTCGAGTGCCGACCTACGAACAGCCGCACTTCGGGAACTGCATGCTGTAGGTCGGTGGTCGAAGACCCCGACGTTGGTTGAACAACAGCTGATGCTTGCTTCAAAAATCAACGCTTGAGCAAGCAAACGTCGGACTCTGCGAGTGCCGACCTACTGACAGCCGCACTGCGGGAACTACATGCTGTAGGTCGGTGGTCGAAGACCCCGACGTTGGTCGAACAACAGTTGATGCTTGGTTCAAAAATCAACGCTTGAGCAAGCAAACGTCGGACTCTGCGAGTGCCGACCTACCAATTCAATGCTCAAAGATTTTGTTGGCTGTCGAAGACCCCGACATAGGGCCTGTGCCGAACCCATCATGTCGGACTCTTCGAGTGCCGACCTACTAACAGCCGCACTGCGGGAACTGCATGCTGTAGGTCGGTGGTCGAAGACCCCGACGTTGGTTGAACAACAGCTGATGCTTGCTTCAAAAATCAACGCTTGAGCAAGCAAACGTCGGACTCTGC
>NZ_LFYT02000117.1 GCF_001270065.2 Limnohabitans planktonicus II-D5
ACGCGGCAGGCAACATCGCCGTCTCCGACGTCCTCCGATTTGTGCTCAACACCAAAGCAGGCACCTTCACCGCAGGTCTGGACAACAACAGCAACAGCGGCGCCCTGACGGACCTGAGCACTTATTACGACACCCCCACCATCACCGGCAGCGGCTCAGAAGGCGACCGCATCAAAGTGACCATGCCCGGCACCGGCGAAGTGCTCACCACCGTGGTCGACAACAACGGCCTGTGGTCCGTCACGCCCACGCTGGCCATTGCCTCGGGCAATGTGCAAATCGAACGCACCCTGCAAGCGGGCAACGCGGTGGACGCCACCATCAACCTGGCGGTGGTCATCGACCAAACCGTGGCCTCACCCTCAGTCAGCTTGCTGTGCGACACCGGACGCAGCCAAAGCGACAAGATCAGCACCGTAGGCAACCTGAACATTGGGCTGATCGAAACAGACGCCTTGGTCGAATACAGCACCGACGGCAGCACCTGGAGCAGCACCTTCACGGCGCAAGAAGGCGCCAACACCGTGCAAGTGCGCCAAACCGACAAAGCCAACAACACCAGCACGCCCACCGTCTTCAGCTTCACGGTGGACACCGGCAAACCCTTGCCCACCGTCAGCATCACGGCCATAGGCGGCGACGATGCCGTGGGCCCGGCCGATGCGGCCCACCTGCAAACCACCATCACTGGCGCTGCACTGGGGGCCAGCGAAGGCGATCTGGTGCAAATTGCCGTGAACGGCCACACCTTCAGCGGCACCGTCAACGCCGTGGGCAGCTACAACATCAGCATCGACACGGCCGACCTGGTGGCCGATTCGGACAAAACACTGGAAGTGCTGCTCAACGCCAGCGATGCCGCAGGCAACCAAGC
>NZ_LFYT02000118.1 GCF_001270065.2 Limnohabitans planktonicus II-D5
GCGTTGGCAATGGCAACGCTGGCAGGTTCGGCTTCATTCGCGGCTGTGGCTGCGGCTTGGGCTGCAGTCGCTGCGGCAGTCGCTGCTGAGGATTTGGCGGCTGCATCAGCGGCGGCTGTCAGTGCTGCAGTTTGCTTGGTTTCGACGTCTGCAATTTCAGCTGGGGTTGCCGGATCACTGAGTCCAGCGACGGCGTTGTCCAAGGCTGTCTTGGCTGCTGTCGCTGCTGCGGCAGCTGTTGTGGCGGCAGTCGCGGCACTGGCAGCGGCGGTGGCCAAGCTGGCCACTTTGGCGTCGGTTGCCGTTTCGCTGACGGTGGCTGATGTGGTGGCGTCGGTGCCTGCTGCGCTTGCAGCTGTGGCGGCAGCGTTGGCAGTGGCTACGCTGGATGGAACTGTTTCCCCAGCCGCTGCAGCTGCGGCCTGGGCTGCAGTCGCTGCGGCAGTCGCTGCTGAGGCTTTGGCGGCTGCATCAGCGGCGGCAGTCAGTGCTGCGGCCTGCTTGGCCTCAACGTCTGCAATTTCAGCTGGCGTTGCCGGATCGCTCAGGGCTGCAACGGCGCTGTCCAGAGCGGCCTTCGCAGCTGTCGCTGCAGCTGCAGCCGTTGTGGCGGCAGTCGCGGCACTGGCAGCAGCGGTGGCCAAGCTGGCCACTTTGGCGTCGGTTGCCGTTTCGCTGACGGTGGCTGATGTGGTGGCGTCGGTGCCTGCTGCGCTTGCAGCTGTGGCGGCAGCGTTGGCAGTGGCTACGCTGGATGGAACTGTTTCCCCAGCCGCTGCAGCTGCGGCCTGGGCTGCTGTCGCTGCGTCAGTCGCTGCTGAGGCTTTGGCAACCGCATCAGCAGCGGCAGTCAGCGCTGCGGCTTGCT
>NZ_LFYT02000119.1 GCF_001270065.2 Limnohabitans planktonicus II-D5
TTCAAGATGAGATCTGCCGGGGCCTTGAGCCCCCTGAAGAGTCGTTCAAGACCAGGACGTTGATAGGTCGGGTGTGGAAGCGCAGTAATGCGTTAAGCTAACCGATACTAATTGCTCGTGCGGCTTGACCCTATAACTTTGATCACACATTGAAAGATGTGCATTGGTCAAGGAAGTTATGCCAAGTTGACGCATTCAAAAAAGGTTGAAAGTCCGGGTTAATAGCCTGGTTTAAAAGCCAAAATCTGATTCGAAACTCTATGAATTCGTTGTCTTGACGCAAGTCAAGATGACACCAAGTTATGCCTGATGACCATAGCAAGTTGGTCCCACTCCTTCCCATCTCGAACAGGACAGTGAAACGACTTAGCGCCGATGATAGTGCGGATTCCCGTGTGAAAGTAGGACATCGTCAGGCTTCTAACAGCCCAAAACGCCTCACC
The DNA here is from genome assembly GCF_001270065.2 of Limnohabitans planktonicus II-D5. Lineage (GTDB taxonomy): Bacteria > Pseudomonadota > Gammaproteobacteria > Burkholderiales > Burkholderiaceae_C > Limnohabitans_A > Limnohabitans_A planktonicus. The sequence goes on from NZ_LFYT02000119.1 coordinate 444, forward strand.
GTTCGGTGGGGCGTTTTCTTTAGAAGAGATAAAACTCTTCTAAAGAAAACGCAAAAGCGTGATACAATAGAAGGCTTCGCTGATCGCAGTGAGGCAAACAAAGTGGCTCCAAGCTGCTTAGGTTCTTTAAAAATATACAGCCGATAAGCGTGGGCGTTTGATGGTGATTGCCAAGTTCTTCGGAACTTAGCTTTAATTAGCTAACAAACGCTCATGAAGTAAAAAAGATGTGGAAATCAGAGATGGTGACCACGTTGATTCCAATTTATGAGTTGGTCGAAAGGCCGAAAAAAATCAAGATCGAACTATAGAGTTTGATCCTGGCTCAGATTGAACGCTGGCGGAATGCTTTACACATGCAAGTCGAACGGTAGAGGGGGCAACCCCTTGAGAGTGGCGAACGGGTGAGTAATATATCGGA
>NZ_LFYT02000120.1 GCF_001270065.2 Limnohabitans planktonicus II-D5
TCAGTTCACCCGGTTCGCCTCGCATGACTATGTATTCATCATGCGATACCCCTAAGGGTGGGTTTCCCCATTCAGAAATCTCCGGATCAATGCTTATTTGCCAGCTCCCCGAAGCTTATCGCAGGCTTTCACGTCTTTCGTCGCCTATCATTGCCAAGGCATCCACCACATGCTCTTATTCACTTGACCCTATAACTTTGAACTCTCTTATCGAGAACCCATCGTTATTTTCAAGGAATGTCTGTCAGGTCTTTCACCTGACGCGTTATGCCGTAAATGAATAATTCCTCAACACCGGATGTTTCCATCCAATATCAATAGAACAATTCGTCTTTACTTGAATTTCAAACGTCGTTTGAATATTCGTTTTGACGCAATCAAAAAATTGTCACCAGGGGCACGGTCCGCACTAAACCTTTACGAATGTGCGGTTTCCCCTGGCAACTCTGATTCGACTCTATGAATTTTTAAAGAACAGCCGTGTGTCTTGCGACACTTGTTAATCGATCAATATCAATCAACACAAAAGCAGCCTTTGCAATCTCTTGCCAAGCAACTTTTGTTTTGAATGAAGATTTATCCAGGCCACTGCAAGGCCCGCTCAACATGTCGATAAGTGATGGTGGAGGATGACGGGATCGAACCGACGACCCCCTGCTTGCAAAGCAGGTGCTCTCCCAGCTGAGCTAATCCCCCGTTGTCTTACCCTTGGCACCTTTGAGCACCTGTCTTCAGAAGGATTGGTGGGTCTGGTTGGTCTCGAACCAACGACCCCTGCGTTATCAACACAGTGCTCTAACCAACTGAGCTACAGACCCAAGCCGGTCACCAATGACCAGGCATCAGCCAAGCCGTCAGCG
>NZ_LFYT02000121.1 GCF_001270065.2 Limnohabitans planktonicus II-D5
TATAGGAGCGATCACGGCCACGGGCGTGACAGTGGGCGGCGTGGCAGAAACTGCAACGGTGAGCAAAGCCAGCGGCACCTACAACAGCAAGAACGTGGCCACGGCAACAACAGTCACCGCGAGCTTGGCGACAGGCGACTTCACGGCAGCGACTGGTACTGATCTGAGCAACTACAACTTGCCCACCACGGTGAGCAACACCACCAGCACGATCGGCAAAGCCAACTTGGCTGTGGCCATGAGCAGCCAGAACAAGACCTATGACGGCACGACAGCGGCTGCATTGGCAACGGGTGCGATCACGGCCACGGGCGTGACAGTGGGCGGCGTGGCAGAAACTGCAACGGTGAGCAAAGCCAGCGGCACCTACAACAGCAAGAACGTGGCCACGGCAACAACAGTCACCGCGAGCTTGGCGACAGGCGACTTCACGGCAGCGACTGGTACTGATCTGAGCAACTACAACTTGCCCACCACGGTGAGCAACACCACCAGCACGATCGGCAAAGCCAACTTGGCTGTGGCCATGAGCAGCCAGAACAAGACCTATGACGGCACGACAGCGGCTGCATTGGCAACGGGTGCGATCACGGCCACGGGCGTGACAGTGGGCGGCGTGGCAGAAACTGCAACGGTGAGCAAAGCCAGCGGCACCTACAACAGCAAGAACGTGGCCACGGCAACAACAGTCACCGCGAGCTTGGCGACAGGCGACTTCACGGCAGCGACTGGTACTGATCTGAGCAACTACAACTTGCCCACCACGGTGAGCAACACCACCAGCACGATCGGCAAAGCCAACTTGGCTGTGGCCATGAGCAGCCAGAACAAGACCTATGACGGCACGACAGCGGCTGCA
>NZ_LFYT02000122.1 GCF_001270065.2 Limnohabitans planktonicus II-D5
GCAGTGGGTTGACGGGCGTGGCCATCCAGGTGCCGTTGGCCGCCACCACAGCGGTGGCGATGACGTTGCCAGCAGCGTCTTTGATGCTGATGGTGTTGCCGGGCGTGCCGGTGCCGCTGAGCGTGGGGGTGTTGTCGGTGGTGGTGTTGTCGCCTTGGGTGCCGCTGTCGCTGATGGCATTCAAGATGGCACCGGGGGCTGCGGGGGCCACGGGGACGACTGCGCTTTGGATGGTGAGCGGCAGTGCGGTGGGGGCGCTGGTCATGCCAGCGGGGTTGGTTTCGATGACGCTGAGGTTGTTCAGGCCCACGGGCAGTGGGTTGACGGGCGTGGCCATCCAGGTGCCGTTGGCAGCCACCACAGCGGTGGCGATGACGTTGCCAGCAGCGTCTTTGATGCTGATGGTGTTGCCGGGCGTGCCGGTGCCGCTGAGCGTGGGGGTGTTGTCGGTGGTGGTGTTGTCACCTTTTGTGCCGCTGTCGCTGATGGCATTCAAGATGGCACCGGGGGCTGCGGGGGCCACGGGGACGACTGCGCTTTGGATGGTGAGCGGCAGTGCGGTGGGGGCGCTGGTCATGCCAGCGGGGTTGGTTTCGATGACGCTGAGGTTGTTCAGGCCCACAGGCAGTGGGTTGACGGGCGTGGCCATCCAGGTGCCGTTGGCCGCCACCACAGCGGTGGCGATGACGTTGCCAGCAGCGTCTTTGATGCTGATGGTGTTGCCGGGCGTGCCGGTGCCGCTGAGCGTGGGGGTGTTGTCGGTGGTGGTGTTGTCGCCTTGGGTGCCGCTGTCGCTGATGGCATTCAAGATGGCACCGGGGGCTGCGGGGGCCAC
>NZ_LFYT02000123.1 GCF_001270065.2 Limnohabitans planktonicus II-D5
CGATTTGAGTACCCCAATCTATACCGAGCAAAGTTTTACCAACGTAAATCGAGCCGTATTCCCGGGCACGACGCGCAAGTCGAGCGCCAGTTTGGGCGTTGATCGGATCTTGGTGAACAGCACTGAGTTTGTACACCCAACCATTGCTAACGCCAGAGAAACCGGTTTCGTACCCCTTGTTCTCAACTAAGCCAATGTTTTCATAGGAAGGCGTTCCTGACTTGTAGGCAATCGCATTGGTGGTTTTACTTTCAAATCGAACCAGACGTAAAGTGCCCAACTCTGTTGCATAACTGGCTCCCAACTCGAGACCCTTGTGCTCTTCAGGTTTTAAATTGAGATTACCCGTTGTCCCCCACGCAGGAACATCAAACAGCTCGGCTGTGTTCGGAGCGCGAAAAGACGTTGATACAAGACCCGTAAGTTTGAACTTTTCAGTTAGCAGATAGCCCAAACCCAAAAGCCAAGTGTTTGCTGACTTGTCGATAGAGGTCGAGGTGGATTTAGACTTGACTTGGTCATGTCTCAAATTAATTTGGTAGTCAAGCTTTTCATACAAACCGCTGTAGCCTGCATAATATCCAAGTGATTTTCGATTGTACTCAGTGGTCGTTTTGAAGTTAGTGTTTGTGCCATCAGCACCAAACGTAACGTTACCATGTCCAAGGCGGTAAACGTTACTCCATTGAATGTTGCGTTGCTCACCATCAAATTGACCATTTGCAGCGCCGTTATAAAAATCACTATTTTTAAATTTTGATTCAGTAAGTCCCACGCGAGACGACCAAGCCGTGGACAGATTGAACTTGCTGTAGCCAGTCACATCAGATGAATT
>NZ_LFYT02000124.1 GCF_001270065.2 Limnohabitans planktonicus II-D5
GCAACAAATTCACCGACGCCGCAGGCAACCAGAATGCCGACGGCGCCGACGCCAACAACACCGTCAGCTTCAACCTCGACGTCACGCCCCCGACCATCATCGTCAGCAGCGACAAGACCGATCTGCTCGCCGGTGAAACCGCCACCATCACCTTCACCCTGTCTGAGGCCAGCAACAACTTCACGGCCAGCGACGTCACCGTCAACGGCGGCACCCTGAGCGGCTTTGTCCAAAGCGCCACCAACCCGCTGGTCTACACCGCCACCTTCACGCCCACCAGCACAGCCGCCAGCGCCATGATTTTGGTGAGCAGCAACACCTTCAGCGACGCGGCAGGCAACCTCAACAAAGACGGCTCGGACCTGAACAACGCCGTGGCCCTGAAAACCAACTGCCCCCCACCCGACACAGCGCCCCCCACGATTGCCATCACCAGCGACAAGACCGATCTGCTGGTCGGCCAAACCGCCACCATCACCTTCACCCTGTCTGAAGCCAGCAGCGACTTCACCGCCAGCGACATCACCGTCAACGGCGGCACCCTGAGCGGTTTTGTCCAAAGCGCCACCAACCCGCTGGTCTACACCGCCACCTTCACGCCCACCAGCACAGCCGCCAGCGCCATGATTTTGGTGAGCAGCAACACCTTCAGCGACGCGGCAGGCAACCTCAACAAAGACGGCTCGGACCTGAACAACGCCGTGGCCCTCAAGACCAACTGCCCCCCACCTGACACGGCACCCCCCACGATTGCCATCAGCACCGACAAGACCGCGCTGGGCACAGGTCAGACCGCCATGGTCACCTTCACTCTGTCAGAGGCCAGCAGCG
>NZ_LFYT02000125.1 GCF_001270065.2 Limnohabitans planktonicus II-D5
TGTATTCAATTATTGATACTTTAAAATACCAAGCAATCCTCATTTTTAAAGTAGCATAAAGCAGTACTGCACCCCCAATTAAATATGTACAACCAAATGCAAATCCTGCAAGAAAAAGATCATTTTCACTTTCGATAAAAAATACAACTATAGCTAAAAAACATAACTTGGATAAAAGATTTGAAGTTGCTAACCATGCGAAATAACTTTTTCCATGAAAAAGCCATGTTGCTTGAAATACACTGCCAATAATTGCAGGTACTGATATTGCAAGAAAAAGATGCCCTTCAATAGGGGGTATTTTTAGTATAAATAATAGAATTATCAACAGCAATGTTAAGCACGCAAGGAGTGCACGTGTATTTTGTATTTTTGAATATATTTTCGAAATTTCACTATTTTTTTGTGCTAAGGCTACTTCCCTAGCTGCTACTAATATGAAACCAAAATCAACTATCTGTACTAGAAAAATAGTGATTGCCTGGGCAATTGCAAACTTTCCAAAAGCATTTGTACCAAGGGCATTTGAAAGAAATGGAAAGGCGATTAATGGCAGCAAAAAATTAGCCCCCATTGATATTGCAGAAAGAATAATATTTTTATTTAGTTTCTTCATTTATTATTTAAAAAATTCATCAATTATACAGAATTAAATAAATAATTTTAATTATTTACAAGCAAGTTTTGCCTATAAAATTAAAAAAATTCAACTGCAATGCGACTTAGCATTATTGAATGACTAGTCGGATTCAAAAATAAAGTCCACGATCACATACCTATGGCCTTGAGCCATGATGCTTTGAGAATTGCCAGTTTCTTAGCCAAATT
>NZ_LFYT02000126.1 GCF_001270065.2 Limnohabitans planktonicus II-D5
TGGTGCCGCCCTCCAATCTCGTGACTGTGATGGCATCGACCAGGTCTTTGGGACGGTTGGCGGCATCCATTTGGCGTGCGCCTATTTCTATGTTGCCCACGCGGTAGCACAAAGCGCTCCAGGCACCGCGCACCAGTGATGCGTGGTAACGGTCATCAATGAAAATGCTGGTGGCACCGGGCAAGCGGTTGTCATTGGTTCGGTAAACAATGATGCGTGCCTGATCCCTTGCCACTGGCGCAGGCGCACGAAAGGCCTGACCCAGCACATCAATTTGCGCCGTCACTCCTGCATGCTTGGCCTCTACACTCACAGGGTGTGCAGGTTGTGATTTGAGCTGCACAGGAGCCAGCAACAGACACAGCGCTGCCCACACCGACAATTCAGTGAGCAAAGCTTGGCTCCAATTTTTCAGCAGTTTTTTTGTTTTCACTGACATCTCCAATGTTTGCGGTGCCGTACACCACAAAAACATCAATCGCTCACAATATTTAGGTCTTGTGTTTTTTGTTGAATAAAGCAATTTGATTCTGAAGATACTGAGAATTTCATGACGTCATAACCCCCAATTGGGGTATGCCCATGACTTTTTTGACACTTTTGACAGGTTTTTTTGCGGTTTGATCAAAAAACCACAAAATGTCAGCTCAAGGCGTGTCTACAGGCGTCACAAAGCAGGGTTTTGTGACTGCTTTTGAGAGCGCCAAAGGGGTTTTTGACACCGTGCCCACAAACAGTGTCATGAATATCAAGGTCTTGCATCCGCTAGTTCGCGTGACCTCTC
>NZ_LFYT02000127.1 GCF_001270065.2 Limnohabitans planktonicus II-D5
GCCGCAGCCTCAGACGTGGCAGGCATTGCCAACAAGGCAGACGCCTTGTCTGCGATGGGCATCGACCACATCGACCTGGGCGGCAGCAACAACGTGTCAGTGAGCATCGATCAGGTCGAGGCCAACGCCTTGATCCATGCTGGACTGGACTTTGCAGCGGGCGACACCATCACGCTGAACGTGGACACAGCTGCTTCGGGCACGCACCTGAGCAACAGCCTCAAAGACCTGAACAAGCTGGGCGTGGACGCGATCATGGTGACAGGTGGCGACCAGATCAACGTGGACCTGGGCGCAGGGGCCTTGTCTGCCAGCGGCACAGGCGGCATCAACTTTGAGCTGCCCACCTTGTTTGGTGACCTCAACGGCGACCGCGTGCTGAGCGAGCGCGAAGACGCAGCCCTGAGCGTGACCTTGAACGCTCAAGCTGGGGACTTGGCAGGCATTGCCAACAAGGCAGACGCCTTGTCTGCGATGGGCATCGACCACATCGACCTGGGCGGCAGCAACAACGTGTCAGTGAGCATCGATCAGGTCGAGGCCAACGCCTTGATCCATGCTGGACTGGACTTTGCAGCGGGCGACACCATCACGCTGAACGTGGACACAGCTGCTTCGGGCACGCACCTGAGCAACAGCCTCAAAGACCTGAACAAGCTGGGCGTGGACGCCATCATGGTGACAGGTGGCGACCAGATCAACGTGGACCTGGGCGC
>NZ_LFYT02000128.1 GCF_001270065.2 Limnohabitans planktonicus II-D5
TGGTGTCTTCAAGGTTGACGTTGGGCGTGTAGGTGCCGGTCCAGACGATGCCGTCGGTGCTGACCAAGGTGCCCAATGTGCCGTTTTGCACCGTGACATCCGCGTTGCCAAAGTCTTGCACTTTCTCGCTGAAGGTGATGGTCAGCGTGGTGGTCTCGCCCGCTTGCAGGGCTTCGTCGGCCAGTTTGATGGTGGCTGTGGGCGCTTTGGTGTCCAGGCTGTAGTTGCCGCTCGTGCCTGCGGTGCCCACGTTGCCTGCAATGTCGGTGTAGGTGGCCGACAGTTGCACCAGGTTGCTGGTGTCTTCGATGCTGCTGTGGGCCACCAAGGTGGCCGTCCAGGTCAGGCCGTCGTCGGCTGTGGCCAGGTTGCTCAGGCTGGCGTTGTCAGCCACCAGATCGCCCACATCAAAGGCGATGACTTTTTCTGAGAAGCGGATGGTGACGGTGGCGCTGTCGCCTGCTTTGAGCAGTGTTTTGTCCAGCGCGATGCTTTGCACTTGCGGCGCCGAGGTGTCCACGCTGTAGCTGCGGCTGGCCGAGGTGCTGGCTTGGTTGCCTGCGGCATCGCTGGCGTTGAGCAGCACTTCCAGTGTTTTGTCCGAATCGGCCACCAGGTCGGCCGTGTCGATGCTGATGTTGTAGCTGCCCACGGCGTTGACGGTGCCGCTGAAGGTGTGGCCGTTCACGGCAATTTGCACCAGATCGC
>NZ_LFYT02000129.1 GCF_001270065.2 Limnohabitans planktonicus II-D5
TACGGCAACAGCCGCAACCGTTAAAGCCCGATGGGCGTATTTGTAGGTCGGTGCTCGAAGACCCCGACAAGGGGCCTGTGCCGAAGCGCACAAACGTCGGACTCTGCGAGTGCCGACCTACGGCAACAGCCGCAACCGATAAAGCCCACTGGGCGTATTTGTAGGTCGGTGGTCGAAGACCCCGACAAGGGGTCTGTGCCGAAGCGCACAAACGTCGGACTCTGCGAGTGCCCATCTACGGAAACAGCCGCAACCGATAAAGCCCGATGGGCGTATTTGTAGGTCGTTGGTCGAAGACCCCGACAAGGGCCTTTGCCGAAGCGCACAAACGTCGGACTCTGCGAGTGCCGACCTACGGCAACAGCCGCAACCGTTATTGCCCGATAGGCGTATTTGTAGGTCGGTGGTCGAAGACCCCGACAAGGGCCTGTGCCGAAGCGGGCAAACGTCGGACTCTGCGAGTGCCAACCTACGGCATCAGCCGCAACCGTTAAAGCCCGCTGGGCGTATTTGTAGGTCGGTGCTCGAAGACCCCGACAAGGGGCCTGTGCCGAAGCGGGCAACGTCGGACTCTGCGAGTGACGACCGACGGCAACAGCCGCAACCGTTAAAGCCCGATGGGCGTATTTGTAGGTCGGTGGTCGAAGACCCCGACGTGGGGCTGTGCAGAAACCTGAAACATCGGACTCTGCGAGTGCCGAAGCG
>NZ_LFYT02000130.1 GCF_001270065.2 Limnohabitans planktonicus II-D5
AAGCTTGGGCCCCCCGCGAACGCCTTCAAGCGCTTAACGAAAGCCATCTGCTCGTGGGTGATGATCTGCATGCTTGGTGCCGCCACAAGGGGCTGTACGCACACCAGCTGCAGACTTGGCGTGATGCCTTTTGTGCAATGAGCGAGCCCAGCGCCAAGCAAAATCTGGGTGCCATGCGAGAGCTGCAGGGCAAACACGATCAGCTGGAGCGGCAATTGCGTCGCAAGGACAAAGCTTTAGCGGAGGCTGCAGCACTGCTGATATTGCAAAAAAAATTCCAGGCGCTGTGGGCGGACGAGGCATGATGAACTCCACCCTACAGCGCCAAATCCTTTTGCCATTGATCGAGCGGGCTATCGCTGATGGTGCCCGCGCTCAACAGGCCTGCGCCCAAATTGGCATGAGCGTTCGCACCTTGCAGCGCTGGGTACACCCTTGTGGGCACGAAGGAGACCGGCGTGTCAGCACGCTACGTGCGCACAGCGTGCCGCCAAACCAGCTCAGTCAAGCTGAGCGAGAGGCCGCGATGAGCGTGCTTAACAGCGAGGAGTTCAAAGATTTGCCACCCAGCCAAATCGTGCCTCGCTTGGCCGACCAGGGCAAGTACGTGTGCAGTGAATCGACGATGTACCGACTGCTCCATTGCGCCCAGCAGATGGGCCATCGCCGCCTGGAGCGTGTGCCGCGCAAGGTGAGCAAGCCG
>NZ_LFYT02000131.1 GCF_001270065.2 Limnohabitans planktonicus II-D5
CGGTGGCGTCGCTGCCCGCTGCGCTTGCAGCGGCGCCAGCAGAGTTGGCTGTTGCAACGCTGAATGGAGCTGTCTCACCAGCCGCTATGGCTGCAGTTTGAGCTGCTGTTGCTGCTGCTGTTGCTGCCGCAGCTTTGGCTGCGGCGTCGGTTGCTGCAGCTTGCGCTGCGGCCTGCTTGGCTTCGACGGCTGCCAGTTCAGCTGGGGTTGCCGGATCACTGAGTCCAGCGACGGCGTTGTCCAACGCTGTCTTTGCTGCAGTCGCTGCTGCGGCAGCCGTTGTGGCGGCAGTCGCGGCACTGGCAGCGGCGGTGGCCAGACTGGCCACTTTGGCGTCGGTTGCTGTTTCGCTGGCCGTGGCCGATGCGGTGGCGTCGCTGCCCGCTGCGCTTGCAGCGGCGCCAGCAGAGTTGGCTGTTGCAACGCTGGATGGAGCTGTCTCACCAGCCGCTATGGCTGCAGTTTGAGCTGCTGTTGCTGCTGCTGTTGCTGCCGCAGCTTTGGCTGCGGCGTCGGTTGCTGCAGCTTGCGCTGCGGCCTGCTTGGCTTCGACGGCTGCCAGTTCAGCTGGGGTTGCCGGATCACTCATCGCTGCAACTGCGCTGTCCAAGGCTGTCTTGGCCGCTGTTGCCGACGCGGCAGCCGTTGTGGCAGCAGTCGCGGCAATTGCGGCTGCTGCGGCAAAGCTCG
>NZ_LFYT02000132.1 GCF_001270065.2 Limnohabitans planktonicus II-D5
CGTGGACCACCACCTTCACAGCCGCAGAAGGTGCCAACACCGTGAGCGTGCGCCAGACCGACGCCGCAGGCAACGTGAGTGCGGCCAGCACATTGAACTTCACGCTGGACACCAGCGCTCCCGTACCCACCGTCGGCATCAACGCCATTGGCGGCGACGACGCCCTGAGCCCTGCTGACGCGGTGCAAACCCACACCGGCATCACCGGCAGCGTGAGCGACGCCCGCGAAGGCGACGTGGTCAAAGTGCTGGTCAACGGCCAAACCTTCAGCGGCACCGTGGACGCTTTGGGCAACTACAGCGTGAGCGTGGCCACCGCCGACCTGATTGCTGATTCGGGCAGCACCCTTGAAGTCGTGCTCATGGCCAGCGATGCGGCGGGCAACACCCAGATGGCATCTGCCAACCGGGCCTACGCCGTGGACATCACCGTGCCCACGGTGCAAAGCATCGTGCTGGACAAGAGCGCCCTGAAAGTGGGCGAGAGCGCCACCGTCACCATCAGCTTCAGCGAGAAAGTCAAAGCCTTTGACCTGTCGGACTTGACCGCTGACAACGCCACACTGAGCAACCTGGCCACAGCCGATGGCGGCCTGACCTGGACCCGCCACACTCACGCCCACAGCAGGCATCGAAGACACCAGCAACGTGGTCCAAGTGCTGGCCAACTACACCGACCTGTCGGGCAA
>NZ_LFYT02000133.1 GCF_001270065.2 Limnohabitans planktonicus II-D5
CTGGCGCCTTGGTTGCCCGCCACGTCGGTGTAGCTGTTGGCCACGCTCATGACGTTGCTGGCGTCTGCCGTGCCTGCGGTGGGCGTGAAGCTGCCCACCCAGGTCTTGCCGCCGTCGGTGGTGGCCAGGGTGCTCAGCGTGCCGTTTTCTACAGCCACGTCGGTGTTGCCAAAGCCGGTGACTTTTTCACTGAAGACGATGGTCACTTGTGCGCTCTCGCCTGCCGTCAAGGCGTTGTCGCTCAGGGTGATCGTGGCCGTGGGGCCTTGGGTGTCTACGGCGTAGTTGCCGCTGGCTGCAGCCGATCCGGTGTTGCCGGCCAGGTCGCTGTAAGCGCCGGGGTTGACGCTGATGCTGTTGGCGGCTACTTCCACATTGGCGTTGGGCGTGAACGTCGCGGTCCAGGTGGTGCCGCCGTCGGTGCTGGCCAGGGTGCTGAGCGTGCCGTTGGGCGCTGTCACGTCGGCGTTGCTGAAGTCTTGGACCGCTTCGCTGAAGGTGATGGTCAGCTGGGCGCTTTGTCCGGCCGTGAGGCTGGTCATCGGCGCACCTTGGGCGTCTTGGAGGGTGACCACGGCCGAGGGGGCCTTGGTGTCTACGCTGTAGTTGCCGCTGGTGCCCACGGCTCCAGCGTTGCCGATCAGGTCGCTGTAGGTGTTGGCCAGCGTGATGACG
>NZ_LFYT02000134.1 GCF_001270065.2 Limnohabitans planktonicus II-D5
CTCTGTGATGTCCGCGTTGCTGAAGTCTTTGACTTTTTCGCTGAAGGTGATGGTCACCGTGGCACTCTCGCCTGCTTTGAGCGCGTTGTCGCTCAGGGCGATGCTGGCTGTCGGCGCTTTGAGGTCAATGGCGTAGTTGGCGCTGCTGGTGCTGGCGCCTTGGTTGCCCGCCACGTCGGTGTAGCTGTTGGCCACGCTCATGACGTTGCTGGCGTCTGCCGTGCCCGCTGTGGGCGTGAAGCTGCCCACCCAGGTCTTGCCGCCGTCGGTGGTGGCCAGGGTGCTCAGGGTGCCGTTTTCTACAGCCACGTCGGTGTTGCCAAAGCCGGTGACTTTTTCACTGAAGACGATGGTCACTTGTGCGCTCTCGCCTGCCGTCAAGGCGTTGTCGCTCAGGGTGATGCTGGCGGTGGGGCCTTGGGTGTCTACGGCGTAGTTGCCGCTGGCTGCAGCCGATCCGGTGTTGCCGGCCAGGTCGCTGTAAGCGCCGGGGTTGACGCTGATGCTGTTGGCGGCTACTTCCACATTGGCGTTGGGCGTAAACGTCGCGGTCCAGGTGGTGCCGCCATCGGTGCTGGCCAGGGTGCTGAGCGTGCCGTTGGGCGCTGTCACGTCGGCGTTGCTGAAGTCTTTGACGGCTTCGCTGAAGGTGATG
>NZ_LFYT02000135.1 GCF_001270065.2 Limnohabitans planktonicus II-D5
CAGCGCCACGCAGGGCTTGACGGGCCAATGCTTGCAAAGCGCGAGGATGTTTACGCTGCTGCCCGACAGGCCAATCCGAACCGATGGTCCGCAACTGCACGCAATTGGCACCCGGTCAACGAAGTCCACCTCAATCCCCATACCCCTAAACCCACGGAGAATAAAAACTTACGAAAACCAGCCTGAACCACCAAAATAAATGCGACAACTAGCTTGAAAACGGCCGAGACCCCGACATGGGGCCTGTGCCGAAGCGTACAAACGTCGGAGCTAAAGCTACCGACCTACAGGGGGCGCGGTATGCGTAGGTCGGTGGTCGAAGACCCCGACATGGGGCTTGTGCCGAAGCGAACAAACGTCGGAGCTAAAGCTACCGACCTACAGGGGGCGCGGTATGCGTAGGTCGGCGGTTGAAGACCCCGACATGGGGCTTGTGCCGAAGCGGACAAACGTCGGAGCTAAAGCCACCGATCTACGGCGGGCGCGGTATGCGTAGGTCGGTGGTCGAAGACCCCGACATGGGGCTTGTGCCGAAGCGGACAAACGTCGGAGCTAAAGCTACCGACCTACGGCGGGCGCGGTATGCGTAGGTCGGTGGTCGAAGACCCCGACATGGGGCCTGTGCCGAAGCGGACAAACGTCGGAG
>NZ_LFYT02000136.1 GCF_001270065.2 Limnohabitans planktonicus II-D5
TGGCTTTGTTCACCGTTGCAGTTTCTGCCACGCCGCCCACTGTCACGCCCGTGGCTGTGATCGCACCCGTTGCCAATGCAGCTGCTGTCGTGCCGTCATAGGTCTTGTTCTGGTTGCTCATGGCCACAGCCAAGTTGGCTTTGCTGATCGTGCCACCACCGACTACTGTTGAAACTGTAGTGGGCAAGTTGTAGTTGCTCAAATCTGCTGTGCCAGCCGCAAAGTCAGTTGCCACCAAGGTCGCGGTGACCGTTGTTGCAGCGTTCACGTTCTTGTCGTTGTAGGTGCCGCTGGCTTTGTTCACCGTTGCAGTTTCTGCCACGCCGCCCACTGTCACGCCCGTGGCTGTGATCGCACCCGTTGCCAATGCAGCTGCTGTCGTGCCGTCATAGGTTTTGTTCTGGTTGCTCATGGCCACAGCCAAGTTGGCTTTGCTGATCGTGCCACCACCGACTACTGTTGAAACTGTAGTGGGCAAGTTGTAGTTGCTCAAATCTGCTGTGCCAGCCGCAAAGTCAGTTGCCACCAAGGTCGCGGTGACCGTTGTTGCAGCGTTCACGTTCTTGCTGTTGTAGGTGCCGCTGGCTTTGTTCACCGTTGCAGTTTCTGCCACGCCGCCCACTGTCACGCCCGTGGCTGTGAT
>NZ_LFYT02000137.1 GCF_001270065.2 Limnohabitans planktonicus II-D5
GTCTTGTTCTGGTTGCTCATGGCCACAGCCAAGTTGGCTTTGCTGATCGTGCCACCACCGACTACTGTTGAAACTGTAGTGGGCAAGTTGTAGTTGCTCAAATCTGCTGTGCCAGCCGCAAAGTCAGTTGCCACCAAGGTCGCGGTGACCGTTGTTGCAGCGTTCACGTTCTTGCTGTTGTAGGTGCCGCTGGCTTTGTTCACCGTTGCAGTTTCTGCCACGCCGCCCACTGTCACGCCCGTGGCTGTGATCGCACCCGCTGCCAATGCAGCTGCTGTCGTGCCGTCATAGGTCTTGTTCTGGTTGCTCATGGCCACAGCCAAGTTGGCTTTGCTGATCGTGCCACCACCGACTACTGTTGAAACTGTAGTGGGCAAGTTGTAGTTGCTCAAATCTGCTGTGCCAGCCGCAAAGTCAGTTGCCACCAAGGTCGCGGTGACTGTTGTTGCAGCGTTCACGTTCTTGCTGTTGTAGGTGCCGCTGGCTTTGTTCACCGTTGCAGTTTCTGCCACGCCGCCCACTGTCACGCCCGTGGCTGTGATCGCACCCGTTGCCAATGCAGCTGCTGTCGTGCCGTCATAGGTCTTGTTCTGGTTGCTCATGGCCACAGCCAAGTTGGCTTTGCTGATCGTGCCA
>NZ_LFYT02000138.1 GCF_001270065.2 Limnohabitans planktonicus II-D5
GACCCTCAAAGATGCCAGCAATGCGGACATGACGGACAACTACACCATCACTTATGTGGACAACACCACGAGCAGCATTGCCAAGGCCAACCTCACTGTGGCGGCCAATTCAGATGCGCGGTTTGTGGTGCAAACAGATGCAGCGGGTTACAACGGCGTCAGCTATTCGGGCTTCGTGGCAGGCGAAACCAGCAGTGTTTTGGGCGGCAGCGTGAGCATCAGCCGCAGCAATGCAGCCACCCAGGCCGCAGGCCACTACAGCGGCGCACTCGTGGCCAGCGGACTGACCGCGGCCAACTACAACATCAGCTACGCCAATGGGGACTACACCATCGTGGCCGCGAACCAATTGTTGGTGCGCACCACCAACACCACGACCACCTATGGCAGCACGCCCACTTACACCACCACCGCGCAATACCTGGACGGCAGCAGCAACCAAATCGCTTCATTGACGCCCACGGTCTCAGGCAACAATTACACCTTCAGCGACGGTGTGGGCGGCTCTATCAGCATGCAACTCAAGCCCTACACGGGCAGCAGCGCAGCGGCTGTCAGCAACTCGGGCAACACCATCGTGGGCAACTACGACATCAAAGACACCAGCCCCACGGTGGTCGGCAGC
>NZ_LFYT02000139.1 GCF_001270065.2 Limnohabitans planktonicus II-D5
CATGGTGGTGATCACATCCGGTCAAACCCAACCATGGATTGATTTCCATCCCGTATCGGCCCTGGCTAACGACTATCTGTTGATCAAACCAGGTCAAGTATTTCGGCATGATTTCTCACAAACATGGCATGGATGGATGGTTGTTTTTCGCCCTGAGCGATTGCATTCAATTGGAAATGGACAAGCGTTGGCGACTCAAATTGACACCTTGCCAGACCATTGCTCACTGGCCTCGTCTGTACTGCAAGATGTTGAAGTCGGCCTGAGCAACATGCAGCGCGACAGCGCAGAAGTCATCGATGTACCAACCCGGCAGAGCCTGCTTCAGTTGCAACTGAGTTATGTGCTGTTGCGTCTGTGCCTGGTTCAAGCGTCAGGGCTTCATCCAGGTCAATCGCCTTCGCGGGCATTTGCACATTACGAACGATTTAAAAAGCAGTTGGAAAAAGACTTCGCAAAACACCACCAGGTGCAGCATTTCAGTGCCACTTTGGGCCTGAGTGTCAAAAGCCTGAACCGTGCTTGCTTGGAAGCGACGGGACTGTCCACCAAAAGCTGCATCAATCAACGCATTGCCCTGGAAGCCAAGCGTTTACTGGCGCACACGGCTTTGGCTGTTCAG
>NZ_LFYT02000140.1 GCF_001270065.2 Limnohabitans planktonicus II-D5
ATGAAGCAACACCGTCTACGCACGCGTGGTCGATGCCGCAGGCAACACCGGCGCGGCCAGCCAACTGGTGTTCACCGTGGACACCTTCATCGTCAAACCGATCCTGACCCTGGCCTCGGACACCGGCACCCCGGGCGACCTGGTCACCATCGACGCCAGCCTGAACGTCCCCGGCAGCGCCACCGGCTCGGCCATAGAAGCCGGTGCCGTGGTCGAATACAGCACCAACGCCAGCAGCTGGACCAACACCTACAGCGCCATAGAAGGCAGCAACACCGTCTACGCACGGGTCCGGGACGCGGCAGGCAACATCGCCGTCTCCGACGTCCTCCGATTTGTGCTCAACACCAAGGCAGGCACCTTCACCGCAGGTCTGGACAACAACAGCAACAGCGGCGCCCTGACGGACCTGAGCACTTATTACGACACCCCCACCATCACCGGCAGCGGCTCAGAAGGCGACCGCATCAAAGTGACCATGCCCGGCACCGGCGAAGTGCTCACCACCGTGGTCGACAACAACGGCCTGTGGTCCGTCACGCCCACGCTGGCCATTGCCTCGGGCAATGTGCAAATCGAACGCACCTTGCAAGCGGGCAACGCGGTGGACGCCACCATCAA
>NZ_LFYT02000141.1 GCF_001270065.2 Limnohabitans planktonicus II-D5
CCGTGGCTGTGATCGCACCCGTTGCCAATGCAGCTGCTGTCGTGCCGTCATAGGTCTTGTTCTGGTTGCTCATGGCCACAGCCAAGTTGGCTTTGCTGATCGTGCCACCACCGACTACTGTTGAAACTGTAGTGGGCAAGTTGTAGTTGCTCAAATCTGCTGTGCCAGCCGCAAAGTCAGTTGCCACCAAGGTCGCGGTGACTGTTGTTGCAGCGTTCACGTTCTTGCTGTTGTAGGTGCCGCTGGCTTTGTTCACCGTTGCAGTTTCTGCCACGCCGTCCACTGTCACGCCCGTGGCCGTGATCGCACCCGTTGCCAATGCAGCCGCTGTCGTGCCGTCATAGGTCTTGTTCTGGCTGCTCATGGCCACAGCCAAGTTGGCTTTGCCGATCGTGCTGGTGGTGTTGCTCACCGTGGTGGGCAAGTTGTAGTTGCTCAGATCAGTACCAGTCGCTGCCGTGAAGTCGCCTGTCGCCAAGCTCGCGGTGACTGTTGTTGCCGTGGCCACGTTCTTGCTGTTGTAGGTGCCGCTGGCTTTGCTCACCGTTGCAGTTTCTGCCACGCCGTCCACTGTCACGCCCGTGGCCGTGATCGCACCCGTTGCCAATGCAGCCG
>NZ_LFYT02000142.1 GCF_001270065.2 Limnohabitans planktonicus II-D5
AAGCGCCACAACTGTATTGCCGCGTCGCAAGCTCCTCGCAATGACGGAAGAGGGCGTCTATGCCTTTGCAAGCGCTCAAGCTGAATTGCCGCGTCACGCCACATCGCTTCGCCCCTCGCGGCTAAAGGCGGCTCCTCAAAATGAGGTGAAAAGACCCCATCCACTCCAGCAATAAATGACAATAGAAAACCGTCATAGCGAGCGCTGCGTGGCAATCCAGTCTTTGCCTGAGCGTTGTCGACAATGCCGAGTGATTCCAGGGAGGCAAAAATGAAACAGCCGTATGTCTACATGCTTGCAAGTGCGCGAAACGGGACCTTGTACGTCGGCGTGACCAGCGACCTCGTTGCGCGCATCTGGCAACACAAAAACCATGTGTTCGAGGGCTTCTCTCAGAAATATGGTGTCAACCAGCTGGTCTGGTTTGAAGCGCACGAGACGATGGAGAGCGCGATTGTTCGTGAAAAGCAACTCAAGTCTGGCTCACGTTCACGCAAGCTGTCTTTGATAGAAACCACCAACCCCAGTTGGCGAGACTTGTACGGCGACATCCTGTAAGAACACTGGATTGCCACGCTTCGCTCGCAATGACGAATTCACA
>NZ_LFYT02000143.1 GCF_001270065.2 Limnohabitans planktonicus II-D5
ACTGCAGAATTAACAAAAATAAAACCATTAAATTCTACGGGCTTGAAAAAGTTAAAAACAGTTGGCAAATCTTGTACGAAATTTATCGTGCCTGTGTTTTTTCCAAAGCTGTACAAAGCTGGAATATTTGTACTCATAGGTTGATTGGTTGATGTTATGTAAACGTTTTCCTTGGTCATCAAAGGCTGCGTCATAAAGAGTGGCTTTAGCGAATTGACATAATCAGGATCAATTCCATCTGGTGTTGCAACAGCAAATCCCATGCCTTTGCCTTCACCAAAAATATGTTCTTGCCATAAAATCTTACCGGTATTTAAGTTAAAGGCGATTAATTCACCGCTTTCAAAAGGCTGCAACAATATATTATCACTTAATGAAAAATAATTTCTATTGCCACTTAAATTAAATTTCGATTGATATTGCCATTGAATTTTATTATTCTCCAAGTTAAAGTTCAGGATTTTTCCGTATGAGGAAATAATTAAAGTTTCATGGTCGGCTCTCACGTTTTCTTCGTGGAGATTTGGCCGCAATAACCACCACGAAAAAAAACAACCACCAATCAAAATTAAAGCAA
>NZ_LFYT02000144.1 GCF_001270065.2 Limnohabitans planktonicus II-D5
TTTCTCTAATCGTCCAAGATCTGTTAATGGGTGAAAATTCTATACTTTTTATTGAATTCTATAATCAACCTGTTAAAATAATTAAAAAATCAATTCCAAGTTAATTTAACGGTTCCATTTGATGTGGTTGCGGCTATCTCAAGTTCGAGAAAGCTAATTAAATTTTCGAATGAATCCCACTCCATATCGCAGAATATTTCCCTGCCAGATGGCAGCTCTATTAATAATGCATCATCTTCAGAAAAAATTTTCATCTTGGCCATATATTTGCCATCTCCGGCAAGTTCATCAAGATATTTTGTGAATTCTAATTTAAATTTTTGTCCTGCAGCTGATCTAAGCCATTGAATATCGTAACCTAATCTATCAACTTCAGGGTATAAAGATGTTTTAGAAAGGTCATCAATTTTTACAAATGGACAATGCATATATTGCCCATTATTAAATTGCAAATATTGACTATTTGATATATTAAACATTTTATTTAAATTGTTAATTGAGGCATAAATTCGATCTATAATTCTAGAGACATCTTCCCCGGTTAGTTCAGTGAAG
>NZ_LFYT02000145.1 GCF_001270065.2 Limnohabitans planktonicus II-D5
GGCACCGCTGCCTGTGACGATTGACACCACAGCGCCGTCAGCGCCCACCGGCGTGCTCGACCCGACCAGCGACTCCGGCGTCAAAGGCGACAAGACCACCAACGACAACACGCCCACCCTGAGCGGCACCGGCACCCCCGGCGACACCATCACCATCAAGAACCCAGCGGGCGAGGTGATCGGCACCGCCGTGGTCGACGCGGGTGGCAAGTGGAACATCACGCCCACCACGCCCCAGCCCGAAGGCCAGAACAACTACACCATGACGGCCACCGACCCGTCCGGCAACGTCAGCCCGGCCGCACCGCTGCCCGTGACGATTGACACCACAGGTCCGTCTGCGCCTACCGGCGAGCTGGACCCCCTGACCGACTCCGGCGTCAAGGGTGACAAGACCACCAACGACAACACGCCCAACCTGATTGGCACCGGCACGCCCGGCGACACCATCACCATCAAAGACCCGCTGGGCAATGTGATCGGCACCGCCGTGGTCGACGCCGGAGGCAAGTGGAGCATCACGCCCACCACACCGCCGCAGT
>NZ_LFYT02000146.1 GCF_001270065.2 Limnohabitans planktonicus II-D5
CTAGTTGTCGCATTTATTTTGGTGGTTCAGGCTGGTTTTCGTAAGTTTTTATTCTCCGTGGGTTTAGGGGTATGGGGATTGAGGTGGACTTCGTTGACCGGGTGCCAATTGCGTGCAGTTGCGGACCATCGGTTCGGATTGGCCTGTCGTGCAGCAGCGTAAACATCCTCGCGCTTTGCAAGCATTGGCCCGTCAAGCCCTGCGTGGCGCTGAGTTGGGGTTACAAAACGAATGGCGCTGTGCCTGTGCTCGGTGTTGTACCAATGGACCAAATCTGTCACCCAGCGGCGCGCATGCAAGATGTCGGTAAAGGGCCCCAGAGGTAGCTGCGGGCGGAACTTGAGAGTTCGGAACAGCGATTCCGAGTAGGGGTTGTCATTGCTGACTGAGGGCCGACTGCGCGAAGGCGTGATACCCAAGCGCCACATTGTCGCCAGCATGGTCTCACCCTTCATCGGCGAGCCATTGTCTGAATGCACCGTGAGCTGCCCTTCGGGAATGCATTGGCGCTCGCAGATATCACGAAGCAAATCGGCGGC
>NZ_LFYT02000147.1 GCF_001270065.2 Limnohabitans planktonicus II-D5
CGGCGTAGCACCCTCATGGCACCGGCGCAGCACGCGCACTTCCATTGCGCACGAGGAGTGGTCTGAGATGTCGTTGATGGGGTTGCGGTGCCACTTGGGCGCTTGAACACCAGCAACTTCAACAAGGTGATCAGCCTTTTGCTGTTCGGATGCAAGAAACCATAGTTGCGCGCCCTTCGAAAGCCCTTGGGTAGCACATGCTGCATCACCAGGCGTAGAAACTGCGCGCCACTCACGGTGCGCGTGGTCAAGCGTTTGGTTTTGCTGTCGCGCCAACGGTAGGTGACGTTGTTGCCGTCGCAGCGCAAGATGTCCTTCTCCTGAATGACGCCCCGGTACAGATAGCGGCCCAAGTAGATGATGGCCTTGTGACCACTGCCCACACGCTTGCAATCAACCACCCACACTTGCGGCAAGTTCGCCGGCGGCGTCAGACCTTGTTCACGCAGGGCGGCCAAGAACTTGGCGCGAAAGACTTTGGCCAATGCTTTGTGGCTGAACAAGTAGTCGCCGCCCTTATTGCTGCG
>NZ_LFYT02000148.1 GCF_001270065.2 Limnohabitans planktonicus II-D5
ACTCCTACTACTGTTGAAACTGTAGTGGGCAAGTTGTAGTTGCTCAAATCTGCTGTGCCAGCCGCAAAGTCAGTTGCCACCAAGGTCGCGGTGACTGTTGTTGCAGCGTTCACGTTCTTGCTGTTGTAGGTGCCGCTGGCTTTGTTCACCGTTGCAGTTTCTGCCACGCCGCCCACTGTCACGCCCGTGGCTGTGATCGCACCCGTTGCCAATGCAGCTGCTGTCGTGCCGTCATAGGTCTTGTTCTGGTTGCTCATGGCCACAGCCAAGTTGGCTTTGCTGATCGTGCCACCACCGACTACTGTTGAAACTGTAGTGGGCAAGTTGTAGTTGCTCAAATCTGCTGTGCCAGCCGCAAAGTCAGTTGCCACCAAGGTCGCGGTGACCGTTGTTGCAGCGTTCACGTTCTTGCTGTTGTAGGTGCCGCTGGCTTTGTTCACCGTTGCAGTTTCTGCCACGCCGCCCACTGTCACGCCCGTGGCTGTGATCGCACCCGTTGCCAATGCAGCTGCTGTCGTGCTGTCATA
>NZ_LFYT02000149.1 GCF_001270065.2 Limnohabitans planktonicus II-D5
GACGGCCTGACCTGGACGGCCACCTTGGTGGCCCACAGCAGCATCGAAGACACCAGCAACCTGGTGCAACTGTCGGCCACCTACACCGACATTGCAGGCAACGTGGGCACCGCAGGCACGAGCGGCAACTACAGCCTGGACACCAAAGCGCCCACAGCCACCATCAAACTGGCCGACGAAGCCCTGCAAGCGGGCGAGACCACCACGCTGACCATCACCTTCAGCGAGAAAGTGCAAGACTTTGGCAACGCGGATGTCACGGTGCAAAACGGCACATTGGGCACCTTGGTCAGCACCGACGGCATCGTCTGGACCGGCACCTACACGCCCAACGTCAACCTTGAAGACACCACCAACGTCATCACGCTGGCCAACACCTACAGCGACCTGATCGGCAACGCAGGAGCCGTGGGCACCAGCGGCAACTACAGCGTAGACACCAAGGCCCCCTCGGCCGTGGTCACCCTCCAAGACGCCCAAGGCGCACCGATGACCAGCCTCACGGCCGGACAAAGCGCCC
>NZ_LFYT02000150.1 GCF_001270065.2 Limnohabitans planktonicus II-D5
ATGGCCGAGGGGCACCTCGGTCTGAGTGCTTGGATGCCGTTGCCGACCTTGGGCTTTACCGCCCGTGACGTAGATTTTTTGCACCAAGCACTCACCCTCGTTCCACGATCGGACAGTATCTTTGGCCCACCTCTGGTGTGAGCCCGCATTCACAAGGTTGATCTTTCGAGTTTCTTATGCACACACATTTTCTTGGCATCGACATCGCCAAATCCAAGTTCGACTGCGCGTTGGTTCGCCCCGACGGCAAAGTTCGCAACAAAGTTTTATCCAACAACGCTCAGGGCTTTGCCCAATTACTCACCTGGCTTGATGCCCATGGCGTCAGCTCCTGTCAGCTCAGCCAGCTGCACGTTTGCATGGAAGCCACAGGCATCTATTGGGAGGCCTTGGCCGAGTTCCTCTGCGATCAGGGCATCGCTGTCAGCGTCATCAATCCCGCTCAGATCAAGTCTTATGGGGCCTCTCGCCTGATGCGGTCCAAGACAGACAAGATCGATGCGAACTTGATCGCTCAC
>NZ_LFYT02000151.1 GCF_001270065.2 Limnohabitans planktonicus II-D5
ACCTACAACAGCAAGAACGTGAACGCTGCAACAACGGTCACCGCGACCTTGGTGGCAACTGACTTTGCGGCTGGCACAGCAGATTTGAGCAACTACAACTTGCCCACTACAGTTTCAACAGTAGTCGGTGGTGGCACGATCAGCAAAGCCAACTTGGCTGTGGCCATGAGCAACCAGAACAAGACCTATGACGGCACGACAGCAGCTGCATTGGCAACGGGTGCGATCACAGCCACGGGCGTGACAGTGGGCGGCGTGGCAGAAACTGCAACGGTGAACAAAGCCAGCGGCACCTACAACAGCAAGAACGTGAACGCTGCAACAACGGTCACCGCGACCTTGGTGGCAACTGACTTTGCGGCTGGCACAGCAGATTTGAGCAACTACAACTTGCCCACTACAGTTTCAACAGTAGTCGGTGGTGGCACGATCAGCAAAGCCAACTTGGCTGTGGCCATGAGCAACCAGAACAAAACCTATGACGGCACGACAGCAGCTGCATTGGCAACGGGTGCGT
>NZ_LFYT02000152.1 GCF_001270065.2 Limnohabitans planktonicus II-D5
CCTTGCAAGCGAAAAGCCTGTGGTCCACAAGCGCCTGATCGCCAGCAGGGCTAGCTCTCACAAGGTGCAAGATTGAAGTCACCCCGCAAACTTCACCGGGACGGCTCAATAGATCAATACCCATGATGTTTGCAGTCCCACTCCGTCATTGCGAGCGAAGCGTGGCAATCCAGTGCCCGGACAAGCTCAACTGCTGGATCGCCGCGTCCCGCCACGTCGCTTCGCTCCTCGCGGCTAAAGGCGGCTCCTCGCGATGACGGAACCAAGTCATATCGCCCCACCCCGTCATTGCGAGCGAAGCGTGGCAATCCAGTGCCCGGACAAGCTCAACTGCTGGATCGCCGCGTCCCGCCACGTCGCTTCGCTCCTCGCGGCTAAAGGCGGCTCCTCGCGATGACGGAACCAAGTCTTATCGCCCCACCCCGTCATTGAGCGCCCCCACTCCGTCATTGCGAGCGAAGCGTGGCAATCCAGTGCCAGGACAAGCACAGCAGCTGGATCGCCGCGTCGCAAG